>NZ_JBIRRY010000006.1:0-507359 GCF_044333935.1 Streptomyces sp. NPDC020884 | reverse complement strand
GGTGATGTGGCGTGTTGGTCGGTCGAGGGTGCGTTGGAGTTCGTGGGGCGTGCTGATGAGCAGGTGAAGATTCGGGGGTTCCGGATCGAGGTGGGGGAGATCGAGGCGGTGCTGGCGGAGTTTCCGTCGGTGGGTCATGTGGCGGTGGTGGTGCGTGAGGATCGTCCGGGTGACAAGCGGTTGGTGGGTTATGTGGTTCCGGGGGCCGGTGTCGGGTCGGTGGATGCGGGTGAGTTGAGGAAGCATGCTGCGGGGATGTTGCCGGAGTACATGGTTCCGTCGGCTCTGGTGCAGTTGGAGCGGTTGCCTCTGACGGTGAACGGGAAGCTGGACCGTAAGGCGTTGCCGGTTCCGGAGGTGCGGGAGAGTTCCGGTGTTCGGGGTCCGCGTAATCCGCAGGAGGAGATTCTCTGCGGTCTCTTCGCGGAGGTCCTGGACGTGCCGCGGGCCGGGGTCGACGACAACTTCTTCGACCTGGGCGGACACTCCCTCCTCGCCACCCGCCTGGTCGCCCGGATCAAGGAGACCTTCGGCGCGGAGCTCACCATCCGCACCCTGTTCGAGGCGCCGACGCCCGCTCACCTGGCCGAGCGGCTCGACGGGGACGGCAATGAGGGCGGCCCGCTCGATGTGCTGCTTCCCCTGCGCCCGCACGGCCGCCGCTCCCCGGTGTTCTGCATCCATCCGGCCGGTGGCCTCAGTTGGTGCTACTCGGGCCTGATCAAGCACCTCGGCCCGGACTACCCCGTGTACGGACTGCAGGCACGCGGGCTGGACCAGGAGGAGTCCATGCCCTCGACCATCGCGCAGATGGCCGAGGACTATGTCGACCAGGTGCGCGCGGTGCAGGCGTCGGGCCCCTACCGGCTGGTCGGCTACTCGGCCGGCGGTGTCATCGCCCATGCCATGGCCACCCGGCTCGAGGAGCTCGGGGAGTCGGTCGATCTGCTCGGCGTCCTGGACACCTACCCGAATCAGCGGATGCCCCCGATCGACGAGCAGGACGTGCTGGCGGACCTGCTCCGCTGGGTCGGCTACGACCGCCGCTATCTGGGCAAGGGGCCGCTCACCTTCCAGCGCGTCACCGAGGTCCTCAAGCGGCTCGGCAGCGCCATGGCCACGTTGGAGGAGCGTCACATCGCCTCCATCACCAAGATCTACGCGAACAACAGCGAACTGTTCAACACCTATGCCCCGGACAAGTTCGGCGGTGATCTCCTGCTCGTCGTGGCCACGCTGGACAAGATCGATATCTCCCCGAAGCCGGACACCTGGCAGCCCTACGTCGGCGGAAACATCGAGACCCGCGAGGTCGACCGGCAGCACACCGATCTGATGAAACCGGCTCCGCTGGCGGAGATCGGCCGGATTCTGGCGGCGAAACTGCAAGAAATCGATGGCGGCGAGCCCACCGGGCCCGCTCCGGTGAAGGAGTGATTCCCATGACGGTCCATGCTGTCGCCGGCGACGAGGGCACCGCGGAGGCGAACGCCCACTTCTTCGCCTGGCTGGAGAAGATGAGGAAGACCGAGCCGGTCAGTTACAACGCCGAGACGTTCCAGTGGTCCGTCTTCCGGCACGAGGACGTCGCTCACATCATGGCCAACACGGCTGCTTTCGTCAGCGATATGTCCGACATCACTCCGCCGCAGGAGGACTACGACATCTTCTTCCGCGGCAACATCGCCGCGATGGACGAGCCCCGGCACCGTAAGTTCCGGATGCTGGTCAGCAAGGCGTTCAGCGCCCGGTACATAGCGGGCCTGGAGACCAGGCTGACCCAGCTGGCGACGGAACTGCTCGACGCGGTCGGGGACAAGAAGGAATTCGACATCGCGGAGGACTTCGCGTTCCCCTTCCCCGTCGCCGTGATCGCGGACATCCTCGGAGCCCCCGCCGAAGACGCCCCGCTCTTCGCCGAGTGGGCCAACCTGCTGCACGCCAGCAACGCCGGGGTCGAAGGCCACCGGGCCACGGCCATGCGGCTCAAGACCCTCAACAACTACATGTTCAAGCAGATCAGGGAGCGCCGTGCCGAACCGCGCGACGACCTGATCACCACGCTGGTGCAGGCCGAACTGGACGGCCGGACGCTCGACGACGAGGAGATCGTCGGCTTCGCCGGTGTGCTGCTCATGGGCGGCATCACCACGACCGCCGCGCTGATCAGCAACATCGTCCTGACCTTCGACCGCTTCCCGGAGCTGTACCAGCAGCTCCGGGCGGACCGCTCGCTGGTGCCGCAGGCCATCGAGGAAGTCGTCCGCATCCGGCCCTCCTTCAGCAACTTCGTGCGGATGACCAGTGAGGACGTCGAGCTGGGCGACCAGATCATCCCGGCCGGAGAGCTCGTACACGTATGGGTCTCCTCGGCCAACAGGGACGAGACCGCCTATCCCGACCCCGACACGTTCGACATCCACCGCGACCCCAACCGGCATGTCGGATTCGGCCAGGGAATCCACTACTGCATCGGCGCCCCGCTCGCCCGCCTCGAAAGCCGTATCGCCTTCAATCTCCTGCTGGATCGCTATGAGGAGATCAAGGTGCGGACCGACCAGGAGATCGAATTCCTGGACACCTCCGACATGATCGGCGCCTCGCGTCTGCCCGTCACCGTCAGACCCGTCTGACCGGACAGAGGATCTCGTGATGCCGAGTCATATCGCCTTCTTCAACATCCCTGCGCACGGGCATGTGAACCCCACGCTGGGAATGGTCACGGAACTGGTCCGACGAGGACACCGGGTGAGTTATGCCGTACCCGAGGAATTCGCTCCCCAGGTGCGGGCGGCGGGCGCGGTGCCGGTCCCGTACGTGACGACCCTGCCGGCGTCGGACCGGGTCGAGGACTGGCCCTCCGACGACCCGGTCGCGATGTCCCTCCTCGCGCTGGACGAGGCGGAGGCCGTGCTGCCCGGCCAGTGGGAGGCCTTCGAGAAGGACCGCCCCGATCTGGTCCTCCACGACTTCGGCGCGCTGACCGGCCGTCTGCTGGCCCATCGTTGGCAGGTCCCGGCCATCTGTCTGTCCTCGACGCACGTCTCCACCGCCAGTGCGGAGGAGCGGCGGGAGCGGCTCGAGGTGTACGAGGAGTTCTTCGCGGCGGATCCCCGCTGGGCGGGGTACCGCAGAAGGTTCCGGCAGTTCCTGGACCGGGCGGGAATCGGTCTGTCCGTCGACGACTACACCGGGCTGCCCGAGCGCTGTCTGGTGCCCATCCCGCGGACCTTCCAGGTCAAGGGCGAGCAGGCGGACCGGCGGTACGTCTTCACCGGCCCGTGCCTGAGCGAGCGGAACGACCAGGGGGCCTGGCAGGCGCCGGCGGACGGCCGGCCGGTGCTGCTGGTCGCCCTGGGGTCCGCGGGCAGCAGCAGACCGGAGTTCTACCGTCAGTGCGTCCAGGCGTTCACCGGCACGCGCTGGCATGTGGTGATGTCCATCGGCCACCTCGACCCCGAGGTGCTCGGGCCACTGCCCGGGAACATCGAAGTGATGGCCACCGTGCCCCAGTTGAAGGTCCTGTCCCAGGCGCAGGCCTTCATCACGCACGCGGGGATGGGGTCGGTCCTGGAGGCCCTGCACCACGGGGTGCCCATGGTGGCGGTCCCCCAGGTCAACGACCAGCCGGCCAATGCCGCACAGATCGCCGCGCTCGGCCTCGGGCGGCACCTTTCCCTGGAATCGGCGACCGCGGGCCGGCTCCGGGAGGCGGTCGACTTCATCGCCGCCGACCGCGGCGTCGCGAGCCGGGTGGCTTCGATGCGGCAGGAGATCCGCCGGTCGGGCGGGGCGCGCATGGTGGCCGACGTGGTCGAGGGCGTACTGAACGACGTGGACGGCGACTGGCAGGATCTTGTCGTCTCACTGGAATCCGGTCGGGCTCACGGCGATGCTGGCCGGGTCGCGGAGGGCGAGAGAGCCGTCCGGTGAGGGAAGCCCGCGCCCGGCCGACGCGCCGTGGCCCGCGGCATCGGCGGGCTCTCCCGGCGGACCGTGGCCCAGGCCGCGAGTTCCGCATCATCTACAGGCAGGGGAAGCACGGTGCACGATGACAGCGGTCCGGACCGGCCGGTCTCTCATCTGCTGATCGAGAGTCAGGGCGGCGGACCCGGTGACATGGGTTCCCGGTTCATCGAGGACGCCGCCCAACTGGCCCGCTCCGGGCACCCCGTGCAGCTGCTGCTCATCCAGAACGGCGTGGTGGCGGCTGCCGGGGACGACTCCCCGGCGCAGTCGCTGGTCGACGCGGGCGGTGAGCTGTGGGTGGACTCCTTCTCCCTCGCCCAGCGCGGAATGGCGTCGGCCCGGCTGCTGCGGGCCGCACAGACGGTGGAGATGCCGGAGATCTCCGCCCGACTGCTCGATCCCGGAGTAAGGGTGGTGTGGCACTGACGTGGCCAGGAAAGTCCCGCATACGGACCTGTTGATGACCCTCATGGGCGCTCCGCACGAGAGCGACCTCCTCACCAGCGTGCTGCGCATCGCCCAGGCGTCGCTGGAAGGCGGTGCGAAGGTGCAGGTCTGGGCCTGCGGCTATGCCACCATGCTCACCCAGCAGGGGCTGGGCGACGCCAAGCCCCGGAACCTCGCCGAGTGGTCCACGGACTATCCGTCGATGAGCCTGCTCGTACGGGAGATGCTCGAGGCGTTCCCGGACCGCTTCTACTGGTACGCCTGCCGCTTCTGCAGCGACGACCGCGGCGCGGTCGCGCACATACCCGAGGTACCCGTGCGGCCGCCGTCGAAGTTCGCCGACCACGTGGCCGCCGCGGACAAGACGTTGTTCATGGGGGTGATGTGAGATGTCCGAAGGACGCCGCTCCCTCGTCATCGTCGAGCGAGCGCACAGGGGAACGGTGGAGACACAGTTCTCCGACACCCTCTACAGCGCCTATCTCTTCCACCGCCACCTGGGCGGTCTCGACGTGCTCCTGCGCGGGCCCGCCGTCACCTATGCCGCACGCACGCCGCGGGTCCCCCCTCTCCGCCTGGGGAAGAGGCTCCTGACGACGACGAACGACCCCCGCGAGGGGCTGCGCGTGCTGCTGGACGCCGGAGTCGACGTCTGGGTCGAGGAGCCGGACCTGACGGCGCACGGGCTGGACGGCGAGACCGCCCTGCTGCCCGAGGTGAGAGCCGTGGGCGCCGGGGTCATGGCCGCACGCTGGCCGGACTACCGGGCGGTCTTCTATCTGTGAGCACGCCTGCCGGGGCTCGACCCCGCCGGGTCCGAAGTCGAATACTGAAGGAGTGAATCGCCTGTGACGGCGCTGGCTGCTGTGGTGCGTGGTCCTGTCATCTCCGGTTGGTCTGCCGTTTCGCCGTACGGCATCGGCCGGCACGCCTTCGTCGAAGGAGCCAGGTCGGGCCATTCGACGGCGGTGGACCTGGACCCGGGGACGTGGACCGGTCCCGATGAACAAGCCTGCCTGGTACCCGATTTCAACATCAGGGACGTGCTGGGACGCAAGGGCACCCGGTCCATGGACCGGGTGACGGGTCTGGCCGTCACGGCGGTCGGGCGTCTCCTCAAGGACAGCCCGGGTCCGGAGACGGACGGCACGCGGGTGGCCCTGGTGCTCGGCACCAACACCGGCAGTGCCCAGAGCATGATGGACCTGGCCCGCGACACCTTCACCCAGGACAAGCCCTACCACGTCGATCCCTCGCACTTCCCGAACACGGTGATGAACTGCGCCTCGGGACAGTGCGCGATCTGGTACGGGCTCAGAGGGCCGAACGCGACCGTGGCCGCAGGGCGCTCCTCCGGCCTCGAAGCACTCAACTACGCGCGGCGGATGCTGGTCTCGGAGCGGGCCGACACGGTCCTGTGCGGCGCCGTCGAGGAGTACTCGGCCGCCAGGTCCTGGCTGGAGCACCACACCCGCGACGAGGACGAGGCCGGCACCACCCTGGGGGAGGGCTGCGCGGTCCTCCGGCTGGAGCCCGCGGCATCGGTCCCCGAGGACACCGGTCTGGCCGAGGTGCTGCTGGTCGAGGCGGGGGTGGTCGGCGCGGAGGGCGTGGCGGCCTCCCTCGAACAGTGCGTCAGGCGAGCGCTGCGACGGGCCGACGTCGACCTCGCGCAGGTCTGGGCGGTCTCGCCCTCCAGCCCGGCGGGCCGGGTGGGCGCCGAGGAACGGCAGGCGCTGACGGCCGTGTTCGGCGAGGCGGAGACGGCCTGGGTGCCGCAGTCGGCTCTGATCGGCGACACCTCGGCCGCGACCGCCGCCTTCCAGATCGTCTCGGTGCTCACGGCGGCGGAGAACGCGCCGGACGCCCGGGGACGGGTGGCGGTGATCACGTCGGTGGACCGCGACGGCGCCATCGGGTGCGCGCTGCTCCGGCTTCGATGAATGCGGATGGCATCTTCCGGTCACCGGCCTGTCGAACAGCCTCGGAAAGCTGGGACGGTTGCGGCTCTTGAGACACAAGTTAGGAATGGCCCAGCATGACGAACCAGGATGAGTGGGATGCCATCGTCGTCGGATCAGGCGTCGGGGGCCTGGTGTGCGCCGCCTATCTGGCGGTTGGCGGTCACCGGGTACTGGTGATCGAACAGCACGATGTGGCGGGCGGCAGCAGCCATGTCTTCCGTCGCCGCCGCGCCTACGAGTTCGACGTCGGCGTGCACTACCTCGGGGACTGCGGTCCCGGTGGCGTGCTGCCCTCGATCCTCAACGGTCTCGGCCTCGGTGAGCGCGTGACGTACCGGGAGATGGACCAGGACGGGTTCGACGAGATCGTTATTCCCGGTGTCTCCATGTTCATGCCGGCCGGTTGGCAGGAGTACCGGCAGCGGCTCACGGAGGCGCTGCCCGCGGACGGACCGGGCATCGAGACCTTCCTCGACGTGTGCGAGGCGCTCGGCGCCGAGATGCGCTCGGCGCTGCTCTCCGCGGAGGACCTGACCGTCGCGGAGCTGTTCCAGCGGACGCCCGTCACCGTCAAGTGGGGCCGTCGGACGCTGACCGAGCTCTTCGACCACTGCGGGCTGTCGGCGCAGGCCCGGACCATCCTGGCGGCGCAGTCCCCGAACTACGGCATGGGACCGGCCCAGGCCACGGTGGCCATGCACGCCACCGTCACCGACCACTACGTGCGGGGCGCCTACTACCCGGACGGCGGCGGCCAGATGCTGGCGGCCGGCCTGGTGGAGGTGCTGGAGGCGCACGGTGGGACGCTGCTCACCAAGGCCAAGGTCGACCGCATCGTCGTCGAGGACGGCAAGGCCACCGGAGTGGAGCTGGCCGACGGCCGGCACTTCACCTCGAACCTGGTGGTGTCGAACGCGGACTACCGCAGGACCGTCCTGGACCTCGTCGGCGAGGAGCACTTCTCCCGCCGCGTGGTGAAGAAGACCCGCGAGGCCACGATGGGCCTGCCCTTCGCCACGCTGTACGTCGCGCTGGACCGGCCGCTGCCCGAACGCCGCAACGCCAACCTGTGGTGGTACGCGGACGACGACATCGACACGTACTACCGGCGGCTGGGCGACGGGGACATCGACCCGGTGCCGTTCCTCTTCATGTCCTTCGCCTCCCAGAAGGACCCGGGTTCGCGCAATGTGGCGCCGCCGGGACACAGCAACTTCCAGGTGATGACCCTGTGTCCGCCGGAGTACGACCGCTGGGGGGTCTCCGCCGGTCCCGCGGACGGCGAGCGCTACCGCCGCAAGAGCGTGTACACGGAGCAGAAGGCCCGGCTGACCGAGGCGATGCTGACCGCGGCCGAGCACGCGATCGGGCCGTTCCGGAGCAACATCACCCACCTCGAGGCCGCGACGCCGCTCACCCATGAGCGGTACACCCTCTCCACCGGAGGAACCCCCTTCGGCCTCGCGGACTGGGGAGGCGCGGGCGGCCGGCCCGACACCCGGACCTCGATCGAGGGCCTGCACGTGGTCGGCGCCAATACGCGTTACGGCAGTGGGATCACCGGCGTGGCCATCGGCGGGATCGCCTGTGCCGCGCAGATCCTCGGACGCCGGCTCATGCACGAGGTGCACGCGGGCGCGGTGCTGGGCGACGCCGGCCTGCTGCCCGAGCGGGGCGCGGGATGGGATCCGGTCGCGATCTCCCGGGGGACCGGTCGACGCACGGCACGCGGCCTCGCGGGGATCGGCCGCTGACCCAACAGCACGGCACAGGTGTTGTCCAAGGACTTTCGAGGAGAGGCACGATGGACGCGGCCATTGAGGCAGAGGGCATATGCAAGCGGTACGGGGACCATGAGGTCCTCAAGGGCGTCGACCTGTCGGTGCCGGCCGGCACGGTGCTGGGGGTGCTGGGGCCGAACGGTGCGGGAAAGACCACCATGGTCCGCATCCTCGCCACGCTGCTGCCGGCCGACGGAGGCCAGGCGAAGGTGGCGGGGTTCGACGTCCGTCAGCACCCGCTGGACGTCCGCAGGAAGATCGGTCTGGCCGGCCAGTACGCCGCGGTGGACGAGCGGCTCACCGGCCGGGAGAACCTGATCCTGATCGGCCGGCTCTACCGGCTCGGCCGCAAGAACGCCAAGGTGCGGGCCGCCGAGCTGCTGGAGCGGTTCGACCTGACCAAGGCCGCCGACCGGGTCTCCAAGACGTACTCCGGCGGTATGCGACGCCGACTGGACCTGGCGGCCAGCCTGCTGGCGGACCCGGCCGTCCTCTTCCTCGACGAGCCGACCACCGGTCTCGACCTGACGAGCCGCATGACGTTGTGGTCGATGGTCCGTGAACAGGTCGAGGCGGGCGTCACCGTACTGCTGACCACGCAGTACCTGGAGGAGGCCGACCAGCTCGCCGACCGCATCGCGGTGATCGACCAGGGGAAGCTCATCGCGGAGGGCACCCCCGACGAACTCAAGCGCAAGGTCGGCGGCGAGTGGCTGGAGGTCACCGTGACCGACCCGAAGAGTTCGCCCGAGGTCGCCCGGCTGATGGCCCAGGTCTCGGTGGGTGCACCGGTGGTCGGTGACGACGGGCGCAGCGTGTCGGTGCCGGTTGCATCGGGCATCGACGCCATCGCCGACGCGGCCGTGGCCCTGCGATCGGCGAACATCGACGTCGCGGACTTCGCGATGCGCAGACCGTCGATGGACGACGTCTTTCTCGCCCTGACGGGACGCTCAAGCGCCGAGTCGGCGACCAAGGACGAGGCGGAGGCGGCCTGATGCGAGAACTCGCAATGGACACAGCAGCTCTGACGGGCCGCCATATGCGGCACATCGTGCGCGTGCCCGAGAAGCTCATCGGTGTGACCGTGGCGCCGGTCGTCATGGTCCTCATCTTCGGCTTCATCTTCGGCAGCGCGATGACCGTCCCCGGCGGCGGCAACTACCGCGAATACATCATGGCGGGCATCTTCACCCAGGTGATGTTCTCCGCCGTCGGCACCAGCGCCGCCGGTGTGGCGGACGACCTGAAGAACGGTCTGGTCGACCGCTTCCGGTCGTTGCCGATGTCCCGCTACGCCGTGCTGCTCGGCCGGACCTTCTCGGACATGACCATGACCGCGCTGAGCTGCCTGGTCATGGCGGTCGTCGGCGTGCTCATCGGATGGAAGGCGCACCACGGCATCCTGAAGACGCTGGCCGGGTTCGGGCTGCTGATGCTGCTCGGCTTCTCCATGTGCTGGCTCGGGGCCCTCATCGGGCTCGTGGTGCGCAGCCCCGAGGCCGTGAACTCCATCGCGTCCATGCTGGTCATGCCCTTCGCCCTGCTGTCGAACTCCTTCGTCCCGCTCGACGGTCTGCCCCGCTGGATGCAGGTCATCGCCGAGTGGAATCCGGTCAGTTCGGTGGTCAGTGCCTGTCGCGACCTGTGGGGGAACCCGTCGACCGTGGTCAGCGACGCGCTCCCGGCCCAGCACCCCCTGGCGACCGCCCTCCTCACCCTCGGTGTGATGCTGGCCATCGTCGTCCCCCTGGCCGCTCGGGCGTACCAGCGGGCCGCCGTACGCTGAATCGGGAGAGTCTGTTGTGATGGAGGCGGCCGAATTCCCCCTGGCTCTCCTGATGATGGCCGCGTTCATCGTCGCGTTCGTGGTAACCGCTCGTCGGCTGCTGGGACTGCGCATCGGCTTCATCCGGTCCCTGCTCGCCGGGTTGGTGAGCATCGCCGGCCTCTCCGTGTTCAGCCTGCTGATGCAGCGGCCCGAACAGCGGGGCATTCTCACCGGAGTGCAGTTCGGGTCGACCCTCGTGCTGACCACGGGGTTCCTGGCGGTCCTCGAAGTGGTCGCGCCCAGCGGCTCGGTGGGCTGGCCGCGAGGGTGGCTGCGGGCGGTCCGGTCCCGGATCGCCCGCATGCGCCGGTACTTCCACATCGTCTCCATCCTGATGCGGCACGGGCTGCGCCCCTACCTCAGCGGACGTCCTCCGGGCCGCGGCTGGGCGGCCCGCGGCGGAATGAGCGGGCTGGCCAAGCCGCTCCGGCTGGCCCTGGAGGAGGGGGGAGCGACCTTCGTCAAGCTGGGCCAGGTGCTCTCCACACGGCGGGACATGCTTCCGCAGGAACTCATCGCCGAGCTCAGCGAGCTGCACTTCCAGGTGCAGCCGGAGCCCTGGGACATGGTGAGGGAATCGCTGAACCACGAGTTCCACGAGCCTCTGGAGCAGGTCTTCGCGGCGTTCGACCCGGAGCCCATCGCCGCGGCCTCCATCGCCCAAGTGCACGCGGCACGGCTGCACTCCGGTGAGGAAGTGGTCGTGAAGGTCCGCCGGCCGGGCATCCGGGAGGCCGTCGAGTGCGACCTCGAGATCATCGCGCGGTTCGCCAGGATGCTGGAGCGGCGCACCGCATGGGCCCGCACGCTCGGAGCGGTGGCCCTGGCCGACGGGTTCGCCGTCTCCGTCCAGGAGGAACTCGACTTCCGCATCGAGGCGGCGAACATCGCCACCGTCGCGGCTGCCCGGTCCTCCCGTGACACGTCCGCCGTCCGGGTCCCGCTGGTGCACGAGGAGATGTCCAGCGAGCGGGTGCTGGTCCTGGAGCGGCTCTCCGGCACACCGATCAGCTCGGCGCACACGTCCGTCGCGTGGGGAGCCGAGGAGCGGCTCGAGCTGGCCCGCAGGCTGCTGGCCTACATGCTGGAACAGGTCATGGTGGCCGGCACGTTCCACGCCGACCCGCACCCGGGCAACATCCTTCTGCTGGACGACGGCGGGATCGGGGTCATCGACTTCGGCTCGGTCGGCCGGATCGACTCCCAGGTGCGTTCCGGGCTCAGGGCGTTCCTCTTCGCCGTGCACAGCGGGGACGGGGCGGCCCTGTGCGATGCGCTGCTGACCATCGTGGCGCGGTCCGAGGAGATCGACGAGCAGGGCCTGGAGCGGGCGCTCGGCCGCTTCCTCTCGCGTCACTTCGCCCCGGGCAGCGTGCCGAACGTCCAGGTGTTCACCGATCTCTTCCGGCTGGTCTCGACCTACGGGCTGAACATCCCGCCGGAAGCGGCCGCGGTGTTCCGGGCGCTGGGCACCCTGGAGGGGACGCTGATGCTGATCTCCCCGGGGTTCACCATGGTGGACGAGGCCCGCCGGCTCGCCGACGGCGGGTTCCGCGGCACGGCCGACGCCGGGGGAGCGACCGCCGCCATGGGGCTGCCTCTGAGCGCGTCGGACATGATGGCGGTCTGGGATCTGGTCCGCCGCCTTCCCCGCCGGGTGGACCGGGTGACCAGCGCGCTGGAGCAGGGACGCTTCGGCATGAGCGTCCGCCTGTTCGCCAACGCCCGTGACCGGTCCTATCTCCGGTCACTCGTCCACGATGTCCTGCTCACCTTCATGGCGGCGACCAGCGGCGTGATGGCGGTGATTCTGCTCAGCATCGACGGCGGGCCGGCGCTCGTTCCCGGCATAGGCCTGTTCCAGCTGCTGGGCTATCACCTGCTCGTCCTGGCGGGTGCGCTGGGCCTGCGCATGCTCTTCGTCGTCTTCCGGGCGAGGCGCTGACCGGCGCCGCCCCCACCGGTACGCCGGGTGCGGCGTGCGTAGGCGAGCGTGGTGGGAATGAGGCACAGGGCGCCGAGGAAGAAGTACCCGTTGATCAGCGCGTCGCGCACCATCTGCGACTCGGGGATCACTCTCGCCGAATCGTCGACCAGCGCCCACAGGCCTCTCGGGGTGACCCCCGTGGTCACCAGGACGATCTCGATGAACCCGGGAACCCCGCGTACGAAGAGGAGCACGGATCCGATGACCAACGGGGCGAGGACGGCCAGGCGCGGAACGCGGTCCCCCCAGGGGCGGACCGTCGCGAGGCAGACGAGGGTGCCGACCACGGACATGGCGATGATGAGTGCGTCGTACACGAGATAGGCGGTGTAGCCCCAGGGGGCGCCCGGGGCCACCGCCGACTCCTTCGGAATGAACGCCGCACCGACATGCGTGATGGTGGAGACGGCCATCCAGACGACTGCCGTGCCGGCCGCCCAGCGGTGACCGCGAGTGGATTCCATAATTAAATGCTGACATTTCTGATCTGTGCGGACGTCCGACCGTGGAGCGATCTTCGCCTCCCCCGTGCGGCGGAGGCCGGACCTCCCGGGGCGAGCGTCCTCACGCACCGGGCCGGCGGGCCTCGAGAAGACGTTCGATGGCGTCGGCCGCTGTGCGGGCGCCGCCCGCGGCCTGCATCCGTTGCCGCACGGCGTCCAGGTGATCCGCCGCGTCACCGTCCGCGGTCACCTGCTCCACCGCGTCGCGCAGGTCCTCTCCGACGATTCCCTCGAAGGGCACGCGCACACCGAGTCCGAGTTCGGCGATGAGCCGGGCGTTCTCCATCTGATCGAAGGCGAGGGGCACGGCGACCATGGGGACCCCGTGGTGGATTGCCTCCATGGTCGACCCCATTCCGGCATGGGTGATGAAAGCGGCGGCCTGCGAGAGGATCTGCAACTGCGGTGCATCCGCGATGACTTCGACATTCTTGGGAAGCGGGCCGAAGTCCTCCGCGGTCAGGTGGTTGCCGATCGACATCACCACATGCCAGGGCGTATCGGCGAATGCTTCCGCGCATTCGAAGAAGATTTGCTGCACTGCGGGCACTTCGGGTGCCACGGTGCCGAAGGCGACGAGGACGACGGGGCGTCCGTCGGAAGGGGGCTGCCAGTCGGCCTGGTGGTCCTCGTCGCGAATGATGGGACCGACGAAGTCATAGCGGTCGCCCAGTTCCGCCGCATCGGACTGGAACGCCTCGGGGATCGTCACCAGATAACGGTCGGCCAGCCCCACATAGAGGAACTCGTCGACGGAGATCTTGATATCGCCTGCGTCGAGGAATTCCTGGAAACGGTCGAGATAGGCGAGCCAGTCGGGGTTGTCGAACACCGATGCGTAGAAGGGGGCCAGATCGTCCTCGTACGTACGGGCGGAGACGCGGGTCGGGGAGATCCTGACCGCGGGAACCCCCCACTGATGTGCCAGAACCTGCGCCGATAGCGCGGCGTAGTCATAGACGACCAGATCGGGAACGTCGCTCCCGAACGCCTCGCGCTGTTGCGGCAGCACGGTGATCGCCTCGTTCAGGAAGAACGAGGACATCGCTATGACATCGTCGATCGGAAATCGTTCGCCGCGACTCGCGTCGGGGAAGGTCGTGTCGTACAGCACGGGGGTGGCCCCGGTGGCGGCGACCTGAGGGGCGTGTTTCTCGTCGATGGAGAAACTGACCCGGTGTCCGCGTTTCGTCAGCTCGGCGGCCAAAGCCAGGTTCGGGAAAACATGCCCGTCCGCAGGGATATTGAAGAGTGCGATGTGCGCGGGTTCCCGTGCGTCGGAATCCCTATTCTGCTGTTCTGCCCCGCGGGTATCCATTGCCATCTCCAGATCGTGCCGTCCAGCCGTATCGAGGTGGCCGGTTGGGGTCATCCACTCCGGTAAGAGTAGAAAATCGCGGTAGTCCGGTCGAGGAGTCCGTCAACTTCCTGCCAAAGCTCGGCCAAAGCTTGCGGCTGCGCTCCCCCCTCCCGTTCCCTGTGACGAACTGAACACTGCCCGGAATGAATCTGGTTCGCCTTCTGAAAGGCTGGTTGCGATGATTTCTCAGAAAGCTCTCGGTGGGAGCACGGATCCATCGGCCGTCAGACGTGAGGGGCCTCCACCCGGGGGCGGTGAGTTGGCCGTCGTCGTCCTCGCCGCGGGGCGGGGCGAGCGCATGGGGGCGGGCCGGAAGGTTCTGAGACAGGTGGGCGGGCGGGCCATGCTTGGGCATGTGTTCGACGCGGTCGAAGCCCTGAGACCGTCGCGCATCGTCGTGGTGACCGCGGGCGAGGACGATCAGGTCACGCGATACGCGCAGGAGCGGCGCGACAGCTCCGGCCTCGCCCTGGACATCGCCGTGCAGGAGAGCCAGAACGGGTACGGCCACGCGCTGCTCGCGGGCCTCGGCGAGCTCGGCGGCTTCACCGGCACCATCGTGGTGACCTGCAGTGACGCACCGTTGCTCACGCCGCCCACGCTGCGCCGGCTGATCACGGAGCACGAGAAGTCGCAGAACGCGATGACCCTGCTCTCGGGCTGGTTGCGGGAGGCGCCGGGCTACAGCCTGGTCGTCCGTTCCGAGGTGGGCGAGTTCGAGGCGCTGACCCTCCCGAACAGCGGCTCGCCGCGTGAGGGCGACGAACCCCGGGAGGTGGGAGCGGGCGTCTACGCGTTCGATTCGACGGCCCTGCGTGCGGCCTTCGAGCACCTGCTGTCCTCCGGGGACGCCTCGGGCGAGTACCTCGTCGCCGTGGCCGAGCGCTTCACCGGGAACGGGGACCGCATCGGCATCGCGACGGCCGAGGACTCCGACGACATTCTCGGGGCCAACGACCAGGGCCAACTGGCCCGTGTCCGGGCAGCGCTCCGTGACCGCCTGAACCGCTGGTGGATGGCGGCGGGCGTCGAGATCATCGATCCGGCGACCACCTGGATCGACATCGACGTGTCGCTCGAAGCGGGCGCCGTCATCCACCCGCACACCCATCTGCGGGGTACGACCACCGTGCAGCAGGGCGCCTCGGTCGGCCCGGGGTCCGATGTGCGGGACTCGATCGTGGCCGCCGGCGCGCAGGTGGTGAGGTCCACCGTGGTGGGCTCCACCATCGGCGCGCGCACCGTTGTGGAGGCGTACTCGACGCTGCGTGGGAGCGTCGTCGGCGCGGACACGTCCATCGCGAACTCCGTCCTGGAGCAGGCGTCGCTGGGCGACGGGGTCAATGTCGGCCCCTACGCGCTCCTGCGCCCCGACACCCGGCTCGACGACCGGGCCAAGGCGGGCACCTTCGTCGAGATCAAGAACTCCCATATCGGTGAGGGCGCCAAGGTGCCGCATCTGTCCTATGTCGGGGATGCCGACATCGGTGAGGGCAGCAACATCGGTGGTCTCACCGCGTTCGCCAACTATGACGGCCGTGAGAAGTACCGGTCCATCGTGGGCCGAAACGTGCGGATCGGCGGCCAGAACGGAATCATCGCCCCGGTCACCGTAGGAGACGGCGCCTACTCGGGAGGGCGCGCGGTCATCAGCAAGGACGTGCCCCCGGGTGCGCTGGTGATCTCCGAGGGATCCATCAAACAGCGCAACATCCCCGGCTGGGTCCAGAAGAACCGCCCCGGCTCGGCGTCCGCCGTCGCGGCGGCCATGGCGCAGGGCGATATCGCCGATGCCCCGGAACCCGTGGGGGCGCAGCAACAAGTGCCCGGCGTACTGCCTGAAGAGGAACGGCCTACTTCCTGATGTCTCACAAGATCCTGGTTGTCTCACCCCACCTGGACGATGCCGTCCTCTCCATGGGTGCGCGCATACACGACCTCGCCTCCCAGGGAGCCGAGGTGGTAGTTCACACGATGTTCGCGGGCATCCCGCCGCTGCCGTACGCTCCGGTCGCCGAGTACTTCCACTACACCTGGAAGCTCGACACGGAGCCGATCCAGCACCGCCGGGAGGAAGACCGGGCAGCGGTGACGCTGCTGGGCGCGGAGGTGTCCCACGGCTCGTTCCTGGACGCCATCTACCGGCGGCTTCCCGGGGGCGAATGGCTGATCGACATCGACGGACCGATGGTGCAGGGCAGCGAGCAGGCCGAGCCCGAACTCTGTCTGGGCATGGCGGAACTGGTCACCGAACTTGTCGAACTGCACCAGCCGGACACGGTGTTCACCTGCGCGGCGGTCGGCAATCACATAGACCACCGCCGCACCCGCGACGCCGTCGTCACGGCGGTGGCGGGGAAGGTTCCCGTGCTGTGCTGGGAGGACCTGCCGTACGGGCTGCAGGGCTCGGACGCGCCCGCTCTGCCGAAGGGGGCGATCCGGCTGCCCGCACGGGCGGAGAGCGCCGATGACGCTTCCTGGAAGGCGAAGTACGAGGCGATCGAGTGCTACCGGTCGCAGCACGCGATGCTCTGGCCGCAGGACACCGACTTCCGGGCCATGCTGGACGCCCACGCGTCGTCACACGGCGGGGACTTCCGGGGCGAGCTGTTCTGGCCGGTGCAGGCGGTCTGAGCCGCCGCTCCGGCGGGAGAAATGACGCCGGCCCCTCCGCGACCAGGTCGCGGAGGGGCCGGCGTTCGTGGTTCACACTCCGGCGGATTCGGACACCGTGTCGGGATCCTTGTCCTTGGACGAACCGGACTGCGGAGCCGCCGGGACGGCGGCGGACCGGCTGATGTCCTTGGGCCACCAGGCCTTGGAGCCCAGCAGGGTGGTCACCGTGGGCACCAGCATCAGGGCCATGACGAACGCGGTCAGCAGGATGCCGAACGCGACGGCGAAGCCCATCTGCTGAAGCATGGTGTTGCCGGCCAGCATCAGGACGCCGAAGGTGCCCGCCAGGATGACGGCGGCGGCGCTGATGGTGGGTGTCGACTGGGCCACCGCGAGCCGTACCGCCTCGGCCGGGGAGGTCCCGCGCCCGACCTCTTCGCGCAGGCGGGCCATCATGAGGATGTTGTAGTCGGTACCGATCGCCACCACGAAGAGATAGACGATGATCGGCAGCATGAACAGCAGCCCGTTCTCGCCCTTGATGTCCTGGAAGAGCCACACGGTCGACCCGAGGGTCGCACAGAAGCCGAGGCCGACGGCGAACATCAGGTAGATGGGCGCGACCAGGCTGCGCAGCAGCAGGCCGAGAATGAGCATGATGGCCAGGCCGGCGGCGGGGAAGACCAGCTTGTAGTCGTGGTTGACCGCCGTCTCGATGTCGGCGAGCAGCGCTGTCTGGCCGCCCACCATGGCCTTGGTGCCCTCGGGCGCACTGTCGTGCGTCGTGTCGCGGAACGTGCCGGAGACCAGGTCGATCGCCTTCTCCGACGCGGGCCTGAACTTCAGCACCGCGCTGAACTGCGCCACATCACCCTTGGGGTTGAGCTGGGCGGGAGAGACCTCGCCGACCCCGTCCACCTGGGAGATCTTCTCCTGGAACCCCTTCAGGGCGGCCGGGTCCAGCTTCTCGCCGCTCTTGGACACGAGGTACACGAGGCTGGGCTCGGTCTCGCCCGCCGCGAAGCTCTTCTGGATGTCCGCCATCGCCTGGACGGACTCCAGGTTCTTCGGGAGCGAGCTCTCGGAGTCGAACTCCGGCTTGAAGCCGAGCGCTCCCAGAGCGAGCACGGCGAGCACCCCACCGGAGACGGCGGCGACCAGGGCGGGACGCTTGGACACGGCGTTGCCGAGGCCGTTGGCGAGCTTGTTCTGCGGCTGCCGCTGCCAGGACTTGGACGGCCAGAAGGCCTTGGTCCCCAGCAGGGAGAAGACCGCGGGCACCAGGGTCAGTCCGGCGACGAGGGTCACGGCGACCGAGATGGCCAGCGACGGACCGAGCGCCCGCATGCTGCCCATGCTGGAGAGCAGCAGGGCGAGGAAGGCCACGATGACCGCACCCGCGGCCGAGGCGATGGTCTCGCCGACCCGCGCGACCGCGTCGATGAGCGCCTGCTTGGGTTCCTGACCCGTCCGCAGGTGCTCCCGGTAGCGGAAGAGCAGGAAGAGGATGTAGTCCGTCCCGACACCGAACAGCACCACGATGAGGATCGCGGAGTTCCCGCTGTCCGCCTCGAGGCCGAAGAGGTGGTTCGCGGTCGAGATCAGGCCCTGGGCCATCAGGAACATGATGATGATCATCAGGACCGGCAGCAGGGCGATGAGCGGGCTGCGGAAGATGGCTCCGAGCAGCACGATGATCAGGACCAGCGTCGCCATCATGATCATGGCGTCGGTGTCGCCCGCCGATTCGACGGCGTCCAGGGTGGTCGCGGCCAGGCCGGTGACGCCCAGCTTCAGTGACGTTCCCGCGAGCTGTTCCTTGCTGTCCGCCCGCAGTTCCTTGACCGAGTCGAGCGTGGGATCGGCGCCGAGATCCTTCTCCGAGGAGAAGACACTGGCCAGCGCGAGCTTCCCGTCCTTGGAGACCGCCTCCGGCGTGGTCACCACGCTCTTGAAGGTCTCGTAGCCCTTTTTCTGGAACGCTTCGGTGGCCTTGGCCACGTCGGCCTTGTCGGCCGCGTTCAGGGCCGCGCCGTCGGACCGCTGAAACACCAGAATGGCCGCCGCGGTCTCCTGCTTGGGGAACGCGGTCTCCTGCAACTTGCCCACCTGCACGGACTCATAGTGAGACGGCAGGAAGTCGGCCTGGTCGGTACTGGATTTCAGATCCGGTGCCAGTGCGGCCAGGGCGATCACCGAGACGATCCAGGTCACGATGGTCAGCCACGGCCGTTTGACGGAAAACCGTCCTATCCGTCCGAACATGACGCTCCTTGTTTGAAGATGTGCTTCTTGCCGCCGACGAGGTGGGGTAAAGGGTCGGCATGCTGCTCTGGATCTGCTGGTCGGACATCGGGAAAGACGGACTCGCAGTCAGGCATGACCTCCTACGCTATGGCGACGTTCGGGAAAAGGACGCTCCGCTGGCAAGTTGTTGACAACCGCCGGCCGTCCGGGCCGTGGATCCGCTCTCGGCGCGGAGCATCCCGGAACAAAGGACGGCGCGCGGTGCGCGAGGTTCGTGCGGACCTGTCGTGTTCACGTCCGATATTGGGTCGATCGGCGTGCCGACTCCGCACCGGGGCGAGTGGCATGGCAGGAAGATGACATCCGGGCCCGTCGACTCGGCGCCGAGTCCTAAAGTCTCAACTGATCAGGGGGTTTCGCAGCATCAGGCGTCGTCCTGTCGCGGAAATGCCCGCGAGAAGCGAGATGGAAGTTCCCCCGGAGGGTACTGATGCGACCGCTCGGACGTGACTCCGCCTCGACTTTGCCGCACCGGACCCCGAGCGGGCTGGTCAGCCAGCTCGACATCGACGACGTCGGTCTGCTGTCGCGGCTGTCGGCCGGGCTCGAAGCCGCCGAGAAGGGCCTGCAGGAAGCGGCGACCGATGCCGAGGATCCTCGCGTCGCCCAACTGGCAGGCCACCTGGCGGCGTCCGGCGGCAAGCGCCTGCGGCCCCTTCTGGTGCTGCTGGGCGCGGAGTTCGGTGAGCCCTGGCGGGCCGGGGTGGTGGAAGCGGCGGTGGTCGCCGAGCTGGTCCACGTCTCCACCCTCTACCACGACGATGTGATGGACGCCGCTGTGACGCGCCACGGCGTCCCCAGCGCCAACGCCCGCTGGGGGGAGCGCTCCGCGGTCCTGGGCGGGGACCTGCTCCTCGCCCGTGCCGCCAGGCTCTCCGCGGCCCTGGGACCGGAGGCGATCCGCGCCAACGCGCAGGCTGCCGACCACCTGGTCGCCGGACAGTTCAGAGAGCTCGTCGGCCCTGCCCCCGACGAGGACCCCGTCGACCACTACTTCGAGGTGCTCGCCGGGAAGACGGCCGCGCTGCTGGCGATGTCGCTGTCCATCGGCGCGCACCAGGCGGGTGTCGACGCGCCGTCCACCCGGGCTCTGGAGGAGTTCGGGAGAGAACTGGGCATCGCCTTCCAGATAGCCGACGACCTCCTCGACCTCACCGCGCCCGTCGGCCGTACCGGCAAGGAGCAGGGGAAGGACCTCGCGGCCGGAGTCGCCAGCCTCCCCGTCCTGCTCGCCCGCGCCGACGACCGCCCGAGCGGCGCCGAACTGCGTGAACTGCTCGACTCCGACCTCGTCGCCGAACCGGTGGCCCGCCGCAGGGCCCTGGAGCTCTTCCAGACCTCGCCGGCCCTCGCCGCCGCAGAGGCGGTCATGAACGAGCGGCTGACCCGGGCCAGGGCGGCCATCCGGGGGCTCAAGCCCTACGCGGCGCACCGGGCCCTGGAGTCACTCTGCGGATTCGTGGCGACCAGGGCTGCCTGACGGCGCCCTCCGCAGGCGGTCGGGCTCCACTGTCAGTGCCTCCCCATAAAGTCGAAGCATCACTCGGGGAGTCTCGGAGAAGGAGCAGAACCATGTCCGCCAACAGGATCCAGCACAAGGTGAATCACGTCGCGCTGGTCGTGGACGCTTCGGGTTCCATGTATCAGCACCAGGGTCAGCTCATCCGCGTCGTCGACGAGTTCGTGGCCGGGCTGAAGGCCGAGTCGGACAGCCTCGGCCACGAGACGCGGATCAGCCTCTACTCCTTCGACCACCGGGTGGAGAACCTGGTCTGGGACATGGACGTGAAGCACCTCCCCTCGATGCGGGGGCTGTACAAGGTCAACAACGGCGCCACGGCCCTCATCGAGGCCTCGCTGAAGTCCCTGGACGACCTGGGACACATCTGGGAGGAGTACGGCGAGCACAGCTTCCTCCAGATCGTGGTGACGGACGGCGAGGAGAACGCCTCCGGCGGCGACCGGCGGCACGACGGCGACATGACCATCCTGGGTCCCTGGCTCGACCGGATCACCGCGAAGATGAACGGACTCCCGGGGCACTGGACCTCCGCCATCCTCGTGCCCAACTCCCTGGCGAAGCGCACCGCCCAGAACTACGGCTTCCCCGCCGGCAACATCGCCATCTGGGACGCGGACTCCCAGAAGGGCGTCGAGGACGCGATCGGCACCGTGCGCGCTGCCGCCACCAGCTTCCTCCGCGGCCGCGAGCAGGGCGTGCGCGGTACGAAGAACCTGTTCGCCGTCGGCCAGGACATATCGGTCGACGATGTGCGGGCCAACCTCGAACCGGTCGCGGCCGACAGGTACCGGCTGCTGAAGGTCGACAAGGAGATGGAGATCCGCGCCTTCGTCGACTCGCATCCCGGCGTCACCTACGAGCGCGGCTCCTGCTACTACCAGTTGGGCACCCGGGTCCAGGTCCAGCCCGACAAGGAGGTCATCGTGGTCGAGAAGGACACCGACCGCGCCTACACGGGCGAGGCGGCGCGCAACCTCCTGTTCGGCGCCGGTGTCCGCGGGACGGTCTCCGTGAAGGCGGGCAACAACCCCGCGCTGGAGGTCTATGTGCAGAGCCGCTCGGTGAACAGGAAGCTCAAGGCCGATACGCGTCTGCTCATCATGCTCTGAACCCCGCCCCGTGGTTCAGCCCGATGCCGCCGGCGCCGAGGTGTCCACGGCCACCGATACGGCCAGCAGGCCCAGGGCGGTGCCCATCAGATAGCGCTGGGCGCGGAGCCAGGAGGGGCGGCGGGCGAGGAAGACGGCGATGGCTCCCGCCGCCAGGACGATCCCCAGGTTGACGGTGAGGGCCACCGCGATCTGGACGGAGCCCAGCAGGAAGCCCTGGAGGAGGACGTTGCCCGCCCGCAGGCTGATGAACTGCGGGATGAGGGAGAGGTACATGATGGCGATCTTCGGATTGAGCAGATTCGTCATCAGCCCCATGGTGAACAGCCTGCGCGGGGAGTCGTGCGGCAGATCCTTGGGGGCGAAGACGGAGACGCCCCCCGGCCGCAGGGCGGTCCAGGCCAGGTAGGCGAGGTAGGCGGCGCCCGCCAGCTTCACGGCCACGTACAGCTCGGGCACCGCGAGGAAGACCACCGACAGCCCGAGGTTCGTGGCCAGCAGGTAGACCAGGAAGCCCACGGCCACGCCGCCCAGGGACACCACTCCGGCGCGTCGCCCCTGGGTGATGCTCCGGGAGACGAGATAGATCATGTTCGGGCCCGGGGTGAGCACCATGCCCAGGGCGACCATCGCGACCCCGAGCACCCCGCTCAGCTCAACCATGCTCGTCCGCCGCTCTGTTGATGTCCCGCTGAAGGGTCCGTCGCCGTGGGTGCCGCCGTGAGCGTCAGGTATATGGCTCGGTTATATGGCTCGGTGCAATGCGACTCTAGGTTCCCCTTCCGGGTCGGTTCAATAGGAGACATTGCACTCGGTGCAATGATGTGCTTCTATGCCGCTCACCAGGGAGGTGGAGCCCGTGAAGGACTTCCGGTCCGTCGCCGACGTCGTGGCGGCGGAGATCGCGGCCGGCCGGCTCGGTCCGGGCGAACGGCTGCCTCCGCAGCGGGAGTTCGCCCGGCGGTACGCCATCGCCAACTCCACCGCCATCCGCGTCTACCAGGAGCTCGCCCGCCGGGGCCTCACCGTCGGCCGGGTCGGACGCGGCACGTTCGTCACGGACGCTCCCGGCGCGCCCGCCCCCGCACCCGCCCTGTCCGAGCCCACCGACAGCCGCGTCGACCTGGAGCTGAACCACCCCGTCGTCCCCGAACAGGCCGGACTGCTCGCGGCCGGCCTCGAGCAACTGGTGCGCTCCGATCGGCTGGAGTCGGTGCTCCGCCCGGTCGGACCGGCCGGCACCCCCGCCGCCCGCGAGGCCGCCGCCGATCTCCTGGCGCGGGGCGGCGGGCGGCCCGACCCGGACCGGATCCTGTTCGCCGGGAACGGCCGGCAGGCCATCTCCGCCGCCGTCGCCGCACTGACCCGGTCGGGCGCCCGGATGGGCGTCGAGGAGTTCACGTATCCGGTGCTGAAGACCATCGCGGCCCGGCTCGGCGTCACCCTCGTGCCGCTGGCCATGGACGCGGACGGGCTGATCCCCGAAGCGGTGGAGGAGGCACACCGCGCCGATCCGCTTCACGCCGTCTACGTACAGCCGGTCCTCCACAACCCGCTCTCCCTCACCCTGCCCGAGCGGCGGCTGGACCGACTGGCCGATGTTCTGCTGACCTCGGGAATCCATGCGATCGAGGACGCCGTCTGGGCCTTCCTCCGGGACGACCTGCCGCCCCTGGCATCGCGGGCCGCGGAGCGGACCGTCCTGGTCGACAGCCTCTCCAAACGCCTGTCCCCGGGGCTGTCCCTCGGATTCGCCGTGACCCCCGCCGCGCTGACGGGCCGGGTCGCCGGCGCCCTGCGCTCCGGGGGATGGACGCCCATGCGGTTCCCGCTGGAGGCGATGGCGCGGTGGCAGGCGGACGGCGCCGTCGACACCCTCGTACGGGCCAAGCGGCGGGAAGCCGGGGCGCGCCAGGAGATTGCCCACCACCACCTCGGCGACTTCCGCACACGCAGCGCCCCCTCCTCGTACTACCGCTGGTGGGAGCTGCCGCCCCCCTGGCGCGCCGACACCTTCGTCGCTGCCGCCGCGCGGCACGGCATCGCGGTGACCCCGGCCGCGGCGTTCTCCGCCGGCCGCCCCCGCGGCCCGCACGCGATCCGCCTCGGCCTGGCCTCACCCACCCGCGAGGTCCTCTCCCGGGCCCTCGCGACCCTCGCCGACCTCGCCCGGTCCACCCCGGACGACCTCGCCGAGGACTGAGCGCCCGGGTGGCCGGCCCCACAGGCCGGGCCGGCCGGGGCGGGGCGCTCCGGGCTGATGTCCGGCCTGCGGGCATGCCAAGATGGTGCCCATGGGGGATATGAATCTGACCTTTGACGACGGCTCCGTGGTGCGCCTGCACCTCACTCCTGGCACCGGGGACGCGGCCGCACGGGTGGAGCCACCGGCAGGACGACCGGAGGCGGATGCGCCCCAGGACCTGCCGCCGGGCTTCGGCACCGCTCAACCGGTGAGTGTCCAGGGGCGTGTGGCACAGACGCTCAGCCGGGGAGGCGAGGCGCTTGCGGAGGCACTGCGGCCGCTGGGCGGAGTGCTGGACGGCATCCACCAGTCCTTCGCGGACATCGCGCAGCGGCCGGACGAGGTGACCGTCGAATTCGGCGTGACGCTCGGCAGCGATCTGAGCCTCGGGGTGTTCTCGGGGAAGGGCGAAGCGAGCTTCACCGTCTCGGCGAGCTGGAATTTCGCCGGTGTCGCCGAACCCTCCGCACTCCCGGACCCACCCGACGCGCCGGACGGAGCGGCCGCGCCGGCCGTGTCGTGATGGAAGCCTCGCGCCATGTCTGCCTCTCTTCTGAGTGACCCGGCGCTGCGCCGATCGTTCGTATCCGTTCTCGGGCCGGACGACCGGCCCGTCGGCGCAGCCGTTCTGGTCGGCGACGCGTTCGTGCTCACCGCTGCCCACGTCGTCAACAGCGCCCTGGGACGTCACCAGTTCGAAGCGTCCGCTCCGCCTCCGCATGCCGTGGTCTCCCTCCGGATGCCGCACGTGGATCCGAACCGGATCCTGAGCGCGCGTGCCGAGACCGCCATGTGGTGTCCACCGCGAACGTCCCAGGCCCCGGGCAGCGGGCCCGTGCCGGCGGGGCAGACACAGTACTTCGGAGATCTGGCCGTGCTCCGCCTCGGCGAATCCGCGCCGCACGGTGCCGAGGCGGCGGCATTCCTGCCGGAGCGGGAAGGGCACGAGGTCATCGCGCTGTGGGCCAGCGGCAACGCGCTCACGACGCTCCGCGCGGCGCCCCGCGCCGTCGCCGAGCCCTGGGTCGCGCTGGACGTCATAGCCGGCACCGCCTATGCGGGGTACAGCGGCGGACCCTTGTGGGACAGGGCGAGGGAAGCGGTGGTCGGGATCGTGATCGCCGCTCATGTCCCCACGCCGGGAAGCGCCGACGACTCCGGGAGCCCGGCGGCCCTGTACGCGATCGGACTCTCCACGATCGAGGCCGAACTGCCGGACCTTCCGCCCCTGGCCTCACCCACGACGGGGCTGGGGCGCCAGCAATTGCTGTCCGCTCTGGAACGGCTCCTGCCCGGCGGCGACTCCGTGCGGGTGTGCGAGGAGAGGCTGTCCGCGAAGCTCCGCAGGACATCGGCGGGGCAGGCGGCTGACAGCTATCGGCTGCTCTCGCTCGCCACCGGGGTGCGCCGCGGCGTACCGGAGCTGGTGGATGTCGTGAGGGAGTACCTGGTGGACACGAGCGCCGCCGGGTTCCCGGCCGGTGATCCGCTGTGGGACCAGCTCCTGTGCGCCGCACGCGTGGTCAGTCCGCGCGAGACGCTCACCGTCCAACAGCGGCGGGACCTGGTCGGTCTCCTGGTGCGTTGTGACGGGGGAGAGTCCGACCTCACCGGGCTCCTGCGTGCGGTCCTTCCGTACGTCGACGAACTGCCCCTGGTGCAGGGGCTCGTGGATTTGACCGATCTTCTCGAGGGATACGACCAGCCCGACGGCCGTCTGGTGCCACCGCTGCTTCAGGCCGTGGTGCGCATCGGATTCGCGGAGGGCGCGGCGAAGAACCCGGTGACACAGGACCTGGACGCATGGGTGGACCGAGTGGCCGTCCGGCTGGGAATTCCCGCGGCCGCCGTCGACCAGCACCGCCAGGACGCTCGCCAGGCATCCGGCTCCCGTGGCACCGGGGGCGGGGGGCCGCGCATCCAGATCGAGCTGCTGCCTCTCGCCCCGGGTCATCGCTTCACCTACCAGATCTGGGTCTGGACCGGTGAAGGACGTCACGAGGTCGTCCAGGTCCAGGACACCGAGGTGACGAGCGCCCAGGTGGTCGAGGGCATCAGGGCAGCCCTGCGGACCGAGGTCCAGGAGCACGCGGGACAGGCCCAGGTGGAGTTCTTCCTGGCACCGGCGTGGCTCCGGCTCGAGGTCGACACCTGGCAACTGACCGGGGACGACGAGGAGAGCGACTTCTTTCTCGGCATCACCCGGCGCGTCGTCCTGCGAAGCTCCGGCCGCACACGGGACAGCTACGCGGGCTGGCGGCGGCGCACCGAAGCACTGTCGTCCTCCCAGCCCGTCGTCCTCGACCACCGCTCGACCAACTCCGTCGTGGCACAGGCCCGACTCGAAGCGGCCCCGGACGCCGGCATCGTCATCATGTGCTGCGAGCAGAAGCACCAGAGCCGGATACTCCTGCAGTGTCTCCAGGCGGGCGTGCACACGGTTCTCTGGCACCGGCAGGACCACGATCCCGAGACCGCGAAGCGGCTTCTCGACCTGTTGCGGGGGATCAGCCACGCCGACATCCCCGAGACGGTTCGCCTGGAGCGGGCCCGAGCGCTGGCGGACCCCGACTGCCCGACGCACCAGGGCCGCCGTCTGTCGCTCCTGTACGACGGTCCGGACCACCGGCCGCCACCGTTCGCCCCTGACCCCTGGGCACTCACTCAGCCCTGATCCCACCCCGCCTAGGAGAGCGACCGTGTCGCACAACGCAGCGTCCGAACCCGAACCCGATCCCGTACCGACCGCTGAGAACTGGTGGGTGTTCCGCGGGCCTGCCGACCTGCCGCCGCCGCCCTCCTGGCGCGGCATCTCGGGCTCGCCGGGGACTCCTGCGGCTCAGGAGTATCTGCTGAGCCGGGAGGATGTGGCGGTCGTCAACACCGCACTGCACCTGCGCCGTCCGCTGCTGGTCACCGGACGTCCGGGGACCGGCAAGAGCTCTCTCGCGCACGCCGTCGCCAAGGACCTCGGTCTGGGCGAGGTGCTTCGCTGGCCGGTCAACAGTCGCTCGACGCTCCAGGACGCGCTCTGCCGCTACGACGCGGTCGGCCGACTGCGCGAGGTGTCGCTGGAACGCGAAAGGCGCTCGGCCCGGGGCGCCTCCGGGAAGCTCAAGTACCGCGCCCGGGGCCGCCACTCGGACATCGGCGATTTCCTCCGGCTAGGTCCGCTCGGTACGGCTCTCGCCGCCCGCGGCCGACCTCGGGTGCTGCTCATCGACGAGCTCGACAAGGCGGACATCGACCTCCCCAATGACCTCCTCGTGGTGCTGGAGGAAGCACAGTTCGAGATTCCCGAGCTCGCCAGGCTTCCCGAGGGACAGCAGAACGTGGAAGTCCTCGTCACCGGGGACCGGGAGCGCGTCCCGGTGAGCCGGGGGACCGTCACCTGTGAGAATTTCCCGATCGTCGTCATGACCAGCAACGGGGAGCGGGATTTTCCGCCGGCCTTCCTGCGCCGCTGCGTCCGACTCGACCTCCAGGACCCGGGCGAGGAGAAGCTCCGCAACATCGTCCGGCTGCACCTGGGCGACGAGGCGCTGGCCGGTGCCGAGGATCTGGTCCAGGACTTCCTGCAGCGGGCGGCCACCCAGACCCTCGCCACCGACCAGCTCCTGGCCGCTGTGCACCTGCGGTTCACGGGGGCCGATCTCAGCCGCGAACAGTTGATCAGCACGGTCATGCGCCGTCTGGACGAGGCATTCCCGGCATGATCGACCGTCTGCGACGGGTGCTGGACGAGCTCGGCTACCCGGTGACGGGCGCGGAGCTCCTGGACCTCCTCCTGTTGGCTCGCACCCTGGAGGAGAGCCGGGCCAGCGCCTCCGCCCAGGAGGGACAGGACGGCGCGGCACGCGACAGGGATGGCCTTCCGGCCGACGCGTCGCCACTGCCCGAAGCAGACCAGGAAGAGAGCACCGAGCCGCTCGCCGCCTCCGGCACCCCGCCACGCGGCTCCGACGAGCAGGAGCGGCAGGCAGGCTCACCGGGACGGCGACGTCTCCTCTTTCCCGACTCCCGGGCAGGTGGCTCGACCGGCTCCGCCGCCCACGCCGTGCGCGTCCCCGGTCCTCGTACTCTGCCCGGGGCGCTCCAGCTGGTCCGTTCCCTCCGGCCCCTGCGCGAACGGCAGGATCACCCGCACCGCGTTGCCGTGGACGTGGAGGCCACGGTCCGGCAGACGGCCGAGTCGGGCACGTTCGACGTGGTGCTGCGGCCTACCCGCGAGCTGCGGAACACGGCCGTTCTCCTGGTCGACGACTCGCCGTCCATGAGGGTGTGGCAGCCACTCGTGACGGAGGTCGGACGGCTCCTGGAGCGCAGCGGGGTCTTCCGTGCCGTCTCCGTCCATCGGATCGTTCCCCGCGAACTGCCGCACAGCCGATCGGGAGGCATCGGATCGGAGGCCACCCTGGTCCTCACGGACGGAGTCGATCCGGCGTGGAGGACCGGGACCACGGTCGACGCCGTCGCGGCTCTGGGCGCGCACGGTCCCGTGGCCATCCTCTCCCCGCTGCCTCAGCGACTGTGGCGCGCCACCGGGCTCCAGCCCGAGCCGTACTTTCTCTCGGCACCTCAACGTTTCACCGCGGCACGGCAGTTGCAGGTCGTCGACTCCCTCACGGGAGAGGCACTGCGGCCCGCCCCCGGCCGGCTCCCGGTGCCCGTGGTCGCGCTGTCGCCGTCGTCGCTCGGTTCCTGGGCACAGCTGATCACCCGCCCCGCCGCACCCCAGCTGATGCAGGTCGCGATCCTTGGGTCCGCCGCCGCGGACCGGCCGGGGGCGACAGCGTCCCCGGCCGTGGCACCGGATCAGCTGATCGCCGCCTTCCGCGGATCGTTCTCCCCTCAGGCGTACAGCCTGGCGGTCAGGCTTTCCACCATCGAGCAGTTCACTCCGCTCCTGATGCAACTGGTGCGCATCGCCACCTTGCCCGACGCCACCTCGACTCAGGTGGCCGAGGTACTGCTGGGCGGGCTGCTGCGCAGCACGGACGACGAAGGCGCGCCCGCGGCGCTTCCTGGGACGCCGCGGGGAGAGGGCCTCTACACGTTCCGCCCCGGTGTGCGTGAGCTGTTGTCGACGGGGCTCAGCAGGGTGCAGACCCAGGAGGTCAGCGAAGCCGTCGGCCGGGCGCTCGAGCCCCACCGCGGCCGTCTGCCGGACTTCGCGGCGCTGGTGCCCGCCGCGAACGGCGCCGTCCAGCTCTCGGACGAAGCAACGCCGTTCGCCGTGCTGGCAGACCGGGTCGACTCCGCTGCCCAGGACGTCGTCGGACCGTCTGACCCGCCGCCGCCCTCCGGCACGCGTGGCCGCGCGGTCGTGGCCGAGGGGGCGGCCCTGGTCCGTGGTTCCGCCGCAGCCGTCGCGGACGAGGCGCTGAGCGGGCGACTGACCGAACTGCTCATGGGGGAGTTCGTACGCGTTCACGGACGTCGACCGCCTCCCGGCGAGGTCCATGCGTGGGAACAGGGGATCCCCGAAATCGCGGCAGTGCTCTGCGAAGCCGGGCTCCCCCAGGTCGAGATGCTGATCGACTACGCCCTGCCGATGAGCAGCAAGCGGGTGGACGTCGTCGTCGCCGGCTTGAGCCCCGCCGATTCGGTCCCGACGTATGTCGTGGTCGAACTGAAGCTGTGGGAGAGGGCGACGCCGGATGCGGATGATCCGGTCCTCTGCTCCGTGGATGCCTCCACGCGCCAGGCTCTCAACCCGCTCGACCAGGTGCGCGGCTACTGCGCGTACCTGACCCGCTTCGGCGGAGGGGACGATCTGATCCCGGACCGGGTCAGTGGTGTCGCCTACCTGCCCAGGGCCACGGAGCTGGGGGCAGGTGGCCTCAGAGACCGGGAACGGATCGGTCGGGAGATGCTGTTCACCGGGGAGAACCGGCACGCGTTCATCAGGTATCTCCGTACCAGGTTCAGCAGCGGCCACCCGGGGGCGCGGGCGGCCGACGAACTCCTCCTCGATCGGCCTTCCATTCCCCTCCAGCTCATGTCGGTCGCCCCGCAGGAGGTCAGGGACCGGGGGCAGTTCGTCCTCCTGGACGAACAGCAGGTGGCCTACCACGCCGTCCTCGAAGCCGTGCGCGCGTCGAAGCGCTCCGGGCGGAAGGAGGTCGTCGTGGTGACCGGCGGCCCCGGTTCCGGAAAGAGCGTGATCGCGCTGTCGCTCTTGGGCGAGCTGTACCGGCGGGGGGTGCCCGCGCTGCACGCGACCGGCTCGGCGGCGTTCACGAAGACCATGCGTGCGGTCGCCGGCGCGAGAGTTCCCCGAGTGAAGGAGCTGTTCAAGTACTTCAACAGCTTCACGGATGCCTACCCCGACGACCTCGACGTTCTCCTCTGCGATGAGGCCCACCGGATTCGCCCGACCTCGGACCACCGCTTCACGAAGAAGGAGGGGCGTACCGGCAAGGCGCAGATCGATGAGCTCATCGACGCGGCCCGGGTATCGGTCTTCTTTCTCGACGAGCATCAAGTGGTCCGCTCGGGCGAGACGGGCACGGTGGCGGGGATCGTCGCGGCGGCGGAGCGCAAGGGCCTGGCCGTTCGGGTCGTGCCCCTCGAGGCCCAGTTCCGGTGCGGTGGAAGCCGGTCCTTCGGACGCTGGGTGGACCGGTTCCTCGGTCTGGAGCCCGGCGACTCCTTGCCCTGGGAGCCGGACGGCCGGATGCGGTTCCTCGTCGCCGACAGCCCGCAGGAGATGCAGTCGTTCCTGGAAGAGCGCCGGTCCGCGGGGTTCAGCGCCCGTATGACCGCGGGCTACTGCTGGGAATGGTCAGGAACGCTGCGGCCGGGAGATCTCCTTCCGCAGGATGTGGTGATCGGTGACTGGGCACGGCCATGGCCCCCGAACAGCGACCGGGCGATCTCCGGGGCTCCGCCCGCCTCCTTGTGGGCCACCGACCCGGCGGGCTTCGGCCAGGTGGGCAATATCTACACGGCGCAGGGCTTCGAGTACGACTGGGGCGGCGTCATCATCGGCCCCGACCTGGTCTTCCGTGACGGACGATGCGTCACGGACCGCAGGTCGTCGAAGGACGCGTCCATCACCAAGCCCTCGGCTCCGGACGCCGAAGTGGACCGCATGATCCGCACGGCGTACAGGGTCCTGCTGACGCGCGGCATGGCGGGGACCGTCGTCTACGCCACGGACCCTCAGACGCGTGCGCAGTTGCTGGCCCTGGGCGGGGTGCCGGTGGGGAGGACCGGGCGTCGGCCCGAGGATCTGCTGGACCCCCCTCAGCGCGAGGCCGCCTACCGGCCTTCGTACAACGGCCCGGCGCTGGTCACCGGAGGCCCCGGCACGGGCAAGACGCTGGTGGCCCTGCACCGTGTCAGGCATCTGCTGCGCCGATCGCCCGACACCCGCGTCCTGCTCACCGCCGTGGCCAACTCCTCGGCCGTCGCGCTCCGGCAGGGTCTGGCCTCGCTTCTCGAGAACGACGCGACGCTGTTGGACCGCGTGGACGTGCTCACCGTCGACGGCTACGTACGAGATGTCGTGGCGCGAGCGGACCGCAGAGTTCCCCTGGTCCTGACGGAACGGGAAGAGCAAGCGCTCTGGAGCCAGGTCGCCGAGAGGGCGGGCCTGCCGTTGGACGGACAGTTTCTGTTCCAGGAGTACCGGCAGGTCGTTCTCACCTTGGGGGTGCCTGGCCGGGCGGCCTATCTGACCGTTTTGCGGAAGGGGCGCGGAGAGGCCCTTCCGGCCGCACGCCGGGCACAGGTCTGGTCGGCGGTGGAGATGTTCGAGGACCAACTGCGCGATCAGGGGCGCAACAGCCGCTTCGGGCTGTGCCTTCGTGCGGTGCAACTGCTGAACGGAGAGAAGAGGTCTGCCTACCGCCATGTCGTGGTGGACAGTGCGCAGGACGTGCATCCTGCCCACTGGCGGGTGCTGCGAGCCGCCGTCGAACCTGATGCGGACGACCTCTTCATGGTCGGAGACGCGCACCAGCGGGTCTACGACACGAAGACGTCATTCCGTTCCCTCGGCATCTCCGTCGCCGGGCGCAGCAGCCGTCTGGACCGCAGCCACCGCTCCACGGCAGAGATCCTGAACTGGTCGACCGGACTTCTCCGTTCGGAGGCCGTCGACGGGCTGAGCGGCGACGGGACCGAGACGCTGGCCGGCTATCACTCCCGGCTGCGGGGGGTCCGTCCCGACGTCACCGGTTACGGCTCCGAGCGCGAAGAGATCGCGGCCCTCGTCGAACGGGTGCGGACGTGGATCGCGGACGGGGTCGAGCCGGACGACATCTGGGTCTGCGCCCGTTTCCGACGGACGCTGGACGCCGCTCGCGCCGCGCTGCGGGAGGCCGGGGTCCCGGTGATGCCGTCCGGTGGGGCGATCGAGGCACGGGGGGACACCGTGGTTCTGGCACCGGTGCACGCGATGAAGGGCGCCGAGTTCCGCTGTGTGGCCGTCATCGGAGTGAGCGCTCGTGAGTGGCCGTCCGGCGCCCCGGAGGCTCCACCGGAGACGGGCGAGCCGCCCCAGGACGTGGACTGGCTGGTAGAACGCAGACTGCTGTTCGTGGCCTGCACACGGGCGAGGGAGACGCTCGCCGTCTCCTGGAGCGGAGAGGCGAGCCCGGTCATCACCGAGGCCGTGGTGGGGCCCTAAGGGCTGTCCCGTAATCCCTGGTGGATCAGCGCGCGGCGTCAGATGCGGTGCATCGCAAGGCGGAGGGACGTCCGCATACTGGATGTATTCGGGCGTTCCGACAACGCGGCGAGGTGCCGTAGCTGTCGTCGTGCGCCCTCCAGGGATTACGGGACAGCCCTTAGGCAGTGCCGCTACGACAAAACCGCCCAGCCCTCCGAAGCAGCCGTCACCCTCGCCCCACTCCCGATGCGGGCGCGAGGGCCGACGGGCCGACTCAGTCCTCGTCCTCCTCCATACTCGCGTACCCGGAGCGGATCAACGCGGAGAAGCTGGGGTACTTCGTCGGGTTGCCGTACTTCGGTGCGAACTCGTAGGCGGCCCACTCGCCGTCCGGCCCGACGTCGGTCGGGTCGAGCAGCCAGAAGTCCTCTCCCCGGGCGATCTCGATGGACCGGCGGAACAACCGGACGTCGTCCTCGTTGCCGGGTATCGAGTCGTAGGTGTCGGTCACGCGTGCGCCGGCCTCGCTGTCCCGCATCCATAGGACGCGGTCGCAGGCATGGACCCCGTCCACGTAGTCATCCAGGTGCGTCCACCCGTCGCTTGTCAGGAAGAATCCCCGCAGGCTGGGTGGGAAGCGCACTCCGAGCCGCTCCTCGGATGCCGCCAGAGCCTCCTCCCGAGCAGGGGCTTCGCCCAGCCACAGCTCGACCCGCCCCCCTTCATCCAGAACCTCCAGCTGATCGTCGTCCAGCAGATCGACCAACTCCTGGTCGTCGGCCCGGAGCTTCACGTACAGCTCGCCGTAGCGCTCCAGAAAGACACGCCACTCTTCCGGCGTGGTCAGTGCACCGGCAACTTCATTCTCTTCAGGCTCCGTTGTCTCACTCATGCCGATCATGCTGCCAGGTGGCTCTGACAGGCCGATGGCTGCCGGCCGTGCCGCGGGCGAGGACCGGTCCGTCGTCGCTGCCGCAGATGCGGACGTGGCCTCCGAGGACACCGTCTAGGGCGCCCGGTCTCCGCGTGCCGAGGTCTCGGCGAGGAGGCCGTCGAGGTCCTTCAGCCGGTCCAGGCCCTTGACCGCCCTCGCCATGCGGTGGTTGGCGCTCAGGGCCGGTCCGGTGGCGGTGCAGGAAGGCCCAGTAGCCGGCCGTGTACGGGCAGGCGTGTTCGCCGGTCCGGTCGGAGGGGCGGTAGGCGCAGGGAGCGCAGAGGTCGCTCATCCGGTTGATGTAGGCGCCGCCGGAGGTGTACGGCTTGGTCGTCATCCGGCCGCCGTCCGCGTACTGCGACATGCCGACGACGTTGGGGAGCATCACCCAGTCGTAGCCGTCCACGAAGCAGCGGTGGAACCAGTCGGTCACGGCAGCCGGGTCCCAGCCGTCCTGCAGGGCGCGGCTGCCCAGCACCATCAGGCGCGGGATGTGATGGGTCCAGCCGGTGTCCCGGACCTGGGCCAGCGCGGTGGACAGGCAGTTCGCGGTGACCGCCTCCGCGTCCAGGTCGAGGAACCAGTCGGGCAGCGGCGCTGTGTGGCGCAGCGCGTTGCGGCCCCGGTAGTCCTCGCCGAAGTGCCAGTAGAGCTGCCACACGTACTCCCGCCAGCCGGCGATCTGGCGTACGAAGCCCTCGACGCTGTTGAGCGGGGCCCCGCCCGCGCGCCAGGCCTTCTCGGCCCGCTCGACGCACTCGGCCGGGTCCAGCAGCCCCAGGTTGAGGGGGACGGACAACAGGCTGTGGCTCATCGTGGGGTCGGCCGCCAGCATCGCGTCCTCGTAGCGGCCGAAGTCGCCGAGACGGTGCGAGACGAAGCGCCGGAGCGCCGCCAGCGCCTCCCGCCGGGTGACGGGGAAGCGGCGGGGGCCGTCGCGGCCGACGAACGAGACCTCCCCGTCACGCTCCCAGCGGTCGAGGTCGTGGCGCACCTCGTCGTCGATCCCGTCCTCGGCCGGACTGTAGGGAGCCGGCGCCTCCAGGGTGGGGCAACCCCTGGGCGGCGGCTCGCGGTTGTCGTGGTCGAGGTTCCACGTTCCCCCGGCAGGTTCGTCGCCGTCCATGAGCAGCTCGTGGCGCCGGCGGATCCACCGGTAGAAGCCCTCCATCCGCAGCCGGTCGCCCCGGTGCTCCTGCGCCCACGCCCCGAATTCCGCCTGCGGCAGCAGGAAGCCCCGTGCCGGGAGGACGTCGACCTCGTCCCGGGCGGTCACGAAGTCCAGCGCCGCGCGGGAGGTCGGGTGGCAGACCGTCAGACGACGCCTCCGCCCGCCGAACCCCGCCTCCGCCAGCCCGTCCGCGTACGTCTCGGTCTGTACGTAGCGGACGCGGTCGCCCAGTTCGGCCGCCCGGTGCCGCATCGCGGAGAGGACGAGGTGAGCCTTGGCCCGGTGGAAGCGGCGTCTGCGCAGCACGGACCGGGCCTCGATCATCAGGACGGGGGCGTGTGCGTCCGGTCCGCCGTGGCGGGGGTCCAGGAAGTGGGGGCCGAGCTGGTCCCCGAAGAGCCAGTGGGTGCGTGGTGCCATGAGGTACGTCTGTCCCTGCCGTCGGGCCCCCCTCCACCAGGCTAAGGGCCCGCCCGCCGTCCCCGGTGGATCAGCGTGGCCTCACCGCGCCGAGGGCGTCGCGGTCATCCGTCGCAGCCCCGTGTACTGGAGCGCGGTGTAGACCGCCACGATTAGCGCCCCGATCAGCAGGAACACCACCCCGAACCCGGTGAGCGGCAGGAAGCCGGCGAAGGCCGTCACCGCACACCCGACCGCGCACAGGGCGTTCACCGCGACGACGGTCCTGGCCAGGGCGGGCGGGATCACCGGGTAGCCCGCGATCAGGGCCAGGGCGGCCGCCCCGCCGATCTGGAAGACCCCGAACGCCACGGCGAAGGCCACCGGCATCCCGGTCGCGGAGCCGAGCGGCGCGGCGGCCGCGACCAGCACGACGCCCATCACGGCGGTGCTCACGCTGTCCACGCGCAGCACCACACGGAGGAACCGGGCGGCGTCCCGCGCGGGCGCTGCGGCGGCGGACGGGGCGAGGGTGTGCGTCATCTCGAATCTCCTTCGGCTGGCGGGTCGGTGACACCGTGTCACGCCGGAGGTCGCTGACTCCATGACCTCCCAGGTCATGGACGCGTGGCCGCGCGGGCCCCGGCTACGGTGAGGTCATGGATACCGAAGAGCCGCCCCGCGTGGGCCTGTTGCTCCGCGCGTGGCGACAGCGCCGCAAGCTCAGCCAGCTCGACCTGGCCCTGCGGGCGGATTCCTCGACCCGCCACCTCTCCTGTGTGGAGACCGGCCGCGCCCGGCCGAGCCGGGAGATGGTTCTCCGGCTCGCCGAGCACCTCGACGTCCCGCTGCGGGACCGCAACGGCCTGCTGCTGGCGGCCGGTTACGCCCCCGCGTACCGGGAGTCGCCGCTCGACAGCGACGAAATGGCCATGGTCCGCTCGGCGATCAGGGCGATGCTGGCCGGCCACGAGCCGTACCCGGCCGCCGCGATCGACCGGATCTGGGACATCGTCGACCACAACGACGCGATGTCCCTCCTGCTCGGCACCGTGCCGCCGCACCTGACGGAGTCGGGCGGCAACGTGATGCGGCTGATCCTCCACCCGGAGGGGCTCGCCTCCCAGTGCCTGAACTTCGCCCAGGTCCGCGCCCACGCCCTCGGCCGGCTGCGGCACCAGGTCGACACCACCGGCCACCGCGACCTGCGCGAGCTCTACGAGGAGGTGTCCGCCTACCCGGCCCCGCCGGACCTCGACGCCGACCCCGGCCCGGTGGACCCGACGGGCATCGTCGTCCCGCTGCGCATCCGCACCCCGCTCGGCGACATGGCGTTCTTCAGCACCATCGCCACCTTCGGAGCCCCCGCCGACGTGACGCTCTCGGAACTCGCGGTGGAGTCCTTCTTCCCGATGGACGAGCAGACGGACGCCCTGCTGCGCACCCTGGCGGCGATGGGCGGCGAGGGCCGCTGACGGCGCGGTCCGCAAGATCGGCCTCCCGTTGACTTTATACCCCAGGGGGGTATCGTTGAATGCGTGGTCGCGCTCCGGCGACCCCTCGACGAGGGAGTGGTCATGCATACCGGTCTCAAGGTCACGGCCTTCGCCGCGGCGCTCGCGGCGACCTTCGGGTCGGCGTACGCGGTGGGCGGCGCGCTGGATCCCGCCGTCGCCGCGAAGGAGTCGTCCGGGCAGGACGGGCACGGCGCGGGGCACGGCGCGAAGGAGCGTCCGTCGGCGGAGGGCGGGGTGAAGGAGGGCGCGGGGAAGGCCTCGGAGCTCCCCGGCGGTCTGCAGGTCTCCGACGGGGGCTTCGCCCTCGACCTCAGGACGCCGCGCGTCGAGGCGGGTGAGCCGGCCGAACTGCGCTTCGCCGTCGTGAACGAGGACACCTCCCGCAAGGTGACCGCGTTCCGCCGCGAGCACGGCAAAGAACTCCACCTGATCGTGGCGTCGAGCGACCTCACCACCTACCGGCACCTGCACCCGGTGCGAGCCCCCGACGGCACCTGGTCGACCCCCGTCGAGCTCCCCGAGGCCGGCGGCTACCGGGTCTTCGCCGACTTCACCCCGGACGTGAAGAACGCCGAGGGCCTCACCCTGGGCGCGGACCTCGCCGTATCGGGCGACGCGCGCCCCGAGCCGCTGCCGGAAGCCAAGCGGACGGTGACCGTCGACGGGTACGAGGTCACGCTCGAAGGGGCGTTGCGCCCCGGGGCGGGCAGCGAGCTCAAGCTGGAGGTCGAGAAGGACGGCGAGCCGGTCACCGACCTTCAGCCCTACCTCGGCGCGTACGGCCACCTCGTCGCCCTGCGGGCCGGGGACCTGGCCTACCTCCACGTCCACCCGAACGGCGAACCGGGCGACGGCCGGACGAAGCCGGGGCCGGAGGTCTCCTTCACCGCGACGGCCCCGAGCAAGGGGGCCTACCGCCTCTTCCTCGACTTCCAGCACGAGGGGAAGGTCCACACAGCCGCCTTCACCGTGCACACCGGAGCGGCGGCGACCGGCGAATCCGCCGGCCACGGGCACTGAAACACCCCGCGCGGGTCCGTCCGGGACCCTGCCCGTGCGGGCCGCTTCAGCGCGCGTCGAGGATCTTGCCCACCAGCCGGGTCAGGGTCCGCCGCTCGGCGGCCGTCAACGCGCCGAAGGCCCGGTCCAGCAGCCGCGGCACCCCGCCCTCGGCCTCGGCCAGCGCCGGTCCCGCCTCCGGGGTCGGCGTCACCGCATAGGCCCGGCGGTCCCGGGGGTGGCGCTCGCGCCGTACGAGACCGGAGTCCTCCAGTCCGTCGATGCAGCCGACCATCACGCTGCGGTCGATGCGCAACTGCTCGCTCAGTTCCTGCTGGGAGCAGGGGCCCACGTCGCTCAGCATCTTCAGCACGAGGTGCTGGGCCACGGTCAGACGGTGCCCGGACAGCTCCTCGTCGATGGTGCGGGCCACCAGGGTCGTCGCCCGGCACATCGCGATGTCGGGGCGCTCCTGCGCCAGCCTGGAGAAGTACCGGTCGCGGGCGCCGGCCTCCGGCTCCCGGCCGGGCGAGGCGGGGCGGGAAGGCTGCTTGGCGGTCATGACTGCTCCTCCTGCGGTCCAGGACGGCGAGCCATCCGGTGCATCAAGACTGTCCATCCTCAGAAGATTCTCCCGAGTCTAGTCGCGGCCTCCGATGCCCACGGGGCGGCAGACGCTCCATGTTCCGTCGGCCTGCTCCCGCGACCGGGTTCCGCCGACCAGCTCCCATGACCCGTGAATTGTTTGTCAGCAGATGATCTCGCTGATACGTTTTTTTGGGAACCGTTGGCCAGCCGACCTCTCCCGGCCCGGAGTGGTCCAGGCGGTCCCGAGCCCCCGGGAACGGGCGGCCGGCATGAACTGCCAGACGGCCGGGAGGGTCGACCCCCAGGTGTTGGCCTGCCCGACGTGCGAACCGTTCTCGTGTCGGCCCTGGACGCGGATGCACGGGACGACCAGGACCGGCACCTCGTGCCCAGCGCTGCCGGTTGCGGCCGGTGGGGGCCTGGGTGGTGCGAAAATATCGTCTACTGGTCAATCATCTTGGTGAAGAGGAAAATTGCGTGTTCGTGTCGCGTCCCGGCGTCTCGCGCACCCCGCGGCGCACGTATCCGCTGGTCCCGGGGGAGGGGGGCTTGTCGAAGGACCCACGGCTCTGGCTTAGGCTTGCCTAACCTTCACTCGCTCGGCCAACCTGAGGACCCTCCATGCTCGGCTTCACCCGCGTGCGCCGCCACACCCTCGCCGCGACGGCCACCACCGTCGCCCTCGCCGTCGCCCTGGTCGGCTGCTCCTCGGACGGCGACGGCGAAAAGGACGGTGCGAAGGGCTCGGCGAAGAGCGACGGCGCCTTCCCCGTCTCGATCAAGAGCTCGCTCGGTACCGCGAAGATCGAGGAGAAGCCCGAGCGCGTCGTCACCCTCGGCCAGGGCTCCGCCGAGACCGCGATAGCCCTCGGCCAGACCCCGGTCGGCATCGAGAGCTACCCCTGGGGCAGCGACAAGTCCGGCTACCTGCCGTGGATCAACGAGGCCGTGAAGAAGTCCGGCGACGAGCTGCCGAAGCAGTTCACCGGCGGCGAGGAGATCGACTTCGAGGCGATCACCGAGCTGGAGCCGGACGTCATCCTCGCCCCCTGGTCGGGCATCACGCAGAAGCAGTACGACGTCCTCAAGGACATCGCCCCCACGGTCGCCTACCCCGAGCAGGCCTGGAGCACCGACTGGGACCAGCAGATCGACATCATCGGCAAGGCGCTCGGCCGGACCGAGGACACGAACGGTCTCAAGACGAAGATCGAGAAGCAGCTCGCCGACGCCGCGGCCACCCGGCCGAACTACAAGGACGTCACCTTCTCGTACATCTACAACTCCGGCCCCGGCACCCTCGGCGTCTTCAAGCCCGAGGAGCAGCGCGTCACGATGGTCTCCTCGCTCGGCCTGAAGGTCGACCCGGTCGTCAACGGCTTCAAGGAGACCCCCGGCACCGATTCGGCCCTCATCGGCCTGGAGAACGCCGAGAAGCTCAAGGACAGCGACCTGATCTTCACGTTCTACACGGACGAGAAGAACCGCAAGGAGATCGAGAGCCAGAAGCTGTACGGCGCGATCCCCGCGATCAAGAAGGGCGCCGTCGTCGCGAGCAACGACAACTCCTTCGTCACCGCCTCCTCGATCATCAACCCGCTGACCGTGCCGTGGACGATCGAGCGCTACCTGCCGATCATCGACAAGGCCGTCAAGACCGCCGGCAAGTAACCCCGGCCGGGTACCCGAACCGCCGAGGCGACAAGGCACACTCCACTCCCATGGCAACCACCACGGCCGCCCCGCCGAGCGGCGCCGGTACCTCCCGTACCGGCGCCGCTCGGCTGGCGTTCCTCCTGCTCCTCGGCCTGGCCGCGCTGGCCCTCGCGCTCTGCGCCAGCGTCATGTTCGGCAGCCGCAGCACCTCCCTCGGCGAAGTCGTCGACGTCCTGCGAGGCAGCGCCGACCCCAATGTCACCGTCATCGTCGAGAGCCGCTATCCCCGGACCGCCCTCGGCGTCCTGGCCGGCCTCTGCCTCGCGGTCGCGGGCACCCTCATGCAGGGCGTCTCGCGCAACCCGCTGGCCGAACCGGGCCTCCTCGGCATCAACGCCGGCGCCTCCGCGAGCATCGTCGCCGCGACCGCCTGGCTCGGGGCCTCCGGCGCCACCGACACCATGTGGTGGGCGCTGCCCGGCGCCCTGGTCGCCGGCGTCCTCGTCCATGTCATCGGCTCCGCCGGTACGGGGACGAGCGTGGTGCGCCTGGTGCTCGCCGGGGCCGTGCTCACCGCCGTGCTCATGGCCTTCATCCAGGCGGTGACCCTCAGCAAACCGCAGGTCTTCGACAGCTACCGCTACTGGGTCGTCGGAGCGCTCGGCGGCCGGGACTTCGAGGTCTTCTGGTCCGTCCTGCCCTTCGCCGCCGTCGGCTTCCTGCTGGCCCTCGCCCTCGGCCCCGGCCTCAACGCCCTGGCCCTCGGCGACGCGACCGCCGTCGCCCTGGGCTCGCACCCCGGACGCACCAGGGGCGGCGGACTCCTCGCCGCCACCCTCCTCAGCGCCGCCGCGACCGCCGCCGTCGGCCCGATCGCCTTCGTCGGCCTCGCCGTCCCCCACGTCGTACGGGCCCTGGTCGGCGTCGACTTCCGCGTCCAGATCCTCTTCGCCGCCCTGCTGGGCCCCACCCTCCTGCTCCTCGCGGACGTGGTGGGCCGGGTCGTCATGCGCCCCACCGAACTCATGGTCGGCGTCGTCACCGCCTTCATCGGCGCACCCGCGCTGCTCATCGCCGTACGCAGGATGAGGGGCACCTCATGACCGTCACCGACCGCATCGCCCGCGCGGGCAAGGCCCCCCGGGGCTACCTGGTCATCGGCCGCACCGTGGCGATACCCATGCGCCGGGCCTCCGTGTTCGCGGGCGCCGGGCTTCTCGTCCTCCTCCTCGCGGCCGCCGTCGCCACCCTGGCCTGGGGACGCCTCGGCATCGACCTCGCCGACCTGCCCGCCGCCCTCGTCGGGGACGCCGAGGGCAAGGACCGGTTCGTCTTCAACCGGCTGCGCGGCCCCCGCGTCACCGTCGCCATCGGGGTCGGCGCCGCGCTCGGCCTCTCCGGCGCGCTGTTCCAGTCCGTCACCCGCAATCCGCTCGGCTCCCCGGACGTCATCGGGCTCTCCGCCGGAGCGGGCGCGGGCGCCGCCGTCTGCGCCCTGATGTTCCCCGACACGGTCCCCGTCGCCGTCGGCGCGCTCATCGGCGCGGTCCTCGCGATGGCCCTGGTGTTCGTCTCCACCGGCACCGGCTTCCGCAACCCCGCCCGGCTCGTCATCGCCGGGATCGGCGTCGCCGCGATGGGCGCGGCCGTCACCCAGTACGTCGTCTACGCCCTGGAACGCGACAAGGCCTCCGTCCTCACCGCCTACGTCAACGGCAGCCTGACGGCCCGCTCCTGGACCGACGCCACCACCATCTGGCTGGTCCTGCTCGCCACCGCCCCGCTGACCGCGCTGATCTCCCGGCGGCTCGACATCGGTGAGATGGGCGACGACATCGCCGAGGGACTCGGCTCCGAGCCGAAGAAGGCCAAGACCCTCGCCGTGGTCCTGGCCATCGCCCTCTCGGCGGCCGCGGTCAGCGTCTCGGGGCCCATCGCCTTCATCGCCCTGACCGCGCCCCAGATCGCCCGGCGCCTCACCCGCGGCACCGGCCCGCACCTGCTGCTCTCCGCCCTGACCGGCGGCCTGCTGCTGGTGCTCGCGGACCTCTGCTCCCAGCAGCTGGTGCTCTTCGACGACCTGCCGGTCGGGATCTACACCATGGCGATCGGTGGCGCCTACCTCGGCTACCTGCTGATCCGCGAGTGGCGCAGGGGAGTGCTCTGAGAGCGGGCTCCGGCGGCGGGCCGGAGCGGTGATGACTGGTCACGTACAGGTTCGTCGACCATACTGCCCGCCGTGGAGCAGAGCATAGATTCGAACAAGAAGCCCGAGTTCGCCGCAGGCACCGACCCGGCGTTCATCCCCCTGCCCGGACTGGCGGCGCCCGTCGCGACCCGGAAGTCCGAACCGGAATCGGAGGCCGGTCCGGAGACGGAGCCGGAACGCGACGGTGAGCCCGAAGCGGCGGCTCCGGAGGACGACACCGACAAGGAAGCGGAAGCGGCGGCGGAGGACGCCGAAGCGGAGACCGGGACAGAGTCCGACGCCGAGTCCGACGCCGAGTCGGACGCCGGGGAGGGCCCCGTTTTCGAGGTCAGCGACCGGCGCGGTTCGATCCGGGTGGCCCGGGAAGGCGTCCGGTTCCGGCTGGACGACCAGGAGGCCGAGTTCCACTGGGACGAGATCGGCGCGGTGGAGACCACCCCGGCCCGCTTCGGCCGCAGGTTCACGGTGACCGTGCACCTGTCGACCCGCCGCTGGTTCAACGCCGAGGTCGAAGCGGCGAGCCGCAGCGAGCTCAAGGGCTGGCCCGCCGAGCTGGACGCCGTGCTGGACGCCTACTTCGAGGAGTCCTGAGCCGTCCGGTCGCGGGACACTCCCCAGGGGGTGTCCCGTCGATCGGGCCGCGCCCGGACGGCGGTTCCGGCCCGGCGCGCGGTGCCGGGCCGCCCGGCGTCGTGCCGTGCCGTCAGGGCCGCTCGCGGTTGCGGCTCCGCAGGCGCAGCGTGACGTACCCGGCCAGGGCGACGACGGCCAGCGCCAGCACGGCCTTGGACACGACGCCGACGTACGCCCCGACCACGTCCCACTGGTCGCCGAGCCAGTAGCCGGCCATCACGAGCACGGTGTTCCAGACCAGGCTGCCCGCCGCCGTCAGCGCGACGAACACCGGCAGCGGCATGCGCTCCACGCCTGCGGGCACCGAGATCAGGCTCCGGAACACCGGCACCATGCGGCCCAGCAGGACCGCCCGGGTGCCGTGCCGGGCGAACCACTCCTCGGTCCGCACCAGGTCGGAGGCCTTGACCAGCGGCAGTCTCGCCCAGAGGGCGTGCATGCGCTCCCGGCCGAACACGGCTCCGATCCCGTACAGCACGACCGCTCCGACGACCGAGCCCAGCGTCGTCCAGAACAGGGCCGAGGCGATGCTGAGGACGCCCTGCGAGGCGGCGAAGCCGGTCAGCGGCAGGATGACCTCGCTGGGCAGCGGCGGGAACACGTTCTCCAGCGCGATGGCCGCTCCCGCGCCGGGCCCGCCGAACGCCTCGACCAGCCCGGCGGCCCAGCCGGCTATGCCCCCCTGCGGCTCCGCGGCGGCCGACAGGCCCCGGGCGGCTGACAGCGTGAGGTGCATGCCTCCATGGTCCCTCAGGCTCCGTCGAGCACCACCGAGCGGCTCAGGTGGCGCGGCAGATCCGGGTCGAGCCCCCGGGCGGCCGCACGGGCGAGAGCCAGGCGCTGTACGCGGACGAGGTCGGCCAGCGGGTCGAGGGCGTCGTCCACCCACTGGGCGCCCGTCGCGCGCACCTGCTCGGCCAGGCCCTCGGGGGCCTCGCCGAACATCCAGGTCGCGGTGGAGACGGTGGAGATGCTGATGGGGCCGTGGCGGTATTCCATCGCGGGATAGGACTCCGTCCAGGACAGCGACGCCTCCTTCATCTTCAGCGCCGCCTCATGGGCCAGACCGACCGTCCACCCCCGACCGAGAAAGGTGAACTGGGTGCTGTCCAGCAGCCCTTCGGGCAGCGGCCCGGCGAGCGCCCTCTCCGCGTCCGTGACCACGTCCTTGGAGTGCAGGCCGAGGTGGGCCCGCAGCAGGGTGAGGGCGGTCGTGGCGAAGCGCGTCTGGACGACGGACCGCTCGTCGGCGAAGTCCAGGACGACGAGATCGTCGGCCGCCGCCCTCACCGGGGTCTCCGGATCCGCGGTGACGGCCACCGTGCGCGAGGTCCCGCGCAGCCGGTTGAGCAGCTCCAGCACCTCGGTCGTGGTCCCCGAGCGGGTCAGCGCGACGACCCGGTCGTAGCCGCGGCCGGAAGGGAACTCGGAGGCGGCGAAGGCGTCCGACTCGCCCTGGCCGGAGCCCTCGCGGAGCCCGGCGTAGGCCTGCGCCATGTAGAAGGAGGTACCGCAGCCGACGACGGCGATCCGCTCGCCCGCGACGGGCAGGACGGCGGCCTCGGGCCCGCCGGCCAGGGCGGCGGCACGCCGCCAGCAGGCGGGCTGACTGGCTGTCTCGGTCTCGGCATACGACACGTCTGCACTCCACGGGAACGAGATGGACCACGGGAACGGGGCCGATGAAGCCCACATGTTGAATTCTGCACGTTACATGCAGTTATCGAGCAAAAACAAGCAAGATGCAGGTGGGTGGAGGGCTCCCGGCGAGCCCTGTGCGACGCTTGCGGCGGTCCGGGCACCGGCAACCGCGTTCCCGCGAAACGCGGTGCCCGCGCCGGACGGTGAGGAGACGCTCTTGTCCAGGGACGCCCGGTGGGACGCGCTGCTGGAACTGGTCGGCAAGCACGGCAGGGTGGATGTCGAGGAGGCGGCGGCGAAGCTCGACGTCTCGGCCGCGACCATCCGCCGCGACCTGGACCAGCTCGCCGAACAGCACCTGCTCACCCGCACCAGGGGCGGCGCGGTCGCGCACGGAGTCTCCTACGAACTGGCCCTGCGCTACAAGACGGGCCGCCACGCACCGGAGAAGCAGGCCATCGGCCGCGCGGTGTCGGGCCTCGTCGCCGTCGGGGAAGTGGTCGGCCTCACCGGCGGAACGACCGTGACCGAGGTGGCCAGGGCGCTGGCGGTACGCCCGGACATCGTGGGCGAGACAGCGGTGGCGGGCGGGCAGCCGACGCTGACCGTGGTGACCAACGCCCTCAACATCGCGAGCGAGCTGGCGATCCGGCCGCAGATCAAGATGGTCGTGACGGGCGGCGTCGCGAGGCCCCAGTCGTACGAACTGACGGGCCCGCTCGCCGTCGGCGTGATGAACGAGATCACCCTGGACGTCGCGGTTCTCGGGGTGAACGCCATCGACATCGAACGCGGCGCGTACGTCCACCACGAGGGCGAGGCCAGCGTCAACCGGCTGCTCGCGGAACGGGCCCAGCGGGTGGTGGTCGCGACCGACTCGTCGAAGATCGGCAAGCGGGCCTTCGCCCGGGTCTGCGACCTGGGACTGGTCGACGTTCTGGTCACCGACTCCAACATCGGGGTGGAGGCGAAGGACCGGTTCGGCGAGGCGGGGGTCCAGGTCATCACGGTCTGATCGCCTGTCCGGCCGTCATGGTCCCCTCGCCGTCCCGCCGTCGGGGTCCGTCCCGCACAGTGGGAGGGGACGGGTCGTCATGAACCGATGTCCGTCGGGTACCGGAAGCGACACGGACGGAGACTTCGCCGTGTCGCTGGTACGCCGAACGGGTGAGGGAGGAGAGGATTGCCCGATGAACAGTGAGTGCAGCCGGCGGGAACCCGACCGGCTCGACGACGGGGTGGCCCTGTGAGCAGGTACGACAGGTATGACAGATACGACGCCACCGACGAACAGTGGGAGGGACTGGCGCAGGTCGTACCGCTGCGCGGCCGGGACGAGTGGCCGTCGCGGATCGACCACCGCACCGTCCCGGACGAGCGCGCCGCCGAACAGCGACGCCTCGTCGTGCTGCGGGTGCAGGTCTTCGCGGATGCCCGCGAGGTGGCCGAGTACCTGGTCGCCCAGGTTCCGGTGCTGCTCGACCTGACGGCGGCCGAATCGGACGTGGCGAAGCGGATTCTCGACTTCAGCAGCGGTGTGGTCTTCGGCCTCGGCAGCGGGATGCACCGCGTCGACCGCAACGTCTTCCTGCTCGCGCCGGTCGGCATGGAGGTCGAGGGAGTCACGCCCGCGGGCCTCGCCCAGTCGTAGGGCCTGTCGGAAGCGGCAGCCGGGGCGGCAGCCGGCCCGGACCGCCGCCCCCGGCCGCACGTTCCCTCGCTGTCGGTGGCCGGTGATAGACCTGGGTCTGTGACGGATATCGATGTGGCAGAACTCCAGCGCCGGCTGGCCGCGTTCGCGGCGGCGCGGGACTGGGAGCAGTACCACACCCCGAAGAACCTGGCGGCCGCGCTCAGCGTCGAGGCCTCCGAACTGCTGGAGATCTTCCAGTGGCTGACGCCCGAACAGTCGGCCGCGATCATGGAGAACCCCGCATCGGCCCACCGGGTCGCCGACGAGGTGGCCGACGTGCTCGCCTATCTCCTGCAGTTCTGCCAGGTGTTGGGCGTCGACCCGACGGCGGCGCTGGTGGCCAAGTTGGAGCGGAACGAGAAGCGGTTCCCCCTGCCGGGCGCTCCGGAACCCCACGATCGTCACTCTTCGGAGTGAGCGAGATATCCACAGTCGACTTCGTGTCCACAGATTTCCGATTTCCTCTGGCCTTACGGTGCTGTCTACCTCACTGTGGGTAATGAATGAGGTGAGCGGGTTTTCGTATGGACGGGGGAAACACATGGAAGCGGAGCGACTCATCGAGGCGGGGCGGCGGGCTCTGGCGGCCAGCCGGGGCGCGCTGGACGTCATGGCGGAGGCCTGGCAGGCGCAGGCCCTCGCCCGGGTGGTCGGCAGCCGACTGGCGCTGTACGGCCCGATGGAATTACGGAGCGAGGCGCGGGCGCTGGGGGAGATCGGCGCCGGATGCTCGGCGCTGGACCACCCGACGGTGCTCTCCGGCGGTGCCAGGGCGGCCCAGTTGTCCGGCATCGCCGATGTGCGGCCGACCCTGGCCGGGCTCGCGCTGCTGCTCGGCGAGGCCGGGATCGCCCTGGTCGGGGTGGCCTGCGACACCGGGGAGGACGGTCTCTACTGGCAGTGCATCGAAGCGATGGACGCGGCCGACGAATCACTGGACCGCGTGCACGGGATGCTGAGACGGCTGGCGGAGCGGGAGCGGGAGCGCGACGGCCCCTACGGGGGCATACGCGGCCCCGCGCCGTCGGCGGCGGGCCCCTGAGAGGGCCGGGGGAGAGGTGGAGATATCGCCGGGCTCCGGCCGGGCTGGTGAGGAGGACCGGTCGCCGGAGGGGCAGGATGGTGGCATGGATCTTCGCATCTTCACCGAGCCCCAGCAGGGGGCCGACTACGACACCTTGCTCACCGTCGCCAAGGCCGCCGAGGACCTGGGCTTTGACGCCTTCTACCGCTCCGACCACTATCTCCGCATGGGCTCCGGCGACGGTCTCCCCGGACCGACCGACGCCTGGATCACCCTGGCCGGACTGGCCCGCGAGACCAGCCGGATCCGGCTCGGCACGCTGATGACCGCGGGCACCTTCCGGCTTCCGGGCGTGCTGGCCATCCAGGTGGCCCAGGTCGACCGGATGTCCGGCGGCCGGGTCGAACTGGGCCTGGGGGCGGGCTGGTTCGAGGAGGAGCACAAGGCCTACGGCATTCCGTTCCCGAAGGAGAAGTTCGGCCGCCTGGAGGAGCAGCTCGCGATCGTCACGGGCCTGTGGGCGACGGAGGTCGGCAAGACCTTCACCTACGACGGGACCTACTACCAGCTCACCGACTCGCCCGCGCTGCCCAAGCCCGCCCAGGCCAAGGTGCCCGTCCTGATCGGCGGCCACGGCGCGACGCGCACCCCGCGGCTCGCCGCGCAGTATGCGGACGAGTTCAACATCCCCTTCGCCTCGCTGGAGGACAGCGAGAAGCAGTTCGGCCGGGTCCGGGCCGCCGCGCAGACCTACGGACGCTCGCCGGACGACCTGGTGTACTCCAACGCGTTGATCGTCTGCACCGGCAAGGACGACGCCGAGGTCGCCCGGCGCGCGGCGGCCATCGGCCGGGACGTGGAGGAGCTCAAGGCGAACGGGCTGGCGGGATCGCCCGCCGAGGTGGTCGACAAGATCGGCCGCTACGGGGCGATCGGCTCGTCGAGGATCTACCTCCAGATCCTCGATCTGGACGACCTGGACCATCTGGAACTGATCTCCTCGCAGATCCAGTCCCAGCTGACCTGACCTGACCTGACCTGACCTGACCTGACCTGACCTGACCTGACCTGACCTGACCTGACCTGACCTGACCCGGGCTCCGGCTCGGGCCCGGCCTGCACCGGGCCGGGCGAACGAGAAGGAGGCGGCCGTGAGCACCGGCACCACCCTCGCCGACGCGTTGGCCACCGGCCCCGTCCTGCTGGACGGCGGTCTCTCCAACCAACTGGAGGCGCAGGGCTGCGACCTGACCGACGCGCTGTGGTCGGCCCGGCTGCTGGCCGACGCGCCGGAACAGATCGAGGCCGCTCACCTCGCCTACCTCCGGGCGGGGGCGCGGGTGCTCATCACGGCCAGCTACCAGGCCACCTTCGAAGGGTTCGAGCGGTACGGGATCGACCGGGCCGGGGCCGGAGCCCTGCTCGGCCGCAGCGTGGAGCTGGCCCGGGGCGCCGCCGACGCGGCGCGCCGGGCCGACCCCGGGCGGGAGACCTGGGTCGCCGCGTCGGTCGGACCGTACGGGGCCATGCTCGCGGACGGCAGCGAGTACCGGGGACGCTACGGGCTGAGCGTCCGGGAGCTGGAGCGCTTCCACCGCCCCCGGGTGGCGGCGCTGGCCGCTGCCAGGCCCGACGCCCTGGCGCTGGAGACGGTGCCGGACCTGGACGAGGCCGAGGCCCTGGTCCGGGTGGCCGAGGAGACCGGACTGCCGTACTGGCTCTCCTACAGCGTGGCGGGCGGTCGGACCCGGGCCGGCCAACCGCTTCAGGAGGCGTTCGCGGTGGCGGCCGGTCGGGACTCCGTCCTCGCGGTCGGGGTCAACTGCTGCGAGCCGGAGGAGGTCCAGGGGGCAGTGGAGCAGGCGGTGGCGGTCACGGGCAGGCCCGCCGTGGTCTATCCGAACAGCGGGGAGGGATGGGACGCCGGAGCGCGGGGGTGGACCGGGCGCAGCACCTTCGACCCGGGGCGGGTGCGGGCCTGGACCCAGGCCGGGGCCCGGCTCGTCGGGGGCTGCTGCCGGGTGGGACCGGACCGGATCACGGAGCTGGCCGGGCGGCTGGAGCGCTGAGGGCGCGTCCCGCCGGGGAGGACGGGACAGCCCCTGGGGGAGGTGCGGGACCTGGAGAAAATGCCTGGTGGGGGCAGGAGGCGGCGATCATACTCGGACACGTGTTCCTGACCATCGGTACGACCGGCAACCATGAGCGTCCCGCCACGGACCTGGGCTTTCTGCTGCACAAGCATCCCGACAAGGCGCAGGCGTTCTCCACCTCGCACGGCTCCGCGCACGTCTTCTACCCCGAGGCGTCCGCCGAGCGCTGCACGGCCGCACTCCTGCTGGAGGTGGATCCGGTGGCGCTGGTGCGGCGCGGCAAGGGGAAGGGCCGGGGCGGCGCGCCCGACGCGGCGCTCGCGCAGTATGTCAACGACCGCCCCTATGCGGCGTCCTCGTTGCTGTCGGTCGCCCTCGCCGCCGTCTTCAAGTCCGCGCTGGCCGGCGCCTGCCGGGCCATGCCCGAGCGGGCCGGGAGCCCGTTGCCGCTGCGGATCGAGGTGCCCGCCCTGCCGGCCAGGGGCGGCGCCGAGCTGGTGCACAAGCTGTTCGCGCCGCTCGGCTGGTCGCGGGTCGAGGTCACGGCCGTACCGCTGGACGAGCAGTTCCCCGCCTGGGGCGACTCGCGCTATGTACGCCTGGTGCTGGAGGGCGAGTTGCGGCTCTCCGACGCGCTGCGCCAGCTCTATGTCCTGCTCCCGGTGCTCGACGACGCCAAGCACTACTGGGTCGCGCCCGACGAGGTGGACAAGCTGCTGCGCGCCGGTGAGGGCTGGCTGGCCGACCACCCCGAGCGGCCGCTGATCACCCGCCGCTATCTGTCCCACCGCTGGGGGCTGACGCGCCAGGCCGACCAGGCCCTGGAGCTGGTGCGCCTCGCCGAGTCGGACGACCTCGACGTGGAGAGCGTCGACAACGCGGTGGACGAGAGCACCGACACCGAGGAGAGGCCGGTCCCGCTCGCCGAACACCGGCGCACCGCGATCCTCGACGCGCTGCGCGCCGCCGGGGCGAGCCGGGTGCTCGACCTCGGCTGTGGCCAGGGTCAGTTGGTGCAGGCGCTGCTCAAGGACGTGCGCTTCACCGAGATCGTGGGCGTCGACGTCTCGATGCGCGCCCTCACCATCGCCTCGCGGCGGCTGAAGCTGGACCGGATGGGGGAGCGCCAGGCCGACCGGGTCGCCCTGCGGCAGGGTTCGCTCACCTACACGGACAAGCGGCTCGTGGGATACGACGCCGCCGTGCTCAGCGAGGTCGTCGAGCACCTGGACCTGCCGAGGCTGCCCGCGCTGGAGTACGCGGTGTTCGGCGCGGCGCGACCGGGGACCGTGCTCGTGACCACGCCGAACGTCGAGTACAACGTCCGCTGGGAGAGTCTCCCGGCCGGACACGTCCGGCACCGGGACCACCGCTTCGAGTGGACCCGGGCCGAATTCCGGGCCTGGGCCGGAAAGGTCGCCGAACGGCACGGATACACCGTCCGGTACGAGCCGGTCGGCCCGGACGACCCCGAGGTGGGGCCGCCGACCCAGATGGCGGTGTTCACCCGGACCGACGCCACCACGGGCACGAGGGCCCCCGCGGCCAGCGAAGCGACCCCGACCACCGAAGCGACCCCCAGCACCGATGCGACCGAGAAGACGAAGGAGGCGGAAGCCGCATGAACAGCACCCACGCCGGCGCGGGCAGCGCCGACAGCACAGGCGAGACCCTCGCGGGCGACCGCGGCGCCGCGCGCACCCTGCCGGTGACCGACCTCTCCCTCGTCGTCCTCATCGGCGCCAGCGGGTCCGGCAAGTCCACCTTCGCGCACAAGCACTTCAAGCCGACCGAGGTCGTCTCCTCGGACTTCTGCCGGGGTCTGGTCGCCGACGACGAGAACGACCAGAGCGCCAGCCGCGACGCCTTCGACGTGCTGCACTACATCGCCGGCAAGCGCCTGGAGGCCGGCCGGCTCACCGTGATCGACGCCACCAACGTCCAGTCCGAGAGCCGCAAGCAGCTCGTCCAGTTGGCCCGGAAGCACGACGTCCTGCCCATCGCCATCGTCCTGGACCTCCCCGAAGAGGTCTGCGCCGCCCGCAACGCAGCCCGCCCCGACCGCGCCTCCATGCCCCGCCATGTCATCCAGCGGCACCGCCGCGAGCTGCGTCGTTCCCTGCGCGGCCTGGAGCGCGAGGGCTTCCGCAAGGTGCACGTCCTGCGCACCGAGGAGGAGACCGAGAGCGCCGCGGTGGTCCTGGAGCGCCGCTACAACGACCTGCGCCACCTCACCGGCCCGTTCGACATCATCGGGGACATCCACGGCTGCCGCTCCGAGCTGGACACCCTGCTCGGCGCGCTCGGTTACGTGGACGGCGCCCACCCCGAAGGGCGTACGGCCGTGTTCGTCGGCGACCTCGTCGACCGGGGCCCCGACAGCCCCGGCGTGCTGCGCCGCGTCATGTCCATGGTGGCGGCGGGCCACGCCCTGTGCGTCCCCGGCAACCACGAGAACAAGCTCGGCCGCTATCTCGCGGGCCGCAAGGTCCAGCTCACCCACGGCCTGGCCGAGACCGTCGAGCAGTTGGAGCGGGAGGACGTCGAACACCCCGAGTTCCGGCAGCAGGTAAGGGAGTTCATCGACGGACTGGTCAGCCACTACGTCCTGGACGACGGCAAGCTGGTGGTCTGTCACGCCGGGCTGCCCGAGAAGTACCACGGCCGCACCTCCGGCCGGGTCCGCTCGCACGCGCTGTACGGGGACACGACGGGGGAGACCGACGAGTTCGGCCTGCCCGTGCGCTACCCGTGGGCCGAGGAGTACCGGGGCCGTGCCACCGTGGTCTACGGCCACACCCCGGTGCCCAGCACCTCCTGGATCAACAACACCATCTGCCTGGACACCGGGGCCGTCTTCGGCGGCAGGATGACCGCGCTGCGCTGGCCGGAGCGCGAACTCGTCGACGTACCGGCCGAGAAGGTCTGGTACGAGCCCGTCAAGCCGCTGGTCACCGAGGCGCCCGGGGGCCGGGAGGGCCGGCCCCTGGACCTCGCCGACGTGCAGGGCCGCCGGATCGTGGAGACCCGGCAGATGGGCCGCGTCGCCGTGCGTGAGGAGAACGCCGCCGCCGCGCTCGAAGTCATGAGCCGGTTCGCCGTCGACCCGCAGCTCCTCGCCTATCTCCCGCCCACCATGGCCCCCACCGCCGCCTCCCGCGAGGACGGCTTCCTGGAGCACCCGGCCGAAGCCTTCGCGCAGTACCGCGCCGACGGCGTCGAGCGGGTCGTGTGCGAGGAGAAGCACATGGGCTCCCGGGCCGTCGCCCTGGTCTGCAAGGACGCGGAGGCCGCGACCGAGCGCTTCGGCACGGCGGGACCCACCGGCGCGCTGTACACCCGCACCGGACGCCCCTTCCTGGACGACACGGCCATGACCGAAGAGGTCCTGGACCGGCTCCGCGCCGCCGTCACCGCCGCCGGACTCTGGGCGGAGTGGGACACCGACTGGGTGCTCCTGGACGCCGAACTGATGCCGTGGTCGCTCAAGGCGGGCGGGCTGCTGCGCTCGCAGTACGCCGCCGTGGGCGCCGCCTCCGGCGCGGTCTTCCCGCCGGCCGTCGCCGCGTTGGAGCAGGTGGCCGCCCGGGGCGTCGAGGTGGCGGGTCTCGCCGGACACCAGCGGGCCCGCGCGAGGGACGCGGCCGCGTTCACCGAGGCGTACCGGCGCTACTGCTGGCCCACCGAGGGACTGGACGGGGTGCGCCTCGCCCCCTTCCAGATCCTCGCCGTCCAGGGCCGCTCCCTGGCCGCCGTGCCGCACGACGAGCAGCTCGGCTGGCTGGACCGGCTGGTGGAGCACGACCCGACCGGGCTGCTCCAGGTCACCCGCCGGCTCGTCGTCGACACCGGGGACGAGGACTCCGTGCGCTCGGGCGTGGACTGGTGGCTGGAGATGACCGGGCGCGGCGGCGAGGGCATGGTCGTCAAACCGCTCGCGGCCCTCGTGCGCGATGCCAAGGGCCGGCTCGTCCAGCCCGGCATCAAGGTGCGCGGCCGGGAGTATCTCCGCATCATCTACGGCCCCGAGTACACCCGCCCGGAGCATCTGGAGCGGCTGCGCTCCCGGTTCCTCGGCCACAAGCGATCGCTGGCGCTGCGGGAGTACGCGCTGGGTCTGGAGGCCCTGGACCGGCTGGCGGAGGGCGAGCCGCTGTGGCGGGTCCACGAGGCGGTGTTCGCGGTCCTGGCCCTGGAGTCGGAGCCGGTGGACCCCCGGCTCTGACCGCCGGGCCGCTCCTCGCGGACACCCCGGCGGAACCGATGGGCGGTTCGCCGGGTGAACGGCGCTCCGCGCGGTGAGGATGAAGGCATGGGATTCCATGTCGACTCCGAAGCCGGGCGGCTGCGCCGCGTCATACTGCACCGTCCTGATCTGGAGCTGAAACGGCTCACCCCCAGGAACAAGGACGCGCTCCTGTTCGACGACGTCCTGTGGGTGCGCCGCGCCCGCGAGGAGCACGACGGGTTCGCCGACGTGCTGCGCGACCGGGGGGTCGCGGTGCACCTCTTCGGCGATCTCCTGCGCGAGTCCCTCGACATCCCGGTCGCCCGGCGGCTCGTGCTGGACCGGGTCTTCGACGAGAAGGAGTACGGCCCGCTCGCCACCGAGCATCTGCGGGCCGCCTTCGAGGAGTTGTCGTCGGAGGAGCTGGCGGAGGCGCTGGTCGGCGGCATGACCAAGCGGGAGTTCCTGGGGCGGCACAGCGAGCCGACCTCCGTCCGCTTCCATGTGATGGACCTGGACGACTTCCTGCTCGGCCCGCTGCCCAACCACCTCTTCACCCGGGACACCTCGGCCTGGATCTACGACGGGGTCTCCATCAACGCGATGCGCTGGCCCGCCCGGCAGCGCGAGACCGTCCACTTCGAGGCCATCTACCGTCACCATCCGCTGTTCACCGGCGCGGAGGCGGGCGCCTTCCACCACTGGTCGGAGGGGCAGGACGACTACCCCTCGACCATCGAGGGCGGTGACGTCCTGGTCATCGGGCAGGGGGCGGTCCTGATCGGGATGAGCGAGCGCACCACGCCGCAGGCGGTGGAGATGCTGGCCCGCGGACTCTTCGACGCCGGTTCGGCGCGCACGATCGTGGCGCTCGACATGCCCAAGGCCCGCGCGTTCATGCACCTGGACACGGTGATGACGATGGTCGACGGCGACACGTTCACCCAGTACGCAGGTCTCGGCATGCTCCGCTCGTACACGATCGAGCCCGGCAGCGGCCCCCGCGAGCTGAAGGTCACCGACCATCCGCCCGAGCACATGCACCGCGCCATCGCCGCCGCCCTCGGCCTCGACTCCATCCGGGTGCTCACCGCCACCCAGGACGTGCACGCGGCCGAGCGCGAGCAGTGGGACGACGGCTGCAACGTGCTCGCGGTCGAGCCCGGCGTCGTCGTCGCGTACGAGCGCAACGCCACGACCAACACCTATCTGCGCAAGCAGGGCATCGAGGTCATCGAGATCCGGGGCAGTGAACTGGGCCGGGGGCGCGGCGGGCCGCGCTGTATGAGCTGCCCGGTGGAGCGGGACCCCGTGGGGTGAGCGGCCTACGGGCCAGGAGCCGATCGCCCTGTATAGGGATGCGGTGGATCGTATAGACTTCCAGTTCTGCCGTGCGCAGTGCGCCGATCCCCGTCCGACCCAGGAGCAGTCATCATGGCCATAGACCTCACCGGCCGCCACTTCCTCAAGGAGCTGGACTTCACCTCCGAGGAGTTCCTCGGTCTGGTCGCGCTGGCCGCCGAGCTCAAGGCGGCCAAGCGGGCCGGGGTCGAGGTCCAGCGGCTGCGCGGGAAGAACATCGCGCTGATCTTCGAGAAGACCTCGACCCGTACGCGCTGCGCGTTCGAGGTCGCCGCCGCCGACCAGGGGGCCTCCACCACCTATCTCGACCCCTCGGGCTCCCAGATGGGCCACAAGGAGTCGGTGAAGGACACCGCCCGGGTGCTCGGCCGGATGTTCGACGGGATCGAGTACCGGGGCGACAGCCAGCAGGCCGTCGAGGAGCTGGCGGAGTACGCCGGAGTGCCGGTCTTCAACGGGCTCACGGACGACTGGCACCCCACCCAGATGGTCGCCGACATGCTCACCGTGACCGAGTTCGGCGAGGGCCCCCTCGCGGGTACGGCCTTCGCCTACCTCGGCGACGCCCGCTTCAACATGGGCAACTCCTACCTGATCACCGGCGCCCTGCTCGGCCTGGACGTCAGGATCGTCGCCCCCGAGGCGTACTGGCCGGACGGGGCCGTCGTGGCGCGGGCCCGGGAGCTCGCCGAGGTCAGCGGCGCGACGATCACCCTCACCGACGACGTGGCCCGGGGCGTCCGGGGCGCCGGCTTCGTCGCCACCGACGTCTGGGTCTCGATGGGGGAGCCCAAGGAGGTGTGGGCCGAGCGCATCGCCGCCCTCGCCCCGTACGCCGTGACGATGGACGTCCTGCGGGCCACCGGCAACCCGGACGTGAAGTTCCTGCACTGCCTGCCCGCCTTCCACGACCTCGGCACCCGGGTCGGCCGGGACATCCACGCCACGTACGGGCTGACCGAGCTGGAGGTCAGCGACGAGGTCTTCGAGTCGGCGCACTCGGTCGTCTTCGACCAGGCGGAGAACCGGATGCACACGATCAAGGCGGTCCTGGTGGCGACGCTGGCCGGGAAGTAGCCCCGCCGATACGCGTGCGCGGGGCGGGGATTCGCATGCTCATACACCCGATTGGGTGAACATGCGCGGTGGTGGCTACGATGTCGCCTCTTGGTGGGGTTCGGGCTCGCACATGCCCGGACCCCCCTTCCCATGTGCCGCCCGGGGTCCCCACGACCGCCGTGCGCACCGGGAGACGTCCCCCCACTGCGCCACCAGAGATGAGAACGTCCCGCATGAGCACCGGTCTGCCGCGTTCCGGCACCCCGAAGCGCCCCGGCCTCCCCCAGCGGGACCTGCGCCGCAAGAGCCCCGATCAGCTCATCGCCGAGTCCGGCGGCGACCTGGAGGGCCACGGCCTCAAGCGCACGATGGGCCTCTTCCAGCTCGTCTGCTTCGGGGTCGGCGCGATCGTCGGCACCGGCATCTTCGTGGGGCTGTCCGACAGCGTCGCCGAGGCCGGCCCCGCCGTCGTGATCTCCTTCGTCCTCGCGGCGATCACCTGCATCTTCACCGCGCTGTCCTTCGCGGAGCTCGGCAGCGCCATTCCGGTCTCCGGAAGCTCCTACTCCTTCGCGTACGCGGCGCTCGGCGAGCGCACCGCTTTCCTCGTCGGCTGGTGCCTGCTGCTGGAGTACGGCGTCTCCGTCTCCGCCGTCGCGGTGGGCTGGAGCCAGTACGTCAACGAGCTGCTGAACAGCGTGATCGGCTGGGAACTCCCCGAGGCCCTGTCCTCCGGGCCCGGCGACGGAGGCGTGATCAACCTGCCCGCCGTCGTCGTGATCGCCATGGCCGCCACCCTGCTGGTACGCGGTGTCCGGGAGAGCGCCACCGCCACCGCCGCCATGGCCGTCCTCAAGATCGGCATCCTGATCGCGTTCTGCGCCGTGGCGTTCAGCGCGTTCCAGGACGACAACCTCATGCCGTTCGCGACCCACGGGCTCGGCGGGATCACCGCCGGCGCCTCGCTCGCGTTCTTCTCCTACATCGGCTTCGACGCCATCACCACCGCCGGCGAAGAGGTCAAGAACCCCCGGCGGAACATCCCGATCGCCATCCTGATCTGCATCGGCGTCGTCACCCTGCTCTACTGCGCGGTGGCGCTCTCGGCCATCGGCGCGATCGGCTCGGACGACGTCGCGAACAAGAGCGCGGCCCTCTCGATCGCCGTCAACCAGGTCACCGACTCGACGGTCGGCGGCGGCATCATCGCCTTCGGCGCGGTCGTCGCCATCGCCTCGGTGGTGCTCGCCGTGATGTACGGGCAGACCCGCATCCTGATGTCGATGTCCCGTGACGGGCTCATCCCGCGGGTCTTCGAGCGGGTCTCGCCCAGGACCCACACCCCGGTCGCCAACACCTGGATCGTCGCCTGCGTCTTCGCGGTCCCGGCCGCCTTCGTGTCGCTCGACGTCGTCGTGAACCTGACGACCATCGGCACGCTCGCCACGATGGTCGCCGTCAACCTCGCGGTGCTGGTGCTCCGCCGCCGCAACCCCGAGCTGAAGCGGACCTTCCGGGTGCCGCTCTACCCGGTCAGCCCGCTGCTGGGCGTCGTGTTCTGCCTGTATCTGATGTACGGGACCGGCTGGACGACCTGGGTCCAGTTCGCGGTCTTCCTGGCCGTCGGCTCGCTGCTCTACGCCGGTTACGGGCGCAAGCGCTCCCGGCTGGTCAGCTCCCCGGGGACGGCCCCGGCTGCGCCGGTATCGCCGGAAGCGTGAACCACACGGCCTTGCCGTGCTCCGTGGTGCGGTGACCGCACGCGGAGCTGAGGGTCCGGATCAGCAGCAGGCCGCGGCCGTGCTCCTGCCAGGGGTCGACCTCACAGCCCGGCTGCGGCCGGGACAGGTCGCCCGGCGGAGCGGGGTCCCGGTCGTGCACCTCGACCTGGCAGCCGGTGGGCAGCAGCTCCACGACCAGCTCGATGGGCTCGCCGCCCAACGTGTGCTCGACCGCGTTGGCCACCAGTTCGGCGGTCAGCAGCTCGGCGGTGTCGCTGTCGGCCGGGGCATCGATGTCCGACAGCGCCGTACGGATGAGCGCGCGGGCGATCGGCACGGCCGCGGTGGAGTGCGGCAGGGCGATGCGCCAGGAGGCGGGGAGGGGGACATCGGGCGGCACGGCGGGGTTTCCGTTCGGGAGCGGGTCTTCCTCGAAGAGGGAGGTCTCGACTTCTCGGGTTCAGCTGGTTCTCGCGTCGGGACTTCCTGGTTTCAACCTTACGAACCGCTCCGGCTCAGCCATAGGGGCGGTCGGCCGGAGCAAAGGGGACTTTCGCCACAACGGTCTCATGGATGCTGTATTGCGACCTCGTGACGGCAGTCACGTAAGGGTGATAACTTCGGAGGCGGAACGCGACCCGCGCATGGCCGGCACCAGCCCGATCGCTGAAGGGGACCCCTCCATGAGCCCGTTTCCCAGCTCGGCCCCGAGCACCGAGGAATGGCGTCATCTGCGGCTGACCCGGGACGAAGGTGTGGCCACCGTCACATTCGCCCGCCCCGAGAAACTCAACGCGCTCACCTTCGGCGCCTACGCGGATCTGCGCGACCTCCTCGCCGAGCTCTCCCGGGAACGCTCCGTCCGCGCCCTCGTCCTGGCCGGTGAGGGGCGCGGCTTCTGCTCCGGCGGCGACGTCGACGAGATCATCGGCGCCACCCTGGCCATGGACACCGCGCAGCTCCTCGACTTCAACCGGATGACCGGACAGGTCGTCCGGGCCCTGCGGGAGTGCCCCTTCCCCGTCGTCGCCGCGATCCACGGCGTCGCCGCCGGAGCCGGGGCGGTGCTGGCCCTGGCGGCGGACTTCCGGATCGCCGACCCCTCGGCCCGGTTCGCCTTCCTCTTCACCCGGGTCGGACTCTCCGGCGGCGACATGGGCGCGGCCTACCTGCTGCCCCGGGTCGTCGGCCTCGGCCACGCCACCCGGCTCCTGATGCTCGGGGACGCCGTCCGCGCCCCCGAGGCGGAGCGGATCGGGCTGATCAGCGAGCTGGCCGAGGAAGGGCAGGCCGACGAGCGCGCCGCCGAGCTGGCCCGCCGCCTCGCCGACGGCCCCGCCCTCGCACTCGCCCAGACCAAGGCGCTGCTCACCGCCGAACTGGACATGCCGCTGGCCGCCTCCGTCGAGCTGGACGCCAACACCCAGGCCCTTTTGATGCACGGCGAGGACTACGCCGAGTTCCACGCCGCCTTCACCGAGAAGCGGTCGCCGAAGTGGCAGGGGCGGTAGCCGTGCCGGCGCCCGTGCGGCGGATCGCGGTCATCGGCGGGGGCCCCGGCGGGCTCTACGCCGCCGCCCTCCTCAAGCGGCTCGACCCGCACCGCGAGACCACCGTCTTCGAGCGCAACGCCCCCGACGAGACCTTCGGCTTCGGCGTCGTCCTCTCCGACGAGACCCTCGGCGGCATCGAGCACGCCGACCCCGAGGTGTACCGGGCGCTGAGCCGCGCCTTCGTCCGCTGGGACACCATCGACATCGTCCACCGGGGCCTGACCCACACCTCCGGCGGTCACGGCTTCGCCGCCCTCGGCCGCCGCCGGCTCCTGGAGATCCTGCACGAGCGCTGTACCGGCCTCGGCGTCGACCTCCGCTTTCGCACCCCGGCCCCGCCCGCCGCCGAACTCGCCGCCGACCACGACCTGGTCATCGCCGCCGACGGGGTCCACAGCGCCACCCGTACCGCGCACGCCGACGCCTTCGGCCCGAGCATCACCGAGCACCGCAACCGCTACATCTGGCTCGCCGCCGACTTCGCGCTCGCCGCCTTCCGCTTCGAGATCGCCGAAACCCCCTACGGCGTCATGCAGTTGCACGGATACCCGTACGCGGCGGACGCCTCCACCGCCATCGTCGAGATGCGTGAGGAGGTCTGGCGTGCCGCCGGCCTCGACGCCTGTGACCCCGCCGAATCCGCCGCCCGCTGCGCCAAGTTCTTCACCGAGGCCCTGGACGGCCGGCCCCTGCGCGGCAACAGCTCCAGCTGGCTCGCCTTCCGTACGGTCACCAACTCCCGCTGGTCCCACGGCAACACCGTGCTCATCGGCGACGCGGCCCACACCGCTCACTTCTCCATCGGCTCCGGCACCAAGCTCGCCGTCGAGGACGCCCTCGCGCTGGCCGCCTGCGTCGGTGAACAGCCGGACCTGCCGACGGCCCTCGCCGCGTACGAGGCGGAGCGCCGCCCGGTCGTCGCCTCCACCCAGCGCGCCGCCGCCGCCAGCCTGCGCTGGTTCGAGGACCTGGCCGGCTATGTGGACCAGCCGCCCCGCCGCTTCGCGTTCAACCTGCTCACCCGCAGCCGCCGGGTCACCCACGACAACCTCCGGCTGCGCGACGCCTCGTTCACCGCCGCCGTCGAGGACGAGTTCGGCTGCCCGCCCGCCACCCCGCCGATGTTCACCCCGCTGCGGCTGCGCGGCCTCGAACTGCGCAACCGTGTCGTCGTCTCGCCCATGGACATGTACTCCGCCACCGACGGACTCCCCGGCGACTTCCACCTCGTCCACCTCGGGGCCCGCGCGCTCGGCGGCGCCGGGCTCACCATGACCGAGATGGTCTGCGTCAGCCCCGAAGGCCGCATCACCCCCGGCTGCACCGGCCTGTGGACCGACGAACAGGCCACCGCCTGGCGGCGGATCACCGACTTCGTCCACACCTCCGCCCCCGGCGCCGCCATCGGCGTCCAGCTCGGCCACTCCGGCCGCAAGGGCTCCACCCGGCTGATGTGGGATGGCATCGACCAGCCCCTGGAGCGCGGCAACTGGCCCCTGACGGCCGCCTCCCCGCTCCCGTACACGCCGGGCGTCAGCCAGGTCCCCGCGGAGCTGGACCGGGCCGGACTGGACGCCGTGCGCGAGCAGTTCACCGCCGCCGCCCGGCGCGCCGCCGACAGCGGCTTCGACCTCCTCGAACTCCACTGCGCCCACGGCTACCTGCTCTCCGGCTTCCTCTCCCCGCTCACCAACCACCGCACCGACGCCCACGGCGGATCTCTCGAGGCCCGGCTCCGCTTCCCTCTCGAGGTCTTCGACGCCGTGCGCGAGGTGTGGCCGCGGGAACGGCCGATGACCGTGCGGATCTCCGCGACGGACTGGGCCGAGGGCGGCACCGACGCCGAGGACGCCGTCACGATCGCCCGCGCCTTCGCCGAGCACGGGGCCGACGCCATCGACGTCTCCACCGGCCAGGTCGTGCCCGAGGAGCGCCCCGAGTACGGCCGCTCCTACCAGACGCCGTACGCCGACCGGATCCGCAACGCCGTGGACGTCCCCGTGATCGCGGTCGGCGCGATCTCCTCCTGGGACGACGTCAACTCCCTGCTCCTGGCGGGCCGCGCCGACCTCTGCGCCCTGGCCCGCCCCCACCTGTACGACCCGAACTGGACCCTGCACGCGGCAGCCGAGCAGGGCTACACCGGACCGGGCGCGCCCTGGCCCCTCCCGTACGGTGCGGGCAGCCGCCCGCCGCCCACGGGCCGCACCGACGGACCGAAGCCCCGGCTCACCCTGCGGTGAGGAGGCAGCCGTGGCAGCGGCACGGGACGGGGTGCGGTGCGCCGCCCCAGTGCTCCTCGCGGTACCGGGCGGCCAGGCGTCCGAGCAGGGCGGCCAGCTCCCCGGCGTGTTCCGGCGTCCCCCACGCCCCGTCGACGCCCACCGCCCCCGTGCGCCGCAGCACCGCCGGGCTGTGGACCGCCGTCGGCCGGAACGTGTGCAGATTGCGGGTCGCCATGTCGATGGTGATGTACGCACGGGTGTGACGGCCCCGGCCGATGGTGGTCAGCTGCTCGTGCCCCATGCCCGGGTGGGTGCCGACGACATAGACCTTCGCCCCGCCCCGGTACGACTTGGTCCCCGGGCGCAGTTCCTGCCCGCCGTCCCCGTACCGCCGCCACCGCACCACGTTCGCGGCGACCAGCCAGAGCGGCTCGGGCGTCGCGTCCCGCTCCTCGGCCCCCGGGTCCTCCTCCGCCGTCATGCGCCCCTCCTCACCAGCAGCCGGTCCGCCACCGGCTCGTAACCGATGCGCCGGTACACGCCGTTGCTCGTCGGGTTGGCGAGGTCCGTGAACAGCAGGACCTCCGCGGCCCCCGCCTCCAGGGCGGCCCGGGACGCCTCGGCCGTCACGGCGGCCGCGTACCCCCGGCCGCGCAGCTCCGACGGGGTGTACACCAACGTCACGCGCACCCTGCCCGCCAGCATCCGGGAGCGCCCCGCCAGGGCCACGGGCGCCCCGCCGCTCTCCCAGAGGGTGAGCGCCCCGCGCTCCGTGCCCTCGTCCACCAGCCAGGGCGCCGCGGACTTCGACTGCCCGGTCGCGTCCGCGAACCCCTGCACCCATCCCACCAGCAGCGCCCGGTCCGCACGCGTCGCCGCCCTGGCCCGGCCCTCCGGCGCGGGGGAAGGGGGCCGCAGCAGGTCCAGCCGGTACAGCCGTTGCTCCTGCTCGGTCCGGTAGCCCGGCAGCCGGGCCGCCAGCAGCGCCGCGGTGTCCCGGTCCGCGTTGACGGCGTCGAGGTCGGGACCGGCTCCCAGGGCCTCCGCCAGCGGCTCCACCGCCTCCGCCGGCACGGCGGTCAGCAGCGCCGGATGGGGCGGAGTGCGCACCAGGGTGCCCGCCACCGCCCCGTCCGTCCCGCGCCACCAGCCGAACACCGGATCACCCGCACCGTAGTGATGCGCGCCGGAGCGCCTCAGCCGCTCGGTGACCGTCAGCGCCACCGTGTGCTCGACGGGCCGCGCGGCGAGCGACGCACCGGCCGACGCGAGGAACGCGTCGACGTCGTCAGTGAAGGTCCAGGTCATGCCTCATCCTGCCTGCGGGCGGGGGCCCGGGGCACCTGGATTTCACCTGCGGGCGGGGGCCTCACGTCCTCACGCGCGCACGAACCGCTCCCCGGCGTCCCGCAGCCGCTCGTGCAGCCGGCCGAACACCTCCGCCGACCGGGCGCCCGGCCAGTCGTCGGGCAGCAGCTCCCGGGGCAGACCCGGGTCCGCGTACGGGAGTTGCCGCCACGAGTCCAGCGCCAGCAGATAGTCCCGGTAGGCGGTCTGCGGGCGGGGCGCGTCCCCCGAGTCCCCGGACGCCTCCCAGTCCCGCAGCACCGGCTCGTGCAGCTCCAGGAAGTCGTGGTGCAGACGCGCCAGCGTCTCCAGGTCCCACCAGCGGGCCACGGCCTCGCGGGTGGCGGCAAAGCCGAGGTGCTCGCCGCGGAACAGGTCGACGTACGGGGCGAGTCCGAGCCTTTGAAGGGTGTGCCGGGTCTCCTCGTACAGCCCGGCCGGCGCGATCCACACCCCGGGCGCGGCCGTGCCGAACCCCAGGCGGGCCAGCCGGGAGCGCAGGAGGTGGCGCTTGCTGCGCTCCGCCTCGGGCACGGAGAACACCGCGAGCACCCAGCCGTCGGCGAGCCGCGCCGCGGGGCGCCGGTAGATCCGCCGGTCGCCGTCGTCCAGCAGCTGCCGGGCGTCCGGCGACAGGGCGTACCCCGCGGAACCGTCCGCCGCACGGGCCGCCACCAGCAGCCCGCGCCGCTTGAGCCGCGAGACGCAGGAGCGCGACGACGGGGCGTCGACGCCCACGGCGTGCAGCAGGCGGATCAGCTCCGACACCGCGAACGGCGCGCCGTCCGGCGGACGGCCGTAGGCGCCGTAGAGCGTGATGATCAGGGAACGGGGGGTGCGCAACTCGGCCACGTGATCACTCTAGAGGCCGGGCCGGGGGAGAGCCGGGTCGGTCCCGCAGCAGGAACCGCTGGAGTTTGCCGGTCGCGGTACGCGGCAGGGACTGCTCGAAGACGAAGAGGCGCGGGCACTTGTGCGGGGCCAGGTTGGCCTTCATATGGGCGCGCAGCGAGTCGGCCGTCTGCTCCGAGCCCTCCGTCAGCACCACGTGCGCCACCACGATCTCGCCGCGCAGCTCGTCCGCCCGGCCCACCACGGCTGCCTCGGCGACCTCCGGATGGCGCAGCAGGGCATCCTCCACCTCGGGGCCCGCGATGTTGTACCCGGAAGAGATGATCATGTCGTCGGCGCGGGCCACGTAGCGGAAATACCCGTCCGGCTCGCGGACGAAGGTGTCGCCGGTCATGTTCCAGCCGTGCCGGACGTACGTCGTCTGCCGCGGGTCGGCGAGATAGCGGCAGCCGACCGGGCCGCGCACGGCGAGCAGCCCCGCCTCGCCGTCGGGCAGCTCCTCCCCGCTCCCGTCCACCACCCGCGCCTGCCAGCCCGGCACCGGCACCCCCGTCAGACCGGGCCGGATCGCGTCGTCGGCCGCCGAGATGAAGATGTGCAGCAGCTCGGTGGCCCCGATGCCGTTGATGACGCGCAGCCCCGTCGCCTCGTACCAGGCCTGCCAGGTCGCGGCCGGCAGGTTCTCCCCGGCCGACACACAGCGGCGCAGCGCCGAGAGGTCGTGGCCGTCCAGCTGCCCGAGCATCGTGCGGTAGGCGGTCGGCGCGGTGAACAGGACCGAGACCCGGTGCCGGGCCAGGGCGGGCAGCAGTTGCCGCGGGCCCGCCTGCTCCAGCAGCAGGGTCGAGGCCCCGGCCCGCAGCGGGAAGACCAGCAGCCCGCCCAGGCCGAACGTGAAGCCCAGCGGCGGACTGCCCGCGAAGACGTCGTCGGCCGAGGGGCGCAGCACGTGCCGGGAGAAGGTGTCGGCGATGGCGAGGAGGTCCCGGTGGAGGTGCATACAGCCCTTGGGTCGCCCGGTGGTGCCCGAAGTGAACGCGATGAGCGCGACCTCGTCGGCGGCCGTGTCCACCGCCCGGTAGGGACCGGTCCTGGCCTGGGCCAGCCGGGTGAGATCCCCGGGCCCGTCCCCGCCGAACGGGGTGATCCGCAGGCCGTCCACGTCCGCCTTCGTCAGGTCCTCGGTGGATCGGGCGTCGCACAGCGCGTGGCGGACCCTCGCCAGCGAGCAGATGGTGGCCAGCTCCGTGGCGCGCGCCTGCGCCAGGACGGTGACGGCGACCGCGCCCGCCTTCATGACGGCGAGCCAGCAGGCGGCCAGCCAGGGCGTGGTCGGCCCGCGCAGCAGCACCCGGTTGCCGGGCACGACGCCCAGGTCGTCCGTCAGCACATGGGCAATGCGGTCCACCGTCTCCCGCAGCTCGCCGTAGCTCCAGACGCCGCCGTCGCCGGAGCGCAGCGCGGGGCGGTCGGCTCCCCGTTCCGCCACGGTGCGGTCCAGCAGTTCGTGCCCGCAGTTCAGCCGGTCGGGGTAACGCGGCGCGGGATCGTCCAGAAGGAGCTCGGGCCACTGCTCCGGCGGCGGGAGATGGTCGCGCGTGAAGGTGTCGATATGCGCGCCGGGGACGCGTACGGACGCGTCGGCGGCGGCTGTGGGCGTGTTCGGCGAGGAATTCGGCTCCATGAAGGATCGCCCCCTTGTCGCCTCTGGAGCGTATCGTTTGGGTGACGGTAGTCAACGGTCCGCGATAAGACATGACGGGCGATGCACCGCGACGCGATGCCACGAGACGCGACCGACCACGCGACAAGACGCGACAAGAGAGGCGCCGCCATGACGGCATTCTCCCTCGAACCGGAACAGACCGCCTGGTGCGAAGAGCTGCGCACCCTCGCCGCACAGGAGCTGCGCCCGCTGGCGGAGAAGGGGGAACCCGGGCGCGTCAACCGCCCGCTGCTCGCCGCGCTCGGCGAGTCGGGACTCCTCGGCCGGATGCTGGGCTCCGGAGCCCTCGACCTGTGCCTGCTGCGCGAATCCCTGGCCCGGGGCTGCACCGAGGCCGAGACCGCGCTCGCCCTCCAGGGGCTCGGCACCGCCCCGATCGTCCAGGCGGGCAGCCCCGGCCACCGCGAGCGCTGGCTCCCCGAGGTCCGGGCCGGGCGGGCCGTCGCGGCGTTCGCGCTGAGCGAGCCGGGGGCGGGCTCCGACGCGGCCGCCCTGAGCCTGGCCGCCGAGCACACCCCCGGCGGCTGGCGGCTCACCGGCGAGAAGTGCTGGATCTCCAACGCTCCCGAGGCCGACTTCGCCGTGGTCTTCGCCCGGACGACCCCCGGCGCGGGATCCCGGGGCATCACCGCCTTCCTGGTCCCCTCCGATCGCCCCGGACTCACCGGCTCCGCCCTCGACATGCTCTCCCCGCACCCCATCGGCACCCTGGAGTTCGACGGTGTGCCGGTCACCGCCGACGACGTACTCGGCGAACCGGACCGGGGCTTCCGGGTCGCGATGAACACCCTCAACCTCTTCCGGCCCAGCGTCGGGGCCTTCGCCGTCGGGATGGCCCGCGCCGCCCTCGACGCGACCCTGGACCACACGGCCCGGCGCACCGCGTTCGGCGGTCCGCTGAGCGACCTCCAGGCCGTCTCGCACCAGGTCGCCGAGATGGCCACCCGCACCGAGGCCGCCCGCCTCCTGGTGTACGCGGCGGCCGCCGCGTACGACGCGGGGGAGAGCGGCGTCCCGCGCCGCGCGGCGATGGCCAAGCTGTACGCCACCGAGACCGCGCAGTACGTCGTCGACACCGCCGTCCAACTGCACGGCGCCCGCGCCCTGCGCCGGGGCCATCTGCTCGAACACCTCTACCGCGAGGTCCGCGCGCCGCGGATCTACGAGGGCGCGAGCGAGGTGCAGCGCACCATCATCGCCAAGGAGCTGTACGCGAACGCCGCACCGCGGTCCGCGTCCCCGACCCAGGAGCCGCCCGCATGAGTCCGTCCCACCGGATCAACCCGTCCGAACTCTCCCCGCCCACCGGCTTCTCGCACGCCGTCGTCGCCACCGGCGGGCATCTGGTCTTCCTCGCCGGACAGACCGCGCTCGACCCGGACGGCAAGGTCGTCGGGACCACCCTGCCCGACCAGTTCGCCGTCGCGCTGGGCAATCTGCTCACCGCGCTGCACGCGGCCGGCGGCGCCCCCGCCGACCTGGCCCGGGTCACCGTCTACGCCACCGACATCGCCGACTACCGGTCCCACGCCGCCGAACTGGGCCGGATCTGGCGCAGGCTCGCGGGGCGCGACTACCCGGCGATGGCCGTCATCGGGGTGGCCCGGCTCTGGGACGAGCAGGCGATGGTCGAGATCGACGGGGTCGCGGTCCTGCCGTGAGGCCGCCGCCCGAGTAGCGGCGCGCGGGCGGCGGGGCGAGGCTGAGGGGGTCCGGATGCCGAGCCGCCCAGGAGAGTCAGCGGTGACCAGCCAGCCTCCCCCGCGCCCCGCCGCCCGGTCCTACGACGGCGAGGGCATCGTCGTCGGCTTCGACGCGCACCGCTGTCTGCACGCCGCCGAATGCGTGCGCGGCCTCCCCGCCGTCTTCGACGTCGGCCGCCGCCCCTGGATCCTGCCCGGCAACGCCGACGCCGACGAGGTCGCCGACGTCATCCACCGCTGCCCGAGCGGCGCCCTCCAGTACCACCGCACCGACGGCATGCCCGACGAGGTCCCCGACGTCCCCACCCATGTCTCGCTGCACGCCGACGGGGTGCTGCACCTGCGCGGGGACCTCGAGGTCGGCACGCCGTACGGGCCCCGGCAGGAGACCCGGGTGATGCTCTGCGGCTGCGGCGCCACGGGCAACACGCCGTACTGCGACCACAGCGGCCGCTGCGCCGGACACGGCTGAGGCGGCCCGCACGGACCGGGTCCGGACACAGCGGCCGGGCGGCGCGCGGCGCGCCGGTCGGGTGAATCGGTCTGAGCGATATATCTGTATTTAGTGCCCTTTATTCCGGATGCCCCGCCGCCCGAACCGGACACCCCGCTGTGATCGCGCTCATCGTCGCCCACTTCGCACTGGCGGCCTGCGCGGGCCCGCTGGTGCACCGTCTGGGCCGACGGGCCTTCGTCGTGCTCGCCCTGCCCCCGGCGGCCGCCACCGGCTGGGCCCTCACCCGCTGGAGCACCGCCGCCTCCGGAGGCGCGGACACCTGGACCTGGCAGTGGATCCCGGACTACGGCGTCACCCTCGACCTGCGCCTGGACGCACTGGCCGAGCTGATGGTGCTGCTCGCCGCCGGGGTCGGCGCACTCGTCCTGCTCTACTGCGCCTCCTACTTCACCGACGACACCCCGCAACTGGGCCGCTTCGCCGGAAACCTGCTCGCCTTCGCCGGGGCGATGCTCGCCCTGGTCCTCGCCGACGACCTGATCACGCTCTATGTGTTCTGGGAGCTGACCACGGTCTTCTCCTACCTGCTGATCGGCCACGGCAGCGAACACCGGCACAGCCGCCGCTCCGCCCTCCAGGCCCTCGTGGTCACCACCTTCGGCGGGCTCGCCATGCTCGTCGGCTTCCTGATCATCGGTCAGGCCGCGGGCACCTACCGGATCTCCGCGATCGTCGCCGATCCGCCCGAGACCACCCTCGCCGTGTCCGTCGCCGTCGTCCTGGTCCTGTGCGGGGCCCTGTCCAAGTCGGCGATCTGGCCGTTCTCCATGTGGCTGCCGAACGCCATGGCCGCACCGACCCCCGTCAGCGCCTACCTGCACGCCGCCGCGATGGTCAAGGCCGGGGTCTACCTGGTGGCCAGGCTCGCCCCCGCCTTCGCCGACGTCCCCGTCTGGAAACCCGTCGTCCTCGTCCTCGGCGGCGCGACCATGCTGCTCGGCGGCTGGCGGGCGCTGCGCCTGAACGACCTCAAGCTCGTCCTCGCCTACGGGACCGTCAGCCAACTCGGCTTCCTCACCCTGCTCGCCGGGACCGGCAACCGCAACGCCGCGCTCGCCGCCGTCGCCATGATCCTCGGGCACGCCCTCTTCAAGGCCCCGCTGTTCCTCGTCACCGGCATCGTCGACCACGCCGCCGGCACCCGCGACCTGCGCGAGCTCTCCGGGGTCGGCCGCTCCCTGCCGTACGTCGCCGGGGTCGCCGTGCTCGCCGCCGCCTCCATGGCCGCCCTCCCGCCGCTGCTGGGCTTCGCCGCGAAGGAGGCCGCGTTCGAGGCGCTGCTGCACGGATCCGCCGCCGAACGCTGGGCGCTGGCCGTCGTCGTCGCGGGCTCCGCGCTGACCACCGCGTACACCCTGCGGTTCGTCTGGGGCGCGTTCGCCCGCAAGCGCGGCGTCCCCGACACCCCCGTCCACCGCGTCGGCGCCGCCTTCCTCGCCCCGCCCGCCCTGCTCGCCGTCCTCGGCCTGGTCCTCGGCCCCGGCGTCGGCTGGACGGACCGGCTGCTGGGCGCGTACGCCGACACGTTCCCGGCCGACCCGGACCCCTACCACCTCGCCCTCTGGCACGGATTCGGCCTCGCGCTGCTCCTGTCCGCCCTCGCCTGGGCCGGCGGCGCGGTGCTCTTCCTCGGCCGCACGACCGTCACCCGGCTCTCGCGCCGGATCGCCTGGCCCACCGCCGACAGCGTCTTCGGCCATCTGCTGCTCGGGCAGGAACGTCTCGCCCTCCAGGTCACCGGCTTCATCCAGCGCGGCTCCCTCTCCGTGTACCTGGCCACCACCCTGCTCGTCATGCTCGGCGGACAGCTCGCCGTCCTCATCGTCGACACCCCCTGGAACGGGGCCGTGCGCCCCCGGCTCTGGGACAACCCGCTCCAGGGCGCGGTCGCCGTACTGACCTGCGCCGCCGCCCTGCTGTGCCTGACCGTGCGACGGCGTATGAAGGCCGTCGTCCTGGCGGGCCTCACCGGCTACGGCACCGCGCTGCTCTTCGTCGTCCAGGGAGCGCCCGACCTGGCGCTCACCCAGTTCTGCGTCGAGACCGTCGCGATGATCGTCTTCGTGCTGGTGCTGCGCCGGATGCCCGTCCACTTCCAGGAGACCGTGAGCACCTGGCGGCGCGCCACCCGCATCCCGGTGGCCCTCGCGGCGGCCGCCACCGTCGGCGTCGGGATGTGGGTCGCCGCCGCCGCGCGCACCGCCGAACCGGCCGGCGCCGCCATGGTCCAGGAGGTCGCCGACCACGGGTACAAGGACGTCGTCGCCACCATCCTCGTGGACCTGCGCGCCTGGGACACGATGGGGGAGTCCGCCGTGCTCGCCGCCGCCGCCGTCGGCGTCACCAGCCTCATCTACCTGCACCGCCGCAGCGAGGGCTCCATGGCCCAGGAGGAGTTGCAGGGCCGCACCGCCTGGTCCCTGTCCGCGCACCACTCCTCCAGGCTGCCGCAGGGCGACGACGCGGCCCCCGAACGCAGCTGGCTGGCCGCCGGAGCCACCCTCGCCCCCGAACACCGCTCGATCGTCTTCGAGGTGGTGGCCCGGCTGCTGTTCCACCCGATCCTGGTCCTCTCGGTCTATCTCCTCTTCTGCGCCGAGAGCCTGCCCGGCGGCGGCTTCGTCGCCGGACTCGTCGCCGGGGTCGCCCTGATCACCCGCTACCTGGCGGGCGGTCGCTTCGAACTCGCCGAGGCGGCCCCCCTGCAGCCCGGACTCTTCACCGGCCTCGGGCTGTTCATCTCCACCGGAGTGGCCCTCCTCGGACTCTCGGAGGGCACCGTCCTGCACGCCTTCACCTACCACGGGCACCTGCCGGTCTTCGGCGACTACCACCTGAGCACCTCCGTCCTCTTCGACTTCGGCGTCTACCTGCTGGTCCTCGGCGTCGTCCTGGACATCGTGCGGGCCCTCGGCGCCAAGGTCGACCGGCAGATCGAACGAGCGGCGGGCGTCCTCACCCCCGACGGCGGACCCGAGGCGGGAGCGCCCCTGCGATGATCGTCAGCGCCTCGCTCATCGCCACCGCCGTCGTGCTCTGCGCCGTCGGCGGCATCCTCATGCTGACCCGCCCGCTGACCCGCATCCTGCTCGGCGCCGTCATCCTCGGCAACGGCATCAACCTGCTGGTCCTCTCCTCCACCGGCCGGGCCGGCGCCGCGCCCCTGCTGTACGGGGTGTCCCTGAGCCGGGTCACCGACCCGCTGCCCCAGGCCATCGCGCTGACCGCCATCGTCATCACCCTGGCCACCACCGCGTTCCTGCTGGCCATGGCCTACCGCAGCCACCAGATCACCGGCACCGACGAGGTCCACGACGACCTGGAGGACCGGCGCATCGTGCTGCGCGCCGAAGTCCTCGGCGAACGGGCCCAGTTGCGCGAGCGGTTCCGGTCGGGCGCCGAACCCACCGCCGAGGAGCGCGAACGCTACCGCGACGAGCGCCGCCGGCTCCGCGACCGGCTCCGCGCCGACCGCGCACGCCAGGCCCGGGGCCGCGACGCCTCCGGCAACCTCTGGAACGACGTGCTGGGCGCGGACCCGGAGGACTACGCACGCGACGGCGACGCCAAGGCGGACGACCGCTACCCCCGCGACCGAGGAGCCTGACGGATGAACGCGCTCGTTCCGCTGCCGGTCCTGCTGCCGCTGTGTGCCACCGGCCTCAGCCTCGCCTTCGGCACCCGCCTGGGGCGCTTCCAGCGCTTCATCAGCGTCGCCGTCCTCACCGCCGTACTCGCGCTCTCGGTGATCCTCATGATCGCCGCCGACCGGCAGGGCCCGCTCTCCGTCCACCTCGGCGACTTCGCCCCGCCGCTCGGCATCACCCTGGTCGCCGACCGGCTGTCCGGGCTGATGCTCACCGTCTCCTCGGCCGTCACGCTCTGCGTGCTCGTCTACTCCCTCGGCCAGGGCATGACCGACCGGGACAAGGAGACCCCGCTCGCCGTCTTCCACCCCGCCTACCTGATCCTCGTCGCCGGAGTCTCCTGCACCTTCCTCGCGGGCGACCTCGTCAACCTCTACGTCGGCTTCGAGATCATGCTGGTCGCCAGCTTCGTCCTGCTCACCCTCGGCGGCACCGGCCCCCGGATGCGGGCGGGCTCCACCTACGTGATCATCTCGCTGTTCTCCTCGATGCTCTTCCTCACCGCCATCGCCATGACGTACGCGGCCACCGGCACCGCGAACTTCGCCCAGCTCGCCGAGCGCCTGCCCGAACTCCCCATCGGCGTACAGACCCTGATCCAGGCGCTGCTGCTGACCGTCTTCGCGATCAAGGCCGCCGTCTTCCCGCTCGCCGCCTGGCTGCCCGACTCCTACCCGACGGCCCCGGCCCCGGTCACCGCCGTCTTCGCCGGCCTGCTCACCAAGGTCGGCGTCTACTGCATGCTGCGCACCGAGACCCTGCTCTTCCCCGGCAACCGCATCGGCGACCTCCTGATGGCCCTCGCGCTGGCCTCGATGGTCGTCGGCATCCTCGGCGCGGTCGCCCAGACCGACCTGAAGCGGCTGCTCTCCTTCACCCTGATCAGCCATATCGGCTACATGGTCTTCGGGATCGGCCTGGCCACCCGCGAGGCGTACGGCGGGGCCATCGTGTACGTCGCCCACCACATCACCGTCCAGACGACGCTGTTCCTCGTCACCGGGCTCATCGAACGACGCGGCGGCACCACGGAGCTGACCCGGCTCGGCGGTCTGGCCCGAGCGGCTCCGATGCTCGCCCTGCTGTTCTTCGTCCCCGCGATGAACCTCGCCGGGATCCCTCCGCTGTCCGGCTTCATCGGCAAGCTCGGGCTGATGCGCGCGGGCGTCGCCGACGGCGGTGGCTGGGCCTGGGTCCTGGTCGCCGGCTCGGCGGCCACCAGCCTGCTGACGCTGTACGTCGTCGCCAAGGTCTGGAACCTGGCCTTCTGGAGGGCCGCCCCGCCCGGCCAGGCCGCCGCCGGCACGGTCCTGGAGTCCGGCGACGACAGCGACGACGACAGCGACGCGGGCCCCGACCGGATCCCCGGCACCGGCGACGAGGGCGTCGGGCCCGCGCCCCGCCCGGCGGGCCGGGCGGGCGCCGCGACCCTGCACGGACGGGCCGTCACCACCACCGTCCGGCTGCCCCGGCCGATGACGGCGGCCACCGCCGCGACCATCGCGATCGGCCTGGCCTTCACGGTGTTCGCCGACCCGCTCACCGCCTTCACCGACCGCTCGGCCGTCGAACTCCTCCAGCGGACCCCCTACATCCAGGAGGTGCTGGGCCGGTGAGACGCATCCTGCGCTTCTCGTTCCGCAACGCCGATCTGCCGCCGCTGAGCTGCGAGTTCGGCACCCGCCGCCGACGGGTGCTGGACCTGCCGCTGATCGCCTGGCTCACCGTCATCTGGGTCCTGCTCTGGTCGACCCTCACCTGGGCCAACGTCCTGACCGGCCTGGTCGTCTCGGTCGTCGTCTGCCTCGCCTTCCCGCTGCCCCGGGTCGACCTCGGTCTGCGGCTCCACCTCTGGGGCATCGTCTGCCTGGCCGGCTATCTCTTCCACGACATGTACACCTCGGGGGTGAAGGTCACCCGGCAGATCTTCTACGGTCTCCCGCACCGGGCCGCCGTCATCGGCGTCCCCCTGCGCTGCCGCAGCGACCTGATGCTCGCCGCCACCGCCGTCGCCGTGTCGAACGTCCCCGGCGGCTCCATCATCGAGGTGCGCCGGGCGACCGCCACCGTCTTCCTGCACGTCCTGGACGCCGACCGGCCCGAGGAGCTGGAAGCCGCCCGGCGCAAGGTGTGGCGCCTCGAGGAACTGACCGTACGGGCCTTCGGCACCCCGGACGAGATCGCCCGGGTCGCCGAACCCCCGCCACCGCCCCAGCTCGCCGCCGGGAGGCCCGCACCATGACCGCACCCGAACAGGTCGACCGGATCCTGCTGACCACCGCCGTCGTCCTGATCCTCGTCGCCGGTGGCCTGCTGCTGGCCCGGATCTGGCGTGGCCCCTCCATGCTCGACCGGGCGATCTCGCTGGACGTCTGCGCCGCCCTGATCATCGCCGGGCTCGGCGCCAAGTCGGCGTTCGCCCGGGACCCGTTCTACTTCCCGATCATGCTGGTGCTGGCCTTCCTCGGGTTCACCGGATCGGTCGGCATCGCCCGCTTCATCGCCGTACGCGACCGGCCCCGCCACCCGTCCCGCCCGCCGCGGCCCGGCGACGCCCAGGAGGGCCCGCGATGAGTCTCTGGCTCCAGATCGTCGACACGGTCGGCGCCGTGCTGCTCCTCATCGGCGCCGCGATCTGTCTGCTCGGGGTGATCGGCATGATCCGGCTGCCCGACGTCCTCTCCCGCAGCCACGCGGCGACCAAGCCGCAGACCCTCGGCATGATCCTGGTGCTGGCCGGGGTCGCGCTGCGGCTGCGCAGCGGCATGGACCTCGCCACCCTCGCCCTCATCGCCTTCTTCCAGATGCTCACCGGCCCGGTGGCCTCGCACCTGGTGGCCCGCTCCGCCTACCGCACCGGCCAGGTCGACCACGACGAACTGCTCTTCGACGAACTCGACGAGCAGCTCACCGAGGGCGAGTGAGGGTCCGCCGGCGGGCCCTCACGCTCCCGGCAGGCGGTCCAGGAAGCCGCTCACCGAGCTGACCCGGCCGTCCTCGGCCAGCCGGACCACGTCGAACCCGGCCACCGGCGCCGAGCCGTCCGCCGGGGAGACGAGCTCCCAGGAGAACCGGACCAGGTCGTGGTGCCCGTCCGGCGTCCCGGCGGGCCGGAACCGGAAGCCGGGGAACTGCTCGTGCGTGCCGGCGATCAGGGCCGCCAGACCCTCGTGCCCGCGCACCTCGGCGAGCGGGTCGCAGTAGCGGGCGTCGGCGGTGAACGCGGCGGCGACCGCCTTCGCCCGCTCCTCGGCTCCGGTGGCGTTCCAGGCGGCGAAGTAGCGCTGAACGGCCTCGTCGTACGCGGTCATGGTGGGGCCCTCTCCTCCGGAGCCCCGGCGGTCCGGGGCGGTGGTCCCACCCTGTCGCGGAGGTGCCGGAGGCGTCGATTACCCGGGAGGTAAGGAGGTGTGGGCCGACCGGGGCGGCGGCCTGGCCCCAAACACCCCACCGGCCGGTGTCCCGCATGCCATGATGCGGGCAATGCCGGACGCTGGGGGGCGTATGGGAAGCACGGGCACAGTGCTGCGCGAATTGCGCGGCGCACAGAAGAGCGCCAAGGGCGTCTCGCTCTACTCGCGGTACGTGAACCGGCCCGCCGGGCGACTGCTCGCGGCGGGGGCCTTCCGCGCGGGTATGACACCCAATCAAGTGACTCTGACCAGTGCGTTGTTCACGTACGGGGCGCTGGCATCGGTCGCGCTCGTCGAGCCGTCGTGGACGCTCGCCGTCGTGGTCTACGCGGCGCTCGCGGTCGGCTTCGCCTTCGACTCCGCCGACGGGCAGCTCGCCCGGCTCACCGGCCGCGGCGGGCCCGACGGGGAGTGGCTGGACCATGTCGTGGACTGCGGGAAACTGCTGCTCGTCCACGCCGCCGTGCTGATCTCCTTCTACCGCTTCGGTGAACTGCCCTCGGACGGCTGGCTGTTGCTGCCGCTGGGCTTCCAGCTGGCCGCCGTCCTGACCTTCTGCGCGGGGCTGCTGCGCGAACAGCTCGGCAAGGCGGCGGCGAGCGCCCGGGGTCCGTCGTGGGCGGCGCCCGCGGCTCCGGTGTCCCGGGTGCGGGCCGTGGCGCTGCTGCCCGCCGACTACGGGGTGTTCTGCCTGGTGTTCCTGCTGCTCGGCGCACCCGGGGCCTTCCGCACCGGGTACGCCGTGCTCGCGGTGGTGCACACGCTGTTCCTGGCGGCTTTCCTCGCCAAGTGGTTCAGGGAGCTGAAAGCGCTCCGGGCCGGCTGACGAGCACGTCCAGCGCCCGGCGCAGCTGGGTGCTGGACGTGTGCACGGTGTACGGGAAGTAGACGACCTCCACGCCCACTTCGGCGAAGTCGCGCTCCAGCTTCTGCCCCTTCTCCGTGCCCCGCCAGTCGTCGCCCTTGAAGATCACGTCGAACCGGACCTGCTGCCAGGTCTCGACCTTGTCCGGCACGGTCTCCACGAACGCGGCGTCCACGAAGCGCACGCTGCGGACGATCTCCAGTCGTTCGCGGAGGGGGATCATCGGAGTGTGTCCCTTGGCGAGGGCCGCCATCTCGTCCGACACGACCCCCGCGACCAGGTAGTCGCACTGACTGCGGGCGTGCCGCAGGATGTTGAGGTGCCCGACGTGGAACAGGTCGTACACCCCGGGTGCGTAACCCACCCTGTGCTGCACCATCCGTATCTCTCCCCCCACGGTGAACATGGCCCGGTGATGTTCCAACGACCTTACTGTGAAGAACACTTGTGCAAGCCGTGAACGGATAAGCTCGACGGGGGGCTGTTCCTCGGTGGGGACAGCGGCTGTTGTGGGGGGAAGGCGATCGTCCGATGTCCGAAGCGTCAAGGCCCGGTCCGTTGCGAGGCCGCCGACTTCTGCTGGTTTCGACCAACTATGCGCCCGAGCTCACGGGCATCGGCCCGTACGCCACCCAACTGGCCGAGCACTGGGCCGCGTCCGGCGCCCGCGTCCGGGCGCTCACCGGCATGCCGCACTATCCCGCCTGGCAGCTGGAGGAGGCTTACCGGGGCGTCTGGCGGACGGTGGAGATACGCGGCGGCGTCGGCGTGCACCGACGACGGCACTACGTCCCGCCCCGTCAGACCGCCCTGAAGCGTGCGGCGTTCGAGGCGAGCATCCTCGCCACCGGGCTGATCGCCCCGCCGCCCGGACGGCCCGACGCCGTGATCTCCCAGCTGCCCAGCCTCGCCGGCGGTGTCATCGGAGCGCGCCTCGCCCGCCGTCACCGCGTCCCCCACCTCCCCGTCGTCCAGGACCTGATGGGCGCCGCGGCCGCGCAGAGCGGCATCCGGGGCGGAGGCAGGGCCGCCGCCGTCGCAGCGGCAGCCGAGCGGTACGCGCTGCGCGGGGCCGCCCTCGTCGGCGTCATCCACGAGAGCTTCGTCCCCGGCGTCCGGGCCCTCGGCGTCGACCCCGGCCGCATCCGCCTGGTCCCCAACTGGACCCATGTGCAGGGCCCGACCGCCGACCGGGCCGCGACCCGGGCCCGGCTCGGCTGGCCCGAGGGCGTCCCGGTCCTCCTGCACTCCGGCAACATGGGCCTCAAACAGGGCCTGGACGTCCTGGTGGACACCGCCCGCCTGGCGAGCGACGTCCGCGTCGTCCTGATGGGCGACGGCAACCAGCGCGACGCCCTGCGCGCCCGCGCCGGCGAACTGCCCAACGTGGAGTTCCTGGAGCCCGCGCGGGCCGAGGAGTTCACCGACGTCCTCGCCGCCGCCGACGTCCTCGCGGTCACCCAGCGCGCCTCGGTCCTCGACATGAGCGTCCCCTCCAAGCTCACCTCCTACTTCACCTCCGGACGCCCCGTGATCGCCTCCGTCGCCGACGAGGGCGGCACCGCGGACGAGGTCCGCCGCTCGGGCGCCGGAGTCCTCGTCGCCCCCGAGGATCCGGCCGCGCTGTTGGCCGCCGTGCGGAAGCTGGCCGCCGACCCGGCCGCCGCCGACGCCCTCGGGGCCGAGGGGCCGCGCTATGTGGCCCGCCATCTGAGCCAGGAGGCGGGCCTCGCCCGCTTCGACGACCTGCTCGCCGAGGTCCTGCCGGACGCGCAAGGGAGCTCCCGCCGATGACGCCACAGCACCGCGCCCCGGACGACCAGGACGAGCCGGCCCTCCTGCGCGACCAGTTCCGCCAACTCCTGCGCTACCGGAGCCTGCTGGCCTCCGGAGTCGTCATCGGCCTGCTCGGCGGCGGCTATCTCGCCCTCAGCGGCGAGGACACCTACACCGCCACCGGCGAGGTGCTCGTCCGCTCCGCGATCTCCGACCCCTTCGCCGCCGGGTCCACCGCCGACAAGGGCATCAACATCGGCTCCGAGCGCCAGACCGCCGTCAGCGACACCGTGGGCACCCTGGCCGCCGGGACCCTCCTCAAGGCGGGCGACGACGTCACCGCCCGCAAGCTGCTCGCCGGGCTCCAGGTCACCAACCCGCCCAACACCCTCACCCTCCGCTTCTCCTACACCGGCACCGGCCCCGAGCAGGCCCGAGCCCGCGCCGAGGCCCTCGCAGGCGCCTATCTGACCCACCGCAAGGCGCGGACCGAGGAGAGCATCCGGAACATGTCCGACGGCTACCGGGCCCAGCTCGAGCCGTTGGAGGACAAGCGGGACCTCCTGGAGGAGCAGATCGGCGCGGGCGCGGCCGACGACGTCACCAGCGCCCGCGCCAACATCATCGTCTCCATCTCCGAGCTGAGCCGGAAGATATCCGAGCTGGGGGCGCTGGACACCACCCCCGGCTACCTCAACAAGAAGCCCGTCGCCCCCACCGCGCCCACCGGCGCGGGACTGCCCCTGCTCCTCGGGCTCGGCGGCGTCGTCGGCCTCGCGCTGGGGTTGCTGCTCTCCTGGGTGCGCCTCGTCTTCGACCCCGCCGTACGCTCCACCCGAGAGCTCGTCCACTCGCTCGGCGCACCCCTGCTCGGCACCCTGCCCCGGGAACGCGCCGCCGCGGGCGGCCTGCTCGCCATCGGCCGGGGCGGCTCCCGGCTGGCCGAGGAGTACCGCGCCGTCGCCTTCCGGCTCGCCTACGACCCGTCGTTCGCCGAGGGCCGCCGCCTGCTGGTCACCGCCCCGCGCGGCGACAACAGGGCCGCCGCCGCTGCCGCCGCCAACCTGGCCGCCGCCTTCGCCGAGATGGGGCGCGACGTCCTGCTCGTCGAGGCCGATCTGCGCACCCCCTCCCTCGCCCGCGACCTGGGACCCGCCGCCCACGAGGTGCGCCCGCCGCGCTGGGCCGCCGAGGAGGGCGACGGCAGCTGGCCCACCGGCGGCCGCTCCAACGTCGACGTCCCCGGCTCCGGGGCCTTCGCCCTGGTCCCCGGCGCCACCGTCGACAACGTCCCGCGCGCCCTCACCTCCCCGCCCGTCGGACGCATCGTCGCCGAGGCCGACCGGACCGGCAGCGTCGTCATCGTCCTCGCCCCGCCCGTCCTGTCCTACGCGGACGCGGTCGCCCTGGTCGACCGGGTGGCGGGCGTCATGATCGTCTGCGATCCGCGCGAGGTGCACCGCAGCGACCTGGAACGCATCCGCGAGATCATCGGCGCCTCCGGCGGCCGTGTCCTCGGCGCCCTGCTCCACCCGGGCCGGGGCCGCCTGCGCCGGAACGGGCGCCGCACCGCATCACCCCGGAGCCGTTCCGGCGGCGACGACGGCGGGGCCCCGGCGGCCGGCCCGGACACGCCCGAACGCACCGGCGATCCCGCCGAGACCCTCGGCCTGCGCTCCGTCACCCTGCCGGCCGCGCGCCGGTGAGAGCCCGCACCGCCGTCCTCTGCTCGGTCGCGGACCAGGGCGTGGCGGCGCTCACCAACATCCTCGTGCTGGTGGCCGCCGCCCGGCTCTCCACCCTCGACGACTTCGCCCGCTTCTCCGCCGTCTACCTGGTCTTCACGGTGCTGCTCGGCGTCTCGGGCGCGTACACCGGACAGCCGCTGGTCCTGAAGCGCGGCGGCGAAGAGACCCGCGGCGCCTGCCGCTCCGCCGTCGCCTTCACGGTCCTCGCCTCGGCCGCGCTCGGCGCGCCGGCGGCCGCCGTCTGCCTTCTCCTGCCCGGCGACACCGCCCGCGCCCTGCTGGTGCTCGCTCTCGTGCTTCCCGTGGTGCTGGGACAGGACGCCGCACGGTACGCCTTCGCCACCCTTCAGCAACCCCATCTCGCCCTGCTCGCGGACCTCTTGAGGCTGGCCTGCGTGCTCTGCGCGCTGGGGACGCAGGCGTACGGGGCCTCTCCCGCCCGCCTGATCGGACTCTGGGGCCTGTCCGCCCTGCCCGCCCTCCTGCTCTCCGCCGCCCTCCTCCAGCGCGCCACCGCCGGGGCCCCGCTGCGGCTGCGCCCGATGCTGCGGCGCGGCCACCTCGGGCAGCGCTTCACCGTCGAGTTCGGCGTCGGCAACGCGACCGGCCAGCTGTCCGTCCTCGGCCTCGGCGCGGTCGGCAACCCGCTCCTCGTCGGCGCGCTGCGCGGGGCGACGACCCTCTTCGGACCGCTCAACGTGCTCTACACCTCGGCCACGTCCTTCGGCCCCCCGCTGCTCGGCCGCATCGGCGACGAGCGCCGCCGGATCCGGGCCACCGCCGCGCTCGCCGCCGTCCTCGCCGCGACCGCCGCGCTCTGGGCCACCGGGCTCGCCCTGCTGCCCGAGAGCGCCGGACGGGAACTGCTCGGCGACACCTGGCCCACGGCCGCCGCCCTGCTCCCGGCGACGGGCAGCCAGTACGCCGCGATGGCCGTCGGCACCTGCGGGCTGCTCGCCCTGCGCATGCTCGACCCGCGCACCACGCTCTCCCTCCAGATCGTCTTCTCGCTCACCGCCGTGATGTTCCTCGCGGGCGGTTACGTCATCGGGGGCGTCCCCGGCGCCGCCTGGGGGCTGTTCCTGGGATCGCTCTGCAAGGCCGTCGCCACCTGGATCAGGGTGGCCGGGATCCGCCGCAGGAGGCCCGTGCCGCAGGAGGACGTCAGCGCCGACGCGCTGCCCTCTGCTCCCTGAACGTGCTGATCAGCGCCAGGCACAGGGCCGCGATGGCCAGCTTCCCCGCCGCCTGGAGCAATGGACCGCGCAACAGGATGAAGGTGTATCCGGCGATCAGCGGAGCGGCGATGGCCAGCACACTCCCGGGGCCGGGCCCCGCGCGGGTGACGGCCAGGGCATAGCGACGGTCGGTGCGGGCCGACGCGTAGCCGATCAGGGCCAGGCCACCGATCATGCCGGTCGCGCCGAGATCGACCCAGAACTCGGTCCACATCGGGGCCGAGAGGTTGGTCATCCGCAGCCCCATCCACTGCCCGACCCGGACCCCGGTGTCCTCCGGCTTCCCGCTCCACACCGCGCGAGGCACGAAGAACAGCCCGGAGCCCGCCAGTTGGCGGCCGTAGGTGTGGCCCCGGGTGTCGACCCACGAGATGGTGTTGGCGAACATCACCATCTGGTCGTAGTCCTTGGTCACCAGCGGATCGAAGACCGAGGCCGACTGGACGGCCCGCTGGCCCCCCTCCTCGTACCGGAATCGGTCCGCGTACGGAAAGACCACCAGCGCCCCCACCACCCCCGTCGTCAGCACCGTCCGGTAGACCGCCGCACTGCTCGGGAACGCCGCGAACAGGAACGACACCAGCACCGTCAGGAACCAGTAACGGGCGTTGGAGACCGGGTTGTTCACCACGAGGTTCAGCGCCGCAAGCGCCACCCACACCAGCACCGTCGAGGGGGTGCGCCGGGCCCGGAAGGAGGTCGCCAGGCGGCGGGTGTAGAAGAGCAGCGCCAGCAGCGCCGGGACCTGGCCGAAGCCCTTGATGAACGCGGAGCCGACATTCGATCCCTCCGTGACGACTCCGCTCGCCGCCACGGTCTCGTTGATCTCCTGCCGGCTGGAGAAGAAGACCGCGGGCCCGCCCAGCTTCAGCACGTAGAACGCGCTCGCCGCGAACGCCACCAGCACCAGCAGTCGCAGCCGCAGCGGATCCGCCAGGGCCGGCCCGCCGCCCGAGCCCCGCGCGGAGGGCGCCCGGCGGCGCAGCGGCCGCCGCGAGGCCAGCAGCGCCCCCAGGTCATAGGCGGCACACCCCACCAGGACCATCGCGATGGCCGTGACCAGGTCCTGGCGCGGCCCCACCATCGGCGTCGGCGTCTGCCCGATCACCACCTGGGCGAACGGGGCCACGCCCATCGCGATGTACACGAACATCCAGAAGACGCCCTGGAGCAGCCGCCGCCGGGTGGAGAGGATCATCGTCGCCAGCCGGGCCCCCGCATAGCAGGTCAGCACCAGCTGGAGCCAGTACGCGGTGTCCCGCACCCCGCTGCCGGGCTGGGCGGCGATCACGGCGGGCAGGAAGCAGACCAGGCCCAGGATCAGCGGCACCGCCAGCGCCCGCGACAGCATCGCCCAGGCGATCGGCCGTGCCGCGACCGCGGGGGTGGTCCGCCCCCGCGCCGACGTGTGCACCGACGTCATGCGCCCCCCCCCGGGATCAGTGAACCGCTGAACACTCTAACGAATCAGCTCACTTGAGGGGGTCCGATGACTACGCTGTGAATACTTGGCCATAGTCGAGGGGAACTCTGGTGAAAATCCTGCACGTTGTCACGCTCCACACCCCGGACCACGCCTTCGGCGGTCCGACCCGGGTCGCGTTCAACCTGTCCAAGGTCCAGCGCGCCATCGGCGACGACGCCCGCGTCATGGCCCTCGGAGACGGCTTCCCCGACGGCGAACTCCCCAGCCGGGTGGAGGGAGTTCCGGTCCATCTCTTCCAGGCCCGGCACCTCCTGCCGATGTTCGAGGTCAGCGGCATCACCTCCGCCGCGCTGCTGAACACCGCCCGCCGCATGATGCGCGGCGCCGACCTCGTCCATGTCCATCTGATGCGGGACCTGGTGACCCTGCCCGCGGCGCTCCTCGCACTCGCGACCCGTACGCCCCTGGTCGTCCAGACCCACGGCATGATCGACCCCACCGAGAAGAAGGTCGCCCAGCTCACCGACCTGCTCGGGGTCCGCAAGGTGCTGCGCGAGGCGGACGCCGTCCTGCATCTGACCGAGATGGAGCGGGTCGACGTCAACGCCGTCGCCGCTCCCGTGCCGCTCACCCGCACCGTACGGCTGGTCAACGGGGTCCGCCCGCAGGAGCGCAAGCCCGCCCGTGAGCCCGGCCGCCCGCCCACCGTGCTGTATCTCGCCCGGATCCAGGAACGCAAGCGCCCCGAGGACTTCGTCGCCGCGATGCCGCACGTGCTCGCCCGCCACCCGGACGCCCGGTTCGTGCTGGCCGGGCCGGACACCGGCGCGCTGTCCGGCACCCTGGCCCTCGCCCGGAAGCTGGGGGTGGCCGACTCCCTCGACCACGTCGGCCCGTTGGAGCACGACGCGGTCCTGGCCGCCGACCGCGAGGCCGATGTGTATGTGCTGCCGGCGATCGAGGAGCCGTTCCCGGTCTCGGTGCTGGAGGCGATGTCGGTCGGCACCCCGGTCGTCATCACCCGTACCTGCGGGCAGGGCCCCGATGTGGCGCGGGCCGGTGCGGGCCGGGTGATCGACAGCCGGGTCGGCGAGGACGCGGCCAACGCGCGCAAGGTCGCCGACGCGATCCTGGAACTGCTGGAGCCGGAGGCCGCCGAGCAGGCGGGCAAGGCCGCCTGGGAGCTGGTGAACGAGCACTTCACCATCGAGGCCGTCACCGCCACCCTCCGGCGGACCTACCAGGACGTGGTCCGCCGGCGGCGGGGGTGACCGGCCGGCCCGTCAACGCAACGGCTTCTCGCGGGACTTGAGCGCGATCTGCCAGCGGTAGAAGCTCATCGCCAGCGCGAAGTCGAAGCCCGCCCGGCCGTCCAGGAAGCCCCGCCGGTAGAAGTACATATAGGCGAAGGACACCACCGGCTTGAACGGCGCCTTGTGGAACAACTGCCCCTGGCGCGACTTGACCTGGCGCACCTGCTCCTTCACCTGGGGGTGCTGCTCGAGCCACGCCTCCCAGTCCGAGTAGCGGTTGTGCCGCTCGAACCAGGCGGTCACCGGGTCGAGGTCCTGGTGCTCGATGGGGTGGGTGAGCGTGCCCACGCTCGCCGCGACCGGCTGGTAGTGGCCCTCGACCTCCCCGATGCCCGGGGCGTCCAGGTCCCCGACCTCCGGGTAGTGGCAGCGGGTCCGGTCGGTCAACGACCGCTTGCGGATGGTGTATCCGTGCCGCAGCCGCTTCCCCGAGAACCAGTAGCCGAGCGGAATGTCGTACGCGGCCGGCTTCGGGGCCGCGGCGTCCCGGAAGGTCTCCCGCAGTTCGGCCAGCAGCCCGGGGCTCAGCCGCTCGTCGCCGTCCAGGAGCAGGATCCAGTCCAGATCGGTGCGGACGTTCTCCAGGCACCACTGCTTCTTGCGCGGATGGCCCCCGTCCCAGGTGTACGCGACCACCTCGGCCCCGCACTCCTCGGCGATCTTGACGGTGTCGTCGGTGCTGTGGGAGTCCACCACCACGACCGCCTCGAAGTGGCCGAGCACCGATTTCACCGCCTCCGCGATGTTGAGCCCCTCGTTCTTCGTGGGAATCGCCACGGCTATCGGCAGCCGGGGCCGTGCGGAGGTCTTTCCAGCGGTCATCCCTTGGCTCCTTCGGGCAGCCAGGCGTAGCAGCCTGTGGAGGTGAACGTGCGGGCGGACTTCGGGATCGTGATCTTCCGGGACGTGCCGGTGTCGGAGCTGCCCGAGGACAGCTCCTTCCCCCCGGCCCCGGCGATCAGCCAGGAGCAGTCCGCGGTGGGGGAGGCGGACCGGTAGACGCCCGGCCGGAGCCTCTTCCCGGTGTGGACGCCGTCCGGGTAGGCGTACGCCGCCTCGTCCACCAGGTCCTGGTGGAGCGGGCAGAGGCCGGCGACCGCGGCCGCCGCGTCCGGGATCTCGTCCGTGGCGATGGCGCCGACGGCGGTGTCCCGGTCGGCCTTGACCAGATAGCGGAGCCGGTCGCAGGTCTCCTGGCCGGTCTGGAGCACGGCGGCCGGGTCCATGCCCTTGGGCACCCGGTCCTCCAGATACTCCTTCTGCTTCTTCGTGAAGGTCCCGGTGGCCGGGGTGATCTTGTCGGAAGGCGTCTTCGGGCCCTCGGCGGCCGGCTTCTCCGGTTCTTCGGGCTCATGCGGCTTCTCGGTGGCGGCTGTGGCCGGTGTCGTGGGCGTGCCGGCGGACGGGCCGGGGGCGGCGGGCCCGGAGGCCGCGGGGCGCTGGGCGCCCGCGGCCTGCGGACCGTTCCCGTCGGCGGACGAACCGCAGGCGGCCAGCGCCGCCGCCGTCATGACGACGACGGCGCCGGCCAGGAACGGGTTCCTCATCGGATCAGCCATTCCTCAGGGCGTAGTGCGCGCTGACCTGGGAAGCGGTCAGCGTGGTCGGATAGACGGCGGTCTCGTCGATCTGCCCGGCGAAGAAGTTGCTCGTCGGGCGGGTCGGCCAGCCGGACAGGTTGTCCCCGCCGACGCGCCAGTACCCCGGTTGGCTCTCGTTGCCGGAGACCAGGATGTTCGACGCGCGCAGCTGCCCGTCGACGTACAGCGACATCCCCTGGCCCAGGGGGCCCTGGGTGGCGACGACGTGGTGCCACTGGCCGTCGTTGTAGGCGGCCGAGGTGGCGACGGTGCGTGCCCCGCTGCTCTGGACGCCGAAGACGAGCCGCCCGTCGTTGCGCATGTAGACGTGCTTGTCGTGGCGGGTGCTGTTCTGCTGCGTCATGTTGCCGAAGCCGATGATCTTCCCGCCCCGGGTGGTGGTGGTCCTGATCCAGGTCTCCACCGAGAACCGGGGCGGCGCCGGGTGCAGCCGGTTGCTGTACGCGTACTCGTCGGCGCCGTTGAAGCCGATCGCCGTCGAGGGTCCGGCGACCGCCGCCGGGGTCTGCCGGTAGGCCGGTCCGTTGCGCAGGAAGCCGTTGTCGAGGTTGCCGCTGCTGTCGTGCGCGAACGTCGAAGTGCCCTCGTCGTAGCGCCAGTAGAGACTCGCACCGTCGGACCTGACCCGCGCCGGGTACGCCTCCGTCGTGCTCGCCACGGTCGCGGACTGGGCCGGGGACCTGGCGCTGGTGTTGGTCCCGTCGCTCGCGGTGATCCGGTACGAGTGGGTCTCGCCCGGCGCGACGTCGGTGTCCTGCCAGGTCAGCTGCGGCCGGTCCCAGAAGACCGAGTAGCCGGTTGTGGTGTGGATCGGGGTGTTCGAGCCGTCCTTGTAGATCCGGTAGGTCAGCTCACCGTCGTCGGTGTCGAAGCTGGTCTGCCAGTTGACGTCGATCTGCCCCGGAGTCTGCGTGGAGAGACTGACGTTGGGCACCCAGGGCACCCCCGTGTCCGGGCCGTCCGCGAACCGGGTCAGCCCCTGCTGCGGCTTGCTGTTGACCGTGGTGAACTCGCCGCCCACCCACAGGTAGTGGCGGCCGCCCCCGCTCGTCTGGCTCATCACGCGCGGCCCGACCGGTTCGCCGATCCCGTCGTTCGTGTCCGGGAACCACGGCAGCAGCTTCGGGTCGTCGACCGACTGGGCCAGCAGGTGCTTGCGCGGCTGGTCGGGGAACGCGCCCATGCTGGAGCAGTCGTGGGCGTGACTGCCGCTGTACAGCACCCCGGAGTGCACCAGCACGGACTGGGTCGCGCCGAGGCAGGTGTCCCGCCAGCGCTGCTGGAAGTCGTCGAGGTCCAGCGCGATGCGCCCGTCGAACACCCCGCCGCCGGTGCCCTCGTTGCCGGTGTAGAAGCCGGTGGCGTCGGTGGTGATGTCCTGGACCGTGGAGTTGTTGTGGATGAACCCCGGGTAGGACTTGGCGAGTTGCCCGGTCGTGGCGTCGACCACGGCCAGTGCGTGGGTGTTCGTGCCGTTGATCCGGAAGAAGTCCCCGCCGAGCAGCACGTGCTGCCCGTCCGGGGTCACCTCGACGGCCCGTGCGACCTCGTCGGCGTTGGCCGTGAAGGGCAGCAGTGAGGCTCCGGTCGTGACCGCGGCGAAGTGGCTCCTGGTCTGCCCGCCGACCGTGGTGAAGTCGCCCGCCAGATAGACCGTGTCGTCGGTGACGGCGAGCCCCCGCACGGTCGCGGATACGCCGATCTTGAAGGTGTTGCTGACCGTGCAGGTCTCGGTGTCGATCGCCGCGACATTGCTCACGCCGACCCCGTTCACCGCACCGAACTGGCCACCCGCGTACAGGGTTTCGCCGTCCGGTGACAGGGCCAGGGACCGGACCGTCGCCGTCCCGGAGGAGATCGTGAAGGACAGCGAGCAGTCGGTGGGCGCGCCGGTCGCCGCGTCGAACGCGGCGAAGTTCACCGCGGACCGTTCGCCCGTCCCGGGGGCGGCGGACGGCGGCCGCAGCGTGGAGAAGGTGCCGCCCGCGTAGACGACGCCGTCGCCGGCGGCCATCGACCAGACGATGCCGTTGGTCTGCCAGGTCGTGAGGTCGTCCGCGGTGATGGCGACCGGCGGTGTCAGCGCCGCCGCCGGGGAGGTCCCGGCCGCGGTCGCGGTCAGGGCTCCGGCCAGCAGACCGAGAGCGGCGGAGGCGGCCCGCACACGGCCGCGCCCTCCGGATCTCTGCCCCGTGCTTTCGTTCATCATTCAGCTCCGAAGGTGAGAACGAGCTGCGGCCGAAAGGCCGCGGATCCTGCCTCGCCCGACCGGATGCGCGGACTGTCTGCCGCGCTGCTGGTCGGGACGAGTGAGTAGGAGGAGCCCAGGGCCCCGCCCGGTGCCGGCGCGGAGAGCTCCACCGCGTAGTCGGTGGAGACGGCGGTTGCGCCGGTGATCGTCCCGGGCGCGGACGCGGCGAGCGCCGGCCGGGAGGTGTGGGTGACCGGGGACCCGGTCCGGGCGCCGGTGACCGGCGCCGCGCTGTTGCTGTGGCTGTCGGGGGAGCCCGCGCCGGAGAACCGCCGGGTCGCCCCGTTCATCTGTCCACCCGGACGGCGGCCCCGGTCAGCTGGTCGTTCAGCCGGCGGATGTCCGCGTCGACCATGATCCGGGCCAGCTCCCGCGACTTCACCTCGGGCTTCCAGCCCAGCAGCTCCTCGGCCTTGGACGCGTCGCCGATCAACGCGTCGACCTCGCTGGGGCGTTCGTACTTCGGGTCGTAGCGGACGTGCTCGCGCCAGTCGAGGCCCGCGTGCTCGAAGGAGAACTCCAGGAACTGCCGGACGCTGACGCCCTCGCCGGTGGCGATCACGAAGTCGTCGGGGGTGTCGCACTGGAGCATCCGCCACATGGCGTCCACGTACTCCGGCGCGTACCCCCAGTCCCTGATCGCGTCCAGGTTGCCCAGATGCAGGCGGTCCTGGAGCCCGGCCTTGATCCGGGCGACGCCCCGGGTGATCTTCCGGGTCACGAAGGTCTCGCCCCGGCGCGGCGACTCGTGGTTGAAGAGGATCCCGTTCACCGCGAACATGCCGTACGCCTCGCGGTAGTTGACCGTGGCCCAGTAGGCGTACACCTTCGCCACGCTGTACGGGCTGCGCGGGTGGAAGGAGGTCTTCTCGTTCTGCGGGGGCGGGCTGGCGCCGAACATCTCGGAGGACGAGGCCTGGTAGATCCGGGTCCGGATGCCGCTGGCCCGGACCGCCTCGAGCAGCCGGACGGTGCCGAGCCCGGTGACGTCACCGGTGTACAGCGGGGCGTCGAAGGAGACCCGCACATGCGACTGCGCACCCAGGTTGTAGACCTCGTCGGGCTGGATGTCGCGCAGCAGGTTCACCAGCGCCACGCCGTCGGACAGGTCCGCGTGGTGCAGGACGAAGGAGCGCTCCGGCTCCTCGGGGCCCTGGTAGATGTGGTCGATCCGCTCGGTGTTGAAGCTCGAGGAACGGCGTATGAGCCCGTGCACCGTGTAGCCCTTGTCGAGCAACAACTCGGCCAGATACGAACCGTCCTGGCCGGTCACTCCGGTGATGAGCGCGGTCTTCGCCACGATTCCCCCTTCTCTGCTGATCGCCTGGGCGGCGATGTTCACCGATATTCCGGAATTGGAGCGTTCTGCGGCAAAACGTCACCGCAGTCCCTTTCTGCTGGCACAATCCGAGCCATGACGACCGAACTCCCCGTCCCGTCCCAGGAATCCGCCCGCCCCCTACTGCGGCCCGGCTCCCGCATATTCGTCGCGGGCCACCGCGGCCTGGTCGGCTCGGCGGTGGCCCGCCGCCTCGCCGACGACGGCCACGAGGTGCTCACCCGCGGCCGTGACCTCCTCGACCTGCGCGACGCCGCGCGGACCGAGACGTATCTGAAGGAGGTCCGCCCGGACGCCGTGGTGCTGGCCGCCGCCAAGGTCGGCGGGATCATGGCCAACAGCACCTACCCGGTGCAGTTCCTGGAGGACAACCTGCGCATCCAGCTGAGCGTGATCGCCGCGGCGCACGCGGCCGGGACGCGACGGCTGCTCTTCCTCGGCTCGTCCTGCATCTACCCCCGGCTCGCACCCCAGCCGATCCGTGAGGAGTCGCTCCTCACCGGTGAGCTGGAGCCCACCAACGAGGCGTACGCGCTCGCCAAGATCGCCGGAATCGTCCAGACCCAGTCCTACCGGCGGCAGTACGGCGCCTCCTTCATCAGCGCCATGCCCACCAATCTCTACGGGCCCGGCGACAACTTCGACCTGGAGACCTCGCACGTCCTGCCCGCACTGATCCGCCGCTTCCACGAGGCGCGACGGGACGGGGCTCCCGAGGTGACCCTGTGGGGATCCGGCAGCCCGCGCCGCGAGTTCCTCCACGTCGAGGACCTCGCCGCCGCCTGCGTACGCCTGCTGGAGGCCTACGACGGGGACGCACCCGTCAACATCGGCTGCGGAGAGGACCTCACCATCCGCGAACTCGCCGAAACCATCCAAGAGGTGACGGGCTATCAGGGCCGGATCGTCTGGGACACCTCGAAGCCCGACGGGACGCCCCGCAAGCTGCTCGACGTGACCCGCCTCTCCTCCCTCGGCTTCCGGCCGCGGATCCCGCTGCGCGACGGCATCGCCCGCACCTACGCCTGGTGGCAGGGGCAGCTTCCATCCGGGCGGTGACGGCGCGCCGCTGCCCGCGCCCCCGCGCCCCGGCGCTCCTCGCGTCTGCATGCCCGCCCCCTCAGTACGCCCCGCGGCCGTCGGTGACGGCGCGCACGGTGCGGGCGAGGAGTCCCATGTCGGCCGCCACCGACCAGTTGTCGACGTACCAGAGGTCGAGCGAGACGGTCTCCTGCCAGGTCAGGTCGGAGCGGCCGCTGACCTGCCAGAGGCCCGTGAGCCCCGGCTTCACGGCGAGCCGGCGGTGCTCCCGCTCGTCGTAGCGCGACGCCTCCTCGGGCAGCGGGGGGCGCGGGCCCACCAGCGACATATGACCCAGCAACACATTGACCAGTTGCGGGAGTTCATCGATCGACGTACGTCGCAGCATCCGCCCGATCGGCGTCACCCGAGGATCGCCGCGCATCTTGAAGAGCGGGCCGTCGACCTCGTTGGCCGCGGCCAGCTGCGCCTTGAGGTCCTCCGCGTCCGCCACCATCGTGCGGAACTTCCACATGGTGAAAGGCCTGTTGTGCTGCCCCTGCCGGACCTGCCGGTGGAAGACGGGCCCCCGCGAGGACAGCCGGACGCTCAGTGCCACCGCCAGTAACAGCGGCGCCAGGGCCAGCAGCCCGAACAGGGCGCCCGCACGGTCCAGCACGTTCTTGAACACCGCCTGCGGACCGCCCCGCAGCGGCGGCGCTATGTGCAGCAGGGTGAGCCCGCCCGCGGTGACGGGGCGCACCCGCGTCGCCGCCACACCGGACAGCTCGGAGAGCACGGAGAGGGCGACGCCCCCGTCGTGCAGCCCCCAGCCGAGCCGCCGGAGCCGGTCGCCGGTCAACTGCGGCCCGGGAGCCACCAGCACGAGGTCCGCCGCGTGCGCGTAGACCCCGCCGAGGACCGTCGTCACATCGTCCTCGGCCGGGCAGGACGCCAGACGCCCCGGCACCTGCACCCCGTCCAGCTCCAGCCGGTCCGCGCCCACCGGAATAGCGGCGACCAGCGAGAAGTCGTGGTCCGTACGGGAGTTGAGCAGCTCGGCCGCCCGGTCCACCCCCGACGCCTCACCGACCAGCAGCACCCTGCGGACCCGCTGGCCATGACGGGCGGTCAGCGGCCACCGTCGCAGCCCCGCCACCGCGGTGGCGACGAGCAGGCCGGGTGCGACGGCCACGACGGCCGTGGCCGGGTCCACCGGACTCCCCGCCGCCGTGTGCAGTACGGCCAGCAGGCCGATGAGCACGAGCCAGTCCCCGACCGCGCCGAGCGCGCTGCCGGGCTCGGCCGCCCTGGGCCGGTCGGTGTACCGCCCCCGGGTGCCGCGCAGCACGGTCCACACCAGCCCCGCCACCGCGGCGGCCGCCACCGGGCGGGGCTGGTCGCCCGCGCGCAGCAGCAGCCAGGCCGGAGTGGCCAGACCCAGCAGGTCGGTCAGTGCGGCGAGGGCCGGGCCGGGCGCCGGCTTCCGCCGGGCCGGAGCCCGGCCGGCCGGGTCGCGCTGTGCTGTCGGGGCCCTCCACAGCTGTTCCAGGGCCGCCACGCGATTGCGGGAGGCGGCGGTCCGGGGGCGCGGCGCACCCCGGAGCCCCACCGGTCCCGATAGGTCGGTTTCAGGTATTTCGACATGCCCCATGAACCCCCCAGTCACAGTCGCACCCCCACAAACGGGACGCATCCGCCGATCCCATGGACTGACGGATGCGCCCTCGCTCGGTGCACGATATCCACACACGTGCCATTTCGCTGGAGTTCTCGTGAAGTTCAGACGGCTCGGACCAGACCTCTCCGATCGGCCATAACCATCCGATGTCGGCGTGTGTGCACGGAAGTTGATGGAGCGGCAGACGGGTAAGCGCTTGTGCCGTCCGCCGTCGGGGGCCGGCCCGTGGAGGCCCCGGCTCCGGTGCGCCCCGCCGGAAACGCGCGAACCCCCTGGCGGGCGGTGTACCCGGCCAGGGGGTTCGCCCCTCCCGGCCCCTGTTCCGAGGGGCCGGGAGGGGCGCGACGGGTCAGAACGCGCCGTCCGTGCGCCTCCTTGCGCGCCGGTGGACCAATAGTCCCGCGCCAACGAGCGCGACTGCTGCGAGAGTTGCCGCAAGGACGGTGATCCCGGTGGCCGCGAGGCTGCCGCCGCCGGACGTGGCTGCGGTGCCGCCCCCGACGCCACCGCCGACGGTGGTGCCGGAGCCGCCGACCGCCGAGCCGGTGCCGCCGGTGGAGCCTGAGCCGCCGGTGGTGCCGGAGCCCCCGGCAGTGGAGCCGCCGCCCGACTGCATACCGCTCACCCCGCCTGTCGGTCCGTCACCTCCCGTGCTGCCACCGCCGTTCGAGGCCCTGCCGGTGCCGCCGGTCTGCCCGCCGCTGGCGGCCGCGGTCACGGTGAGGGTCACAGCTGCGGTGCGGGTGGTGCCGACGTCGTTGCGGAACTCGGCGCGGTAGTGGTAGCCGTCCTGCGCCGTGCGCGCGGTGAACGCCAGGGTCGGCCCGTCCGCGCCCTCGACGTCCTTCCAGGTCTGCGAACCGTCGGCGCTGACCTGCCAGCGGACCGTGGGCTCAGGAGTGCCGTCCGCCTGTGCGGTGAGGGCCACGTCCTCGCCGTCCTCGGCCGTGCGGTCGGCGGGCGCCCGGGTCACGAGCGGCGAGACCTGCCGGACCAGCTTGGTGATCTTGCCCTCGGCGGGACTGGTCACGAAGACGGTCGCGCCGCCCGGTTCGACGGCGAGCGAGGCGGCCCCGGACTGGGAGTGGTTGCCGGGCAGCGACACGTCCTTCGCGGCCACGGCGAAGTCCTCGCTGCCGTACACGGTCAGGGTGCCGTTGTTGTCGTTGGCCGGGTCGGAGAGGTCCCCGCCGTCCTGCCAGGCGACGAAGGCCCGGCCGCTCCGCGGGTCGAAGGCGGCGTCCCGGGCGAGGTCCTTGCCGACGAGCGTCTTGAGCAGCGCGCCCGCGGCGTCGAAGACCAGCACGGACCGGTTGACCCCGACCCAGACCGCGCCGGTGGCCGGGTCCGTCTCGGTGAAGCCGGCCATCCCCCCGGCGCCGGGCAGGTCGAAGGATCCGGTGACGGCGAACGACGCGAGGTCGACCCGGTGCAGCTTCCCCGCCGCGAAGTCGCTGAACCACAGCGCGCCCCGCTCCGGATCGGCGGCGAACTGCGTGCCGCCCGGCAGCGTGAGGCTCCGGGTGGCCGTGCCGGTGGCCCGCTCGATCTCGGAGAGCTTCGCGCCCTGGGCGACCAGCACCGTCTCCGCGGTCGTACCGGGGGCGATGTCCGTGATCGTGGACCCGGCGAGCCAGACCCCCGAGGCCGCCTCGTCACCGGACCCGGCGCTGCCGACGCCCCGCAGCGGGTAGTTGTAGACGACGCCGTCACCCGGCAGCGGTCCCGAGATGCGGGCGGCCGCCGAGGCGCGCAACTCCCCGGTGGGTCCGGGCGCCCGGCTGGTCCAGCTCTCGGCCTTCCCGTCCCCGGGGTTCAGGACGTACAGCCCGCGCTCGTCGACGTCGGCCGTGTCGGGGAGGTTGTCCGCACCGACGTACAGCTTCTTCGTGTCGGGGTGCAGCAGCAGGTCCAGCGGCTTGCCCGCCGAGGTGAAGTCGGCGGCGGCCCGGTAGGAGACGGTTCCCGCGGGCACGTCGACGCCCTCGCCGCCCGGTTCGCCGGGCTCCCGGCCCGCGAAGGCGACGGGTATGCGGACGTCCTGCGTCCGGTCGCCGGCCGAGCGGTGGTCGGCCCGGGTCACCAGGGAGCAGGGCGTCGCGGCGCAGTCGAGGCCGTCGCCCTTCTCGGTGATCTCGATCTCCACGTCGAAGGTGCCACCGGGGCCGAAGGCGCGGGCCAGGTCGCCCTCGTACGGGTCGCCCGGGGGCACGATCCACTGCGAGGTCTTCGAACCGCCGCTCATGTCCGCGCCGCCGAGGCAGGGGGAGGGCACCCGGTTGTCGCCGTTGTCCTTGCACAGCGCGACGTAGATGCCGGAGGCCTGGCCGTACCCCTCGCCGGTGACCCGGACCTGCTGACCGGCCGGGTCGAGCCCGGTGGTCGCCGAGACGGTGAGCTTCTGCCCCTGGGGGCCGGTGGCGCTCCTGGGGGTGCCGGCGTCGGCGCTGACCGCCGCGCCCGTGGGGACCGCCGCGAGCAGCAGGGCGGCGACGGCGGCCGCGCCGGCCCGGAGTCCCCGTCTGCCGTGGCCGCTCGGCGGGGTGCCGGGATCGGTGCCCGGAGTGGATGTCATGTCATTCCTCGTCACAACGCGGGGAGCCCGGCCCCGGCACGAACTGCCGGGACCGGGCGCAGGGCTGGGGTGCTACACGAAGTCGATGGGAGCGTGTACGTCGTACTTGCGGTCGTTGGTGTCGGTGTGGTCGGCGCGGGTCACGACGGCGCACTCGACGGTGTCGCCGCAGACGTTGCCGCCGCCGAGGTCGGCCTTGACGTGTATCTGGACGCTGAAGGTGCCGCCCGCGCCGAAGGGCGAGGTGTTGGGCAGGCCGCCGCCCAGGCCGGACACCCAGTGCGAGGCGCCGGTGGTGCCGGCCTCGTCCTGGCCGCCGAGACACGGCGAGGGCTTGTTGTCGCCCTGTGCCCCGTCCACCACGCACAGGCTCACGTAGACGCCCTGCCCGGTGTGGTAACCACTGCCGGTGACCGTGATGTTCGCGCCCGAGGCGGCCGCGGTGTCGGGGCCCGAGAGCGACAGGTTGTAGGTGGTACCCCCGTCGGTGACCGTACGGGTCCCGGTCGCGGCGGCGGCGGGGGAGGCGAAGGTCACGGCCAGCGCGGCGGCGGCGAACGCGGCGAGGCCGGTGCGGGCGACGGTACGGGTGGAGGGAACAGCACTCATGAGATGAGCACCTTTCTCGGCATCGGTAACCAGAACCACGGACACCCAGTCGACTTAGGTAAGGCATACCTAAGTCGAAGTCTGTTGGGTTGTCAACAAAGTGGCGCGTCCCGGCCGCAGGGCGAGAACGGGTCAGCCGACGCCGGCCGGCGGGAGGGTCTGCTCGGTCCAGATGGTCTTCCCGGTCGGGGTGTACCGGGTGCCCCACCGCTGGACGAGCTGCGCCACGATGAACAGGCCGCGCCCGCCCTCGTCGTCCTCCGCGCTGTGCCGCAGGTGCGGCGAGGTGTGGCCGGTGTCCGAGACCTCGCAGACCAGGGTGCGGTCGCGGATGAGGCGCAGCCCCAGCGGCCCGCCCCCGTACCGGACCGCGTTGGTGACCAGCTCGCTGACGACCAGCTCGGTCGCGAAGGACAGCTCCTCCAGCCCCCAGGCCGTCAGCTGACCCGTGGCCAGCTCGCGGGCGCGGCCCACCGACACCGGCTCCGCGGTCAGCTCCCAGTCGGCCACCCGCTCCGCGTCGAGCGCGCGGGTGCGGACCAGGAGCAGGGCGGTGTCGTCGGCGCTGGTGCCGCCGGGCACCAGCTCGGACACCGCCCGGTCGCACAGCTCCTCCAGCGAAGCGGAACGGTTGCCGAGCACCCGGCCGAGCGCGTCGAGGCCCTCGCCGATGTCGTGGTCCCGGGCCTCGACCAGACCGTCGGTGAACAGCGCCAGCAGGCTGCCCACCGGCAGGTCGATCTCCATCGACTCGAACGGCAGGCCGCCGAGGCCCAGCGGCGGCCCGGCCGGCAGGTCCGGGAACGACGTCCGGCCCTCGGGGTCCACGATCGCCGGCGGCAGATGCCCGGCGCGGGCCATGACGCAACGCCGGGAGACCGGGTCGTAGACCGCGTACAGACAGGTCGCCCCGGTGATCACGTCGTACGTCTCGACCGCTCCGCCGGGCGCGTCCGACCGCTCCTCGGCCGGCTGCCCCACCAGGTCGTCCAGGCGGGTCAGCAGCTCGTCGGGGGCCATGTCGAGCTGGGCGAAGGCCCGTACGGAGGTGCGGAGCCGCCCCATGGTGGCGGCCGCCTGGAGGCCGTGCCCGACCACGTCCCCCACCACGAGACCGACCCGGGTCCCGGACAGCGGGATCACGTCGAACCAGTCCCCGCCGACGCCGGTCACATCGTCCGCCGGCAGATAGCGGTAGGCGGTCTCCACCGCGGACCGGGGCGGCAGGTGATGGGGCAGCAACTGCCGCTGGAGGGCGAGCGAGGCGGTGCGCTCGCGGGTGTAGCGGCGCGCGTTGTCGATGCAGACCGCGGCGCGGGCGGCCAGCTCGTCGGCCAGCGCGACCTCGCCGTTGTCGAACGTGGTCGCCCGGTCGGGGGCGAGCGCCCGGCCCCAGGCCTCGGGGCCCAGACCCCGGTCGAAGGTGACCAGCCCCAGGATGCCGCCCCCGGCCCGCAGCGGGACGACCAGGGTGCCCTCGTCGAGCACGAGCCCGCCGGAGGACAGGCTCCGGTTCTGCGGCGAGCCGGGCGGATAGGCGACCGGCGGGTAAGGCTGCCGGGGGCCGGCGGGGACGTCGGGGTCCAGGGAGCCCCGCGCCGCCCCCGGCGGGCCCGTGCTCGGCGGGCTCGCCTCCGGGAAGCCGGGATCCGGCGCACCGGATCCCGGCTCCGACCGTTCCGCGACCCGCAGCAGGGACATGTCCGCCGGGCTGCCGACCGCCGCCGTCTCCCCGGTCACCGCGGCCCGGGTGACGTCGACCCGTACGGTGCCGGCGAAGTCCGGCACGGCCACCTCGGCGATCTCCTCGGCGGTGGTGGCCACGTCCAGGACCGTGCCGATCCTGCGGCCGGCCTCGACGAGGAGGGCCAGCCGCTCCTGGGCCCGGTGGCGGTCGGTGATGTCGAACGCGTCCTCGCAGACGCCGAACACATGCCCGTGGGCGTCCTCCAGCCGGTAGTAGGCGCAGGACCACAGATGGTCCCGCCCCGGGTCGCTGGGCGGCTGCCCCCGGAAATGCAGGTCGAGGATCGGCTCGCCCGTCTCGATCACCTGGTGCATGACGCCGGCCAGCGTCTGCGGGTACCCCGCGGTCACGAAGGTGCCCCCGGGGTACAGCTCGTCGGCCCGTTTGCCCCGGAACGCGGCCAGCGGCTGTCCGATCTCCCGCTCGTAGGCGGTGTTGCTCCAGGTCAGCCGCAGATCGGTGTCGTAGATGGCCAGGCCGACGGGCGACTGGGTGGCCAGCCCCTGGAGCAGCGCGATCCGCGATTCCCAGTGCCGCAGGGCCCCCACCTCGGCCGCCACCAGGATCCGGTCCGGCGCGCCCGGCGCCCCGTGGCCCGCGCCGCCGCCCGGCAGCGGGCACGTCGCCGTCGCCACCAGCACCTCACGGCCGTCCCGGGCGCGGGCCACGTGGATCTCGTTGCCGACGAGGGACGGCGGGCCGGGGCCGGGACCGGCCGTCCCCGGCGGTTCGGCCGGGGGAGCGCCGCCGACCGGGGGCACCGAGAGAAACGCGCTCAGGGGACGCCCGAGGACGTCGGAGGGGTCGTAGCCGAGCAGCTCGGCGGCCGCGGGGCTCCAGCCGATGACGGTGCTCTCGGCGTCCAGAACCACCGTGGCCGCCCTGGTGATGTCCAGGGGGCCGCGGAAATCGGCGCTCTCCGCCGTGTTCGCCGCGCTCACGGCGCGACACCGGCCCGGTTCATTGTCTTCAGAATCCGCCCTGCCCCCGGCCGGCACAACCGCGGGTGCCCGGGGTGCGGCGGTCGTGCGCCGGGGTCAGCGCACCCCGTCGGGCCGGAACTGCACGCTGATGCGCGGTCCGACGGCCCGCGCGGTCTTGGGGATCGCGTGTTCCCAGGTGCGCTGGCAACTGCCGCCCATGACGATCAGGTCGCCGTGGCCGAGCGGCCTGCGGACGGGGGCGGGGCCCGGCCGGCGCGGCCGCAGTGCGAGGTGCCGGGGGGCGCCCAGCGAGAGGATCGCGACCATGGTGTCCTCGGTGCCGCCCCGGCCGATGGTGTCCCCGTGCCAGGCGACCCCGTCCCGTCCGTCGCGGTAGAAGCACAGCCCCGCCGTGGTGAACGGTTCGCCCAGCTCGGCCGCGTAGTGCCGGCCGAGCTCGGTGCGGGCGGCCTCCAGGGCCGGATGCGGAAGGGGGTCCTGGCGGCCGAAGAAGGCCAGCAACCGGGGGACCGCCACGACGCGCTCGTACATGACGCGCTGCTCGGCCCGCCAGGCGACATCGCGTACCAGGGTCTCGAACAGCGTGTCGGCTCCCCGGAGCCATTGCGGCAGTACGTCGATCCAGGCCCCGTGGCCCAGATCCGTACGCCGCAGTCCGCTCAGGGGGCGGGTGCCGACCTCGGCCTCCTGGTCGAAAAGCGAGCTCTGCAGGTGGACGGACATGGGAAGAGCGTAACGTTATTCGAGCATGTGTGCGAATACCAGCGGTGGGCTTCCGCTCAGCCGGCCCCGACCGGATCGGCCTTGATCAGATCGGCGCACTTCTCGCCGATCATCATCGTGGTGATGCACGGATTGACCGTCGGCAGCAACGGCATGACGGACGCGTCCGCCACCCGCAGCCCGGTGACCCCCTTCACCCGCAGCTGCGGGTCGAGCGGCGACTGCGGGTCCGACGCCGGACCCATCCGCACGGTGCCCGCCGGGTGGTACACGGTGTTGTGGGTCTCGCGGATGTAGTCGAACAGCTCCGCGTCCGTGGTCGCCCCGGGCCCCGGAGCCAACTCGGCGCCCGCCCAGGGGGCCATCCGGGGCTGCGCGACGATCTCCCGCGCCAGCCGCAGCCCGTGCGTCATCACCCGTACGTCGTGCTCGTCGGTGAAGTAGCGCGGATCGACCCTGGGCTTGTCCCGGAAGTCCCGCGTCCGCAGCCGCACCGTGCCCCGGGACCGGGCGCGGGTGACGTTCGGGGTCAGACAGAACGCGTTGTCCGAGGTCGGGTAACCGCGCCGGTAGGTGTTCAGGTCGAACGGCACCGAGCCGTAGTGGAACATCAGGTCCGGCCGGTCCAGACCCGGCTCGGTGTCCGCGAAGATCCCGATCTCCCACCACTGGGTCGAGGTCGTGACCATGGGCTGCTTCGCCTCCCACATGATCACGCCCTCCGGGTGGTCCTGGAGGTGCGAGCCGACGCCGGGGGAGTCCACCCGCACATCCACCCCGGTGTCCCGCAGATGCCCGGCCGGGCCGATGCCGGACAGCATCAGCAGCTTCGGCGAGTCGATCGCGCCGCAGGAGACGATCACCTCGCGCCGGGCGTGCACCGCCCCGCTGTGAACGGTGTCCGGCTCCAGGTACTCCACGCCTGAGCACCGCTCGCCGTCGAACAGCAGCCGCTTCGCCTGGAGCCCGGTCCGCACCTCCAGGTTGGGCCGCTTCCCCAGCACGGGATGCAGATACGACACCGAGGCCGAGGAGCGGGTGCCGTCCTCGCGGGCGTTGATCTGGAACCAGTGCGCGCCCCGGACCACCGTGGAGCCCGTGTTGAAGGGGACGGTGGGGATGCCCGCCGCCGCGCAGGCCGACAGCAGGGCACTGCCGCACGGGTCGCGCGGCGGCACGGTCCGGATGGTGACCGGACCGGAGCGCCCGTGGTGGTCGCCCGGCGCGTCGTTGGTCTCCAGCCGCCGGTAGAGCGGAAAGCAGTCCGCCGCGCTCCACCCCGTACAGCCCAGCGCGCCCCACTCGTCGAGGTCCTCGGCCGGGGCCCAGAAGGCGATGCACGAGTTGTGCGAGGAGCAGCCGCCGAGCACCTTGGCGCGGGCGTGCCGCATGAAGCTGTTGCCCCTCTCCTGCGGCTCCACCGGATAGTCCCAGTCGTAACCGGACTCCAGCAGCGCCATCCACCGCTCCAGCCGCAGGACGCTGTCGTCCCCGACGTCCGAGGGGCCCGCCTCCAGTACGCAGACGGTGACGGCGGGGTCCTCGGTGAGCCGGGCGGCGATGACGGCTCCGGCCGTACCGCCGCCGACCACGACGTAGTCGAACGCGGGTACGGGGCTTGCTTCGGGCATCGCGTCTCCAGGAGGCGGCGGGGGCCGGCGTGACTCAGCGGGCAGCCGGCGGGGGCGGGGGAGGAGTGGTGGGGGCGGCGGGGTCCTGGGCCTCGAACCGGTGCTCGGCGAGCACGCCGGTCCGGTGGCGCTGGACGAACCAGTAGTAGGCGAAGCCGCCCAGCGCGACGAAACCGATGAAGAGGAACGCGCCCCAGCGCAGATACCAGTGCTGCGGGCCGGTCGCGTTGTACACCTCGGCGCGCGGCCAGGCCAGGTTGAGCGCCATCACCGAGCCCCACAGCACCGCCATGACGTTGATCGGCAGCCCCCAGCGGCCCAGCGAGAACGCGCCCTCGCGCGGCTCCCACTCGCCGCGCAGCCGCCGCACCAGCATGGGCACGGTGACCAGCAGATAGGCCACGTAGATCATGATGATCGCGATGCTGGTGATCACCGAGAAGATCTGCGGCTGGTTGATGTTCACCACCAGGATCACGACCCCCACCACCCCGATCACCACGGCGGGCACCACGGGCGTCTTGAAGCGGGGGCTGACCTTGGCCAGCTTCGATCCGGCGGGCAGGTTGTTGTCCCGCGCCATGGCGAACATCAGCCGGATCCCGGCGGCCTGCACGGCCAGCACGCAGACCGTGATCGCGACGACCACCGCCCAGAGGAAGACCTCCCCGACGGTGTCGCCGAGCGTCGCCAGCACCACGTACTGCAGACCGCCCGTCGACAGCTCCTCGGCCTGCAGGTCCGGCACCGCGAGCAGCGCGAACAGCAGGATGAACGCGCCGATCAGGAAGGACGCGATGAGCGCCCGCAGGATCGCGCGGGGGGCGTTGCGGCCCGGGTTGTGCGACTCCTCGCCGAGCGAGGACGCGGTGTCGAAGCCGTACATCACATAGGCGGAGGCCAGCGACGCGGTGAGGAACGCGCCGAAGTAGCCCAGCGACTGGCCGCTGCCCAGACCGTACGTCTCCGTCAGGGCGGTGCTGGGGCCCCGGGTGATGTGGGCGGCCAGGAAGATGATGAGGAGGACGGCGGCGACCAGCTCGATGAAGACGCCCGCGGAGTTGATCCGGGCCATGAGCTTGACCCCGAAGGCGTTCACCAGCGTGGAGAACAGGATCAGCACCGCGCCCAGCAGGACCGCGTTCGCCGCCTGGTCGTTCTTGCCGCTCCCGTCGCCCACGAACTGGAACCAGCCGTCGATCTGGGGCAGCGTGATCTGGTAGGCCAGCGCCACGGCCGACAGGGTGACCATGGTGGCCGTCATCATCATCCAGCCGCCGAGCCAGCCGACGTGCGGACCGCCCATCTTCTTGGCCCAGTTGTAGACCGAACCGGCCACCGGATAGCGGGCGGCCAGCTCGCAGAAGCACAGGGCCACCATCAGCTGCCCGCAGAAGACCATCGGCCAGGACCACCAGTAGGCGGGCCCGCCGAAGCTGACGCCGAAGTAGAACAGCTGGAAGGTGCCGGTCAGGATCGAGATGTAGCTGATCCCGGCGGCGAAGGTGTGGAAGTTGCCGAGCGTGCGCCGGAGTTCGGGCCGGTAGCCCAGCTCGCCGAGCGCGTCGTCATCGTCCTGGCTCCGGCTGCGACCGGGCGGCGGTGCGGCCGGACCCCGCCCCGAACCGCTGTCCGTGCTCACTCGAACCACCGCTGGGGAACCGCCGCGACATTGCGCCAGATGTGCTTGGCCTCCTGATACTCGGCGAGGCCGGCCGGGCCCAGCTCGCGGCCGAAGCCGGACTGCTTCATGCCGCCCCACTCCGCCTGCGGTACGTAGGGGTGGAAGTCGTTGATCCACACGGTGCCGGCCCGCAGCCGCGAGGCCACCCGGTGGGCGCGCCCGCCGTCCTGCGTCCAGACCGCCCCCGCCAGCCCGTACACGGTGTCGTTGGCCAGCCGGACCGCGTCGTCCTCGTCCCGGAACCGCTCGACCGTGAGCACCGGACCGAAGGACTCGTCCTGCACCACGGACATCGAGGTCGCGCACTCGTCCAGCACCGTCGGCGGGTAGTAGAAGCCGTCGGCCAGCGCCGGATCGTCCGGCCGCGCGCCCCCGCAGCGCAGCACCGCGCCCTCGGCGATGCCCTCGGCTACATACGCCTCGACCTTGTCGCGATGCGCGGCCGAGATCAGCGGACCGCTGCGCGCGTCCTCGTCGAAGGGCCCGCCGAGCCGGATCCGGCCCGCCCGCGCCACCAGCTCGTCGGTGAACCGGTCGTGCAGCTCGTCCTGCACGAGGAGCCGCGCCCCGGCGGAGCAGACCTGCCCCGAGTGCAGGAACACCGCCATCAGCGCGTAGTCGACGGCGGTGTCGAAGTCGGCGTCGGCGAAGACGATGTTCGGGTTCTTGCCGCCCAGCTCCAGGGCCACCTTCTTCACGGTGGGCGCGGCGGCCGCCATGATGCGCCGCCCGGTCACGAGCCCCCCGGTGAACGACACCATGTCGACCCGGGGGTCCTCGGTCAGCGGCGCACCCACCACGCCCCCCGCCCCGAGCACCAGATTGGCCACCCCGGCAGGCAGCCCGGCCTCCGCCAGCAGCCCCATGAGCAGGACGGCGGTGTGCGGAGTCAGCTCACTGGGCTTGAGCACGAAGGCATTGCCGGCCGCGAGCGCCGGAGCGACCTTCCAGGCGGTCTGGAGCAGCGGATAGTTCCACGGTGTGATGAGCGCGCAGACCCCGACGGGCTCGTGGACGATACGGCTGTCCGTGTCCGCGCTCCCGGTGTCCACGACCCGGTCCGGCCCCCCGGCGCCGGCGAGGTTGCCGAAGTACCGGAAGCAGTTCGCGATGTCGTCCATGTCGTAGGCGCTCTCGACCAGCCGCTTGCCCGTGTCCAGCGACTCGGCACGGGCGAAGACGTCCTTGTCGCGCTCCAGCAACTCGGCCACCCGCAGCAGCAACCGTCCCCGCTCGGCGGCCGGCGTCCCCGGCCAGGGCCCGTGATCGAAGGCCCGCCGGGCCGCGGCGACGGCCGCGGCGGCGTCCTCGGGCCCACCCTCGTCGACGGTGGCCACCGTCGTACCGTCGGCCGGACAGCGGATCTCCCGCGTCCGCCCCTCGGCGGCCGCGGCCCACTGGCCATCGATGAACAGCTCCGGCATGGGCTCCTCCAGGTACGGCTGGACCGGTCGCCCGGCCGTATGCCGTCCCTGCGGCATCCCGGTGGCGATCCCCTGCCGACGGTAAGCGCGGGGGTCCTGGCGCGCAGCACAAGCGCGGCCGAACCGAGGACCGGCTCGCCCGCGCAGGGTGGAGGGGCGCCACCGAGCGGGAAGGCAGCCTCCCGGAGAAGTACCGGAGATGCCGCAGCACCCCTGCCCGACCCGCGGGCAGCGGGCCGGGCTGGGGTGCGGCGGCATCCGCTTCGGTCAGATGTCCCGGAAGATCTCGATCTGCGCGCCCACCGAGTTGAGCCGCTCGGCCAGCTCCTCGTAACCGCGGTTGATCACATAGACGTTGCGGAGTACGGAGGTGCCTTCCGCCGCCATCATCGCCAGCAGCACCACCACGGCGGGCCGCAGGGCGGGCGGGCACATCATCTCGGCGGCGCGCCAGCGGGTCGGGCCCTCGACCAGGACCCGGTGGGGGTCCAGGAGTTGGAGGCGGCCGCCGAGACGGTTGAGGTCGGTGAGGTAAATCGCCCGGTTGTCGTAGACCCAGTCGTGGATCAGGGTCTGGCCGTGCGCGGAGGCGGCGATCGCCGCGAAGAACGGGACGTTGTCGATGTTGAGGCCGGGGAACGGCATCGGGTGGATCTTGTCGATCGGGGCCTCCAGCTTGGAGGGCCGCACCGTCAGGTCCACCAGGCGGGTGCGCGCGTTGTCGGCGGCGTACTCCGGGGTGCGGTCGCAGTCGACGCCCATCTCCTCCAGGACCGCGAGCTCGATCTCCAGGAACTCGATCGGCACCCGGCGGATGGTGAGTTCGGACTCGGTCACCACCGCGGCGGCCAGCAGGCTCATCGCCTCGACCGGGTCCTCGGAGGGGGAGTAGTCCACGTCCACGTCGATCTGCGGGACCCCGTGCACGGTGAGCGTCGTCGTGCCGACCCCGTCGACCCGTACGCCCAGCGCCTCCAGGAAGAAGCACAGGTCCTGGACCATGTAGTTGGACGAGGCGTTGCGGATGACGGTCGTGCCGTCGTGGCGGGCGGCGGCCAGCAGGGCGTTCTCGGTCACGGTGTCGCCGCGCTCGGTCAGCACGATGGGCCGCCCGGGTGAGACGGAACGGTCGACCTGTGCGTGGTACAGGCCTTCCGTGGCGGCGATCTCCAGGCCGAACCGGCGCAGCGCGATCATGTGCGGCTCGATGGTGCGGGTGCCCAGGTCGCAGCCGCCCGCGTACGGCAGGGTGAACTGCTCCATCCGGTGCAGCAGCGGGCCCAGGAACATGATGATCGACCGGGTGCGGCGCGCGGCGTCGGCGTCGATCGCCTCCATGTCCAGCTGCGCGGGCGGCACGATCTCCAGGTCCACGCCGTCGTTGACCCAGCGGGTGCGCACGCCGATGGAGTTCAGCACCTCCAGGAGCCGGAACACCTCCTCGATCCTGGCCACCCGGCGCAGGACCGTGCGGCCCTTGTTGAGGAGCGTGGCGCACAGCAGCGCGACGCAGGCGTTCTTGCTGGTCTTGACGTCGATGGCGCCGGAGAGCCGGCGGCCGCCGACGACCCGCAGATGCATGGGCCCGGCGTAACCGAGCGACACGATCTCGCTGTCGAGGGCTTCACCGATGCGCGCGATCATCTCAAGGCTGATGTTCTGATTGCCGCGCTCGATGCGGTTGACGGCGCTCTGGCTCGTGGCGAGCGCCTCGGCCAGCTGCGTCTGTGTCCAGCCCCGGTGCTGTCGGGCGTCACGGATGAGCTTGCCGATACGTACGAGGTAGTCGTCTGACATGGCGGCAGGTTATCTCAGATATGAGATGAGGGTGCTGTGGGGGTGTGCCGTTCGAGTGACGGGTGTGCACCGACTCCGCGCGTGCCGGGTCTCCCCATCGTGGCCCGCGCGGGGACGGAGGGCGCGGTCCGCGCGTCCGTACGGGGCACGAGGGCGTGGGGGCGCGGAGGTACGGAGATTCGCCCCGCCGTTACGCCGACGGGGCGCCGGCCGGACCACCGGGCGCCGGGCCGTCGAGAACGGGGCCACGGCTTCGATCTCGACGAGCTGGTCCGCGCAGCCGAGCACGGTGACGCCCATCAGGGTGCTCGGCACGTCGTGCTCGCCGAACGAGTCCCGGACCACCCCCCCCAGGCGGCCACGAGATCCTCCTGCCGGGTCCAGAACCTCCGGCGACGAACCGGATTCCGTTGCCCCGGCAGGGGCAAGGGCGCGGTCCTGGGAGACACGCTCCACCTGCGTGGACGGAATCTCCCGAAGCCCCTCACGCGCGAAGCGCCACGACTACCCGCCCCTGGCCCGCCCGCTCCCGCTGCATCTGGCGCGTCTCGCGGGCCAGTACGTCCTCCCGATGGCAGACGGAACGGAGACCGGCAGGAGGACAGATGGCACCGAGTCCGGGCACTCCGCGCGGTGACGCCATGAGACCGGTATGCCTGATCAGGGGCCATGACGGTTGCCATCGACGGTCGAGCGAGCCCGGATGCGGACACCGGCGGCGCTTCCGAGCCGACGAAAATCGGAGGCTCGGCGACCGGTGCGTCACTAGGGTGGCCCGATGGCTTCGATCAGGCAGGTCAGGCAGGTCCAGATCACCTTCGACTGCGCGTCGCCCTCGCGCGTCGCGTATTTCTGGTGCGAGGTGCTGGGGTATGTCGTACCGCCGCCGCCCGAGGGGTTCGCCACGTGGGGCGACTACGACCTCTCGTTGCCGCCCGAGAAGCGGGACGCGGGGTTCGTCTGCCAGGACCCCTCGGGGGTGGGCCCGCGCATGTACTTCCAGCGCGTTCCCGAGGGCAAGGTCGTCAAGAACCGGGTGCATCTGTGCGTGCGGGTCGGCACCGGACTCGTGGGGGAGGAGCGCCTCGCCGCGCTGGAGGCCGAATGCGCGCGGCTGATTCCGCTCGGCGCGGTGCGGCAGCGCCTGCTGCTCGCCGATGAGGAGAACGAGTCCTGCCTCGTGATGCAGGACATCGAGGGCAACGAGTTCTGCCTCGACTGACGCCCTCGGGCCCCCTCGGGCCCGGTCCCTGTGCGGCAGGACCCGCGGGCCGGCCGTTCCGAAAAGCCCGTCCTGCGCGCGGGCGCGGTGTGCGCGCGGCGCTCAGCGGCCCGCGGTGAGCTGCCGTGCGAAGCGGCGTACGGCATCGGTGAAGGCGCCCGGCGCGTCGAAGTTCGCGAGATGTCCTGCCCGCGGGATCAGTTCGACGCGAGCGTGCGGGTGCGCGCGGGCGAAGTCCGCCTCGCCGGACCGGAAGAGGCTGTCCTTCTCGCCGTTGAGGATCAGTGCCGGAGCCGCCACGTGGCGCATCGCGCCCGCGTCGAAGCGTCCCCGTACCTCGCCCCAGGCGGCCGGCAGGGTGTGGAAGGCGTAGCCGGAGCGGATGGTCGCCCCCACCACGTCCGGCGGATAGTGCCGCAGCAGCATCCGGTCGTTCCACCGGGTCAGCCGGTCCGCCGGTATACGGGGCACCAGCCCGGCGACCCACCGGTACGGCATCGTCCACGCGCCGCGGGTGGCGGCGCTGGCGCCGGCGAGGACCAGTCCGCGGAGCTGGTCGGGGCGGCGCCGCGCGAAATCCAGCGCGACGTATCCGCCGAGTGAGTGCCCGACGACCAGGGCCGGGCCGCGGCCGAGCGAGTCCACCGCTGAGGCGATGATCTCGGTTGCGGAGCTCAGGCTCCAGGGCTGGTCCGAGCGCTCTCCGTGGCCCGGCAGGTCGACGGCGGCCACCGGGAATTCGTTCCGGAGCGCGGCGAGCTGGGTGCTCCACTGTCCCGCGCTGAAGCGTGTCCCGTGCACGAAGACCATGGGCAGCGCATCCGCGGCCATGGGTGACGCATCCGCTGTCGTCATCGCCCCCCCGGTGATGTCGTCCCTACTCGGACTCTACCCGCGCGGTCCCCCGCGTGATCGAGGCGGTCCCGCGGCGTCCGGTGGCGTGGTGGGGCACCTGGGCATGACCGAGCGGCGGCTATGTACTAGAGTTATCTCGACATCGAGATATCTGCCGAGGCGCACCACAGCCGCCGCCCGGTAAGGGTTACCTAACTAATCCTTACCTTAGCGGATGGTCGGGGCCGTAGACGGCAAAACGCGGCGCCGACTGCCAAGGAGGCGCGGCGCGGAGATACGCGCACATTGAAGAAGGAGACTGTCGTGTCGGCGAACAGCTTCGACGCCCGCAGCACGCTGCGCGTGGGCGACGAGTCGTACGAGATCTTCAAGCTGGACAAGGTAGAGGGCTCCGCGCGCCTCCCGTACAGCCTGAAGGTCCTGCTGGAGAACCTGCTCCGTACCGAGGACGGCGCGAACATCACCGCCGACCACATCCGGGCCATCGGCGGCTGGGACTCCCAGGCGCAGCCCAGCCAGGAGATCCAGTTCACGCCGGCCCGCGTGATCATGCAGGACTTCACCGGCGTGCCGTGTGTCGTGGACCTCGCCACCATGCGTGAGGCCGTCAAGGAGCTCGGCGGGGACCCGGCGAAGATCAACCCGCTGGCCCCGGCCGAGCTGGTCATCGACCACTCCGTCATCGCCGACAAGTTCGGCACCAAGGACGCGTTCCTCCAGAACGTCGAGCTGGAGTACGGCCGCAACAAGGAGCGCTACCAGTTCCTGCGCTGGGGCCAGACCGCCTTCGACGAGTTCAAGGTCGTCCCCCCGGGCACCGGCATCGTCCACCAGGTGAACATCGAGCACCTGGCGCGCACGGTCATGGTCCGCAACGGCCAGGCCTACCCCGACACCCTCGTCGGCACCGACTCGCACACCACCATGGTCAACGGCCTCGGCGTGCTGGGCTGGGGCGTCGGCGGCATCGAGGCCGAGGCCGCGATGCTCGGCCAGCCGGTCTCCATGCTCATCCCGCGCGTCGTCGGCTTCAAGCTGACCGGCGAGCTCCCGGCCGGCACCACCGCCACCGACCTCGTGCTGACCATCACCGAGATGCTCCGCAAGCACGGCGTCGTCGGCAAGTTCGTCGAGTTCTACGGTGAGGGCGTCGCCGCCACCTCGCTCGCCAACCGCGCCACCATCGGCAACATGTCGCCGGAGTTCGGTTCCACCGCCGCGATCTTCCCGATCGACGACGAGACGCTGAAGTACCTGCGCCTGACCGGCCGCGACGAGCAGCAGGTCGCGCTCGTCGAGGCGTACGCCAAGGAGCAGGGCCTCTGGCTGGACCCGGCCGCCGAGCCGGACTTCTCCGAGAAGCTGGAGCTCGACCTCTCCACGGTCGTCCCCTCCATCGCCGGCCCGAAGCGCCCGCAGGACCGCATCGTCCTCGCGAACGCCAAGGAGCAGTTCGCCCGCGACGTCCGCAACTACGTCTCGGACGACGAGGAGGCGGGCAAGGAGTCCTTCCCGGCCTCCGACTCCCCGGCCGCCTCCAACGGTGTTCCGACGAAGCCGACCACCGTCACGGCCCCCGACGGCTCGACGTACGAGATCGACCACGGCGCCGTCACCGTCGCCGCGATCACCTCGTGCACCAACACCTCGAACCCCTACGTCATGGTCGCCGCCGCGCTCGTGGCGAAGAAGGCCGTCGAGAAGGGCCTGACCCGCAAGCCGTGGGTCAAGACCACCCTCGCCCCGGGTTCGAAGGTCGTCACCGACTACTTCGACAAGGCGGGCCTGACGCCGTACCTCGACAAGGTCGGCTTCAACCTCGTCGGCTACGGCTGCACCACCTGCATCGGCAACTCCGGCCCGCTGCCGGACGAGGTCTCCAAGGCGGTCAACGAGAACGACCTCGCGGTCACCTCGGTGCTCTCCGGCAACCGTAACTTCGAGGGCCGGATCAACCCCGACGTCAAGATGAACTACCTGGCGTCCCCGCCGCTGGTCGTCGCGTACGCCATCGCCGGTTCGATGAAGGTCGACATCACCAAGGACGCCCTCGGCGTCGACCAGGACGGCAAGCCGGTCTACCTGAGCGACATCTGGCCCTCCGAGGCCGAGGTCAACGACGTCGTGGCGAACTCCATCGGCGAGGACATGTTCAACAAGTCCTACGCCGACGTCTTCGCGGGCGACGCCCAGTGGCAGGCGCTGCCGATCCCGACCGGCAACACCTTCGAGTGGGACGCCGAGTCCACCTACGTGCGCAAGCCCCCGTACTTCGAGGGCATGACGATGGAGACGACCCCGGTCGAGGACATCACCGGCGCCCGGGTGCTCGCCAAGCTCGGCGACTCGGTCACCACCGACCACATCTCCCCGGCCGGCGCCATCAAGGGCGACACCCCGGCCGGCAAGTACCTCACCGAGCACGGCATCGAGCGTCGTGACTTCAACTCCTACGGCTCGCGCCGTGGCAACCACGAGGTCATGATCCGCGGCACGTTCGCCAACATCCGCCTGCGCAACCAGATCGCGCCGGGCACCGAGGGCGGCTACACCCGCGACTTCACCCAGGCTGCGACCGCTGACGCGGCTCCGGTGTCGTTCATCTACGACGCCTCGCAGAACTACCAGGCCGCCGGCACCCCGCTCGCGATCCTCGCGGGCAAGGAGTACGGCTCCGGCTCGTCCCGCGACTGGGCCGCCAAGGGCACCGCGCTCCTGGGCGTCAAGGCCGTCATCGCCGAGTCCTACGAGCGCATCCACCGCTCGAACCTCATCGGCATGGGCGTCCTCCCGCTCCAGTTCCCCGAGGGCCAGACCGCCGAGACCCTCGGCCTCACCGGCGAGGAGTCCTTCTCCTTCACCGGCGTCACCGAGCTGAACAACGGCACCACCCCGCGCACCGTCAAGGTCACCACCGACACCGGTGTGGAGTTCGACGGCGTCGTCCGCATCGACACCCCCGGTGAGGCGGACTACTACCGCAACGGCGGCATCCTGCAGTACGTGCTCCGCAGCCTGATCCGCAAGTAGGCCGGCGGCACACAGAAGTCGAGGGCCGCACCCCGTCGTGTACCGGGGTGCGGCCCTCGTGCGCTGAGGGTGTGTGTTCAGTACCGGTGCGGCTGCTTCTTGCCGGTCGTGTTCGCCACGCCGAAGGCGCCCGCCGCGGCCACGGCAAGGCCCACGAGAGCGACGCCGCCGTTGAGGCGCTCCCACCAGAACTTGTGCGGGGCCAGGGGTTCGTGGTCCAGCACCGCTTCGAGCAGGTCGATGCCGCCGGCGTCGAGCAGGGTGAACACATAACCGTTGGCGACGCCGAAGTACGCGGCCAGCGCGGCCAGGACGGCGGCCCAGACATGGAGGCCGGCCCCGCGGCCGCCGGTGCGGCCCACCACCGCTCCCACCGCCACCGCGAGCACGGCCGCGACGACCAGGTAGCTGGCCTGGAGCCCCACGCGTGAGAGGTCCTTGTGGGTGGCGAGCAGGATGCCCGCGTACGCCAGTCCCACGGCCGCCGCGACGAGCAGCCCCAGGAAGAAGGCCTTGCCCGGCCGTGCGCCGCCCTGGGGCGGGAAGCCCGGCTGGTAGGGGGAGGGGTAGCCGTGCTGCATGGGCTGCATCGGTTGCTGGGGAGGGTAGGCGGCCGGGTAGCCGTACCCCGGCTGCTGCTGCGGCACGGGCTGCGGCACGGGCTGACCGTACGGATGGTGCTGCGGCGTGTGTGGCTGCCAGGGCTGGCTCATGGTGTCCCCCGATGGTGAATGCGGTCCCACGCGTGTGTGCGCGCGAGCGGCTCAAAATACCAACACCGCAGATCCCGCCACCGCCGAGCCCGGGACACGAGTGGCTGCGATCGCGGTGGCCGGATCCGGTAACCTGCCCCGGACCGTACGCCGTTCGAGGAACGGTCCGCTCCAACCGAGCCACTGACGCATTCTGCTTTTCGGGGGATCATCACATGCGTGTTCGTCGCGCCGTCGGCGCTGCCATTCTCGCGCTCGCGGCCATCACCACACTCGCCGGCTGCACCGACAATCCGAGCGACAAGGCCTTCGGCGGCCTCGGCGACGCGCCCGCGCCGCCGAGCATGCCCAACCCGTCGCTCACCTTGAGGCCGAGCGGACTGCCCGACGCTCCTGGCGCCTCCGGCGGCTCGGGCGGCTCGAGCGGTTCCGGGGGGCTCATCTCCGGCGGCGGCTCCGGCAGCTCCGGCGGTAGCGGCGGCAGCACCAGCCGTCCGACGACGCGGCCGCCCTACAACGCGAGCGCGATCAGCGAGGTGATCGGTGAGAACTGCAGCTACGAGCGCTCCACCGGGCGGATCAGCTACGACGTCGACATCCAGAACGCGTCCGCCGACTTCGCCTACCGCTACAGCTTCACGGTGCAGTTCAAGGTCGGCAAGTACCCCAACTCCACGGTCGCGAGCAGGAGCGTCAGCTCCCAGTACAAGACGGTGACGGTCACGCCGGGCGGCGACCGGTCCCTCTCGGTGCACGCCCCCTACCGCACCAACGACCGGCTCGTCTACTCGTGCCAGGTGACCTCGGCCCGGAAGTCCCCGGCGTCCTAGGAAAGCGGAAGGGGCGGGAGTGGACCAGCCACTCCCGCCCCTGTGCCGCCCCGCACCCGCGGTGGAGGCGGATCAGCTCAGCAGCTCGACCTCCGCGAGCGTCGCCGAGCCGTCCAGGACGAGCCGGTAGTGCCGGTACTCGCCCGGAGCGGACACGGTGAACGCCCGTGTCTGCCGGTCCCAGGCGAAGGACTCGCCGGACCGCTTGTCCAGCTGCTTCCACTTCTTGCCGTCGGCGGAGCCCTGGAGCACCCAGCCGCGCGGCGCCTTCGCCCTGTCGGACGACGACGTCAGCGTGTACTGCACGGCCTTCGTCGCCTTGGCGACCGGCAGCTCCACGGACTCGGCGGTCGCCGAGGTGGCCGAGGTGTCGTCGAAGAGCGCGCCGTCACCCTTCAACGCGTCGCCCTTGGGCGTCGGGACCTGGTCGTCCTTCTGGACGGAGACCGGGGCCGCGTTCTTGCCCGTGCCCCAGGCCGACGGCTTCGGGCCCATGTCGAACTCCAGCGTGCCGCCCTTGGCCAGCACGTCGTGCGGGAGCGCGGTGGAGGTCCACTTCTTGCCGTTGACCTTCACGCCCTGCACATAGATGTTCTTGTCGCTGTTCTTCGGGGCCTTCACGACCAGCTTGCGGCCGTTGTCCATGCGGACGGTCACCTTCTTGAAGAGCGGCGAGCCGATCGCGTACTCCCCGCTGCCCATCACCAGCGGGTAGAAGCCGAGCGAGGAGAAGAGGAACCAGGCCGACTGCTCGCCGTTGTCCTCGTCGCCGTGGATGCCCTGCCCGATCTCGCTGCCGACGTACAGCCGGCCCAGCACCTCACGGACCTTCTCCTGCGTCTTGTACGGCTGCGAGGCGGCGTTGTACATGTACGTGGCGTGGTGGGCGACCTGGTTGCTGTGGCCGTACTGGCCCATCCGCACATCACGCGCCTCGGTCATCTCGTGGATGACCCCGCCGTAGCTGCCGACGAACTCCGGGCCCGCCGTCTCCGGCGTGGAGAAGTACGTGTCCAGCTTCTTGCCGAGACCGTCGCGGCCGCCGTACAGGTTGGCCAGGCCGCGGCTGTCCTGCGGAGCGGTGAAGGCGTAGCCCCAGCCGTTGGTCTCCGTGTAGTCGTATCCCCAGACGCGCGGGTCGTACTGGTCGGAGGGCAGCCGCCAGTCGCCGTTCGGCTTCTTGCCCTGGAAGAACCCGGCCTTGCCGTCGAAGAGCTTGACGTACTTCTGCGCCCGGTTCATGAAGTACTCGGACTCTTCCTTGTACCGCGCCTTCTTCGTCTTCTTGTACAGCTCCTGCCCCATCCGGGCGATGCCGTAGTCGTTGACGTATCCCTCGAGCGACCAGGATAGGCCCTCGTGGGTGGCGGTGTCCGCGTAGCCGGTGAAGACGGAGGTCTCCAGGCCCTTGCGGCCGACGCCCGAGGACGGCGGGGCCACGGTGGCGTTCTTGAGGGCCGCGTCGTACGCCGCCTCGGCGTCGAACTTCACGCCCTTGACGTACGCGTCGGCGAACGCCACGTCCGAGCTGGTGCCGGTCATCAGGTCCGCGTAACCGGGGGAGGACCAGCGCGAGGTCCAGCCGCCGTCCTTGTAGTGCTGGACGAACCCGTCCACCAGCTCGCCGGCCTTCTTCGGGGAGAAGAAGGAGTAGGCGGGCCAGGTCGTGCGGTAGGTGTCCCAGAAGCCGTTGTTGACGAAGACCTCGCCGTCGACGATCTTCGCGCCGGTCTGCGTCGGGGTGTCCTCACCGACCGCCTTGGAGAAGGGGCTGGCGTACTTGTTCCTGCCCTTCACCTTCTCGTGGCCGGAGTTCGGGTAGAGGTAGAGGCGGTAGAGGCTGGAGTAGAGCGTCGTCAGCTGGTCCGCGTTCGCGCCCTCGACCTCGACCGTCCGCAGGATGTCGTCCCAGGCGCCCTGCGCCTTGCGCTGCACCCGGTCGAACGAGGTGGACTCCGGGATCTCCATGGCCAGGTTCTGCTTCGCCTGGTCGACGCCGATCAGCGAGGTGGCCAGCCGCAGGTTGACCGTGCGGTCCTTGCCCGCGTCGAAGCGGAAGAACCCGGTGACGTCGTCGCCCCCGCCGCCCTTCAGCTTGCCGCTGTCGGTGACCGGCGCGTCGAAGACGCCGTACACGAACATCCGGGTGGCGCCGGTGGACAGGCCGCTCTTGACGTCCGTGTAACCGGAGAAGGAGCGGTTCTCGGCGTCCAGCGTGATGCCGCCGTCGTTCGTGACGTTGTCGAAGACCAGGCTCGCGTCCTTGCCCGGGTAGGTGAACCGCATCCGGGCCGCGTGGTCGGTCGGCGTCATCTCGGCCTTGAGGCCGTTCTCGAACGTGACGCCGTAGTAGTGCGGCTTCGCCGTCTCGTTCTCGTGCCGGAAGGGCAGCGCGCGGGCCGTCCGGGACGCGTCCGGGGTGCCGGAGGCGGCCGACGGCATCAGCTGGAAGGTCTGCCGGTCGCCCATCCAGGGGCTCGGCTCATGGCTGGCGCTGAAGGCCTGGAGCGTGGGGAGGTTGTCCTCGTTGTTGCCCCGGGCGTAGTCGTACAGCCAGCTGGTGGTGCCGGCGTTGGTGACCGGCGTCCAGAAGTTGAAGCCGTGCGGGACGGCTGTGGCCGGAATGTTGTTGCCGCGCGAGAAGCCGCCGCTGGAGTTGGTGCCGCGGGTGGTCAGCGCGTAGTCCGAGAGATGCGCCTTGCGCTTCTCGGGGGCCTTCGGGGCGATCGTGATGTCGTCGATCCAGCCCTGGAACTTCGCCGGGCCCTTGGGGGAGTCGTACGCCACCAGGATCCGGTCGACCGTCTTGCCCGCGGCGACCGTGCCGAGGCGGGAGGCGACCTTGTTCCACTGGTTGACGTAGAGGCGCTTGGCGTCGGCCTGCCCCTGCGGGGTCAGCAGCCCGCCGTGGCTGTCGGTGGCCTTGAGCTCGCTCAGATACGTACCGTCGGTGAAGGCGAGGTCCACCGCCACGTGGGTGGCCGGGTAGTTCAGGTCCGTCTCGCCCATCTGCGGATAGACGAGGTAGGACAGCTCGGTGTCCTTGGTGACGGCCGTGTTCACGTCGAAGATCTTGTTGTACGAGTAGGCGCGTCCGTCGGGGGTGTGCGTACCCGCGTAACGCAGCGCCTTCTTTCCGGTGAATCCCGCGCCCGACTTCGCGGTGGGGGATCCGGAGGGGCCGCGGTCGGGCTGGCTGCGCATCTCCTCGGGCGCCGGAGTGGAGGTGTCACCGTTCGAGAATTGAACGTCGGAGAGCTGGAGCGCGTCCGCCGCTCCGTTGTTCTTCGTGATCTCCAGCCGGAAGTGCCGGTAGGCGGTGTCGCCCGTGAAGTCGTACGTCCTGGTCTCGTGCCGCTTCGCGAAGGTCTCGCCGCTGCGGGTGTCGAGGTCGGTCCACTCCTTGCCGTCCGCCGAGCCCTTGAGGGTCCAGTCCTTCGGATCGCGCTCGGCGTGGTCGTTGGCCGAGGTGAGGGCGTACGTGACGACCTTGACGGGTTCGTCCAGATCGAACTCGACCCAGCCGGTGGGCTGGAACGCCAGCCACTTGGAGCCCGGCTCGACGTCGACGAGGTTCTCCTTGACCTCGCCGCCGGCGGTGTTCTCGGCGCTCGCGCGGACCTCCGTCACCCGGTCGGTGACATTGCCCGGTATGCCGGAGGAGAAGCCCCCGTCGACGCCGGAGGAGCGCTTCTCGCCGTCGGGCCCCTCCTCGACGGTGCTGCGCCAGTCGGGCTGCTTCTCGTCGGCCTCGAAGGAGGTGCTGAACGTCCGCTCGCCGGAGGGCTTCCGGTCCGGCGATGCGGGCTGCGCGGTGGCGACCGCGGGGGCGATCACCACCAGGGCGAGGGATGCCGCGAGGGCGGCTGCTGTGGGGGTCCGTCTCCGGCGGGGGGCCGTGCGGGGGACCGTGTGAGGGGCTTTGTCGGAGCCGTGATTGAGGCCGCGTGGTGGCTGCATGCCGAGCCGTTCCTCCCCGGGAAAATGCATGGACAACGTTGTCATAACGGGATGCAAGGTCCAGTAGGGAGCCAAGTGACAGGACGTGTCAAGGGTGTTGCCGCGGGGGGTGTCGGCGAATCGGCCGGAATGGGGAAATAGCCGCCGCGGGAAGAGGGCGCGAGGTGCCGAGGTGTCCGTGAGGTCTCAACTCGGGAAAGACTGCCGCCCAAACCTGCTTTCGATCTTGCTCAGTTGGCGACAAGTGGACTATACCTGTCGGCGTCTGCACAGCCGTTTCACACGGACGTGCGCGCGGGGGAAACGGGGACGGTTGCGGGACGCCAGGGGCGTCCTCGCTGTACGGTCATCCGAAATCCCCACAGCGCCGGCCTGTCCGGTACATCTGCATATCTGCACCACCCAAGCGCAACTGACCGCGGTGGCGGGGCCCTTCGCCTGAGGCGAATTTCCGACGGGGCGACCGGTACACCGCCTGAGTCCTGGAGAAGGCGAGGACTTGAGCATGGGATCCACCTCCGCCCACAACAATGAGGGCCTTGGCCGTCGCGATCTGATCAAGCGTTCTGCCGCACTCGGCCTGATCGCTGTTCCGACGATGAGCTTCCTGTCCGCCTGCGCGAGCGGCGACAGCGGCAGCGACGACAAGGTCGAAAAGGGCGAAAAGACCGAGAAGAACCCGCTGGCCGTCAACGGCAGCGCACCGCTGGAGATCGTCATCTTCGACGGCGGCTTCGGCACCAAGTACGCCGAGGACGCCAAGGCCGTCTACGAGAAGACCTATCCCGACGCGAAGGTCAAGTTCTCCGCGACGCAGAAGATCCAGTCGGTTCTCCAGCCGCGGTTCAACGGTGGCACCCCGCCGGACCTGATCGACAACTCCGGCGCCCAGCAGATGGACATGGGCGTCCTGGTCGGCAAGAAGCAGCTCACCGACCTGACCGCGCTGCTCGACGCCCCCTCGATCGACGACCCCGCCAAGAAGGTCCGCGACACCCTGCGGCCCGGCATCGTCGAGATGGGCCAGTTCGACGGCGACCCGGTCTGGATCATGTACTACGCGTACACGGTCTACGGTGTCTGGTACTCGCAGACCGCGCTGGAGAAGCTCGACGCCACGTACCCGGAGAACTGGGACGACATGCTCGCGCTCTGCGCGAAGGCGAAGAAGCAGGGCATCGCCGGCTGGACCTACCCCGGCAAGCACCCCTACTACCTCCCCTTCTCGCTGTACCCCTTCATCGCCAAGATCGGCGGTGTCGAGGTCCTCGACGCGATCGACAACCTGGAGCCGAAGGCCTGGGAGCACCCCGCGGTCAAGGCGGCCTTCGAGGCGTACTACGAGCTCTACGCCAAGGGCTACATCCTCAAGGGCACCCCCGGCCTGGACCACCGCGGTTCGCAGGGCGCGTGGGCCCGCGGCAAGGCGCTGTTCATCCCGAACGGCTCCTGGGTCGAGAACGAGGAAGCGGCGATCATCCCCAAGGACTTCAAGCTGTCCGTGGGCGCCCCTTCCAGCCTCGACTCCTCGGACAAGCTGCCCTTCGGCACCCTCTGGGCGTCCGGCGGCGAGCCGTTCATCGTCCCGAGCAAGGCGAAGAACCCGGCGGGCGGCATGGAGCAGCTGCGCATCATGCTCAGCGAGGACTCCTCCAAGTCCTTCACCACCAGCACCAAGTCGCTCTCCGCCTTCAACGGCGGCACGGACGGCATCGAGCTGTCCGACGGCCTGAAGTCCGGTGTCGCCGCGCTGGAGAAGGCCGGCACCAATGTGGTCAACCCGCGCCTGCAGGACTGGTACGTGAAGCTCCAGAAGGAGCAGATCGGCGTCGCCGCGCTCGGCGAGATGATGGCCGGACGGGCCAACCCGGCCGAGACCATCAAGAAGATCCAGGCCTTCGCCGACGCGACCGCCAAGGACCAGTCCATCAAGCACTTCAAGCACCAGTGACCACGCGTCACCAGCGGCGGGCAGCACGGGAAGGTCGGAGTCGGTAACGATGCAACACGGTAAATACCGGTTCATAATCGGGTTCTTGGTGGTTCCGATGGCGTTGTACGTCATCTTCGTCATCTGGCCCTTCATCCAGTCCATCTACTACTCGTTCACGGACTGGACGGGGCTGAGTCCCGACTTCAAGATGGTCGGGTTCGACAACTACACCAAGATGCTCGACGACGACGTCTTCTGGAAATCGCTTCAGCACAGTGTGCTGCTGGCTGTTCTGCTGCCGCTGGTGACGCTGGGCCTCGCGCTCTTCTTCGCCTTCATGCTCAACGTGGGCGGGCGGCGCCGCAAGGGCGCCGCCGTCACCGGCGTACGGGGCTCGGGCTTCTACAAGATCGCGTACTTCTTCCCGCAGGTGCTCTCGATCGCGATCGTGGCCATCCTGTTCCAGTTCGCCTTCGACCCGGCCCAGGGCATGATCAACGGCACCCTCAAGGCCGTGGGGATCAGCGACGTGCCGGACTGGCTGGGCGACCCGCAGCTGGCCCTGTGGTGCATCATGGCGGTCCTCGTCTGGTGCACGACCGGCTTCTTCGTGGTGCTGTTCTCCGCGGGCATGGCCTCCATCCCCAAGGACTTCTACGAGGCGGCCCTGCTGGACGGCGCCAGCCGCTTCACGACCTTCTTCCGGATCACGCTGCCCCTGCTGTGGGACACGGTCCAGTCCGGCTGGGTCTACATGGGCATCCTGGCGCTCGGCGCCGAGGGCTTCGCCATCGTCCACATCATGAGCGTCGGTCCCGGCGGGCCCGACTACTCGACCACCGTCCTGCCGCTGTACGTCTACCAGGCGGCGTTCCGTGACGGACAGGCGGGCTACGCGACCACGATCGGTGTCGCCCTGCTCATCGTGACCCTGGCGTTCGCCGCCATCGTCATGCGGGTGGGCCGGCGCGAGCGGCTGGAGTTCTGATGAAGACCACTGACACCCCTCCCTCCGGTCCCTCCGGGCCCCCCTCCGACGCCGGCGCGGTGAAGGTCCCGGCCCAGCGCACCGGCCCGGCGGGCGCGAGCCCGTCGGCCCCCGCGAAGAGCAGCGAGGGCTCGGTCCTCAACGTCTTCTCGCACGGGATGCTCGTCCTGTGGGCGATCATGGTCGTCCTGCCGCTGTTCTGGGCGGTGATGTCCTCGTTCAAGAGCGACTCGGACATCTTCAACACTCCGTGGTCGCTGCCCAGTTCGCTGAACTTCGACAGCTGGGGCCGGGCCTGGAGCCAGGCCCACATGAGCGAGTACTTCCTGAACACCATCCTGGTGGTGGGCGGGTCGCTCGTCGGCACCCTGGTCCTCGGGTCCATGGCCGCCTATGTGCTCGCCCGCTTCGAGTTCCCGGGCAACCGCTTCATTTACTTCTTGTTCGTCGGCGGCATGAGCTTCCCGATCATGCTGGCGCTGGTCCCGCTGTTCTACGTCATGGACAACATGGGGCTGCTGAACACGATCCACGGCCTGATCCTCGTGTACATCGCGTACTCGCTGCCGTTCACCGTGTTCTTCCTGACCTCGTTCTTCCGTACGCTGCCGACCTCGGTGGCGGAGGCGTCGATCATCGACGGGGCCTCCCACACCCGTACGTTCTTCCAGGTCATGCTGCCGATGGCCAAGCCCGGCCTGATCAGCGTCGGGATCTTCAACTTCCTGGGGCAGTGGAACCAGTACATGCTGCCGACGGTGCTGAACACCGACCCGGAGAAGCGGGTGCTGGCCCAGGGCCTGGTGGAGCTGGCCTCCAGCCAGGGCTACAAGGGCGACTACTCCGGCCTCTTCGCCGGCCTGGTGATCGCGATGCTGCCGGTGCTGGCCGCGTACATCATCTTCCAGCGCCAGGTCGTCTCCGGTCTGACGGCGGGCGCGCTCAAGTAGGTCACCTTTCGCATACGACACGGTGCCCCGGCAGAGGACTCCTCCGCCGGGGCACCGTGCCGTATGCGCGCGGGTGAGCCCCGGCCCGCTCAGGTCTTGACGGGAGGCACCCCCGAACGGTCAGCTTAGGGTTCACATGTTGGAGGAAGCCGGGGTCTCATCGCTGCGGCCCCGGCCGGGGCGGTCTTCCGGACCGCCCGCCAAGGGCAGGAGTGGATGAGTCGATGGAGACTCCCGGGTCGCAGACATCGCTGCACAGGGCCAATCTGGAGCGGGTCGTACGCGCCGTACGGATGGCAGGATCGCTCACCCAGGCGGAGATCGCCCGGAGCACCGGGCTCTCCGCAGCCACGGTCTCCAATATCGTCCGGGAGCTGAAGGACAGCGGGACGGTCGAGGTCACCCCCACCTCGGCGGGCGGCCGCCGGGCCCGCAGCGTCTCGCTCAGCGGCGACGCCGGCATCGTCATCGGCGTCGACTTCGGCCATACGCATCTGCGCGTCGCCGTCGGCAACCTCGCCCACCAGGTGCTGGCCGAGGAGTCCGAGCCGCTGGATGTCGACGCCTCGTCCGCAGAAGGCTTCGACCGGGCGGAAGTGCTGGTCAAGCGGCTGATCGAGGCCACCGGGATCGGCCCGGACAAGGTGATCGGCATCGGTCTGGGCGTGCCGGGCCCCATCGACGTCGAGTCCGGCACGCTGGGCTCCACCTCGATCCTGCCGGGCTGGACGGGCATCAACCCGAGCGAGGAGCTCTCCGGCCGCCTCGGCGTGCCCGTGTACGTCGACAACGACGCCAATCTGGGGGCGCTCGGCGAGCTGGTCTGGGGGAGCGGCAGGGGCGTCAAGGACCTCGCGTACATCAAGGTGGCCAGCGGCGTCGGCGCCGGCCTGGTGATCGACGGGACCATCTACCGGGGTCCGGGCGGCACGGCCGGCGAGATCGGGCACATCACGCTCGACGAGTCCGGCCCGGTCTGCCGCTGCGGCAACCGCGGCTGCCTGGAGACCTTCACCGCCGCCCGCTACGTCCTGCCGCTGCTCCAGCCCAGCCACGGGGCCGGGCTCACCATGGAGCGGGTGGTCCAGCTGGCCCGCGAGGGCGATCCGGGGTGCCGCCGGGTGATCGGCGACGTCGGCCGCCACATAGGCAGCGGGGTGGCCAACCTGTGCAATCTGCTCAATCCCAGCCGGGTGGTGCTCGGCGGCTCGCTGGCGGAGGCCGGGGAGCTGGTCCTGGGGCCCATACGGGACTCCGTGTCGCGTTACGCGATCCCCAGCGCCGCCCGGCAGCTCTCGGTGCTGCCCGGAGCGCTCGGCGGCCGTGCCGAGGTGCTGGGGGCGCTCGCTCTGGTGCTCAGCGAGATGGGGGATTCCACCCTCCTGGAGAGCACCCTCCCCGCGTCGACTCCTGCCTTCACTTAGATAACGAATGGCACCGTTGTCATCTCGTTAAGGATTTACTCCTTGACGCTGGCGCTGGGGCCGAGTTGACTTCCAGCCACCTCGGCCGCAACGTCGCGGCCTCGTCAGGGAGGTTCGAGAATGAACACGCGTATGCGTCGTGCCGCCGTTGCCGTTGCCGCCACCACGATGGCGATCTCGCTGGCCGCTTGCGGGAGTGCCAAGGAGTCCGGCGACAAGGCCGATCAGGGCTCGGAGAAGAAGGGCGACGACCTCAAGATAGGTCTGCTCCTCCCCGAGAACCAGACGGCCCGTTACGAGAAGTTCGACCGGCCGATCATCGAGAAGAAGATCAGCGAGCTCACCGGTGGCAAGGCCAAGGTCACCTACAACAACGCCAAGCAGGACGCGACCACTCAGGCGCAGCAGATCGACACCATGATCACCAACAAGGTCGACGCGCTCATCGTCGGCGCGGTGGACGCGAAGGCGATCGAGAACAGCATCAAGAAGGCCAAGGCCGAGGGCATCCCGGTCGTCGCCTTCGACCGCCTCGCCGAGGGCCCCATCGACGCCTACACCTCCTTCGACAACGAAGAGGTCGGCCGGGCGCAGGGCACCGCCCTGCTGGAGGCCCTGGGCGACAAGGCCGACGGCGGCACGATCGTCATGATGAACGGCGCCGTCACCGACCCGAACGCCGCGCTCTTCAAGAAGGGCGCCAAGTCCGTCCTCGACGGCAAGGTGAAGTACGGCAAGGAGTACGACACCAAGGAGTGGAAGCCGGAGAACGCCAACGCCAACATGGAAGCGGCGATCACCGCGCTCGGCAAGGACAAGATCGACGGCGTCTACTCCGCCAACGACGGCATGGCGGGCGGCATCATCACCGCCCTCAAGGCCGCCGGTCTGCCGAAGCTTCCCCCGGTCACCGGCCAGGACGCCGAGCTGGCGGGCGTGCAGCGCATCGTCTCCGGTGAGCAGTTCATGAGCGTCTACAAGTCCTACCCCGCGGAGGGCATCGTCGCCGCGGAGATGGCCGTCGCCCTCGCCAAGGGCGAGAAGCTCGACTCGATCGCCACCTCCAAGGTCGACAATGCCAGCCAGAAGGGCATCCCGACGGTGCTCGTCCCGGTCGTCTCGCTGACCAAGGACAACATCCAGGACACCGTGCTCAAGGACGGCATCTGGACGCTGGAAGAGATCTGCACGGCCAAGTACAAGGCCAACTGCGACACGATCGGTCTCAAGTAGGCCCCCGGGACCCGGCCCGCCCCCGAGCGGCCGGGTCCCGCCCGCCGCGACGCCCGCCCGCCGCACCGCGGCGAGGGCCGAGCGGCCCCACCACCCGCGCACGCGAGCGCCGTACTCCGGCCCGCACGCGCCACGAAGCCTGTCCGGCGCCCCGCACACCAACCGTCCCGCTACCGGGCGGGGCGCCGGACGGAACGCTCACCCCTCATCTGTTCTCTTTGCTCGACACCGCCGCCCCTTCCCCCGGGGACGGCATCCCCGCCGGTCAGGCGGCGAAGGAGATGGTTCATGTGTCCGCTACGCCCGTGTTGGCGTTGCGAGGGGTCTCCAAGCGATTCGGTGCCGTCCAGGTACTCACCGATGTAGAGCTTGAGGTCCACGCCGGCGAGGTGGTCGCCCTGGTGGGCGACAACGGCGCCGGTAAATCAACGCTGGTCAAGACGATCGCCGGAGTGCACCCCATCGATGACGGCGTCATCGAGTGGGAGGGCCGGGCCGTCCAGATCGACAAGCCGCACGACGCCCAGAACCTCGGCGTCGCGACCGTCTATCAGGACCTCGCGCTGTGCGACAACATCGATGTCGTCGGCAACCTCTACCTCGGCCGGGAGCTGCGCAGGTTCGGCATCCTGGACGAGGTCGAGATGGAGCGCCGCTCCCGCGAGCTGCTGTCCACGCTCTCCATCCGCATCCCGAGCGTCCGCATCCCGATCGCCTCGCTCTCCGGCGGCCAGCGCCAGACCGTGGCCATCGCCCGGTCGATGCTCGGCGAGCCCCGCCTCGTCATCCTCGACGAGCCGACCGCCGCCCTCGGCGTCGAGCAGACCGCCCAGGTCCTCGACCTCGTCGAGCGGCTGCGCGAGCGCGGGCACGCGGTCATCCTCATCAGCCACAACATGGCCGATGTGAAGGCCGTCGCCGACAAGGTCGCCGTGCTCCGGCTGGGCCGGAACAACGGTGTCTTCGATGTGAAGACCACCTCCCAGGAAGAGATCATCTCCGCCATCACGGGCGCCACGGAAAACGCCGTGACCCGACGTGCGGCGCGCAACGCGGAGGTTTCCAAGTGACCACCGACGAGACCACCAACCCGGTGGACAAGACCAGCACCTCGCTGGACAAGGCCGACGCGCCGCCGGTCGGCAACCCGGACGCGGCCGAGGGCGCCGCCACGGTCATCGACCCCCGCCTGCTCATCCGTGAGCAGGGCCTCACCGGCTACGTCACCGAGTTCAAGCGCAAGATCAGCGGCGGCGACCTGGGCTCGATCCCGGTGATCGTCGGCCTCGCGATCATCGCCATCGTCTTCCAGAGCATGAACTCCGAGTTCCTCTCCGCGAAGAACATCAGCGACATCGCCACCACGATGGTCGCCACCGGCATGATGGCCGTGGGCATCATCTTCGTCCTGCTGCTCGGCGAGATCGACCTCTCGGTCGGCTCCGTCTCCGGTGTCTCCGGCGCGCTCGTCGCGGTGCTCAGCGTCACCCAGGGCATGAACGAATGGCTGGCGATCCTCGTCGCCATCGTCAGCGGCGCGGTGATGGGCGCGGTCCACGGCTTCTTCTTCGCCCGGGTCGGCGCACCCGCCTTCGCCGTCACCCTGGCCGGCCTGCTGTTCTGGCTCGGCTTCATGCTCCAGCTGCTCGGCGACTCCGGCACGATCAACCTGGACGGCGACGGGGTGGTCGGCAAGCTGACCACGTACTACTTCACCGACGTCGCCGCTGCCTACGGGCTCGCCGCGATCGCGGTGATCGGCTACTTCGCCGCCGCCTTCCTGGACACCCGACGCCGCGAGCGGGCCGGCATCCCGGCCCGCCCGATCGCCGACATCGTCGTGCGCACCGCCGTCATCGCGGTGTTCGCCTTCGCCGCCGCGTACATGTTCAACCAGTACCGCGGCCTGCCGCTCGCCCTGGTCCTCTTCCTGATCGTTCTGGTCGGCACGGACTTCCTGCTCCGCCGCACGGCCTACGGGCGGAAGATCTTCGCGCTCGGCGGCAGCGTCGAGGCCTCCCGGCGCGCCGGTATCAACGTCACCGCGATCCGGATCTCCGTCTTCTCCATCGCGGGGACCTTCGCGGCGATCGGCGGCCTGTTCTGGGCCTCCAAGATCGCGGCGGCCAACCAGGGCTCCGGCACCGGCGACCTCCTGATGAACGTCATCGCGGCGGCCGTCATCGGTGGCACCAGCCTCTTCGGCGGCCGCGGCCGCACCTGGAACGCGCTGCTCGGTGTCATGGTGATCGTCTCGATTCAGTACGGCCTGTCCCTGGAGGGCATCGCCACGCCGATCCAGTACATGGTCACCGGCGCCGTGCTTCTCGCCACGGTCGTCATCGACTCCGTCACCCGGAGGACCCAGAAGACCGCGGGCCGCGCCTGACCGCGGATCCGCGCAGGTGCCCGGTGCCCCCAGGGGTGCCGGGCACCTGCGCGTGTCCGGCATTCCGTATTCGAACAACGCCGCCCGATGCCCGCCGTCGCGAACGGAACATTAGACTCATCGGATCGGCACGCTCGATCAGCTCAAACGCAAGGAGGCACGGGTGGACCTGCTGACCCGCATCAAGGGACCGCGCGACCTGGACCGGCTCAGCCTCGGTGAGCTGGAGCAGCTCGCGGAGGAGATCCGTACCTTCCTCGTGGACGCGGTGTCCAAGACCGGCGGACACCTCGGCCCCAACCTCGGCGTCGTCGAGCTGACCCTCGCCCTGCACCGGGTCTTCGAGTCTCCCCAGGACAAGGTCCTGTGGGACACCGGCCACCAGAGCTATGTCCACAAGCTGCTCACCGGCCGCCAGGACTTCTCCCGGCTCAAGAGCAAGGGCGGCCTCTCCGGCTACCCCGCCCGTGCCGAGTCCGAGCACGACATCATCGAGAACAGCCACGCCTCCACGGTCCTCGGCTGGGCCGACGGCCTGGCCAAGGCGAACGAGGTCCTCGCCAAGGACGACCACGTCGTCGCGGTCATCGGCGACGGCGCGCTCACCGGTGGTATGGCCTGGGAGGCGCTGAACAACATCGCCGCCGCCAAGGACCGCCCGCTCGTCATCGTCGTCAACGACAACGAGCGCTCCTACGCGCCGACCATCGGCGGCCTGGCCAACCACCTCGCCACGCTCCGTACGACCGACGGTTACGAGCGGTTCCTGGCCCGCGGCAAGGGCATCCTGGAGCGGACGCCCGTCGTCGGCCGCCCGCTGTACGAGACCCTGCACGGCGCCAAGAAGGGGCTCAAGGACTTCATCGCCCCGCAGGGCATGTTCGAGGACCTCGGCCTGAAGTACGTCGGCCCGATCGACGGCCATGACATCGAGGCCCTGGAATCCGCGCTCCAGCGCGCCAAACGCTTCGGCGGCCCGGTCATCGTGCACTGCCTCACCGAGAAGGGCCGCGGCTACACCCCGGCCCTCCAGGACGAGGCCGACCGCTTCCACGCGGTGGGCAAGATCCACCCGGACACCGGCCTGCCGATCTCCACCTCCGGCCTCGACTGGACCTCCGTCTTCGGCGAGGAGATGCTCAAGCTCGGCCAGGAGCGCGAGGACATCGTCGCGATCACCGCGGCCATGCTCCAGCCCGTCGGCCTCGGCAAGTTCGAGGAGGCCTTCCCGGACCGGATCTACGACGTCGGCATCGCCGAGCAGCACGGCGCGGTCTCCGCGGCCGGCCTCGCCACCGGCGGACTCCACCCGGTCTTCGCGGTCTACGCCACCTTCCTCAACCGCGCCTTCGACCAGGTCCTGATGGACGTCGCCCTGCACAAGTGCGGCGTCACCTTCGTCCTGGACCGGGCCGGCGTCACGGGCACGGACGGCGCCTCGCACAACGGCATGTGGGACATGTCGATCCTGCAGTGCGTTCCCACGCTCCGGATCGCCGCCCCGCGCGACGCCGACCAGGTCCGCGCCCAGTTGCGCGAGGCCGTCACCGTCGACGACGCGCCCACCGTGGTCCGCTTCTCCAAGGGCGCGGTCGGCCCCGCCGTCAAGGCGGTCGGCAAGGCCGGCGGCATGGACATCCTGCGCGAGCCGAAGGCCCCCCGCCCGGACGTCCTCGTCGTCTCCGTCGGCGCGCTCGCCCCGATGTGCCTGGAGATCGCCGACCTGCTGGACGCCCAGGGCATCTCCAGCACTGTCGTCGACCCCCGCTGGGTCAAGCCCGTCGACGAGGCGCTCGCCCCGCTCGCCGAGCGCCACCGCGTCGTCGTCACGGTCGAGGACAACAGCCGTGCCGGAGGCGTCGGCTCCGCCATCGCCCAGTCGCTGCGCGACGCCGGCGTCGACGTACCGCTGCGCGACTTCGGCATCCCGCCGGTCTTCCTCGACCACGCCTCGCGCGCCGAGGTCATGGCCGAGATCGGACTGACCGCCCCGGACATCGCCCGGCAGGTCACCGGCCTGGTGGCCAAGCTCGACGGCCGCTTCGAGAGCCGCGCCGTGGAGCCCGCCCGCGACTGATCCCCGTACCTCCATACGGCTCAACGGGCCGGGGGAACCGCCCCTGTACGGGTGGTTCTCCCGGCCCGTTCGCGTGAAACGGGCCGGATGGCGCGTTCCCGCGCCGACCCGATCCGAATCATGGCGTTCACAACCAATGCGTGGAGGTACGCAGGTGAGCGCGCAGGTCACACCACCCCGCGGAAACGGCATGTTCCGCACCAAGTCCGTCGAACAGTCGATCCGTGACACCGAGGAGCCGGAACACGGGCTCAAGAAGTCCCTCTCCGCCCTGGACCTGACGGTCTTCGGCGTCGGCGTCATCATCGGCACCGGCATCTTCGTCCTCACCGGCCAGGTCGCCAAGGAGACGGCGGGCCCCGCCACCGCCATCGCGTTCGCCGTGGCGGGCGTCGTGTGCGCGCTGGCCGCGCTCTGCTACGCCGAGTTCGCCTCCACCGTCCCGGTGGCCGGCTCCGCCTACACCTTCGCGTACGCCTCGCTGGGCGAGCTGGTGGCCTGGATCATCGGCTGGGACCTGGTGCTGGAGTTCGCGCTGGGCACCGCGGTGGTCGCGGTCGGCTGGTCCGGCTACGTCCGCTCACTGATGGACAACGTCGACTGGACGATGCCCGAGGTGCTCTCGGGTCCGGATGTGGCGGAAGGGTTCGGCTTCGACATCCTGGCCTTCGCCCTGGTGCTGGTGCTGACCGCCATCCTGGTCGTCGGCATGAAGCTGTCCGCCCGGGTCACCTCGGTCGTGGTGGCGATCAAGGTCGCGGTGGTCCTCATGGTGATCATCGCGGGCCTGTTCTTCATCAAGGCCGAGAACTACAAGCCCTTCATCCCGCCGGCCGAACAGCAGCCCGCCGGCTCGGGCTGGGACGCCCCCCTCGTCCAGCTGATGTTCGGCTACGAGCCCACGAACTTCGGTGTGATGGGCATCTTCACCGCCGCCTCCATCGTCTTCTTCGCCTTCATCGGCTTCGACGTGGTGGCCACCGCCGCCGAGGAGACCAAGATCCCGCAGCGCGACATGCCGCGTGGCATCCTCGGCTCGCTCATCATCTGCACGGTGCTCTACGTGGCGGTCTCGATCGTGGTCACCGGCATGCAGCACTACAGCGAACTCTCCGTCAGCGCCCCGCTCGCCGACGCCTTCAAGTCCACCGGGCACCCCTTCTACGCCGGGCTGATCAGCTTCGGCGCGGCGGTCGGCCTCACCACGGTCTGCATGATCCTGCTGCTCGGCCAGACCCGGGTCTTCTTCGCGATGAGCCGCGACGGACTGCTCCCGCGCTTCTTCTCCAAGACACACCCGCGCTTCCACACCCCCTACCGCCCGACGATCCTGCTCGGCGTGCTGATCGCGATCATCGCCGGGTTCACGAGCATCGAGGAACTGGCCACCCTGGTGAACATCGGCACGCTCTTCGCGTTCGTCGTCGTCGCCCTCGGCGTCCTGGTCCTGCGCCGCACCCAGCCGTCCCTGCCCCGCGCGTTCCGTACCCCGTGGGTGCCGCTGCTCCCGATCGTCTCGGTGGCCGCCTCGGTCTGGCTGATGCTCAACCTGCCGGTGGAGACCTGGGTGCGCTTCGGCGCCTGGATGGTCCTCGGCGTGATCATCTACTTCGTGTACGGGCGTTCCCACAGCCGGATGAGCAAGGAAGGGCGCTAGCGCTCCCCGTCCCGGCGCGGCGGCAGCGGCCGTACCGTGCGCGGCCCCACACACCGGGCCCCGTACGCCTCGACCCGCTGCCGCAGTCCGCGGTCGGCGGTGACGACGACGCACTCCCGGTCCGGGCAGGCCCCGGCCGCCAGTTCGGCGATCAGGTCGTCACCGCTGCCGGGGGCCGATTCGACCCGGACCCCGGCCACCGAGGCGATGCCCCGGGCGGCCCCTTCGACGACGAGTACCAGCTCGACGGGGCCGGGCAGCCCCGGCAGTCCGTCCCGCGCAGGGCGGACCAGCGAGTCCCGCAGCCGGGTCGCCGCCCCGCGCCGGTCCCGCCACCACCCGTCGGGCACGGAGCCGACCACGTTGGCGGCGTCCACGATCACCAGCACCGCTTCGTCGTCGTTCATCCCGGCAGGGTGTCACGCGGCACGCGGGACGACGGGTCGTCAGCCGCCGGTGGCGGGGGACTTCTTCGCTTCCTCGGGGATCGTGGCGTCCTCGCGGATCGCCTTCCACAGCTGGCCGGACTGCGGCTCGGACGCGATCACCCGGTTCGGGTCGATCTTGTCGTACGCCACCGGCAGCATGATCGTCTCCATCGAGGCCGGGTCGACGCCGTTCATCGAACGGGCGAACTCCGCCAGCGAGGTGAGCGAGGCGAGTCCCGAGTCGGTGGTGAGCGCCTTGGTGGCGGAGTTGGCGATCTTGTAGGAGCTCGCCGGGCTGCCCAGCAGGTCCTGCGACTTGACCTCGCTCAGCAGAGCCAGCAGGAACTGCTGCTGGAGCCCGATGCGGCCGAGGTCGCTGCCGTCGCCGATGCCGTGCCGGGTCCGGACGTACGCCAGGGACTCGGTGCCGTTCAGCTTCTGCGGGCCCGCGGCGAGGTGCAGCCCGGAGGCCTTGTCGTCGATGTCCTGCGGTACGTCGACGGTGACCCCGCCGATGGCGTCGACCAGGTCCTTGAACCCGGCGAAGTTGATCTCCAGGTAGTGGTCGACGCGGACGCCGGACATCTTCTCCACCGTCTTCACCACACAGGCCGGACCGGCCTGCGAGTAGACGGAGTTGAACATGACGCGCTCCTTGCCCGGCAGCGCCGAACCGTCGTCCTTGACGCACTCGGGCCGGGTCACCAGGGTGTCGCGCGGTATGGAGACGGCGACCGCCTTCGACCGGCCCTCGGGTATGTGCACCACCATCGCGGTGTCCGAGCGCGCCCCGCCGACGCTCCCGCCGCCGCCCAGTTCCTTGTTCTCCGCCCCGGCGCGCGAGTCCGAGCCGAGGACCAGCAGGTTCTGTCCGCTGGTGGGCAGCTTCTCGGGGCGGTCCTCGCCGAGCGCCTTGTTGATGTCGACGGCCTTGATGTTCCCGTCGAGCCGGCTGTAGAGCCAGTAGGCGGTGGAGCCGGCGGCGAGCAGCAGAACGAGGAGAACACCGAGCGTGATCTTGAGGCCGCGGCGGCGCTTGCGGGGTTTGGCGGCGCGTCGGGATGTGCGGGGGCCCGGAGGCATGACGTCGTTGCTCATCCTGTTTTCGAGTCCCTCGGTGTCGCGGCCCCATAGGGCTGTGGCGGGTGGACTCGGGTGGGGGGAGGAGCCGGTCCGACATTCGTGGTGCGGAGAACTATAGACAACTCATCGAGCATCCGTGCGAGTGCCGCTGCGCCACCGCACGGTCGCGCAGCCGTCATCGTGGCCTCGAACCGTAAGGGATCTTCATTTTCTGAGCCCCATCTGTTCGCTCGCTGTGAGGGTCTAGGATGAGCCAGATTCGAAAACACGTGCAATGGGTCGAACGTCTGGAAGGGTGACGCGGAACGATGCTCGGACGGACTGCCCGCCCGGCTGCCAGGGTTGCTCCCGCGGTCGACACGTTGCGGGGAATCTGGCTCGCCAGGGGCAGGGACGGCAGCCTCGCCGTCTACGCTCCGGCGGAGGGCGGACTCCGGCGCTGGACCGAGACGCGGCCGGGCGCGGAGGACTGGGGGCAGCCCGCCCTCGTCCCGATCGCCGGCCTCACCCATCTGTCCGTGACGCAGGACGCCAACGCGTACGTGCACTTCGTCGGCCGCCGCGAACGGCAGAAGGCCGACGGGCGGACCGTCGTCGATGTCGTGTACGCCATCCAGTACCAGACGGGCCGCCCGGTCTCCGAGTGGCGTTCGCTGGGAAATCCGCACAAGGACGCGGAGCGGGCCGGCCGGCTCGGTGAGCCCGTGGTCGTGGTGACCCCCTCGGGCATGGTCCACATCTTCGTCCGGAACGCGGACGGCGGACTGGCCCTGCGCCGTGAGCAGAGCGACGGCAAGTGGCGGCCCTGGGACGACCGTCGGGGCAGTGGCATCGCATCGACCCTCGCGGCCATCGCCCTCGCGTCGGGGCGCATCGAACTGTTCGCCACGACGGCGGACGGCATTCTCCACTGGTCCCAGCAGGCCGCGGGCGGGGCGCTGGGCGAAGGGCATCCGGCCCGCCTCGCGGCGGTGCCGGGCACGGTGGCGGTCCTGGAGACGGGGCCCGACCGGCCCACGTACTACTGGACCGACCCCGCCGGCCAAGGTGTGGTGGCCTACCGGGCCGGTGCCTGGCCGACGGTGCTGGGCGGGGTGCCGGGCGAGGGCCCGCACGCCGCGCTCCGCACCCTCCTCGACGGCTACGACTGCACGGTCCTGGCCCATCGCGGCGTGGACGGAAGCGCCGTGGTCGGGGTGGGCGTCACCGAGGACGAGGGAAACGGCGTCTGGTGGTCCGACACGGGTGTGCCGTGTCTCGCGCCGCCGGCCCTGGCCCTGGACGTCTTCGGCCGGGTCGTGATGGCGGTCGTCGACGGCGACGGCGTCCCACGCGTGGCCCGGCAGACGGATGATCCCGGTCTGACGCTCTCGGAGTGGCGAAGACTCTGACCCCGGTTCCGTCGAACGCGGGCCGGTAGACCCCCCATGGCGCTTCCGCGCGCGGAGAAACGCCGGTGGTATCAGATCGCCGAGCGCTCCGGAAGGTTGTGCGCCGCGCAGTATGGCGCATGTCACGTGGATGTGTCGAGCAGATCATCGAACTGTGTGCAGAATCTGCACATTGACATCTTTTAATGTTCACTTAAGATTTGCGTCTGACGCAACAGTTCGAGAGCCGAGCCGCAGGCGATCGACGGGGGTGTGCCCGACTTCGAGTCAACGGGGATTCGGTGGGGGCAAGGCGCGGTGGTCGGGAAGTCGAAGGAGCGCAGGTGGTCACCTCCTGCCTCGAACTGGAGTGTGAAGCATGGCCGCTGGGCCCCGTTTGAGTGTCATCGTTCCGTTTCAGGACGTTGAGACGTACCTCACGGAGTGCCTGGAGTCCATCGCGCGGCAGACCTTCCGCGACTTCGAAGTGATCATGGTGGACGACGGCTCCACCGACACCTCCACGGAGATCGCCCAGCGCTTCTGCGCCGCTGACCCGCGCTTCCGGCTGATCCGCCAGGAGTCGCACGGCCCGGGGCACGCCCGCAACACGGGGCTCCGTGCCATGCATTCCGACGGCGAGTTCCTGGTTTTCGCGGACGGCGACGACGTCGTCCCCGAATACGCCTACGAGTTGCTCGTCCGCACGCTGACCGAATCCGGATCGGATTTCGTCTCCGGCAATGTCCAGATGATGAACTCCACCAAGAAGTGGCAGTCGCCGCTCCACAAGGGCCCCATGCAGCGGGACCGCAAGGGCACGCACATCACGCGCTTCGAGGCCCTGATCTATGACCGCACCGTGTGGAACAAGGTGTTCCGCCGGTCTTTCTGGGACCACCACTTCATCGAGTTCCCCGAAGGCGTCCTGTACGAGGACTCCTGGGTGAACATGTTCGCGCACTTCCGGGCGGCCAAGGTCGACGTCATCACCGACATCGTCTATTTCTGGCGACGCCGTGACGGCGGTGCCGCCCCCTCCATCACCCAGCGCCACACCGAGGTGTCCAATCTGCGGGACCGTGTCGCGGCCGTGCAGTCGGTGAGCCGCTTCCTCGGGCAGCACCGCTCGCGCCAGTTCCGGGATCACAAGCGCAAGTACGACCTCGCCTGCCTCAAGTCCGACCTCATGCTGCACCTCAAGGTCCTCCCGGACGCGGAGGACGACTACCGCGACGCGTTCATGCACTGGGCCCAGGAGTTCCTCTCCGAAGCCGACTACGACATCATCGAAGAGCTCCCCGCCGACGCCCGGGTCAAGTGGCTGCTCGTCCACCAGGGCCGGCTCGGCGAACTCCTCGACGTCCTGGAGTTCGAGCGCAAGGGCGGACCGCTGCCGGTCCGCCGGCGGCTGCGCCGCTACCTCAACTACCCGCACCTGGAGAACCGGAAGACGGGCCTCTACAAGAGCGACTACCGGCTCGACAAGGAGCTGTCCCCCTACAGCTCGCTCTCCGAGGCGGCGTGGGACGGCGACTCCCTGGTCCTCAAGGGCTCTGCCTACATCCGGTTCATCAACGTGCACAAGCGGCACATGTCCACGAAGATGCTGGCGCTCCGCAACAAGAAGACCGGCAGCAAGCTCGTCAACCTGGCCAGGACCAGCTACTTCCCGCAGGCGACCGAGTACTCCAACCAGAATCGTTACTGCTACGACTGGGCCGGCTTCGAGAGCCGCTTCGACGTCACCCGGCTCCAGCGCAAGGGCCAGTGGGTCGAGGGGACCTGGGACGTCGCCGCCGGTGTGTTCAGCCGGGGCCTGTTCCGGTACAAGGGCATCGGCCGGGGCAGCGCCGGGACCGCCGCCAACCCGGCGTACCGCTATGTCGACAAGAACACCCGCATCCTCCCGCTCTTCATGCAGGGCAGCCTGAAGCTCCGGGTGGAGGTCGTCCGCTGCCGCATCACCCGGCACCGGGTGGTCGGGGAGCACCTGGAGATCGGCGGGGTCCTGCTCACCCCGGCCGTCCCCGAATGGGGCAAGTTCCGCGTCACCAGCATGAACGGCGCCGGCCGGCATGACTCCTGGATGTCGTTCCAGCCCGGCGGGGAGGGCTGGTGCACCTTCGCCACCCGCATCCCCCTCACCAGCCTCGTCCCCGGCTCCCGGGCGACCGGCGACACCGTCCCGCAGGCCTGGACGATGGGGAGCAACGGCTGGAAGGTCACCCTCCACGTGGAGGGCCGCAAGACGCCGCTCTACCCGGTGATGGCCCAGGAGGTCGACGACGGCCACTACCGCATGCCCGGGACCCTGCAGACCGAGGAGCGGGACCGCGAGGTCGTCGTCCACCGCAACGGCTCCGGCTATGTGGTGCTCTTCGAGCGCGCCGCCCTGCCGCTGCTCAGCGACGGCGAGTGGCTCGCGGACGGCTCGCTGGAACTCGTCTGCGACTACGCCGGATACGACCTGCTCCCGCCCGCGGAGCGGATCAGCGCCCACCTCGTCGTACGCTCGCGCGCCCACGGCGCCGAGCGGGCGGTGCCCATCCAGTGGGACGGGCGGCGGTTCCGCACGGTCCTGACCCCGGCCGCCATGCGCACCCTCGCCGGAGGCATCCCGCTCGCCGCCGGCCGCTGGGACTTCTTCCTGCGCCGCCAGGACCCGTCCGCGGTGGCCCCCGAGGACCGCTCCCCGGACCTCATGATCAAGATCGATCAGGGCATCATCCCGTCCATGCCCCAGAACCTGGAGGTGGGGGAGCGGCGCTACGAACTCCAGGCCGAGGCGTACGACCGGCTGTCGATGCTGGTGCACTCCGCCATGCCCGAGGACGCGCGGGGCCCCTACCGGCAGAAGCTGCTGCGGACCAAGGCCTACCCGCAGGCCCGCCGCGAGCCGGTCCGCCCCGCCGTGCTGTTCGACGCCTTCAAGGGCACGCAGTACTCCGACAGCCCCCGGGCGGTCCACGAGGAGATGGTCCGGCGCGGCGTCGACCTCGAACACCTCTGGGTCGTACGGGACGACCAGGTCGACGTACCGCCGACGGCGCGACCCGTGCGCATGTGGTCGCCCCAGTGGTACGAGGCCCTGGCGACCTCCCGTTACGTGGTCGCCAACAACCACCTCCCCGACTGGTTCGCCAAGCGCCCCGACCAGATCGTCGTGCAGACCTGGCACGGCACCCCGCTCAAGAAGATCGGCCACGACATCGAGTCGGTGCACTTCGCCGACCAGCGGTATCTGGAGCGGGTGGAGAAGGAGGTGCAGAACTGGGACATGCTCGTGTCGCCCAACAGCTTCTCCACCCCGATCCTCCAGCGGGCCTTCAAGTTCCCCGGCGAGATGGTCGAGTGCGGCTACCCGCGCAACGACATCCTGCGCCGCCCCGGTACGGAGCGCCGCGCCGCGGAGATCCGGCAGCGGATCGGCCTGCCCCCCGGCAAGCGCATCATCATGTACGCGCCCACCTGGCGCGACGACCAGTTCTACGCGCCGGGGAAGTACAAGTTCGACTTCCGGATCGACCTCGACGACGCCCGTGCCCGGCTGGGGGACGACCACGTCCTCATGGTCCGCCGCCACCCCAACGTCGTGGACCCGGTCCCCGGCGCGGGCGACGGCTTCGTCTTCGACGTGTCCGACTACCCGGACATGGCGGACCTGTCGCTGATCAGCGATGTGATGATCACGGACTACTCCTCCCTGATGTTCGACTTCGTGAACACCGGGCGGCCGATCCTGTTCTTCACCTACGACCTGGACCACTACCGGGACACCCTGCGCGGCTTCTACTTCGACTTCGAGCAGAGCGCCCCGGGCCCCCTGCTCTTCGCGTCGGCCGAACTGATCTCCGCCATCCGGAACATCGACCGGATCGAGGCGGAGTACACCGAGCGCTACCGCTGGTTCCAGCGCGAGTTCTGCGACCTGGACGACGGATACGCCGCCGCCCGGCTGACGGACCGCATCCTCGTGGCGGGCGGCGACCTCGACGCCGGGCAGGCGACCGCCCCGGCCGTGGGCACCGTGACCCCGCCGCCCCGCCCCGCCGCGCACCAGCCGCTCGCCGGCGCCGGCCGACGGGCGCAGGGGAACGCGGCTGCCGGCCCCGCCGCCCTGCGCCCGATGAGCACCCCGACCGCTGAACCGTTCCGGCACGAAGTGGATGTCGTCCATGTCTAACGCAGACCCGAACGCGCGCCGAGTGTTCAGCGGCGTCGAGGCCTCCGGGGCCCACCCCCTGGAGTACCGCTTCGCCCACGCCAAGAACGGCAACCGCCACCTGGTCGTCGTCTTCGCCAACCTCAACGCCCCCGGCGAATGGGGCTGGGCCAACGGCGTACTGGACAAGACCCGGGCCAACATCCTGTGGATCCGCGACCAGTTCGACGGGCAGAACAGCTACTACCTGTGCAAGGAGATGGACTTCACCCTGGAACAGTCCGTCATCGGCCTCATCTCACGGGTGATGAACTCCCTCGGGCTGACTCCCGATGAGTGCACCATGTTCGGCAGCTCCAAGGGCGGGACCGCCGCCCTGCACTTCGGTCTGAAGTACGGGTTCCGGAACATCGTGGCCAGCGTGCCCCAGTTCCGGATCGGCACCTTCGTCAGCGAGTCCATGCCGGGCGCCGCCCGTCTCATGATGGGGGAGGTGACCGAGGAGAAGATCCGGGTCCTCGACTCCGTCCTCGCCGACGTGGTGCGTACGAGCACCAACCGCGACGCCAACGTCTATCTGATCTCCTCGCCCCAGGACGAGCAGTACGGCCGGCACGTCGAACCGTTCCTCGGACTGTTCCGGGACTACGCGAACTTCAACTTCGTCTACAACGACTCGTCGCTGATCGCCGGCCACGGCAAGGTGACGCTGCGCAACCTGCCCACCATGATGGGGCTGCTGAACCTCCTGGTGGACGGCATCACCCCGCGCATCGGCGTGGTCACCAACGGCGGGGAGCAGCCGCAGCGCGACACCTCGGCGATCGACGCCTATCTCCAGGCCACCTCCCAGGTGCAGGCCCAGGCGTTCCCCAGCCCTGTCGTCACCCTGCCGGCGCAGCACGGGGAAGTCCCCGGCAACCAGGTGCGGTTCGCCGGCAGCGCGCCCGGCGCCGTACGGGTGAGCATGTGGGAGAACGGCAAGTACCTCGGATCGCCTCCGGTCCAGGCCGACGGCGGCTGGTCATGGGAGCCGGAGAAGACCTGGTCCCCGGGGCGGCACGTCATCCGCCTCTTCGCGGTGAACGCGCAGAAGTTCCACAGCGAGCGCACCGAGATCGTCTTCACCGCGCTGGAACCGGCGCTCGCCCCGGTGTCCCACGGCCCGGCCGCCCCCGTCGTCACGGCGCCGGTCCCGCACCAGCCGGTGCGGAGCCAGGGCATCCTGTTCACCGGGTACGGCGACGCGGGCGCCCAGGTCGTCTTCCGGATGGAGGGCTCGGTCCTGGGCACCGTCATGGTCGGGCCGGACGGCAGCTGGTTCTGGGAGCCCGGCTGGACCTGGCCCGAAGGGCCGCACACCCTGGACTGCTTCGCGGTGGACGGGACGGGAGCCCAGTCCCCGCCGTCCGCGATCGTCTTCACCGCCACGGGAGCCTTCGCCGCACCGGTGAACGCCTCCTACGCCGAACCGCGGCACTGACGCCGCCCAGAACCGCGGGGCGCGCGTCGGCCGGACGCGAACCCCTCCCCGATCGGAGTCCGCCACCCATGTCCGCAGCACCGTCCGGCCTGCACACCGGTATCGACACCTCCGACGCGTACCCCGTGCAGTACCGCTTCAGCCATGCGAAGAAGGGCAACCAGCACCTGGTGGTCGTCTTCGCCAACATCGCCGCGCCCGACGACTACGGCTGGTCCAACGGGATCTTCGACAAACTGCGCTGCAACGTCCTGTGGATCCGCGACCAGTTCGACGGGCAGAACAGCTACTACCTGTGCAAGGGGATGGACTTCACCCTGGAGCGGTCCGTCGTCACGCTGATCGCCAACGTGATGAACTCCCTGGGGCTCACCCCGGACCAGTGCACTCTGTGGGGCGGCTCCAAGGGCGGCAGCGCGGCGCTGTACTTCGGGCTCAAGTACGGCTTCCGCAACATCGTCTCGCTCGTTCCGCAGTTCCTGATCGGCACCTATCTGCACAAGCACCCCGGCATCGCCGCGTTCATGATGGGCCAGGTCACCGACGCGAACATCCACGTTCTCGACCGGGCCATCCCGGACCTCGTGATGTCCGGGGCGAACCGCGGGGCCAACATCTACCTGCTCTCCTCCCCGCAGGACGAGCAGTACCCGGTCCAGGTGGAGCCGTTCCTCCACCTGTTCAACGGCTACGAGAACTTCAACTTCGTCTTCAGCGACTCCCCGTTCATCACCGGCCACACCGAAGTCACCCGGCGCAACGTTCCGATGCTCATGGGGCTGGTGAACTTCCTGATCGACGGCATGGCCCCGCGCCTGGGGCACGTCGTGAACGGACGGGAGCACCCGGGGGCCGACCGGTCGGCCATCGACGGCTACCTCGAGGCCACCTCGCAGATCCGCGGTTCCTTCCCCGCACCCCTGGTGCACACGCCGGTGCCCGGACAGCGGATCCAGGGGGCGGTGGTGCCGTTCACCGGCTTCGCGCCGGGAGCGGTACGCGTCAGCCTCTGGGAGCGGGGGAAGTTCCTCGCCTCTCCCGACGTGGCCCCCGACGGAAGCTGGTCCTGGGAGGCCGGCCGGCCCTGGTCGCCCGGCGAGCACCTCGTGCGCGTCTTCGCGGTGGACGCCTCCGGCTTCGCCTCCCCGACCACCGACCTGGCCTTCCAGGTGGAGCACGCCCACGTCGCGCCCGCGGGGCCCCGCCACTGACCGGTCAGCCGGTGGCCACCCGCATCAGCAGGGCCCAGTGGTCCGAAGCCGGCGAGCGGAGCACCGAACACCCCTGACGGGGCAGGTCCGTGAAGAGATAGTCGATCTTGTAGCCGCTGCGGTGGGTCTCCTGCGGCACACCGGACCGGTCGCACTCCCGGTAGGCGCCGTACGGGCCCTCGGTCCGGGCCCACGCATCCGTTCCGGTCCCGTCGGGCGGACCGGTGTTCAGGTCGCCGCCGAAGACGGTGCGCGGTCCGGCCGCCGCCCCGACGAGCGCCCGCAGCTGGCCCTCGCGCAGCTCGGCCGGCACCGAAGCGGCCCCGCCCTGCTGCGGGTTGAGATGCGTCGTGCAGAGCCGTACGTTCTCCGCACCGGCCGTGGCGCAGAGGATGCCCCGGCGCGGACCGGTGACCGGCTGGGGCAGGGGAAGGTCGGCGACGCGGGTCAGCGGCAGGGCGGACAGCATGCCGTACCCGGCCGTGCCCCGCCCGTCGCCCGTGCAGCGCGTGGTGGAGCTGCGCCCCTCCCGCACCGAGGTGTACGGGCGGAACAGGCTCTGCCAGGTGCCGCCGAGCGACGCCCGTACGGTGGAGAGGTCCGCGGAGCACACCTCCTGGAGCAGGACGACACGGGCCCCGGACTCCCGGGCCAGGGCCTCGATCCGGGCCCGCTTCTCCTCGGCCGGGCCGGTGTCCTCGCAGTTCCACTGGCGTACGCCGCAGACGTTCCAGGTCGCGACGGACAGGGCGCCCCGCGCATCGGTGCGGCCCGGGGCGCCCGGGGAGTCCGGGGAGTCCGGTGTGCCGCCGAACAGCCGCAGGCCGAGGGCCAGTCCCGTCAGCGCCGCGAGGATCCCCGCGCCCGCCACCCACAGCGGTGCGCCCCTGCGGCGGGGCGCACCCCTTCGGCGTTCCGCCATCTCCCGGCCTCTCCTCGGCATGACGGAGCGGGCCGCACGGCCTGTCGGCCGTGCGGCCCGCTCCGGGACCCATTCCTACCCCATGACTAGGCCGGCACGCTCGCCACGCCCTGCGCCAGGAACGGCTTGCCGTTCACCCGCTGGGAGACGCCCTCACGGTCCAGGTACGGCGTGATGCCGCCCAGGTGGAAGGGCCAGCCCGCGCCGGTGATCAGGCACAGGTCGATGTCCTGGGCCTCGGCGACGACGCCCTCGTCCAGCATCAGGCCGATCTCCTGCGCCACCGCGTCGAGCACCCGGTCGCGGGTCTGCTCCTCGGTGAGGACGGTGTCGCCCTGCTTGAGGAGGGCGGCGACCTCGGGGTCGAGGACCGGCGCGCCGGAATCGTAGACGTAGAAGCCGCGCTTGCCCGCCTTGACGACAGCCGCGAGGTTCTGCGAGACGGTGAAGCGCTCCGGGAAGGAGCGGTTCAGGGTCTCGGAGACGTGCAGGCCGATGGCCGGGCCGACCAGCTCCAGGAGCACCAGCGGGGACATCGGCAGGCCGAGCGGCTCGACGGCCTTCTCCGCGACCTCGACCGGGGTGCCCTCGTCGATGACGTTCTGGATCTCGCCCATGAAGCGGGTGAGGATGCGGTTGACGACGAACGCCGGGGCGTCCTTCACCAGGACCGCGGTCTTCTTCAGCTTGCGGGCCACGCCGAACGCCGTCGCCAGCGAGGCGTCGTCCGTCTGCTCGCCGCGGACGATCTCCAGGAGCGGGAGGATCGCGACCGGGTTGAAGAAGTGGAAGCCGACGACCCGCTCGGGGTTCTTCAGCTTCGAGGCCATCTCGGTCACCGACAGCGAGGAGGTGTTGGTGGCGAGGATCGCGTGCGCCGGGGCGACCGCCTCGACCTCCGCGAACACCTGCTGCTTGACGCCGATCTCCTCGAAGACGGCCTCGATGATGAAGTCCGCGTCCGCGAAGCCCTCGGCCTTGTCGAGGACACCGGAGACCAGGCCCTTGAGGCGGTTGGCCTTGTCCTGGTTGATGCGGCCCTTGCCGAGCAGCTTCTCGATCTCGGCGTGGACGTAGCCCACACCCTTGTCGACGCGCGCCTGGTCGATGTCCGTGAGGACGACCGGGACCTCCAGGCGGCGCAGGAACAGCAGCGCCAGCTGGCTGGCCATCAGACCCGCGCCCACGACGCCGACCTTGGTGACCGGGCGGGCCAGGTTCTTGTCCGGCGCTCCGGCCGGGCGCTTGGCGCGCTTCTGGACCAGGTTGAAGGCGTAGATGCCGCTGCGCAGCTCGCCGCCCATGATCAGGTCCGCGAGCGCCTGGTCCTCGGCGTCGAAGCCGGCGCTCAGGTCGCCGTCCTTCGCCGCCGCGATGATGTCCAGCGCGCGGTAGGCGGCCGGGGCCGCACCGTGCACCTTGGAGTCGGCGATGGCCCGGCCCCGCGCGACGGCCTGGTCCCAGGCCTCGCCGCGGTCGACCTCGGCGCGCTGAGGCGCGACCGTGCCCTTGAGCACGTTCGCGGTCCAGATCAGCGACTGCTCCAGGAAGTCCGCACCCTCGAACAGCGCGTCCGCGATGCCGAGTTCGAAGACCTGCTTGCCCTTGAGCTGACGGTTCTGGTTCAGCGAGTTCTCGATGATCACCGAGACCGCGCGGTCCGCGCCGATCAGGTTCGGGAGCAGCGCGCAGCCGCCCCAGCCGGGGACCAGGCCGAGGAAGACCTCGGGCAGCGAGAACGCCGGGATCGCGGTGGAGACGGTGCGGTAGGCGCAGTGCAGACCGACCTCGACACCGCCGCCCATCGCCGCGCCGTTGTAGTACGCGAAGGTGGGGACCGCGAGGCCGGAGAGGCGGCGGAAGACGTCGTGGCCGCCCTTGCCGATGGCGAGCGCGTCCTCGTGGCGGCCGAGCAGCTCGACGCCCTTGAGGTCGGCGCCGACCGCGAAGATGAACGGCTTGCCGGTGATGCCGACGCCGGTGATGGTGCCCTCCGACGCCTCCTTCTCGACCTGGTCGATGGCGGCGTCCAGGTTCGCCAGCGACTGCGGTCCGAAGGTGGTCGGCTTGGTGTGGTCCAGGCCGTTGTCCAGCGTGATGAGCGCGAACCGTCCGGCGCCGTACGGGAGGTCCAGGTGACGTACGTGCGCCTGCGTGACGACCTCGCCGGGGAACAGCTCTGCCGCGCCCTTCAGAAGCTCAGTGGTGGAGCTCACTTGTTGCCTCCGTCGAAATTCGGGTTCTCCCAGATGACCGTGGCGCCCATGCCGAAGCCGACGCACATCGTCGTCAGGCCGTAGCGGACCTCGGGCTGCTCCTCGAACTGCCGGGCCAGCTGCGTCATGAGCCGGACACCGGAGGAGGCCAGCGGGTGGCCGTAGGCGATCGCGCCGCCGTACTGGTTGACGCGGGCGTCGTCGTCGGCGATGCCGTAGTGCTCCAGGAAGGCGAGCACCTGCACGGCGAACGCCTCGTTGATCTCGAAGAGACCGATGTCGGAGATGGAGAGGCCGGCCTGGGCCAGCGCCTTCTCGGTCGCCGGAATCGGGCCGTAGCCCATGACCTCCGGCTCGACGCCCGCGAAGGAGTAGGCGACGAGGCGCATCTTGACCGGGAGCCCCAGCTCGCGGGCGACGTCCTCGGCGGCGAGCAGCGAGGCGGTGGCGCCGTCGTTGAGCCCCGCGGCGTTGCCGGCCGTCACGCGGCCGTGGGCGCGGAAGGGGGTCTTCAGGCCCGCCAGCGACTCCATCGTGGTGCCCGGACGCATCGGCTCGTCGGCGGTGACCAGGCCCCAGCCCGTCTCACCGGCCTCGGGGTTGGTGCGGCGCACCGAGACCGGCACCAGGTCCTGCTGGATCTTGCCGTTGGCGTACGCCTTGGCGGCCTTCTCCTGCGAACGCACCGCGTACTCGTCGGCGCGCTGCTTGGTGATCGTGGGGTAGCGGTCGTGCAGGTTCTCCGCCGTCATGCCCATGAACAGGGCGGACTCGTCGACCAGCTTCTCCGACACGAACCGCGGGTTCGGGTCGACGCCCTCGCCCATCGGGTGGCGGCCCATGTGCTCGACGCCACCGGCCACGACGACGTCGTACGCGCCGAAGGCGATGGAACCGGCCGTCGCGGTGACGGCGGTCAGCGCGCCCGCGCACATGCGGTCGATCGAGTAGCCGGGGACCGACTGCGGCAGACCGGCCAGGATTCCTGCGGTCCGGCCCAGCGTGAGGCCCTGGTCGCCGATCTGCGTGGTCGCCGCGATGGCGACCTCGTCGATCTTCTTGGGGTCCAGGTCCGGGTTGCGGCGCAGCAGCTCCCGGATGGCCTTCACGACGAGGTCGTCGGCGCGGGTCTCGTGGTAAATGCCCTTCGGGCCCGCTTTGCCGAACGGGGTGCGGACGCCGTCGACGAAGACGACGTCCCGGATGGTACGAGGCACGGTGGCTCTCCTCCAGGGTGCGGGATGGCACTGCTGCGGGGCACGCCACGGGGGCGCACCGCCTGCCCTCATGCTACTTGCGGGTAACCAGACTGCCCACCCCTCACGGCCGGAGCGTCGAAGGTCACACCGCTCCGACGGCCGCGACGGGCCTTCCCGGACGCCCCGGGGCCGTGCCCGCCGACGCCGCGCCCGTCACCGCATCGCCGCCGCGATCGGCCCCGAGGACCGGACCACCTCCGCCGTGAACCGCCCCCGGCCGACCCCCAGCCGCCGCAGCGCCGGGCCGTGGTCCACGGCCACCACCAGCGCGGCCACGGCCAGGGCGGCGCGCCACCCGGCGGTCACCAGACCCCGTGCCGGCGACGGCAGCGGGCGCAACGCCCGGCGCAGGCGGTGGCAGTGGAAGGGCACATGCCGCTCCTCGTCCGCCAGGATCCGCCGCGCCACCTCGCGCGTCAGCGCGTCCTCGCCGCCGTCCCGCAGAGCCCGGTAGTACCGCAGCGCGACCACCTCCGCGATCATGAGGACCAGCAGTTCGAGGCGGAGTCCCAGGGCTCGGCGCAGCGCCACGAAGACCCGGTCGCTCCAGTGCGAGGTGATGACCGGGGCGCCACCCGCGGCGAGCAGAAGCGCCAGCAACCTGGCGTGATTTCGCTCCTCCGCGACGAACATCCGCACCGCCGACGCGTACGCTCCGTCGCCGGCCGCCTCCGCTTTGGTGATCAGCCCGGCCCCGTCGCCGTCCTCGCCGACCTGGAAGCGCTGCACGCTGCGCCGGATCGCGGGGTGCGGCTCCACCCCGGTCCGCCAGTCCGGATCGCCGCGCTCCGCCCGCTCCAGCCGCGCCTGCTCGAAGGCGCGTATCCAGTCGCCGTACGCCGTGCTGTCCATGTCCGTCCCCCGTGACCCCGGTGCTTCCTGTGGTTCCCGCCGGGAAGTCAAACACCCCCCGGCCGTCGGCCGGGGGGCGTTCGGGGGCGGGTGCGCGTTCAGGCGTCGGTGTTCAGCGCCCGGACCAGAAGCGGGGCGACCTGCTGGATCTGCCAGTTCCGTGCCCCGTACCCGGCGAGGGTGTCCTCGACGGCCCCCGGGGTCGGGTTCGCCGGCGGCTCCCAGCAGACCCGGCGCACGGTGTCCGGGGTGATCAGGTTCTCCTGGGGCATGTGGAGGCGCTCGGCCAGCTCGGTCACGGCGGTGCGGGCGGCCGAGAGCCGGGCGGCGGCGGCCGGGTCCTTGTCGGCCCAGGAGCGCGGGGGAGGCGGTCCGGCCGGCTGCTGACCGGGCTGCGGGAGCTCCGACTCGGGCAGCGCCCTGGCCCGCTCCACGGCCGCGTGCCACTGCTCCAGCTGACGGCGTCCCATGCGGTGGCCGAATCCCGGCAGCGCGGTCAGGGCCTGCACATCGACCGGCAGCGCGAGCGCCGCCTCGACGATCGCGGCGTCGCCGAGCACCTTGCCCGGCGAGACGTCACGCCGCTGGGCGACCTGGTCACGGGTGGTCCACAGCTCGCGGACGACGGCCATCTGACGGCGGCGGCGCACCTTGTGCATGCCCGAGGTGCGGCGCCAGGGGTCCTTGCGGGGCGGCGCGGGCGGCGCGGAGGCGATGGCGTCGAACTCCTCCCGGGCCCACTCCAGCTTGCCCTGCCGCTCCAGCTCGTCCTCCAGCTCGTCGCGCAGGTCGATCAGGAGCTCCACGTCCAGCGCGGCGTAGCGCAGCCAGGGCTCGGGCAGCGGGCGGGTGGACCAGTCGACCGCGGAGTGGCCCTTCTCCAGGGCGTATCCGAGGACGTTCTCCACCATCGCGCCGAGGCCGACGCGCGGGAAGCCCGCGAGCCGTCCGGCCAGCTCCGTGTCGAAGAGGGAGGTGGGGGTCATGCCTATGTCCCGCAGGCACGGCAGGTCCTGGGTGGCCGCGTGCAGGATCCACTCGGTGCCGGTCAGCGCGGTGCCCAGGCCGGAGAGGTCGGGGCAGCCGACCGGGTCGACCAGGGCGCTGCCCGCACCCTCACGGCGCAGCTGTACGAGATAGGCGCGCTGGCCGTAGCGGTACCCCGAGGCGCGCTCGGCGTCGACGGCCACCGGGCCGGTGCCCGCGGCGAAGGCAGCGATCACCCCGGCGAGGGCGTCGTCGGACGTCACCACCGGGGGAATGCCCTCGCGCGGTTCGAGCAAGGGGATCGGCGCCGGGGCGACGTCGTCCGGGGGAGCGCCCCCGGTGGTTCGCAGTGAAGTGTCTGCTGCGGTCTCTTGGGCGTCGGTCACGTGTCAAGGGTATCTGTGTATGCACGGAGCCCGTCGACGGAACGTTCCGTCGACGGGCTCCGTGCACGTATTCCAGCCGGAGGCGCATCGGTGCACGTCCCGGCGGGGTGCGGTCAGTGGATGATGCCCGTCCGCAGGGCGACCGCGACCATTCCGGCGCGGTCTCCGGTGCCGAGCTTGCGGGCGATCCGGGCGAGGTGGGACTTGACGGTCAGGGCGGAGAGGCCCATCGAGACGCCGATGGCCTTGTTGGACTGGCCTTCGGCGACCAGACGGAGCACCTCCACCTCGCGTCCGGACAGTTCGCGGTAGCCGCCCGGGTGGCCCGGGGAGCCCGGAGGCCTGCGGTGCATACGGGCGGCATTGGCGCCGATGGGGGCGACGCCGGGGCGGGTGGGGTGACCGATGTTGGTTCGGGTGCCGGTGACGACGTAGCCCTTCACGCCGCCCGCGAGGGCGTTGCGAACGGCGCCGATGTCGTCGGCGGCGGAGAGGGCGAGACCGTTGGGCCAGCCTGCGGCACGGGTCTCGGACAGCAGGGTCAGCCCGGAACCGTCGGGCAGGTGGACGTCGGCAATGCAGATGTCGCGCGGATTGCCGACGCGGGGACGTGCCTCCGCGATGGACGACGCCTCGATGACGTCACGTACTCCGAGGGCCCACAGATGGCGGGTGACGGTGGAACGGACGCGCGGGTCGGCCACGACGACCATGGCCGTCGGCTTGTTCGGGCGGTAGGCGACCAGGCTTGCGGGCTGCTCAAGGAGAACGGACACCAGGCCTCCTGGGGGGAGTGGCGGGACGGGCCGGCTCGGGGGATGAAGCCGGGGGGCGAACCGTGCTTGAAGGGTCATTGACCTCTTCGGCAGCGGACCCGTCCTCCTTTAGGGGAAGATCACGATTTGGTGAGTAACAATTCGGGCAAATAGGACGTGCGATCGATTGTACGAAAAGAGAGTCGGCGCCTGTGCGATACGGGTGACGGAGTGTTACGAAACCTGTGGCCCGCGCCGCTGCGGCAGCGTCACCACCGCCGCGTCCGACGGTTCCGACGGCGGCAGTCCCGCGATCTGGCACAGCAGATCGCCCCAGGCCATCAGGTGCGACGCCGTCTCCGGGACGCCGCCCCGGCCCTCCCGCGGCGTCCACGAGGCGCGGATCTCGATCTGCGTCGCCGGACGGCGCGCGGACAGCGCACCGAAGTAGTGCGATCCGGCGCGTGTCACCGTCCCGCCCGCCTCGCCGTACGACAGGCCCCGCGCGTCCAGCGCACCCGTCAGCCAGGACCAGCACACCTCCGGGAGCAGCGGGTCCGCCGCCATCTCCGGCTCCAGCTCCGCCCGGACCAGCGTCACCAGCCGGAACGCGCCCTGCCAGGCCTCGTGCCCCGCCGGATCGTGCAGCAGGACCAGTCTGCCGTCCGCGAGATCGTCCTCGCCGTCCACCACCGCCGCCTCCAGGGCGTACGCGTGCGGCGCGAGGCGCTGGGGCGGCCTGGTCGGCTCCACCTCCAGCTCCGGGCGCAGCCGCGCCGAGCGCAGCGCGTCGACCGCCGCCAGGAACGCGGGCGGCACGGAAGGACCCTCCGCTCCGTCCTTGCTGTCGACGCCATCGGAATGATCGGAAAATTGTCCCTGAGCCGGAGCCATGCGGGGAAGAGTAGGCGGAAGGCGGGCCTCGCGCAGGGACAGACACCCGTGCGGGGCCGGGCTCCTTCGGCACGCGTGCGAAGATTCTGTGCGTGAGTGCCAACGACAGCCCTTCGGGCCAGCAGACGACGACCTCCGCCAGCCACGACGCGAGCCGCCACGCCACCCACGACTCGGCGTTCCTGCGGGCCTGCCGCCGCGAACCCGTACCGCACACGCCGGTCTGGTTCATGCGCCAGGCGGGGCGCTCGCTGCCCGAGTACCTGAAGGTCCGTGAGGGCATCGCGATGCTCGACTCCTGCATGATGCCGGAGCTGGTCGCCGAGATCACGCTCCAGCCCGTGCGCCGCCACAAGGTCGACGCCGCGATCTACTTCAGCGACATCGTCGTGCCCCTCAAGGCCATCGGCATCGACCTCGACATCAAGCCCGGCGTCGGCCCCGTCATCGCCGAGCCGATCCGCACCCGCGCCGACCTCGCCCGGCTGCGCGACCTCACCCCCGAGGACGTCCCGTACGTCACCGAGGCCATCGGGATGCTCACCGCCGAGCTGGGCGCCACCCCGCTCATCGGCTTCGCCGGGGCCCCCTTCACCCTCGCCAGCTACCTCGTCGAGGGCGGCCCCTCGCGCAACCACGAGCGCACCAAGGCCATGATGTACGGCGACCCGCAGCTCTGGGCCGATCTCGTGGACCGGCTCGCGGAGATCACCGGCGCCTTCCTCAAGGTGCAGATCGAGGCCGGCGCCTCCGCCGTCCAGCTCTTCGACTCCTGGGTCGGCGCGCTGGCCCCCGCCGACTACCGCCGCGCGGTGCTGCCCGCCTCCGCGAAGGTCTTCGACGCCGTCGCCCCCTACGGCGTCCCCCGCATCCACTTCGGCGTCGGCACCGGCGAACTGCTCGGCCTGATGGGCGAGGCCGGCGCGGACGTCGTCGGCGTCGACTGGCGCGTCCCGCTGGACGAGGCCGCCCGCCGCGTCGGCCCCGGCAAGGCGCTCCAGGGCAACCTCGACCCGGCCGTGCTGTTCGCCCCGACCCCGGCCGTCGAGGTGAAGACCCGCGAGGTGCTGGACGCCGCGGCCGGCCTGGAGGGCCACATCTTCAACCTGGGCCACGGCGTCATGCCGACCATGGACCCGGACGCGCTCACCCGGCTCGTGGAGTACGTCCACACGCAGACCGCGCGCTGAACGACCGGTCGTACGGGGGCCGGCCCGAAGAGCCGGCCCCCGGGAGCGTCAGCTCCCCGCGGCCCGCACCGCCGCCACCGTCTTGCGGGCGGCGACCAGCACCGGATCCCAGACCGGCGAGAACGGCGGCGCGTATCCCAGGTCGAGCGCCGTCATCTGCTCCACCGTCATCCCGGCCGTCAGCGCCACCGCCGCCACGTCCACCCGCTTCGCCGCCCCGTCCCGGCCGACGATCTGCACCCCCAGCAGCCGGCCCGTGCGGAACTCCGCGATCATCTTCACCGTCATCGGCTTGGCCCCCGGGTAGTAGCCCGCCCGCCCCGTCGACTCGATCGTCGCCGTGACGTAGCGCAGCCCGACCGCGCGGGCGTCCTTCTCCCGCAGCCCGGTCCGGGCGATCTCCAGGTCGCAGACCTTGCTCACCGCCGTACCGACCACGCCCGGGAACGTGCCGTAGCCGCCCCCGACGTTGGAACCGATCACCTGCCCGTGCTTGTTGGCGTGCGTGCCCAGCGCGATGTGCCGGGTGCGGCCCGCCACCAGGTCCAGGACCTCCACGCAGTCGCCGCCCGCCCAGATGTTCTCGTGGCCCGCCACCCGCATCGCCAGGTCGGTGAGCAGCCCGCCGTGCGGACCGACCGGCAGCCCCGCCCCGCGCGCCAGCTCCGTCTCCGGCTCCACGCCGATGCCGAGGACCACCACGTCCGCCGGATACGTGTCCGCGTCCGTCGCCACCCCGCTCACCCGGCCGTCGGGACCGGTGAGGATCCCGGTGACGGCGGCCCCGTTGACCGTGGTGATGCCCAGCCCGTCCATCGCGTCGTGGACCAGCCGCCCCATGTCCGGGTCGAGGGTCGCCATCGGCTGCTCGCCCCGGTTCAGGACGGTCACCTCGAAGCCCCGCTTGAGCATCGCCTCGGCCATCTCGACGCCGATGTACCCCGCGCCCACCACGACCGCCCGCCGCCCCGCGTCGGAACCCAGGGCGTCCAGCGAGTCCAGGAGCGCCTGCCCGTCGTCCAGGGTCTGCACCCCGTGCACCCCGGCCGCGTCCATCCCGGGCAGCGCCGGGCGCACCGGACGGGCCCCGGTGGCGATCACCAGCTTGTCGAAGCCCGTCCAGTACGCCGTCCCGCTCTCCCGGTCCAGCGCCCGCACCCGCCGCCCGGCCACGTCGAGCTCCGTCACCTCGGTCCGCATCCGCAGATCGATGTCCCGCTCCCGGTGCTCCCGGGGGGTGCGGGCGATCAGGTCGTCGCGCGCCGCGACGTCGCCGCTCACCCAGTACGGGATGCCGCAGGCGGAGTACGAGGTGAAGTGCCCGCGCTCGAAGGCGACGATCTCCAGCGCGTCCGGCCCCTTCAGCCTGCGGGCCTGTGACGCGGCGGACATACCCGCCGCGTCACCGCCGATGACCACCAGTCGCTCCGCTGCCATGCCGGGTCCCTTTCGCCGGTTCGCCGATGCGGCGATCCACCACGTCGGAGCCCCACGCTACGGCGCTGGAGCGCCTTCAGGGCGCCGGAGTGCCCTCCTGCTCCGGGGCGGCGGCGGGAGCGGCCCTGCGGGCGCGCAGCACCCGCCAGACCAGCAGCGCCAGGGCCGCGGTGAGCAGGAACGGGAACGCGGCCCCGAACGCCACCGCGATCCACCGCAGCATCGTCACGAACGCGTCCCAGCCGCCGCCCAGCGCGTCCAGGAACCCCGGGTCCTCCTCCCGCCCGTCGTCGTCCGGAGCGTCCGGCGGAGTCAGGTCCAGGGTGATCGTCGACAGCGAGGTGCGGTCCTTCAGGCTCGCCTGCTGGGCGAGCAGCGACTCCAGATCGGACTGACGGCTGCTCAGCTCGCCCTCCAGGGCCACCACATCGCTGATCCTCTCCGCCTCGTCCATCAGCTCCCGCACCCGCGCCACACTCGCGCGCTGCGTGGCGATCCGGCTGCCCACGTCGACCACCTGGTCGGTGACGTCCTTCGCGTTCGAGGTGCGCGAGCGCAGCTTCCCGGAACCGGAGAGGGTCCGCAGCACCTCCTGGAAGCGGTCCTGCGGCACCCGCAGCACCAGGTGCGAGGTCTCGTAGGCGTCGTCCAGCCGCTCGGTGTTCTCCGTCGCCACCAGGCCGCCCGCGCCCTCCACCGCGTCGCGGGCGGCGGCGACGGCCTTCGGCACGCTCCTCACCTCGACGGACAGGGCCGCCGTGCGGATGACATGGGTGGCCCCTGGCGCGGTCACCGCCTTCTTCCCCGAGGCCTTCGGGTCCGAGCGCTGCCCGGCGGGCGCGGACGCGTCCTCGTCCGCCGCCCCCGCCCCGGCCTGTCCGTCGGCGCGCCCCTCGGGGCCCGCGTACTTGCCGTCCGCCGCCTTCGCGCCACTGTCCGACGCGTCGCCCCCGGCCCCGCAGCCGCCGACGGCGAGCAGGAGGCCGAGCGCCCCGGCGACGAGTGCCGCGCGGCGACGGGCCCGCGCCCGACGCCGGTGCGCTGCGCCGGGCCGCCGGTCGAAGGGTCGATCGGTGCTGCTGCCCATATCCATAACTGGTCCCCCCAGGACGGTGGTTGATGGTGACGGTTCGACGAGGCCGCTCCGCGGCAGGTTGCCGTCCGCCGGTTTCGAAGTGGTCACGGTCATGACGCGGCAGGGGGTTTGAGAGAGTGGACCCATGCAGCGTTCTCAACAGCGTGCGGAATCGCCCTCGGGCCACGTCGTCGTCATCGGTGGCGGCATCGCCGGTCTGGCCGCCGCCCACCGCCTGGTCGCCGGCGGTGCGCGGGTGACCCTCCTGGAGGCGACGGACCGGCTCGGCGGCAAGCTCATGACCGGGGAGATCGCGGGCGTCCAGGTCGACCTGGGGGCCGAGGCGATGCTCGCCCGGCGCCCCGAGGCGGTCGCCCTGGCCCGTGACGTGGGCCTCGCCGACCGCCTCCAGCCGCCCGCCACCACCACCGCCTCGCTGTGGACGCGCGACGCGCTGCGCCCGATGCCCAAGGGGCACGTCATGGGCGTCCCCGGCGCTCCGTCGGTGCTCGGCGAGGTGCTGTCCCCCGAGGGCGTGGCCCGGATCGCGAAGGAGCGCGACCTCGCTCCGGCCGCCGTCGGCGACGACGTCGCGGTCGGCGCGTACGTCGCCGACCGGCTCGGCCGCGAGGTCGTGGACCGGCTGGTGGAGCCCCTCCTCGGCGGGGTCTACGCGGGCGACGCCTACCGGATCTCGATGCGCGCCGCCGTACCCCAGCTCTTCGAGGCCGTGAAGGAGGGCGGCCCGCTGCTGGACGGCGTGCGCCGCGTCCAGGAGCGGGCCGCCGCCCGGCAGCGGACCGGCCCCGTCTTCCAGGGCATCGAGGGCGGCATCGGCACCCTCCCGGCCGCCGTCGGCGACGCCGTACGGGCCGGGGGCGGCGAGATCCTCACCGAGACCCCCGTCCTCGGCCTCACCCGTACGGGAACGGGCTGGGCCGTCCGCACCGACACCCGGACCATCGCCGCCGACGGCATCGTCCTGGCCACCCCCGCCTGGTCCGCCGGCGCCCTGCTGGCCGCCGAGTCCCCGGCCGCCGCCGCCGAGCTGTCCGGCGTCGAGTACGCCTCGATGGCCCTGGTCACCCTCGCCTTCCGGCGCGCCGACATCGAGCGGCACGAAGCCCTGCGCGGCCGCTCCGGCTTCCTGGTGCCGCCGGTCGACGGCCACACGATCAAGGCGTCCACGTTCTCCAGCAACAAATGGCAGTGGGTCACCGACCGGGCCCCCGACCTGTTCGTGCTCCGCACCTCCGTCGGCCGGTACGGCGAGGAGGAGCATCTGCACCGGGAGGACGCGGAACTCGTCGCCGTCTCGCTGCGCGAACTCACCGAGGCCACCGGACTCACCGCGCGGCCGGTGGACACCGAGGTCACCCGCTGGATCGGCGGCCTGCCGCAGTACCCGGTCGGCCACCTCACCCGGGTCGCCCGGATCCGCGACGAGGTGGCCAAGCTCCCCGCCCTGCGGGTCTGCGGCGCGGTCTACGACGGCGTCGGCATCCCCGCCTGCATCGCGAGCGCCCAGCGGGCGGCCGACGAGATCACGAGAGAGATCATCGCCACGCCGACCCTGGTTCGGGGCACGGAGAGCGAGGCGGGACAATAGCCGTATGAGTGCTCCTGAGACTGCGACATCAAGCAAGGGTCCGAACGCCGGCAAGAAGGCCAAGGACCTCAACGAGGTCATCCGCTACACCCTGTGGTCGGTCTTCAAACTGCGTGACGTGCTCCCGCTGGACCGCGCGGGATACGCCGACGAGGTCCAGGAGCTGTTCGACCGGCTCGCGGCGAAGGACGTCACCGTCCGCGGCGCCTACGACGTCTCCGGTCTGCGGGCCGACGCCGACCTCATGATCTGGTGGCACGCCGAGACCTCGGACGAGCTCCAGGAGGCGTACAACCTCTTCAGGCGCACCAAGCTCGGCCGCGCCCTCGACCCGGTCTGGTCGAACATGGCGCTGCACCGGCCCGCCGAGTTCAACAAGTCGCACGTCCCGGCGTTCCTCGCCGACGAGACGCCGCGCGACTACATCAGCGTCTACCCCTTCGTGCGCTCCTACGACTGGTACCTGCTGCCCGACGAGGACCGCCGCCGTATGCTCGCCGACCACGGCAAGATGGCCCGGGGGTACCCGGACGTCCGCGCCAACACCGTCGCCTCGTTCTCGCTGGGCGACTACGAGTGGGTCCTCGCCTTCGAGGCGGACGAGCTGTACCGCATCGTCGACCTGATGCGTCACCTGCGCGCCTCCGAGGCACGGCTCCACGTGCGCGAGGAGGTCCCGTTCTACACGGGCCGCAGGAAGAGCGTCGCAGACCTGGTGGCCGGGCTCGCATAACCAGCGAGTCCCGCACCACCCCAACCCGGAAGATCAGAAGGACGGGCACCCGGCACCGACCGTGCCGCCCGCCGTTCCAGCGACACCGGGTTCGGCTTCGGGGGCCGCCGCACCGTCCTGGTGCGGCGGCCCCCGCTCCGTGCCCCGCCCGGTCAGTCCAGCGACACCGGGTTCGGCTCCGGATGCGCGGCGCAGTCCGCACCCCGCCCCGGCACCTCACCGGTCAGCAGATACCGGCGCAGATGATCGTCGACGCAGGTGTTCCCGGCCCCGCCGATGCCATGCGTACCGGCGTCCCGCTCGGTCACCAACGACGAGCCGGGCAGCCGCTTCCGCAGCTCCAGCGCCCCCTTGTACGGGGTCGCCGCGTCCCGCTCCGCCGCCAGGATCAGTACCGGCGGCAGCTCGCCCCACCGCGTCCCGACCTCCAGCGGCCGCTGCCGGGGCGCGGGCCAGAAGGCGCACGGCAGGTTCGAGAAGGCGTTGTCCCAGGTCTCGAAGGGCGCGACGCGCGCCAGGTCGGTGTGGTCGCGGTCCCACACCTCGAACTCCTCGGGCCACGGCGCGTCGTTGCACTCGACGGCCGTGTACACCGCCTGGGCGTTCTCGTTGTCCTTCGCCGCCACCGCGCGCGGGGACGCCTGCGCGACCAGCGGCTCCGGGTTGCCCCGGACGTACTCCGACAGCGCGGTCGCCCGCATCGCCCAGTAGTCGTCGTAGTAGCCCGCCCCCAGGAACGCCGAGTGCAGCTGCCCCGGCCCGACCTTCCCGCCCGCCGGTTTCACCGCCAGCTCGGCGCGCACCTCGTCGTAGTGCCGCTGCACCGCCTCGGGCGTGTCCCCCAGGCGGTAGACGTCGTCGTGCCGGGCCACCCAGCGACGGAAGTCCTCCCACCGCGACTCGAAGGCCAGCGACTGGCCCATGTTCGAGCGGTACCAGATCTGCTCCGGGTCCGGGTCGACCACCGAGTCGAAGACCATGCGCCGTACGTGGGAGGGGAAGAGCGTCGCGTACAGCGCGCCGAAGTACGTTCCGTAGGACGCCCCCATGAACGTCAGCCGCGGCTCGCCCAGCGCGGCCCGCAGCACGTCCAGGTCGCGGGCGTTGTTCAGCGAGGTGTAGTGCCGCAGCGCCTCGCCCGCGTGCTGCGCGCAGCCCTGGGCGTACGCCGTCGCACGGGCCACGCGCCGCTCCTTGTACTCCCGCGTCGGATGCGTCGGCGCGTCCGTCGGGCCCTTCGTGTAGGCGGCGGGGTCCTGGCAGGTCAGCGGGGCGGAGGAGCCGTTGACGCCGCGCGGGGCGTAACCGACCAGGTCGTACGCCTCGGCGACCTCCTTCCACTCCGGCATCTCCCCGGCCAGCGGGAAGGTGATGCTGGACGCCCCGGGGCCGCCCGGGTTGTAGACGAACGCGCCCTGCCGCCCCTCGGCCGGGCCGGTGGCGGGCGTTCGGCTCACGGTCAGTTCGAGCTGCCGCCCGTCCGGCTCCGCGTAGTCCAGGGGCACCTTCACCGTGCCGCACTTCAGGGAGTCCGGGAGCATCTCCTCCTCGGGGCAGGAGGCGAAGTCGATCCCGGCGGCTGTGGCCCGAGCGGCGGCGACGGCGGTGCCCCGGGCCTCGGCGGCGGTCACCTGCCGGGGGCCCGGTTCCGCCGCCGGACGGATCTCGCCGGAGGCGGGAGCGGCGGCCAGGGCGGACAGGACCAGGGAGCCGATCGATGTGTACAGCGCAGCTGTTCTCACGCGCGGTGCCTCTCTGCGGATGCGGAGAGGGATGGTCGGGCGGACGGCCGCCGATGTCCAGCACCGCCCCGGCATGTCCCGCGGAACGACCCCGTTGGGCGGTCGGAAAGGCTCCCCGGAAGGGGAGTTCAGGAGCTCCCGCCGCCACAGCTGGACCCGCCCGAGCTCCCGCCGCAGCTGGACCCGCCGGAGCTCCCGCCGCAGCTGGACCCGCCGGAGCTCCCGCCGCAGCTGGAGCCGCCCCCGCAGCTCGATCCGCCGCTGCCCCCGCAGCCGGATCCGCCGCCGCAGCTCGAACCGGAGCCGCCCCCGCTGGACCCTCCGCAGCTGGAGCCGCCGGGGCTGGAGGCTGCGCACCAGACCGTCGGCACGGCGACGGCGGCGGCTCCCGCCGTCAGGCCGCCGGCGGTAGGGGCCGACAGCCGCCCGCGCGGACCGCTCAGCCGTGCCGCCGCGATCAGTTGGGCCTGGAGCACCGAGTCCGGCAGGGCGCGGAGCCCCAGTGTGGCGACCAGGTGGGCGTGGGTGACCACATAGGCGTAGGCGTTCCGGAAGTTCAGGGCGGCCCGGCGGCCCGCCTTCGTGATGCGGGTGGAGGAGGACGCCGCGACGATCAGCCCGCTGAATCCGCCGATCAGGATCGGGGGCAGCATCATCACGACGAACGGGAACGGCCGGTCCTCGACGGTGAACTGGACGAAGGTCAGCACCACGCTCAGCGGCAGGGCGGCGATGCACACCAATCCCTGGATCAGCGCCCACCGCCGCAGCGGCCGGCTCTCCAGGGGCGACACCAGCAGCCCGCGCGCGGCGAGCCCGTCGCCGATCTCCTGGACCGCGGGGTGTCGCATCACCGCGTCCCGCAGCACGTGCAGGGCGCCGTTCGGCGCGGCGGCCAGCTCCTGGAAGACCGCGCGTTCCACCGGGTCGTTCGCCTGCGCCCGCTGTACGCCGACGATGCCGGGCCCACCGACGACCAGCCGGCCGTCCGCGTGCAGGGCGCTCAGGGCGGTGTCCACGACCCTGGCCGGGCCGCCGTTCAGGAACGCGGCCTCATACAGGTCGTGGAGGGCGAGGCCGGGGTCCGGGCGGGGGCGGCGGGCCCGCTCGTTCACGGCTTTGACGATGAGCACCATCGAGGAGACGGCGACCACGACGGTCACCAGCAGAGCCAGCACGGACACGGCGGATCACTTCCCCACGAGGACGGCACGGGCCGCCCGGACCAGACGGGTGGTACGGCGCGGGGGCCGGGCGCCCGACCGGTCCTGCCACCAGTACGTCAGCCGGCGCCGCGCCACCGGATCGGCGGGATCACCCGCGATGAGCAGGTGCTCGGCGAAGTCCAGGGCGTCGCGCCGGTAGCCGCCGGACATCGGGCGGTTCCCGGCGTACGCGAGGAACGCGGCGCGGTATGCGTCGCCGAGGATCTCCGGCAACTCCGGCGCGACCTTGGCGACGACGTCCGCCCGCTTGGCGGCCAGCGCCCGGCTCTGCACCCGCAGCCGCCGGTGGTCGAAGCCCTCGGGGGCCGGTGTTCCGGCCACCAGCGCGGAGAGCAGCGCGGTCTGCGCGACGGCGGTGCGGTCACGGGCGCCGGCCGCCGCGGCCGTACGGGTGCCCGACGCCTCGGGGACGGCCGCCGCGCGGGTCTCCGGTACCTCGGGGACGCCCGCCGCACGGGTCTCCGACGCCTCGGGGACGGCCGCCGCACGGGCTGCGGGGTCCGCCGCGTCGTGGGGCGCCGGGCGCGGGTCCGCCGGGGGAGCCGACTGCCGCAGCGTCGCCCGGATCGCGTCCAGTTCGCCCGCGAGTTCGGCGGCCGGCGGGAAGGCGTCGTCCCGCTCCAGCAGCACGCCAGGCGGGTCGACCCGGGAGCGCAGCTCGGCCAGCACCGCCAGGACGGGCGCGGACACCGGGTGGGCGTGCGTGTCGTGCCAGACGCCGTCCCTCTCCACCCCGCCCGCCACATGGACGTACGCGATGGCCTCCACCGGCAGTTCGTCCAGCGCCTTCGCCGGGTCCAGGCCGAGGTTGACGTGGTTGGTGTGCAGGTTGGCCACGTCGATCAGCAGCCGCACCCCGGTCCGCTCGACCAGCTCGGCCAGGAACTGCCCCTCGGTCAGCTCCTCGCCCGGCCAGGAGATCAGCGCCGCGATGTTCTCCAGCGCCAGCGGAACCGGCAGCGAGTCCTGCGCGATCCGCACGTTCTCGCACAGCACGTCCAGCGCGTCCCAGGTGCGCGGCACCGGCAGCAGATGCCCCGCCTCCAGCCTCGGCGACGCGGTCAGCGGCCCCCCGGCCCGTACGAACGCGATGTGCTCGGTCACCAGCGGCGTCCCCAGCAGCTCGGCGCGCGCCGCGAGGCCCGCCAGCCGTGCGGGGTCCGGTCGGTCGGCGCCGCCCAGGCCGAGTGCCACCCCGTGCGGCACGACCCGCACGCCGCGCTCCCGGAGCCGTACGAGGGAGTCCGGGAGGTGGTCGGCGCAGAGATTCTCCGCGACCGCCTCGACCCAGTCGATCCCCGCCAGCGCCTCCACCTCGTCCGCGATCTCCGGCCGCCAGCCGATGCCGATGCCCAGCTTCATGGTGTCCCCCTACTCACCCGGGCCTTCGCCCTGTCCAGGGGTCATGACCCCGTCGAGCGGTGATGAACCCGACCAAGGGGACGTTCAGAGGTGGATTTGAGGTTCCGGGGCCGTCGCTCTCGTTATGGCATCGGCATCATCGTGGGCGGCACCGGGCGTGAGGTGAAGGACTGGTCGCCGGTCGGCGTCACCGGCAGCGGGACCTGGGGCGCCTGCCCGTCCTGGGGCATCGACGGGCCCGAGGGGCTGGCCGACGAACCGCCCGCCGCCTCGCGCGCCAGGGCGTCGAAGTCGACGAAGCCGGTGGCCTCCAGCATGGTGATGTGGTCCAGCACGGTCTGGTTGGCGTCGCTGGCCAGCTGCCGGATCAGCGTGTTCCGGGTGGTGTGGCGGACCTGGCCGATCAGGCCGAAGACCTTGCCGTGGGCGGCCCGCAGGATATTGGCGAACTTGCGCTCGTAGGCGTCCCCGCTCGCCGCTGTCAGCTCCCGCAGCCACCCCTGCTGCTGGGCGGTCGGCTGGTTGGGCAGCTCCACCCCGAGCTTGGCCGCCACGTCCCGGGCCCGCCGGTCCAGGTCCGCGTGCCCGACGACCAGGTGGTCCCCTGCGGCCTTCGTCGCCTCGCTGGGGGCCCGTTCGATCGCCTGCTGCCCGGCGGGCAGTTCCCACAGCCCGGCGAGCCGCACCTTGACCAGGAAGTCCCGGTCGGTCGCGGAGAGCGGTCCCCACTGGGTGGCGACGCTGGAGGCGTTGAGATGGGCCTCGCCGGTGCCCGAACGGTCCGCGTAGGACCAGACCGGGAACGCGATCGCGGCGAGCGTGGCGACCAGCGCCGCGATGATGAGGGCCGTTCCGTTGATGCGTCGCAACAAGGTGTCTCCCGGGCCGAGGCGTGACAGCGTCGAACAGGCGTCAATCAACCGCCAACCGACTCGCTGCGCAGGCTACTTGGCGGTAATGCCGGTGCGGCAGTATCGGGAGGTACGGAGTCGGGCGCAGAAACACTCAGCCGAACACCCGATTCCGTTTCGGCTGAAGCCTCCCGCCTCCCGCCTCCCGCCTGACGGCTGACACACCTGACGGCTCCGGTCAGCGGCGCAGCGCCGGGTGGTCGGCGACCACCGTGCAGGACCCCGGGGCGATCTCGGTGAACCCCGCGTCGCGCACCACCGGCAGCCCGCTCACCGTCAGCTGCCGCCAGCGCTCCGCCCCGGGGGCGGCCACGGAGAGCGGGAACCCGGCCTCGCGCCAGGCCTTGCGCTCGGCGTCGGACAGTTCCCACCAGGCGAGCTGCGCCCCGTGCCCGGCCTGGGCCATCGTCTTGCCCGCCGACATGTCCAGATCGGGGTTCAGCCACAGCACCGGACCCGAGGGATCGGGCGCCGCGGGCGGCTCGGGGTCGTCCAGGTCGGTGCCCGACACCTGGAGCTTGGCCAGTTCCTTGGGCCAGCCGTCCAGGGGGATCGGCGGGAACACCCGTACCTCCGCGCCGTCCTCGCCCGTCACCGTGATGCCGTCCAGCGCAGCGGCCTTGCGCCACTCCGCACCGCGCGCCCGGCGCACGACCTTGCGGATCCGGGCGTCCTGCCAGTCCCGCATCGCCGCGGCCCACACGCCGTCGCCGAGGGACCGCTCGTCGGAGAGGATCGTCAGCACCGCACGGGCGGCGGTCCGCAGCGCGTCGGTGCGGGCGGGCGGGTCCGTCTTCTCCAGATGCAGCACCAGCGGCAGCACGAACTGCTGCGCCTGGTCGCGGTCGGTCGGGCCGTCGTGGAACGGGCTCTCGGGGGCGGGGGTGTCGTCGCTGGTCACTGCCCCAGTCTGCCAGGCCGGGCATGTCACCTTCTTGGCGGAACGACCGGGTCCGGGTGAGGATGCTCCGCATGAAGAGCGATCTCTTTTCCAGCGAGCACATGGCCCAGCCGGCCACCGCCCCCGGCATGACCCTCCAGAACTCCAAATCGATCAAGTACGCCGTCAACGGGGAGATGCACGCCCGGCAGGGCTCGATGATCGCCTTCCGCGGCGACCTCCAGTTCGAGCGCAAGGGCCAGGGCATCGGCGGCCTCCTCAAGCGCGCGGTCACCGGCGAGGGGCTCGCCCTCATGGCGGTCCGCGGCCAGGGCGAGGCGTGGTTCGCGCACGAGGCGGCGAACTGTTTCGTCGTGGAGCTGGACCAGGGCGACTCCATCACCATCAACGGCCGCAACGTCCTCTGCTTCGACGCCACGCTCTCCTACGAGATCAAGACGGTGAAGGGCGCGGGCATGGTCGGCGGCGGCCTCTTCAACAGCGTCTTCACGGGCTACGGCAAGCTCGGCCTGATGTGTGAGGGCACCCCGATCGTGATCCCCGTGACGGCTGCTCAGCCGGTGTACGTGGACACGGACGCGGTCGTCGGCTGGAGCCAGCAGCTCACGACCAGTCTGAACCGCTCCCAGAGCGTCGGCTCCATGGTGCGCGGCGGATCCGGCGAGGCCGTCCAGCTGATGCTGCAGGGCGAGGGCTTCGTCATCGTCCGGCCCAGCGAGGCCAGGCCCGAGAAGACCTCCAACTGACCCTGGAACTACGGGGTGTGGGCCACCGGTACGGCCTCCGCGGCCCTTGGGTGCTGCGCGGGGTCGAGCTGGCCCTGCCCGCGCGGGCGCTCGTCCGGGTCGAGGGGGCCAACGGCGCCGGGGGAGTGGCTGACCCTGCTCGGGGCGGCGGCTCTCTCGCCGCCGCGGCGGCGTTTCTCGTCTGCCGGATCGCCGCCCGGCGCGGGTGAGTAGGCTCGTGGACGTGGACAGGGACGATACGTACTGCGAGACCCCGGGACCGATCGCACCGGCCGCGCCGGCCGAAGGCCCTCCGTACGCCGCGTGCGTGCTGTGCAGCGAGCCGACCGAATACCCGGAGTCGACGAAGGGCGCCACGCTGTGCCCGGTCTGCGCCTGGCAGGAGGCGGGCCGCACGGCCTGCTCCGGCTAGGACCGACCGGACGACAGGGCACAAGACCGGGGGAGACCGTGAACCGACCGCTGCTGTTCCTCGACGTGGACGGGCCGCTCAACCCCTATGCGGCCAAGCCGGAGAGGCGTCCCGACGGCGCCCCCTGAGGTTCTGGCTCAACCCGGAGCACGGGCGAATCCTGCTCCGGCCCGGCTTCGAGCTGTGCTGGGCCACCACATGGATGGACGACGCCAACCGGTGGATCGCACCGGTCCTCGGCCTTCCCGAACTTCCCTTCGTGGACTTCGGCGACGTCCTGCTCCAGGAACGCCCTGATGGGGTCCATGGGAAGACCGGACCGCTGGTGGACTACGCCGCTTTACCGACCGGCGAGCTCACCGGGACGCGCTCAACCTGAGGCGATGCGTCGCGGTCGTGTCAGGGATGGCCTGCTTCCTTCTCGGATGTCGGGCCGCAGGTAGGCACCCTGAGCCTCGCGGCCACCCGGCGTCACGCTATGCCCGCACCGTGACGCCTCGGCTGCACCCTGCGGACGGGCTACGTCATCAACTCGATATGCGGATGCTCGGGCTCCGCCGGGCAGACGAACAGGTGCTGCCGGTAGCCGCTGCCTATCTGGACCCCGGTCGCGTTGTAGCCGCGGTGGCCGGGGTACGGTCCAGCACCTGGGTGGGGGTGCGGGGACCAGCTGTTCCCGGCGTCGTCCCCTTCCTCGAACGTGGCGACGGTCATCAGGACCTCCATGCCGGTGCCGCACTCGGAGCAGGGCTGCGAGCTGGGGTCGGTGGAGTTCCAGGCGGGCCAGCCGCCGACCTTCCAGCCGGGTGCGTTGGACAGCACACAGTCGTAGTACGTGTCCGGGTCCATGTCTTCCTCTGCTGCCTGCGGCACACTCCACTGCTTGAGCTGCTCCCGCAGTTCTTCGCTCAGCTCCAGATGGTCGGGGTACTCGGTGATCTGCTCCGGTTCGAGCACGCACGGTTCCGGTAGATAGCCGTCGAACTGCACTGCGGGCGGCTCGGGGGGCGTGTCGAGGATGTCGGTGACGGCGACTGCCGAACGCCAGAAGAGCAGGGTCCTGGGCATGATCGGATGATCGAAGGGGCACCACAGAACCTGCAGCAGATCCTTGCCCTCCGGCGGGCTCAGATCGGGCACATCCCGTACGTACAGCTGCGCGATGGGCAGCATCGCCATGGGGCCGTCGTACGCCTGGACCGCCAGCCTCACCGGATACGTCCGAGGGGGCCGGATCCGCTCGAGAGTCTCCCGTTCCTCCGGAGTCAGGTCCCGGCCGTGCGAGGCGGCGAAGATCCGTCGTTCCCGCCGCAGATCCGCCGGGGACCGGGCTGGGTTGATGCCATCCACCACATGCGGTTCCTCGCAGTGCGGCCACGGCTCCTCAGCGGGCCACAGCAGCGGCCCGCCGATCGAGCTGTCGTGCCATGTCGGCGCCCCAGGGCGGGGGTGCAGGCGGGTCGCCGTGCGGGCCAGCGGAGCCAGTTGGGGAAAGACCGCGGCAACGTCGATCGGCCGTGGCGGAGTGGCAGGAGTGACATTCATGGCCGCAATCTTGCCAATCGCCTCTGACAACGGCCCTCGTGGCCGCCCCACGAAGAGTTCCGGCACGGGCGCCACCCGGGAGAGCGCTACCGCCGATCCGTTGCCGGCAGATGGCCCGCGAGCAGGTCCACGAACCGCGCGCGTGGATGTCCGTCCACGCGCGCGGTTCGTCGCCACGTACCACCTGGACGGGGACGACCTTTTCGAGCAGTTGGGCCTCAAGGGCGGCGATGCGTTTGTCGGCGAAGCGGAGGTTGGAACGGGCGCCTTCCAGTCGCTCCTGGAGCTTGCGATGCCCCTCGGTGAGCTGGTGAACGCGGTGCTTGAGGGTGGTGCTCTCGGTGGCCAGTTGCTGGACGGATTCGCCAGGAACCACCCACGGCCCCCAAGTAGCGGCACCACGTCAACCCGCGGATCGGCCTACGGGAGAACGACTTCCACGCGCTCGCCGACTTCGCCCGATCCCTGGACACCCCACGAACCACCGGCTGAGCGCCGCGCCGGCGCAGGGTGAAGACATGGACGAAGTGTCAGAGTTCCTGCCCTGCTTTTGTACACACCCGGCTCATGACGGCTCCGAAGCGGGGAGCGGTAGCGTTGAGTCCTGGTCAGCGCGATACGCCGCGGGGCCGGTGAATCCACCTGACCAGCAACACCAGCACCAGTGCGCCTGGGTCGGCGCCGATCGCAGCTGTCTGACCTCGGAGTCCTGGCCGTAAACGGACTGCTACCAACTCGGCCACCGCCCCTGGCGGCATAGCGTCCCCGGGAGCCGGCGTCGTGGCGGTACGGCGTTCTCTTCACCTACGTCACGCAACGGTGCGCGACAGGAGGCACAGGACATGCAGACCAAGTCGAGCAGAGCCCGACGTGAGGACACCGACATGCGCCGTGGAGCGGAGACCGCGCCACCAGCAGCCTTTGAACTCCGTTGTGGCGGACTGCACCTGACGGTCCAGCGGTTCCCCGGATGGCTGGTGGCAGCTCTCGCCACGGCCACGGGAAGCGGGCTCGCCGCGTGGCTCACGTCGCGGTGACACCACGGGCGGGGTCCGCGGGGGCGGGGGTGCTCCAGCGAGCCTGAACCGAGCCTTGCTCACTAAGATCATTCGTGGCGCGGGGCCTTGGCCGCTGGTAAATTGATCGGTCGGCCATGTCGTCGGCATCGCGACGGTTCTGCATCGCTCCTGAAGGAGCTGCCAGGTCGGTCCGCGCGATCCACCTCCAGGGGGCAAGGTGCGGGACAACTTCGGGCCGCTGTCGGACCTTTCTGATGTCGAGGAGGTCGCCGAGGCCATCGCGTCGGTGCTGAGCCAGCAGCTCGTCGACTATGAACCGCGGGCTGAACCGGGCGACCGCCTCGTCTTCGTGCTGGGTGCGACCCTGGCGAGCGGAGGAACCGGTGTCGAGGGTATCGACGACGTCCTCCGTGATGTCTACCGGCGCGCCCCCGACCGGCCTCGCGCTGGCTGGGAGGCGGAGGTCGGATTCGACGCGATCCTGGAGACGGCCCACCGGCTGGTCGCCTCCAGAGGGAGGCCCGACACTCAGGTCGAGGGACCTGCCACCCTGGAGATGCTGGTCCGCGACGAGACGCCCCATGAGGTGCTCAGGAGGCCGCAGGGCGAGAGCGTGACCTACAAGGTCAGGACCACCTCGGCCGGGAAGTGCACGGTCACTGTGGGGCCCCCGTCGGTTGATCTGCTGTTGCGTCTGGCGCTCCGCCGCGGCGGCTTCGAGCGAACGGAGTTCCTGGACCGGCAGCGTCTGTTCCAGTTCCTGATCGAACAGGAGGAGAAGAAGGGGCTCACCGAGGGTGCGCGTACCCGCGTGTCCGCAGTGCGTCTGCTGCGCGTGATGGCCCGCCCGGAGCTCGTCTCCCTACGTCTTGAAGGTCCTCGCGGAACAGGTACAGGCGAGCTTGAGAAGCTGGCGACGAGCTTCCGCACGCGTCTCGCTTATGAGAGCGACGTGGTTCTCGCCCCGGTTCTGGACGTCGACCGTCTGGAGAGCTCTCCTTCGCAGCCCCGGTTCATACGACAGCTGCATGGCCGGGCAACGGAGTTCGTCGACGCCATCGGCGAGGGGAGCCCCACCGGCCACATGGGTGACCGGCTCCTCGGTGCGCTCGCGGGTGCGGACGAGGAGTTGTCCCTGAGGTATTTACGGGCGATCGCGGCGGACAACCCCTTCGCCGCGTTCATGGGGTACTACCACGTGCTCGAGTACCAGATGGAGGAGGCGTGGTTCGGGAATCTGAGCCGGAGGGTCGCGGCCATCGGGGGTGTTCTGCAGCGCCCCGTCGAGGGCATCCGTAAGGCCGCGAAGCAAGCTCGAGACCTGCTCGGCGTGAAGGACGACGAGGTGAGGTTCACCGAACTGAGGGCCGTGCAGGATCTGCTCGAAGTCTCCCTCGACGTGCGCCGACTCGCCGCCGACCTCAGCCGGCTCGACATGCGCGACGCGGGCACTGTCGAGTACTTTGCTGCCGGGAACCTCCCCTTTGTCGATGTCCCCCACTTGGAATTCACGAGTCCACTCGACGCGGCTGGAGAGGCGAAGCTGAAGCGCGAGACGGCATCGCGCATATACATCGTCCGCTGTGCGATCACCCACAGCAAGGCGTCCACCCGCCGCTACAGCCCCTACACCGACGACCTCCATCTTGCCCGCGAGGTCCCGTTGGTCCGGGTAGCCGCGGAACAGCTCCTGATCCCGCCGGATCAGCTCCTCTGAGAGGAGCCTTCTTCCGCCCCGGGAACAGATCTGTCGGGACAGCCCTTACCTGACCGATTCGGCCCCGCAACCTCAATAGTTCCAGGTGCACCGATGGGCTCGGCCGCAAGAAGCTGGATTGCATCTTCCGCACGTCGAACTGCGTGCGGACCGTTGAGCGTTGCCCCCTGAGGGGGGAAGCCTCAAGTCGCGATCCGACAGCGGGGAGCACCTCATGAAGTCTTGGGTACGAAAGTGTGTCGGCGCATCCGGCGCGATTGCCGTCGCTGTCGCCGTCTCCGTGGTCAGCGCGCCCTCGGCCCAGGCCGACAGCGCGTACGGCTGCAACTATCCCGAGGTCTGCATCTACAGCGACACCAGCGTGAATTCGACCATCGTCGGTCGCTTCAAGGTGGTGACGTCCTCCTGGCAGTACCTGGACAACCCGAACACCGACTACGCCATCGTCAACACGCGCAACGACGACGTCGCGTACGTCAAGAACAGCAACGGCAACGTGTCCTGCGTAAAGCCGAACGGCAGCATGAGTTCGAGCCAGAGGATCGTGGCCATTCGCATCGACTCAAGCTCCACCTGCTGAGACTGACGTGATCCAGAAGAAGGGGCGGCCTGCCGCATCTGGTGCCGCTCCGCCCTCTCGAAGGAGGAAACGCATGCGATCGCTCATCTCGGCGCGGACACTCGCCGGCGTCACCGTCGTCGTCGCCATGGTCGGTGGGAGCCTGGCCGGCACGGGTGCCGCCTTCGCGGCGCCCGTGCCGGCCTCGAAACCGACGTCGGTTTCCGGGGAGTTCGCCGTCCTCGCCGTGCAGAACTTCGGCCTCAGCAAGGCGGAGGCCATCAAGGCCCAGCAGTTCGTCAAGGCCTACTGGGACTACAACGACTCGATCGACGGAAAGCTCGGTCCCCGAAGCTGGATGGCGTTTCAGCGTCTCTTCGCGACCCACTGGGAATACAAGGGTGCGATCGACGGGAAGCCGGGCCCCAACACGGTGAAGGCGATGCAGCGCTGGCTGACGGAGCGCTACGAGTACACCGGCGAGATCGACGGAGACGCCGGTCCGCTGACCCGGGCGGCGTTCAAGCGGTTCGCCAACTCGCTCGTCTAGCCTCGCTCGTCCGGCCTCGGCCCCGCAACCTCCTGCCGGGTCACGCGCGGGGTCCGAGGAACAGGCCGCCGCTCGCGTCGATGGTCTGGCCGGTGATCCAGCGGGCGGCGTCGGAGGCGAGGAAGGCGACGACGTCGGCGATGTCGCCGGGGCCGCCGAGGCGGTCGAGTGCCGTCATGCCGGTGATCAGGTCGGTGAGGCCCGGTGCGTCGAAAACGGCCCCGTTGGTCGGGGTCAGGGTTGTTCCGGGAGCGACCGCGTTCACCGTGATGCCCCGGTCCCCGAACTGGTTGGCCAGGGTTCTGCTCATCGTCTCGACCGCGGCTTTCGTCATGGCGAAGGACGTCTGGGCCGGGTTGGCCATCCGGGTCGCCACCGACGAGATCGTGATGATCCGGCCGCCGTCGCGCAGCAGGGGCAGCGCGTGCTCGATGATGAAGTACGGCGCGCGCACATTCACCGCGAACAGGTGGTCGAACGCGGCCCGGGTCGTCGTGCCGATCGGGCCGGCCGGCGCGGCTGCGGCGTTGTTGACGAGGATGTCGAGCGGCCGGCCGGACAAGTGGGCCTCGACGCCGGCGAAGAGCGTCTCCACGTCGCCGTCCACGCCCAGTTCGGCCCGGACGGCCAGGGCCGTTCCGCCGGCGCGCTCGATTCCCTCGACCGTCGCCGCCGCACCGCTCTCATCCGTGCCGAAGTGCACGATGACCATCGCCCCCTCAGCCGCGAGCCGGGTCGCGATCGCCTGTCCGATGCCGCGCGAAGCGCCGGTCACCAGGGCCGTCCTGCCGGTGAGATCACTCATGCCGTCCACCATTCTGATGTTAGTCACTAACATTGGGGTAGTGTCTATCACATGAGTGAGAGGCAACCCACCCTGCGGGCACGACAGCGGTCCGAGACCCGGCAGGTGGTCCAGGCGCACGCGATCCGTCTGTTCACCGGTCGCGGCTACGACGCGGTGACCGTCGCCGACGTCGCCGAGGCCGCCGGCGTATCGGCCATGACCGTCTACCGGCACTTCCCCACCAAGGAGGACCTCGTCCTCGTCGAGCAGCCCGCCCGGCTCATCGCCGAGCGCGTCGCGGCGTCCCCGGCGACGCACCCCGTGGTGCGCCGCGTCGGTGACGCACTCGTCGACGCGGCCGCGGCCTTGACGGGCGAGCACGGGGACTCCTCGGCGGCCGACCGGCGGTTCCTGCTGAACTGCCTCCGGCTCATGGTGACGACGCCCGCACTGCGAGCCCGGCACCTGGACAGCCAGTACGCGCTGCAACAGGCCATCGTCGAGGCACTCGGGGTCGACGCGGACGACCCCGACGCCGCGTTCCGCGCCCAGGCCGCGACCAGCGCCTGCCTGGCCGCGATGCACACCGCCCTGACGCGCTGGGCCGAGGACGACGGGCAGTCGGAACTTCCCGAGCTGATCGCGCGCGCACTCGCCGCGTCCTTCGGCGACCCCGTCACCCGGAAGGACTGAGGCGGCCGCCCCGATCCAGGAGTCCACCGGGCCCGCCCCGTCGGCACGTTGTTTCGTGGTGATGCGGGGGTAGCGTCCTGGGCATGGACTTTCGTACCACCGTTGAGCGCGCTCAACGCCTCAAGCAACTGCACGCCGAGTCCCAGCCGCTGGTGCTGCCGACCGTCTGGGACGCCTGGTCCGCGAGGGCGGCGGTCGACGCCGGGTTCCCCGCCCTCACCGTCGGCAGTCATCCGCTCGCCGAATCCCGGGGGGCCGCCGACCAGGAGGGGCAGACCTTCGAGGAGGTGCTCGCCGCGATCCGGCCGATCATCGCGGCGGTCGACGTCCCGGTCTCCGTGGACCTGGAGGCCGGGTACGGGCAGGAGCCCGCGGATCTCGTCGCCGGACTCATCGAGGCCGGCGGCGTCGGTCTCAACATCGAGGACACCGTCCACTCGGAGGGCGGCCGGGTGCGCAGCACGCCGGAGCACGCGAGCTACGTCGCCGGCCTGCGCGCGGCGGCCGACGACGCGGGGGTCCCGGTCTGGGTCAACGGGCGCACCGACCTCTTCCTGTACGCGGAGGACGCCGCCGGCGTCCTCGACGAGGCGATCGAGCGACTGCGGGCCCTGGTGGAGGCCGGCGCGGACAGCGTCTACCCGGTCCGTATCCAGGACGACGACGAGCTGCTCACGGCGGTGATCGCCGCGGTCGCCGTTCCAGTGAACTCCACGGCCCACCCCGTCAAGCACGACCTCGAGCGCTTCCGCCGCCTCGGCGTCGGCCGGATCACCTACGGCCCGCTGCTGCAACGCGCGATGGCGGACGAGATGAAGAACCTGCTCACGCCGTGGGCGCCCGGCTCGGGGCGTCCCTGAGGGATGAACGCGAAGCGTCCGGCCGCCCGGCCCCCGTCCGGCGGGTCATGACCGGCCGGACGCGTCCCGGGGCCTGTCCTCCATCAACTCCGACACCTTCACGAAGCGGTAGCCGCGCTCGCGCAGTTCCGGCACGATCCGGCGTACCGCCGCTTCGGTGGCCGGGGCCGCGCTGCGCGTGCAGTGCATCACCACCAGCGACCCCGGCCGCACCCCGTCCAGCACCTGCTCGGCCACCGCGTCCGCGTCCGTGGCGAAGGCGTCGCCGCTGACCACGTCCCACTGCACGGCCGTCACGTTCGCCGGGGCCAGCGCGCGCAGTGCCGTGTCGTCGTAGCAGCCGCCCGGGAAGCGGAAGTACGGCACCACGTTCCGCGCCCCCGCCGCCCGGAACGCCGTGAAGGCGCGTTCCACCTCGCGGGTCATCGCGGCCTTCCCGACCACCGGCAGGCCGTAGCAGTCGGCGCTGAAGGCGTGGTGGCTGTAGGAGTGGTTGGCGATCTCGAACAGCGGATCCGTGCCGATCGCCTTCGCCTGCGCCGGGTACTCCTCGGCCCAGCGCCCGGTCATGAAGACGGTGGAGGGCACCTTCAGCCGGCGCAGCAGCGCGACCAGCTCCGGATTGTCGAAACGCTCGCCGGAGGCCGCCCGAGGGCCCTGATCGGCCGTCATGTCGGCGTCGAACGTGAGCGCCACGACCTTCTCGGCCGAGCGCCCCGCCGGGCCCCCGCCCGCCGGTCTCCGCTCGAAGACCGGGGTGCGGCCCGCCGGGCCGGGGGCCATCGTGGGCGGCTTCCCCGGCGCGGCGGAGGCCGGGGCGGAAGCCGCGGGGGTGGGCGGGGGAGCGGGTGCGGGGGCAGGGCCCCCGCACCCGGCCAGGGCGGCACCGGCCAGCACCCCCGTGACCGTCAGGGCCGTCGTCTTCCGCATCTTCCGCGCAGCAGTGATCACTCACGGAAAATATCCGACAATCAGGTCATATGGGGTGATGGCGCTCCGGTGTCCCGCCGAGGGGCGCGGCTACCTCAGCACCAGGGCCCCGTCACCGCGAACGTGGTCCCCGGCGTGTAGCAGTTCACGTACATCGTCGAGCCGTCCGGGGAGAAGGTCACTCCCGCGAACTCGCCCCACTCCGGCTCCTCGGGCGTCCCGATGTTCTGCCGCCCGCGCGCCATCGGGTACACCTCGCCCTGCCGGGTCACCCCCAGCACGTGCTGGGCGCCGCCGCCGTCCTCGCAGACCATCAGCCCGCCGTCGGCCGCCAGGCAGATGTTGTCGGGGGACTCGCCGGGCAGCTGGATGTCGGTGTCCGGGCCGAAGATCACGACCAGGGTGAGCCGCCGCTTCTTCGGCTCGTAGCGCCACACCTGCCCGTAGTGGTCGGCCGCCGAACCCTCGTCGCGGTGCGCGAAGCTGGAGACGAAGTAGACCGAGGAGCCGCCCCAGTAGCAGCCCTCCAGCTTCTGCGCGTGCGTGATGCCCTTCGGCCCGAAGTCCTGGAAGCGGATCGCGGTCTCCGCGGCCAGCGGGTCCGGTACGGGGACCCACTCGATCCGGTCGAAGCTCGTGCCGGTCTCCTGGACGACGGACAGGTCGGGCACCCCCGGCACCCGCATCGCCTCCAGCGCCCCGCCCGCCCGGAGCGAACCGGTGCCGCCCAGCGGCTTCTCGGGAAGGAAGCGGTAGAAGAGCCCGAACGGCTTGTCGAACGCGTCCTCCGTCTCGTACACGATCCCGGACTTCGGGTCGATGGCGATGGCCTCGTGCTGGAAACGGCCCATCGCGGTCAGAGGGACGGCCCCGGTGCGGCGCGGATCGGCGCCGTCCACCTCGAAGATGAAGCCGTGGTCCTTGGTGTACCCGTTGGTCCCGGCCTTGTCCTCGTTCTCCTCGCAGGTCAGCCAGGTGCGCCAGGGCGTGGGCCCGCCCGCGCAGTTCACCGCCGTGCCGGCGATGGCGACGCGCTCGCCGAGCACCTTGTTGCGGCCGTCCAGCTCCAGGGACGTACAGCCGCCCTTGGCCATCGGGTCGTAGGTCAGCCCCTCGACCGTCGGTACGCCGATCTCGGCGGTGTGCCGGTTCTCGTGGTTGCGGACGAGGTGGACCCGTCCGTTGCGGCCGGGCAGGGCGGCCATGCCGTCGTGGTTGCCGGGCACGGGCCCCTCGCCGGAGCGCAGCGGTTCGCCCTCCCGGGACAGCACCCGGTAGCGGAACCCCTTCGGCAGGTCGAGCAGGCCGTCCGGATCGGGGACGAGCGGGCCGTGGCCGCCGTGGCCGCGTGCGGCGGCGGTACCCGCGAAGAGTTCACTGAAAGCGCCGGTGAAGGCGACCGCGGCGGCTGCGCCGCTGCCTGCCAGGACCTGGCGTCGTGTTGCGGTGGGACGGGGTGCGGTTGACATGAGGTGACTCCCTGTTGGCGGACAGGTGAAGTGACCCGCACGTGTGTAGCACGCACAGAGGCGCGGGGGAACCATGCGCGCCCCCGCGCCCCGTGTTGCTGCTGTGACGGCCCTGATGGGAGCAGCCGTACGCGGAAGGTCAGGCGAGCGAGGCCGACAGGGTGATCGTCGTGCCCGTCAGCGCCTGGCTGACCGGGCAGTTCGCCTTGGCGTCCTCGGCGGCCTTCACGAAGCCCGCCTCGTCGAGACCGGGGACCTCGCCCACGACGCTGAGGTGGATGCCGGTAATGCCCGTGCCGGGCTGGAAGGTCACCTCGGCCTTGGTCTCCAGCCGGGTCGACGGGGTGCCGGCCCCCGCGAGTCCGTGGGAGAGCGCCATCGAGAAGCAGCTGGAGTGGGCGGCGGCGATGAGCTCCTCGGGGCTCGTCTTCCCGTTCGCCTGCTCGGAGCGGGCGGGCCAGGAGACGGGGTAGTCACCGATGCCGGAGGAGTCGAAGGTGACGACCCCCTTGCCCTCGATCAGGTTGCCTTCCCAGTTCGTGTGCGCCTGACGCGTGGTAGCCATGCTGGATCCCCTTCGAACGGTGTGCGCGGTTGTATCGGGACATGCGTGTGCACGGGATATGCGGGGCGCGCCGTCATGCGCCGTGCCCCATCGCGTTACGCCCCCGAACTTACTGCGCCACCAGCCCCTTCGCGTCACGCGCCAGCGCCGTCAGCCGGGAGATCGCCCGGAAGTACTTCTTCCGGTACCCGCCGTTCAGCATCTCGTCGCTGAACAGCTTGTCGAAGGGCACCCCGGAGGCGAGCACCGGGACCTCCCGGTCGTACAGCCGGTCGGCCAGCACCACCAGGCGCAGCGCGGTCGACTGGTCGGGCACCGCCGTCACCCCGGTCAGGCAGACCGCGCCGATGTCGTCGGTCAGCGCGCCGTACCGGCTCGGGTGGACCCGGGCCAGGTGCTCCAGCAGCCCGGGGAAGTCGTCGAGGGACGCGCCCGCGGTGGCGTACGCGGCCCGGGTGACCTGCTCGTCGTCGTACGGCGGCGGGGCCTCGGGCAGACCGCGGTGCCGGTAATCCTCGCCGTCGATGCGCAGCGGGCGGAAGTGCGCGGACAGGCCCTGGATCTCGCGCAGGAAGTCCACGGCGGCGAACCGGCCCTCGCCGAGCTTGCCCGGCAGCGTGTTCGAGGTCGCGGCCAGCGCCACCCCGGCCTCGACGAGCCGGCTGAGCAGCGAGGACACCAGCACGGTGTCGCCCGGGTCGTCGAGCTCGAACTCGTCGATGCACAGGAGCCGGTGCCCGCTGAGGGTCCGCACCGTCTGCTGGAAGCCCAGGGCGCCGACCAGGTTCGTCAGCTCCACGAACGTGCCGAACGCCTTCAGCGACGGCTCCGCGGGCGTGGCGTGCCAGAGGGACGCGAGCAGGTGGGTCTTGCCGACGCCGTACCCGCCGTCGAGATACACCCCGCGCGGCCCGGTCGGCGCGGCCGGCTTCCTGCCGAACCACTTGCGTCGCCCGGAACCCGTCGCGTGCGCCCCGCCGAGCCCGGCGGCGAAGTCCGCGAGCACCGTGACGGCCTCGCTCTGGCTGGGCTGGTTGGGGTCGGGTACGTACGTGTCGAAGCGCACCGAGTCGAAGCGCGGCGGCGGCACCATCTCGGCGACCAGACGGTCTGCGGGGACGTGCGGCTCACGGGCGCACAGGGACAGCGGGGCCGTTTCGGCAAGGGGGCTCTGCCCCGGAAACGCGGTGGATGACGACACAACTGTCCACCCTAAGGCCCGTGCCAGACTGCAACCCATGCGAAGCCTGTTCCCTGTGACGGACCTGACAAGAACCGTCCCCGACCCGTCCGGGCCGCTCACCGACCGCGAGTGGAGCCTCGACGAACTGGCGGACGCCTACGCCTACCCGCCGGACCGGCCGGCCGGGGGCTCCTGGCTGCGCGCCAACATGGTCTCCACCCTCGACGGGGCCGCCCAGCACGACGGCCGGTCCCAGGGCATCTCCTGCGCGTCGGACATGCGGATCTTCGGGACCCTGCGGGGCCTGGCCGACGTGGTGATCGCCGGGGCCGAGACCGTACGCCTGGAGGGGTACCGTCCCGCCCGCGCCCGGGAGGCGTTCGCCGCGCGGCGGGCGGCGGCCGGCCAGGGCCCCGCTCCCGCCGTCGCGGTGGTGACCGGCTCCCTGGACCTGGACTTCTCGCTGCCGCTGTTCACCGAGCCGCTCGTTCCGACGCTCGTGGTGACCGGCGCGGGGGCGCCCGCCGACCGGATGGCGGCCGCCCGGAAGGCGGGCGCCGACGTGGTGATCGCGGGCGACGGCGCCCGGGTGGACCCGGCGCGCGTCGTGCGCGAGCTCGCCGACCGGGGGCTGCGGCGGCAGCTCACCGAGGGCGGGCCCCGGCTGCTCGGCCAGTTCGTGGCGGCCGGCGTGCTGGACGAGCTGTGTCTGACGGTCTCCCCGATGCTGACCGCCGGGGACGCCCAGCGGATCGCCGGGGGTCCCGGGGTCGCCGTGCCGGAACGTTTTTTCCTGGCATCGCTGCTGGAAGAGGCCGGGTTCCTCTTCACTCGGTACCGTCGGACTGACAGTTAGCGGAATTTACCGTTCCGCTTAGCTCCGGCTGGGCACACTTACCCCTGCAGTCCCCGTGGAAGCACGGGGAAGGATGGTTTCAGCAAACGACCGTCGACGGTCGAGCCGGCAGTCGACGAGACGAAGAAGCGGAAGGGCGCCTGTCGTGTTCACAAGCGTTTTGATGATCGAGAAGCCGCTCACTCCCGAGGACGTGGAATTCGTCACCACCCTCCACGGCGAGGAGCGGATCTCGTTCGTCGTTCTGTTGCAGCCGCGCGGTGACCAGGCCGATGTCCTGCTGCGCGCGATCGACGACGTGGCGATGGGGGAACTGAAGGAAGCGGTCCGCGAGGGCGAGGAGCCGGAGGGCAACGAGGCCCGCGAACCCGCCGAGATCGGCCTCGAGTACTCCCTGCGGGCCCTGCGCGAGGCGGGCTCCGAAGCGGTCGGACAAGTGATCGAGGACCACCCCCTCGACAAGCTGAAGACCGTGGTCGAGGACGCGGGCGCGGACGAGGTGATCGTCCTGACCGCCCCGCACTACGTGGAGGAGTTCTTCCACCGCGACTGGGCCTCCCGCGCCCGGCACCGGGTCGGCGTCCCGGTGCTCAAGCTCTTCGCGCACAGCGAATAGGCTGACCTCGCGGTCCGGGTCGGCCCCCGGCCGCCGTCCGAACCGCAGCGACCACGCAGGAGCACAGATGGCACCCGGCATTCCCGCCGCCATGGAACGACCCCACTTCATCGGCATCGGCGGCGCCGGAATGTCGGGCATCGCGAAGATCCTCGCCCAGCGCGGCGCGAAGGTGGCGGGCAGCGACGCGAAGGAGTCCGCCACCGCCGAGTCGCTGCGGGCGCTCGGGGCGACCGTGCACATCGGACACGCGGCGGGCCACCTGGCCGACGACGCGTCCTGCGTGGTCGTCTCCAGCGCCATCCGCGCCGACAACCCCGAGCTGCTCCGGGCGAACGAGCTGTCCATCCCTGTGGTGCACCGCTCCGACGCGCTGGCCTCGCTGATGAACGGCCTGCGCGCCATCGCGGTGGCCGGCACCCACGGCAAGACGACCACGACCTCGATGCTGGCCGTCGCCCTCTCCTCGCTGAGCCTCGCCCCCTCGTACGCCATCGGCGGCGACCTGGAGGGCCCCGGCACCAACGCCACCCACGGCGAAGGGGACATCTTCGTCGCCGAGGCGGACGAGAGCGACCGCAGCTTCCAGAAGTACGACCCCGAGGTCGCGATCGTCCTCAACGTCGAGCTGGACCACCACGCGAACTACGCCTCGATGGACGAGATCTACGACTCCTTCGAGACCTTCGTCGGCAAGGTCGTCCCCGGCGGCACCCTGGTCATCTCCGCCGACCAGCCCGGCGCGGTCGAGCTGACCCGCCGGGTCCGCGACCTCTCCGACCTCAAGGTCGTCACCTACGGTTCCGCCGACCACGCCGACGTACGCGTCCACAAGGTCACCCCGCGCGGCCTGACCAGCGAGGTCACGGTCCTGCTCAACGGGAAGTTCCTGACCTTCACCGTCTCGGTCCCCGGCAGCCACTACGCCCACAACGCGGTCGCCGCCCTCGCCGCCGGGGTCGCCCTCGGCATCCCGGCGCACAACCTGGCCTCCGCGATCGGCAGCTACACCGGGGTCAAGCGCCGCCTCCAGCTCAAGGGCGAGGCGGCGGGCGTTCAGGTCATCGACTCGTACGCCCACCACCCCACCGAGATGACCGCCGACCTGGAGGCCATGCGCGGCGCGGCCGCCGACGCCCGCATCCTGGTCGTCTTCCAGCCGCACCTGTTCTCCCGTACGCAGGAGCTGGGCACCGAGATGGGCCAGGCCCTCGCGCTGGCCGACGCCTCCGTCGTCCTGGACATCTACCCGGCCCGCGAGGACCCGATCCCCGGCATCACCAGCGCCCTGATCGTCGACGCGGCGAAGACCGCGGGCGCCGAGGTCACCGCCGTCCACGACCAGGCCGACGTCCCCGCCGCCGTCGCGGGAATGGCGAAGCCCGGCGATCTCGTTCTCACCATGGGAGCGGGCGATGTCACCGACCTCGGCCCGCGCATCCTGGATCACCTGTCGAGCTGAGGAGCGGGACGTGTCGTACGACGTCGAGAAGCCGGACGAGCAGTGGCGGGAAGAGCTGAGCCCCGCCGAGTACGCGGTGCTGCGCCAGGCCGGCACCGAGCCCGCGTTCAGGGGTGAGTACACCGACACCGAGACGGCGGGCGTGTACTCCTGCCGGGCCTGCGGGGCGGAGCTGTTCCGCTCCGACACCAAGTTCGCTTCGCACTGCGGCTGGCCGTCCTTCTACGACCCGAAGGACACCGACGCGGTCGAGCTGCTGGAGGACCGCGCCCACGGCATGGTCCGCACCGAGGTGCGCTGCGCCCGCTGCGGCTCGCACCTGGGCCATGTCTTCGAGGGCGAGGGCTACCCGACCCCCACGGACCAGCGCTACTGCATCAACTCGATCTCGCTGACCCTGGCGCCGGACGAGAGCTGACGCCTCAGGTCTGCATGATCGAGAAGCCGACGACCACCCCGGCGGTGACCGTCACCCTGCCGGGGGTGAGGTCGCCGTCGCCGTCGCCCGCCGCGCTCCTGCCGTGCGAGCGGTAGCTGTTCTGCAGTTGCTCGGAGTCCACGTCCTTGATGTGGACGACCGCACCGAGCCGGACCCCGGCGGCCTCCGCGTAGAGCGCCGCCTTCTCACGGGCGGCGGCCACGGCGGCCCGGCGCGCCTCGGCGCGGAGCTCCTTCTTCGTCCGCACGTCGAACTCGACGCCGCCGACCTCGTTCGCCCCGGCCTCCACGACGTCGACCAGCACGGCCTCCAGCGTGTCCAGGGCACGCAGCTCGATCACGAAGGACGCCGTGCACTCGTAGCCGACGAACTTGCGCTCGCCGCCGTAGACGTAGGAGGACTCGAGGTTCAGCCGGGACGTGGACACCTGCCGGTCCGGCACACCGTGGCCGCGGACGACCTCCCGGACCTGGTTGACCCCGCGCCGGGTGACCTCGAGCGCCTCGCCGGCCTGCTGCCGGACCTCTTTGATCGCCACCCGGAGCCGTGCCACATCGGGGGCGGCGTCGATGCTCGCCGCGCCGAAGACGGATATGCCCCAGGGCGTCTCTATGGACTGGTCGCTTCTCATACGGCTCATCCAAGCAGGTGAAAGGCCGTACGCACGTGCCCTTTACGGGCAGCGGATCACTGCTCGTCGTCCCCGCCGTCGGACGCTTCGGACCGCAGCAGCGGGTGGATCACGCCGGGGAAGACCCGGGCCCGCACGACCTCCTCGGCCGACCCGCCCTGGACGACGGTCTCGGCGACGCCCCAGGGCCGTCCGGGCAGGTGGATGGTGAGGGTGTACGAGGAGGAGCAGCCGGTGCACGTGTAGCGGTCGGCCCAGGTCTCGACCTCGGTGGTGGAGCCCGGGTAGCGCTTCACGTGGCGGTGGCGGGCGTGGCAGTGATCGCAGGTCTCGCCCGGCTCGCAGGTCCCGCCGCACGGACAGGGCACGTCGAAGGAGTCGGCGGGCTTCCAGCGCTGCACGAGGACGGCCTCGCGGGTCGCGCCCATGTCCTTCATGGCCTTGAGATTGCGGGCGGCGACGTTGTACGACTCGCCGGTGGCGGCCATCCGGTCGCGGATGACGTCCTTGCGTCCACGGTTGGTCGTCATGTCAGCTCCTCCTGGGGTTCACGCAGCCCGCCAGGAGGCCCATGAGTCGATCAGTGCCTCTTTACGTTACCCGCCCGGCGGCCGGTGCCTGGACCTGGGCGTCGCGAGCGGACCGCACCGTGGAGTCGCATCACCGCTCGGCCCCGGCGTCGAGGCCCCCCACGATGAGATGGGTCAACGCGGTGACCGCTTCGCCCTCGGTCGCCCGCTCCCGGTTCAGCTCGGCGGCGATCGCCTCGGCCGCACCCAGCACGCCGACGCACCGCAGCCGGAGGGCGCGGGGCGCGAGGCCGGAGTAGGGCAGCAGTGCGGTGGCCATCAGGTCCGCGTAGCCCTCGGTCGACTCGTGCTGGAGCGCATCCATCTCCGGGTTTCCCCGCAGCGCGGCGGAGACGGCGCTGAGCTCCGGCATGGCGGTGGCGCAGGCGAAGTAGGCGGTGCTGATGACGCGGGCGACCTCGCCGACGCCGGGTGCGGCGTCCCGCAGCGCCCGGGTGATCGCGGCCCGGTGGCGTTCGTCGAGCCGTCGATGGAGCGCGAGCAGCAGGCCGGGGCGGCTGGCGAAGTGGTCGTAGGCGATCGGCCGGCTCACCCCGGCCTCCTCCGCGAGGGTGACCAGCGTCAGGCCGTCGGCGCCCCGCGTGCGCACGATTCCCACGGCGGTGTCGAGCAACTGCTCCCGCCTGGCCTGCTTGGACAGGCGGGTCGGTGTGGTGGCCATGGCCCTCCCTTGCGTTTCTGGTCCAACCTAAGCTACAAAACGTAGGTTACAAAATGTAGCTTCATGGATGTGAGGGGAACCCACTGTGGGACAGCCGGAATCGGTACTGATCCTGGGCGGTACGGGCCAGGCGGGCGCGGGGGCCGCCGGTCTGCTGCGCCGGTGGCACCCGGCACTGCCGCTGACGATCGCGGGTCGTGACATCGGCCGCGCCCAGCGGCTGGCCGACGAACTCGGCGCCGCAACGGCCGCGACCATCGACCTGCGGCGCAGCGACCTCGGTCTCCCGGCCGACCGCCGCCACTCGGCGGTGGTCGCCGCGCTCTGGGACGACCACCTGCACGGACTGCGCTATGCCCAGCGTCGCGGGCTGCCCTACCTCAGCATCTCCAGCGGTCCGGTGGACATCGCGCCGGAGGTCGTCGCGGGCGCACGGGGGGCGAACGCCGCGCCGATCCTGCTGGCCGGCCACTACTGCGCCGGGGCCGTCGTCCTCGCGGCACTGCACGAGGCCCGGGAGTTCGACCGGATCGACACCGTCCGGATCAGTGCCGTCCTGGACGAGCGGGACACCGGCGGGCCCGCGGGGATCGCGGATCTGGAGCGCTGGTCCACTGCCGCCTCGGCGGGCCTGGTGCGCCGGGACGGCGTCTTCACCTGGGTCACCGGCCCCGACGCGCAGGCGGATGTGCGCAGTACCGACGGCACCGTTCTGCCCGGCCAGGACATCGCCATCCTCGACGTACCGAGCCTCGCCCTCGCGACGGACGCGCCCGACGTCCGCTTCACCTTCGCCGTCGGCGAATCCGCCGGCCGACGCCGCGGCGAACCCGCTTCCTTCGAGGTCCGGATCGACCTGGCAGGGGCGGGCCGAGAGGGTGCGCCGATCAGGCGGAGCCGCTACCTGGTCCACCCGGCAGGGCAGCGACCCCTGACCGCAACCGGCATCGCCCTCGGCGTCGAGCGCCTGCTCGGGCTGCGCGGCGAAGCCGTCCCCCCGGGCGTCCACACCCCCGAGACACTGCTCGACCCGGCCTATGCGGTCGAGCGGATGGCGGAGACCGGCGCGGTCCTCCTCGACGCGCCCGGCGACAGCTGAGCCTCCCCGAGGGCCCGAGGACGCGCGGGGCACGATCAGCCCGGACCGGGGGACGCCGAGCCGGAGCCGGCGGGGCCCGGTGGGACCAGGCCGGCCTCGTATGCGGAGATGGCCGCCTCCACCCGGTTGCGTGCGCCCAGCTTCGCGAGCACCGCGCTGACGTGCGCCTTCACCGTGCCCTCGACAAGGTGCAGCCGGCTCGCGATCTCGGCGTTGGACAGTCCCGTCCCGAGTCCGGCCAGTACCTCGCGCTCCCGTTCCGTGAGCCGCTCCAGTGAGCGATGGGGGTGCGCCGCCCGGTGCGCGCGCATCCCGGCGATGACCCGGCCGGCGACCCGCGGGGACAGGTAGGCCCCGCCGGCTCCCACCGCCCTGACCCCGTTGAGGAGTTCTCGCGGATCGTCCGCCTTCAGCAGGAAGCCGTCGGCCCCCTCCTCCAGGGCGCGGGTGACATGCTCGTCCTGGCCGAAGGTCGTCAGCATGATCACACCGACCGCCGCCGCCTCCCGGTGGAGCCGCGCCGCCGCCGACAACCCGTCCAGGCCGGGCATCTGGATGTCCAGCAGGACCACGTCCGGCCGGTGCCTGCGGGTGAGCGCGATGGCCTCGTGCCCGTCGCTCGCCTCGGCGACCACCTGGACGTGCGGGTCCCGGGCGAGGATGGCCCGCACCCCCGCCCGGATCATCGCTTCGTCGTCGGCTATCAGCACCCGGACCGGGCGGCTGTCCGGTGTCGTCTCTTCCACGCGGCGAGCCTACGGCCGGCCCGCCGCCGTACGGACGGTGGCCGGTCACGGATCATCCCCGGGCGGGACGCACCCCCGACGAACGGCAGGACGCCGCTGCCGTTCGACCGATGGTCGGCGGCGCGGCGCACTTCTAGCGTCGCTCTCGTACGGAAGACGCGGCGGCCCGCTCCCGAGCCGAGCACGCTGCCCCGGCCGGTGCGCGCCGCCGCCGGCTTCCGTGTTCCGCGTTCCGCGACCGGCACCGAGGAGTTCTGTGATCACCCTGCGAGGACTGACCAAGCGTTACGGCGAGACCGTCGCCGTGGACGGTCTGACCCTGGACGTCAAGGGCGGGCGGGTGACCGGCTTCCTCGGTCCCAACGGCGCGGGCAAATCCACCACGATGCGCATGATTCTCGGCCTGGACCATCCCTCCGGGGGCGTGGCACTCATCGACGGAAGGCCGTACTCCTCGATGCGCCACCCGATCCGCGAGGTCGGCGCGCTGCTGGACGCCAAGGCCCTGCACCCGGCCCGCTCCGCACGCAGCCACCTGGTGGCGCAGGCGCGCAGCAACGGCATCGCGCTGCGCCGGGTGGACGAGGTGCTGGAGATGGTCGGCCTGGCGAAGGTGGCACGGCGCTCCGCCGGGGCGTTCTCCCTCGGCATGTACCAGCGGCTGGGCGTGGCGGGCGCGCTGCTCGGCGACCCGCACGTGCTCATCTTCGACGAGCCGGTCAACGGCCTCGACCCCGACGGAGTCCGCTGGGTGCGCGAGCTCGTACGATCCCTGGCCGCAGAGGGCCGGACGGTCTTCCTCTCCAGCCATCTGATGAGCGAGATGCAGCTGACCGCCGATCAGTTGGTCATCATCGGACGGGGCAGACTCCTGGCCGACACCCCGATGGCCGACCTGCTGGCCGGCAGCTCGCTGGCGTCGGTGCGGGTGCGGACCCCCGACGCGGCAGACCTGCGCACGCTGATCGAGCATCTGCTGAGGGACGGCGATGCGAGCGTGGAGTCGCCCACGGCCGACGAGCTGGTGGTGAGGGGCCGCAGCGCCGAACAGGTGGGCGACCTCGCCCACCGGCTGGGGCTGCGACTGCACGAACTGCGGACCGTCGCCGCCTCGCTGGAGCAGGTCTACATGGAACTGACCGCGCAGAGCATGGAGTACGAAACGGGCGACGTCGTGTCCGGCGGCACCGGTGCCGGGCCGACGCGGGGAGCGGGAGCATGAGTGCCGTCGGCGCGTTCACCTCGGAGTGGACCAAACTGTGGACCGTCCGCACGCCGTACGTCTGTCTGCTGGCCGGCCTGGTCGTGACGGCGGTCTTCACCTACTACTACGGGTCGATCGCCCGGATCAACGACAAGCCGATCCAGCCTGTCGGCAACGCCTCGGTTTCCTCGGTCGTCCTCACCCAGTTCGCTCTGGTGATTCTCGCGATGACGACGGTCACGAGCGAATACTCCACGGGCAGCATGCGCACCTCGCTGCTGTGGGTGCCGGTCAGGCCCCGCGTACAGCTGGCCAAGGCGCTGCTGAGCGCCCTGGTGGGCTTCGTCGCCGCAGCGGTGTGGGCCGTGCTGGGCATCGCCCTGGCCTGGGGCCCCTTCCAGGGGCACGCCGGCTTCGAGCTGTCGAAGGTCGCGTACCAAACGGTCGCCATGGGCGTCTACGCCGCCCTCGTCTGCGTGATGACCGTAGGGGTGTCGTTCGCTCTGCGGTCGGCGGCCGGAGCCATGGCCCTGATCTTCTTCGTGGTGTCCGCCCTGCCCGGCATGCTGGTCGGACTGGGAGGTCCGGTGCTGCTGGCCGTCAACGCGTACATGCCGCAGACCGTGGGCGGATTTCTCATGCTGGGTGACGGCACAGCCCCGTTCCCGGACGCCGTGAGCCTGCTGATCCTGCTGGCGTGGGCCGTCGCCGCCCAGTTGGCCGGTCTCCTGGTGCTGCGACGGCGGGACGCCTGACCAGCGGCGGACGGGCCCGGACGCCCCCACCGTGCCCCCCTCTCGTCGGGCGTCCGGGCCCGTCCCACAGAATCTCCCCCGACAGCTCAGGACTGCCGACGGAAGGAGGACCGACGCACCATGCAGCGCCCGCGCACCACCTCGGTCAGATCCGCGTGCGGCGACGCGGCTCTGTGGGCCGCTCTCGCCGCCGCCACCGGCTACGGGTACCGGGACGCGGCTGCGGCCTCCCTGACGCTGGACCTGATGCTTCCCCTGGCCGTCCTGGCGGTGGCCGTGCCGTGGTCCCGCCGCCGCCCGGGAGCCGCCGTCGTGCTGGTCAACGGGTTGTGCGCGATGGGCCTGGCCGACACCGCGACTCCCGGCAACGCCCACGTCCTGTCGCTGGCCGCCCTGAGCTGTCTGCTCGGCGCCCGGGTCACCACGGCCAGGGGCCCGCTCCTGGTGCTCGCGGGTTGCGCGGCGGTCGATCTCGCGGCGTGCGCTGTGCTGCGAGCACAGCCCGTGTGGTGGTTCTACGCGCTCACCGTCCTGCCCGCGGCCCTGCTGCTGCCCTGGCTGGCGGGCCGGCACGGGCGGGGCCGGCGCCGACTCGTGCGGGAGGGCTGGCGGCTGGCCCGGGGCCTGGAAGAGCGGCAGCATCTGGTCGCGGAACGGGCACGGCTGACCGAACGCGCGGAAATCGCGGCCGACATGCACGATTCCCTCGGCCACGCGCTGAGCCTGGTCGCCCTGCGCGCCGGGGCGCTGGAGCTCTCGCCCGACCTCACCGACCGCGACCGCGCCGACCTCGCCGATCTGCGCGGGACGATCGCGGACGCGGTGGAGCAGGTACGGGAGACCGTCGCGGTCCTGAAGGACCCGCCCGGCGGGGACACGGGTGCGGGTCTGCCGGTCAACGACACCGTCGAGGACCTCCTCGCACGGGCGGTCGCCTCCGGAGTGCCGGTGCGCTGGGACCGGCGCGGGGCGTCGCCTCCCCTGTCCTCCCTGGTCGAACGCGGGATATACCGGGTGGTGCAGGAGGCCCTCACCAACGCGACGAAGCACGCACCCGACTGCTCGATCAGCGTGCGGATCACCCACGAGCCCGACCGCACCCGGGTGAGCGTCGTGAACGCCGTACCGCCGGCCGGCGGTACGGGGCACGCCAGCGGCACAGGACGGGGGCTGATAGGCCTTCAGGAGCGGGTGACGGTCCTCGGCGGCTCCTTGCGCACCGGCCCCGCCCAAGACGGGTTCCAGCTCACCGCCGTCCTCCCGCACCAGGCAACCGCCCGTACGGGGACCCCGGCGCTGCGACAAGTGACGCCGACCGCTTCGCCGTCCGAGGACACTCCCCACCCGGCCACGGTGGTCTCCCCGGACGCGGTCCTGCCGGACTCCGCCGAGCGGCTCGCCTCCGTACGGAGTGACGCCCGTCGCCGCTCCGCCGTCGCCTTCGTCGCACCTGTTGTCGCAGCCGTCTTCTTCGTACCGGCCGCCGTCTACCTGGCGTGGCAACTGACGACGACCGTTCTCCCGCCCTCTCGGTTCGAGGAGTTGACTCCTGGCCGGCCGCGCGCCGAACTCGCCCGGCTGCTGCCGGCCCGCGCCTATCCCTACCCGTCCGACCACGCCCGTTCCGCACCCCGGCCGCCCGGCGCCCGTTGCGAGTTCTACCGCTCCGGCAGCGACCTGTTCGCCGAAGTCGACCTCTACCGGCTCTGCTGGTCCGGCAACACGCTCCTGGCCAAGGACACCGTGCCCGCTGACACCCGAACAGGGTGAGGGGCGCGGCCGGCTCAGCCCTGGGCGGCGTACCCGAGGAAGTGGGTCCAGGCGGCCGGGGCGAGGGCGAGCTCCGGGCTCTCCTCGATCTTGGAGTCACGGACATGGACGGTGGAGGGGCAGGCGGCGACCTCGACGCAGGAGTCTCCGTCTCCGCCGCTGTAGCTCGACTTGTGCCACTCCAGGGCGACCTCGACGCAGGAGTCGCCGGAGCCGCCGCTGTAGCTGCTCTTGAACCAGGCCAGGGGTGTGGTGCTCATCTCGCTCCTCGCATCCGCCGCATCAGGCTCTTGGAGTCGTCCAACGAGAGAGCCTGTGAACGCATATTGGCACACCGCATCTGGAGTGCGCTGATCACTTCGGGGTCGGAGACGAACTGGCCGTACTTCTGTCCTTCCAGGTAACCGAACCACTGGTGATCCTGTGTCTCCAGCAGCTGCATCGGCCCGTCCAAACCCGCGTGGTGATGCCGTACCAGAGGCATGATCTGGATGCTGACGTTGCGTAGCTCGGACAGATCGAGGATGTGGTCGATCAGCTCCCGGGTGACGTCTTCACCGCCCAAGTCCCGCAGGAACAGGTGCTCTTCGAGGATGAAGCTGAACGCGGTGTTGGGCCGGTTCCGCAGGAGCTGCTGACGCTCCAGTCGAGCCGCGAGCTGGGCCTCGATCTGCTCGTCGGCGAGTGGTGGCAACTGGTCGGCGAACAGTGTCCGCGCGTACGCGGGCGTCTGCAACAGCCCCGGAATCAACCGGCACTCGTACGTGTAGAGGCTCAGCGCCCCCAGCTCCAGGCTGGCCCACTGCCGGAACCAGCTCGCCAGCCCCTTCCGTCGCGTCAGATGCTTTGCCGCGCCCCGAATGACCCCGAACGCGTCCAGCACCAATTCGGCGCGCTCCACGAAGTCCGGAGGCGGGAAGCGCCGTCCCTGCTCGATGGAGGCGATGGTCTCGGGTGAGTACCCGACGAGCGGGGCGAACTGTTCCTGCGTCAGCCCGGCCCGCTTGCGGCAGGCCTTGACGACCTCCCCGAACACCTTGAGGCTGTACTGCGGTTCGGGTTCGGGGCTGCGGCCCTGGCCGTTGCCGAACGTCCCGTACGTAGTGCTGTCGATGCCGTCCGTGCCGTGCGTCATGTACGGCCACCTCCCCGTGCGCCTGTCCTGGTCCACGACCCGTCCATGCTCACGGAACGTGACCCGTACCGTCTACCCTTCGCACCCGTACGCTGACTGAGCGTACGGGTTGCTGACCTGGTGGAGCGGGGGCGGGGCCCGGAATCTGGGGGCATGGAAGCGTCTACGAAGACCCAACCCCCCGTAACCGTACGTGTGTTCAATCGGCAGTTCGCAGCGGATCCGCGCGGTGCGCGGCTCGCCCGTCGCGTCGGCCTCTACAAGCTGCACCTCTGGGGCATCCCGTACCTCAGTGACGCCTCGGAGTCGGCGGCCCTGATCATCGGCGAGCTGACGGCCAACGCGGCGACCCATGGCCGCGTTCCGGGCCGCAACTTCGAACTGCGCCTGTCGCACATGCCCGGCGACCCGGAAACGCCCGGCCTCCTGCGGGTCGAGGTGTCCGACACCCGGGGCGAGTGCCGGCCGCCCGGCCCCGGCGGGATCACCCCACCCGAGGACGGCTCCGACAGCGGGCGCGGGCTGCTGATCGTGGAGGCCCTGGCGGACCGCTGGGCGGTCCTCGACCGCAGGCCGGGCAAGACGGTCCGGGCCGAGCTGGACCTGCTGTACTGAGGGGTTCAGTCCCAGTCGTTCTGGTTGAGGAAGCGGGCGAAGCCGCGCCAGGAGTTGGGGCCCATCGCGCCGTCGATCGGGCCGGTGTAGCCGTGGGTAGCGGCCAGGCGCTGGACGGCCGCCCAGGTGTTGGCCCCCGGTACGCCGTCGATCGGGCCGGTGTATCCCCAGCCCCGTACGCCGCGCTGGAGCGCCGCGTAGGTGTTCGGGCCGGGAACGCCGTCGATCGGGCCGGTGTAACCCGACGTGATCCGCAGCCAGTTCTGCGCCCGCCGCCACATCACCGGCCCCGGGACACCGTCCTGCTCCGTCGCCGACTTCGGCAGGCTGCCGCCTCCGCCGCCCAGGTGGTCCAGCGGATTGACCCGGGTGCCCCCGGGGGTGATCAGGTGCCAGTGGACGTGGGGCCCGTCGGAGTTTCCGGACCCGGGAGCGCCGGCGGCGCCCCCGGAGAGGCCGACGATGCCGCCCTTGCCGATCGAGGCGCCGTTGGCCAGCGAGAACTGCGACAAGTGCATGTACTGCGTCCGGTACCCGTCGCTGTGGGTGATGGTCACCGTGTGGCCGCCGGTGCCGTTGTTCGGGATGTTGGTGACGGTGCCGGCGCCCGCGGCCGGCAGCGGGGTGCCGACGGACATCGCGTAGTCGAGCCCGCCCAGGGAGCCCCGGTTGATGTGGTCCTGCCATCCGGCGGTGTGCGGGTAGCCGGTGAACGGGTGGTAGAGGTCCGCCGCCTGTGCGGGACCGGCGAGAAACAGGCTGCCACCGGTGACCAGACCGAACGTGGTGACCGAGCCGCGCAGCAGGGTGCGCCGGCTCATCCCGGGGCTCTGTCGGTCCTTGGCCCCGTCATCGGGTCCGTGGTGCTCGCACATGTCAACTCCTCAGTCATACAAGCGACTTGATGTGGCGGAAGTAGAGGCGATCACGGTAACCTACGCGCGTATAATTTGACACGGACATGCCATTCCCGTTCGGCTCCCGGAGGAAGTATGCGCAGGAGAACCTGGATGCGCGGCGCCCTCGCGACAGCGTTGGCCCCGGCCGGAATCGCGACGGCCGCCGGCGCCGCGGCCGCCTCGCCCCGGTCCCGGGCGGCCGACCTGTACGGCCTCGACGTCTCCAACTACCAGAACGGCATCGACTACGCCCTCGCCGCCGGGCAGGGCCAGCAGTTCGCCATCGTCAAGGCGGGCGGCTGCCAGCTCGCCGACGGCCCGTACGTCAGCTCCTCCTACGCCGGTCATGTCGACGGCAGCCGCGCCGCCGGCCTGCGGGTGGGCCACTACTTCCTGTCCGGCGACTTCCTCACTCCCGAAGCCGCCGCCGACTTCTTCGTGGCGAACCTGCACGACTACCGCGTCGGCGACGTGCTCGCGCTGGACGTCGAGGTGCTCGACGACTCCACCCGCCTGTGGGAGGACGGGGAGGTGTCCGCCTGGTTCCACCGGGTCCGGGAACACGTCGGGGCCTATGTGCCCTGGTTCTACATCAGCGCCGGCGCTCTCCGGGCCCGCACCTGGAGCCACACCATCGCGGCCGGTGCCCACCTGTGGGCGGCCTCCTGGGGGCCCAACGACGGCAGCCTGCACGGCCCGCCCGACCTCGGTGGCAGCTATCCCGACTGGTCCGCCCACCAGTACACGTCCGTCGGCTCGGCCGGCGGTGTCGGACCGGTCGACCTCAACGTCGCCCGGCCCTCCGCGTTCGATCTCACCGAGCCGACCGACCCGCCGCTGCCCGGGGAGGACCCCCTGCCGAAGTCGGCGACGGAGCAGGACGGTGTCCCGGGGCCGGTGATGTGGCGGCGGGCGCAGAACTGGCTGCGGATCACGTCGGGTTACACCGGCCCGATCGACGGCGTTCCCGGCCCGAACACCTACGCGGCGCTCCAGCGCGGCGTACGGGGCTGGGGCTACACCGGCCCGATCGACGGCGTACCGGGGGCCAACACCTGGGCGGCCGTCCAGCGCCTGGCCGCTACCCACGGCTACACCGGCCCGATCGACGGCGCGATGGGCCCCAACTCCTGGCGCGGCTTCGCCCGCTTCCTCAACCAGAACGACTGGGACTGAACCCCAGCGGCAGCCGGACCGCGTGCGGCCCGCGGTCCGGCGGGCCCCGCCGGGCAAGGCCCCGCTCCGCTGCGAAGCGGGCGGGAGTTGACTCTCCCCTTACGTCAGGCTTGAGGCTGTAGGCCGACGAAAGGGCAGGTGGATGAGCTACTCCGTGGGGCAGGTCTCGGCCTTCGCCGGTGTGACGGTGCGGACACTGCATCACTACGACAAGGCGGGACTGCTGTCGCCCAGTGACCGCAGCCACGCCGGATACCGGCTCTACAGCGAGGCCGACCTGGTCCGTCTCCAGCAGATCCTCTTCTACCGCGAGCTCGGCTTCGCCCTCGACGAGATCGCCGCGATCTTCAAGGATCCGCAGGTGAACCCCTTGGAGCGGCTACGGGCCCGGCAACGGCAGCTGAGTGAGGAGATCGCCAGGCTGCAGCGGCTGGCCGAGGTGGCGGAGCGGGCGATCGAGGTCCAGAAGACCGGGGTGTCCCTGACTCCTCAAGAACGCTTCGAGGTCTTCGGTGAGATCACCTTCGACCTGAGCTACGCCACCGAGGCAGAGCTGAAGTGGGCGCAATCGGAGGGACAGCGCGAGGCGATGGCGCGCGCGGCGGCCCACACCAAGGAGGACTGGCGTCAGCTCATGGGCGAGGCCGCAGCCTGGCGGGCGGAGCTGATCGCGGCCTTCGACGAGGGGGAGCTGAGCCATGGCGAGCGGGCCATGGACCTCGCCGAGGAGCACCGCCTGCACACCGCACGCTGGTTCACCGCCTGCCCGCCCGACATGCACCGGCGCATCGCGGACGACTTCGTCGCCGACCCGCGCGCCTTCGCTCTGGTCATACCGCCCTCGCAGCAACGCCCGGGTCTTGCCGCCTACACGCGCAAGGCGGTTCACGCCAACGCGGACCGCCACGCAGGTGGCCGCACCGGTTCCGAGGAGGGCCGGTGAGGATCCTGATCGCCGCAGCCGGATCGCGCGGCGACGTCGCGCCGTACACGGGTCTGGGCGCCGTGTTGTGCCGGGCCGGATACGACGTCACCCTCGCCACCACAGACACCTTCGCCCCCCTCGTACGCGGCGCAGGGCTGGAGTTTCGCAGCCTCCCCGCCGACGCGCGGGTGCGCGGCAGCGGCACCGGCAAGCGGCAGCTCATGCGCACTGCCGCCGCGTTCATCACCGAACTGGGTCAGGGCTTCGCCGATGTGATGGACGGCGGCACGGACCTGCTCCTGCTCTCGACCACCACGGCTCCGCTCGGCTGGCACCTCGCCGAGGCCACGGGCACCCCGAGCCTCGGCGTGTACCTCCAACCCACCGCACCGACCGGCGACTTCCCGCCCGTCGTCACCGGCTCCCCCTCACTGGGCCGTCTCGCCAACCGGGCCACCGGACGCTTCGCGCTGCGCATGGCCGACCGCGTCTACGAACAGGCCGTCGCCAGGCTGCGTCACCGCCTCCAACTGCCCCCGGCCTCCGCTGCCGAGATGCGTCGGCGACAGGAACAGGCGCACTGGCCCATCGTGCACGGCTTCAGCACGGCCCTGGTGCCCCGCCCCTCCGACTGGCGCTCCGGCCTGGAGGTCGTCGGCAACTGGTGGCCCGATCACGAGGCGACCGAACGGCTGCCTGCCGAACTGGAGGACTTCCTGCGGGCCGGACCCCCGCCCGTCCTCATCGGCTTCGGGAGCATGGCGTCCGGCGACGGAGAACGGCTGAGCGAGATCGCCGTGCGAGCCCTGCGCCGCGCCGGGCTGCGCGGCATCCTCCAGGCCGGCAGCGCCGGGCTCGCCGCCGACCGGGACGACCTGCTCACCATCGAGGACGTACCGCACGCCCTGCTGTTTCCGCGGCTGGCCGCGGTGGTCCACCACGGCGGGGCCGGCACCTCGGCCGCCGCGCTGCGCGCCGGAGTGCCCGCGGTCCCCGTGCCGGTCACCGCGGACCAGCCGTTCTGGGCGAGCCGACTCGCCGCCATCGGCGCCGCCACCGACCCGATCCCCTTCCGGTCCCTCACCGCGGAACGGCTTGCCGACTCACTGCACCGCGTGGTGCAGCAGCAGGCACACCGCCGAGCCGCCGAAGAAGCGGCGCGACATCTGCTGACCGAGGACGGAGCGGGCCAGGTGCTCAAGGCCGTCCAGCGGCTGACCGATGGATCCGCACCTCGCACCGGCACCGGTGGAGAGCCTCACTGAGCGTTTTCCAACCTCGCGCTGATGAGTGGTGAAGGACGAGGACGGCCTTCACGACGTCGGTGATTCGGTTGGTGCTGCAGCGGAGCTGCGACTTACTTCGACGGGTAGAAGCCCGCCGTGAAGCCGGTGACCCACGAGCGCTCGCCGTGCTCGGGGACGTACGCGGCGACGCCCTCGGCGACCCAGGTGGGAGGCTCGACGTCAGGGCCGAGCGGGGTGACCTTGTCGGCGGCCAGGTCGACCTCGACCGGGAGCGGGGGGCGGCTGGAGCGGTCGGCCGGGACCGTTCCGTAGGCGATGCGACGCTCGGCGTCCACGGACGTGAACGTGACCCTCTTGCGGTCCTCGGTGTCCTCGAAGCAGTAGCCCTTGTTCTCGCGCAGATCCAGCACGACGGGGCCCGCGTGGACGTAGCGGCCGCCGGACAAGGTCGGCGCGGGCGGCCTGCTGTCCGCGCCGACGGGCTTTCCTTCGCAGCGGACGGTGACCCGTACCTTGCCGGTGCCGGGGTCGCGGACCTCGTACCGGCGGATCGTGCCTTGCTTCCCGGCGGACCAGTCCGCGACGATCACGCCGCCGAGGTAGCTCGGCTCCACCAACCCGAAGATGCCCTGTCCGGCGTCGGACGGTTCGTTCTGGCCGCTGTGCCAGTTTCCGCCGCCGAGCCAGAAGGAGGAGGCGTCTGCGGAGGCCAGCGGCCCCTGGGGCGAGACGCCGAAGACGTGGGCCCGCTTGTCGCACTCGCGCGGGCCGGCGGACCGCCACTGGGTGCAGCGTGCGACCCCCTTCGGGGCCGCGAGCTCGCGCGTCGTGTAGGTGGTCTGCTCGCCCGTGGTGACGTCCACCGACGCGAGCTTCGCCTCCGTGCCCCGCGGCTGAGTGGAGGTGTGGACCACGCCGCCGCTGTCCTGGGCGGCGAAGAACTCGCCCTTGTGCGGGAACTCGAAGGTACGGTCGGCCTCGACCTCGCCCGAACCGCCGGCCGGGAACACGTTGAGCCGCGTGATGTCGCGGGACTTGGACGCCCCGTCGCCGCCCGTCTCGCCCGAGAACTTCACCACCGCGTAGTCGGTCTCGTCCTTCGAGGTCAGCAGGAGCGTCACCTCGCCGTTCACCGAGCCGTCCTGCCCCGACGCCGACAGTTCCACCGGCGCGCCGGTCCAGCGCACGACACCGGTCCGCAGATCCCGCGCCACTACCTGCGTGGACCTGCCGTCCCGGGCGTTCTTGAGGAAGAGGACCTCCTTGGCGTGCGGCGCGTAAACGGGACGGCTGAGCTTCTCCGACGACTCCACGGCCCACCCCTTGGTGCCGTCGAAGGCGGCGGGCACCTCCACCCGGGGCTTCCGCTCCTCTGTGGGCGCCGCGCCCGTCGTGGCCGTACGCTCCTGCCCCTCGGGCTTCTGCCCGTCGTCGCTCCCGCCGCCACTGCACCCCACCAGCAGCAACACGACCGCGGCCACTCCGGCGGCACCCTTCCCCGCACGACGCACGGCCCCCACGGCTCCGCCCCCATCTCCCTCGTCCAACTCTCCACTTTCTCAACGCGGTTATAACCGTACAGCGCCGCTCTGACACCTCACCGTGACGCTCGCCGGTCCGCGACGACGAAGCGCACTCGCCTGCACCAGGCTGCGTGACGGTGCTGGGAGCGTGCTGGTCTGCCCGAAGCTCCGCTGCAGCACCAACCGAGTCACCGATGTCGTGAAGGCCGTCCTCGTCCTTCACCACTCATCAGCGTGAGGTTGGAAAACGCTCACTGAGCGGCGGGTGCGGTCAGCTCATGCGCACTTGAGTTCCTTCTGGGCGAAGGAGGTGAATTGATTGAGGAGGGCGGGGAGGGTTTTGCGCCCGTTCTGGGTGCTTGCGCGGCTCACATGGATCCGAAGCTCGACGAACTTCCCGGTCGAGGGGCCCGTGCCGGGGAGGGGCCTGCAAGGCACGTACGAGGCTGCGCCCGTGTCCCAGGCGATACCCTTTTCTCCGGTGCGAACCGAGTCCGGCTTGTGCGCGGACCATGAGCTCCAGTCGATGAATTCTTCCTCGTCCTCGAAATTGGCGAAGGCGCGGAATCCGTAGTCACCATCGACGTACAGGATGCAACTCACGGACGAATTATGTTCATCGAACTGAAAGGGATCGACATCCTGGCTCAGTTTTTCGCCCACGGGTATCAGGGGTTGCACCGCCGCTCCGTCGAATGCGTTCCAGCAGAATTGATTCGGCAGTGCCGGGGCAGTCTTCTTCGTCTCTTCGGAGCATCCGGTCGTGACGCCCAGCAAGGTGAGCGAGAGCGCCAGTGATGCCATGATTCTCGTGGGCCGGTGCATGCGGATACTCCCTCAGGGGCGGGTTTCTTCTACCATGTCGCGCCCGATGGAGTGCGCGCTTGCGGTTGCCGTGGCGGCGGAACCCTTGTAGTCGTTGTACTGATCAGGTGTCAGGCCGGCTGCTTTTCCTGCGGTGACGACCGCCGATTCTGCCGCTATTCTGGTGGACTTCTCTGCTGCCGTGTAGTCCTTCCCTGATGCGAGTGCGGCCTCATCGAGATCGTCATTCTGTGCCGAATCCACTACCGCTTGAGTGATGTCCTCCTGGATCCAGGTGACAGCGTCCCCACCCACGGGCAGCATTTCGAGGTACTTGGCGCCGACTAGGTCGATGACCCGGTTCGTCCACTTCGCGTTGTCCTCGACGCCCTTGTTGTACTCATCATTCTCGTGCGTTTTCAGTTCGATGGTCGCGTGCGCCCGCGCCTCCGCCATCATTCCTGCGATCTCCCCGCCCGGATGGACCGCGTTACGAATCGCCTCGCCCATGTCCGCATGCCGCTCGGGATGGCGGAACGCATCGCCCACGAGTGCCGTTGTGTAGGCCTGCTGAGCATGCGTGATCGCACCGTAGGCGTCAGGGTCCTGGCCGACCGAGCCGAGGAACCTCGTCATCAAGTGCTTCTCGAATTGCGCCGGTTCGCCGAACGGCTTGATCTGGCCCGCCGCGTTCTCGGCGGTCGCCTGGAGGTCCGGCATGTACTCCGCCGCCATGTTGCCGAACTGCGGGGCCAGGGCGCTCAGCGGGCCTGGCGGGTCGCCCGCCTTGGCCGATACGAGCTCCGGGTTCGTGCCGATCTTCTCCACGACCTTCTCCATGACACCGCTCATGTCCTCGGAGTGGCGTACCGGCGGTGCGTCGTCGTCGCCGGGGACGCGGCCCGTGACCGCTGCCTCCAGGGCGTTGCCCATGGCCTTCTGGCCGAGCGTGGTGCCGCTCTCGGCCGTCGTGTCGTACCAGTCGTCCGCAGGCTTCTCGTCGAGCATGTAGTCCACCACGCTCTGTGCGTCCTTGCCGCCGGTCTCCACGTCGAGCAGCGTGACGATGCCGTCGTTGTTGGTGTCCGACCGCAGGTTCTCGTTGAAGAACTCCGCCGCCGCCGCAGGGTGCCTGCTCATGGCGTCCATGAGGCCGGTGACCGGGTTGAAGCCCTTCCCCCCGTCTGTGCCGAGGTTGATCGCCATGTCCTGGTTGTACGGCAGGTTCCGGGACCAGATCTCGGGGTCCTTCTTGTCCATGGCGATCATGTCCCGGCCCACCGACGTCAGGAACGCCTGGTCGTAGGTGCCCTCCCGCAGCAGCGCGCCGAGCGCCTGGTAGCCGTACACCTTGGCTCCCACGCCCGCGAACCCGGAGACGTCGATCTCCTTGCGGCCCGCCTGGAGGAGCTGTGAGGTCCAGGCGGCGTCCAGATGGTTCGGTACCGACGGCGTGGTGGCCAGGCCCAGCATCGCCCCCATGTCGCTCTGGATGTTGCGGACCATGCCCACGCGGTCCGCTCCCGCCGGACCGAGGGACGTGGAGTCCAGGGACATCCGGGTGAGCGCCTCCAGCGTTCCGTCCGCGCCCAGCCTGCGGTAGAAGGCGGTGGCGAACTCGGGGTCGTCGCGGTTGTCGTCGATGATGTCCTCGAGTTTGCGCAGCGCCTCGAGGTTCCGGGCTGTGCCGCCCTCTCCGGTGACCGTCTTCAACAGCTCTGCCGCGTGACCCGCCTGCTCCGCGTCGAGGGTCTTGTACGCGGGCTTGCTGAAGTCGTGCTCGCTCTTCATGTTCGCTTCGAGGGCGCGCTTCAAGGACTCGTCGGCGTCGGAGCAGTCCTCGACGATCCGGTCGACCTTCCGCTGCCAGGAGGCGACCGCCGCCTTCTGCTTGCTCAGCGCCTCCGGATAGTCCGGATCCCGACGCGCGGTGTGGTCGTCCTCCAGATCGTGTCGGGCCACCACCTTGCCCCTCGCGGTGACCACCACACCGGCCGCGGGGCCCTCTACGTCCTGAATGCCGAGCAAGGTCTTCTTGGCGTACGCGAAGGATGTGTAGGCGTCCGCCAACAGGGACTTGATGCCCCTGGCCTGGGACACGGCGTCGTCGAACTCCGCTGCCGTCTTTCCGACGAACCCCTTGGTGACACCGGCGTTGACACCTTCCCACCGGGCCTTGGTCGCCTTCGCCTTCATGCCGTTGCGGGCATCCTCGGCGAGTCTCTCGAGTCTGGTCACCATGGTGCCCCAGTCGTCAGCAGCCAACTTGAGCTTGCTGACGGGTGCGTTCACCACATCGTCGAAGGTCAGCACGGTTCCCCCATGAACGGCTGGTCTGAGCGCCGCAGGGCGGAGCCGCCCCCCGGGGTGCCAACCTAGTCCCGGGTGCACAGGGGCACCGTATGCATGTGCGACTTTGAGACAGGCGCGAGGCCGGGCGGTCCGCCCCGGATCGGGGTCAGCCCCGCCGCACCCGGCCCGCGATCCGGCGGCCCAGCCGGCCCAGGGCGCTCGACCTGTTCCAGTCGCGGAAGGCGACCGCCCGGCCGCTGCTGCCGGTGCGCCCCACCGTCTCCTCCACCTCCGCGACGGCCTCGGCCGTCATCGTGCGCACGGCCGGGCGCAGCACCTCGTCCAGGAGGGCGGCGGCCGTGGCCGTCCAGGCGGAGCCCGCGTGCGGGTGGGCGGTCCAGACCGTGAAGCAGTCCGCCGTGTAGGCGGGCTGGGTGCGCAGCCGGGCGCGGGTCGGCTCCGAGCGGGCCGCACGGTCGTAGGCGGCGATCAGTTCCGCGTCGTCGCCCTGGACGAAGTCGTACAGCTCCGCTCCCGGCCGGTCCGGGGCCAGCAGGCGTTCGACCAGGGAGGCGAACGCCCGGTCCCGCACCGCGGGTTCGACCGGCTGCGCCCGGTCCCGGAGCGTGCGTACCTGCTCCGCCCAGCCGGGCTCGGGCGCCCCCGCGCGCAGGGCACGGCAGAGGTCCAGGAGCTGGAGCGCGGCCCGCTCCCGGCCGCCGATCTCCTGCGGGAAGCCGCGCAGCAGGTCGTGGGCGAGCGCGGTGGCGTCCTCCGCGTCCGCCGGTGCGCCCAGTGCCGCGTCGACCAGGCGGGCCCACGTACCGGCCGCCCGGTGCGCGTCCGAGGTCGCCGCCTCCAGCAGCATCCGGGCCTCCTCCACGGTGGGGGCCCGGTCCTCCCAGACCAGGCCCACCGCCGTGCGCAGGATCAGGGGCTCGGCGAAGGGGGAGAGGCCGGCCGCGCGCAGTACCCGGTGCCACACTGCCGCCCGGTCACCGCCCAGCGTCGCCATCGCCTCCGGCACCTCGGCGCACATCCGCAGATGCGGCAGCGCCTGCGTACCGGTGAAGGGCAGCGTGACCCGCTCCAGGAAGCGGGCCACCGCCCCCGGGTCCTGCGGCGCGATGCGGTCCAGCGCGCCGAGCAGCGCCGTCCGCACCTCGAACTGCTCGTCCAGCAGTTCCAGGAGAGCCGGAGCGAAGACCGGAGGGCCTTCGTGCTCCGCCGGCCGATCCGCGTCCTCGCGGACCGCCTCCGTCAGCAGCGCGGGCGCCAGCCGGTCCACGACGCCCGGCAGCAGCTCCGTACCGTCCACGCCCAGCAGCCGGGCCACCCGAAGCAGTTGCACGGTCCGCGCCACCGAGCGCGAGCCGGTCGTGTCGGCCAGCTCGGTCAGGATCTCCGGCCCGAGCACCCCGGCGACGGCCGCCCCGTCCGGACCCGCGAACGCGTCCCGGCGCGGCAGTTCCAGCGAGCCGTTGCCGCCCCGTACCGCCTCGGTGACCAGCATCGCCGCGAGCGGCGCGGTGACCGAGGCCGGGCAACGGCCCTCCAGCGCGCCGAACAGCCTTCCGGCCGCGTCGAACTCGGATCCCGTACGGTCGTCGATGCCGGGGGAGGTGAGGGCCTCGACCAACTGGCCCGTGCGCTTGGCGTCCAGCGCGTAGGGGCGCTCGGCGGCCCAACCGGCGCCCGCTGCCCGGCCGTCCGGCCCGAGCATGACCCCCGCGCACAGGGCCACCACGGCCAACGGCCCTGCGGCGAAAGGCTCCCCGGGCAGTTCGCGCGCCTCGCGGAACAGCTCGGGCGACCGGCTCCGCCAGACCCGGGCCGCCGTCGCCGCCCATACGTCCTCGGTACCGCCCGCCGGGGCCTGCCCCGTGCATGCGTGCACCCGCAGCCCCGCCGCTCGGGCCGCCGTCGCGTCCTCGGGCAGCACCCCCACCACCCGTGCCGCCGAACTCCCCGGCCGCCGGGTGTACGTGGTGAACGTCAGCCGCTCCGCGCACTCCCTGGGCAGGGTCACCGACGCGAGGCCCAGCCACCGGGCCACATCCGCGCACTGCCGCTCCACCAGCACCACCGGTCGCCCGCCGGCCTCCTCGCCCTCGCTCGCCCGGCGCAGATCCGCCAGCACCGCCGCGAGCCAGGGGCCGCGGGACACGGCGAAGTCGTCCAGGCCCTCGGAGACCGCCGCCGGGCCCGGCGGCAGCGTCAGCGGGTCCGGTATCGCCCCGCCGGGCGTCACCGCCGCCCAGTGCGGCGAGCGCCACGCCTCGACCGGCAGCCGGTCGCCCGGCAGCGGGACCCCCGGCGGCAGATGCACCGCGTGCGCATGGAACCGGACACCCGAGCCCGAGCCGCCCGGGTCGCGTACCGGAGCCGAACGCGCCACCAGCCGACTGCCGTCGGACAGCACGGCATATCCGAACGCCTGCGGCAGCGAACGCAGTTCGCCGTCGGACGGCCGGTCGGGTACGCCCCCGGGAAGTTCGTAGCGCACCAGGGGTTCGATCTCGGCCAGCAGGGCCCCCGACACCCCGGGCCCGACCGCCGTGAACCGGCCCGCCGACTCCGCGTCCCCCGGCGCGGGGGAGGTGTAGTGCACCTGTGCAAGGCTCATCTGTCGGCCCTCTTCGTCCTGCCGCGCCCGGTCCCCGTGCCCACCCCGTACGGCTGGGTCGGGGGAAGAAGTCCGCAGCCGCGGGGGCGACGTTATCAAGGACGCAGGGATCTCTCCGATCCTCGGCGGGCCGGGCCTCCCCGCCCCACCGCACAGCGCACCGAGATGTCCGAATTCCGCCGGTCACCGCTGCCTTGGACGCTGATTTGGGAGACGTTCCCCCCGGTCGACGGCCACGACGGGGTCATGCGCCTGCCGGAACTCCGGGCCGGCCGTCCGGCGTCAGGCGGACTGCCGGTGACGGCGGTGTCCGGCCGCGGCTTGAGGGTGCAGGAGCGTCGAGCCCGCCGCGCCCTCCTCGGCCGACAGGAACCGGCTCAGCTCGCCCCGGCCGCTGATCCGGAGCTTGCGGTAGCAGTGGGTGAGATGCGATTCGACGTTGCGCAGGCTCACCTGGAGCAACCGGGCGATGTCCCGGTTGCTCATCCCCTGGGAGGCCAGCTTGGCGACCTGGCGCTCCGAAGGCGTCAGCAGCGCCTCCGCGGACGCCTTGCGGGGGTCCGGCCGGCCGCCCGCGTCGCGCAGCGCCTTCTGCACCAGCTCCACCAGCCCGTCCGCGCCCAGGGCGATGCTCACCTCGTTGGCCCGGTGCAGCAACTCGCGGGCACGGGCGGTGGATCCGCCCTGCTGATAGGCGTGCCCCGTCGCGTACAGCGACTGCGCGTACAGCAGTGGGGCCTCCTCCACGTCGAGGAGGTCGACCGCGCGACGGTTGAGCCGCAGCACGTCACCCACGGGAGACACGGCGGCCAGCGTGAGCAGCGCCCTGCCCTGGGCGAACGGGGCTCCCCACCGCAGGGCGAGGTCGGCCTCCCGCCGGGCCAGCCGCCGGGCGTCGGGCAGATTGCCCAGACCGGCGCAGATCAGCGCCTTGGTCGAACGCCACGGCAGCACCGCCGGGTTGCTGATCCCCCGGCGGCCCAGCTCCTGCTCGCAGTAGGTGACCAGGGCCAGGGCCTGGCGCGAGTGACCCAGCCGGCCCAGGGCGCGGGCGGCGCTGTGGGCGAGGTGCAGGTGCCACCAGGCGGCGGGCTGCCCGGCCGGCGGCACCTGGACGTCCAGCAGCTCGGACACCTCGGCGAGCTGGTCCTTCTCCACGGCCACGTCGATCAGCACGCTGCGGGCCAGGGCGCCCATGTGGTGGGCGTCCGCGTCGATCCGCCGCAGCGCGGTGAGTGCCAGCCGGGCGTCCCGCCCGGCCTCCGTGAGCAGGCCCCGGTGCATGTGCAGCAGGGCGCGGACGGCCCGAGCCTCGGCGACGCGGGCCACCGCGCCCTCCTTGATCGCGAGGCGCACCTCCGCGTCGATGTGGCTCTGGGCCTCGTCGAAGTCGCCCGCCCAGATCAGCCCCAGCAGCGCGTAGTACCAGGAAGGCGAACCGTAGGGGGTGCGGGGCGTGGCGAGACACATGCGGCAGAGCCGGCGCGCGGCCGCGGCCGACTCGCCCTTCGCGATGCGGCGCAGGATGACGCTCTCCAGACGCTCCAGTCCGCGCGGGGCGTCGGCGCACGCACCGTCGTCCATACAGATATGGGCCAGGTGCCGGCTCAGCCGGGCCGCCGCGGCGGCGTCCTGGTCCCGCACCCGGTCGTGGACGCTGTTGAGCACCTGACGGGCCTCCTGCGGCTCGCCGAGGCGGATCAGGGTGTCGGCCAGCCGGTGCGCACGTGCGGCCAGCTCCCGGTGGCCCGCGGCGAGCCGGAGCAGCGCGTACTGCGCCGGCACGGATCCGGGGAGGTCCAGTTCGAGGAGGGTGAGCACCCGCAGTTCGGCGATGCGCGGGGCCAGCTGCTCCGGGACGCCGTGACGCTCCACGGTCTCGATGTGTTCGAGGGCGGTGGGCGCGTCCCCCGGCAGCAGCTTCTGCGCGGCGTCCAGCAGCAGGGTGGCCATCCACGGTTCGTCGAGGGCGGCCGCCTGCACGAGGTGCGGGGTGATGTCGGCGGGGCCGAACCTGCGGTGGTACAGGCACCGGGCGGTCTGCTGGTGGAGCACGGCACGGTGCGAGCGGGGGATGTCGAGGTAGAGGAGCCGCGCGATGACGGGGTGGCGGAAGACCAGGCTCGTCGGGTGCAGGATGCCGCACTCGGCCAGCTGCTCCAGATTGCGCGACGCCTCCTCCACGGACAAGGAGCAGAGTTCCCCGATGAGTTCGGCGGTCATCGCCGAACCGCCGACGACGCTGACGGCGTGCGCGACGCGCAGACCGTCGCGGTCCAGCCGGCGCAGCAGGCTCAACACCCGGTCCTTGACCGCCCGGAGCCTGATCGGGAGGTCCGCCGCGGAGTCGTACCGGACGCCGTCGCCCGACTGCTCCGCACTGTGGGTGGCCAGTATCTGCTGGGTCAGCAGATACGGATTGCCGCCGCTGTCCGCGATGAGGGTCTCCGCGGGGCCCGGGACGCAGCTGCCGAGCGCGTCGACCAGACGGGACGCGGCACTCGGGCCGAGGTCCTCCAGGCGCAGATGCCGGTCGGGACGGATGCTCTCCATGAACTCGACCAGAAGGTTCTGGTCGCCGGCCGGTTCCCCCCGGCGCTGGCTCGCCAGCAACACCACGCGAATGTTCTCGATCCGGCGCAAGAGGAATCCCAGCCATAAGAGAGAATCCCGATCGACGCACTGAATGCAATCGACCGTCACCAGAATCGGGATGCGCTCCGATGTCGCACTCATTACCTTGTACAGATCGGAGAGCTGCAGATATTGCGGGTCGACCTGTGCCGGATGGCGCGATGTGTACTGTCCGGGCGGGGCCGAGGGAACTCCCGCCTTTTCCAGACAGCTGAACAGCTGATGAACGATACCCATCGAAAAGCGGCGTTCCGTGGGGGCGGCGGTGGCCGAAAGCACCAGCATGCCCCGCTGTCGGGCCTGCCCCTCCGACCATCGGAGCAGGGTGGTCTTCCCGGTCCCGATGATGCCCTCCACCAGGGCGGATGCTCCCTCGCCCGCCAATGCGGAGTCGAGCATCTCCTCGATAATCCGGAATTCCTGATTCCGTCCGAACAACTCCCTGGACACCGCTTGCATCCCCCTGTTCGACAGTAAAGACGAGAGCCTGGAGACCACCCTTTCCAGCCTTTTGGGCCGAGCCGGGTGAGCGTTGCGCTGCGTGCTGTCCGGACGCTAACACGCCGCGCGCCTGCACCGTTGTCGGAGATACGGACTTCGGCCAGCACGCGATGGCCCTTCGGTCGATTCTGCGGATCCACCGTATTGAGGAGCGATCATTCCGCACGGGTACGGTCAGCCGGGCCGTGCGGGGGCCTGGCACGGTCGGTGTCCGTCACCCCGGAGGTCGTAGTCGTCCCGGCGAACCGAAAGGGTGGCAGCGCATGTCCACGAAGACCCGAGAGCCAGGCACGGAACACCTTTCCCCCTTCCGGGCCGGCCTGCCGGCGCAGGTGCGACGGCGGCCCTGCGCCGGGGCGGGCGCGTGATGACGGATCTGTCGGTACGCCTGTTCTGTCTGCCGTACGCCGGGGCCTCGGCCCGGATGTACGAGGCCTGGGCGCGGGAGCTCGCCCCCTCGATCGTGGTCACCCCGGTCGAGCTGCCGGGCCGGGGCTCTCGGGCCCACGAGCGCCCGGTGGCCGGAACCGAGGCACTGCTGCGGGACCTGACCGCCTGTGTGACCCGGTTCTGCGACCGGCCGTTCGCCCTGTTCGGGCACGGGCTCGGCGCGCTGCTGGCGTACGAGATCGCGGCCCGCCTGGAGTGGCGCCACGACCGGGTCGCCGAGCGGCTCTACGTGTCCGGGCAGGGGGCGCCCCGCGCGGGGGCCGGGGCGGACGAGCTGAGCCGACTGCCGCCCGAGCTGTTCCTCGAACGGGTCCGGGAACTCTACGGATCCGCCCGCAGGACCTTCGCCGACCCGGAGGCGATCGGCAGACTACTGCCCCTGATGCGGGCCGACTTCGCCATCGCCGAGGCCTACCGGGCCCGCGCCCAGGACGTGCTGCACTGCCCGATCACCGCCCTCGGCGGCCGGGGCGACGCGTCGGCGGACCGGGCGCGGCTCGCGGGCTGGCAGGCGCACACCCGGCGGCACTGCCGGGTGCGGATCCTCCCCGGTGACCATCTGTTCCCGCACACGGCGGGGGAGCAGGTGACCGACATGCTCGCCGCGGACCTCAACGGGCCGGGCGGCTTCCCTCCCGGGGGCGGGCCCGTACGTGCATACGCTCCCCTTGCCGGCCGAAGAGGCTGAGCACCTCGACGGGGCCCTCCCCGGTGGTGCCGAACCAGTGCGGCAGCCGGGTGTCGAACTCGGCCGCCTCACCCGGACCCAGCATCAGATCGTGGTCGGCCAGCAGCAGCCGGAGCGTGCCGGACAGGACGTACAGCCACTCGTAGCCCTCGTGGTTGCACAGGTCGGGCGTCTTGCGGGTGGCCGGGAGCACCATCTTGAACGCCTGGAGCGGACCGGGCTGACGGGTCAGCGGCAGCACCGTGTTGCCGTTGACGCTCCGGGGCGAGGGCCTGATCCGCGGATCGCCGACCTCCGGAGCGCCCACCAGCTCGTCCAGGGGGACCTGGTGGGCCTGGGCGATCGGCAGCAGCAGCTCCAGGCTCGGCCGGCGCTGCCCCGACTCCAGCCGGGACAGCGTGCTCTTGGAGATCCCGGTCGCCTCGGCGATCGCGGTCAGCGACACGCCGCGCTGCGTGCGCAACCGGCGTAACCGGGGACCCACCTCGTCGAGGACCTGGGAGATGGCAGGTGATTGCTTCATATCGCCCATTCCACCGGGTCGTTGCGGAAACGGCAACAAACGTTGTCCCGCTGCGGGGGCCGATCGCACCCTGTGCGTGCTGATCGCGGGAGCAGGCGCGGGCAGGAAAAGTGAGACGAGAGGGGCGGACATGTCCGAGAACGGATCGCGGAACGGCTTCACCCACGAGGACGGCATCGACGTCGTCGTGATCGGTGCCGGGGCCGGCGGCCTCAACGCCGCGCTGGTCCTGGCGCGGGCGCGCCGCCGGGTGGTCGTCGTCGACTCGGGGGCGCCGCGCAACGCGCCCTCCGCGCACATGCAGGGATTCCTGTCCCGCGACGGGATGGCGCCGAGCGCGCTCCTGGAGACCGGCCGGGCCGAAGTGGCCGGGTACGGGGCGGAGTTCATACAGGGCGAGGTCGACGACGTGGAGCGCGACGGCAAGGACGACGCGCCGCGCTTCACCGTCCGCCTCGTCGGCGGCGTGGTGCTGAGCACCCGCCGGGTGATCGTGGCGACCGGCCTGCGCGACGAACTCCCCGACATCCCCGGCGTCCGCGAGCGCTGGGGCAAGGACCTGCTCCACTGCCCGTACTGCCACGGCTACGAGGTCAGCGACCAGCCGCTCGGCGTCCTCGGGACCAGCCCCGGCGCGGTCCGGCACGCCCTGCTGCTGCGTCAGTGGTCCGACGACGTCGTGCTGTTCCGGCACGGGCTGGAGCTGACCGACGACGACCGCACGGCCCTCGGCGCCCGGCAGGTGGCCGTCATCGAGGGGACCGTCAAGCGGCTCGTGGTCGAGGACGACCGGCTGCGCGGGGTCGAGCTCGCCGAGGCCAGCGGCGTCGCCCGCAGCACGGTCTTCGTCGTCCCGCGCATGGTGCCGCGCGACGGACTGCTCACCGCGCTGGGCTGCGAGCGCGGAGCCGACGGGTGGATCGCCACCGACCGCTCCGGCCTCACCAGCGTGCCCGGGGTGTGGGCGGTCGGCAACGTCGTGGATCCCCGTGCCCTGGTGGTCAGTTCCGCCGGTATGGGATCCGCCGCCGCGTTCGCCCTCAACCACGGACTGGTCGACGAGGACGTCGCGCTGGCCGTCCGGGCGGCCGCCCGGACCACGGCCTGACGGGGCCGGACGGACATGCCCACCGAGTCACCGACGCCCGACGGGCCCCAGAGGAGAGACCTGCGATGGACCCCACCCAGCCCCTGACCGAACCCACCCTGCCCCCGAGAACACCGGCGGCCGGACCGGTGGGCTCCGGCGACGGCCCCGGGGGCGAGGGCCGAGCCCCCGGCAAGGGCACCGGATCCCCGGCCGGACTCGCGTTCGTGATGCTCGCCGTCGTCCAGGCCACCCTGATCTTCACCATCACGCTGATCGCGGTGCCGCTGCCCGCGATCGGCCGGGAGTTCGGCCTGAGCGCGGCGGACCTGGTCCTGGTCAACGCCGCGTACGGGCTCCCCTACAGCGGTCTGCTGCTCTTCGGCGGCCGACTGGCCGACCGGTACGGCGGCCGCCCGATGTTCGTGCTGGGCCTCGTGCTGTTCGGCCTCGCGTCCGCGACGGCGGCCTGGGCCCCCTCGTTCGAGGCGCTGGTCGCCGTCCGGTTCAGCCAGGGCCTCGGCGCGGCGCTCACCGCACCGGCGGCCCTCGCCGTCCTGCGCGCCGTCTTCCGCGAACCCGCGGCCTTCGGCCGGGCCATGGCGAGCTGGGGCGGCGTGTCCGTCCTCGGCGCCGCGGTCGGCACGCTGACCTCGGGCGCCGTCACCACCTGGGTCTCCTGGCGCTGGATGTTCGCCGTTCCGGTGCTCGTCGCCGTGGTCGCGCTCCTGCTGACCCGCCGACTGCTCCCGGCCGACCCCGCCGACGCCTCGGCCGCCCCGCCGGGACTCGACCCGGCCGGGGCGCTCCTCGCCACGCTGGGCATCTCGATCGGCAGCTACGGCCTGATCCTCAGCGGCGACCACCCGTGGAGCTCGCCCCGCGTCCTCGTGCCCCTCGCGATCGGGGCCGTCCTGCTCGTCCTGTTCCTGCTGGTCGAGCGGCGCGTACGGGACCCGCTCCTGCCGCCCGGCTTCACCGTGGAGCCCCGCCGGCTGGTGGGCCTCGTCGGCATCCTGCTGGCAGCGGCGGGCACCGGCCTGGTGACCTTCCTGCTCTCCCTCTACCTCCAGCAACAGCAGGACTGGTCCACCCTGGCCACGACCGGCGCGTTCGTCCCCTTCACCCTGGCCCTGATCGTCGCCAACCAACTGGCCGGGCGGGCGGTCGGCCGGCACGGCGCGGGAGCCGTCACCATCGCCGGACTGGTGGCCGGCGCCGTCGGACTGGCGCTGCTCACCGGCATCGGCCCCGACACGTCGTTCGCCCTCGGGCTGATGCCGGGCGCGGTCCTGCTGGCGGGGGGCACGTCCTTCATCTTCTCCGGCTCCGCCGTGCTGACCACCACGAACGTCCCCGCCCACCAGGCCGGACTGGCGGGCGGGGTGATGAACACCGCGATGGAACTGGGGCCCACGGTGGGCCTGGCCGCCCTGATGGCGGTGGCCGCGGCCCAGGCCGATGTGGTCGTCGGCTACGCCTGGGCGTTCGGCGCCGGAGCCGTCGTCTACCTGGTCGCCGCGCTCGCGGCGACCGCGGTGGTCCGGAGCAGGCCCTAGGCCCTGCCCGGCCCCCCACGCAGGCCGGGCGTGCCCTCCCCGCGGGGACGGCACGCCCGGCTCGCGGACCGGCTCCGGCCGGCGCCGGTCAGGCCTTGCCGGGCGGGGACTGGCCCCAGCCCCAGACCGGAACGGTCTCCCGTCGCGAGGGCGGCGCGTCGGGCTGGGAATTCGCCATGGCCCGGCGGGAACCCCATTCGATGTACGCGACGAATGCCGACCTGAATTCCGAGTCGGCGGGCAGTTCGACTTCGTCGGCGGCCTCCAGCATCAACGTCACCCAGCGCTGCCGCTGTTCCGGCTGGATCTCCCGGCCACGATGGCTCTTCAGCATGCGCCGGAACCCGCCGAGTTCTTCGGTGTAGGTCGCGGGACCCCCGAAGACCTCACCGAGCCAGGTCGCCACGTGCTGCGGATGATCGTCCGTCATGTACTGGAAGAGCGGGGCCAGGAGTTCATCCTTGCGTACCCGCCGGTAGAACTCCTCGGTGAGCCGTTCCAGCGTTTCCGCGCCGCCGACCCATTCGTACATCGTCGGAATTTCCTCCGCCATCACGACACCTCCGTTCGTCGGTGATTCTCCGGTGTGGCCAGCAGCTCGGCGACGAGCTTGGCCACCTGCTCGGGCGAGGGCAGCGACGGATGGCTGGAGCGGTTGCCCGTCCCGGGGTCGAAACCCTCGTGCCAGACGGGCTCCGGCACTGCGCACCCGTCCTCCCGCAGCTGCGCGACATTGCGCCGCACGGCCGGCTTCTCCCACATGCGCGCGCCCATGACCGGGAAGAACACCACGGGGGAGGCCATGGCGAGGATCACTGTGCCGAGGCGGTTGGGGGCGGCCCCCGCGGCGGCCATGGCCAGCGTGTTCGCCGTCGCCGGCAGCACCAGCAGGATGTCGTGGTCGGCCGCCAGCCGGGACGGTTTGTCGGTCGGCCAGTCGTCCGGCGACTCGCCGCTCACCACCCGCTCCGCGAACAGCGCCGCCGTCTGCGGCGACAGGAACGACGTGGCGGCCGGCGTGAGCAGCACGGTGCAGGTGACGTCCAGACGCTCCCGCAGGAAGCCGAGATACGACGGCAGCGACGGCGTCGCAATGGAACCGGTAGCGGCGACGAGTAGGCGTTTTCCGCTGGAAGGAGAGGGGGTCGGATTTTCCATGGCGAAATCATGAGGGGGAATTCATGGGCCGGTCAACACCGTTGTGTTGCATGTCTCTTGACCGTTCGGTGATACCGAAGAGGTCCTTCGGTCAGTTCTGCGGTGGCACCGTATTGATGCTTCGTGCGGCGACCCGCCACGGTATCGGGGTTGTTCGACGCACGTGGTGAAGAGAGGCGTGGAATTCATGGAAGACGTTGTTGCCGAGTTGCTGAATCGTCACCCGCAGGACCTGCCCCGGGCCGAATCGCGTCCCGCGGAACGTCATGACGCGTTCCCGCTGACCGACATCCAGCAGGGATACCTGATCGGCCGTCACAGAGGTCTGGAGCTCGGCGGGGTCTCCAGCCACTATTTCTTCGAGTTCGACGGGCCCGCCCTGGACGTCCCCCGCCTCACCACCGCCCTCGGCCGGGTCGTCGAACGCCACGACATGCTCCGCGCGGTGACCGACGACGACGGAGCCCAGCGGGTCCTCGCCGAGACGCCCCCGTACGCCATCGCCGTCACCGACCTGCGCGAGGTGTCCGACGCCGAGCGGGACGAGGCACTGGCACGTGTCCGTGCCGAGCTGGAGAACCAGGTGCTGCCCAGCGGCCGTTGGCCGCTCTTCGACATCCGGGCCACGCACCTCCCCGGCCACCGCACCCGGCTGCACGTCAGCGTCGACCTGCTCTTCGTCGACGTCCGCAGCCTGCTGCTCGTCCTCGCGGAGTGGCGGCGCTTCTACGACGACCCCGCCTGGTCCCCGGCCCCGCTCGAGCACACCTTCCGTGACCACGTCCTGGCCGAGCGAGAGCTCCGCGACGGCCCGGCCGGCCGCCGCGCCACCGACTTCTGGACGGCGCGCCTCGACGAGATCCCCCCGGCCCCCGACCTGCCCACGGCCACCGCCCCCGAGCAGATCGGCCCGCCCTCCTTCGTCCTGCGCCGGGCCGTCCTGCCCCAGGACCGGTGGGCCGCCCTGTCGGCCACGGCCCGCCGGCACGGCCTCACCCCCTCCAACCTGCTGCTCGCGGCCTACGCCGAGGTGCTGCGCACCTGGTCGCGGCGGCAGGAGTTCACTCTCACCCTCACGCTGTTCGACCGGCTGCCGCTGCACCCGCAGACCGACGGCATCGTCGGCAACTTCCTCTCCCCGAACCTGCTCACCGTCGACGGCCGGTCCGACGAGACGTTCGGGCGTCGGGCCGCCCGGGTGCAGAGCCGGCTGCTCGCCGACCTGGAGCACTCCCTGTACGGGGGAGTGCGGGTCCTGCGTGAACTGACCCGACGCCAGGGCGACGGGCGCAACGTGTCCATGCCGGTGGTCTTCACCAGCACCCTCGACGGCGCCGAGGACGGCGCCAAGGGCGACCCGCTGAGCGTCTTCGGCGAGCTGGCGCACAGCGCGAGCCAGACCCCCCAGGTCTGGCTGGAGAACCAGGTCTTCGAGGAGGACGGCGCCCTCAGCGTCAACTGGAACGCGGTCGACGGGCTGTTCGCCGACGACACGCTCGACGCCATGTTCCACGCCTACCGGACCCTCCTGGACCGGCTCACCGACGACGAGAGCGTCTGGGAGCAGACCGGTGGCGCGGTGCCCCTGCCCGCGGCCGAACTCGCCGAGCGCCGCGCGGCCAACGCGACCGCCGCCGACATCCCGCCGCGCCTCCTCCACGAGCTGGTGCAGGAATCCGCCCTCCGCCGCCCCGACGCCGTCGCCGTGATCGCCGACGGGACCGAGGTCACCTACCGGACGCTCCAGGGGAACGCGCACCGGATCGCCCGACGGCTCCGCTCGGAGGGCTGCGCGGAACCGGGCACGCTCGTCGCCGTCTCCATGCGGCCGGGCGCCGCGCAGATCGCCGCCCTCCTGGGCGTTCTGCACGCGGGCGCCGCGTACGTCGCCATCGACCCGGAACTGCCCGAGGAGCGCCGCCGCTCCCTGCTGCACCGATGTCGGGCCAAGGCCGTCGTCACCGAGGCGGAACTGGGCGCATCGCTCAGCTGGCCCCAGGACATCCGGGTCGTCACCCCCGACGACCCGGCGACACTGCGGTGCGGCACCGGACCGCTGGAGAGCCGGCAGAGCGTCGACGACCTCGCGTACGTGATCTTCACGTCCGGCTCCACGGGCGAACCGAAGGGGGTGATGATCTCGCACCGCAGCGCCGCGAACACCGTGCAGGACATCAACGCCCGCTTCGAGGTGACCGAGCGGGACCGGGTCCTGGCCCTCGCCCCGGCCGGATTCGACCTGTCCGTCTACGACGTCTTCGGCATCCTGGGCGCGGGCGGCTGCGTGGTCGTCCCCTCCGCCGGGCGCGGCAACGACGTCGCCCACTGGACGGAGCTGCTGGACCGGCACGGGGTCACCGTCTGGAACAGCGTGCCCGCCCCGATGCGGCTGTGGACCGAGTCCCTCGCCGACCTGGCCGAACAGGACGGCGCCGGACACGGCGGGAGCCTGCGGCTGGCCCTGCTGAGCGGCGACTGGATCCCCGTGGCGCTGCCCGGCCAGATCCGCCGGCGCGTCCCGGGCATGCGGACGATCAGCCTGGGCGGGGCGACCGAGGGGTCGATCTGGTCGGTGTGCTACCCGATCGGGGAGGTTCCGGCCGACTGGACGAGCATCCCGTACGGCAAACCGCTCGCCAACCAGACCCTGCACGTCCTCAACGCCTGGCTGGAGCCGTCCCCGAGGGGCGTGACGGGCGACATCCACATCGGCGGCGTCGGCGTGGCCCAGGGCTACTGGAGCGATCCGGAACGCACGGCCGAGCGGTTCATCGACCACCCGGTGACCGGCGAACGGCTCTACCGGACCGGTGACCTCGGCCGGTACCTGCCCGGCGGGGACATCGAGATCCTCGGCCGCGAGGACTTCCAGGTGAAGATCAACGGCTATCGCGTCGAACTCGGCGAGATCGAGGCCGCTCTGGGCCGGCTGCCGGGCATGCGCCAGGTGATGGTCACCGCCCAGGCCCACCCCCGTACCGGACAGCGGCAGCTGACCGCCCACCTCGTCGGCGACGACCCGGCGGTCCTCGAACCGGTGGCCCTGCGCACCGCGATGGAGGCGGTGCTGCCCGGCTACATGGTGCCCTCGCACTACCTCACCCGTGACGCACTCCCGCTGACCGCGAACGGGAAGATCGACCGGGACGCGCTGGCGCTGCCCTGGAGCGACGGCGACGAGACCCAGGGGCGGACCGCGCCGCGCGGCGCCGTCGAGGAACGGCTGTTCGCGCTGTGGGCGGAGCTGCTGGGGCACAGCGAGTTCGGCGTCGAGGACGGCTTCTTCGACGTGGGCGGCGACTCGCTGCACGCCGTACGGATCATCGCCCGGCTGCGCGCCGACTTCGGCATCGACGAGGACGCCGAACAGCAGGTCATCGAGGGGCTGTTCATGAACGCGACGATCGCGGACTTCACCGAGATCGTCCGGCCCTTCGAGGAGGCCACCGCATGAGCGGCACGGCGCACGACCCCACCGGCGACACCCTCTGGGACCACCTGGTGGTCGGAGCGGGCTCCGCGGGATCCGTCACCGCCGCCCGCCTGGTCTCCGCCGGGGCGCGCGTGCTGCTGGTCGAGGCGGGCGGGGACCAGCCGGAAGGGGGCGCGGAGACCAACCCCCTCCGGGACGCCAACCGCCTCATCCTGGAAGGCTTCAACTGGGACCACCGGGCCAACCTCCGCTCCAGCACCCGGTGGGACGAACTCGTCGGCGCCGACGGCGCGTCCGGCTCCCCCGCCGGCGAGGCGCGGAGCCGCGCCCTGTGGACCCGGTTCCCCTACCAGCTGGGCAAGGTCGTCGGCGGCTCCTCCGCGGTGAACGGGGCGATCGCGATGCGCCCGCTGCGCAGGGACTTCGACACCTGGGTGGCGCGCGGCAACCCCGACTGGAGCTGGGACCGGGTCCTGCCGTACTACCGTCGGATCGAGAACGACGCGGACCACCCAGGCGACGCGGCGCACGGGGACCGCGGCGCGATCCCCGTCCGCCGGCCCGGCCCCGCCGACCTGCACGAACTGGAGGTCGCGTTCCGTACCGCCTGTCTGCGGATGGGCGTCGAGGACCTGCCCGACCTGAACGGCGGCGGCGAGCGCGGAGTCGGCCCGGTGCCGGCCAACGCCGTCGACGGCGAGCGCGTCGACGCGGCGACCGCCTACCTCACCGACGTACGCAAACTGCCCGAACTGGAGCTGCGCACCGGCTGCCGGGTGACCCGGGTGCTCTTCGAGGGCCGGCGCGCCGTCGGCGCGGTCCTGGTGGACGACGACGGCCACCGCACCGAAGTGCGGGCCCGGAACGTGATCCTGTGCGCGGGCGCGGTCGGCACACCGGTCGTCCTCCAGCGGTCCGGCGTCGGGGACGCCCGGCTGGCGGCCGCCCTCGGTGTGCCCGTCGTCGCCGACCTGCCCGGAGTGGGCGAGAACCTCGCCGACCACCCCTCGGTGGTCATCTGGTCCCTGCCCGGGGCGGGCGTGTGCAGGCCCGGCATGCCGTGGCGGCAGATCGCGGCGCGGATGTCCAGCGGGTACGACGACGACGTCGACGTCCAGGTGGGGCTGCTCAACAACGTGGAGTCCACGACGATCCCCGGGTTCGTCGACCGCCTCGGCTCGCCGATGGCGGTGGGCCTGTCGGTCATGCTGATGCGCCCGGAGTCGCGGGGCCGGGTCTTCGCCGAGAGCGCCGACCCGGACACCCCGCCCGTGATCGAGCTGGGCATGGGCACGATCGAGCGGGACGTGGACCGCCTCATGCACGGCGTGCGCAAGGCCTGGGGCATCCTGCGGGCGCCCGGCATCGCCGAGCGCCTGGAGCGGACGCAGTTCTGGACCGACCGGATGATCGGCAACGAGGTCGTGCTGCGCAACGGGGTGCGGAACATCATGAACCCCGGCTGGCATGCCGTCGGTTCGGCCCGCATGGGGCCGTCGTCCGACCGGATGTCCGTGGTCGACCAGCGCGGCCGGGTCCACGGCCTCGAAGGGCTGCGCGTGGTCGACGCGTCCGTCTTCCCCTCGGTGCCCAGCGTCCCCACCAACCTGACCACGCTGATGCTCGCCGACCGCATCGGTGACGACCTCGTCGCCGCGTTCACGGAAGGAGGACGGGCATGAGCCGCGCGACATCCCCGAAGACCCCGGTCCGGCTCTACTGCTTCCCGCACGCCGGCGCCAGCTCCCTGGTGTACCGGGGCTGGCGGGCGCCCCAGGGCGTGCCCCTGGAGATCGTCGGCGTCGACCAGCCGGGACGCGGTCTCCGGGCCCGGGACGCCCGCGTCACCCTCTACCCGGAGCTGGTCGCCGCCATGGCCGACCAGGTGGCGGCCGATCTGCGGGCGGCCCGCGCGGAGCGGCACGGGCTGCGCTGGGCCACCTTCGGCCACAGCTTCGGTGCGACGCTGAGCCTGTCGGTGGCCGCGGCCGTCGCGCAGAGACTCGGGGAGCGGCCCGAGCGGTCCGTGCTCTCGGCGGCGCTGCCGCCCAGGCTCCAGCCCGAGAGCGTCATCGGCGACCTCGACGACGACGCGCTGCTGGCCAAGATGGTCGCCGACGGCGGCACCGCGTCCGCGCTGCTGTCCAACAGCACGATGACGCGGCTCCTGGTCCGGATGATGCGCCAGGACGAGGAGATCCGCTGCCAGTTCGGCCGCGAGACCTCCACGCTGCGCGTCGACCACCCGCTGGTCCTGCTCGCCGCACGGGACGACCGCCATGTGACACCCGCCCAGATGGCCGGCTGGGCGGAGCACAGCACCGCACCCAGCCACCGCGTCGAGATCCCCGGTGGCCACTTCGCGGCGGTGCTCGAACCGGAGCGGGCTCTCGCTCTGGCAGCCGACGGCGCGACCCGTGCCCCCGAGGGGCGACCGGGTCGGGAAGGGGAATCGCTGACATGCGTGAGCGTCCCGAGGTGACCCCGCACTACGGTGCGGAGCACGAGGATTTCCGGAAGATGGTCCGTACGTTCCTGGAGCGCGAGGCCGTTCCGCACCACGACCGGTGGGAGAAGGAGGGGATCGTCGACCGCGAGCTGTGGCGGAAGGCCGGTGCCGCCGGGCTCCTCGGCATGGACGTGCCGACCGAGTACGGCGGCGGGGGCGAGCCCGACTTCCGGTACCCGGCCGTCTTCGCGGAGGAGCTCATCAGGGCGCGGGTCACCGTGCCCGGCTTCGTCGCCCACAACGACGTCGTGGCCTCCTATCTCGCCGTCCGTACGACGCCGGAGCAGCGGCGGCGCTGGCTGCCCGGACTCTGCTCCGGCGAACTCGTCGCGGCCATCGCGATCAGCGAACCGGACGCCGGATCCAACGTGGCCGACATCCGCACCACCGCCGTCCGGGACGGCGACCACTACGTCCTGAACGGCCAGAAGGCCTTCATCACCAACGGAGAGAACGCCGACCTCGTCCTGGTGGCGGCGCGCACCGCGCCGCAGCGCGGCGGACAGGGCCTGAGCCTGTTCGTCGTGGAGCGGGGCGCCGCCGGCTTCGCCCGGGGCAACCGGCTGGAGAAGCTCGGCTGGAACGCCAGCGACACCTGCGAGCTGTTCTTCGACGGCTGCCGCGTTCCCGCCGACAACCTGGTCGGCAAGGAGCACGCCGGCATGGCCTACCTCATGACCGGGCTGCCGCGCGAACGGCTGAGCATCGCCACGGTCGCGGTCGCCGCCTGCGAACGGATGCTGGAGGACGCCCTGGACTACGCGCGGCAACGCCAGGCGTTCGGGCAGGCCATCGGGAGCTTCCAGCACAACCGGTTCCAGCTGGCGACGATGGACACCGAGGTGACCATCGCCCGGGTCTTCCTCGACCACTGTGTCACGCAGATCAACGCGGGCCGGCTGTCGGCCGCCGACGCGGCGAAGGCCAAATGGTGGACCACGGAACTCCAGGTGGAGGTCTCCAACCGGGCGCTCCAACTGCACGGCGGCTACGGCTATCTGAAGGAGAGTCCGATCTCCCGGGAGTGGGCCAACAGCCGGGTCCAGACGATCTACGGCGGCACCACCGAGATCATGAAGGAAATGATCGGGCGATCCCTCGGCCTGTGAGCGCCGCACCCCCCTCACCTCCGCACATCCGGCCCGGCGAGCTCGGCCGGACCAGAAGGGACCACTGCTTCATGAACTCCCACGACGCGTTCACCGTTTCCACCGCCACCCTGGAGGACTGGTACCAGGTGGCGAAATGGGCGGACGGGGAAGGCTGGAACGTCGGCGACGGCGACGTGGCCTGCTTCCATCCGACCGACCCCGCCGGCTTCTTCATCGGCCGCCTCGGCGAACGTCCCGTCGCGGCCGTCTCCATCGTCAACTACGACGACCGGTACGCCGTCCTCGGCCACTACCTCACCGACCCGGAGTTCCGCGGCCGGGGCCACGGGCTGGCGACCTGGAAGGCGGCGTTCCCGCACTCCGGGAACCGCACGGTCGGCCTGGACGCGATGCCCGCACAGCGGGCCAACTACGAGACGTACGGGTTCAAGGCGGTGCACGACACCGTGCACTTCGCCGGACGTCCGGCGCGGTCCGGCGGGTCCGGCGGGTCCGGCGGACCAGGCGAAGGGGTTGCCCCGGTCACCCCCGAGCACGCCGAGGCCCTGGCCGTCTACGACCGCCGCTGCTTCCCGGCCGACCGGAGCGGGTTCGTCGCCCGCTGGCTCACCGCACCGGGCCGGACCGCCCGCGTCCGGCTGCGCGACGGCGCCGTCGTCGGATACGGAGTGATCCGCCCGGCCGGTCGCGGCCACCGCATCGGGCCGCTCTTCGCGGACACCCCCGAGGACGCCGCCGCGTTGTTCGACGCCCTGGTGGACTGCCTCGGCCCCGACGAGGAGGTCTCCCTGGACATCCCGGGCACCCACGCCGCTTCGGCCGACCTGCTGAGGTCCCGGGGGCTGGCGGCGCAGTTCCACACCGTGCGCATGTACACCGGCCCCGTACCCGGGACATCCGAGGAGCGGGTCTTCGCCATCACCACGCTCGAACTGGGCTGACCGGGCCCCGACCGGGCCCGGGGGCGCCTGGGCTAGGTTGGCGGCATGAGCGACGTGAGGCTTTCCGCGGGTGTGATCACCTATCAGGACAGCGGTGGCGACGGGCCGGTGGTGGTCCTCCTGCACGGGGTGGCCATGGACGGATCGCTGTGGGACGACGTCGTCGCCGGGCTCGGGGACGGCGTGCGGTGCATCGTGCCGACCCTGCCGCTCGGCGGGCACCGCAGGCCCATGGACGCCGGGGCCGATCTGTCCGTCCTCGGGGTCGCGCGGCTGGTCGCGGAGTTCCTGGAGGCCCTCCGGCTCGAGGACGTGACGTTGGTGATGAACGACTGGGGCGGCGCTCAGGCCCTGGTCGCCGACGGGCGGGCCGACCGGATCGGCCGGCTCGTGATCACCTCCTGCGAGGCGTTCGACAACTACCCGCCGGGGCTGCCCGGCCGGAACCTCGCCGCCTTCGCCAGACTGCCCGGAGGACTCCGGATCGCCTTCTCCCTCCTCCGGCTGAAGCCCGCGCGGCGGCTGCCCATGACCTGGGGGTGGATGAGCAAGCGGCCCGTCCCGCACGCCATGATGGACGCGTGGTTCCGGCCGCTGCTGACCTCCCCGGAGATCCGGCGCGATCTGCGCGCCTATGTGCTCGGCGTGCCGGAGAAGGCCGAACTCCTGCGGTGGACCGAGCAGTTGCGCACCTTCGACCGGCCCGCGCTGGTCCTCTGGGCGACCGAGGACCGGGTGATGCCGCTCGACCACGGGCGACGCCTCGCCGGGCTCCTGCCGCAGGGCCGGCTGGTCGAGGTCGCCGACAGCTACACGCTCATCCCGCTGGACCGGCCCGACGCCCTCGTCGAGCACATCGGCGCCTTCCTCGCCGAGACGGCCTGACGGCCCGGACCGGGGCCTGGCCAGCGGTGCCGCACATGTTCCGATGAGGCAACAGTCCCCGGACGCCACCGCCCCGCGCAGCCGGGCGAACCTATGATCGACGCGGCGTCGAGGAGGAACGGGGAAACGCTGTGACCTGTCATGTGCCCTTAAGGAAAGTCCGGATCGTCCTGCCCCTGGCCCTGGTGACCGTGCTGGTCGCCGGCTGCTCCGGCGCGGCGGAGAACCCCGGGAACGTGGAGAAGCGCGACGCCTCGGCGAGCGCGAGCGCCGCCCAGGGCTCCGGCGACAGCACTGGGGACGGTCCGTCGGCCGACGCCGCCGACCCGCTCGACCCCGACCCCGCCCGGCTCCCGAAGAACCGGGCCGCGGCGCTCGACCTCATCGGCCGCGTCATCGCCGAACCCGACAGCTTCGGCCCCGGAGTGGTGAAGCGGAGCCCGTACGAGAGCGACCCGGCCACCTGGCCCGTACTGGGCGAGGACTGCGTCTGGCAGCAGCAGAAGCCCGGGTTCAGCGTCCTGGCGACCCGCACCCGCTCGTTCGAGGTGCCCGCCGAGCCGGGCAAGGGGCCGGTGCGCCTCGCCGCCGTCGTCACCGTCCACCGCACCCGCGAGGACGCGGCCTGGGAGATGGCGGAGTCCATCGAGGAGACGATGCGCTGCCCCACCCAGGAACTGCGCGAGGGCGAACTGATCGGCTCCATGGTCGCCGCCGCGCTCCTCGGCGGCGAGGCCACCCAGACCAACTCCGAGGACGCCCTCAGCGAGATGGGCCAGTACCAGAGCTCGGAGCTCGGCGGACCGCACCACTACGCCTGGCAGCAGGCGCAGACGCTGCAGTTCACCGTCGCCGTGACCGGCAAGGGGGCCAAGGGGCGCACCGAGCGGGAGATCGACGACCTGGTCGTCCAGGCGCAGGCCGCCATGCTGGTCCGCTTGGAATCCGCCGTCGAGAAGCAGAACTGAGGCCGGGCGATGGACGACCTGCGACCCACCGACCCCGTCCGCATCGGCGGCCACCGGCTCCTCGGCCGCCTGGGAGCGGGCGGCATGGGCGTCGTCTACCTCGGACGCACCGACGCCGGAGCGCTCGCCGCGATCAAAGTGATCCTTCCCGAGCACGCCGGCGACGAGGACTTCCGGACCCGCTTCCGCCGCGAGGCCGAGGCCGCCCGCCAGGTCGACAGCCCCTGGGCCGTGTCGGTCACCGGTGCCGACACCGAGGCGGAACGCCCGTGGCTCGCCACGGAGTTCGTCCCCGGGCCGACGCTCTTCGACGTCGTCGCCCGGCGCGGGCCGCTGCCCGTGCGCAGCGTCACGGTCCTCGGCCGGCTGCTCGCCCGCGCCCTGGCCGCCGTGCACACCGCCGGGCTCGTCCACCGCGACGTCAAACCGGGCAACGTCCTGCTGGCGGCCGGCGGCCCCCGGCTGATCGACTTCGGGATCGCCCGCGCCGCCGACGCCACCGCCCTGACCGCCACCGGACTCGTCGTCGGCACCCCCGGCTTCCTCCCGCCCGAGCAGGCGTCCGGGAACACCGCCGGGCCCGTCGGGGACGCCTTCTCGCTCGGCTGCCTCCTCGCGTACGCGGCCACCGGCCGGCCGCCCTTCGGCAGCGGCGCGGTCGACGCCGTCCTCTACCGCACCGTGCACGACGCCCCCGACCTCGACGGCATCGACGACACCCAGCTGCGCGCGCTGCTGGACCGGTGCCTGGCCAAGGACCCCGGTGAGCGTCCGACCGCCGCCGACCTCGACGCCCTGATCACCGAGGACGTACCGGCCGGAGCCACCGCCGACTGGCTGCCCGAGGACGTCGTCCGGATCATCGCGGACCGGTCCGCCGCCCTGCTGGCCCTGCCCGACATCGACGCCACCGTCGCCGAGGAGCCCGGCCCGCCGGATCCCGCCCCCGGCCGACGGCGGTTCCTGCTGTTCGCCGCCGGCGGCGCGGTGGCCCTCGGCGCGGGCGCCGTCGCCGCCGTACGCCTCACCCGCGACGAGCCCGGTGGCGGCGGCGGGGACGGAGCCCCCGGCGGGCGTCGCTGGATCATCGGCGTGCACGCCGACCTGACGGGACCCCTGAGCGCCGCCGGACGGGCCCAGGAACGCGGCGTCCGGCTCGCCGTCGACCGCTTCAACTCCCTCGACGACCAGCCCTTCCGGCTGGCCGTGAAGGTCCTCGACGACCAGGGCGACGCCGACCGCTCCACCCGGGTCGCCGAGGAGTTCGCCCGCGACCCGGAGGTCCTCGCGGTCATCGGCCCCACCGGCGACGAGGCGGCCGGGGCGGCACTGCCCGCCTACGACGAGGCCGTGCTGCCGGTCCTGGCGGTGTCGGCCCTCCAGATCGCCTTCCCGAAACGGGCCAACGGAGCCTTCTTCCAGGCCGCCCCCTCCTACGCCTCGCTCTCCGTCCCCATCGTCAACCGTCTCCTGCTGCGCCCCGACGTCGAGCGGCTGGGCATCCTGATCGACCGGTCCGGCGGGCAGGCGGCCTACCAGGCGGGCTACGCGACCAACATGATGACGCCCAACCTCACGACCGGCACCACCCACCCGCGCGTGGTGCCCGCCGGGACGAGCGTCTTCGACCCGGTCGTCACCGATCTCCTCTCCCACCGCAGCGACGCCCTCTTCTACGCGGGCGACGCGGCCGGCGCCGCCCGGGTCGCCCGCATCCTGGCCGACCTCTCCTTCGACGGACCGCGCATGGCCCAGCACACCGTCATGGGGCCGGAGTTCCTGGAGCTGGCGGGCGCGGCGGCCGACGGCTGGGAGTTCGTCGCCCCGTTCACCGACGAGACCGCTCCGGCCGCCGCGACGTTCGCCGCCGCCCACCGCAAACGCTTCGGCGCCCCGCCCGCCGCCTGGTCGGCCGAGGCGTACGACGCGGCGGGACTCGTCGCCCGCGAACTGGCGGCCCTCGTCGAGGCCCTCGCCAAGGAGGCGAAGGCGAGCGCCACGCCCTCCGGCGACGGCGGGCCCACCCGGTCCGCGCTCACCACCGCGATCGCCGCCGCCCGGTACGACGGGATCTCCCGCTCCTACGCGTTCGACGAGGAGCGCCAGCACCTCGTGGGCCAGGACGCCCATCTGTACCGGGTGGAGGACGGCCGCCACCGCTATCTCGGCCCGGCCCCGAAGCCGAAGCCGAAGAGCTGACGTGCGGCCCCTCACCTCCGAGGACCCCCGCACCGTCGGCCCGTACCGCATCCTCGTCCGGCTCGGCGCGGGTGGCATGGGCGTGGTCTACCTGGCGCGCTCGGCGGGCGGGGCGCTCGCCGCCGTCAAGGTGATCCGGGCCGAGCACGCCGCCGACCCCGGCTTCCGGGCCCGCTTCCGGCGCGAGGCCGAGGCCGCCGCCCGGATCACCGGCCCGTGGGTCGTCCCCGTGCTCGGCGCGGACACCGAGGCCCACGAGCCGTGGCTGGCGACCGCCTTCGTCCCCGGGCCCTCGCTGGCCGAGGTGGTGGGCGCCGGCGGCGCGCTGCCCACGACCACCGTCCGGGCGCTCGGGAACCGGCTCGCCGAAGCCCTCGCCGCGGTCCACGAGGCCGGGCTGATCCACCGCGACGTCAAACCCGGCAACGTCCTCCTCGCCCTGGACGGCCCCCGCCTCATCGACTTCGGGATCGCCCGCCACGAGGGCGCCACCGCGCTGACCACCACCGGCGCGGTGATCGGGACGCCCGGCTACCTGGCCCCCGAGCAGGCGTCGGCCGGACCGCTGGGCCCGCCGTGCGACGTGTTCTCGCTCGGCTGCGTCCTCGTGTACGCGGCGACCGGGCGCCCGCCGTTCGGCGGGGGCGGCGGGGCGGGCGCCCTGTTCCGCACGATCCACGAGGAGGCGGACCTGACGGGCGTGGAGCCCGGCCTGGCACCCCTGATCACCGCCTGCCTGGCCAAGGACCCGTCCGCCCGCCCGACCGCGACCCGGGTCCGCGAAGCGCTGTCCGCGGAGCGGGCCACGGGCGGGCCGGGGGAGCGGGGGGCGGCCCCGGGCGGGTCCGGGGGGCTGGGGGTGGACTCCGGGTGGGTGGCGGGCTCGGGTGAGTCTTCCGGGCGGGGCCGGGCGTCGGACTCCGCCGAGTCCTCCGGTCGGGGCCGGGTGAGGGACCCGCGTGAGGCCCCGGGGCGGTGGGGGGCTCCGGACCCCGGGGAGACTCCCCGTACCGCCCCCGCGCCCGACCTCTGGCAGATGCCCGCCGGGCTTCCCGCGCTGATCGCCGAGCGGTCCGCGGCAGCCCTCGCGCTGCCGGACCCCGAGCCGCTTCCCACGACGTTCGCCCCGGCCGGAGACGGGGACCGAACCGCGTCCGGTCCCACCCGCCGGAGGCTGCTGACCGCAGGGGCGGCCGGGGCCGTCCTCCTCGCCGGCGGCTCCACCGCGACCTGGCTCGCCCTGCGGGGGCGCGGTGCGGGGGCGGGCGGCCCGTCGGCGGGCTCCGAGGAGCCGCCCACGTACACCATCGGGCTCCACGCCGACCTCGCCGGACCCGGCCGGGCCACCGGGCTGGCCCACCAGCGCGGCGCCCAGCTCGCCGTCACCGACCACAACTCCCGTAAGGACAAGGCGTTCCGGCTCGCCCTGCGCACCGAGGACGACGCCGGGGACCCGGCGGCGGCGCTCCGGGCGGCCGGGCGGCTGGCGGCGGACCCCGCGGTCATCGCGGTTCTCGGCCCCACCGGAGACCTGCTGCGCGAGGACGTCGTCCAGCGGTACGGCACGGCGCGGCTGGCCACCGTCGTCGTCGCGGCGGGCTCCACCACCGTCGAGACCGGCACCGGCCTCCAGCTCTGCCTGACCCGCCCCCTGGACCGGGTGCTCGCGGCCGGCCTCATCAGCTACCTGACCCGCACCAGCCCCGCCACCCGCATCCTGCTCGTCGAGGACGCCGCCGATCCCGGGCTCGCAGGGGAGGTCGGGGGCACGTTCCGCCAGGCCTCCCTCACCGACGCCACCCTCCTCGAGCACCCCCTGTCCCGGGGCGGGGCGGGCTTCGGACCGGCCGCCCGGAAGGCCGTGACCAGCAGGGCGGACGCCGTCGTGCTCGCCGGCGGCGACCCGGCCCGCGCCGCCCGCCTGGCCACCGCACTGGCCGGCGAGGGCTTCACCGGCACCCGGGTCGCCGTCGGACCCGCCCTCGGGCCCGCCTTCCTCGACGGGGCGGACGAGGCCGCCGACGGCTGGGTCTTCGCCGAGGCGTACGCCGACCCCGGGGCCCTCCCGTCGGCCAAGGCGTTCACCGCCGCCCACCGCAAGCGCTTCGGCGCGCCCCCGGCCACCTGGTCCGCCGAGGCGTACGACGCGGTCGGCCTGATCGCCCGCGCCGCCGGGACCACCAGCGCCTCGGGGGAGGTGCGCAGCGGCATCGCCCAGCGGCTCGTGCGGACCGAGCACCGGGGGATCGTGCGCACCCTCGCCTTCGACGCCTCCACCCGCCAGGTCCGGATCGAGGACGGGATCTACCTCTACCGGATCGAGAAGGGCCGCCCCCGCTTCCTGGGCCCGTACAGCGAGGTGTAGCCGCCCCGGCGCGGGCCCGGCGCGGCCCCGGTGAGGGCAGCGGGCGGTGAAGCCACGGCCAGGTGTGAAGATCTTCTGCGGCGGCGCTTAAGAAATCCTCGATGGACCCGGGACCCCGCCGTACGGCAGCCTTCTCCATGACGGCCGGGGACGGCGCGTGGAGCCTTACGAGATGCTCCGTCCCGTCCCGCCGAACCCCCACCATGGGGGGTGACCCCCCGAAAACCACCCCGGGCCGCAGGGTTCCTCCGACATGCCCCCAGGCCCGGGGTATCCACTCGCGTACCGACGTCAGGGAGCCGCAGCCGTGAAGGCACTCGTCAAGCAGAAGGCCGAACCCGGACTGTGGCTGATGGACGTGCCGGAGCCGGAGTACGGCCCCACCGACGTCCTGATCAAGGTCCTGCGCACCGGCATCTGCGGCACCGACCTGCACATCCGCGCCTATGACGGCTGGGCCCAGCAGGCGGTCACCACCCCGCTCGTCCTCGGCCACGAGTTCGTCGGCGAGGTCGCGGCGCTCGGCTCGGACGTCGTGGACATCGCGGTCGGCGACCTGGTCAGCGGCGAGGGCCACCTCGTCTGCGGCAAGTGCCGCAACTGTCTCGCCGGCCGCCGCCACCTCTGCCGTTCCACCGTCGGCCTCGGCGTCGGCCGGGACGGCGCGTTCGCCGAGTACGTCGCGCTGCCCGCCTCCAACGTGTGGGTGCACCGGACCCCCGTCGACCTCGACATCGCGGCGATCTTCGACCCGTTCGGCAACGCCGTGCACACGGCCCTGTCCTTCCCGCTGGTCGGCGAGGACGTCCTGATCACCGGCGCCGGACCGATCGGCATCATGGCCGCCGCCGTCGCCAAGCACGCCGGCGCCCGCAACGTCGTCATCACCGACGTCAGCGAGGCCCGCCTCGCGCTCGCCCGCAAGGTCGGCGTCAGCCTGGCCCTGAACGTCGCGGACCGCACCATCGCGGACGGGCAGCGGGATCTCGGCCTGCGCGAGGGCTTCGACATCGGCCTGGAGATGTCCGGCCGCCCCGAGGCGATGCGCGACATGGTCGCGAACATGACGCACGGCGGCCGGATCGCCATGCTCGGCCTGCCCGCCGAGGAGTTCGCCGTCGACTGGTCCCGCATCGTCACCTCGATGATCACCATCAAGGGGATCTACGGCCGTGAGATGTACGAGACCTGGTACGCCATGTCCGTCCTGCTGGAGGGCGGCCTGGACCTCGCCCCCGTGATCACCGGCCGGTACGGCTACCGCGACTTCGAGGCGGCCTTCGACGACGCCGCGAGCGGCCTCGGCGGCAAGGTCATCCTCGACTGGACCGTCTGACCTTCCGGGCCGGCTTCCGGGCCGGCCTTCGAGCCGACCTTTCGAACCCCTTCCTGACCCTTAAGGAATCCGCATGTTCGACTCCGTACGCGACGATCTGCGCACCACCCTCGACGAGATCCGCGCCGCCGGGCTGCACAAGCCCGAGCGCGTGATCGGCACCCCGCAGTCCGCGACCGTGGCCGTGACCTCCGGCGGGCGCGCCGGCGAGGTCCTCAATTTCTGCGCCAACAACTACCTGGGCCTCGCCGACCACCCCGAGGTGATCGCCGCCGCCCACCAGGCGCTGGACCGCTGGGGCTACGGTCTCGCCTCGGTCCGCTTCATCTGCGGCACCCAGGAGGTCCACAAGGAGCTGGAGCAGCGGCTCTCGGCCTTCCTCGGCCAGGAGGACACGATCCTCTACTCCTCCTGCTTCGACGCCAACGGCGGAGTCTTCGAGACGCTGCTGGGCCCCGAGGACGCGGTCATCTCCGACGCGCTCAACCACGCCTCCATCATCGACGGCATCCGGCTCTCCAAGGCGAAGCGCCACCGTTACGCCAACCGCGACATGGCCGACCTGGAGCAGCAGCTCAAGGAGGCGTCCGGGGCCCGCCGCCGCCTCATCGTCACCGACGGCGTCTTCTCCATGGACGGCTACGTCGCCCCGCTCCAGGAGATCTGCGACCTGGCCGACCGCTACGACGCCATGGTCATGGTCGACGACTCGCACGCCGTCGGCTTCGTCGGCCCCGGCGGACGCGGCACGCCCGAACTGCACGGCGTCATGGACCGGGTCGACATCATCACCGGCACCCTCGGCAAGGCGCTGGGCGGAGCCTCCGGCGGTTACGTCGCGGCCCGCGCGGAGATCGTCGCCCTGCTGCGCCAGCGCTCGCGCCCCTACCTTTTCTCCAACTCGCTCGCCCCGGTCATCGCCGCCGCCTCCCTCAAGGTCATCGACCTGCTGGAGTCCGCCGGTGACCTGCGCGACCAGCTCAACGCCAACACCGCGCTCTTCCGCACCCGGATGACCGAGGAGGGCTTCGACATCCTGCCCGGCGACCACGCCATCGCCCCCGTCATGATCGGGGACGCGGGCAAGGCGGGCCGGATGGCGGAACTGCTCCTGGAACGCGGGGTGTACGTGATCGGCTTCTCCTACCCGGTCGTCCCGCAGGACGCGGCCCGTATCCGTGTCCAGCTCTCCGCCGCGCACTCCACCGCCGACGTGAACCGCGCCGTGGACGCGTTCGTCGACGCTCGGGCGGCCCTGGAGGCGTAAAACGCACCAGGTCGGGGTCTTGGCCGCGACCTGGGACAATGGGCACATGATCGATGCGCGGCGGCTGCGAATCCTCCGTGCGGTGGCCGACCACCGCACCGTGACCGCGGCCGCCGCCGCCTTGTACCTGACGCCCTCCGCCGTCTCCCAGCAGCTCGCGGCCCTGGAGCAGGAGACCGGCCACCGCCTCGTCGAACGCGGCGCGCGCGGCGCCCGGCTCACCGCCGCCGGGGAGATCCTGCTGAGCCACACCAACGTGGTCCTGGCCCAGCTGGAGCGGGCGGAGGCGGAGCTCGCCGACTACAGCGCGGGCGTCGCCGGTACGGTCACGGTCGCCGCGTTCGCCACCGGCATCGGCCTCGTCCTCGCCCCCGCCCTCATCGAGCTGGCCCGCACCGCGCCCGGCATCCGGGTCAAGGTCCAGGACGCGGAGGGCGACGCGAGCGTCCCGATGGTGCTGGACCGGCAGGTCGACGTGGCGGTGGCCGTCGAGTACCGGGGCGCGCCCGCCGAGGACGACCGCCGGCTGACCCGCGTCCCCCTGTACTCGGAGCCGTTCGACGCGGTGCTCCCGGTGGGCCACCGCCTCGCGGACCAGGCGCAGGTGGCGGTCGCCGACCTCGCGAAGGACCCGTGGATCGGGCCCTACCCGGGCAACCCCTGCCATGACGTGGTGGTCCTGGCCTGCGAGTTCGCCGGATTCGCCCCCCGCCTCGAACACTCCTCGGACGACTTCCGCGCCGTGGTCTCCCTGGCCGGGGCGGACGCCGGGGTGGCTCTGGTGCCCCGGTCCGCTCTGCGCGGGATGGAGCTGACCGGGGTGGTTGTCCGCCCGGTCGAGGGCAGCGCCCCCACCCGCCGGGTCTTCGCGGCCGTACGCCAGGGGGCCGAGGGCCATCCGCTGATCCGGCCGGTGCTGGACGCGATGGAGGCGGTGGCCGTACGGGAAGCGGGTCTGGCGCGGGCGTGACGACCACTGCGGCCGGGCGATTCCCGGGCAGGAGGTCCCCGATCGGATGACTCCAGCTCGCGCGATTCCTGCTCGCGCGTTTCCCGGTCGGATGATTCCCGGGCAGTCGATCTCCCGTCAGACGATGCGGGTCCCTCGCCTGATCCTTCGCCGCCGCCCGGACGGTGGTGCTCCGGGCGGCCCCGGGTTGTAGGCGATCTGCCAGCAGACCAGCGCCACCAGGATCCAGATCGTGGCCCAGGCCGGCAGCCGCACCCCGAGCGGGGCGAGCGCGGCGGCCCCGGCCACGCAGGGCAGCGCCCAGCCCAGCAGCCAGATGCGGTCGGACCGGTCCGCGAGCGGCAGTGCCGCGACCAGCCCGGCCGCGAAGTACCCGGCCATCGCCCCGCACAGCAGCCAGTGCTGGCCCTTCGGCAGGACGTCGTCGACGTGCGTGACCGCCGAGCCCAGCGCGGTGGCCAACGCGACCAGGAAGCCGGTCATCACGGCGTGCAGCAGCATCGCCAGTCTCGGGGCGAGCGCGTCCTTGCGCAGATGGGGGATCCCGTTGGTGCCGTAGAGCAGGCTCAGCGTGCAGATCGCGGCCAGCAGCCCGAAGGCCCCGAGACCGGTGGCCGCCAACGGCCGGTCCCAGTCGTCGCGCTCGGACGCCGCGTCGATGATCTGGATGACGCCCTCGCCCAGCACGATGATCACGTACAGCCCGAGCCGTTCGCCCATGTGCGCGGCGTCGACGCGCGACTCGCTGAGCCGGGGCGGCGCGGGGGCGGTGGAGTGCGCGGGGCCCGGCGGCGGGCGGTCGTCGCGGCGGCGCGCGGCCCGTTCGTTCGCGCGCCGCAGGGTGCGGTCGCGGGTGGAGATCAGGAGAGTGACGATGTCCAGCGCGATGCCGAGGGCCCAGAGCCAGTAGCGCAGCGGCGTCTCCACGAAGAGGGAGACGAGCCAGGGCACCGCGCCCGCCCCGAACTGGGCCAGCGGCCAGTCCACGACGATGCTTCCGCGCTGCCAGATCCGGCCCGCCTGGAGGCGCAGCGCGACGTACGCGATGACGAAGGCGACCGCGTGGCTCGTCCGGACCGTGTGCACGGAGGCCGCCATCACCGCCATGCCGAACATCGCGATGAGCAGGGTGCGGACCCGGGTCGCGGAGGCCGCGATGTCCCCGTAGACGGCGAACCCCGCCCAGGTGGTCCAGAAGGCCAGGTAGAGGACCCCGTACAGGGCGAGATCCACCAGGTGCGGGCCGTCGTGCAGCAGATGGGCCAGCTGTCCGGCCCCGGCGACGACGACGAGGTCGAAGAACAGCTCGTTCCAGCCGGCGTGCCGCTCGGCGGGTGCTGCGGGGGCCGCCCCTCCGGCCTGGGAGGCGGCGCTCTCCGTGGACTCCATGGACCCATGGTCATCGGAGGCCGCCGGGCCGCGCCTCGGCAGTGGGCCGAATGGCGAGGCGGGCGGCGGGGAGGGCGGTGGGCAGGGCCGGGGCCTGGTCCGGTCCTGCCCTCAGGCCCTCAGGCCCTCAGGCCCTCAGGCCCTCAGGCCCTCAGGCCCTCAGGCCCTCAGGCCCTCGGCCTCTCCGCCTTTCCCCGCCCGGGGGCCTCTCACCCCCTCCGCCTTTCCCCGCCCCGGGGCCCCTCACCCCCTCCGCCGATCACCCCGCCCGGCGCGTCCCAACACGAAGCGTCCCCCGGCCACCCCCGGGACCAGCGTCCCCGCCGCCGCGGCGAGCGTCACCGCGCCCGCGATCACCCCGTACTGGACCGGCGGGAGATACGGCGCCGTGCCCGCCACCGCGACGGCGAACGCGGTCAGCGGGACCGCTGCCACCGCCGTGCCGATCACCAGCCCGGCGACCGTCACCAGGCCGGTCTCCAGCACCAGCATCCGCCGAAGCTGCCGGCGGCCCGTGCCGACCATCCGCAGCAGCCGGAACTCGCCCCGGCGGCCGACCGTGATCAGCGCCAGCGTGCTCACCACGGCCAGCAGCGCGAAGCCGCCGATCACCCCGACGCCGATGACGATCACGGCGTTGTCCCGGTCCGAGACGGGCGGGCTGATCCTCACGTCGTCGGCCGTCGCGGCCCGCACCGTCACCCCGCCGCCGTACGGAGCCAGCGCCTCCCGCACCCCGGCCGCGGCCTTCCCGTCGCTCCCGGCCCCGGCCCCGGTCCGGATCAGGACAGCCTGGTCCCGTGCGGCCGTGACATGGCCCGCCAGCGCCTCGTGCGGGAAGAGGAACTCGCCCAGACCCAGCCCGTGTTCGTACACCGCGACGACCCGCGGCTCCACCCGGGTGCCGTCACCGAGCCGCAGCGCCACCCGGTCCCCGGGGCCGACGTCCAGGCTCTTCGCCCGGTCCGTCCCGACCGCGACCGCGTCCCGGCCCGTGAGCCGGTCCAGGTCGCCCGCCGTGACCCGGGGGTCGAGCGTGCCGGACAGCCCGCTCGCGTGCACGCCCAGCACGGGCAGGCGGCTGAGCACCGGCTCGCCGGCCTCCCGGTCGGCCAGGACGACCGCCGAGCGCAGCACCCCGGTCGCCGCCGTGACCCCCGGCGCCTCCCGCACCGCCCGTACCGCTCCGGCCGGCAGACCCGCACCGCCCGCCGTCGCCACCAGGTCCGCCCGCAGTGCGGCGGATGCCTGCCGGTCGGAGGCCCGCTCCAGCGTCGACCCCGACGCCAGCTGTACGCAGACGAACGCGACCACCAGCACGATCGGGGTGAACGCGGCGGCCAGCCGCCGTGTGTGCGCCGCGGCCGCCCGCTCGGCCAGGAAGCCCGACACCCCGCCCGCCCGGCGCACCGGTCGGCCCAGCACGCCCAGGGCGATCCGCGCGATCCGGGGCCCCAGCAGGGCGACCGCGATCACCAGCGACATCGCTGCCCCCGAGGCGGCGACGCCCGCCGCCTGACCGCTCTGCGCCGCCGCCACCCCCGCCGAGCTGACGCCCGCGAAGGCCAGCACCGCGCCCGCGACCGTACGGAACCGGCCCGGCCCGCTCGGTTCGTCCGCCGTCGCCGCACCCAGCGCGGCGGCGGGCCGCAGCCGGGTGATGCCCCGGGCGGCGAGCATCGCGACCGGCCGCGCGAGCAGCGCGACCAGCAGCCCGCCGGCCAGGGCCGCGGCGGGCGGCAGCCACCACGGCACCGGCAGCGGGAGGGTCCCCGTCGTCAGCAGGGAACGCATCGCCAGACCCAGCGGTACGGCCCCGATGCCGCCCAGCAGCGCGGCCGCCGCGGACACCCGGCCCGCCTCCCGGCCGATCGCGGACCGCAGTTGGCGGGGTGAGGCCCCGACCGCCCGCAGCAGCGCCAGCTCTCCGGACCGCTGGTGGATCGCCTGGGACAGCGTCGAGGCGATCACCAGGAGCGCCACCATCAGCACGGTGCCGCCGATCGAACCGAGCAGGGCCAGCTGGTCCGCGCGTCCGCCGAGCGCGTCCACGTGCTCGGCCTCCCCGCGCTCCGCACCCGTCAGCACCCGCACACCCCGGTCGGCACCCGCGACGCCCGAACGCTCGGGCAGGACCGCGCCGATCGCCTCGTGCAGCGCCTCCCGGGGGACGCCCGGCTCCACGACCACGCCGATCGCGTCGATCCGGCCCGGGTGACCGGCCAGGGCGGTCAGCCGGGGCTCGGTGAAGAACACGGCCGGGGGACCGTCGCCGCCGTGCCCGGTGCGGGCGATGCCGCTGACGGTGTACGTCCGGGCGGCTCCGTCGGCCCGCAGCACCACCCGATCGCCCGGGGCGGGGCCGCCGGCCGCGAGCGCGCCGTCCAGGACGACCTCGGTCGCGTCCCCGGGGGCCCGCCCGTCGGACAGTTCGTACCGGGTGAGCACGGCGGACGGCCAGGAGCGGCCCACCGCCGGCCGCCCGTCGCCGGTGGCAACCGGCACGGAGTCGTCCGCGACGGCCCGCGCCACCCCGTCGGCCCCGGCCACCGCGGCCAGCACCGACCGGTCCAGGCGGGCCCGCTCGGGGAGGTACGCCGTCGCGGTCCGCGGTTCGCCGCCCCAGGGCTTCGCGGTGTACGACACCTTCTGGTCCGCCGCCACCACCGCGTCGGCCCCGGCGTACCGCTGCACCGGCGGCGCGGCCACCAGCAGCGAGCCGATGACGAACGCGAACGCGCCGACCAGCGCCGCGGCCGCGCCGGTCGCCACGACCACCGCCGCCCAGGCCCGCCGGTGCGTGGCCAGCGACCGCCGGGCCAGGAACGCGGCGGCCCGCCGCGACCCCTGCCGTACGCCCAGCGCCTCCCGCGCCGCCGTGTTCGTACGCCGCCTCATCGCAGCCGACCGCCGTCCATCGTCAGCACGGTGTCCGCCCAGCTCGCCGCCACCGGGTCATGCGTGACCATCACGACCGTGCGGCCCTCGATCCGCACGGCATCCCGCAACAGGGTCAGGACCAGCGCCGCGGACTCCGGGTCGAGGGAGGCCGTCGGCTCGTCCGCGAAGATCACCTCGGGCTCCGTCACCAGCGCCCGCGCCACCGCCACCCGCTGCTGCTGACCGCCCGACAGCGTCGCGGGGCCGTCGCCGCCGCGCCCCGCGAGACCGACCCGGGCCAGCAACTCCCGCCCGCGCGCCAGCACATCGGGGCCGCCCGGATCCGCACCGCCCAGCACCAGCGGCAGCACCACGTTCTCCTCGATGGACAGCGACGGCACCAGGTTGAGCGCGTGCGACTGGAAGACGAACCCGATCCGGTCCCGGCGCAACCGGGTCAGCGCCGCCTCCGAGAGCGACCCGAGATCGGTGCCGCCGATCCGCACCGTCCCCGAGGTCGGCCGGTCCAGGCCCGCCGCGACCTGGAGGAAAGTGCTCTTGCCCGAACCCGAGGGACCCACCACCGCGGTGAAGCTGCCGGCCGGGACCGCGCAGCTGACCGCGTCCAGCGCCGTCGTCGTCCGGCCGCTACCACGCCGCCCGTAGCTCCGGCTCACCTCCACCAGACCGAGCGCGGTCACCTGTTCCACCATCGTCGTGCGCACTGTTCGCCTCCACCGTCCCCGTACCGTTCGACCTGCTCAAACGCTAGGAGCCGGGGCGCGGGCGGGCGAGGGTGGCCACTCCCGGACCGGGGGTGGACCCAGCTCCACCCCCGGCCGGGGGCGGGCCCCCCTCCGGCGGTGGACCCGCCCCCGTAACGTGAGCTGCCATGAGCTCCCCACCCGCCCCTCTCACGGTGGCCGTACGGCGTTCCTGGGACGCCTCGCTCTACCTCTTCCTCGGTATCGGGGTCGCGATGCTGACCTACGTCGGCGGGTTCCTGGTGGTGGCGACCCTCCTGTTCGCCGTTGTGATCATCGGGCTGCCCGCGCTGCCGGAGGCCGCCGCGCTGCTGCGCCGGGCCGCCGCGGCGGAGAGCCGCAGGGCGGCGGCCCGCCTCGGGCCCGGCCACCGTCCCGCGTCGTATCCGTCCCTGGACGGCGGCGAGTTGTCCGAACGTGTCCGTCGGACGCTCACCGACCGGACCACCTGGCGTCTCGCGCTGTGGCTGCCGCTCCAGACGCTCTTCGGGATGGGGCTCGGCTACCTCGCGATGGTCCTGTGGCCCGTCGCCCTGCTGGTGGACGGGGTCGCGCTGTCCGTCGTGGGCCAGGTGGACCGGCGGCGGGCCGACGAGTACGGGACCGAGCCGCCCGAGCGGCCCGGCTGGGCGCTGCGCTGGCACCCGGTGCTGGCCGATCTCTCGGCGGGCTGGACGCTCGCCCTGCTCGCCCCGCCGCCCGCCGCCGAGCTCACCGAGCGGATCGCCCACCTCACCGAGAGCCGGGCCGGCGCGGTCGCCGCGCACGGGGCCGAACTCAGGCGCATCGAACGGGATCTGCACGACGGGGCCCAGGCCAGGATCGTCGCCCTGTCGATGCGGATCGGGCTCGCCCGACAGCTCCTGGACCGCGACCCGGCCGCCGCGCGGGCCCGCCTGGACGAGGCGCAGGACGGGGCGGACGCCGCGCTCGCCGAGCTGCGGCACGTGGTGCGCGGCATCCATCCGCCGGTGCTCACCGACCGCGGACTGGCCGGTGCGGTACGGGCGTTGGCCGCCGACGTCGCCGTACCCGTCACGGCGGAGCTGGACGGGGTGGAGGACGGACGGCGGCTGCCCGCCGCGATCGAGGCCGCCGCCTACTTCGTGGTGGCCGAGGCGCTCACCAACATCAGCAAGCACAGCGGCGCCACCGCCGCCCGGGTCCGTATCGACCGGGGCCCCGGCCTGCTGCGGGTGATCATCGGCGACGATGGTCACGGCGGCGCGGACGAACGCGCCGGCAGCGGGCTGGTGGGCATCCGGCGGCGGGTCGCCGCGCTGGACGGCGCCACCCGCGTCAGCAGCCCCGCCGGGGGGCCGACGGACATCGAAGTGGAGCTGCCGTGCGGATCGTGATCGCCGAGGACAACGCCCTGCTGCGGGAGGGCCTCGTCCTCCTGCTCACCAGCTCCGGGCACGAGGTGGTGGCCGACGCGGCGGCCGGCCCGGAGATCCTGCCCGCCCTGCTCGCACACCGCCCGGACGTCGCCGTCCTGGACGTACGGCTCCCGCCCACCTTCCGCGACGAGGGCCTGCGGGCCGCGCTCGCCGCCCGCGCCGAACTGCCCGACCTGCCGATCCTGGTCCTCTCGCAGTACGTCGAGGAGACGTACGCCGCCGAGTTGCTCGCCCGGGGCGCCCGGGGCATCGGCTATCTGCTCAAGGACCGGGTGGGCCGGGTCGAGCAGTTCCTGGAGGCGCTGGAGCGGGTCGCGGCGGGCGGCACCGCGCTCGACCCGGAAGTGGTCTCCCAGCTCCTGACCCGCAGGTCGACGGCGGGCCCGCTCCAGAGCCTCACCGCCCGCGAGCGCGAGGTCCTGGAGCACATGGCCCAGGGCAAGGCCAACGCCACCATCGCCGCCGACCTCACCGTCTCCGAGAGGGCGGTGAGCAAGCACATCGGCTCGATCTTCGCCAAGCTCGGCCTGGAGCCGGACGACGGCACCGTCCACCGCCGCGTCCTCGCGGTGCTGGCCCATCTGGAGGGCCGGGGCGGGTACTGAGCGCGGCCACGCAGGGTCAGCCGGCCGGTTGCAGCAGGTCCCAGCGGTTGCCGTAGAGGTCCTCGAAGACCGCGACCGAGCCGTACGTCTCGTGCCGGGGCTCCTCCAGGAAGCGCACCCCGGCCGCGCTCATCCGGGCGTGGTCGGCCGCGAAGTCCTCGGTGTGCAGGAAGAAGCCGACCCGGCCGCCCGTCTGCGCCCCGACGGCCGCGGCCTGCGCCTCGTCCTTCGCGCGGGCCAGCAGCAGCCCCGTGCCGGGAGCCGCGCCGCGCGGGCGCACCACCACCCAGCGGGTGCCGTCGCCCCGGTCGGTGTCCTCCACCGCCTCGAAGCCGAGCGCGTCGCGGTAGAACGCGAGCGCCTCGTCGTAGTCGCGGACGACCAGGGTGACCAGGGCCAGACGGGACATGGCGGGGGAGTCCTTCCATCGATGAGTTATACGTAACACTAACGCCGGGGCTCCCCGCCGCCGCACAATGCCCGCATGGACATCGTGGACGGCACGACCACCGGCGGCCCGGCCGCGCTGACGGACCGCGCCCGCGCGCTCGCGGACGCCGGCCGGCGGCGCATCCTCGGGATCGCCGGCCCGCCCGGGGTGGGGAAGTCCACTCTGGCGGACCAGCTGGTCGCGGCCCTGGACGGACGCGCCGCCCTCGTCCCGATGGACGGCTTCCACCTCGCCGCCGCCGAGCTGGACCGCCTGGGCCGCGCCGACCGCAAGGGCGCGCCCGACACCTTCGACGCGGCCGGGTACGCGGCGCTGCTGCGCCGGCTGCGCGATCCCGACCCGGTGCACGCGGTCTACGCCCCGGCCTTCGACCGGTTCCTGGAGGAGCCGGTCGCCGGTTCGCTGCCGGTGCCGCCGGACGTCCCGCTCGTCGTGACCGAGGGCAACTACCTGCTGCTCGACGACGGGCCCTGGGCGCAGGTGCGCGGGCTGCTGGACGAGGTGTGGTTCCTGGACCTCGACCCGGAGGTCCGGGTGCGCCGGCTCGTCGACCGCCATGTGCGCCACGGCCGGGACCGGCCCGGCGCTCAGGAGTGGGTGGCCCGGTCCGACGAGGCGAACGCCCGGCTGGTGGAGCGGGGCCGGGACCGGGCGGACCTGATCGTGCGGCTCCCGACGGCCGACCGCCGCCGGCCCCGGCCGACACGCGGCGGTGGGGCCGGGCGTGTACCCCCGGGGGTCTGACACGCGGCGGCGGGGCCGGTCGCGTGCGCCCGGGGGTCTGACATGCGGGGGCGGAGCTGGTCGCGTACCCCCGGAGGTCTGACACGTGGCGGGAGGCCGGTCGCCTACCCCCGGGGGTCCGAAACGTGGCGGCGGGGCCGGTCGCGTACCCCCGGAGGCCTGACACGAGACGGCGGGGCCGGTCGCGTACCCCCCGAGATCTGACACGCGGCGGGAAGCCGGTCGCGTACGTCCCGTCGGGCGGGCAGGATGCTGTGTGCCGTGTCGCACCGCCAGGAGGTCTTGATGTCCAGCCCGAGTCCGTCCGCCCAGCAGTCCGTCCCGCCCGTGCCCTTCACCGCCGACGACTACCGGGCGCGGATGGCGCGCGCCGCCGAGTCCGCCGCCGAGGCCGGGCTCGCCGGGGTGATCGTCGCGCCGGGTCCCGACCTCGTCCACCTCACCGGCTACCGCCCCGTGAGCACCGAACGCCTCACGCTCCTCGTGTTGCGGGCCGGCCAGGACCCGGTGCTGGTGGTGCCGACCCTGGAGGCCCCCGACGCGGCCGCCGCCACCGGCGCGCCCGCCCTCACCCTGCGGGACTGGACCGACGGCAAGGACCCGTACGCGGTGACCGCCCCGCTGCTGGAGGAGCGGGGCCGCTTCGGCGTCAGCGACAACGCCTGGGCGATGCATCTGCTCGGCCTCCAGCGGGAGCTGCCCGGCACCTCCTACACCGCGCTCACCGAGGCGCTCCCGATGCTCCGCGCGGTGAAGGACGCGGCCGAACTGGAACGGCTCACCGCCGCCGGGGCCGCCGCCGACGCCACGTACGAGGAGATCCTCAAGGTGCGCTTCTCCGGCCGCCGGGAGGTCGACGTGGCCATCGATCTGGCCGCGCTGCTGCGGGAGTTCGGCCACTCCCAGGTGGACTTCACCGTCGTGGGATCCGGCCCCAACGGGGCCAACCCGCACCACGAGGCGGGCGAACGCACCATCGAGCGCGGCGACATGGTCGTCCTCGACTTCGGCGGCCTGAAGCACGGCTACGGCTCCGACACCTCCCGTACGGTCCACGTCGGCGAACCCACCGCCGAGGAGCAGCGGGTCCACGACATCGTCCGCGAGGCCCAGCAGGCGGGCTGCGCCGCCGTCCGGCCCGGCGTCGCCTGCCAGGAGATCGACCGGGCCGCCCGCGCGGTGATCACCGAGTTCGGCTACGGCGACCGGTTCATCCACCGCACCGGCCACGGCATCGGCGTCACCACCCACGAGCCGCCCTACATGATCGAGGGCGAGGAGCAGCCGCTCGTCCCCGGCATGTGCTTCTCCGTGGAGCCGGGCATCTACCTCCCGGGCCGCTTCGGCGTCCGGATCGAGGACATCGTGGCGGTCACCGAGGACGGCGGACGGCGGCTCAACACCACCGCCCGCGAACTGGCCGTCGTGGAGTAGCGGGACCCGGCGGGGTGCCACCATGGAGTCCCGAATCCGAAGGAGTGCCGCCCGTGCGACTGGTCTCCGACCCCGCGTGTGACGAAGTGGATCTCCAGGCTTCGGCGGAGGAACTGGCCGACCTGGCAGCAGCGGTGAGCGAGGGCGACGGGTTCATCGGCGCCACGCGGTCGCCGGGCGGCCACACCCTGGCAGGCATCGAGGCCAGGAAGGCTCCGGGCGCCGGCGTCCGGATCGAACTCGACACCGCGCGCCAGGTCCTGGTGATCAGCGGCGGCCCTGAAGCCAGGGCGATCCTGGCGGACAATCTGAAGGCCATGGCCACCGCGGAGGACGGCGGACACCTCCACGTCGACTACTTCCCCGAACACCCCTATCTCGTCGAAGGATCGGTGCCGATCGTGGTCAACAGCCCCCACGGAGGCATGCCGACCCGGTGAACGGTCCGGCGCGAGGCGCGGCCGGACCCGACCGTGATCAGCCCGGCGGCCGGGCTCAGTCGTCCGCCAGCACCACGCACGACTCCGGCGGCAGATGCAGCACCCCGTCCGCCCCCGGCGCCTCCACCGGCTCCCAGGCCGCCAACACCCGCCCACCGGTGCGCCGGTGGCGTCCGGAGCCCAGCGGAATGGCGGCCGGCCGGTCCGCCAGGTTCACCGCGATCCGCAGATCGCCCCTGCGGTACGCCAGCCAGCGCGCGTCCTCGTCGAACGCCGTCTTCACCGACGCCAGGTCGGGATCGTGGAGGTCGGGCAACGTACGCCGCAGCGCGATCAGTTGGCGGTACCAGGCGAGCAGCCGCGCGTGCGGCTCGCGCTCCGGCTCGGTCCAGTCGAGGACCGAGCGGTCCCGGGTGGCGGGGTCCTGCGGGTCGGGGATCTCCTCCTCGGCCCAGCCGTGCGCCCCGAACTCCCGCCGCCTGCCGTTGCGTACGGCCTCGGCCAGCTCCGGGTCCGTGTGGTCGGTGAAGAACTGCCAGGGGGTGCGCGCCCCCCACTCCTCGCCCATGAACAGCATCGGGGTGAAGGGGCCGGTCAGCACGAGCGCGGCGGCGCACGCCTGGAGGCCGGGGGAGAGGGACGCGGCGAGCCGGTCGCCGAGCGCGCGGTTGCCGATCTGGTCGTGGGTCTGCGCGTACCCGACGAAGCGGTGGGCCGGGCTGCGCGTCACGTCGACCGGACGGCCGTGGGTGCGGCCCCGGAAGCTGGAGAAGGTCCCGTTGTGGAAGAACGCCGACGTCACCGTCTTGGCGAGGGCCCCCAGCGGGGCGCGGGCGAAGTCGGCGTAGTAGCCCTGCGACTCGCCGGTGAGCGCGGTGTGCAGGGCGTGGTGGAAGTCGTCGTTCCACTGGGCGTGCAGCCCGAGGCCGCCCGCCGTGCGCGGGGTGGTGGTGCGCGGGTCGCAGAGGTCGGACTCGGCGATCAGCCCGAGCGGCCTGCCCGCTTCGACGGCCAGCGCGTCGACCGCGGCCGACAGCTCCTCCAGGAAGGTGAGCGCCCGGGTGTCGGCGAGCGCGTGCACCGCGTCGAGGCGCAACCCGTCCAGCCGGTAGTCGCGCAGCCAGGCCAGCGCGCTGCCCAGCAGGAAGGCCCGCACCTCGTCGGAGCCGGGCGCGTCCAGGTTGACCGCCGCGCCCCACGGGGTGTGGTGGGTGTCGGTGAAGTACGGACCGAAGGCGGGCAGGTGGTTGCCGGACGGGCCCAGATGGTTGTGGACCACGTCCAGGACCACCCCCAGCCCCAGCCCGTGCGCCGTGTCGACCAAGCGCTTCAGCCCCTCCGGGCCGCCGTACGGCTCGTGGACCGCCCACAGCGAGACGCCCTCGTACCCCCAGCCGTTCACGCCCGGGAACGGGCAGAGCGGCATCAGCGACACATGGGTGACGCCCAGCTCCGCCAGATGGCCCAGCCGCGCCGCCGCCGCGTCGAAGGTGCCCTCGGCGGTGTACGTCCCCACGTGCAGCTCGTACAGCACCGCCCGGTTCAGCCGCCGCCCCGCCCACCCGTTGCGCCAGGCGTACGCCTCCTGGTCGACGACCGCGCTCGGGCCGTCGGGCCCGTCCGGCTGACGCCGCGAACGGGGGTCCGGCAGCAGCGGCCCGTCGTCCAGCCGGAACCCGTACCGGTCCCCGTCAACGGCCTCCGCCTCGGCCGTCCACCACCCCTCGCGCCCCGTATCGCGCTCCATCGGGGACCGGACGTCCGCCGCCTCCAGCACGACCGAGTCCGCATCGGGGGCCCACACCTCGAACTGCATCCACCACTCCTCGTCCCTGGGCGGGGCGCGCGGTCGCCCGCGGCGGGCTCCACGATCCACGCGACAGGCTCTGTTGCCGCCCGCCACCGGCGATTAAGGTCTGGTCCTGATCATTGCCCGGCGAGGCGCCCGCTCATACGGATTGCGCTCACACGTACTGGTTCTGCTGACGCGTACCGGTCCTGCTCACACGTACGGCTGCTGGAGGCCGCCATGACCCTGCCGATGTTCCCGCCCGGCTTCCTCTGGGGAGCCTCCTCCTCCGCCTTCCAGACCGAGGGGGCGGTGGACGCGGACGGCAAGGGCCCCTCCGGCTGGGACGCCTTCGCCGCGCTGCCCGGCCGGATCAAGGACGGCACCGACACCACCCGGGGCACCGGCTTCCACGCCCGCTACCGCGAGGACGTCGCCCTGCTGGCCGGCCTCGGCGTCGACGCCTTCCGGTTCTCCGTCAGCTGGCCGCGCGTGGTGCCCGGCGGCAGCGGAGCGGTCAACGCCGACGGGCTCGACTTCTACGACCGGCTCGTCGACGAGCTCTGCGCCCGGGGCATCACCCCCGCCCCCACCCTCTACCACTGGGACACCCCGCTCCCGCTGGAGGAGGCGGGCGGCTGGCTCGACCGGGACACCGCCCACCGCTTCGCCGAGTACGCGGGCATCGTCGCCGAACGCCTCGCCGACCGCGTCCCCATGTGGATCACGATCAACGAGCCCGCCGAGGTCACGATGCTCGGCTACGCGCTGGGCGAGCACGCCCCCGGCCGCACCCTGCTCTTCGACGCCCTGCCCGCCGCCCACCACCAGCTCCTCGCCCACGGCCTCGCGGTCCGCGCCCTGCGCGCGGCGGGCGCCGACAACATCGGCGTCGCGCTCTCCCACGCCCCGGTGTGGACGGCCGGGGACGGCGACGAGGACCGCTTCGGCGCGGAGCTGTACGACACGCTCACCAACTGGCTGTTCGCCGAGCCGATCCTCACCGGCCGCTACCCGGACGAGAGCCTCGCCGCCCTGATGCCGGGACCGGTCGCCGACGACCTGAAGGTCATCTCCACCCCGCTCGACTGGTACGGCGTCAACTACTACAACCCCACCCTCGTCGGAGCGCCCAGGCCGGAGGCACTGGAGACCTTCTCCGGCTTCACGATGCCCGCCGGACTCCCCTTCGGCATCAGGGAGATCGAGGGGTACGAGAAGACCGGCTTCGGCTGGCCCGTCGTCCCCGAGGGGCTGACCGAGATCGTCACAGCGCTCCACACCCGCTACGGCGACCGCCTCCCGCCGCTGTACATCACCGAGAACGGCTGCGCCCTGGAGGAACCCCACGCGGACGACCGCCGCATCGCCTACCTGGAGAGCCACCTGGCGGCCCTGCGCGCCGCGATGGACGCCGGGGTGGACGTACGCGGCTACTTCACCTGGTCGCTCACCGACAACGTCGAGTGGACCGAGGGCGCGTCCCAGCGGTTCGGCCTGGTCCACATCGACTACGAGACCCTCGCCCGTACGCCGAAGGCCTCGTACGCCTGGTACCGCGACCAGATCCGGGCCCAGAAGCAGCAGAAGCGGAACAAGCCGGTCGAAGGGGCTTTCGCGACACCCTCCGAGTGATCGATACTTCCCGCCATGGTCGCTTCATGGTGGTCCCGGGCCCGACTGGGGATCTTCGTTCACTGGACACCCGCATCCGTCCCCGGCTGGGCCCCGCCCTACGTCCCCGCCGCCGAGCTCCCGGCGGCGGGCCGGCGCGCGCCGCTCGGCTGGACCTCGTACGCGGAGTGGTACGAGAACGGGCTCCGCTTCCCCGGCTCCCCGGCCGCCGCCCACCACCGCGCGACCTACGGAGCCCGCCCCTACACGGACTTCGGCCGCGACTTCGAGGACGGGCTCGGCGACTGGGACCCGGCCGCCTGGGCCCGCAGCTTCCGCGAGGCGGGCGCCGGATACGCGGTCCTGGTCACCAAGCACCACGACGGATTCTGCCTCTGGCCCTCCGAGACGAAGAACCCGCACCGCCCCGGCTGGCACACCACCCGGGACGTGGTGGGCGAGTTCGCCGAAGCCGTACGGGCCGAGGGCCTGCGCTTCGGCGTCTACTACTCCGGCGGACTCGACTGGACCTTCGACGACCGGCCCATCGGCACCGCGGCCGACATGTTCTCCGCCGTCCCGCGCGGCCACTATCCGGCCTACGCCGACGCGCAGCTCAGAGAGCTGATCCGGCGCTACCGTCCCGACATCCTCTGGAACGACATCGCCTGGCCCGCCTCCGCCGCCGAGATCCGCTCGCTGGTCGACTTCTACCGCTTCACCGTCCCGCACGGCGTCGTCAACGACCGCCTGCTGCCCCGCGCACCACACTGGCGAGGCCTGAACCTGCCGGGCGCGAAGGCGCTCTACAACTGGTGGGACCGCCGGACGGTGGCGCAGGGCGAGGGCTTCGTCCCGCGCACACCGCCCGTCTTCGACTTCCGCACCCCCGAGTACGCCCGCTACACGGGCTCCGACCCGTACGAGATCACCCGGGGCGTCGACCACAGCTTCGGCTACAACCGGGCCTCGGGGCCGGACGCGTTCATCGGCCGCGAGGCCCTGACCTCACTGGTCCGCGACACGGCCGCCGACGGCGGGAACGTGCTGCTCAACGTGGGGCCGCGCGGAGAGGACGCGACGATCCCCGCCGAGCAGCGACTCCGCCTTGACTGGCTCGCCGAGGAGGCCGGGGCCCTCACACCAGATGGATCCATTCCTGGGTGATCGGGTACCCGGCGCGGGCGAACGCGGCGGCCATCGGCGCGTTCCCCTGATCCGTCGCACCCGCGACGAACTCGGCGCCCTGCTCGACCAGGAAGCGGGTGCACTCCACCAACAGGTCGTAGCCGTAGCCGTGCCCGCGCGCCTCGGGCACGACTCCGATGAAGCCGACGCAGGGACCCGACGGGTTGTGCGCGGGCACCTGGATGCCCGCCACCTCGCCGTCCGGTGTGTAGGCGAGCTGCCACCACTCCCGCGGCGAGGGGCACCAGTGGAAGAAGTCCAACTCCTCCTGGGCCGCGGCCGCCAGACCTCCGGGTCCCTCGATGGCCTTGCGGGCGTGGGCGTCCAGCGTGACCGAGTGCACCCGGCGCAGCACGTCGAGGATGACCGCGTCGTCCGGCTCCGGACGGAAGGTGAGCCGGCCCGTCCGCTCCGGCAGCGGGCAGCCGGGGGTCCACCGATAGCGGTAGCGCTCGACCAGCGGCCGCATGCCGGCCGCTGTCGCCGCGGCGATCCGCGCCTCGGCCGCGGCCCGCACGGCCGGGTCCTCCCGCCAGCCGGCGGGCGCGATCAGCTCGTACTCCTTGTCGAACGGGGCGCGGCGCAGGAGTTCGGCGCCCGCCTCCGCCTCCCCGTCGGCGAAGTCGAACCAGTTGAGCACGACGGGCTCGGTGTCGTCGGGCCCGCCCCACCAGGCGGCCCTGGCGATCACGGTGTCGTCGCGCAGGGCGACCCAGGACCAGTCGGGGCGGTACTCGCCGCCGTCGGCCGTCGAGGTGTAGCCGTGGCCGAAGGCGGCACGGCCGACGAGGGGGCTGTCCTGGAACGTGGTGAAGAGTGCGGCGTCGCTCGGCGTGAGCGCGCGGATGACCGGATCGGTCATGGGGTGTCCTCCGGGACGGAATGCCACGCTCCCGGTCAGACGAGGTCCGACACCGCCCGGTGGACGGGGCGGGAGCGCGGGAGTGACGTACTGCGGATGGTGGTGCTGCGGTTCCTGCGCACGGTTCTCGCCTCCTTCCACGACCGGGGTCGATGTCGGTGCCGACCGTAGTCGCCCCCGCGCCGGCCGTCCACCGGATATTTTCGAACCGGCTCCCGGGGGGCGACGCCGTCCCTCACTCCCGGCGACGGGCCTTGCGCGGGCTGAGGTGGACGACCATCGCGAAACCGCCGAACACCACCAGCACCATGGTCATGACGACCACGCCCAGGACCGTGAGAGCGACCGGTTCGTCGGGTACTACGCCTCCCAGACCATGTTGAACGCGCGCTCGAAGTTGACGTACCCCAGACGCTCGAAGGACCGCGCCATCGGTACGTTGCCGAGGTCGGTCGCCGCCCGGATCCGGTCCACGCCCTGGGCCGCCAGCACCCGGGTGCCCTCGGCGAGCAGGTCGTCGATGTACCCCTGCCCGCGCCGGTCGGGGAGGACGCCGATGTACGCGATGATCGGGTTGTAGTTGTTGCGGGCCGGGATGACGAAGCCGACCGGCTCACCGGTGGGCAGTTCGGCGATCCGCCACCAGTCCATCGGGGTCGAGAACCCCGCCAGCTCCTCGTCGTAGTGCTTCTCCGCCGCCTTGCGGGCATCGAGCCCGGACGCCAGGTCCGCCTGCCCATGGGCGTCGAGGGTGCCCTCCAGCACACGCGTCATCAGTGCGAGCAGGTCCTCCCGGCCGGTGACCGGACGGAACACCAGCCGGCCGGAGTCCGCCGGAACCGGCGTACCGGACCGCCACTCCAGCCGCAGCCGCTCCACCAGCATCCGGGCCCCGGTCGCCTCCATCACCCGGATCCGGGCCTCGACGACCTCCCGCGCGACCGGATCCTCGTGCCAGTCCGGCGGCACGAACCGTCCGTACTCGGGCCGTTCGGCGCCGGCCGGCAGCACGGCCGCCGTCGCGGTCTCCAGCAGCCGGACGCCGATCGCGACGCGCTCCGGGACCGGAAGGGTGTCGTCCAGGTCGAAGAAGTCCAGCGCCAGCGGCCGGTTGCCCGCCGCGTCCGTCCACCACGCGGCCCTGGCGAGGACCCGCTCGCCGTCCAGCGCCACCCACATCCAGTCCGGGACGCGGCGGCCGGTGGCGAGGTCGTCCGCCAGCTCGTGGTCGAGAACATACGAAAGGCGGCAGAACAGGTCGAGCTCATCGGATCCGGACAGCGGACGGATGGTCAACTGCGAGGGAGCAGAGGTCACAGAGTCTCCTGGTAATGGATGAGCGGCAGACCCTAGCAAGACGCCCCGCAACCGGTCCGAGCTGGTCGGACGGCGGGGAAACACGGTCTCGTCTGGACACTCCGGGCCCCTCGGCCCGACAATCGTCCACGTGACGTCCTCCTTCGAGTTCCACACGTATCCCGCGCGGCTGTCGGACGCCCAGCGCGACCGTGTCCTCGGCGTGCTCAGAGAGGGTGCCGCACAGGGCAAGCTGTCGCACGACACCTTCATGCGGCGCATGGAGCTCGCCCTCGTCGCCCGACGCCCCGAGGAGCTGGCGGCCCTCACATCCGACCTGGACACCGGCAGCCGCTGGTCCCAGGGCCTGGTCCGCGCGGTCGGCGGGATCTCCGCGTTCCCCGGGCGGCTGCGCCGCGCCTGGCAGACGGAGCGGCTCCCGCAGCTGCTGCTCCCCGCGCCCGGCCCCTACCCGCTGCTCGTCGGCCGCGATCCGGCGAACGGACTGCGCCTCAACCACGAGACGGTCTCCCGGCTGCACGCCGAACTCTCCGTGCAGAACGGCCGCTGGGTGCTGCGCGACCTCGGTTCCACCAACGGCACCTGCGTCAACGGCCGGCGGCTCGTCGGCTCCATCCCGGTGCGGGACGGCGACCAGGTGAGCTTCGGCCGGATGAGCTTCCGCCTCACCGCCCCGGCCCTCCGCCCGCCCGAGCTGCCGCCCCACGCGCCCCGGCCCGCCGCCCTGCCGCCCGAGCCGCCGCCCCATCGCCCCGGTCCGCCGCCCGCCTGAGCCCGGGTTCGGCTCCGCGGGAGCGGGCGGGCCCGCGCCCGGGGCTTCCGGTGCCGCGCGCCCGCCACGGGCCTTCACCCGAACGGACGCACGCCGGCTGCGGCGCGCCCCCGGGGATGGTCCGCTGGGAAGACGCGCGCCGGACGCCGGCGCACCGATTCCAGGGGGCGCGGGATGCCGGTCGACCGCCCCGACGCCCTGCCCGCCGCCCGCCGCCCGCACCGGCTCGCGGGCGGGCAGCCGGGACTCCTGACGCCGGGGGCCACCACCGACCCCTACCGGCTGCGCCTCTACCGCCTGCTGCGCACCGACTACCCGCTCGGCTACGACGCCGGCCTCGGCGCCTGGCTGCTGAGCCGGTACGCGGATGTGGCCCAGGCCCTCACCGACCCCCGGTTCACCGGCTACCCGCACGACGGGGCCCCGCGCGGCCGCACCCTCGTCCCGCTGGGGCTCTGCCGGGGCAGCCTGGTCTGCGTCCCGCCGGCCGTGTCGAGCCGCACCGCCGAACCCGCCGTCGAGCGGACCGCGTACGTCCTGGCCCGCCGGATCGCCGGGCGCGACGGGGCCGACCTGGTCGGCGACTTCTGCCGGTGGCTGCCCGCCGGAGCGGCCGGCGCCGCGGCGGGCGGCCACCGGCGGACCGGCGCGGGAGGGGGCGACTGCGCCGGGCACACCGCGCTCCGCGAGCGGGCCCTCGCCTCGTTCCTCGCGAACATGCTGGACGACCCCGACCTGCTGGCCGCCGCGACGGGCGGGGCGGGGTCCGGGACCCTGCTCGACCGGGCCTGGGCGGAGACGCTGCGCCGCGACCCGCCCGTCCAGATCGTGCTGCGCCGCACCCGTACCGAGGTGGCCGTCAGCGGCGGCACGCTGCCCGCCGACGCGCCCGTCGCCTGCCTCATCGGCGCGGCGGGCCGCGACCCGGCCCGGTTCGGCGCACCCGACCGGTTCGACCCCCTGCGTGCCGACGCCGACCCGCTGCTCATCGGACCGGCCGGCTGCCCCGCCGCCCTCCTCGGCAGGATGGAGGCCGAACACGGCCTGCGCGCCCTGCTGACGGCGATGCCCGGCATCCGCTGGGCCGACGGCTTCCGCCCGGTCGCGGGCGGCCTGCTCACCCGCGGCCCGCGGACCCTGCTCGTCCGCCCGTCCTGATCGTCCCCGCCGCCGCGGCCCCGCCGCCGCTCAGCCCCGCACCCGCTGCAGCAGCGCCACCGGCCGTTCGGCGAACAGCTCGGCCGCCGCCACCGCGCCCCCCGCGAACTCCCGGCCGGGCGAGGCCGACAGCAGGTCCCGCCACGGGCCGTCGGCCGGCAGCTCCAGCACCGTGTCCCGCCAGCCGCCGCCCTCGGCCAGCCGCAGCGAGAGCCGGGTCACCGCCGTGACCACCTCGCCCGACCGGTGGAAGGACACCAGATGGGCGGCGGCCGGCCCTCGGGACGTCAGCGGCGTGTACGTCCCCGACTCCCCGAACACCTCCGGGAGTTCCCGCCGCAGCCCCAGTGCGATCGTCGTCAGCGCCTGCTTCTCGTCCGGGACCTCGGGCCGCCGGAACGGCCGCCGGTTGTCCGGGTCGACCAGGGCCAGGTACTCGCTCTCCGTGCCCTGGTAGAGATCCGGCACCCCCGGCATCGTCAGATGCACCAGCGCCGCCCCCAGCACCTGGGCCCGCACCTGCGGGGCGAGCGCGTCCGCGAACTCGGCGACCAGCGTCCGGGTCACCCCCGACCCGTTGCCCGGACCGGCGGCGACGAAATCCGACACCGCCCGCTCGTACGCCGGGTCCGGCTCCGTCCAGCTGGTGAACAGGCCCGCCTCGCGCACCGCCTTCAGCAGCGCCGGCTCCAGCCGGCCGGCCAGCTCCCCGGCCGGCAGCTCCGCGCAGCCGTACGCCGACTGCCATGCCTCCCAGGCCAGTTGCGGGTCCGGGGCCCCGGCCGCGGTCGCCGCCGTCAGCTCCGTCACCAGCGCCGCCCAGCGCGCCGGGCACTGGGACAGCACCGAGATCCGGGCCCGGACGTCCGCGCTGCGTTTCGTGTCGTGCGTGGTCAGGACCGTGCCGGTGGCGGGCCAGTCGCGGGCGATCCGGGCGGCGAAGGCGTGGAACTCCTCCGGCGACACCGCGGGCCGCCCCGGGTCCCCGCCCACCTCGGTGGCGGAGATCAGCGGGACGTACCGGTAGAACGCCGTGTCCTCCACCGACTTGGCGTGCAGCGCGGACGCCGTCTGCGCGAACCGGGCGCAGAACGCCGCCTGCTCCTCACCGTCGCCGAGCCGCCCGAGCGCCAGATCCCGTACGACGTCGACGGCCGCCGCCTCCTCCGGCACGGAGAACACCGCCTTCGCGTCCCGTACCGCCTCGTCGGTCAGCGTCTCCTGCGCGATCCGGGTCGGCGGCTCGCCCGCCGTGACGTACGGCCGGTAGACCGGGATCCGCACCAGCAGCTCCCGGACCGCCGTCCGCAGCGCCCACGGCGCGTGGTCGCGCAGCGCCGGGTCCCGGCCGCAGATCCCGGCCGCCAGCCGGGTCAGCCAGGCGGTCTCGGCGGCCAGCTCATGGGTGGCCACCCGGTACGCGGCCCGGCGCACCGTCGCCGCCCACGAGCCGCCCCGGTCGCCGGGCGGGCCCGCGAACTCCCGGTAGTGGCCGAGCAGCTCCGCCGCGCCGGACGGGTCGGTGAACAGCCCGTCGATCCGGTGCAGCGCGTCGTACCCGGTGGTGCCCGCGACCGCCCACTCCGCCGGCAGGCTCTCCTGGCCGGTGAGGATCTTCTCCACCACCGTCCAGCGGCCGCCGGTGGCCTCGTTCAGCCGGTCCAGGTAGGCGGCGGGGGCGGCGAGGCCGTCCGGATGGTCGATGCGCAGCCCGTCCAGCACCCCGTCGCGGAGCAGTTCGATGACCTTGGCGTGCGTCGCCTCGAAGACCTCCGGGTGCTCGACGCGGACCCCGATCAGCTCCGAGACGGTGAAGAACCGCCGGTAGTTCAGCTCGGTGCGGGCCAGCCGCCACCAGCCGAGCCGATAGTGCTGGGCGTCCAGCAGCTCCGGCAGCGGGAGGTCCGCCGTGCCCGCGCGGAGCGGGAACTCCAGCTCGCCGTAGCGCAGCACCTCCCCGTCCACCGCGAGGGCGTCCTGTTCCCGGCCGAGCGGCCCGGCGAGCACCGGCAGCAGCACCTGGTTCCCGCCCGCCGCCCAGTCGATGTCGAACCAGCGGGCGGACGGGGACGCCGGTCCCTCGCGCAGCACGTCCCACAGCCGGCGGTTGTGCCGGGGCGAGGCCGCCATGTGGTTGGGCACGATGTCCAGGATCAGGCCGAGCCCGTGCTCGCGGGCGGCCGAGGCGAGTGAGCGCAGCCCCTCCTCGCCGCCCAGCTCCGCCCGGACCCGGCTGTGGTCGACCACGTCGTAGCCGTGCGAGGAGCCGGGGACCGCCTCCAGGACGGGCGACAGATGGAGGTGCGAGACGCCGAGCGCGGCGAGGTACGGCACGGCCTTCTCGGCGGCGGCGAACGGGAAGTCGGGCTGGAGCTGCAGGCGGTACGTCGCGGAGGGCGTCATGGACTCCTACGTACCCCGCCCGGGGCGATCCGTGTCACCCCGGGCGGAACCCTCACCCCTGTCTCCTGCCGCCCCGCCGCCGCTCAGGCCGGGCGCTTCAGCACCGTCAGGCTGCGCCCGATCAGCGTGACCCGTTCGCCCTCGGCCACCTTCGGCCCGGTCCCCGGCTCCACCCCGTCCGGCCGCGCGGTGTCGACGACGACCTGCCACTGCTCCCCGTGGTCGACGGGGACGGCGAACTCCAGCGTCTCGGCGCTCGCGTTGAACATCAGCAGGAACGAGTCGTCGGAGATCCGCTCGCCGCGCGGCCCCGGTTCGGAGATCGCGTGGCCGTTCAGGAAGACGGTCATCGCCTTGGCGTGGGCCGCCTGCCAGTCCTGCTGCGTCATCTCCTCGCCCTCGGGGGTGAACCAGGCGATGTCGGACAGCTCGTCGTGGGTGCCCTCCACCGGCCGCCCGTGGAAGAAGCGGCGGCGCCGGAAGACGGGGTGGTCGCGGCGCATCCACACCATGGCCCGGGTGAACTCCAGCAGCGTCGAGGCGGGGGCGTCCGATGGCTCGTCCGGGTCGGGCCAGTGCACCCAGGCCAGCTCGTTGTCCTGGCAGTAGGCGTTGTTGTTGCCGCGCTGCGTACGGGCGAACTCGTCGCCGTGGCTCAGCATCGGCACGCCCTGCGAGAACATCAGCGTGGCGATGAAGTTCCGCATCTGGCGGGCCCGCAACTCCAGGATCTCCGGGTCCTCGCTCTCGCCCTCCGCGCCGCAGTTCCAGGACCGGTTGTGGCCCTCGCCGTCCCGGTTGTCCTCCCCGTTGGCGTCGTTGCGCTTGTCGTTGTACGAGACGAGGTCGTGCAGGGTGAAACCGTCGTGGCAGGTGGTGAAGTTGATCGAGGCGAGCGGCCGGCGGCCGTCGTCCTGGTAGAGGTCGGAGGAGCCGGTGAGCCGCCCGGCGAACTCCGCCAGGGTGCGCGGTTCGCCGCGCCACAGGTCGCGGACCGTGTCGCGGTACTTGCCGTTCCACTCGGTCCACAGCGGCGGGAAGTTGCCCACCTGGTAGCCGCCCTCGCCGACGTCCCACGGCTCGGCGATCAGCTTCACCTGGCTGACCACCGGGTCCTGCTGCACCAGGTCGAAGAACGAGGAGAGCCGGTCCACCTCGTGGAACTGGCGTGCGAGCGTGGCCGCGAGGTCGAAGCGGAAGCCGTCCACATGCATCTCGGTCACCCAGTACCGCAGCGAGTCCATGATCATCTGGAGGACGTGCGGGGACCGCATGAGCAGGGAGTTCCCGGTGCCCGTGGTGTCCATGTAATAGCGCTGGTCGTCGGTCAGACGGTAGTAGGAGGCGTTGTCGAGGCCGCGGAAGGAGAGCGTCGGTCCGAGGTGGTTGCCCTCGGCCGTGTGGTTGTAGACCACGTCGAGGATGACCTCGATGCCCGCCTGGTGCAGCGCCTTCACCGCCTGCTTGAACTCCAGCACCTGTTCGCCGCGGTCGCCCCAGGAGGCGTAGGCGTTGTGCGGGGCGAAGAAGCCGATGGTGTTGTAGCCCCAGTAGTTGGCGAGCCCCATGTCCGCCAGCCGGTGGTCCTGTACGAACTGGTGAATGGGCATCAGCTCGATCGCGGTGACGCCCAGTTCGGTGAGGTGGGCGATCACCTCCGGGTGCGCGAGGCCCGCGTAGGTGCCGCGCAGCTCGGGCGGGAGGCCCGGGTGCAGCATCGTCAGGCCCTTCACATGGGCCTCGTAGAGGACGGTGCGGTGGTAGTCCGTCCGGGGCCGGCGGTCGTCGCCCCAGTCGAAGTACGGGTTGACCACCACCGCGCTCATGGTGTGCGGGGCCGAGTCGAGGTCGTTGCGGGCGTCCGGCCTGCCGAACGGGTAGCCGTACACCTCCTCGCCCCACTCGATTTTTCCGGCCACCGCGCGGGCGTAGGGGTCCAGCAGCAGCTTCGCGGAGTTGCACCGCCGGCCGCGCTGGGGCTCGTAGGGGCCGTGCACCCGGAAGCCGTACCGCTGACCCGGCATCACTCCGGGCAGATAGGCGTGGCGCACGAAGGCGTCGGTCTCGCGGAGCTCCACCGCCGTTTCCGAGCCGTCGTCCTGCAACAGGCACAACTCGATCCGGTGGGCGGCCTCGGAGAAGACCGCGAAATTGGTGCCGGCGCCGTCGTACGTGGCGCCGAGGGGATAAGCGTGTCCCGGCCAGACCTGCATGATGAAGACTCTTCCACTTCTGATCCGGGTGCGGTGGCTTTCCTCGGCCCGATACTCCTCGATGCCTCTCGAATACTCCCCGAAGACGGGGCGCTCACCTAGGACGTCGCGCGGTGCGGCCGCATCCCGTCGCCCCGCCCCGGCCGCACCGGTCAACTTCGGACACCCGGGTGCCGCTCCGGACGTGCTTCCGGACCCCGTCACCCGGCGGGCGTCCGGTTCCCGGCCCGGGGCAGGGGGCCTAATCACTATGAATCAGCTCACTCCACCCGATCTCGCCGCAAGGAACAGGCCGCTCCGGTAGGGGAGTTGAGAAAGTCGCCTGCGCATCGGGCTGCGTCGGATCACGCTCCCGGAGTACCCTTCCTTGATCGTTGGGTGGGGGAGTGGAAGGCGGTACGCGGGTGAGCTCGGGAGGGTTCGAGCTGCCCCCAGGTGACGCAGGTCACGAGGGGGAATCGACCGATGCCCCGCCCGGGGCGGTGTCCCTCGCGCAGCCCATGGAGATAGGCGCCGAGCTGGACTGGGGATCGGAGGCCTGGGGCGAGGTGCGGACCCGTGCCCAGCGGGCCGGGCGCGCCTATATCTGGCTGAATCTGGTCGAACAACGCCTGCGGGCCGTGGTCGCCGCGGTGCTCCGGCCGATCTACGAGCCGGTGCACGGCGAGGAGTGGGTGGTGGCCGCGGCCGGACCGGCCGGGCAGGAGTGGGTGCAGCGCGCCGTCGCCGTACGCGAGGTCTCGCGCCGCAAGGGCTATCTGCTGGACCCGGCCGACGACAACGTCCTCAGTTTCCTGACGCTCCCGCAGCTGCGCGAGCTGATGGTCCAGCACTGGCCCTGCTTCGAGCCGTACTTCGACGACCGGCGCGATGTCGAGCTGGCCCTCGACGAGCTGGAGGTCGCACGCAACGTCGTCTCCCGCAACCGCGCGCTGAACGAGGCGGTCCTCGCCCAGGCCGAGCGCGCCTCCGCCCGCCTCCTGGACATCCTCGGCAGCGGCGCCTCCGTCCCCTCCGCCGACCGGCTGCCGGTGGACGCGGTGGAGGAGCTGGTCGGCGACCGGTACGCGGACGTGGTCTCCGTCCACCCCGACCGGGTCCGGCTCCAGCGCCAGCTGCCCGCCGAGGACCTGTTCGGCGGGGCACGGCGGCTCGACGCCATCGGGATAGGCCTCAACCTGCTCGTCCAGAACTTCTCCGGCCGCCGGCTCGTCCGGCTCGCCGAGTCCGGCTGCCGGGTCCGTCTGCTGTTCATCAACCCGGCCAGCAGCGCGGTCCGCCGCCGGGAGCGGGAACTCGGCCTCAAGAAGGGCGAGCTGAGCCGCTCGGTGGAGATGAACATCCTGCACATGCGCCGGGTGCGCTCCAAGCTCCGCGACCCCGGCGCGTTCGAGATCCAGGTCTTCGACGAGACCCCGCGCTTCACCGCCTACCTGGTGGACGGCGACGGCCCGGACGCCGTGGGCGTCGTCCAGCCCTATCTGCGGCGGGCCCGGGGCATGGAGGCGCCGGTGCTGGTCCTGCGCGGCGGCGGCAGGCGCACGGTGGTGCGGGCGGGGCAGGACAGTGAGCACGGCCTGTTCGAGACGTACCGCGAGGAGTTCGAATCGGTCTGGACGGACTCCCGGCCGGTCTCCTGACGGTCCCGGCCGCCCTCCACCCGGCGGGCCGTGCGCCGCAGGCCTCCTGGGGCTCTGTCAGTGGCCCGTGCGAAGGTGGTCATCACTCGGGGGGAGCACCACGGGGGAGCACCACGAAGGAGGTATCGGGATGAGCTGGCACCGGGGCACACTGGTCGGCTTCGACCTGGAGACGACGGGGACCGACGTCGAGAACGACCGGATCGTCACCGCCGCACTGGTCCGGCTGGACCCGGACGGCACGGTCGCCGAGCAGCGGACCTGGCTGCTCGACCCGGGGGTGGCCATACCCGAGCAGGCCTCCGCGATCCACGGCATCGGCACCGACCACGCCCGCCGGCACGGGGCGCGGGCCGCGTCCGCGGTCGAGGAGATCGCGCACGCGGTCGCCGGGGTGCTGGGCTCGGGCGTCCCGCTGGTGGTGATGAACGCGCGCTACGACCTCTCCCTGCTGGACCGCGAATGCCGCAGGTACGGGCTGCCGTCGGTCGAGGAGCGGGTCGGCGGAGCGCCCTCGCCCGTGATCGATCCCCTGGTGATCGACAAGCACGTCGACAAGTACCGCAAGGGCAAGCGGGCCCTCCAGGCACTGTGCGACCACTACGGGGTCACGCTCGAGGGAGCCCACGACGCGAGCGCCGACGCGGTGGCCGCCGTGCGCGTGGTGCGCCGGATGGGGGAGCGGCACCTGCCCGTCGGCACCCTGCCGCCCGCCGAGCTGCACGCCCTTCAGATCCGGGCGGCCGCCGAGCAGTCGGCCTCGCTCCAGGCGTATCTGCGCCGCACCGCCGACCCGGCGGCCGTCGTCGAGGCCTCCTGGCCGGTGATCCCGCGCAGCCGCTGAGCCGGCGGCCGGTGGTGCGGCGCGCGTCACCCGTTCGACGCGCGCCCGGCCCGCCTAACGCCGGTGGAGCGTTTCCAGGGCTTCGAGGAGGACCTGGGGACTGTGCTTGCCCCGGTAGACGGGCGGGGGCCGCCTGTCCAGGTCGAGGAGTTGCGCGACGGCGGTCCACGCGGTGCGCACGGAGTACTCGACGGTGAAGACGACATCGTCGGGCACCTCGGCGTACTGGCCGATGAACGCGAGGTTGGTGGAGCCCTCGGGCACGACCTGCGGGCGGTCCCCCGCCTCGCGGACCAGGAACTGGCTGGTGATGTAGGGCATGAGCGCGGGGATCACGATCGCGTCGTCCAGGAGTTCCTCGCGGTCCTCCAGCCGCAGGTGGCGCAGGACCTCGTCCAGGATCTCGCGGCCGGTGCACCGTGACATCGGCTTCCTGACGAAATCGCCCTCCTTGTCGGGGAAGAGGGCGTAGCCCCACCACACGAACGTGCCCTCGGGCTGGTCGTGGAAGTGGGGCTGATGGTTGAGGACGATCGTCAGCAGCCAGCTGGAGTCCTTGAAGGTGATCAGCCCGCCCTTGCCCGCCTCGCTGCCGCTGAGCTTCTCCATCTGCTCGAAGAACAGGGGGTTCTGCGTGGTGACGGTGAACGACTCCCAGGTGGAGTCCCGCGGGGTGGAGCAGAACACGGCGGGGTTGCCCAGACCGGGGCGCCGGGCCGCGAGCGTCTCCCACAGCCGCCACGCCCCACTGGACGACGTGGTGTCCAGGACGGGGGCGGCGGTGGTGGATCCCAGGGCGGAGTCGGCGGTCATCGACCCGTTCGTCACCATGACCAGGTCATCGGCGTCCAGAGGGGTCTCCTCGGACTGTCCGGCGCGGTCCCAGGCGATGGCCTCGACGCTGAGGCCGTCACCCGGAGCCAGCCGCAGGTCGCTGACGCGGGTGCCGAGCTGGATCCGTACGCCCTGGTCGGTGAGCCACCGCAGGAGGGGCCGGACGATCGAGTCGAACTGGTTGAACCGGGTGCGGTAGATCCCCGACATGGTGTCGAAGGTGCGGAACAGATGGACGAAGCGGTTGAGATAGCGGCGGAACTCGATCGCGCTGTGCCACGGCTCGAACGCGAACGTGGTGCACCACATGGCCCAGAAGTTGGTGGTGAAGAAGTCCGGGTGGAAGCAGTCGGCGATCCGCTTGCCGTCGAGGTGGCTCTCCGGTGTGGAGGCGCACGTGATCAGCTCGAGCCGGTCGCGTTCGCTGAAGGTCATCGCGTGCGCGTCGATGATCCGCCCGTCGGCGTCGATCAGCCGGGCGTGGTCGTCCCAGGCGAAGTCCTCGTGGAAGGCGAAGGTGTCCTCGGTGACCGACTTCGACGGGTCGTCCAGGGACGGGATCGAGGAGAGCAGGTCGTACGTGCAGTCGAAGTGGATCTCGAACATCCGGCCGCCGCGCATCGTGTAGCCGGTCTCGGGCGTGCCCGCCGCGTCCAGGCTGCCGCCCTCGCGGTCCTGTTCCTCCAGGATCACGATGTCCCGGCCCGCGAACCCGCCCTCGCGGATGAGGAACGCGGCCGCCGCCAGCGATGCGATCCCGCTGCCCACCAGATATGCCTTCGCCACGACAGGACTTCCTTTCCCCTGCATCGCCTTCTCCCGCCGCATCCGTTCTCGGGCCGTGCGGCCTCGCGGAGCGGTGGTCGCGGTCATGGAGTGCCGCTGGATCCCGACATTAGGGACACCAGGGGGATCGCGCCTGGGGAAGCGCGGGCGGCGGCCGGCGGACGAGGCCCGCCGCGTCCGCTAGAAGGGGTACCACCGCACCGCGGAGTCCCCGTCCCGCAGCGAGGCGACCCGGCGGCGGAATTCGGCGAGCGCCTTCGGGTTGGCCGGGGCGTGCTGGGAGACCCAGGCGCAGCTGGCCGTCTCGCGGGCGCCGCGCAGCACCGCGCACCCCTCCCACTCCCGGACGTCCCAGCCGTAGGCGGAGGTGAAGGCGTCGTAGGCCGCGGGGTCGAGACCGTAGCGGTCGCGGGACAGGGCGAGGACGACCAGGTCGTGCTCCCGCAGATCGGCGGAGAACGTCTCCAGGTCGACCAGGACCGGGCCGTCGGGTCCGACATGGACGTTGCGCGGGAGCGCGTCGCCGTGGATCGGGCCGGGCGGCAGATGGGGGACGAGCGCGGCGGCCGCGGCCGCGAAGCCGTCGCGGCGCTCGCGGAGGTAGTCGGCGTCGGCCGGGTCGATCGCCTCGCCCGCCAGGCTCAGCCACCGCTCCACGCCGCCCAGCAGTTCGCGGCGCGGCAGGGTGAAGTCCGCCGGGGCGGGCAGCGCGTGCACCAGGGAGAGCAGCGGGGCGAGGTCGCGCGGCTCGGCAGGGCGCACCGGGTCGGGAAGCCGGTGCCACAGCGTCACCGGGTGGCCCTCGACCGAGCGGGGTCGCCGCTCGGCCGCGCGGACGGCCGGGACGCCGGAGGCGGCGAGCCAGTCGGCGAGCGCCACTTCCCGCTCGGCCCGCTCGCGGAGCTCGGGGTGGCCGGTGGCGTCCCGGCCGACCTTGATCACCAGGTCGTCGGCGGCGAAGACCGCGTTCTCGCCCAGCGCGAGCAGCTTCGCCGCACCGGGGAACCCGGCGGCCGTCAGTACCTCGCGTGCGCGCTTTTCGTCCATGGATGCGATTTTCGCATCCCCGCAGGCCACCTTGACGAACCCACGGCCCGTCAGCACGATGACGGAGGCCTCCGAGCAGCCGGAACAGGGAAGCACGTCTCGGGTGCGGTAAGGACATCAGAGACAGAGAGGTCTCCTTCGTGACATCGGTGACCGCGGCGAAGCGGTCCGGACCGGACGGCCGGCACGGCGACCGGAACGGACGGGACGGGCAGGACGGGCAGGGTGGGAGCGGCGGGGGCGGCGGACGCCGGGGCAGCTCCTGGCGATCCGGGCGACCGGGCCGTCCGGCGCAGAAGGCGTTCGGGGACCGGGCCGCCTGGTTCCTGGTGCTGCCCGCGCTCATCCCGATCCTGATCCTCAGCGTCGGCCCCCTCCTCTACGGCATCGCTCTCGCCTTCACCGACGCGCAGTCCGGCCGGACCCGCTCCACCCAGTGGATCGGTACCCTCAATTTCCAGGACCTGCTGCACGACACCCTGTTCTGGGACTCGTTCCGGATCGGTCTCCTCTGGGCCGTCGGTGTCACCGTCCCGCAGTTCCTCCTGGCGCTGGGCCTCGCCCTGCTGCTCAACCAGAACCTGCGGATGCGCTGGCTGGCGCGGGCGCTGGCGATCATCCCCTGGGCGATGCCCGAGGTCGTCGTCGGCATCATGTGGCGGCTCGTCTACAACCCGGACGCCGGCATCCTCAACGAGACCATCCGCGACCTCGGTCTCGGGGACGGCCGGGACTGGCTGACCGGCCTCGCCACCGCGCTGCCCGCCGTCATCCTCGTCGGTATCTGGGCGGGCATGCCGCAGACCACCGTGGCCCTGCTCGCCGGACTCCAGAACACCCCGCGCGAACTCCACGAGGCCGCGGCCCTGGACGGGGCGGGCGCCTGGCGCCGGTTCCGTACGGTCACCTGGCCCGCGCTGAAGCCGATCGCGCTCGCGATCTCCGCGCTCAACCTGATCTGGAACTTCAACTCCTTCGCCCTGGTCTACGTCCTGACCAGCGGCGGACCCGGCGGCCGGACCCGGCTGCCGATGCTCTTCGCCTACGAGGAGGCCTTCCGCTACGGACAGTTCGGCTATGCCGCGGCGATGGGCTGTGTGATGGTCGCGGTGATCTCCGTGCTCCTGGCCCTCTACCTCGTCGGCCGGCTCAGGGGAGGCGAGGACCGATGAGGAGCATGCCGCGGAGGCGGACCCCGGCCGGGCGGGAGTCGACGGGTCTGCGCACCGGCAGGACCGCGCGGGCCGCTCAGTACCTGGCGCTCCTGGCGTATCTGGTCTTCCTCGCGTTCCCGTTCGTGTGGCTGATCTCGACCGCCTTCAAACCCGCCCGCGAACTGGGCTCGCTGCACCCCACCTGGATCCCCGAGCAGCCCACCCTGGACAACTTCCGGCAGGCCTTCGACGAGCAGCCGCTGCTCCAGGCCGCGGCCAACTCGCTGATCGCCGCCCTCGGCGCGGCCGTGATCGCCGTCGTGATCGCCACCCCGATGGCCTATGTGATGGCCCGCCACCGGGGCCGCCTGGCCACCGCCGCGACCGGCTGGGTCGTGGTCAGCCAGGCGTTCCCGTTCGTCCTGGTGATCATTCCGCTCTTCCTGATCCTGAAGAACCTGCATCTGATCAACACCCTGTGGGGGCTCGTCCTGGTCTACGTCGTCTGGTCGCTCCCCTTCGCCCTGTGGATGCTCGCCGGATACGTACGGGCCGTGCCGACCGAGCTGGAGGAGGCCGCCGCCGTCGACGGGGCGGGCCGGGTGCGGACCCTCGTCTCGGTCGTCGCCCCGCTGCTCGCCCCCGGCATCGTCGCCACCGCGCTGTTCGCGTTCATCACCGCATGGAACGAGTTCTTCTTCGCGCTCGTCCTGCTCAAGACCCCGGAGAAGCAGACCTTGCCGGTCGTCCTCACCCACTTCCTCGGCGCGGAGGGCGTGGCCGACCTCGGGCCGCTCGCCGCCGCCGCCTTCCTCGCCACGCTGCCCTCCCTGGTCCTCTTCGCCCTCATCCAGCGGCGGATCACCGGCGGGATGACGGCCGGGGCGGTGAAGAGCTGATGCGCGCCACGGTCCGGCGGGCGGCGGCCGCGGTCGCCGTGCTGACGCTCCTGCTCGGCGGCTGCTCCGACGGCGACGACGGGCGGGACGCGAACGGTGTGATCCGCCTCCGGTTCCAGTCGCTGGCCTGGCAGAAGGAGTCCGTCGACGCCAACAAAGAGCTGGTGAAGGAGTGGAACGCGGCCCACCCCGACGTCCAGGTGGACTACGTCCAGGGCAGCTGGGACAGCGTCCACGACCAGTTGCTCACCTCCTTCGAGGGCGGCGAGGCCCCCGACGTCATCCACGACGCGTCCGACGACCTGGCCGACTTCGCGTACGGCGGGTACCTCGCCGACCTGCGCCCCTTCCTCCCCGACCGGCTCGAGGCCGACATCCCCGAGCAGTCCTGGCGCACCACCACCTTCGGCGAGGGCGTCCACGGGGTGCCCTTCCTCCAGGAGCCCCGGGTCCTGATCGCCAACACGAAGCTGCTGAAGGCCTCGGGCGCCCGCGTCCCGACCCCGCAGCGCCCCTGGAGCTGGGAGGAGTTCCGGCGGGTGACGAAGGAGCTGACCGGCAAGGGGCGGTACGGGATCGCCTGGCCGCTCAAGGAACCGGTCTCCGTCACCCTCAACCTCGGCCTGTCCGGCGGCGGCCGGCTCTTCCACCGCGACGACGACGGCAAGGCGGTCCTGCGCTTCGAGGAGGGCGACGGCGTGGTGGCCGGGACCATCCGCGACCAGGTCAACACCGACGGCAGCGCGGCCCGCAGCGCGCTGGGCATGGGCGGGTCGGACGCGCTGCCCGGGTTCTTCGGCGGCAAGTACGCGATGCTCCCGCTCGGGTTCTCCTACCGCCAGCAGGTCATCCAGCAGGCCCCCGAGGGGTTCGAGTGGACCGTGCTGCCGATGCCGGCCGGCTCGGGCGGAGCGGTCCAGGGCGTGAGCCCGCAGACGCTGTCGGTCGCCGAGGAGAGCCCGCACAAGAAGGAGGCCGTCGCGTTCATCGACTTCCTGCTGCGCCCCGCCAACATGGTGCGCCTCGCCCGGGGCGACTGGATGCTGCCGACCGGAACGAAGGCGCTGGCCGACCCGTCGCTGCGTGACGCCGAGCACGGCTGGGCCGTCGGCACCGCGCTCGCGGAGGGGCTGCGGCCGGCGCCCGCCCAGTCGGTGCGCGGCTATCCCGAGTGGAAGGACAAGGTGGCGACCCCCGCGCTCCAGGATTTCTACAGCGGCGCGATCGACGAAGAGGAGCTGCGCGCACGGCTGGTGGACGACGGCAACCGGGTGCTGGCCCGCTACCAGCGCTGACCCGGACACGTAAGCACGTTGCACGAGACGTCTCGTCTCGTTTACGGTGGGCTCCATGACGGAATCCCCGCGTGCCCACATCGCCATGTTCTCCATCGCCGCCCACGGACATGTGAACCCGAGCCTCGACGTCATCCGCGAACTCGTCGACCGTGGACACCGCGTCAGTTACGCCATCCCGGCCTCCTTCGCCGAGAAGGTCGCCGCCACCGGCGCCCGGCCGGTGATCTACACCTCGACCCTGCCGACCGACGAGGACCCCGAGGCCTGGGGCACCGAGCTGATCGACAACATCGAACCCTTCCTCTCCGACGGCATCCAGGCGCTCCCGCAGCTCGCCGAGGCGTTCGCCGGCGACGAGCCCGACCTCGTCCTGCACGACATCACCTCCTATCCCGCCCGGGTCCTCGCCCACCGCTGGGGCGTCCCCGCCGTCTCGCTGTGGCCCAACCTGGTGCCCTGGGAGGGGTACGAGAAGGAGGTCGGCGAGCCGATGACCGCCGAGCTGAAGCAGACCGAGCGCGGCAAGGCGTACTACGCCCGCTTCGACGACTGGCTCGCCGCGAACGGCCTCGGTCATGTCTCCAGCGACGACTTCGTCGCCCGCCCGCGGCGCGCCCTCGTCCTGATCCCCGAGGCGCTCCAGCCGAACGCGGAGCGGGTGAACCGCGAGATGTACACCTTCGTCGGGGCCTGTCAGGGCGACCGGGCGGACCAGGGGGAGTGGGTCCGGCCGGCCGGGGCCGAGAAGGTGCTCCTGGTGTCGCTGGGCTCCTCCTTCACCAAGCAGCCCGCCTTCTACCGGGAGTGCGTCGAAGCCTTCGGCGAGCTGCCGGGCTGGCATGTGGTGCTCCAGATCGGTGCGCACGTCGACCCGGCCGAGCTCGGTGACGTACCGGCCGGCGTCGAGGTGCGCTCCTGGGTGCCGCAGCTGGCGGTGCTCGAGCAGGCCGACGCCTTCATCACCCACGCCGGCGCCGGCGGAAGTCAGGAGGGGCTCGCCACCGGCACCCCGATGGTCGCCGTCCCGCAAGCCGTCGACCAGTTCGGCAACGCGGACATGCTCCAGTCGCTGGGCGTGGCCCGGCATCTCCCGATGGCGGAGGCCGATGCCGCGAGCCTGCGCGAGGCCGTGCTCGCTCTGGTGGGCGACCCCGAAGTGGCCGCCCGGTGCGGGCGGCTGAGGGAGCAGATGGCGCGGGAGGGCGGCACCCCGCGGGCCGCCGACCTCATCGAGGCCGAACTGTCGCGCTGAGCGGAATCGCCGGAGCGCTATCCGGACGTTCTCCGTCCCGCCCCGTGGGCCGCACCCGGCGGCCTCCCCGGGGCGGGACGCTTGTGTTTCGGCTCTGTGAAACCGGTGCCGGGACGGGTCCGGTCGGCGCATCTGCACGCACGCCCTTGCGATTTCACACCGGGGACCGGGTGTTCACCCCTCCGGTGCACTCCTTCACCGACCTTCACGAGTCTTCACGCGTGGTCACTCCTGCCCCAGGGGGTCATCAGTGGGGTGCGGGCGGCGGTCGGGCGGGTGGTCGACAACGCCGCAAGGGCGGCTCTGAGCAGGCGGTATGCGGATGGGGAGGGCCCCTCCGGGGCTGCCCGCGGCCGGTCGATCCGGGTGGGCCCGTCACCCGATGGCCCTTCGCGGCCCTTGTGACCAGCGATGGCCGATTTCCCCTTACGAAACCTTGTTGAGGAAGTCACACCTTCATGAGGGTCTTGATCTGTGCTCGTCAATCGGTCAGGGTTTCGAGCCAGCCCCCGGAGATCTTCCGGCCGAGGGCCAATCCCCCCACAAAGAATGACGAGGAGCTCCCTCTTCATGGCCAAGCACCAGCGCACCCGTCGCATCAAGCTCACCGCCGCGATCACCGCCGTGGCGGCCGCCGCCGGAGTCACCCTTCTCGGTACCTCGTTCGCGGGAGCCGCACCGGTTCCCATGGGCACGGTCTACGGAGCGGACGCCGCCACCGCGGTGTCCGGCAGCTACATCGTGATGCTGGACGAGAAGAAGGCCGACAAGTCCAAGCTCGCCAAGGAGTACGGCGGCAAGCTCAAGCGCAACTACACCTCCAGCATCAACGGCTTCTCCGCCAGCGGGCTTTCGGAGACCGAGGCCAAGCGCCTCGCCGCCGACCCGGCCGTCGCCAAGGTGGTGCAGAACAAGAAGTTCAGCATCAACGCCACCCAGGACAACCCGCCGTCGTGGGGTCTGGACCGGATCGACCAGGCCGAGACCGCGGGCGACAGCGCCTACACCTACCCGGACTCCGCCGGTGAGGGTGTCACCGCGTACGTCATCGACACCGGCGTCCGCGTCACCCACGAGGACTTCGAGGGCCGGGCCACCTCCGGCTTCGACGCCGTCGACAACGACGACGACGCCGACGACGGCAACGGGCACGGCACCCACGTGGCGGGCACCATAGCCGGGGCCGCGCACGGCGTCGCCAAGAAGGCCAACATCGTCGCCGTCCGCGTCCTGGACGACAACGGCTCGGGCACCACCGAGCAGGTCATCGCCGGGATCGACTGGGTCGCCGCCAACGCCAAGGGCCCGTCCGTCGCCAACATGAGCCTCGGCGGCGGGGCCGACCCGGCCCTCGACGAGGCCGTCCAGAAGGCCATCGCCGCGGGCGTCACCTTCGGTGTGGCCGCCGGGAACGAGTCCAGCGACGCCGGTCAGGGCTCGCCCTCCCGCGTCCCCGAGGCGATCACCGTCGCCTCGTCCACGGAGGCCGACGAGCAGTCGGACTTCTCCAACTACGGTCCGGTCGTCGACATCTACGCCCCGGGCTCGGACATCACGTCCACCTGGAACGACAGCGACACCGGCACCAACACCATCTCCGGTACGTCCATGGCCACCCCGCACGTCGTCGGCGCGGCCGCCGTCTACCTGGCGGGTCACCAGGACGCCACCCCGGAGGCCGTCGCCACGGCGCTCACCGAGGGAGCCACCCCGGACGCCATCACCAACGCCACCGACGGCACGGCGAACCTGCTCCTCAAGGTCGTCGAGTAGCAGCCCGGTTCCGACCGGACGCCGGGCGGCAGGGGTCACGCACCCCCGCCGCCCGGCCCCGCGCAACAGCAGCCGCCGCGCTCTCCCCCACGGGGCGCGGCGGCTGCGCGTTTTCCGGATGCGGACCGGGCGCGGCCCCGTCCCCCACGGGAGCTACGCGCGAGTGTCCACCGGGGGGTGACGCTTTCGGGCCGCGGTCTCCCTAGCGTTGGTGATCAGCCGGGGCCCCGAGCCCGGCCGCACCCGCGAAACGTTCCCTGGAGGCTCCCTCGTGTTCCGCACCCTCTTCAAGGCGCTCGCCGCCATCGCCGTCGTCTGCACGGTGGGCGGCATCGGCCTGATCGGCTACGAGGAGTTCGCCAGGTCGGAGCCGGACGGGACACGCTCCGCATCCTCCCTGGGCGACCCGTTCACCGGAACCAAGAAGATCCGGACCGACGGCCGTTCGGTCAACGTCTCCTGCTCCGGGGACGCCGCCCACGACGGTCCCCTCGTCCTGCTGATGCCCGGCGGCGGCGACGGCCTGGAGACCATGGCCCCGCTCGGCACGACCTTGAGCAAGGAGTTCCGGGTCTGCTCCTACGACCGTCCGGGCGAGGGCGCGAGCGACAAGCCGGACGGGCCCCAGAGCATCGACGACAGTGCGAAGCTCCTCACCTCGGTGCTCGACCGGCTGGCCGGCGACCGGCCGGTCGTGCTGGCCGGACACTCGCTGGGCGGCCACATCGCCGCCCGCTACGCACCCGACCACCCGGACCGGATCAAGGGCCTCGTCCTGCTGGACGCCACCGTCCCGACGCTGACCGCCGACATCTCCCGGACGATCCCCGCCTCCGCCACCGGCCTGCCGGCGCAGTTGCGCGCCCAGGCCATCGCGGTCAACAAGGGCGAGAACCCTGAGCTGTTGGTCGTCGAGGACGCAGCGGTCCGCCCCGCCGGACAGATTCCCGTGGAGATCCTCCAGCACGAGTCCCAGTACGCGGAGGTCCCCGACTACGGGCCCGCCCTGGAGCGCATGTGGTCCGCGGGCCAGGAGAAGTGGCGCCTGCTCTCCGGCCGGAGCAAGCTCAGCACCGCCGAGGGCACCGGCCACCACATTCACGTCGACCGGCCCGACCTCGCCGTCGGGGCCGTCCAGCGGGTCGCCGCCCAGGCCGCCTCCAACGACTAGGCTCGCACGATGACGGTGACGGGGAGGGCCGGGGAGCTGTGGCAGCTCCGGCACCGATGGACGCCCAGCGGATGGCAGCGGTTCGACGTGACCAACTGGTATGTCGTGCTGGGCCCGTTGCTGCTGCTGGCCTCCTTCGTACCGGCTTTCCACACCCACGGCACCCAGGTCGGCGGAGTGCCGGACCGCCCCTACGATCTGTTGGCCGTGGCGGCCATCGCCCTGCAGTGCCTCCCGCTGACGGTGTGCCGCAGATGGCCGGTGACCGTTCTCGCCCTGGTGTCGGCGGGCTTCGCCGTCGACCAGCTGCGCGGATACCACTCCCTGGCGGGAACGGCCTTCTCCTTCGCGCTCCTGGGCGTCGGGTCGCGGCTCGACGAGCACCGCGGCAGGACCGTCCTCGCACTCTCCCTCGCGTACGTGCCGCTGGCCGTCGCCCTCGCACAGCTCGGATCCGGCGAGCCGGCGAGCGAGTTCGTGCTGTTCTACCTCGCGTGCGCCCTGGTGTGGTGGATCGGTTCGCGGCTCCGCTCCGGGCGGATCGCCCAGGCCGAGCGGCGGCGGCGGGTGGCGGAGGAGACCCGCGACGCGGAACGCGCCCGGATCGCCCGCGAGTTGCACGATGTGGTGACCCACCATGTGACGGCGATGGTCGTGCAGGCCGAAGCGGCCCGCTATCTGACCGCCGTGCCCGACCGGCTGGAGGAGGCCCTGACCTCCGTCACGGCCACGGGGCGCGAGGCCATCGGCGATCTGCGGCAGATGCTCGATCTGCTCGACCCCGACCACGGAACGGGGGCCGCGCCCCCGCCCGTCGGCCGGCTCCGGTCCCTCGTGGAACAGACCCGCCGAGCGGGCCAGCCCGTGGAGTTCACCGAGGAGGGCACCGCCCCCGCAGCGGCCCACGACGCGGAACTCGTGGCCTACCGGGTCGTGCAGGAAGCCCTGACGAACGCCCTCAAATACGCTCACGGCGTCGACACCTCGGTCCGGGTGCGCCATGGCGAGAAGGAGCTGGCCGTGGAGATCTGCACACAGGCGGCCGGCCCCCGGGGAAGATCGCCCGGCGGGAGCGGACGGGGCCTGGCCGGACTGCGGGAGCGGGTGGTCGACGTCCTGGGCGGCGAGTTCAGCGCGGGCCACCAGCCCGGCGGCGGATTCGTGGTGCGGGCGTCCCTGCCCGTGGCGGGGTCCGCGTGACCGCGCCGCTGCGGGTCGTGGTCTGCGACGACCAGGCCCTGATCCGCACCGGACTGGTGACGATCATCAACGCCCAGCCCGACATGGAGGTGGCCGGCGAGTGCGGCGACGGGCAGGCCGCCGTCGACCTCGCCGGCCTCGTGCGGCCCGACGTCGTGGTGATGGACCTGCGCATGCCCGGCCTCGACGGCATCGGGGCCACCAGGATCCTGGCCGGTGCCGGAGTGGCCCACCCCGTCAAGGTCCTGGTGGTGACGACGTTCAACCTGGACAGCTACGTCTACGATGCGCTGCGCGCGGGAGCGAGCGGCTTCCTCCTCAAGGACGCGCCGCCGGACCGGCTGCTGCACGGCATCCGGACCGTGGCCTCGGGCGCGGCCCTGCTGGACCCCGAGGTGACGCGCAAGCTGGTGGGCAGGTACGCCGCCCGGATCCGGCCCGTCGGGCCCGACGCGGGCCAGGCGACGCCGCTGACCCCTCGTGAGCTGGAGGTCCTGCGTCTGATCGCCGACGGACTGTCCAACACCGAGATCGCCGCGGCCCTGGTGATCAGCCGGGAGACCGTCAAGACCTTCGTCTCCCGCATCCTGACCAAACTCGCCCTCCGCGACCGGGTCCAGGCCGTCGTCTACGCCTACCGCAACGGCCTGGTCCACTGACCGGCCCCCTGCGACGCCCCATCCGATCCGGCCCGATCCCCCCCCCACGAGGGCCTAGGGTGAGTGGCCATGACGACGACGTACGCGGCGCTGCTGCGGGGGATCAACGTGAGCGGCAGCAAGAGGGTCCCGATGCCCGAACTGCGCACCGTGCTCACCGAACTGGGACACACCGGCATCGCCACCTACCTGCAGAGCGGCAACGCCGTCTTCCGGAGTGACAGCGACGACGAGAACGCGCTCGCCGCCGCTCTGGAGCAGGCTCTGCACCAGCGGTTCGGGTTCCCCGTCGACTGTCTCGTCCGCGACGCCGGCTATCTCGCCGCCGTCGCCGAGGCCTGCCCCTTCCCCGCCGCCCGCCTCGAGGGCAAGCAGCTCCACGTCACCTACTTCGACCGGCCGGTGGCCGCCGACCGCTTCGCGGACCTGGAGGCGGAGAGCTTCCTGCCCGAGGAGTTCCGGCTCGGCGACCGCTGTCTGTATCTGTACGCCCCCGACGGGCTCGGCCGCTCCAAGCTGGCCGTCGCGCTGGGGCGCCCCCGCCATGTGAAGGGCATGACCGCCACCGCCCGCAACTGGAACACCGTGGCGAAACTCGTGGAGATGACCCGTGGCTGAGCCGTCGCCCGCCGTGGCCGCGGCCATCGAGGGCGAGCTCCGACTGCTGGACCCGGTCGTACGGGCCTCCGCCGGGCTCCTCGCCTCGCTGCTGCACCCCGAGTTCCGGGAGATCGGCACCAGCGGCCGGCTCTGGAGCCGGGAGGCGATGATCGCCTGGCTCACCGCGGCCGACGCCCCGCTCGCCGGCCCGGTCACCGCCTCGCGGATGAAGGGAGTGCAGCTCGGGGCCGACCTGGTGCACCTCACCTTCGACACGGAGTCCCGGCGGACCCGCTCGCACCGCAGCTCCCTGTGGCGGCTGACCGCGGAGGGCTGGCAGCTCTACTTCCACCAGGGGACCCCCTTCCTGGACGAACCCGTCACCGGGGCCTGAGCGCCGCCTGCCGGAGGGCTGGGCTCCCCGCCGCGAGCACGACAGGTTAGCCTTGCCTTTGTTTGGCTGGAGGTGAGTGGCCGGAAGTCACCCCTCCGCTGTCCGTGACACGCTGAGGAGCAGGTGAGTGGGGGCTGATACGGCCGGGCGCGGTGTCATCCGCCGCGCCGTCGCAGGGCAGCGTCGTGATGTGATCGCCGGATCGGTGCTGGGCGCCGGTCACCAGATCGGCGAGGCGCTCATCCCCGTACTCATCGGACTGATCGTCGACCGCGCCGTGGTCCGCCCCGACGGGGGAGCGCTGGCGATCTGGCTGCTGGTCCTCGCCGGCGTCTACACCCTGCTCTCCTTCGGCTTCCGCTTCGGCGCCCGTGCCGGTGAACGCGCCGCCGAACAGGCCGCGCACCGGCTGCGCCTCGATGTCGTACGCCGGGTCCTCGCCCCGCACGGCGGCGCGGAGGCCGGCCGGCCGCCCGGCGCGCTGGTGAACGTGGCCACCGAGGACGCCCGCCGGGTGGGGGCCGTCAACATGGCCCTGACCCTCGGCATCGCCGCCGTCGTCGGAGTCGTCGCCGGCGCGGTACTCCTGCTCCGCGCCTCCCTGCCCCTCGGGCTCCTCGTCCTGATCGGCGCCCCGGTCCTGATGGCGCTGGGCCACCTCCTGGCCCGCCCGCTGGAGCACCGCAGCGAAGCCGAGCAGGAACAGGCCGCCCACGCCTCCGGGGTGGCGGCCGACCTGGTCGCCGGGGTCCGCGTGCTCAAGGGCCTGCGGGCGGAGCGCGCCGCCGTCGACCGCTACCGCGCCACCAGCCAGGCCTCCCGCGAGGCCAATGTGCGCGCCGCCCGCGCCGCCGCCCTCCAGACCGGCCTGATGCTCACGCTGACCGGCTCGTTCATCGCCCTCGTCGCCCTCGTCGGCGGCCGCCTGGTCCTCAGCGGCTCCATCGGCCTCGGCGCCCTCGTCTCCGCCGTCGGCCTCGCCCTCTTCCTCCCCGGCCCGATCAGCGTGCTGGCCTGGGTCGGCGCCGAGCTGGCCAAGGGGCGCGCCTCCGCCGCCCGGATCGCCGATGTGCTGGCCGCCCCGGGCGAGACCACCGGCGGCACCGCCGAACCGGCCGCCCACGCCCCCGGCGAACTGCGCCTGAACGGACTCGGCCACGCCGGACTCGACGCCCTCGACCTGACCGTCCGCCCCGGCGAACACCTCGGCGTCGTCGTCACCGACCCGGCCGACGCCCAGGCCCTGCTGCACTGCCTGGCCCGCCGCTGCGACCCGGACCGGGGGAGCGTCGAACTCGACGGCGTGCCCGTCACCGAACTGGCCCCCGCCGCCCTGCGCTCCGTACTGCTCGTCGCCGAGCACGACGCCCAGCTCTTCGACGGCACCCTCCTGGAGAACGTCACCGCCGCCGCCCCCGCCGGGGCCGACCCGCGCCCGGCGATGGACGCCGCCGCCGTCGACGAGGTGGCCTCCGCCCTGTCCGGCGGCACCGGCGGCCGGATCGGCGAGCGCGGCAGCTCGCTCTCCGGCGGCCAGCGCCAGCGCGTCGCCCTGGCCCGCGCCCTCGCCGCCGACCGCAGCGTCCTCGTCGTCCACGACCCGACCACCGCCGTCGACGCCGCGACCGAGGCCCGGATCGCCGCCGGCATCCGACGCGCCCGCACCGGCCGCACCACCGTCCTGGTCACCAGCAGCCCCGCGCTGCTCGCCGCCACCGACCGCGTCGTCCTCGTCGACGGCGGCACGATCACCGCCGAGGCCCGGCACGAGGACCTCGTACGCGACCATCCCGTCTACCGCACGGCGGTGCTCACATGACCGTGAAGACCGATCCACCCGGCATAGCCGACGCGGCGGAGGGCGACGACGGCAGGGAACTGCTCCCGGTCGCCACCGCCGCCCGCACCCGGGCCGCCCTGCGCGCGCTGATCCGGCCCGACCGGGGCCTCGCCCTGACCGGCCTCGGCATCCTGGTCGCCGCCACCGCCGTCGGCCTCCTCGTCCAGCCGCTGCTGGGCCGGATCGTCGACATCGTCGCCGACGGCCGGCCCGCCGCCGACCTGACCCTCCCGGTCGTCCTCCTCGTCGCGGTCGCCGTCGTCCAGGGCCTCACCACGACGATCGGGCTGACCCGCATCGCCCGGCTCGGCGAAACCGTACTGGCCCGGCTGCGCGAGCAGTTCGTCGAACGCGCCCTGGACCTGCCCGCCGACCGCCTGGAACGCGCCGGGGCCGGAGACCTCACCGCCCGCGTCACCGGCGACGTCGCCCGGGTCGCCGAGGCCGTCCGCTCCGCCCTGCCCGAGATGGCCCGGTCCGTCCTCGCGATCGTCCTCACCCTCGGCGCGATGGCCCTCCTGGACGTACGGTTCCTGCTCGCCGCACTCCTCGCCGTCCCCGTCCAACTGCTCACCGCCCGCTGGTACGTACGCCGCGCCCTCACCCTCTACGCCGACCAGCGGGTCGCCAACGGGGCCCAGCAGCAACAGCTCCTGGAGACCATCGGCGGAGCCGCGACCGTCCGCGGCCACCGGCTGGAGGAGCAGCACACCGAGCGCAGCGCGGGACGCTCGCGCAAGGCCGTCGCCCTGACCATGCGCAGCGTCAACGTGGTGCTGGGCTTCTACGGACGCCTGCACATCGCCGAGTACATCGGCCTGGCCGCCGTCCTCGTCGCCGGCTTCCTCCTGGTCGGCGACGGCGCGGTGTCGATCGGCACGGCGACGGCCGCCGCCCTCTACTTCCACAGCCTCTTCGGGCCCGTCAACGCCGCCCTGGTCCTGCTCGACGACGCCCAGTCGGCGGCCGCCGGACTGGCCCGGCTGGTCGGGGTGACCGATCTCGACGGGGGAGCGGAGCCCACCGCCGTACCGCGTCAGCGGACCGGACCCGAGGCAGCCGTCACCGTGGACGGGGTCAGCCACGCCTACGGGCCCGGCCGCCCCGTGCTGCACGAGGTCTCCCTCACCCTGAAGCCCGGCGAGCACGTGGCGCTCGTCGGGACCAGCGGAGCGGGCAAGTCGACGCTCGCCCGGATCGTCGCGGGCGTCCAGCAGCCCACCGCGGGCACGGTCACCGCACCGGCGGGCGCCGGAGAACCGTCGGTCGTCCTGGTCACCCAGGAGGTCCACGTGTTCACCGGCACCCTCGCCGAGGACCTCCGGCTCGCCCGCGCCGACGCCACCGAACCGGACCTGCGCAAGGCCCTGGCCACGGTCCACGCCCTGGACTGGGCCGAAGCGCTCCCGGACGGGCTCGACACCGTCGTCGGCGAGGGCGGCCACCGCCTCGACCCCGCCCGCGCCCAGCAACTCGCCCTCGCCCGGCTCGTCCTGGCCGGCCCCGCCCTCGCCGTCCTCGACGAGGCGACCGCCGAGGCGGGCAGCGCGGGCGCCCGGGTCCTGGAGCGCTCCGCCGAGGCCGCCCTCGCCGGCCGCACCGCCCTGGTCGTCGCCCACCGCCTCACCCAGGCCGCCGCCGCCGACCGGATCGTGGTGCTGGAGGCCGGCCGCGTCGTCGAGAGCGGGCCGCACGAGGAACTGCGCGACGCGGACGGCCCGTACGCCGCCCTGTGGCGCGCCTGGTCCGGCAGCCGCGCCGCACCGCACCCCTGACCCCCACGGCACCCCCCGCCCCGCCTCCGGCGTATGCCGACCCTCCCGAAGGAATCCGTCATGTTCCGCATGTTCCAGCGCACCCGGCTGACCGCCGTGGCCGCGTCCGCCCTGCTGCTGTTCGGAGCCGCGGCCTGCGGGTCCGGCGGGAGCGACGACGCCGCCCCGCCCGCCGACAGCGCACAGAAGGGCGCCTACCCGGTCACCCTCGACCACAAGTACGGCGCCACCACCCTCACCTCCGAGCCGCAGCGCATCGTCACGGTCGGCCTCTCCGACCAGGACGCCGTGCTCGCCCTCGGCAAGGCCCCGGTCGGCACGACCGAGTGGCTCGGCGAGTTCAAGGGAGCCATCGGCCCCTGGGCCGAGAAGGCGCTCGGCGACAAGCCGCGCCCCACCGTCCTGCACGACGACGGCACCGGGCCCCAGGTCGAGAAGATCGCCTCGCTGCGCCCCGACCTGATCCTCGCCCTGTACTCCGGCCTCACCAAGGACCAGTACCGCACCCTTTCCAAGATCGCCCCGGTCGTCGCCCAGCCCAAGGACGGCCCGGACTGGTCCATCTCCTGGCAGGACCAGACCGAACAGGTCGGCAAGGCCCTCGGCAGGAGCGAGGAGGCCGCGAAGCTGGTCGCCACGACCGAGAAGCACATCACCGACGCCGCCGCCGAGCACCCCGAGTTCACGGGCAAGAGCGCCGTCATGGCCACCCCGTACGAGGGCATGTACGTCTACGGCCCGCAGGACAACCGCTCCCGGCTGCTCAACGGCCTCGGCTTCCGGCTCCCCACCGACCTGAGCGAGGTCGTCGGCGACGCGTTCGGGGCGAACATCAGCAAGGAGCGCACCGACCTCCTCGACACCGACGCCGTCGTCTGGATCGTCACCGACCCGGACAAGGACGTGAGGAAGCTCCACGCCGACCCGCTCTACGGCAAGCTCGGCGTGGTCGAGGAGGGCCGCGAGGTCATGGTGGAGGAGAGCAGCCACTTCGGCAGCGCCATCTCCTTCGTGAGCCCGCTCAGCCTCCCGTACACCGTCGACCGCCTGGTCCCGATGCTCGCGGCCGCCGTCGACGGCAAGACGGACACGAAGGTCGAACAGCCCGCGTCCTGATGCCCCTCCGGGCCGCCCCGCGTCGGCGGAGCGGCCCGGCCCTCCCCTCTCAACCGCCAGTGAGGAACCGGACCGTGGAGCCAGCCCCGTGACCCGCCCCGCCCGATGGCGACCCGCCCTGCTCGTGGCCGTGCTCGGCGCGGTGCTGGTCCTGCTGTGCCTGCTCTCGCTCGGCCTCGGGGCGCTCGGCATCCCGCCCGGCGACGTCCTCAAGGCGCTCACCGGGCAGCCGACCGGGCCCCGGATCGAGGACGTCATCTGGTCGGTGCGCGTCCCGCGTACGGCGCTGGGCCTGGCCGCCGGAGCGGCGCTCGGGCTCTCCGGCTGTGTGATGCAGGCGCTGACCCGCAACCCGCTGGCCGACCCCGGCATCCTCGGGGTCAGCGCCGGTGCGGCCTTCGCCATCGTGCTCGCCGCCGGCGTCGCCGGGATCGGCTCACTGCTCGGCTACATCTGGTTCGCGTTCGCCGGGGCGATGGCGGCGAGCATCGTGGTCTATCTGCTGGGCCGGCTGGGACGCTCGGGATCGACCCCGGTGAAACTGGCCCTCGCCGGAGTAGCGGTCACCGCCGTGCTGTCCTCGCTCACCAGTGCCGTCGTCCTCACCGACCCGGCCGCGCTGGACCGCTTCCGCTTCTGGTCGGCCGGATCGCTCGCCGACCAGGACGCCTCCACCGTGCTGCGCGTCCTGCCCTTCCTCGGGGCCGGCGCGCTCCTCGCCCTGGCGAGCGCCCCCGCACTCAACAGCCTGGCGCTCGGCGACGACGTGGCCGCCTCGCTCGGCCGCAGGCTCGGCCTCGTCCGCCTCCAGGGCGTCGTCGCCGTCACTCTGCTCACCGGTGCGGCGGTCGCGGTGATCGGCCCCGTCGTCTTCATCGGCCTCGTCGTCCCGCACGTCGCCCGGGTCCTCGCCCAGTCCGCCGGACTCGGCCCGGACCACCGCTGGCTGCTGCCGCTCTCGGCCGCGCTCGCCGCGGGCCTGCTGCTGAGCGCGGACATCCTCGGCCGGGTGATCGCCCGCCCCGTCGAGGTGCAGGCCGGGATCATCGTCGCCTTCATCGGCGGGCCGTTCTTCATCGCCCTGGTCCGCCGACGCCGCCTCGCGGAGGTATGACCGTGACCACCGACAGCTCGACCGGGGACACCACAGGCACCGTGACCGGGGACACCACCGGCACCATGACCGGGGACACCACAGGCACCGTGACCGGGACGACCACCGGCCCGCTCGCGAAGCCCGCCGCCCGCCCCTTCCGTCTCGCCTTCCCGCCGGTCTCCGGCACCCTGCGCCCCCGTCAGCTCGCCGTCTGCGCGGGCCTCGCCGTCGCCGTGTTCGCGGCGCTGTGCTGGCACGTCTCCATCGGCGAGTACGGGATCCCGCTCGCCGACGTCGCCCGCGCGCTGACCGGCTCCGGGGACGCGGGCACCCTCCTGGTCGTCCAGGAACTGCGGCTGCCCCGCGCCATGACGGGCCTCCTCGCGGGCATCGCGTTCGGCATGTCCGGCGCACTGTTCCAGACGATGACCCGCAACCCCCTGGCCAGCCCCGACATGATCGGCCTCACCCAGGGCGCCGGAACGGCCGTCGTCGCGGGCATCGTGCTGGGCTGGGACTTCGGCCTCGGCACCCAGGCCCTCGGCCTCCTCGGCGCCCTCGCCAGCGCTCTCCTCGTCTACGGGCTCGCCTGGCGGCGCGGCACCACCGGGTACCGGATCATCCTCGTCGGCATCGGGGTCTCCTGGGTCTGCCTCAGCGCCACCGACTTCCTGCTCGCCCGGGGCGGCCGCTTCCAGGCACAGGCGGCCCTCGGCTGGCTCGTCGGCAACCTCAACGGCCGCGACTGGCAACAGGCGGCGCCCCTCGCCTACGCCCTCGTCGTCCTGGTCCCCGCCGCCCTGCTCATCGGCCGGCTGATGCGTACGCTGCAACTCGGCGACGACGTCGCCAAGGGGCTCGGCACCCGCGTCCAGGCCGTCCGCCTCACCGTGCTGCTCACCGGCGTCGGCCTGGTCGCCTTCGCCACCGCGGCGGCCGGACCGGTGGCCTTCGTCGCGCTCGCCGCCCCCCAGATCGCCCAGCGGCTCTGCCGGACCGCCTGGCCGCCGCCGCTCGCCGCCGGACTCACCGGCGCCCTCGTCGTCCTCGCGTCCGACGTCCTGGCACGCGAACTGATCCCCGGCACCGAACTGCCCGTCGGGATCGTCACCGGAGTGCTCGGCGCCCCGGTGCTGCTCTGGCTGCTCATCCGCGTCAACCGCGCGGGCTCAGGAGGCTGACCGATGTCCACCGCCGAACCCGAACTGCGGGCCGAGGGCCTGCACCTGGGCTACGACGACCGGGCCGTCGTCAGCGGCCTCGACCTGGCCGTGCCTCCGGGCCGGATCACCGCCATCGTCGGCGCCAACGCCTGCGGCAAGTCGACCCTGCTGCGGGCGCTGGCCCGGCTGCTGGCCCCCCGCGAAGGGGCGGTCAGCCTGGACGGGCGGGCCCTGCACGCCATCCCCACCCGGGAGCTGGCCCAGCGGCTCGGCATCCTCCCGCAGTCGCCGGTCGCCCCCGAGGGGCTCACCGTCCTCGACCTGGTCAACCGGGGCCGCTCCCCGCACCAGACCTGGTGGCGGCAGTGGACCAAGGCCGACGAGCAGGCGGTGCACGACGCGCTGGCCGCCACCGGCACCACCGACCTCGCCGACCGCGCGGTCGACGAACTCTCCGGCGGCCAGCGCCAGCGCGCCTGGATCGCGATGGCCGTGGCGCAGGGCACCCCGGTCCTCCTCCTGGACGAGCCGACCACCTACCTCGACCTCGCCCACCAGGTCGACGTCCTGGACCTGGTCGTCGACCTCAACCGGCGCGAGGGACGCACGATCGTCATGGTCCTGCACGACCTCAACCAGGCCTGCCGGTACGCCGATCACGTCATCGCGATGAAGTCGGGCCGCATCGTCGCCGAGGGGGCGCCCGCCGACGTCATCACCGCCGCGACGGTCGAGGACGTCTTCGGTCTCCGCTGTCAGGTCGCCACGGACCCGGTGAGCCGGACCCCGCTGGTCATCCCGGTCGGCCGCCACCACACCCCGGACCCGGACCGGCCGCTGGGCACGCTCGCCTGAGGTGTGAGGTGTGAGGTGTGAGGTGTTGAGCGTGCCGCGCGCCTCAGGCCGACAGCGACGCCCGCTCCGTCACCCGCGCCTCGTCGTACCGGTCCAGCAGCAGCCGGGCCAACTCCGGCGCGGGGCCCAGCACATCGGCGAGCACGTCCGCCCCGGCCGCCTCGGCCCCGGCCGCGATGCGGTCGGGGAGCCGGCCGGGCGCGATGACGTACGGGGCCACCGCCACCCGGCGTACACCGTCGGCGCGCAGCGCCCGTACGGCGTCCTCGGTGCGGGGGACGCCACCGGGATGAGCAGCGGAGGCGAACGCAGGCCGCACGGCGCACCAACCGGTGTGCCGCAGCTCCCGCGCGATTTCAGCGATCACTGCGATCGCCTCCGGGTCGGATGATCCCGCCGAGGCCAGGACGAGCCCGGTCCGGGGGAGGTCGCCGGGACGGATCCCGGCCTCCCGCAGCCGCCGCCCCAGGGTGGCGAGCAGCAGCGGGGACGGGCCGAGGACCTCGGCCTGCCGGATGCGCAGCCGCGGCAGCCGGGCGCGGGCCTCGCGCAGGACCGAGGGGATGTCGGTCTTGGCGTGGAACGCCCGGGTGAGCAGCAGCGGAAGGGCGATGACCTCGTCCGCCCCCTCCGCGGCCAGGCGCTCCAGCACGCGGGGCACGGAAGGGGCGTTGAACTCCAGGAAGGCCGTCTCCACACGCAGCCCCGGCCGCTCGGCCCGTACCCGCTCGGTGAGCGCGTGCACGGTCGCGGCGTGCCGCGGGTCGCGGCTGCCGTGGGCGATGACGAGGAGCGTGGGACGGGACATGGCGTGACTCAGTTCTTGACGAGGAGACCGCGGCTGCGCAGCACCCACCGCTCCAGCGGACTGAAGATGAGCAGGTCGATCGCGATGCCGACGAACAGGATGAGCAGGATCGACAGGAAGATCCCGGGCATGTCGAAGTTGCTGCGGCCGTTCTCCAGCAACTGCCCGAGACCCAGACCCAGTTCGGGGGAGGACGCGATGATCTCGGCGGCCATCAGCGAGCGCCAGGAGAACGCCCAGCCCTGCTTGAGGCCCGCCAGATAGCCGGGCAGCGCCGCCGGGAGCACGATGTGCCAGGTCCCGCGCAGCCCGGTCGCGCCCAGCGTGCGGCCCGCCCGGAGGAACAGCGGCGGCACCTGGTCGACGCCGGAGACCAGTCCGTTGGCGATCGAGGGCACCGCGCCCAGCAGGATCACCGCGAACATCATCTGGTCGTTCAGGCCGAGCCAGATCACCGCCGGGGCCACCCACGCGACCGAGGGAAGCGACTGGAGCCCGGACAGGATCGGGCCGATCGCGGCCCGGATCAGCTTGACCCGGGCGACCACCAGCCCCAGCGGCGTACCGATGGCGACCGCGAGCAGGAAGCCGAGAAGGCCGCGGGAGACGCTGGTCCAGACGACCTCCAGCAGCGTGCCCTTGAGCCACATCTCCTGGGCGCTGTCCCACACCGCGGACGGCGGCGGCAGCTTGTAGACCTCCGTGACCTGGGCGCGCACCAGCAGCTCCCAGACCACCAGGACCAGCGCGACCGCCACGACCGGCGGCAGCACCTTGTGCAGCAGGACCTCGCGCACGGGGGTGCGGCGGATCTGCACCGCGTCCAGGGCGTCGAGGCCGGCCTCCAGGCCCGCCAGGTCGTCGCGCTTCGCGTCGACCGGTCCGGCGGCCGTCGCGTCCGGCCGCTTCCGGTCGGACGTGATGTCAGTGCTGGCCATGTCGGCGGATCTCCCCACGCAGTTCTTCGGTGATCTCGACGGACAGCTCCGCCACGGCGGTGTCCTCGATGCGGCGCGGCTGCTCGATGTCGACCGTCCACTCGCGGGCGATCCGGCCCGGCCGGGACGACAGCAGCACCACGCGCTGCGCGAGCCGTACGGCCTCGCGCACGTTGTGCGTGACGAAGAGGACCGAGGCGTTCGTCTCCCGCCAGATCCGGGTCAGTTCGTCGTGCAACACATCGCGGGTGATGGCGTCCAGCGCCGCGAACGGCTCGTCCATCAGCAGCAGCTGGCTGTCCTGGGCGAGCGCGCGGGCCATCGCGACCCGCTGCCGCATCCCGCCGGACAGCTCGTGCACCCGCTTGCCGTACGCCCCGCCGAGACGGACGAGCTCCAGCAGCCGCTCCGCCTCGGTGCGGCGCTCCGACTTCGGCACCCCGCGCAGCCGCAGGGCCAGTTCGATGTTCTTGCCCGCGGTCAGCCACGGGAAGAGGGCGTGCTCCTGGAACATCAGGGCCGGCCGCCCGCCGGGGGTCTCGATGGACCCCTTCGACGGGCGGTCGAGTCCGGCCACCAGATTGAGCAGCGTCGACTTGCCGCACCCGGAGGCTCCCAGGAGGGTGACGAACTCACCCGGAGCGACATCGAGCGTGATGTCGTCCAGGACGAGCTGGGGCCCCGTCGGCCCGTTGAAGGACTTCGAGACGTGCGCGAGACGGGCGGCGTGCTCGACCGTCGTACGGTCCTCGGCCTTGGTGAGGGTGGTGGTCGCCATGGTCGTCACCTCCTGGGAATCCTGGTACGGGTGGGCGGGCTACTTGACGCCGAGACCGGCGTCGGCGACCTCGGGCTGACCGTCGGCCTCGAGGATCTTGTTCAGCGGGCCCAGGTCGTAGATGCCCTGGAGGTTCGGCTCCTTGAGCAGACCGGACTTCACCGAGTAACCGGCCTGCGTCTTGAGCGTGTCGGCCAGCGGGTCGTCGGTGATCTCGATGGACTCCCACGCCGGGTCGAGGATCTCCTGGGGCAGCGGCTTGCCGCTCAGGGTCTCCAGCGCTTTGTTGGCGGACGCCTTGGCCTCATCGGGGTTGGCGTTGATCCACTTGTTGGTGGACACCGAGCCCTTCAGCACCGCCTCGACCACGTCCGGGTGCTCGTCGAGGAACTTCTGCGACACGATGATGTTCGTGATCACGAACTTCTTGTCCGGCCACAGGTCCTTCTCGTCCAGGAGCACCTTCGCGCCCTCGGACACCAGCTTGGAGGCGGTCGGCTCGGGCACCCACGCCCCGTCCAGGTCACCGGACTTGTAGGCGTCCGGCGTCACCTTGTTGTCCGAGCGGACCACGGAGACGTCGCCCTTGCCGCTCTGGGCGTCGACCTTCCAGCCCTTCTCGGAGATCCAGTTGAGGAAGGCCACGTCCTGGGTGTTGCCGAGTTGGGGGGTGGCGATCTTCTTGCCCTTGAGGTCGTCCAGGGTCTTGATCTTGTCCGGGTTGACGACCAGCTTCACCCCGCCGGAGGCCGAACCGGAGATGATGCGCAGGCCCTTGCCCTGGGACTTGCTGTAGCCGTTGATCGAGGGGGAGGGGCCGATGAAGCCGATGTCGATGGACCCGGCGTTCAGCGCCTCGATCTCGGAGGGGCCCGCGTTGAAGGTCGTGGACTCGACCTTGGTGCCGCCCAGTTCCTTCTGGATGGTGCCTTCCTGGATACCGACCAGGGCGGTGGCGTGCGTGAGGTTCGGGAAGTAGCCGATCTTCACGGTGTCCGCGGAGAGCTTCTTTCCTCCGGCGGAGACGTTCGCCTTCTTGGCGTCGTCGTCCTTGGCGTCGGAGCCGTAACCGCAGGCGGTGGCCGCCAGGGCGAGCAGCGGCAGCGCCGCGACGGCGGCGATGGAGCGGCGAACGGTGGAACGGGGGGCAGGCACGGGAGGCTTTCCTCTCGTTGGCCCGGTACGCGCGTCCCGCTGTCTGGTCAGGGGGGCGCGGCCGGGAGGTCGGCAGGTCTTCGGCGATACGGGCGGTGCGGGTGGTGAAGGTGGGCGCGCAAGCGGTGCGCGTACGTCATCACGCACATCGCCCGACCCCGCCCTGACCGCTGCCGAGGGCGCCGCTGCCTACCCGGCCGCCCTCCTTCGCGAAGGTGGAGAAGAAGTCGGTGGCCATCAGAAGTCCCATTCGGCGTCGTCGTCGGCGGCCGGTGCGGCGGCTTCGGCGACCGCGGCGAACGAGGCGCCCGCCATGCCGGCGCTCAGCGTCGTACCGTCCGCCGGGTCGATCAGCAGGAACGAACCGGTGCGCCGGGAGTCGGCGTACGCGTCCAGGGCCAGCGGTTCGGCGGTCCGCACGACGACCCGTCCGATGTCGTTGGCGACGAGCTGCCCGGGTGCCGGGTGCTGGGAGAGGTCGTCCAGGGTCAGCCGGGACGGGATGTCCTTGACGATCGCCTTGACCGTACGGGTGGTGTGCTTGAGCAGCACCCGCTGGCCCACCGCGAGCGGCTGGTCGGCCACATGGCAGACGGTCGCCTCGACGTCCTGCGTCACGGCCGGCGCGTCGTCCGCCGGGGCGAGCAGGTCGCCGCGCGAGATGTCGATGTCGTCGGCCAGCCGGATCGTCACCGACTGCGGCGCCCAGGCGATGTCGACGCTCTCCCCGAGCGCGTCGATGCCCGCGATCGTCGTGGTGCGCCCCGAGGGGAGTACGGAGACGGACTCGCCGACCCGGAACACCCCGGCCGCGATCTGACCGGCGTACCCCCGGTAGTCGGGGTGCTCGGCGCTCTGCGGGCGGATCACGTACTGCACGGGGAAGCGCGCGTGGCAGGCGGTGAGGTCATGGCTGACCGGCACCGTCTCCAGGTGTTCCAGGACGGTCGGCCCGCCGTACCAGTCCATGTGCGCGGACGGCTCCACCACGTTGTCCCCGGCCAGCGCCGAGATCGGGATGGCGGTGATCTCCGGGACGCCGAGAGAGGCGGCGTACGCGGTGAACTCCTCGGCTATCGCGGCGAACACGGGCTCCGCGTACGCGACCAGGTCCATCTTGTTGACCGCCAGCACCACGTGCGGGACGCGCAGCAGCGCGGCGACGGCGGCGTGCCGGCGGGTCTGCTCGACGACCCCGTTGCGGGCGTCGACCAGGACCACGGCCAGCTCCGCCGTGGAGGCGCCGGTCACCATGTTGCGGGTGTACTGCACATGGCCCGGGGTGTCCGCGAGGATGAACCGCCGCCGGGTGGTCGCGAAGTAGCGGTAGGCGACATCGATGGTGATGCCCTGCTCGCGCTCGGCCCGCAGCCCGTCGGTCAGCAGCGCCAGGTCCGGAGCGTCCTGGCCGCGGCTCAGCGACGCCTGCTCGACGGCCTCCAGCTGGTCGGTGAGGATCGACTTGGAGTCGTGCAGCAGGCGTCCCACGAGGGTGGACTTGCCGTCGTCGACCGACCCGGCCGTGGCGAATCGCAGCAGGGTGGTGGCCGACACGTCGGCGAACTGCTCGGTGGTCGTGGTCATGGTTAGAAGTACCCCTCGCGCTTGCGGTCTTCCATCGCGGCCTCGGACACCTTGTCGTCGGCGCGGGTCGCACCCCGCTCGGTGAGCCGGGAGGCGGCGATCTCGGTGATCACGGCGTCCAGCGTGGTGGCGTCGGAGTCGACGGCCCCGGTGCAGGACATGTCGCCGACCGTGCGGTAGCGCACCAGACGGGTCTCGGTGGACTCGTGGTCCTTGGGCCCGCCCCAGCCGCCGGCCGTCAGCCACATGCCGTTGCGGCTGAAGACCTCGCGCTCGTGGGCGAAGTAGATCTCCGGGAGCTCGATGGACTCGCGCTCGATGTACTGCCAGACGTCCAGCTCGGTCCAGTTGGAGATCGGGAAGACCCGCACATGCTCGCCCGGGGCGTGCCGGCCGTTGTACAGCTGCCACAGCTCGGGGCGCTGGCGGCGCGGATCCCACTGCGAGAACTCGTCGCGCAGCGAGAAGACCCGCTCCTTGGCGCGCGCCTTCTCCTCGTCGCGCCGCCCGCCGCCGAACACCGCGTCGAAGCGGTGCTGCTGGATCGCCTCGGTGAGCGGGACCGTCTGGAGCGGGTTGCGGATGCCGTCGGGGCGCTCGCGCAGCTTCCCGGCGTCGATGTACTCCTGCACGGAGGCGACATGCAGCCGCAGCCCGTGCTTCTCGACCGTGCGGTCGCGGTAGCCCAGGACCTCGGGGAAGTTGTGCCCGGTGTCCACGTGCAGCAGCGTGAACGGCACCGGCGCGGGCGCGAACGCCTTGAGCGCCAGGTGCAGCATCACGATGGAGTCCTTGCCGCCGGAGAACAGGATCACCGGCCGCTCGAACTCGCCCGCCACCTCGCGGAAGATGTGGACCGCCTCCGACTCCAGGGAGTCCAGGTGGCTGAGCGCGTACGGGTTGACGGTGCCTTCCGGCACGGTGGCGACGGTGCTCACGCCAGGCCCCTCTCGGTGAGCAGCGCGTGGAGCGCCGCTGCGGACTCCTGCACGGTCTGCTGGTGCGACTCGATCCGCAGGTCGGGCGACTCGGGGGCCTCGTAGGGGTCGTCGACCCCGGTGAGACCGGTGAGCTCGCCCGCCGCCTGCTTGGCGTACAGCCCCTTCACATCGCGTACGGAGCACACCTCGACGGGCGTCGCGACGTGCACCTCCAGATAGCCGGTGGACTCGGTGGCGTGCCGCTTGCGGACGGCCTCGCGGCTGTCGGCGAACGGGGCGATGACGGGGACCAGCACCTTCACGCCGTTGCCGGCGAGCAGTTCGGCGACGAAGCCGATCCGGGCCACGTTGGTGTCCCGGTCCTCGCGGGAGAAGCCGAGGCCCGCGGAGAGGAACGTGCGGATCTCGTCGCCGTCGAGCACCTCCACCTTGTGGCCCTCGGTCCGCAGCCGGCCCGCCAGCTCGTACGCGATGGTGGTCTTGCCCGCGCTCGGCAGACCGGTCAGCCAGATCGTGGCTCCCGTCTCCGTCACGCTCATCGAAGTCTCCTGATCAGTCGTCATCAGCCGTGCAGCCCGCATTCGGTCTTGCCCCGTCCGGCCCAGCGGCCGGCCCGTGCGTCCTCGCCCTCCAGCACCCGGCGGGTGCAGGGCGCGCAGCCGACGGAGGCGTAACCGTCCATCAGCAGCGGGTTGGTGAGCACCCCGTGCTCGGCGACGTAGGCGTCCACGTCGTCCTGGGTCCAGCGCGCGATGGGGGAGACCTTCACCTTGCGGCGCTTGGCGTCCCAGCCGACGACCGGGGTGTTCGCCCGGGTCGGGGACTCGTCGCGGCGCAGACCCGTCGCCCACGCGGCGTACGCGGTCAGGCCGTCCTCCAACGGCTTCACCTTGCGCAGCGCGCAGCACAGGTCGGGGTCGCGGTCGTGCAGCTTCGCGCCGTGCTCCGCGTCCTGTTCGGCCACCGTCCTGCGCGGGGTGATCGTGATGACGTTGACGTCCATCACCGCGTCCACCGCGTCCCGGGTCCCGATGGTCTCGGGGAAGTGGTAGCCGGTGTCCAGGAACACCACGTCCACGCCCGGCATCACCCGCGACGCCAGGTGGGCGACCACGGCGTCCTCCATCGAGGAGGTGACGCAGAAGCGCGGCCCGAACGTGTCGGTCGCCCACTTCAGGATCTCGGTGGCGGAGGCGTCCTCCAGCTCCCGTCCGGCCCGTTCGGCCAGCTCCTGGAGCTCCCGGTCGGTGAGCTGTCCGGTCAGCAGCGTGTCCGTCATGTCCGGTCCCCTTCGCCGTCGTTGCGCTGAACGCCCCGGGTCAGCAGGCCCAGGAACTTCAGCTGGAACGCACGGTTGCAGGAGGCGCATTCCCAGGCGCCGTGACCGGTCTCGTTGGGGCGCAGGTCCTCGTCGCCGCAGTACGGGCAGTAGAACGGGGCGGCTCGCTCGCTCATGACAGCGACTCCGCACTGGCGCGCGCCGCCCAGGTCGCGAAGCGCTCGCCGTCCTCGCGCTCCTCCTGGAACCGGCCGAGCACCCGCTCGACGTAGTCCGGCAGTTCGGCCGAGGTGACCTTCAGACCGCGGACCTTGCGGCCGAACCCGGCCTCCAGTCCGAGCGCCCCGCCGAGGTGCACCTGGTAGCCCTCGACCTGGTTGCCCTCGCCGTCCAGCATCAGCTGGCCCTTGAGGCCGATGTCGGCGACCTGGATGCGGGCGCAGGCGTTCGGGCAGCCGTTGATGTTGATCGTGATCGGGTGGTCGAACTCCGGGATGCGGCGTTCCAGTTCGTCGATGAGGGCAGCGCCGCGCGCCTTCGTCTCGACGATCGCCAGCTTGCAGAACTCGATGCCGGTGCAGGCCATCGTGCCGCGCCGGAACGGGGACGGGGTGACCTTGAGGTCGAGCGCCTCGAGGCCGGCGACCAGGGACGCCACCTGCTCCTCGGCCACGTCCAGCACGATCATCTTCTGCTCGGCGGTGGTCCGCACCCGGCCGGAGCCGTGCTCGTCGGCCAGTTCGGCGATCTTGGTGAGCGTGGAGCCGTCGATCCGGCCCACCCGCGCGGCGAAGCCGACGTAGAAGCGGCCGTCCTTCTGCCGGTGCACCCCCAGGTGGTCGCGCCAGGTCTGGGCGGGCTCCTGGGGCGCGGGGCCGTCGGTCAGCTCGCGCTTGAGGTACTCGTCCTGAAGGATCCGGCGGAACTTCTCCGGGCCCCAGTCGGCGACCAGGAACTTCAGGCGGGCGCGGGTGCGCAGCCGCCGGTAGCCGTAGTCGCGGAAGATCGAGATGACCCCGCCGTACACGTCGGGCACCTCGTCCAGCGGCACCCAGGCGCCGAGCCGCACGCCGAGCTTGGGGTTGGTGGAGAGGCCGCCGCCGACCCAGAGGTCGAAGCCGGGGCCGTGCTCCGGGTGGTCCACGCCGACGAAGGCGATGTCGTTGATCTCGTGCGCCACGTCCAGGTGCGGGGAGCCGGAGATCGCCGTCTTGAACTTGCGGGGCAGGTTGGAGAAGTCGGGGTTGCCGATGAACCGGCGCTGGATCTCGTCGATGGCGGGGGTGCCGTCGATGATCTCGTTCTCCGCGACGCCCGCGACGGGCGAACCGAGGATCGTGCGGGGCGTGTCACCGCAGGCCTCGGTGGTGGACAGGCCCACCTCTTCGAGCCGCCGCCAGATCTCCGGCACGTCCTCGATGCGGATCCAGTGGTACTGCACGTTCTGCCGGTCGGTGAGGTCGGCGGTGCCGCGCGCGAACTCCTGCGAGATCTCCCCGATCACCCGCAGCTGCTGCGTGGTCAGCCGGCCGCCGTCGATCCGGACGCGCAGCATGAAGTACTCGTCGTCCAGCTCCTCCGGCTCCAGCACGGCCGTCTTGCCGCCGTCGATGCCGGGCTTGCGCTGGGTGTACAGCCCCCACCAGCGCATCCGTCCGCGCAGGTCGTTCGGGTCGATGGAGTCGAAGCCGCGCTTGGAGTAGATCGTCTCAATACGTGTCCGTACGTTGAGACCGTCGTCGTCCTTCTTGAACTGCTCGTTCCCGTTCAGGGGCGTGTGGTGGCCCACGGCCCACTGACCTTCACCACGGTGCCGTCCGGCCTTGCGGCGGGGCGTGGCGGTCGCAGGCTGTTCCGGGGTAGCGGCCATGGCAATACGTCCTTCGGGACTGCGGGAGGGCGGCTCTGAGCGGCACACTCGCGCTGAGGCGCGGCAGTGCGCAGGGCGGTTCAGAGGTAAGAGGAGGCGGCGGTGCTGGGACTCTCAGCTCGCCGGACAGATGGCGCTGGACATGCGGCAGAGGTCGACGTGGCGTCGACTCACCAAGGCAATTCCAGTTCCAGACATGACGGAAGCGTGTCACGCGAATCTCGGGACAGTCCACCACTATCCGTCATGTGGACGGCTGGGTCTCGATCCGTGAGACATCGTGACGTCGGTCACGGGGTGTGGCAGGGGCATGGGCGACAAATCGCCCACGTGCGGATCGCCGGAGGGCACGGTGGAACCAGCCGCTCCACCGCCCCCCGGGGAGCCGGGACGATCAGGAGGCGTACGCCCCGGGCCACGGGCCGGGTGTCGCCACCTCCGGCTCCACCTCGGTCTTCGTCCCGAAGAGCCGGAAGCCCCGCCGCAGGTAGTTGTCCATCGCGTGCGGGCCGTCCTTCGAGCAGGTGTGCAGCCACACCCGCTTCGTCCCCGGCCGCTCCGGCCAGCGCTCCGCCAGGTCCCAGGCCCGCGCCGCCCCGTACGAGAGGAGGTGGCCGCCGATCCGCCGCCCCCGGAACGCCGGGATCAGCCCGAAGTACATGATCTCGACCACGCCGTCGTCCTGCGCGTCCAGCTCGACGTACCCGGCCGGCGTCCCGTTCGCGTACGCCACCCAGGTCTCCGCCCCGGGCCGCTGGAGGACCTCCAGCCACTGGGCGTACGTCATGCCCAGCCGGTCGGTCCACCGGATGTCCCCGCCCACCGCGGAGTAGAGGAACCGGCTGAACTCCGGCAGCGCGACCTCGGACCGGACGATGCGCAGATCGCCCTCCGGGGCCGGGGCGGGGCGGAGATCGGCGGGGGAGGTCTGTTCCAGCGACCAGACGGTCACCTCGGTGGTCGGCGCAGCGGGCCGCGGGGTGTCGCTCATGACGGCCAGCGAACCACGCCGCCACGCGCCCGCGCACGGCGACCCCCTCTCAGGTGGCCCGAGCCGCCTCGCGGGCCTCCGCCACCACCGGCGCCAGCGAGTGCGGCAGCAGATCCGCGTGGTGCTCCGGGTGGATCACCTCCACCTCGACCCCGTCCCCGAAGCGGTACGGGCGGTGCGCCAGGACCTCCGCCAGATGACGCCGCAGCCGGGAGACCTCCGCCCGGACCGTCACCGTCCGGGTCGCGTCCCCGAAGAGGTCCCGCGCCAGCTCCGACGCCGTCCGCCCCTGCCGGTGCACCGTCAGCGCGTACAGCAGCTCCGCATGCCGCGGCGAGAGTCGCTGGGTGCGGCTCCCCAGCGGCCCGGTCAGATGCACGGTGAGCGCCCGGGGCCGGCTCAGATCCAGCACCACTCGGCGCGGCGCCCCCTGCGCACTGCCGTCGCCCACCTGCACCAGCCAGCCGCCCGGCAGCGGCTCGACCCGGCACATGCCCAGCGAGGGCAGCCACACCGGACCCGGCCGCAGCGACTTCGGCAGCGGCAGCCGGTCCACCGGAGCCATCCCGGTCACCGCCGCCAGCCGCCCGTGCACGTCCACCGCCAGCGCCCGCCCGCCGATCCGGCACAGGATCGGCGCGGCCACCGCGCGCAGCCGCTCGATCTCCGCCAGGTGGCGGGTGCGGATCTCGGCCTCGGCGAGCCGGGCCACCGAGTCCACCAGGGCCAGCGTCGCCGGATGGAAGGTGGACGCCGCCCCGCTGATGTCCACGATCCCGATCAGCCGGCCGTCACGCGGATCCCGGACCGGGGCCGCCGCACAGGTCCAGCCGTGCAGCGCCCGGATGAAGTGCTCGGCCGAGTGGACCTGGACGGGGACCCGGGCGGCCAGCGCCGTCCCGATCGCGTTCGTCCCGGTCGCCGCCTCGTCCCAGGCCGCGCCCTCCTCCAGACAGATGTCGTGCGCCCGGCGCAGCACCCCGGTGTTGCCCTGCCGCCACAGCACCCGGCCCTCGGTGTCGGTCACCACCATGATCTGCTGCGAGGCGTCGGCTATCGAGGCCAGCCCCGCCCGCAGCAGCGGCATCAGTTCGCCGAGCGTCGTGCTGCGCCGCCGGTGCTCGATCTCGTCCGCCTCCAGCAGGTCGCTCTCCGGCGACTGCTCGGGGTCGATGCCGCTGCGCACCACCCGGTCCCAGGAGGCGTCGATCTCCGCCCGGGGCGCGACAGCGGACCGTTCGCCCGTCAACCGGGCCTCCCGCGCCCGGTGGAGCAGCCTGGTCGTCCGACGGCCCGCCCCCTGACCGGTCACCCGCACCACCCCCGCAGAACCTGTGTCCGTCATGGTCCCCGTTTTCCCGAACGCTTCCCGTTCCCCGGCCCATCCTGCCGCGCACCGGGCATGCCCGCCGACCAGTCCGTCCAGGCGTTGCAACCCCTTGCAACTCTGGCGATGCCTCACGGGTCCGTACCAGAGTGGCAGAACACTGTGCGCCGGGCCTGTCCCGGTCGCCCGGTGTTGCACAAGCATGGAGGGTGGTGCCGTGTCGGCGCAGCACCACCCTCCGTCGCTTTTCCCCCGCGGTCGCTACCCGGCGGCCGGCCGGGCACGGGCCACGACCGAGGCCAGATCCAGACTGTGCGGCAGCGTCCCGAACGCCGTGCCCCAGTCCCCGCCGAGCCGTGAGGCGCAGAACGCGTCGGCCACCTCCGGCGGAGCCCAGCGCACCAGCAGCGAGCCCTGGAGCACCAGCGCGATCCGCTCCACCAGCCGCCGGGCCCGCGCCTCGACGCCCTCCAGGTCGGCCAGCTCCGTCAGCAGGTCCTTGATCGCCGCGTCCAGCCGGTGATCGGCTCCGCGCGCGCGGCCGACCTCGCGCAGGAACGCGTCCAGCGCCCGCGGCTCCCGTTGCAGCGCCCGCAGCACGTCCAGCGCCTGCACATTGCCCGAGCCCTCCCAGATCGAGTTGAGCGGCGCCTCGCGCAACAGCCGGGGCATCCCCGACTCCTCCACGTACCCGTTGCCGCCCAGGCACTCCAGGGCCTCGCCCACCACGGCGGTGCAGCGCTTGGTGACCCAGTACTTCGCGGCGGGCACCGCGAGCCGCAGGAAGGCGCGCTCCTCCTCGGTGTCCGTGTCGTACGCCGAGGCCAGCCGCATCGCCAGCACCGTCGCCGCCTCCGACTCCAGCGCCAGATCCGCCAGGACGTTGCGCATCAGGGGCTTGTCGATCAGCAGCCCGCCGAACGCGCTGCGATACGCGCTGTGATGGACGGCCTGCGCCACCGCCTGCCGCATCAGCGCCGCCGAACCCACCACGCAGTCCAGCCGGGTGGCCGCCACCATCTCGATGATGGTGCGCACCCCGCGCCCCTCCTCGCCGACCCGGCGGGCCCAGGTCCCGTCGAACTCGACCTCGCTGGAGGCGTTCGACCTGTTGCCCAGCTTGTCCTTCAGACGCTGGATCGCGAACACGTTGCGCGTGCCGTCCGGGAGCACCCGCGGCACCAGGAAGCAGCTCAGCCCGCCCGGCGCCTGCGCCAGCACCAGGAACCCGTCCGACATCGGCGCCGAACAGAACCACTTGTGCCCGGTCAGCAGATACTCCCCGTCGCCGGAAAGCGCCTCGGCCCGGGTCGTGTTGGACCGTACGTCGGTGCCGCCCTGCTTCTCGGTCATGCCCATCCCGAACAGCACCCCGGCCTTCTCCCGCGGGGTCCGCAGCCCTTCCCCGTAGGTGTGCGAGGTCAGCAGCGGCTCCCACTCGGCGGCCAGCGCCGGATCGGTCCGCAGCGCGGGCACCGCGGCATGCGTCATCGACAGCGGGCAGCCGTGCCCCGCCTCGGCCTGGGTCCAGACCAGGAACCCCGCCGCACGCCGGACATGACCGGCCGGACGGCCCCAGGCGTCCGTCAGCCCGGCCGACACGGCATGGCTCAGCAGCCGGTGCCAGGACGGGTGGAACTCGACTTCGTCGATGCGGTTCCCATAACGGTCATGGGTGCGCAGTACGGGCGGATACGCATTCGCCTGCGCACCCCATTCCTGCGCCTGGGCGGAGCCCGCGGACCGGCCGAGCTCGCCGAGCTCCTCCAGAGCCACGGGCAGCACGCCGGGCTCGATGTGCCGTTCGACGGCCTCGGACAGGGCCCGGTCGGCGGCGAAGACGTCATAGCCGACCAGCGGCGGAACCTGATTGGTCACTGTGTGGGTGGTGGCTGCCATGCCGCTACGGTAAGGAGGTGCAGGCAGCAAAGGAAACACCCGAGCGGCCACCGGGCCGACTCCACCGGGCGCGAGTGCTCTACCGCAACGTCTCCAAGCGACGGATGGCGTGGCACTTGCTCAAGGACACCGTCAACTCGTGCATCGAGTACCGCATTCTGGGCCTCGCGGCCGAGGCGGCGTTCTTCACCCTGCTCTCGCTGCCCCCGCTGCTGCTCGGCATGATCGGGCTCCTCGGCTACGTCGACGAGTGGACGACCACCACCACGGTCGCCTCCATCGAGCGCAACATCCTCTCCGCGGCCCAGACGGTGCTCTCCGAGCGCGGGGTCAACGACTTCGCCAAACCGCTGCTCGCCGACGTCACCACCGGGGCCCGCCCCGACGTCATCTCCATCGGGTTCGCCATCGCCCTGTGGTCCGGCTCCCGCGCGGTGAACGTCTTCATCGACACCATCACCGTGATGTACGGACTCGACGGCCACCGCGGCATCGTCAAGACCCGGCTGCTCGCCTTCCTGCTGTACGTCGTCGCCCTGCTGCTCGGCGCGGTGGTGCTGCCGCTGCTGGTCGTCGGCCCGGACCGGGTGGTCGAGTTCGTCCCCTGGGGCACCGAGGTCATAGCCGTCCTGTACTGGCCACTCGTGATGCTGCTGACCGTCGCCTTCCTCACGACGCTCTACCACGTGTCCGTGCCGGTGCGTTCGCCCTGGATCGAGGACGTCCCCGGGGCTCTGGTCGCGCTCGGGATGTGGGTCCTCGGCAGCTTCCTGCTCCGGATCTACCTGACCAACACGGTCGAAGGCCCCACCATCTACGGCTCCCTGGCGGCGCCGATCGCCGTCCTGCTGTGGATCGGCATCTCCGCCTTCGCGGTTCTGGTCGGCGCCGCGGTCAACGCGGCCATCGACCGGGTGTGGCCCTCGCTCGCGACGGCCGCCGCCCGCGAGGCCACCGAACGCGTCCGGGCCGCGCAGGCCGCCGAGTTCGTCGCCCGTACCCGCTCGGCCGGCTACGAGGGCGCGGACGACGACGAGGACGAGGACGACGGCCCGGCGTACATGCCCTCCGAGTTCCCCGAGCGCTGGTCCCGCTTCCTGCCGCCCGACGACGTGAAGTCCCGGCTGCACGCGACCTGGGAGAAGGAACCCAAGGACACGAAGGAGAGCAGGGAGAGCCGCGAGGGCAGGGAGAGCCGGGAGGCCGGCGAACCGCCCTCCCGCCGGCCCAGCCCTTAGCGTGGAGACATGCCCCGGGAACACCAGCGCTACCAGGAACGGCCCTCCAGGCTGGACGGCGCGGTCCTGTGGACCGTGGACGTACCGCCCGGCCCGGACCTGCCCGCCCGGTCCGTCCTGCCGGACGGCTGCGTGGACCTGATCTGGACCGCCGGACGCCTGATCGTCGCCGGGCCCGACACCCACGCCTTCCAGGTCGACCCGCACGACCGGGGCCCCTGCGCCGCGATCCGGTTCGCGCCCGGAACCGCCCCCGTGCTGCTCGGCGTACCGGCGTACGAGCTGCGCGACCACCGGGTCGAGCTGGCCGAGCTCTGGTCCCGCTCCACGGTCCGCGCCCTCACCGAGCACATCGACCGGGCCGCCGACCCCACCGCCGCCCTGGAGGACTTCGCCCTGGGCCGCACCGCTGACACCGGCCCCCCCGACCCGCTCACGGTGGCCGTCGCCGACCGGCTGCGGCGGGGCAGGTCCATCGCGTCGACGGCCGCCGAGGTCGGCCTCGGGGCCCGCCAGCTGCACCGCCGCTCCCTGGCGGCGTTCGGCTACGGCCCCAAGACCCTGGCCCGGGTGCTCCGCCTCCAGCGCGCCCTGGCCCTCGTCCGCGCGGGGCTGCCGTACGCCGAGGCGGCCGCCGCGGCGGGCTGCGCCGACCAGGCGCACCTGGCCCGCGAGATGCGCGACCTCGCCGGGACGACGCTCGGGGCCTACTTCGCGGCGGGGGACGCGGAGGCGAACAGCGAGACCCCGCAGCCGTCCGGGTCCAGCACGACCGCGTAGCGCTGCCCCCACACCGCGTCCCAGGGCTTCGCATGGCCCGTGTACCCGGCCCCGACGAGGTCCGCGTACACCGCGTCCACCTCCGCCGGGCTGTCGCAGACGAACGCCAGCCCGAGCCGCTCGCCGCCCGAGGGCCGCTGCCACCCCGGATCGAACGAGGCGATCACCTCCTCCGTGTCCCACAGCAGTCGCTGCCCGCCCGGCAGGGCCACTTCGACATGGGGTGCGGATTCCGCCCCGGCGGGGATGTCCAGGCCGAGCCGGCGGTAGAAGGCGAGCGAGGCGGCCAGGTCCGCCGTGATGATGCCGATGGCGTCGAATCGTGGAGTCATGCCTCCGACCGTAGGCGCGCACCGCCCCGCCGTCTTGGACGAATCGGTCGCCCGGCCACGCCTGGCCCGCCCTCAGCCCAGACAGTCGGCGGGCGAGGTCCCCGGATCGGTGAGCGCGAGACCCAGGGCGGCGCGCTCCGTGATCCACCGCGTCGGCCGGTGGCGCGGGTCGCCCGTCGTCGCGTGCAGCGCCCGTTGCAGCTCCAGCATCCGCACGGCCCCGACGCGCTCGCCCCAGGCCAGCGGACCGACCGGATAGCCGAGCCCGGTGGTCACCGCCAGATCGATGTCGGCGGGCCCGGCGAGCGAGCGCTCCGCGATCGAGCAGCCGACCGCGACGACCGAGGACAGCAGCCGCTGGGCGACCGAGCCCGCCGTGTCCCGCACGACCGACACCGCGTACGGCTCCCCGCCCTCGGCCGCCCGCGCCAGCACGGCACGCGCGTCCCGGGCGGCCGCCGGATCGCCGGCCGCCGTCACCGCGAGGACCCGCCTGCGCCCCGCCGCCGGCAGCACCTCGACGCCGAACGTACGCTCCCGGGGCAGCGCGCCCTCCGCGACCGCCGCCGACACCGGCGTCCCCCAGACGGGCACCAGCACCACGGCCCCCGCCGACGGCCCCGCGCCCCGCTCGACGCGCACCCCCGCGGCCTCCAGCGCACCGGCCAGGCTCTCCTCGTACCCGGCCGTCCCCGGCCGCCCGCCCGAGGCCAGGAACACCGGGCGATCCGCGTCCCCGGTGACCGCGCTCTCCGGTGCGGGGCCGGCCGCCCCGTCGCCGTACGCGTACCAGCCCCGGCCCGTCTTACGGCCGTGCAGCCCCGCCACCACCCGGTTCGGCGTCAGGAAGGACGGGCGCAGCCGGTCCTCGTACCGGAAGCCCTGCCAGATCGAGTCGATCACCGCGGCCGTCACGTCGAGACCCGTCAGGTCCATCAGCTCGAAGGGGCCCATCCGCAGCCCCAGGACGTCCCGGGCGATCCGGTCGATCTCCGCCGGGCCCGCCACCGACTCCTCCAGCAGTGCGAGGGCCTCGGTCACCAGCCCCCGCCCGGCGTGGTTCACCAGGAAGCCGGGGGTGTCGGCGACCGTGACCGCCCGGTGCCCGCAGCCCTCCACCAGCTCGGTCAGCAGGGCCGGAATGTCCGGCCGGGTGGCCGCGCTCGGCACCACCTCGACGATCCTCATCAGCGGCACCGGATTGAAGAAGTGCAGGCCGGCCAGGCGCGAGGGGTCCTGGAGCGTCGTGGCGATCCGGGTCACCGACAGGGAGGAGGTGTTGGTCGCGAAGACGGCGGATGAGGGCAGGGCCCGCTCCAGCCGCCCGAACACCTCGGCCTTGGTCGCCAGGTCCTCCCGTACGGCCTCGATCACCAGCTCCACCTCCGGGCCCGCCGCCCACGGCTCGGCGAGCGGCACCAGCCGGGCCACGGCCCCGTCCCGCTCGGCAGCGGACAGCCGGCCCTTGGCGACCGCCCGGTCCAGCATCGAGGCGACGAAGTCCAGGGCCTCCGTCACCGCCTCGGGCCGTACGTCCCCGAGCTCGACGGTGTGTCCGGCGCTCGCCGCCCACTGGGCGATACCGCGGCCCATGGCCCCGGCTCCGACGATCCTGATACGCATGGCGGTGAAAGACCTTTCAGCGGAGACAGACGTGGTTCTTCGGTGGAGGCGGACACGGCTCTTCAGCGCAGGTACACCCGGTTCGGATCGACATCGTCCCGCAGGAGCCGCAGCTCCGCGGGGTCGGGCGGGTCCGTCGTCGCGACCCGGCCCGCCGTCCGGAGATCCCAGCCGGTCGCGGCCCGGACCTGCTCGACGGTGACCCCGGGATGCACGGCAACCAGCCGGAGCTCGTCCCCGACGCCGTCACGGGCGAGGACGCCCAGCTCGGTGACGACCCGGGTGACGCCGACGCCCAGCGGGCGGATCCCGTCCGCCAGCGCCCGGTCCGGGCCCGGCGTGGTGCAGAAGTCCAGGACGCCGACGAACGAGCGGGGCGTGTGGCGGCGCATCACCACGAAGACCTCCCGGGCGTTCGCCATCACCTCCACCGCGCCCCCGGAACCCGGCAGCCGCACAGACGGGCCGTCCCACTCCCCGATCACCGAGGTGTTGAGGCTGCCCCACCGGTCGATCTGCGCGGCCCCCAGGAAGCCCACGTCGATGTGCCCGCCCTGGAGCACCGAGCCGAACAGGGTGGGCATCGACACCACCGCCTCGGCCCCGGTGACCAGGACCGCGTCCGCGATGGTCTCCGGCAGATGGGAGGGGTGCGCCCCGCAGACCCCGGACTCGTACACCACCTCCATGTCCGGCGCGACGGTGAGCCGCGCCAGCTCGGCCGCGAGCGTCGGCAGCCCGATGCCCGCGAACACCGTGCGGCGGCCGGCCAGTTCACGCGAGGCGACGACGGACAGCAGCTCGGAGGAGGTGACGGCCCCGGCGGCGCGGCCCGCTGCCGCCGGGCTCGGGCCGCTCACAGCCGCCGCCCGTAGTTCACCGGCTCGCTCAGCGCCTCGCCGACCGCGAGCCCCGCCCAGAACTCCTCGCCCAGCTTCGCCGCGTACTCCGCGTGGTCGGCCGTTCCGTACACCCACTCCGCCAGCCACTCCCGCAGCCGCACCGGGTCCCCGCTGATCGCGGACCAGGACCGGTAGAAGGCGTTGTCCCGGTCGTAGTAGCCCTGCGCGAACGAGGGATGCGCCCCGCGCGGGCAGACCACCACCGCGTCGACCGCGTGCGCCGGGATCAGCGTGCGGTTCGGGTCCGAGCGGATCACCTCGTCGTCGACCAGCTCCTCCACCACCACGACCGCCCGGTCCGCCGCGTACACCGCCTCGGCCTGAACGCCCGTCAGACCCCAGATCTGGGTGTTGCCCCGGCGGTCCGCGCGCTGCGCGTGGACGAACGTCACGTCCGGGCTGACGGGCGGCACCACGTAGATCTGCTCGGGAGCCTGCCCGTCCGGCCCCGGATAGGGCGAGGTCACCTTGCGGATGCCCGGGTTGACCGAGGGCAGATCGCTGCCGGCGTACGAGCGCAGCGGATAGAACGGCAGCCGCTGCGCACCGGCGAGATACCGGCACACCATCCCGTAGTGGCTGTACTCCTCGAACGCCAGCGGCTCCGGATCGGCCCGCTCGATCCGCCGCCGCAGCTCACCGAGCGAACCGGCGGAGGAGTTGCCCACGAAGGACGAGACCAGCCGCGCGACGCAGCCGGCCGCCAGCATCTGGTCCACCACGATGTCCGCCGTCATCCGCACGACGGTGAGACCGCGCCGGCCCTGCCGGATGATCTCGTGGCCCGCGGCGGTCGGGATGAGGTGGGTGAACCCTTCGAGGCTCACGGTGTCCCCGTCGCGCACGAAGCGCGCGACGGCCTCCCGCAGCGACACGACCTTGCCCGCCGTCCGTTCCACAGCGCTCCCCGGCGTCGGTGTACAGGTCGCCCCACCGTGTCAGGGGCCATTGATCGGTGTCCAATACCGAATTAGGCTCGCATTGAGATGCCAGAGCTCTCACCCGGCCGGAAGAGGGCGAGGACCCGGATGGAACTGCGCCACCTGAAAGCCTTCCTCGCCGTGGCCGAGGAACTGCACTTCGGCCGGGCCGCCAAGCGCCTCCAGATGGCACAGCCGCCGCTGAGCCAGCAGATCCGCCGGCTGGAGAAGGAGCTCGGCGTCCAGCTCTTCCGCCGCAACACGCGCTCCGTCCGGCTCACCGGCGCGGTGGAGGCCTTCCTCGAACCCGCGCGCACGGTCCTCGACGACCTCGACACCGCCGTGCGGGCCGCCCGCTCCGCCGGCCGGGGCGAGTACGGCCGGATCACCATCGGCTTCGCCGGGGCCTCCAGCCACGAGACGCTGCCCCGCCTGACCCGCGCCGTGCGCGCCGCACACCCCGGGCTCGAACTCGTCATGACCGGCCAGACGTACGCCAACGTCGCGCTGTCCCGGGTCGCCGACGGCTCGCTCGACCTCGGCTTCGTCCGGCTGCCGGTGAACCGGCCGGGAGTGGACCACCGGGTGATCGACGAGGAGGAGCTGCTGTGCGCCCTGCCCTTCGACCACCCGCTCGCCCGGCGCGAGGCGGTGCCGCTCGGCGCGCTGGCCGACGAACCGTTCGTCTCCTTCCCCGCCAACACCGGCTCCACCGTGCGCGACGCGATGACCGAGGCCTGCGAGAGCGCCGGGTTCACCCCGCGCGTCGTCCAGGAGGCCCCCGACTCGTACACGATCATGGCGCTGGTCGCCGCCGGGGTCGGCGTCACCCTCACGGTCACCTCCGTACGCCACATCCAGCAGAGCGGGCTGGTCTACCGGCCCCTCACCGGACCGCCCATCCGCCGCCAGGCGGCCCTGGCCTGGCGCGCCGACAACCCCTCCGCCGCCCTGCACGCGGTGCTCGCCGTCGCCCGGGACGCCCTGCCGACACCGGTACGCGGACCGGACGGAGCACCGATTGAGACGCCCGGCCTCTCGGTACCGGGCACATCCGGTATTGGACCGGCTCAGTCACCGGATGCGAAGGTCACCCCACCACCCGTGCCCCGCCTGTCGCCCTGGTCGCCCTGAAGGAAAGGCCCCGTCGTGCCGCTCGACGTCGTCATCTGCGAACCCCTGCGCACCCCCATCGGCCGTTTCGGCGGGGCCTTCGCCCAGCAGACACCGGCCGCGCTGGCCGCACACGTCATCGCGGAGATCGTCGCCCGGACCGGCATCGACCCCGCCCGGGTCGACGAGGTGATCCTCGGCCACGCCTACCCGACCAGCGAAGCCCCCGCCATCGGCCGGGTCGCCGCCCTGGACGCCGGGCTGCCCACCACGGTCACCGGCTCCCAGATCGACCGCCGCTGCGGCTCCGGCCTCCAGGCGGTGCTGGACGCGGCGATGCAGATCCGGGCCGGGTTCAGCGACGTCGTGATCGCGGGCGGCGTGGACGTGATGAGCGCCGCCCCCTACTACACCCACGACGGACGCTGGGGCATCAAGGGCCCCGGCCTCCAGCTCCACGACGCACTCGCCCGGGGCCGCGTCACCGCCGGAGGCGTCAACCACCCGGTCCCCGGCGGCATGATCGAGACAGCGGAGAACCTGCGCCGGGAGCACGGGATCAGCCGCGCCGATCAGGACGCCCTGGCCCTGCGCTCCCAGCAGCGCGCCGCCCGCGCCGCCGCCGAGGGCCGCTACGACGCCGAGACCGTCCCCGTCACCGTGCGCACCCGCAAGGGCGAGAGCGTCATCACCGCCGACGAGCACCCCCGCCCCGACACCACCGCCGAACAACTCGCCGCCCTCCGCCCGGTGATGGCCAAGACCGACCCGGACGCCACCGTCACCCCGGGCAACGCCAGCGGCCAGAACGACGCGGCCGCCGCCTGCCTGGTCACCAGCGCCGAGACCGCCGAACGCCTCGGCCTCACCCCGCTTGTCCGCCTGGTCTCCTTCGCCCGCTCCGGAGTCCCCGCCGCGACGATGGGCATCGCCCCCGTCGCGGCCACCCGCACCGCCCTGGACCGGGCGGGCCTCTCCCTCGCCGACCTCGACCTGATCGAGCTGAACGAGGCGTTCGCCGCCCAGGTGCTCGCCTGCACCAGGGAGCTGGGCCTCGGCGAGAAGGACCACGACCAGCGGATCAACGTCAACGGCTCGGGCATCTCGCTGGGCCACCCGGTCGGCGCCACCGGAGCCCGCATCCTCGCCACCCTCACCCGCGAACTCCACCGCCGCGAGGCCCGGTACGGCCTGGAGACGATGTGCATCGGCGGCGGCCAGGGCCTCGCCGCGATCTTCGAACGCATCGCGGACTGACGGCACTCGGGGCGCCCCGCCTCACCGGACGACGGTCGCCCCCGTGCCCGGGTCCGTCCCCCTGCTCGCATCCGGATCCGTCGTGGCCGCGGCCGCGTCCTCGTAGAGATAGTGCCGCGTCCCGGCCAGCACCCCCCGGAACCAGGCGTCCACCTCGTCCTGCCCCATCGCCGGCCAGTGGGGAGTCTCCTCGACCAGGGCGCGTCCCATCCGGCGACTCAGCTCCACCAGGTGGGCGCCCGCCGCCGTGCGTTCGTCCGCGTACCGCTCCAGCGCGGCGGAGAGGTCCTGCCGCCCCCCTTCACGGAGCACCCGTTCCAGGCACAGGGCGTCCTGGAGTGCCTTGACCGCGCCGGTGGCGGTGTGCGGCCTGGTCACCCCGGCCGCGTCCCCGGCCAGCAGCAGCGGCGGGCGGGCGACCCGGGGAGCCCGCACATCGGCGACGGGGTGGCAGGCCGCCGCCCGGCGTCCGCCCCGCGCGACGATGTCCGCCCACGCCGCCGGAAAGTGCTCCTCCGCCAGGTCGTGCACATACGGTCCGGGGTCGACCCCCTCGGGCGGCCGGCCGTAAATGGCGTACGCGAGCAGCCGGTTGGTCTCACCGCTGCTCCCGTCGCCGTCCTGCGGGCCGCCCGGGATCAGGTAGAAGATGCCGTGCCCACCGGGGAAACCCAGGGTCACCCACGCGCTGCGCAGCAGCTGAAGCTCCCGGGGGAGCCCGGCCGGCGCGCCGAGCGGGATCGCGCCGCGCCAGACCAGATACGGGGCGGGCTCCGGCCGCAGCCCCGGGGCGACCAGCTGCCGGGTGGCCGACGCGTGCCCGTCGGCGCCCACGACCACGTCGTACGGTTCCTCGCCCCGCGCCGTGGTGATCACCGCCCCGCCCGATCCGCCCCGGCCGACCGAGAGCACCGGCTGCCCCCGGAGATAGCGCACGGCTCCGGCACTCGCGCGCAGCGACCGCCACAGGAGCCCCCAGTTGCACGGGGTCACGGGGGAGGACTGCCGGGCCAGCTCCCGCGCGGAGCGGCCGCCCGGCTCCCGGGTCAGCCAGACCCGCGTCCCCACCGGGGCCGTCGGCATCGTCGCGTCCAGATAGCCGGACCCGACCAGCTCCGCGTGCAGCGGCGGCGGGATCACGATGCCGAACCCCCGGTCCTGGAGCTCGGCGTCGCTCCGCTCGTACACGGTGACGTCCGCCCCGGCCCGCGAGCCCGCGACGGCCGCCGCGCACCCCGCGATGCTGCCGCCGATCACCCCGATGCGTAACGCTGCTGCCACGTCCCCGGTCCTTCCCGTCGTCCCGCCGGCTTTCCGGCGTTCCGCGCGGTGCGCGGTGCCCCGGCCATCGTTCCATCACCGCGCCCGGAGCCCCGGGGGAACGGGCCACCGGGCACACGGAAGGTCCGGCCGGACAGTCCCCGCTGTCCGGCCGGACCTCATTTCTCCCGAGGGAGGTCTGTCAGTCCCGTGCGTTGCGCGTGCGGCGCATCAGGACGGCGCCGCCGAGCAGCAGCGCGGCGCTCGCGCCGGCGGCCAGGCCCAGGTCGGCGGCACCGGTGTCGGCCAGGTGCGCGTCCGGGGTACCGGACCCGGGCGTGCCGGACCCGGGCGTGTCCGAGCCGGGGGTGTCGGTACCGGGAGTGTCGGTCGGCGGCTCGTCGACCGGCGGCTGGTCGACCGGGGGCTCGTCGACGGGCGGCTGGTCGACCGGGGGCTCGTCCACCGGCGGCTCGTCCACGGGGGGCTCATCGACCGGCGGCTCATCGACCGGCGGCTCGTCCACGGGCGGCTCATCGACCGGGGGCTCGTCCACCGGCGGCTCGTCGACGGGCGGCTCGTCCACCGGGGGCTCGTCCACGGGGGGCTCGTCGACCGGCGGGTGGTCCACCGGCGGGTGATGGTGCTTCGGGCCGTCGGCGTTCACGCACTTGTTGCCGAAGGCCGGGTTCAGCAGGGCGATCACGTTGACGGTGTTGCCGCACACGTTGACCGGGACGTGCACCGGCACCTGCACGGCGTTGCCCGAACCGACCCCCGGCGAACCCACGGCCGCCCCCTCGGCCGACGCGTCGGCGTGCGCGGTGCCGCCCACCGCGGCCAGGAGGCCCGATGCGGCCGCCATGACGATCATGCTTCTGTTCAGTACCTGTCGCATTACTTGCCCTTTCTTAGGACATTCGCGAGGACATCGCGTGGGTGCTTCGCGCGCGGAGAGCGGGCAGCCGTCGGGCGGAGCCGCTGCACAGCCGGATCCCACGGGAAGCCAGAGTGAAAGCTGTAAACACATGCGCGCTGGACGACTGCCATAACGACTCAGGGTTGTGCGGGAAACTTGGAATTGCGTAGAAAATGTGTAATCACCCGAACGGGTGGTGTCCGTCGATCCCGCACATCCCGGTTCGCCGAGCAAGAAAAACGATTCACCGCCAACCCAGCCGTACTCGCCTGGAGTTGACCGCGAGCAAACGCCCTCTCCGGGTAAGTCGCGCCGTCACGGCCGCCGGCCATCGTTCATCCGTTCGGACGAAAGGGGCGGAGGGGTGTGCGCATTTTCTTCACGAACAGGCACACGAACAGGCAGCCGTACGAACAGAGGAGGGGTCGCCCCCGTATCCGGCATTCGGGTGAATGGGCGGAACCAAACGCCGGTTGGTGAGTTGACCAGGGGGCTCCGCCGCGGGGCAATCAGTACGAGAAGGGTTAATCGTGATCAAGAAGGTTCTGGCTACGGGCGCTGTCGCCGCCTCCATCCTCGGTCTCGGCGCGACGCAGGCCATGGCGATCGGCAACGACGGAGGCACGACCTCGGTCAACGGCAACGGCGCCTCGCAGTCCTTCGGCAACGCCGAGACCCACGGCGACTGGAGCCCGCAGTTCGGCCTGGTCCAGGGCTCGCTCAACAAGCCCTGCGTCGGTCTGCCGCTGAAGGCCAACGCCGGCTCGCTCGTCGGCCTCGTGCCGATCTCGGTCCAGGACGTCAACGTCCTGTCCTCCCCGCAGAACCAGCAGTGCACCGAGAACTCCACCCAGGCCAAGGGTGACGAGGCTCTGTCGCACATCCTGGACGACATCCCGATCCTCTCGGGCAACGGCGCCAACAACGGCTGATACGGCTGATATACCCGGGCCCGAGCCCTCGGCGTTCCTCCACCGAGCGGCTCGGGCCCGCTGCTGTCCCGGGAATACCGGAAGCGGCCGGCCCGCGCAATTCCGTGCCCGTCCACGGGGCCGGACCATGCGGCATTCGGGCGGTTCTCCGGAAAAACGCTCCCGGGAGAGTTTCGATTCCGGACGTTCATCGTTACGAAAGACAGCGCCGGAGTCACGAGCGATCAGGACCCGGCTCGGGCGGCACGAACGTCGTGACCGCACCGGACTCCGCCGAGGAAAGGGACGAAAAGTGAAGTACACCAAGATTGCCGCCGTCGCCGCCGGAACGCTCATGGCGATGGGCGCCGCCGCGCCGGCCATGGCCGACTCGGGCGCCGAGGCCATTGCCGCGCACTCCCCGGGCGTGCTGTCGGGCAATGTCCTCCAGGCCCCGATCCACATTCCGGTCAACGTCTGCGGCAACACCGTCAACGTGATCGGTGCGCTGAACCCGGCCTTCGGCAACACCTGCATCAACAAGTGACCCCCTGACCGGCCGGGCCGAGCGCCCGTCACCGGTGGGCCCCGGACGGCTTATGCCGTCCGGGGCCCTTTTCGTCGACCGGCTCGCAGCCGACCTCGGGGACGGGCTCCGTGAACGGCGTCGGAGAAAACCGTCGCCCCGTAGTTTCCCGAATGCGGCCGGATCGTTATTCAGGGAGAAAGCGGCAGAAGTCACAGGTAAAGAAAGCTTGTGTGCGGCACGGGAACGTGACCGAAACAGATGCCGCGCAGAAGGGATCCCCCAAGTGAAGTACGCGAAGACCGCAGCGCTCGTTGCCGGTTCCGTGGCCGCCCTCGGAGCGGCGGCCCCCGCCTTCGCCGCTACTGACGCCATGGCCCCCAACTTCAGCCTCGACCGCGGCCTCAACCAGGTGATGGCCAGTGCCCCGCAGGTCGTGGACCCGCTGGTCGAGACCGTCGGCGACACCACCGAGACGGTCTCGAAGGACGGCACGGTCGGCAAGCTGGCGGGCGAGGCCACCGGTGTGGCCGGGGAAGCCGCCCCGCTGCTCGGCGGAGTGCCCATCGGCGGCTGACCGCCCGGGGACGGAAGTTCCACCGGCTCTTTCGCCGATCCCATTCCTCCGGTGCCCGTCCCCGTTCTCGTGGACGCCTGGCAGGAAAAGCATCGTTCGAGTGAATGGGCATAACCAGATCCCGCCGGGACGAGTTGATCAGATCGCTCCGGACAGGCGGGCACACGTTTCATCCAGAAGGGCTTTTCATGATTAAGAAGATTATGGCCTCGGCAGCCGTCGCTGCCTCGGTCGTCGGTGCCTCCGCTGCGGCCGCCCCCTCCGCCATGGCCATCGGCAACGACAGCGGCACCACGTCGATCAACGGCAACGGCGCCTCGCAGGCCTACGGCAACTCCGCCACCCACGGCGACTGGAGCCCGCAGTTCGCGCTCATCCAGGGCTCGCTGAACAAGCCCTGCATCGGCCTGCCCGCCAAGGCGAACCTCGGCTCGCTCGTCGGCGTCGTGCCGATCGCGGTCCAGGACATCAACGTCCTGTCCTCCCCGCAGAACCAGCAGTGCACCGAGAACTCCACCCAGGCCAAGGGTGACGAGGCTCTGTCGCACATCCTGGACAACATCCCGATCCTCTCGGGCAACGGCGTCGCCAACAACTGACGCCACGCGGCATGACCCCGGGGCCAGCCCTCCGTACGGCGACCGTTCTTCGCCGGACCGGACGGGCTGGCCCTTCGGCATGCACCGGCGCATCCCGCGCGAAGACGGGGGACGGCGGACGGGCGGCGGCGGTTGGGCCGGATGCCGCAGCACCTGCTGACGGTCCGTGCCCGCCCGGGTAGAGCATCTTCATGGATCCGTACGACAGTCAGCCCCCGCAGAGCAGAGAGCAGCAGCCCGCACCGAGCGGCACGCCGATCTACGACCGGCTCGTCGCCGAGTGGCGGGCGGCCGGTCACGACCCCCTGCCGGAAGCCCCCCGGCCATCGGAAGCCCCCCGGCAGCCGGCCGCTCCCCGCAGTGGCCTCGTCCCGGCGGCCCGCTCGTCGGACGAGGGCGCCGGGACGTGAACGACGGCGTCGACCTTGCGCCGGATCGAACCCATTTGAGTGGTACTGCGCAACCGATCGGGGTCCGCGTCGGTTGATCAGTACGTTCCACAACGGGACGTTCCGAAAGGTGAAGTCTGATGAAGAAGATGATGGCCGGCGCGGCAGTGGCTGTGTCCCTGCTCGGTCTGTCCGCAGCTGCGGCTCCCACGGCCATGGCGATCGGCAACGACGGTGGCACCACCACGGTCAACGGCAACGGCGCCGAGCAGGAATTCGGCAACGCCGAGACCAAGGGCGACTGGAGCCCGCAGAACCAGCTCGTGCAGGGCACGCTGAACAAGCTCTGCATCGGCCTGCCGGCCAAGGCCAACGTCGGTTCGCTCGTCGGCGTCGTGCCGATCGCGGTCCAGGACATCAACGTCCTGTCCAACCCGCAGAACCAGCAGTGCGCCGACAACTCCACCCAGGCCAAGGGCGACGAGCCGCTGTCGCACGTCCTGGACGACATCCCGGTCCTCTCGGGCAACGGCGTCGGCAACAACTGACGTACCGAGGACGGGCGGTCCGGAGATCACACTCCGGGCCGCCCGTCCTTGCTTGCGTGGGGCGCCCACGGGCGAGGCCCACCACTCCACGGGGGGTGGTGGGCCTCGCCCGTGGGCGCGGGGTGGCGGAGTGCCGCTCAGCCCAGGGTGCGGACCGGGAGCAGGCAGTGGGCGGCGGTGCGGACGACCTGCTCGTCGGCGGCGAAGGCCCGCAGCCGGTCCTCGCCGACCGGCTGCCCGGGAAGAGCCTCCGGCCACGGGCTGGTGGCGAACATCCCGTACACCTGACCCTGCGCCTGGGCGGCGGCCAGCCACTCCGCGGGGGCGGGGTACTGCGCCGTGAGGTGAGGCAGCGTCAGAACGGCCCGCCCCGCCTGGACGAGCAGCTTCGCCTGGATGCTCGGGGTCTCGGCCGCGTCCTGGATCGAGCCGCCGACATGGAGGCCCGCGCGCTCCAGAGCCGCGCGCATGGCCTCGCTGCCGACCTCCGGGCCGTCCCGCCCGTCGCCCAGCGAGTAGGCGAGGAGGAAGGCGGTGTCCTGGTCGGCGTCGGGCTGCCGGCCGCTCCAGCCGATCAGGATCTGGGTGCCCAACTGGGCCGGTGTGAACGTGCCGGTGGGGGCCTGGGGTGTGGTCATGCTCGGCACCCTAACGGCCCCGGACCGGGCCTTATGCATGCGTATCACCCGATCGAGGGAGATCTACGGGTAACTCCGGCGGATGCCCGGATCCGGATCGCTCCCGGCCCCTCTACCGGGGGCTTCCGGAAAACCTGTTGACGCTGCTCCCGGGGGGCGGGCTAGGGTGATCACCGTTCCGCACGCAGCCGTGCGGAGACGTACGGAAGCCAGCGGAACCAGGAGGTGAGGACATTGATGACTGTCGTTGCGATGGGCACTGCCCACAACCGGAAGAGCATCGTCCTCATCCCCGTGGCCACCGGCTGACCTACCTCTCTCTCACTTTCGCGCCGAGCGCGCGTGCCGGGGCCACCCTGTGAAGGGTTTCCCTTGTCCTCCTCGCTTCTCTCCGCTCCTTCTTCCTCGCACCCGCTGACTCCGTACGGCTGGGACGAGAACTGGGCGGCTGCTTTCTCCTCGTACGCCCAGCAGGGGCTCGTGCCGGGACGGGTCGTGCGGGTCGATCGCGGTCTGTGCGACGTGATCACCGCCGACGGCCCCGTGCGCGCCGACACCGCGTTCGTGGTGCCCCGTGACCCGATGCGGATCGTCTGCACCGGCGACTGGGTCGCCCTCGACGCGGACGGAGACCCGCGCTTTGTCCGCGCGCTGCTGCCGCGCCGCACCGCCTTCGTCCGCTCCACCTCCTCGCAGCGGTCCGAGGGGCAGGTGCTCGCCACCAACATCGACCACATCGCGATCTGCGTCTCGCTCGCCGTCGAGCTGGACCTCGGCCGCCTGGAGCGCTTCCTCGCGCTCGCCCTGTCCAGCTCCGGCGGCGCCGCGCTGCTCGGCGACGGACACGACACGGGCCACCGCCCTGAGCCGATCGTGCTGCTGACCAAGGTCGACCTCGTACCCGACGCGGTCACCGTGTCCCACCTGGTCCAGGACATCGAGGCGATCGCCCCCGGCGTCCAGGTGCTGCCCGTCAGCTCCACCACGGGCGAGGGGCTCGACATCCTCGGGGCCGTCGTCTCCGGCGGTACGAGCGTGCTGCTCGGCATCTCCGGAGCGGGCAAGTCCACCCTGGCCAACACCCTGCTCGGGATGGACGTGATGGAGGTGCAGGCCGCCCGCGACGTCGACGGCAAGGGCCGGCACACCACCACGACCCGCAACCTCCTGCTCCTGCCGCAGGGAGGCGTCCTCATCGACACCCCCGGCCTGCGCGGGGTCGGCCTCTTCGACGCCGCGACCGGGGTCGGCGAGGTGTTCGCCGAGATCGAGGAGCTGGCCGCGGGGTGCCGGTTCCACGACTGCGCCCACGAGGCCGAACCGGGCTGCGCGGTCCTCGGCGCGCTGGCGGACGGCAGCCTGCCCGAGCGGCGGCTCGACAGCTACCGCAAGCTGATCCGGGAGAACCAGCGGATCGTCGCCAAGACCGATGCCCGGGTGCGTGCCGAGATCCTGCGGGACTGGAAGCGCAAGGGCGCGGAGGGGCGCGCGGCCGTGCAGGCCAAGCGCGGCCGGGTGCGGTAGCCGGGGCCCGGCCCGGCCGGCCGGTCCCTCCTGGTTCGACGTCCGAATTCCGCGAGTGCGGCGGCCCCGGCTGCCGCACACTGGACGGTGTGATGGACGAACGGACCAGGTACGAGGCGGTGAGCAGCCGCGACGCACGGTTCGACGGAGCGTTCTTCTTCGCCGTCGTGACCACCGGCATCTACTGCCGGCCGAGCTGCCCCGCCGTCACACCCAAGCGCGCCAACGTCTGCTTCTACCCCACAGCCGCGGCGGCCCAGGCAGGCGGGTTCCGGGCCTGCCGCCGCTGCCGGCCGGACGCCGTGCCCGGCTCGGCCGAGTGGAACGTCCGCGCGGACGTCGTCGGCCGGGCCATGCGTCTGATCGGCGACGGCGTCGTGGACCGCGAAGGCGTCCCCGGACTCGCCGGGCGGCTCGGCTACAGCGCCCGGCAGGTCCAGCGCCAGCTCAATGCCGAGCTGGGCGCGGGACCCGTCGCGCTCGCGCGGGCCCAGCGCTCCCACACCGCCCGGGTGCTCCTCCAGACCACCGGGCTGCCGGTCACCGAGATCGCCTTCGCCGCCGGGTTCGCCAGCGTCCGGCAGTTCAACGACACCATCCGGCAGATCTACGCCCGGACCCCCAGCGCCCTGCGGGCCGAGGCCGGCACCGGGCTCGGCGGCGGACGCCGCGCCGGGATGCGGGCCGGGATCCCGCTGCGGCTCGCCCACCGGGGTCCGTACGCCGCCACCGCCCTGTTCGACCTGCTGGCCGCCGAGGCGGTCGCGCGCGTGGAGGAGACGGTGGGCCCGCCCGGCCGCCGCGCCTACCGGCGCACCCTCCGGCTGCCGTACGGGACCGGGCTCGTCGCGGTCGACGAGGCGTCGCCCGGCGGCCCCTGGCTGGAGGCCCGGATCCAGCTCACCGACCTCCGCGACCTGACCACCGCCGTCCAGCGGGTCCGCCGCCTGTTCGACCTGGACGCCGATCCGCACGCCGTGGACGAGGCGCTGGCCGCCGACCCCCGGCTCGCCCCGCTGGTCGCCGCCCGTCCCGGGCTGCGCTCGCCGGGCGCGGCCGACCCGGAGGAGGCCGCGGTGCGGACCCTGGTGGGGCGCGCGGAGGCCGGGGAACTGGTCGAGCGGTACGGGAAGGTGCTGGACGTGCCGTGCGGCGGGCTCACCCATGTGTTCCCGGAGCCGGACGTGCTCGCCGGCGCCGCGCGGGACCCGGCGCTGCGGGCCCTGGCCGCCGCGCTCGCCGACGGCCGGCTGCGGCTGGACGCCGGGGCCGACCGGGACGAGGCGGAACGGACGCTGCTGACGCTGCCCGGGATCGGCCGGCGCACCGCCGCGCTGATCCGGATGCGGGCGCTCGGCGACCCCGACGTGGACCCGTACGGAACGCCGGGCGCGGAGCGGTGGCGGCCGTGGCGCTCCTACGCCGCGCGCCATCGGGAAGCGGGGGAAGCGGCGGTGCCGGACCGGCCCCGGCCGCGGGGGCGCTCCGGTCAGGCCCAGAGCACCGCGCCCAGCCAGGCGCCCGCCACCAGCAGGCAGCAGAAGAGCTCCACCAGCACCGCGTAGCCCGTCGCCCGCATCACCGAGCGCACCGACGCCCAGCCCGCGCCGCGACTGCCCAGCCGCAGCCGCTCCGCGCCGAAGATGGCCCCCACGTACCCGAGGATCCCGCCCACCACCGGCACGACGAAGAAGCCCGCGATCCCCGCGATCCCGCCGATCATCAGGGTTCGGCGGGGCGCCCCCGACTCACCCGGGCGGCGCGGCGGCAGCAGCGGTTTGAGGGCCTGGTTCAGCAGCATCAGCGCCGTCGCGCCGATCAGGACGCCCCAGGCGGCCGGCGTCATGTCCGTCAGCGCCCACCACAGCACCGCCGCCCAGACGATCGCCTGACCGGGCACGCCCGGCACCAGCACCCCGACCAGACCCAGCAGCAGGACCAGGCCCACGGCGACGAGCTGCCACACACTCATCTGACCAGCCTGCCGGAGAGTGCCCCGCTCCGCCCGTCAGCGCCCCCGGCCACCTGCGCCGATGCCGCATCAGCCCGACTCGGTGCGGGCCACCCAGCCACGCTCGTACGCATGCCAGCCCAGCTGGAGCCGCGTCGAGACCCCGGTCAGCTCCATCAGCCCCTTGACCCGGCGCTGCACGGTCCGCAGCCCCAGATCCAGTTGCTTGGCCACACTGGCGTCCGTCAGCCCCGCCAGCAGCAGCGACAGGATCTCCAGGTCCGTCGGGTCCGGCCCGACCCCGTTCTCGCGCACCCCGCCGCCTTCGCCCAGCCGCAGCGGCATCGCCTCCCGCCACACCGCCTCGAAGAGGCCCATCAGCGACTCCAGCAGCCCGCTGGCGTGCACGACCAGGGCGGCGGGCTCCTCGCCGCGACCGGTCAGCGGGACCATCGCGAGGCTCCCGTCGGCGACCACCAGCTTCGTCGGCACCCGGTCCACCACCCGGCACTGCTCGTCCCGGCTCAGCGCCGCCGACAGCTCCAGGATCCCGAACGGCGTCGACAGCACCTCGCGCTCGACCACCACCCGGTAGCTCACCCCGCGCGAGGTGGCCCGCTCCTCGGACTCGTTCTCCATTCCGGTCACCGCGATCGGCTTGCCCGTCACGAGGGCGCAGACCTCGGACACCGCTCCCAGCTGCAACTGGTGGAAGCGCTGGGCGACGGCGCCCGCCCCCGTCACGACCTCCACCAGATCGTGCACTGCCGGCTCGCTCGCCTCGGCCCGGTACTCCTCGGCGAGCAGCGCGGACGCCAGCTCCGCCTGCTCCAGCTCGTGCCGCTGCTGGATCAGCAGCGCGCCCAGCGCCACCCCGGGCGGCGCCGCCACCCAGCGGCCCGGACGGGCCGAGGACTGGGCGGCCAGGCCCTGTTGCTCCAGCCGTCGCAGCACGCGTTCGGCGTCCGCCTCGGAAAGCGCCAGCCGGTGCGCGAGATCGGTGAGCTCCGCGGCTCCCGCCGCGACGAGCGCGCGGTACGCGGTTTCCTGTCTCTCGTCGAGACCTATCGCCCCCAGCATTCTCCGACCTCCCCGGGTGTGGTGATCGCGCATCACGGCGCCCTGCGGCGGGGTCCCCCGTGGCGGGTAAAGGCCACGGCGTAAACCCGCCGCCCACATCATCCCCTGTACCCCTCGCCCCTCTGCCACTGTGGCGCCACCGCAGCACCAACAACCTCCGGAATGCGGCTCATTGAGCTGCTTTGTTCTGGATTGACCTGGGGAGAGCGATGCGCCCGATATCGCGTACGGCACTCGGAGCGGCGACCGCCGCCGTGCTCGCCGTCACCGTGATCGCGCCGTCGGTGGCCGCACCACCGGACGGGCGAGACGCGAACAGACCGATCACCGGAAGCGCGGCCGCCGCCGCCACGGACCCGAAGCCCGTCACGCTGACGCTCGTCACCGGCGACACGGTGCTGGTCACCACGGACGCCTCGGGCACGTCCGCCGCCACCGCCCTGCCCCGCGCGGACGGCACGGTCCCCCTCGTCCAGACCCGGCGATCCGGCCCGGACCTGTACGTCTACCCCGAGTCCGCCGTCCCCGCGCTCGCCGCGGGCACCGTGGACGAGGAGCTGTTCAACGTCACCGGGCTCATCCGGCAGGGCTACGACGACAGCCGCACCGACTCCGTCCCGCTGATCGCCACCTACACCGGCGACACCGCCCGCCGCGCTCCGGTCACCCCGCGCGGGTCCGAGCGCGGAGCGGCGCTCGACGTCATCGACGGACTCGCGCTGAAGGCCGACAAGAAGCGGGCCGCCGACTTCTGGGCCGATCTCACCGCACCCCGCTCCCGGTCGGGCTCCGGCCTCGAGAAGCTCTGGCTCGACCGAAAGGTTCAGGCCAGTCTCGACAAGTCGACACACCAGGTCGGCGCGGACCTCGCCTGGGCCGCCGGCTACGACGGGACCGGTACCAAGGTCGCCGTCCTGGACACCGGTGCCGACGCCGGACACCCCGACCTCCAGGGCCGGATCACCGCCTCGGAGAACTTCACCGACTCCGACACCACCGACGACCGCCAGGGCCACGGCACCCATGTCGCGTCCACCGTCGGCGGCTCCGGCGCGGCGAGCGACGGGAAGAACAAGGGCGTCGCCCCCGGCGCGGACCTGATGGTCGGCAAGGTCCTCAACGACAGCGGATCCGGTGCGGCCTCCTGGATCATCGCGGGCATGCAGTGGGCCGTCGACAGCAAGGCCGACGTCGTCTCCATGAGCCTCGGCAGCGCGGAGCCCACCGACTGCACCGACCCGATGAGCCTGGCCGCCGAGGAACTCGGCAAGAACAAGGACACCCTGTTCGTCATCGCCGCCGGAAACCTCGGCCCGTCCCTGAACACGGTCTCCTCGCCCGGCTGCACACCCGGCGTGCTCACCGTCGGCGCGGTCGACCGCGACGACTCCACCGCGAACTTCTCCAGCCGCGGCCCCGCGATCGTCTCGCACACCCTCAAGCCCGAGATCGCCGCGCCCGGCGTCGCCATCTCCGCCGCCTCCGCGGGCGGCCGGGGCGGCCAGGCGTACCGGTCCATGTCCGGTACGTCGATGGCGACCCCGCATGTCGCGGGCGCGGCGGCCGTGGTCAAGCAGCGGCACCCCGAGTGGACCGCCCAGCAGGTCAAGGCGGCCCTGGTCTCCTCGGCGCGGAGCGCCGTCCCCGGCGACGTACGCGAGACCGGAGGCGGCCGGCTCGACGTCGACCGCGCGATCCGTACGCCCGTACTCGGCGCACCGGCCGTGCAGGGCGGCGCGTTCAACTGGCCGCAGGACAAGAGCGACCGCACCAGCGTCGCCGTGCCGTACACCAACACGAGCGGAAAGCCGGTCACGCTCTCGCTGAAGGTCGCGGGCGTCACCGGCAACGACGGCTCGACCGTCGGCTCCAGGATCGCCTCGCTCGGCGAGAAGTCCGTCACCGTGCCCGCCGGAGCGACCGTCGAGGTCCCTCTCGACCTCGACCCGGACGCGCGCCTGACCGCCGCCCAGTACGGTGACGTCACGGGCCGCGTCCTCGCCACGGCCTCCGGGGGAGTGCGGGTCTCCACCCCGTTCTCGCTGTACGTGGAGCCGGAGACGGTCACCCTGCGCGTCAAGCTCGTCGACCGCACCGGCAAGCCCGCCGACGGCGTCTCCTCCCTCGACCTGATCGGGACCGACACCGCGTCCGGCGAACGCCGCTTCAACGAGGGCGCCACCGACCAGACCTACCGGGTCCGCCCCGGCGCGTACTTCGTCTCCAGCTTCGTCGCCTCGCCCGACCCCACCGACCCGACCGGTCGACTCGTCGGATCCGTCGGCTATCTGGCGCGTCCTCAGCTGAACGTCACCCGGGACACCACCCTCGTCCTCGACGCCCGCAAGGCCCACCGCCTGAAGATGCGGACCGAGGACAGGGTCGCCGAGACACGCGGCGCGACCCTCGCGTTCGGGCGCTCCTGGGACGACACCTGGCTGCACTCCGGGTCCCTCTCCGGCACCGAACTGGTCAAGGACTACCTGGTCGACGTCCAGGGCAAGGCGCGTGACGGGGACTTCGAGTTCGCCTCCCTCTGGCGCGCCTACGCCCCGCAGATCCAGAAGTTCTCCCTGGCCGGCGGAGCGGCCCTGCACCCCCGGCCCGCCGGCCAGGGCTCGGTCAACCTCGACGGCGTCGGCCGCGCCGAGGCCGTCGACGCCGGTGCGGGCAGCGCCGCCGAGCTGGAGGCGGCCGGAGCGAAGGGCCGGATCGCCCTGGTGAAGGTCGCCGACGACGCCCCGGGCGTCCTGGCCCAGGCGCGGGCCGCCGAGGCCGCCGGGGCGAAGGCGCTCCTGGTGCACCGACCGTCGGCCGGTGACTGGCAGCCGTCCATCGGCTACGGGGCGCCGCCCCTTCCGGTCCTCGGCCTGCGCGCCGACGAGGCCGCCGTGCTGAAGTCGGCCCTCGGCGAAGGGACGTCGGAGGTCTCCTGGACCGCCACGGCCGTCAGCCCGTTCGTCTACAACCTGTCGTTCCCGGAGAAGGGGCAGATCACCTCGGACCGTACCTACAAGGTCCGGGACAGGAAGCTCGGTTCGGTGGTCTCCACGCACGAATCCATGGGCGTGGCCACCGACTTCGTCGACACGCTCCTCGTCTCCCGCCCCTACGGCGCGACCTTCGGCGCGTCCTCGCTCGCCGTGGTCGCCGCCCCCGGGAAGCGCACCGAGTACTACACGGCGGGGGACACCGTCTGGCAGAAGATGCTCTCCTCCAGCTTCCCCTGGGGCGAGCTGATGACGGGCGACGCCCGTACGTACCGGGCCGGCCGGACCACGACGGAGGAGTGGTACCGGGGCCTGCTGGTCCCGGGCGCCCCGCGTGACGCCCGGGGTGCGGAGCTGCTCGCCGGTGAGCGCCAGGACAACGTGATCGGCGCTGCCCCGGCGTTCCTGACCGACTCCGAACACGTCGGCCAGCAGGGCTCGTTCGGCGACATCGGCGGCATGCGGCTCGAGCGCGAGGGGGAACTCGTCGGCAGCAGCGGATATCCGTTCGGCGCCTTCACCGTGCCGGCCGAGGACGCCGCGTACGAACTCACCCTGATGACCACGAAGATCGGCTCGCCCGCGGCGGTCTGGAAGCGGTCCACGCGGACGGAGACCACGTGGAGGTTCCGTTCCGAGCGGAAGCCGGACGTGGCCTCGCAGGGGATCCCGCTGCTCTTCCCGCGCTACGACGTGCCGTCGGACGGGATGAAGACCGTGCCCGCGAAGAACGGCCAGAGGATCGGGCTCGGCGCGACCGGGCACGCCGGCTACACCCCCGGCGAACTGACCGGTGCGAAGGTCTCGTTCAGCCACGACGGCGGCGAGACCTGGCACCCGGCCACCACCGCGCGGCAGGGCGGCCGCTGGACCGCGACCGTCGACCACGCGGACGCGGTCGGCAAGTCCGTCACCCTGCGGACCGAACTGAGCGACGCGAACGGCAACTCCGTCGTCCAGACCGTCGACGACGCGTACGCCGTGCGGTGAAGCGGCAGGGCCGATGAGCCGCTGAACCGGTGATCGGCCGATCGTACGAACGGCTGAGCGCCGATCGGACGATCACTCCGACCGGTCTGCCGGGCGTCCCTTCCCGTGGGGGGTGGGGCCGCCCGGCAGACCTTGTTCACGGGCCACTTTTTCCCGATGCCCCGTTTTCGGAGCCGCTCCGCGGTGGACAATAGGGGCATGAGTCAGCAGGGGGAGAAGCCCGCCGCCCATGAGGACGACTGGTGGCGCAAGCTGTACGACGAGACCGCGCCGGACACCGGTCCCAGCAGTACGGCCGACAGCCTCGACGATCGCTTCGACTCCGTGTCGGACACGGTGAGCAGCCCGGTGGACGACCACCGGGACACCGTGCGCGAGACCGTCCGGGACCCGTACGCGGGGCCGTACGAGGACCCGTTCGCGGACCGGTACGAAGAACCGGACGCGGACCGCTACGAGGGCCCGAACACGGAGACGCACCGGCCACCGGAGCCGAGCCGCTCCGTGGTGGCACAGCGGGACGGGGCCCCGGGCCCGGTGGCGGACCGGGCTCCGGACGTGGGCCCGAGTTGGGCTGCGGACGCGGCCCCGGACCGGGCTTCGGACGCGGCCCCGAGCCCAGCTCCGGACGCGACCCCGGACGCGGTGGCGGACACGCCCTCGGATCCGGAGCTGGACCGGGGTGCGGCAGCGGATCCGGACCTCATGCCCGCCCCCCGGTCGGCCTGGGACCCGTATGCGAAGCGCGACCCGTTGCCGGAGCCGGGTGCGGCTGCATCCGGCGCGCCGGACACGAACCGGGAACCGCACCCGGGGTCGCCCGCCCCCGCCGCACCGGCAAAGCCGCCCCGGGAGTCGGCCGCCCCCGCCGTACCGCACGTAGCGGAGCCGCAGCCGGAGCCGACCCCGGCTGCGGCTCCGAGGACGGCCGCCCCCGCCGTACCGCATCCGCATCCGGCGCCGGAGGCGACCGCGCCCCGCACCACCGTCTTCCCCGCCCCCTGGGAGGCGCCCGGCGGGCAGCCGGGGCCCCGGACGTTCGCCGCGCCGCGTGCACCGGAGCCGGTCGAGCCCGCCCTCGCGCCCGACCCCAGCGCCCTGCACGAACTGCCGCCGGACCTCCCCGAGGTGCCCGGCGGACGGCCGGCCGTCGAGCACCTCGGGGACCGGCCGCCCACCTATGACGCCGAGCCCGCCGGCCTGCCCTCCGCCACCTCCCAGAACCTGGACGGCCTGGTCCCCGACACCGTCCTGGACGGCGCGCGGTACGGGACGTACACCCTGCGTGCCGCCTCCGTACGCGGCGATTCCGCCCGCTTCCGCGGCGAACCCCGGCGCGACGGGCTGCTCACCGCCCGCTTCGGGGCCGCCGAGAGCGCCCTTGTCCTCGTCGCCGTGGCCGGCGGCAAGCGGGCCGGTGAGGCGGCGCACCTCGCCGCGGCGGACGCCTGCCGCTGGATCGGCGGGGCCGTCGCCCGCAGTCACGTCCGGCTCTCCGAGGACATAAGAGCGGGCCGCCGGGGCGACCTGAAGTCCGGGCTGCACCGGCTCACCGACCGCACGTACGGCAAGCTGCGCGCCCGCGCCGCCGAACTCGGCGTCGAACCGGACGCGTACACCGCCGACCTCCGCTGCCTCCTGCTGTCCGCCGACCCCGACTGCCGCACCCGGGTCTTCTTCGGCGTCGGCAGCGGCGGCCTCTTCCGCCTCCGCGACGGCCTCTGGCAGGACCTGGAGCCCTTCATCCCGGAGGGTGGCGGCGAGCAGGAGGAAGGGGGGGACGGGGACCGGCTGACCATGGACCTCCAGATCACCGCGGTGCCGTCGCCGCACACCGAGAGCCCCGCGCAGCCGCCCGCCGAGCCCTTCCGCTTCCGGGCCTCCCTGGCGCGACCCGGCGACACACTGCTGCTGTGCAGCAACGGACTCGCCGAGCCGATGCGCGGCGAGGCGGCGCTCCCCGGGGAACTCGCCGAGCGCTGGGGGAGCGCCGGACCGCCCGGACTGCCCGCCTTCCTCGCCGACACCCAGCTCCGGATCAAGGGGTACGCCGACGACCGCACCTGCGCCGCCGTCTGGGAGGCGTAACCGCGCACCCCGTGGGTTGATGGATTCCGGAGCCCGGCGAAACGGTGTGTTTCGGGCTCCGGTCTCCGGTCAGCCGACGTGCACGGAGCACGGGCAAGGAAGGGTGCGCACCCATGGCCAAGCAGAACGTGGCGGAGCAGTTCGTCGACATTCTCGCCAGGGCAGGCGTCAAGCGCCTGTACGGCGTCGTCGGCGACAGCCTGAACCCCGTCGTGGACGCCATCCGGCGTAACCCCGCCGTCGACTGGATCCACGTCCGCCACGAGGAGACCGCCGCCTTCGCGGCCGGAGCCGAAGCGCAGGTCACCGGCTCGCTCGCGGCCTGCGCCGGCTCCTGCGGACCGGGCAACCTGCACCTGATCAACGGCCTGTACGACGCCCACCGCTCGATGGCCCCGGTGCTGGCCCTCGCCTCGCACATCCCCTCCAGCGAGATCGGCCTCGGCTACTTCCAGGAGACCCATCCGGAACTGCTGTTCCAGGAGTGCAGCCACTACAACGAGATGATCTCCAACCCGGAGCAGATGCCGAGGCTGCTCCAGACGGCGATCCAGCACGCCATCGGGCGCGGCGGCGTGAGCGTCGTCTCGATGCCGGGCGACGTCGCCTCCAGGCCCGCCCCCGAGAAGAGCATCGAGCACGCCCTCGTCACCGCGCGGCCGACCGTGCGGCCCGGCGACGACGAGATCGACAAGCTGTGCCGCATGGTGGACGAGGCCAAACGGGTGACGTTGTTCTGCGGCAGCGGCACGGCCGGGGCGCACGCCGAGGTCATGGAGTTCGCCGAGAAGGTCAAGTCCCCGGTCGGGCACGCGCTGCGCGGCAAGGAGTGGATCCAGTACGACAATCCGTACGACGTCGGGATGAGCGGGCTGCTCGGCTACGGCGCCGCCTACGAGGCGACGCACGAGTGCGACCTCCTCATCCTGCTCGGCACGGACTTCCCGTACAACGCCTTCCTCCCCGACGATGTGAAGATCGTCCAGGTCGATGTGCGCCCCGAGCACCTCGGTCGCCGCTCCAAGCTCGACCTCGCGGTCTGGGGCGATGTGCGCGAGACCCTGCGCTGTCTCACCCCCCGGGTGAAGCCCAGGTCCGACCGCAAGTTCCTCGACCGGATGCTGAAGAAGCACGCGAACGCCCTGGAGGGCGTGGTCAAGGCCTACACCCGCAAGGTCGAGAAGCACGTCCCGATCCACCCCGAGTACGTCGCCTCCGTGCTGGACGAGATGGCCGACGAGGACGCCGTGTTCACCGTCGACACCGGCATGAACAACGTGTGGGCCGCTCGCTATCTGACGCCCAACGGCAGGCGCCGGGTGATCGGTTCGTTCAGCCACGGCTCGATGGCCAACGCCCTGCCGCAGGCGATCGGCGCCCAGTTCACCGACCTGGGCCGGCAGGTCGTCGCGATGTCCGGCGACGGCGGATTCGCCATGCTGATGGGCGACTTCCTCACCCTGGTCCAGTACGACCTGCCCGTGAAGGTCGTCCTGTTCAACAACTCCTCCCTCGGCATGGTGGAGTTGGAGATGCTCGTCGCCGGCCTCCCGTCCTACGGGACGACCAACAAGAACCCCGACTTCGCCGCCATCGCCCGCGCGGCCGGCGCCTACGGCGTACGGGTGGAGAAGCCCAAGCAGTTGCAGGGCGCGCTCAAGGACGCGTTCAGGCACAAGGGCCCCGCGCTCGTCGACGTCGTCACCGACCCGAACGCGCTCTCCATCCCGCCGAAGATCAGCGCCGACATGGTCACCGGCTTCGCGCTCTCCGCCAGCAAGATCGTGCTGGACGGCGGGGTGGGCCGGATGCTCCAGATGGCCCGCTCCAACCTCCGTAACGTGCCCCGCCCCTAGGGCCGTTCCGGATCATGCCGGGGTCAGGCGCACCGTCAGGATCTGGAACGGCCGCAGCGCCAGGACGAGCCCGTCCTCATCGGTCTCCGCCGGGTGCAGCGGCCGTTCCAGCAGATCGGTGATCCGGGACCCGGCGACCGGGAAGGACACCGTCAGCCGGGTCCGCACCCGGCTTCCCGCCGACTCGTAGAGCCGTACGATCACGTCCCCGCTGCGGTCGTCGGCGAGCTTGACCGACTCGACCGTCACCGCCGGGTGGCCCGTCGACACCAGCGCGGGCACGACCGGGGCGACCGCCGCCCGCAGCGGCAGGTTCAGCGCCAGCCCCTCCCGCACGGCGTCCGTCACCTCTGCGCCGGGCGCGAGCGCGTAGCGGAAGCGGTGCACGCCCAGATCGGTGTGCGGGTCCGGGCTGTGCGGGGCGCGCAGCAGCGTGAGCCGGACCGTCGTGCCGAGACCCTCCGGGTGCGGGGTGCGGGTCACATCGTGGCCGTACGTCGAGTCGTTGAGCAGCGCGACGCCGTACCCCGGTTCCGCGACCCGCAGCCAGCGGTGGGCGCAGATCTCGAAACGGGCCGCGTCCCACGACGTGTTGTCGTGGGTGGGCCGGTGGACATGGCCGAACTGGATCTCAGCGGTGGACCGTTCGGCGTGCACATCCAGCGGGAACGCGGCCTTGAGGACCTTCTCCGACTCCTGCCAGTCCACCTCGGTGTCGACGTCGAGCTGCCGCGCCCCCGCCGCGAGCCGCAGCTCCTGCACGAGCGTCGACCTCCCGAAGGAGCGCACCACCCGCACGGCCGCCCGCAGTGGCCCGTCCTCCACCAGGGACACGGAGTCCGCGGCGGTCAGATCGGTGCGGCTGCGGCGGTAGTGCCGGTCGATGTCCCAGGCGTCCCAGTGATTGGGGTGGTCCGGATGCAGCTGGAGGAGGTTGCCGCGGGCGCCGGGGACCAGCACCTCGCGTCCGGCGACCAGATCGCGGACCGCCGAGACGAGCCCGTCGCCGTCCACCGTGACGCGCAACAGCCCGTTGTCCAGGACGATGTCGCCCGCCCCGGACGCCTGCGCGGTCGCCGGGTGCTCCGGGACCTCCGCACCGTCCAACGGGCCCGCCCCGAGCCCCGGACTCCGCGCCACCACCGCGGCCCGGCCCTCGCCCAGCGCCTGCACCCGCGCCCCGGACGGCAGGACCCCGGCCGCCTCCGCGTCCAGCTCGATCACCTGAACCCGTTCGTACGGCGCGGAGTTGAGCGCCACCATGCCCTCGGACGCGCCCAGCGAGGCCACCGCTCCGGCCACCAGGTCCGCCAGCTCGGCGCGCACCTCCTCATAGGTGTCGCGGGCCTCCCGGTGCACCCAGGCGATCGACGAACCGGGCAGGATGTCGTGGAACTGGTGCAGCAGCACCGTCTTCCACACCCGGTCGAGACGCTCGTGCGGATAGCGGTACGAGGGTGAGCGCAGCGCCGCCGTCGTCGCCCACAACTCCGCCTCGCGCAACAGGTGTTCGCTGCGCCGGTTGCCCTGCTTGGTCTTCGCCTGGGTGGTGTACGTCGCCCGGTGCAGCTCCAGATACAGCTCGCCCGACCAGACGGGCGCCTGCTCCCCGTACTCCTCCTCGGCCGCGGCGAAGAAGGCCGAGGGCTTCTCGACCGACACCCGGGGCGATCCCTCCAGGTCCCGCAGCCGGCGGGCCCGCTCCAGCATCTCGCGGGTCGGACCGCCTCCGCCGTCGCCCCAGCCGAACGGCACCAGCGAGCGGGTGGCCCGGCCCTTGTCGGCGAAGTTCTGCTCGGCGTGCGCCAGTTCGCGGGCGTGGAGCTGCGCGTTGTAGGTGTCGACCGGCGGGAAGTGGGTGAAGACCCGGGTGCCGTCGATGCCCTCCCACCAGAAGGTGTGGTGCGGCATCTTGTTGTGCTGGTTCCACGACAGCTTCTGGGTGAGGAACCACCGCACCCCGGCCAGCCGCGCCAGTTGGGGGAAGGCGGCGGTGTAGCCGAAGGAGTCCGGCAGCCAGATCTCCTCCGTCTCGACGCCCAGTTCCTCGCGGAAGAATCGTTTGCCGTGCACGAGTTGGCGTGCCAGGGCCTCGCCGCCCGGCAGGTTGGCGTCCGACTCCACCCACATCGATCCGACCGGAGACCACTGCCCGGCCGCCACCGCCTCCTTGATCCGCTCCCAGACGTGCGGCTGGTGCTCCTTGACCCAGGCGTACTGCTGGGCCTGCGAGCAGGCGAAGACCAGCTCCGGGTAGTCCTTCGCGAGGGCGGTGACATTGGCGAACGTACGGGAGGCCTTGCGCACGGTCTCGCGCAGCGGCCACAGCCAGGCCGAGTCGATGTGCGCGTGCCCGGCCGCCGAGATCCGGTGCGCGCTCGCGGTGGCGGGCCGCGCCAGCACCCCGGCCAGCGCCGCCCGGCCCGCCGTCGCGGTGCCGGAGACGTCGTGCAGGTCCAGCGCGTCGAGCATCGACTCCAGCGCCCGCAGGATCTCGTGCCGCCGCGACCGGTCGGCGGGCAGCTCGTGCATCAGCTCGGAGAGCACCTCGATGTCCAGGACGAGATGCCAGACCTCCTCGTCGAGGACCGCGAGGTCGGCGGAGGCGAAGCGGTACAGGGGGCGGTCGCCGGAGGTCCGTACGTCACCGAGCGGCGTCGGCTCGAAGCCGTGCTCCAGGACCGCCGGGTTGGCCGCCGCCTCCAGCAGCAGATCGACCGGCTCCCCGCCCGCCGCCGGGTGCGCCAGCGTCAGGTGCCGGTTGCGGGGATGAACACCCTTGAGAGGGACGCCCAGATGGTCGTACAGCAGGCCTTCCGCCTGGAACCCCGGCCCCTGGCCGGTGAACCCCGGGTCGACGACCACTTCCACCCGGCGCCCCGACCACTCCCCGGGCACCGCTCCCCGGAGCCGGAACCAGCTGGTCGACCAGGGCCTGCCCCACTCCGTACCGGCGGTGAAGGGCTCGAAGTCCGCCCCGAGGGCCTCGGCCACCGGCACCGGCTCGCCCGGAGCGTGCCACACGGTCAGGGCGAGCGGGGTGCGAGCGGCGTACTGGGCCGGGCGGACGAACTGGTGGAGGGCCCTCTCCAGGCGGCCCTCCACCAGGGTGCGGTCGTCGTGCATCACAGCTCCTCGGGAAGGGGTGGGGTCCGGGCGGGGGCGCCTCGGGTTCCCTTCCCCCGGAGTGTGCGGAACACCCCTCGGAGAGGGTCAGCAGTCGTGGTCGACCAGGTCGAAGGAGGCGTAGTGGTCCGCGGTGTAGTAGTCCTCCTCCACGTCCTCACCGGTGACGATCCGGCGGGCGCCGCGGTTCGGGGAGCCGGGCGTGATGACCGTGTACTCGTGGTAGTAGCCGGTGGACTGGCCGGGCAGCAGACCCTCGCGGTTCTGGAAGACGGTGCCGTCCTGGTCGTACGGGAACGGCCCGCCCTGCTCGATCAGGTCCAGGGTGTCGTGGGCCTGGGACGGCAGGGCGGAGTAGCAGACGCTGCCCACCGCGGCTGCCCGGAAGGCGGTCGCGGAGTGGGCCGAGGGGGCGGCGGTCGGAGTAGCGGCCTGGGCCGTGACCGGGCCCGCGGCGAGGAGGAGGGACAGGAGGGCGGCCGTGCCGCCGAGCTGAGTGATGCGTGGGGGGATGCGCATGCCATCATGATGACGCGCGTAGAAGTTCGCTCGTCAACGCCAACTCCGTTGTATTCGCCGGACGTTAACCGGAGCTGCGCCTATGTGGTGATGGCGTGCGCGGGTGGGATGTTCCGTGCGCCCCTCGCCGCCCCGGACCGTTCACTTATTGATGAGTCGACAAGCGTGACCGTGTACATACAGGGGCATGCATCCCGTGAGGCTGTTCGAAGGACAGCCGGATCAGAGGAGGTCGGTTCACTGTGCGGGCGGGGGAAATGGCGAAGCGTCAGAACAGGACCACGGCCGTCGAGGGGCGCGGCCCCCGGAGCCGGAGACCGGGGGAGGCGCCGCAGCCGGCCCGGATGCGCCGAAGAGTGGGCCACACCGAACGGGCGGCGGTGGGGGAGGTGCGCCGGGAGCTGAGGGAGTTCCTCCGACATCGCTCCGGCCGGGAACAGACCGAGGCGGCGGAGCTGTTGGTGAGCGAGCTGGTGACCAACGCGCTCATTCACACCCGGCACGGGGCCGTGGTCACCGCCACGGCGACCTCCGCCCGACTGCGGGTGGAGGTACAGGACTTCACGTCGGACGACTTGCCCCCGCCGTACGTACCGAACGCCGACGACGGTACGCACGGCAGGGGCCTCATCCTGGTCCGGAGCCTGGCCGACGCCTGGGGCGTGGAGGCACAGGCCCTGGGCAAGATCGTCTGGTTCGAGCTGCGCGGCGGGAGGCCCTGAGGGGCCCTCCGCCGCGACGCGGACTCAGCCGAACTGCTGTTCCAGATCCTTCAGTTTCTGTTCCAGCGAATCGAGCCGGGGGAGTGTCTGGGTGTCGTCCTCGGCGGTGAGGTCGACGGTCCGTGGGTCACTTCCCTGGTTCGGTGCGTCCAGGCTCTTCGAGCTCGAACCGTCCGCCGCCTGCTTCGGGCCGACGGCTTGCAGGGATGGCCGGGGTCGCAGAGGCAGCTGACCCGGCTCTGCTATGGCCGGCTCCGCGACGGCCGGCGCCGCGCCGCCCGAAGCCGGAGCGAGGGCGGGCACGTCCACCCGCTGCCCGCCCCGGCCGCCGCGTCCCCAGACCCGGTTCTGCCGGTTCAGGGCCTTGATATGGGCCCGGTCCAGCTTCTCCTGGTCACGTCGGCGCAGCCGGTCCTGCTCGCGCTCCCTGCGGTCCTCCCGCACCTCGTCCACCGCCTCGTCCAGGGTGCGGACGCCCTCCAGGAGCATCAGCGACCAGGCGCCGAAGGTCTCCCGGGGCGCCCGCAGCCAGCGGACGATCCGGATCTGCGGCAACGGACGGGGCACCAGGCCCTGTTCGCGCAGCGCGGCGCGGCGGGTCTGCTTCAGCGCGCGGTCGAAGAGCACCGCGGCCGAGAGGGACATCCCCGCGAAGAAGTGCGGGGCGCCCGCGTGGTCCAGGCCCCGGGGGGCGTGCACCCAGTTGAACCAGGCGGCGGCCCCGGCGAACGTCCACACCAGCAGCCGGGAGCCGAGAGCCGCGTCTCCGTGGCTCGCCTCCCGTACGGCCAGCACGGAACAGAACATCGCGGCGCCGTCCAGTCCGAACGGGACCAGATACTCCCAGCCCCCGGTGAGGTTCAGGTTCTGCCGGCCGAAGCCGACGAGCCCGTGGAAGGAGAGCGCGGCGGCGACCGCCGCGCAGCAGAACAGCAGGACGTAACTGGCGGTGGCGTACAGCGCTTCCTTGCGTCTGCGGCGGTCCTCGCTGCGTTCCCAGGAGTCGTCGGCCGCGGCCTTGCCGGCGGCACGCTTGCCGCGTGCGACCACCGTCACCGCCGCCATGACCCCCACGAGCAGTACGGCGCCCGGAAGCAGCCAGTCAAGCGATATGTCGGTCAGTCTCATGCGCGGTCCCTTGCGTCACGTAGGGCGTTTCGTGCGCCATCGTGACGGAATTCCCGTCCCGTTCCGGGGGTTTCGGGACAAGAGCACGCCATGGGGGTGGGAGAGGCTATCGATGGGTGGAATCTTCTCGAACGGCCGCCCGGTCAGGCCGAGTTGCGTTCGATTCCACGTCATCCGGACGGGCGGTGTGGATCAGGAAGCTGCCGCGAGCTTTCGCACCCGGTCCGCGTCGCAGGTACGCGGGCAGGTCACACAGGTGTCCTCGGGGCGCAGCGTGTAGAAGAGGCAGCAGCTCGCCCGGTCCCGGGTCGGCAGGGGCTGACCCTCGGGACCGGTCAGCTCGCGGAAGCCGGCGGCGCCGACGTACGGCTTCGTGGTGCCGGGGAGCAGCAGCTCCAGCTCGGCCATCGCGCGGCGCTCCTCGCCCAGCAGGTGCGCGACGTACCAGAGGCCCTCGACGATCTCGTCCGTCGCCATCCCCCACAGGGCCCGCTTGCCGCGCCGCATGCGCGGACCGAAGCCCTCCAGCACCGGACCGAGGTGCTCGGCCAGGGAGTCCAGGACCTCGGCCCGCAGCGCCGCCTCGTCCGGGACGACCCGGGCCCCGGGCAGCGTGGCCGCCGGGTCGTCCGGCAGGCAGGCGAATTCCCGGACCCGCACGGTCAGATGGCCCAGCGCCCGCTGGAAGGACACGTCCTCGACCGGGATCCGCGGCACCCGGCGCTGCAGGAACCAGGGCACGGTCACGAGCAGACAGGCGGGCCAGGCGTACCGGTGCAGACCGAAGCTGGCCACCACGTCCGGGCGGGCCTGCCGGCCGTAGTCGCGCAGCACCTGGGCGTTGTCCCAGGCGAGGAAGGTGTCCACGACGGGGCCGCCGGCCGCCAGCTCCGCCGCGCCGACCCAGCCCGCGCCGGACGGGGCGACGGCGTCGCCGACGAGCACGTCGGCCCGCAGGCCGGGGAACACCTCGGTCAGGCGGGTGTACGCGGCGGTCACGGGGGACGTCGCGGCACCGGTGAACGGCGGGGAGAGGGTCATGCAGGGGACCACCGAATCGGGATCGTTTGCAGGTAAGGCTAACCTTACCCGACGCCGTCGATGTTTGAACTGCGGCCTCCTCCCTCTATCGTGCACAGGAGGTCCGGCGCACGCGAGTCGGCCCGCGGCAGGCGGAGGAGGTCCGGGTGGAGCAGCGCAGCGCGCGCGAGGGCGCACGTCCGGCGTACGCCCCCGGAGCGTTCCCGCACACCCCGGCGGTCGCCCGGGTGCCGGAACAGGTCCGCGGCGAGCACACCCACAGTGAGCCCCCCGCCCCGCACGCCGTCCAGCGCCACTCCGTACGCGGCCAGATCCTGGACGCCCTGCGCGCCGCCCTCGTCGACGGTGAACTGGTGCCCGGCCAGGTGTACTCCGCTCCCGCGCTCGGCGCCCGCTTCGGGGTCTCCGCGACGCCGGTGCGCGAGGCCATGCAGCGGCTGGCCGTCGAGGGCGCGGTCGAGGTGGTGCCCAACCGCGGCTTCCGGGTCAGCGAACGCGGCCCCCGCGAGCTGGCCGAGCTGGCCGAGGTGCGGGCCCTGATCGAGGTCCCGGTGATGCTGCGCCTGGCCCGTACGGTCCCGGCGCACCGCTGGAGCGTCCTGCGCCCGCTGGCGGACGCCACGGTCACGGCGGCGGCCGTCGGCGACCTGGCCGCCTACGCCGAGTCCGACCGGGCCTTCCACCGCGCGGTCCTCACGCTGTCGGGCAACGAGCAGCTCGTGACCGTCGCCGACGAACTGCACCGGCGCTCCCAGTGGCCGCTGGTCTCGGGCCCCGCCACCCGCCGGGCCGACCTGCTGGCGGACGCCTCCGAGCACACCGCCCTGCTCGACGCCCTCATCGCCCAGGACCTCACCGTCGTCCAGGCCCTGGTCCGCGAGCACTTCACCGGCGCCGACGGCTGACCCCGGGGAAGCGGGAGCGCGATGCCGGGTAGGGCGAAGGCACGAAGACGACCGTGGGGTCCGGTGGCGGGAGCCGTGACGGCGGCCACGCTGGTCACCGCTCTCGCGGGCTGCTCGCACGGGGCGGACGACCGTACGCCTCCGGCCCGGACGCCGTCCCCCACGAGCGCCGCCGCCACGCCGACACCCGGCGCGAGCGCGCCGGAGAGCCCGAGCGCCTCGCCGAGTCCCACGCCCGCCCCCGCGACCACCGCACCGCCCCGGCCCTCGCCCGTGGTCACCCTGCCCCTGCCGCGCACCAGCAGGGCCGTGCCGCCGAAGACGCCGGTGATCCCGCCGCGCCGGGACGGCGGCGGCTCGGGATCCGGGGCGACGGCCGTCCCGCAGAACCCCCACCGGGGCCCGACCCCGCCGCCCGCTCCGCCGCGCCCGATCCCGGAGCCGGACCCGACCGACGCGCGGTGGCAGCCGGGAGACCCGGTGGACGACCGGACCGGCGGCTGAGCGGAGTTCCGCCCGCCGCTCCGGACGGGACGCCGCCCACGGCCCGCCCGGCCGTGCTCAGCTCGCCTCGGCGGTGCGCTGGGCCGGGGGGCCCAGATACGGGGCCAGCCAGGTGGGCACGCCGCCCAGCAGCCGGAACAGCCGGCCCGCCTCGGCGCGCAGCCGGTCCGCCGCCTCCGGTTCCGGTTCGGCCTCCGCCAGCGAGATCAGCGCGGGGGCCGTGCCGACCAGGAACCCCAGCTCCTCCCGGATCCGCAGCGACTCCGCGAAACCGTGCCGGGCCTCGGCCAGCTCCCCCTCGCGCAGGGCGAGCGCGGCCAGATGCCGCCAGGTGGACGAAAGCAGGAGGGCGTCGCCGCGGGCCGTCGCCCCGGCGTGCGCCCGGCGGAAGGCGGCGCGCGCCGACTGCGGCGACTCCGCGATGTTCTGGGCGATCAGCCCGCGCCGGAAGTCCAGCAGCGGCCGGGCCGGTGACCCGGGGGCCAGCAGCGCCGCCGACCGGCTCAGCGCCACGCTCGCCTCGTCGGCCCGGTCCCGGACCGCGAGGAGGGTCGAGGCGTACGCGAGATGGCCCCGCTCGGAGGCGGCCGCCCCGCGCTCGTCGTCGCTGCGGGCGATGGCCTCGGCCGTGCGCAGGGCGTCCTCGGCGTCGGTCCAGCCCTCTCCGGTGTAGAGGCACCGCTCCGTCAGCAGGGCGGTGCGCTGGAGCGCCGACGCCGGATCGGTGGCCGCGTGGTGCGCCAGCAGCGCCGCCGCGTCCGACCAGCAGGCGCGAGACCGCAGCCGCCATACCGCGGTCTGGAGCGGCGGATCGTCATCTGCTGTCGTTCCGGAACCAGACATGGCGGTATCCGCCACATTGCCCTCCCCGAGCGCGCCATTGTGCTGTTGGGTACGGCGCATCTCAGCACGGATAGGCACGCCGGGCCAAGGGGTCCGGGCAATGTCAGGTGAAAGATTTCACAATCGGCCGGACCGCGACGGGGGCCCGCCGGACCCCGCGCACGGCCGGAAGATCAGCTCATGCGCAGGGCGAGGAAGAAGTCGAGCTTGTCCTCCAGGCGCGAAAGGTCACGCCCCGTCAACTGCTCGATCCGGCCGACGCGATAGCGCAGCGTGTTGACGTGCAGGTGCAGCCGGGCCGCGCAGCGGGTCCAGGATCCGTCGCAGTCCAGGAAGGCCTCCAGCGTCTCGATCAGCTCCGCCCGATGGCGCCGGTCGTAGTCGCGCAGCGGGTCCAGCAGCCGGGCGGTGAAGGCGCGCCGGACGTCGTCGGGGACGAACGGCAGCAGCAGCACGTGCGAGGCCAGCTCGTGGTGACCGGCCGCGCAGACCCGCCCCGGGCGGGCCGCGGCCACCCGGCGGGCGTGCCGGGCCTCCTCCAGTGCGCCGCGCAGCCCTTCGGCGGAATGCACAGCCGCGCTGACACCCAGTGTCAGCCGGCCGTCGTCGGCGAGCCCCGCCGAGAGCGGTTCGCGCACGGAGGCGAGCAGGGTGTCGGCGTGCAGCCCGGGGTGCCCGTCCAGGGCGTCGGCGTCCTCGACCGTCCCGGCGGCGTCGCCCTCCGCGTCCTCCCCGGACTCCGGCGGCACGGTGGTGAGCATGGGCAGCGGCACCAGGGCGATGGCCTCCTCGCCCGTGTGGGCGACGGCGATCCGGTCGGCGGAGTCGGGGCCGCTGATCGCCGGGTCGACGAGGATCTCCTCCAGCAGCGCCTGGGCCACCGGACCGCTCGCGATGTCGCCCGCGGCGGCGGCCTGGCCCGGGGCGTTCCAGTCGACCCGGGCCACCACGACCTGCCACTGCGGGGCCACGCCGAGGCCGGGCAGCAGGACCGGTGCGGCGACCCGCAGCCTGGCCGCGATCTCGGCGGGGGCCGCACCCGCCTGGACCAGCTCCAGGACCTCCTGGGCGAGCCTGCGGCGTACGGTGCGGGCCGCGTCGCGGCGGTCGCGCTCGACCGAGATCAGCTGGGTGACGCCCTGGAGCAGGTCGAGCCGGGCGGCGGGCCAGTCCGAGGCGTCCGCCTCGACCGCGAGCAGCCAGTCGGAGAGCACCGACTCCCGCACGTCGCGGGCGGCCGGCACCGCGCCCCGGCCGGTGTTCCGGATCGGGAAGAGCGAATACGCCGTCCCGGCGATCGTGGCCCGGTGCGGACCCCGGCGGCCGGTACGGGTCGCGGCCAGGTGGTGCCCGGCCAGCGCCGCGCCCAGCGGTCCGGGCAGCGGGGCGCCCGCCCCGGCGATCTGGCGGCCGGTGGGGGACAGGACCCAGGCCCGCAGGTCCAGGTCGGAGGTGAGGAGGTCCAGGACGACCTCCGGGCCGCCGCCCGCCGGGCCCGAGGTCATCAGCCGCCGGTGCCGGTCCACCACGGCCGCCAGATCGCCCGCCCGCTCGCCGGACACCTGGCGCACGACATACTCGGTGATCGTTGCAAAGGCCACGGTCTCGTGCACGGCGAAGAGTGGGAGGCGGTGGTGCAGGCACGCCTCGACCAGGTCGGCGGGGATGTCGCCGAGCTCCGCCTCGCCGGCCGCGAGCCCGGCCACCCCGGCTCCCGCCAGGATCCGGACGAACGGCTCGGAATCCGCCGCGTCCCGGCGCCAGGCGAGGCCCGTGAGCACCAGCTCGCCGCCGGAGAGGTAGCGGCTGGGGTCGCGCAGGTCGGTGGTCATGACGCCGCGGACCGTGCGGTCCAGTTCGTCCTCGCCGCCGAGCAGCCGCAGGCCCAGCGCGTCGGTCTCCAGCAGTGCGCGCAGCCGCATCTCGTCGCCGCCGATCTTCCGTAGGAGGAGTGGGTGAAGGAGCAGGTGGTGAAGGTGGTCGTGGGGTGGGGGAGCCATGGGGTGAACGGGTATCTGTGAATTGCGGTGAGGTTACCGATCCCCGTCATTCGTTCGAATCTACAAGACGAGGACGGAGACCAGCCAACTCCTTCAGTGTTTCGGTGACTGCACCGGCAGGACCGGGGCTTGTGTACTGGGCCACACACCACGTGAACACCATATGAACGAGCCAGTCAGGGCCGGCTGTCCCCAGCCCCAGTGAACGACCCGATTGAGAAGAAGAGAGCCACTCATGGACTTCCTTCGCCCCGCCAGCTGGGAGGAGGCGCTCGCCGCCAAGGCCGAGCACCCCACCGCTGTGCCCATCGCGGGCGGCACCGATGTGATGGTCGAGATCAACTTCGACCACCGGCGGCCCGAGTACCTCCTGGACCTGAACCGCATCGGTGAGCTGTCCGAGTGGGAGGTGGGCCAGGAGAGCGTGCGGCTCGGCGCTTCCGTGCCGTACAGCAGCATCATGGAGCACCTGCGCACCGAGCTGCCCGGCCTGGCGCTCGCCTCGCACACCGTCGCCTCGCCGCAGATCCGCAACCGCGGCGGCGTCGGCGGGAACCTCGGCACCGCCTCGCCGGCCGGTGACGCACACCCGGCCCTCCTGGCGGCCGACTGCGAGGTCGAGGCCGAATCCGTACGCGGTACGCGGCTGATTCCTATCGACACTTTCTACACAGGGGTCAAGCGCAACGCCCTGGCGCCGGACGAGCTGATCCGCGCCGTGCACATCAGGAAGGCCGACGGACCGCAGCAGTACTCCAAGGTCGGCACCCGTAACGCCATGGTCATCGCCGTCTGCGCGTTCGGTATCGCGCTGCACCCCGAGACCCGCACCGTGCGCACCGGCATCGGCTCCGCCGCCCCGACCCCGGTCCGGGCCAAGGAGGCCGAGGAGTTCTTGAACGCCGCGCTCGAAGAGGGCGGGTTCTGGGAGAACGGCAAGATCATCACCCCCGCGATCGCCAAGCAGTTCGCCGCCCTCGCGTCCGGCGCCTGCAACCCGATCGACGACGTACGAGGCACGGCGAAGTACCGCAGGCACGCGGTCGGCATCATGGCCCGCCGCACGCTCGGCTGGACCTGGGAGCAGTACCGCGGCGCGGGCCGCACGCTGGAAGGAGCTGCGTAACCATGCGAGTCAATTTCACGGTCAACGGCCGTCAGCAGGAAGCCGACGACGTGTGGGAGGGCGAGTCCCTCCTGTACGTCCTGCGTGAGCGCATGGGCCTGCCCGGCTCCAAGAACGCCTGCGAGCAGGGCGAGTGCGGTTCCTGCACGGTCCGACTGGACGGCGTCCCGGTCTGTTCCTGCCTGGTCGCCGCAGGCCAGGTCGAGGGCCGCGAGGTCGTCACCGTCGAGGGCCTGGCCGACTACTCCAAGCACCGCGAGAACGCCCACCCCGGCGCCGGCTGCGCCTCCGGCGCGTGCGGCACCACGCTGGACGCCGCCAAGCGCTGGCAGTCCAAGCCCACCGACGGCCAGACCGGCGAGGCCGTCGAGCTGTCCCCGATCCAGCAGGCGTTCATCGACGCCGGAGCCGTCCAGTGCGGCTTCTGCACCCCCGGCCTGCTGGTCGCCGCCGACGAACTGCTGGAGAACAGCCCCTCCCCGTCCGACCAGGACATCCGTGAGGCGCTCTCGGGCAACCTGTGCCGCTGCACGGGTTACGAGAAGATCCTCGACGCGGTCCGCCTCGCGGCCGCCCGTCAGGAAGAGGCGGTCCAGTCATGACGACGCCCCCGAAGTCCGCGACCGTACCGGCCGGCACACCCACCGAGATCACCCAGGGCTCGCCCACCAAGGGCGGCATCGGCGAGTCCACGCTCCGCCCGGACGGCACCCTCAAGGTCACCGGCGAGTTCGCGTACTCCTCCGACATGTGGCACGAGGACATGCTCTGGGGCCAGACGCTGCGCTCCACCGTCGCGCACGCCGAGATCGTCTCCATCGACACCTCCGAGGCGCTCGCCACGTCCGGCGTCTACGCGGTGCTGACCTACGACGACCTGCCCGCCGAGATGAAGAACTACGGCCTGGAGATCCAGGACACCCCGGTTCTCGCCCACGGCAAGGTCCGTCACCACGGTGAGCCGGTCGCCATCGTGGCCGCCGACCACCCGGAGACCGCGCGCCGCGCCGCCGCCAAGATCAAGATCGAGTACCGCGAGCTGCCCCTCGTCACCGACGAGGCCTCGGCTACCGCCCCGGACGCCGTGCTCGTGCACGAGGGCCGCGACGACCACCACATCGGCCACGTCCCGCACCCCAACATCGTGCACCGCCAGCCGATCATCCGCGGCGACGCCGACGAGGCCGCCAAGCGCGCCGACGTCATCGTCAAGGGCGAGTACACCTTCGGCATGCAGGACCAGGCCTTCCTCGGCCCCGAGTCCGGCCTCGCGGTGCCCTCCGAGGACGGCGGCGTCGAGCTGTACGTCGCCACCCAGTGGCTGCACTCGGACCTCGGCCAGATCGCCCCCGTCCTCGGCCTGCCCGAGGACAAGGTCCGCATGACGCTCTCCGGCGTCGGCGGGGCCTTCGGCGGCCGCGAGGACATCTCGATGCAGATCCACGCCTGCCTGCTGGCGCTCCGCACCGGCAAGCCCGTCAAGATCGTCTACAACCGGTTCGAGTCCTTCTTCGGACACGTCCACCGGCACCCGGCGAAGCTGTACTACGAGCACGGCGCCACCAAGGACGGCAAGCTCACGCACATGAAGTGCAAGATCGTCCTGGACGGCGGGGCCTACGCCTCCGCCTCCCCGGCGGTCGTCGGCAACGCCTCCTCGCTCTCGGTCGGCCCGTACGTCATCGAGGACGTCGACATCGAGGCGGTCGCCCTCTACACCAACAACCCGCCCTGCGGCGCGATGCGCGGCTTCGGCGCGGTCCAGGCGTGCTTCGCCTACGAGGCGCAGATGGACAAGCTCGCCGCGAAGCTGGACCTGGACCCGGTGGAGTTCCGGCAGCTCAACGCCATGGAGCAGGGCACCCTGCTGCCCACCGGCCAGCCCTGTGACTCGCCGGCCCCGGTCGCCGAGCTGCTGCGCCGGGTCAAGTCCCGGCCGCTGCCGCCCGAGCAGGAGTGGCTGACGGCGGGCAGCGAAGGCACCTCCGTCGACGTCCGGGCCCTGCCCGGCGGGCTCTCCAACACCACCCACGGCGAAGGCGTCGTGCGCGGTGTCGGCTACGCGGTCGGCCTGAAGAACGTCGGCTTCTCCGAGGGCTTCGACGACTATTCCACCGCCCGCGTGCGGATGGAGGTCATCAACGGCGAGCCGGTCGCCACCGTGCACACCGCGATGGCCGAGGTCGGCCAGGGCGGCGTCACCGTGCACGCCCAGATCGCCCGTACCGAACTCGGTGTCAACCAGGTCACCATCCACCCCGCCGACACCCGCGTCGGCTCCGCCGGATCCACCTCGGCCTCCCGCCAGACGTACGTCACCGGCGGCGCGGTCAAGAACTCCTGCGAGGCCGTGCGGGAGCAGGTCCTGGAGCTCGGCCGCCGCAAGTTCGGCACCTACCACCCGGCCTGGGCCACCGCCGAACTCCTCCTGGAGGGCGGCAAGGTCGTCACCGACGGCGGCGAGGTGCTCGCCGACGTGGCCGACGTCCTGGAGGACGAGGCGATCGACGTCGAGCTGGAGTGGCGCCACCGCCCCACCGAGGCGTTCGACCTGAAGACCGGACAGGGCAACGGCCACGTCCAGTACTCCTTCGCCGCGCACCGCGCGGTCGTCGAGGTCGACACCGAGCTCGGCCTGGTCAAGGTCATCGAACTGGCCTGCGCCCAGGACGTCGGCAAGGCGCTCAACCCGCTCTCCGTCCTCGGCCAGATCCAGGGCGGCACCCTCCAGGGCATGGGGGTCGCGGTGATGGAGGAGATCATCGTCGACCCGAAGACCGCGAAGGTGCGCAACCCGTCCTTCACGGACTACCTGCTGCCCACGATCCTCGACACGCCGACGATCCCGGTCGACGTGCTCGAACTCGCCGATGAGAACGCCCCGTACGGGCTGCGCGGCATCGGCGAGGCCCCCACCCTCTCGTCCACCCCGGCCGTCCTCGCGGCGATCCGGAACGCGACGGGCCTCGAGCTCAACAGGACACCGGTGCGGCCCGAACACCTCACCAGCACCTGAGAGCCTGCCGGGCGGCCTCCCACCGGTCGTCGCCCGGCAGCCTCCGAGCGGTCCCCCCCCCGAACTCTCCGGGCGGTGTGCTGAGCCGAGAACGTCACACTTTTCCGCATCCCGCACCGCCCGGAGACACCAAGTACCGCACCGCTCGCGGTTCTTCGCCGTGCCCGACAGCACGGCACCGTCCCACGGACCCACCGTGCCTCCCCGGCACAACCGTTCTGCTTCAACAGTCCGTCCCGGCCGTCCCCGGGTCGTGCAGCCGACGCAGTCATCCCAAATCCCGCATTCAGGAATCTCCACGCGGGTGCCCCTGTGAACCTTGGGAGTCAGGCATCATGACCCAGCAGTCAGTGGAACCGAAGACCAGTCCGGAAGGTGCGGGCCCCGGCTCGCGCATCCCCGCCGGAAGATCATGGCTCGACCGTTACTTCCACATATCCGAACGAGGATCCACCGTCGCGCGCGAAGTGCGCGGCGGCGTCACGACCTTCATGGCCATGGCGTACATCCTCCTGCTCAACCCGCTGATCCTGGGCGGGGAGGACGTCAACGGCAACCTCCTCAGCCAGCCCGGCCTGATCACCGCCACCGCCTTCGCGGCGGCCGCGACGACCCTGCTCATGGGCTTTGTCGGGAAGGTGCCCCTGGCGCTCGCCGCCGGGCTCAGCGTCTCCGGTGTGCTCGCCTCGCAGGTCGCGCCCAACATGACCTGGCCGCAGGCCATGGGCATGTGCGTGATCTACGGTGTGGTGATCTGTCTCCTGGTGGTCACCGGCCTCCGAGAGATGATCATGAACGCGATTCCCCTCGCGCTCAAGCACGGCATCACCATGGGCATCGGGCTCTTCATCGCCTTCATCGGCCTCTTCAAGGCCGGCTTCGTCCACAAGGGCGCCGGCGCGACCCCCGTCTCGCTCGGCCCGGCCGGTGAACTCGCCGGCTGGCCCGTCCTGATCTTCAGCGTGACCCTGCTCCTGATCTTCATGCTCCAGGCGCGCAACATCCCCGGCGCGATCCTCATCGGCATCGTCGTGGGCACGCTGATCGCGATCGTCATCAACGCGATCGTCGACATCGACCCCAAGACGTGGAGCAGCGGCCCGCCGGAGCTGGAGGGCAGCGCGGTCTCCACCCCCGACTTCTCACTCTTCGGGAACGTCGAGTTCGGCGGCTGGGGAGACGTCGGCGTGATGACGGTCGGCATGATCGTCTTCACCCTGGTGCTGGCCGGCTTCTTCGACGCGATGGCCACCATCATCGGCGTCGGCACCGAGGCCAAGCTCGCCGACGACAAGGGCCGCATGCCGGGCCTGTCCAAGGCGCTGTTCATCGACGGCGCCGGCGGCGTCATCGGCGGTGTCGCCTCGGGCTCCGGCCAGACGGTCTTCGTCGAGTCGGCCACCGGCGTCGGGGAAGGAGCCCGGACCGGGCTCGCCTCCGCCGTCACCGGCCTCTTCTTCGCCGCCTGCCTCTTCTTCACCCCGCTCACCGCGATTGTGCCGACCGAGGTGGCCTCCGCCGCCCTCGTCGTCATCGGCGCGATGATGATGCAGAACGCCCGGCACGTGGACTGGGGCGACCGCTCGGTCGCCATCCCGGTCTTCCTGACCGTGGTCCTGATGCCCTTCACGTACACCATCACCACCGGTGTCGCCGCGGGTGTCATCGCCTACAGCGCCATCAAGCTCGCCCAGGGCCGGGCCCGCGAGGTCGGGGCCTTCATGTGGGGGCTGACGGTGATCTTCATCGTCTTCTTCGCCCTCAACCCGATCGAGAGCTGGCTGGGCGTCCACTGACGCCCCCGGGCCCTCCCCCTTCTCGCCTAAGGAGACACGCCATGCTGGACATCGCCGAGGAGCTGCACCGGTGGGTCTCGCAGGGACGCGAGTTCGCCGTCGCCACCGTGGTGGCGGTCGGCGGCAGCGCGCCCCGGCAGCCCGGCGCGGCCCTCGCGGTCGACCGTGACGGCACGGCCATCGGGTCGGTGTCCGGCGGATGCGTGGAGGGAGCGGTCTACGAACTGTGCCGGCAGGCCCTCGAGGACGGGAAGTCCGTCCGCGAGCGCTTCGGCTACAGCGACGAGGACGCCTTCGCGGTCGGACTGACCTGCGGCGGCATCATCGACATCCTGGTGACACCGGTACGGGCGGACGATCCCGCCCGCCCGGTGTTCGCCGCAGCGCTCGCGGCCGCCGCCGAGGGGACGGCGGCCGCGCTGGCACGGATCACGGACGGGCCCGCCGAACTGCTCGGACTCCCGCTCCTGGTCCGGGCCGACGGCGGTTACGAGGGCGGGCTCGGCGGCCACCCGGCGCTCGACCGGACCGCCGCGGCCGAGACCCGCGCCCTGCTGGACGCCGGCCGCACCGAGCCGCTCACCATCGGCGCGGAGGGCTCCCGCTGCGGCCGGCCCATCGAGCTCCTGGTCGAGTCCAGCGTGCCCCCGCCCCGCATGATCGTGTTCGGCGCCATCGACTTCGCCGCCGCGCTGGTCCGGGCCGGGAAGTTCCTCGGCTACCGGGTCACCGTCTGCGACGCCCGACCGGTCTTCGCCACCGAGGCACGCTTCCCCGAGGCCGACGAGATCGTCGTCGACTGGCCCCACCGCTACCTCGCCGGGACCACCACCGACGCCCGCACCGTGCTCTGCGTCCTCACCCACGACGCCAAGTTCGACGTACCGCTGCTGGAGGCCGCCCTGCGCCTGCCGGTCGCCTACGTCGGGGCGATGGGCTCGCGCCGCACCCACCTGGAGCGCAACGACCGGCTGCGCGAGGTCGGCCTCACCGACCGTGAACTGGCCAAGCTGCACTCGCCGATCGGCCTCGACCTCGGCGCCCGTACGCCGGAGGAGACGGCCCTGTCCATCGCCGCCGAGATCGTCGCGGTCCGGCGCGGCGGCAGCGGCGTACCGCTCACCGGGGCGCACACCCCCATCCACCACGACAGCAGCGGACAGCCGCTCGCCTCGGTGGCCTGAACCGTCCCGTCAACACCCCGTCCACCCCGGGCGGGTAACCGCCACGGCGGCTTCCCGCCCGCCCCGAACGCAGCGGTCGCCCCGGATTTACCGGTAGATCAACTGCATGACTTCTTCCCCCTCCTCCGTTCCCGGCCGGGCGAGACCCGCTCGCCCAGGACGCAGAGCCCTGCTCCTGGCGACCTCGGCGGCCCTCCTGGGCGGCATGCTGGTCCCCTTCGCGGGCACCGCGGGCGCCGCCCCCGCACCGGGCGCCGACGCCCCGCGCTCCGGCATACGCACAGCGAGCCACACCGTCACCCTGGTCACCGGTGACGTCGTGCGGTACGTGGACGGCCCCGGCGCCCAGGACACCGTCACCGTGGACCGCCCCGACGGCGCGAGCGGCGGCGTCCACATCCAGCAGGCGGGCGAGGACGTGTACGTCCTGCCCGACGAGGCCACCACGCTGATCGCGGCGGGCACCCTGGACCGACGGCTGTTCAACGTCTCGGCCCTGGTGCGGATGGGATACGACGACCGCGGCGCCGGCTCCATCCCGCTCATCGCGACCTACCCGGCGGCCACGGGCGATGCCCAGGCCAAGGCCCTGCCCGCCGCCCCGCGCGGCGCGCGGAAGGTCCGCACCCTCGCCTCCATCCACGGCGCCGCGCTCACCGCCGACAAGGACGGCGCGCGGACGTTCTGGAGCGCCGTCACCCGGACGCCGGGGGCCCGTTCACTGGACGGCGGGATCGCCAAGCTCTGGCTGGACGGCCGCTCCGACGCGCTGCTCGCCGAGTCGGTGCCGCAGGTCGGTGCCCCGCAGGCGTGGGCGGCCGGATTCGACGGCAAGGGCGCCAAGGTCGCCGTCCTGGACACCGGCATCGACGCCGACCACCCGGACGTCGAGGACCGTGTCGTCGCCGCCCGCAGCTTCGTCCCCGGCGAAGAGGTCGACGACAGGAACGGCCACGGCACGCACGTCGCCTCCACCATCGCCGGCTCCGGCGCGGCCTCCGACGGCGCGAACAAGGGCGTCGCCCCGGCCGCCGACCTGCTCGTCGGCAAGGTCCTCAGCGACGAGGGCTCCGGCGCGGACTCCGGGATCATCGAAGCCATGGAGTGGGCGAAGGCCGAAGGGGCCGACGTCGTCTCCATGAGCCTGGGCTCCCCGGTGCCCGACGACGGCACGGACCCGATGTCCCAGGCGGTGAACTCCCTCTCCGCGGACGGCGGTCCGCTCTTCGTGATCGCCGCCGGCAACGCGTACGGGGCGGGCACCATCGGCTCGCCCGGCTCGGCGGAGAAGGCACTCACCATCGCCGCCGTCGACAAGCAGGACAGCCGCGCCGCCTTCTCCTCGATGGGCCCGCTGGTCCGCTCCCACGGCCTGAAGCCCGACCTGTCGGCCCCCGGCGTCGACATCAACGCCGCGGCCTCGCAGTCCATCCCCGACATCGAGGGCATGTACCAGTCGATGTCCGGCACGTCGATGGCCACACCCCATGTCGCGGGCGCGGCAGCCATCCTGAAGCAGCGTCACCCCGACTGGTCCGGCCAGCGCATCAAGGACGCGCTGATGACCTCCTCCAAGAAGCTCGACGCGTACACCCCGTACGAGCAGGGGACCGGCCGGCTCGACGTGAAGGCCGCGATCGACACCACGATCGAGGCCACCGGCTCGGTCCGGACCGCCTCCTACGACTGGCCGCACAGCCCGTCCGACGAGGTCGCCGAGCGCACCGTCACCTACCGCAACTCCGGTGACACGGACGTCACGCTGAAGCTCGCCACCGACACGGACGAGACGGCCTACACGCTGTCCACCGACACCCTGACCGTCCCGGCGGGCGGCAGCGCCGAAGCGGTCCTGTCGCTCGATCCGTCGAAGGTCGCGAACGACACCACCTTCTCCGGCCAGGTCCTCGCCACGGACGCGGCGGGCGACACCGTCGCGCACACCGGCTTCGCGCTCACCAAGGAGAAGGAGCTGCACGACCTGACGCTGAAGCTCCGCGACCGGTCGGGCCGGCCGATGGACGGCCTGGTCGTCCTCGGCGAGCTCGGCGACCCGCAGCTGGGCCTCGTCCAGGTCAGCGGCGGCGGGACCACCCTGCGCCTGCCGCCCGGCAACTACACCGCCTGGGCCTCCGTGGACATCGACGGCGACCGCCCCGACTCCCGGGCCGTCGCGTTCCTCGCGGCCCCCGAGACGATCCTCACCGGCTCCACCACCGTCACCCTCGACGCCTCGAAGGCCCGCAAGGTCGGCGTGCGCACCCCGAAGGAGACCGAGACCCGCCAGCTCCGCTACGACATGGCGCGCACCGCCCCGGACGGCACCGTCCAGCGTGACGCCTTCCAGATCCCCCTCACCTACGACCAGTTGTGGGCGAGCCCCACCAAGAAGGTCACCGAGGGTGACTTCAGCTTCCTGACCCGCTGGCGGCAGGGCGAGAAGCTGATCGACGTCGAGGCCGACGGCCGTGACGTGCCGGTCTTCGTCCAGGGCGGCTCGCCCGTCGCCGAGGACAGCGGGCAGAAGCTGAAGGCCCTCTACGCGGGCCGGGGCGCGCCGGCGGACTACGAGGGCGTGAACGCGCGCGGCAAGGCCGTCGTCATCACCCGCAGCGCCGGGGTCGCCCCCGCCGAACGCCTCGCGGCCGCGCTGGCCGCCGGAGCCGAGGCCCTGTTCGTCGTCAACGACGAGCGCGGCGTGGCGATGGAGAGCTACACCCCGTACGGCGAGGAGACCACCATCCCGGTCGCCTCGGTCCGGAGCTCCGCCGGTGAGACGCTGATCAGGGCGGCACAGCGCGGCAAGAAGATCCGGATCGACCAGAAGAGGTTCGCGGACTACCTCTACGACCTGGTCGACCGCCACGACGGCACGATCCCGGAGCGCTCGCTGGCCTTCGCCCCCTCGACCCGTCAGCTGGCCAAGGTGGAGAACACCTTCTACGGCCATCAGAAGACGCTCGGCGGCGGCTACCGCTACGACATCCCGGACTACGGTCCCGGCCTCGGCTTCGAGGAGTACGAGCGGTTCCCGGACGTCCGCACCGAGTGGGTCAACCCGCTGCCGGGCGACTCGTTCTGGTACGAGAACCACGCGGTCCTCAACGCGGATCAGTCCGACCGGGCGCACGAGATGCGCAGCGCCGAGCTGGACTACCGGGCGGGCCGGGACTACCGCGCCGAGTGGTTCGCCCCGGTGACCCGCCCCCGCCTGGGCACCGGCTACTGGGGCCCGTTCCGCACCGTGTCCAACGACCTCCAGTTCAACATCACCCCGTGGACGGACGCGGGCGCCGGCCACTCCGGCTCGATGCCCGAGGACGAGTACGACACCACCTCCTACGCCCTCCACCAGGGCGACACGCTGCTCAGGCAGGGGGCGGGCCGCGCCGGTTACGTCGGCGACCTGGCCGCCGAGAAGCTGCCCTACCGCCTGGTCATCGACGCGCGGCGGGACGCGGGGACCTGGAAGACGTCGACCCGCACCCACTCCGAGTGGGGCTTCGTCTCCGGTGCGCTGGAGGAGGGCGGCCCGTCGCAGGCCGACATCCCGATGCTCCAGCTGGACTACGACGTCGACACCGACCTGGCCGGCGACGTCCGGGCCGGGCGCTCGACGGAGATCGTCCTGTCGGCCGGCACCCAGGAATGGCTGCCGGGCGCGGTCAGGGCGAACAAGGCCGCGCTGTCCGTCAGTTACGACGACGGCAAGCACTGGATCGAGGCGGAACTGCGCAAGGGGAAGGCCGGTGAGTGGACCGCGAAGTTCCGCACCCCGTCGAAGGGCGCGGCCTCGGTCTCGCTCAAGGCGCACGCGGAGGGTCCCGGCGGACTCGTCGTCGACCAGGAGATCATTCGGGCCTTCGGCCTGAAGTGACCTACTGACGTGGTCCCGTACTCCCCTCGCGGAGTGCGGGACCACGTGCGTGGGCCCCCGGCCGGTGCGGTTGGATGAGCCCATGAGCGTTCACGACGTGGCCCGCAGGCTGCCGGACATATCCGTCCTCACCGATCTCTGCCGTTCCCTGGCGATGCTCGACGCGATCCTGTGTCCCGAGTGGGACCACCGCTGGCACGGCTTCGACACGCAGTGGTCGCCGACGGAGGAGATGGCCTCGATGCGGGACGGGTCGGGCGGCGAGTACTCCGTGGTCCTCTCCGCCGACGGCGCGTACGCGCGGGGCTTCGACCACGAGTCGCCGATGAGCCCGTACGTGGACGACGCCCCCTGGCCCGGGGTGCTCGACGAGGTGCCGGCCGTCTTCCGCCGGTACGTCGACGAGCCCTCGTTCACCGACGAGTTCGGCCTGCCCGTCGTCACCGCCTGCCTCTGGCGCGAGAGCGGCGATGACCGCTGGCGGGCCGGCAGTGTCGAGTTCCCGGAGGACGGCGAGGACTCCGACGGGGCCGACTGGCTCTTCCAGCTCCTCGTCACGGGCACCCCCGAGTCCTACCGGGAGTGGGCCGAGGACTACTTCGAGGTCCCCGTCGACCTCGAGGCCGTACGCCATGTCTACGCGCTGCGGCCGCTCACCGACGCGGTGATCACCGCGCTCAACCCCGAGCGGGTCCCCGCCGAACTGGCCGAGGACGTGAAGGAGATCGGGTACCCGGTTGGCGCGGGGGAGTGACGGGCGCGCGCCCCCGACGCACGCACCGGACCTGCTCCTGGCCAGGCCGGCTCGGGCGTCAGTCGGCCTCCGGGACCGACGGATCGCGGCGGGCCAGCGCCTGCGCCGCCGACAGGCCGGTCCGGGCCGCCACGATCCGGCGGGCCCGGACCTCCGCGCCGGTCCGGGGGCGGAAGCGCGGCTCCTTGCCGCAGCCGCACGCCTCCAGACCCTCGTAGCGCAGGCCCGCCGCCAGGACGGCCGCCACCGCGCTCCAGGCCGCGGTGTCACGGCGCGGCGGCGGCGCGAAGTCGTGGCCCGCGCAGACGAGGGCGCGGCCGCAGTTCGGGCAGGGCTGCTCCCGGTCGCCCGCGGGATGCCGTTTGAAACTGACGCGGCACGGGACACAGGCGAAGTGCAGCTTGTAGTGGGTCATCGCGTAGTGGCACACGCTACGACGCTATCGGTACGGGGCCCCGGACGGCAGCCCCGGACCGCGGCCCCGGACGGCCCCTCGGGAGGGCCGCCCGGGGCCGGGGATCACTTACCGCCCTGCAGCGCCGCCCAGGTGGCCGGGCCGACCTGGCCGTCGACCGTGAGCTTGCGGCTGGTCTGGTAGCTGCGCACCGCGGTCTCGGTGGCCGGGCCGAAGGTGCCGTCCACGCCCACGGTGGTGCCCAGCGCCGCCGTCAGGGACCGCTGGAGCCGCTTCACCGCGTCACCCGTGCTGCCCTTCGCCAGCGCCGGGGTGGTGCCGGCCGACAACAGGGCCGTCCAGGTCTTCGGGCCGACCGTGCCGTCGGCGTCGAGGGAGCGGGCCCGCTGGAACGCCTGCACCGCGCTGTGGGTGGTGGGCCCGAAGCTGCCGTCCACGGCGCCCGCCTCGTAGCCCTGCGTGTTGAGCAGCTGCTGGACCGCCTTGACCTGCGGCCCGCTGGAGCCCGACTTCTGGGTGGTGTACGAGGGGAAGGTCAGGCCGTCGCCGCCGGAGCCCGGATCGCCGTCGATCAGCTCCATGTAGCGGTTCCAGTCCCAGTGGGGACCCGGGTCGGTGTGGTCGGCGCCGGGCGCCTCGCTGTGCCCGATGATGTGCGACCGGTTCTTCGGGATGCCGTACCGCGCCGCGAGGTGCTTGGTCAGGGCGGCGGAGGAGCGGTACATCGCGTCGGTGTACCAGGCCGGGTTGTCGACATAGCCCTCGTGCTCGATCCCGACGGACGAGGAGTTGGTGCTCCCCGCGTGCCAGGCGGTGTCCTTCTCCAGGACCGACTGGGTGACCTCACCGTCCGAGGAGCGGATCGTGTAGTGCGCGCTGACCTCCGAGGCCGGGTTCTGGTACCAGCTGATGGAACCGGCGTACGAGCCCTGGGTGGTGTGGATGACCACCTTGTCGACGGAGGCCTTGCGGCCGACGACGAAGTTCCCGGAGTACGCGGGCACCCAGAGCGCCGAGGGGTAGTCCGCGCTCCTGGCCTGGACGTCGGCGGCCGACACCCCGCCCTTGTCCGGGGCGACCGGCCGGGAGGGCACGAGCACCTCCTCGCCGCCGGACACCGTCGCCGTCACGCCCCGGGCGAGGAAGTCGAAGACCCCGTCCGCGTAGAGCGCGGCGGCGGTTCCCTCGGCGGCGCTGTAGCGGGCGACCGCCGGATACCAGGAGTTCACGTCCCGGCGCTCGGCGGAGTCCAGGCCCAGCGCGTCGGCGTGGTCGCGCAGGACGGCCGCGCCGCCGAGGATGTTGGCCGTGGTGTCCCGGCGCAGCCGGGCCGCGCTCTCGCCGGTCAGCTCGGAGGCCTTCTCCAGCGAGCGGTTGACGGGGTTGCTCGCCAGGTGCATCACGCCGTAGCCGTTCGCCTGGCTGGGCGTGCCCGCGTGTCCGTCGAGACGGCTCTCGCCGTAGCCGACGGCGGCCAGCAGATCGCGCGGCACCCCGTACTCCCGGGACGCCTCCGCGAGGGCGCGGTTCATCGGGTCGGCCTTGTCCGGACCGGGTGCTGCGGTCGCCGGGTGCCCGGTGGCGAGAAGGGCCGTGGCGGTGAGGGCCGCCACGGCGCAGGCGCAGGCGCGGGCCCGGGTTCGGGCGACGGTGCGTAGGGGCATGAGGGCTCCTGCTCTGTGGGGGAGGGGTGTGGGGGAGGCCGCGAAGGGGACCGCGTGGACATCGCGCGGGGCTTCGCGGGAAGAGAAAAGCCCTCGGACCCGGGTCGGGCCAGAGGGATGGCGAATGCGGCCAGGCTACCGAGCTGAGCAGGGCATGACAACGAGAGACCTGGTCGATCCGGCTGGCAACATCCTGCAAATACAGGGGAGTTGGCTCTCGCGCTAGGCCTGTCGGGTGACGTCGAACGTCACCCGACAGGGGTGTCGGCGCTGGTTGACGCGTCACCTGGCGGTCGGTCACCAGCACGCACTCGTCACACCGCATGCTGCCGCCGCTGGGTCCCCGCACCATGGCGCGCATCGCGGACATGGCGTCGAAGAGGGCGGGGGTCTGCGACGGCTCAGCGCCGCGTCAGCCGCACCACCGGGATGTCCCGCTCGGTGCCCGCCTGATACTGCCCGTAGCGCGGGAACAGCTCCACCAGGCCCGGCCAGACCCGCGCCTTCTCCTCGGCCGGCAGCGTCGCCGCCACCGCCCCGAACCGCTCGGTGTTCACCCGCAGTTCGACCTCCGGGTTCGCCTGGAGGTTCAGATACCACAGGGGCGGCCGGTCCGATCCGCCGTTGGACGCCACGATCAGGTAGTCCTCGCCGTCCCGCCCGTACATCAGCACCGTGCGGCGCACCGTCCCGCTGCGCCGCCCCACGTAGTCCATCAGCAGACACGGCACGCCCAGTTGCGTGGTGCCCTTCGTTCCGCCGGAGGACTCGTAGAGCTCGGCCTGCCGGGCGACCCAGTCGGCGGGGCTCGGTGCGGCCTCCGCATTGCCGTCCTGCTCGGCCGTCATCGGTTTCTCCTTCTCTCGTGCCGTCCCGTACGGGCTGTGCTCCCATCCTGGCATCCACCCGCGCCGCACCCCGGATTCGTACACCTGGACACCCCTCCCACCGCACGGGGGAACGCGGACCGGGAACGCGTCCGCGAAGGCGTATAAAGGGTCCTTCCGGAGCAGCCGGCGTCCCCCGATGGCCCCTCCCCCCCACCTCCCCTCACGCGGCCGGCGTCACCGCGTCACCGATCCCAGGAGCGCCAATGAGCACCTCGGAAGAGATCAGCGCCCTGCTGGTAGCGAAGTTCGGCACCGACCCCGAGGCCATCCGCCCCGACGTTCCGCTGCACCGGCTGCGGCTGGACTCCCTCGCGCTGGAGGAACTGCGGCTGCTCATCGAGGACCGGCTGGACGTGGACCTGGAGGACGTCGCGCTCACCTCGCGCGACACCGTCGGCCGCCTCGTCGAGGCCGTGCACGGGAAGGTCTCCGCATGAGCGCGGCCACCGCACGGCCCTACCGCCGCACCCCGCTCGCCCCGTTCGCCGCGGCCGTCACCGGCGTCGGCCTGGTCACCGCCGCCGGTACGGGAGCGGACGCCGCCTGGCGCGGCGTCACCGAGGGCCTCGCGCCGTCCGCCGGCCCCCGGCCCGAACTGGACGGGCTGCCCTGCGACTTCTTCTACTCCGTCACCGACTGCGACCCGGGGGCCGTCCTCGGGGTGGCCGCCCAGCGGCTGATGGACCGCTTCGCCCAGCTCGCCGTGATCGCCGCCCGCGAGGCCGTCGCCGACGCCGGGCTCGACCCGGCCGTCTGGGACAGCGGCCGGGTCGGCGTCGTCATCGGCTCCGCCCACGGCGGACTGCCCTTCTACGACGAGCAGCACACGACCCTCGCCGGGCGCGGCCCCCGCCGGGTCTCCCCGAAGCTCGCCCCGCTCAGCGTCGTCAACGGCGCGGCCAGCAGCGTCAGCCTGGACCTCGGCGTCCACGGACCCAGCCAGGCCGTCTCCACCGCCTGCTCCTCCGGTACGGTCGCCATCGGCACCGCCCACCAGATGCTCCGCTCCGGGGCCTGCGACATCGTCATCGCGGGCGGCGCGGAATCCACCTGCACCCGCCTCCTGATCGCCAGCGCCTGCAGCCTCAAGGCCGTCTCCACCCGACGCGAGGACCCCGCGGCCGCCTGCCGCCCCTTCGACACCCACCGCGACGGCTTCGTCGTCGGCGAGGGCGCGGGACTGCTCGTCCTGGAACACCCGGACCACGCACGCGCCCGCGGCGCCACCGTCCGTGCCCACGTGGACGGTTACGGGGCCTCCAGCGACGCCCACTCCGCCGTCGCCCCGGACCCCGAGGGCCTCGGCATCGAACGCGCCCTGCGCACCGCGCTCGCCGACGCCGGCCTCTCCCCGGCCGACGTCGGGCACGTCAACGCGCACGGCACCTCGACGCTCTCCAACGACCTGATCGAGGCGACGATGCTCCGCCGGGTCCTCGGCGAGAGCCCCCTGGTGACCTCCACCAAGGCGATGACCGGCCACACCCTCGGCGCGGCCGGCGGCATCGAGACCGCGCTCACCGTGCTCGCCCTCCAGCACCGACTGGTCCCGCCCACCGTCAACCTGGACGCCCCCGACCCGCGGATCCCGATCGAGGTGGTCGCCAAGGAGGCCCGGACCGCCGCCTTCGACTGCGCCGTCAAGACCTCGCTCGGCTTCGGCGGCCACAACGCGGCACTCGTCCTCACCAGGGCCTGAGCGGAAGGGAACGCAGGAGCACATGCCCGAGGAGATCATCCGGACCCTGTCGGTCGACGGAGTGCGCTACAGCTACCGCGTCCTGCCGCACACCCGCCCCGGGACGCCCCCGGCCACCGAGCCGACGCTCGTCCTCGGCGGTGCGCTCCAAGGCATGTTCGGCTGGCCCCAGATGGACGACCACCTGGGCCCGGCCACCGATGTGGTCACCGCCGACCTGCCCGGCATGGGCAGCGCCGACCCGCTCCCGCCAGGACCCAGCGCCGACCTGCTGCGCCGGGCCGTCCTCGGCATCGCCGACGACCTCGGCGCCCCCCGGCTCAACGTCTTCGGCTTCTCCTACGGCACCGCCATCGCCTACGGCTTCGCCCGCCGCCACCGGGAGCGGGTGGCGCGGCTGGCCCTCGGCGGCGTTCCGGTCCACATCGACGCCGCCCAGGTCGCCTGCTGGGAGCGGGCCCGGCGCCAGCTGGCCGAGGGGGACCGCGCGGGGTTCGCCGCGACGGCCGCCGACGCGCTGATGTGCCTGGACCCCGAACGCCCCGTACACCGCAGGGAATTGGCCCGCCGCTATGTCCGGCGCTCGTTCCTGCACGCACTCGCCCACTCGCCGCACGCGGCGGACTCCCTCTACCGGGCGCTGGCCGACCGGCCCGACTTCTCCGGCGGGCTCACCGGCGTACCGGCGCTCGTCTTCGCGGGGGAGCACGACACGGTGACCTCGCCGGCGCGGCAGCGGGAGTTCGCCGCGACGATCGAGGGCAGCCGGTTCCTGACGATCGAGGAGTCCGACCACTGGGTGGTCCTGGAGCGGGCCGACGACGTGGCCTCGCTGGTCTGCCGGTTCTTCACGGAGCGGGAGCCGGCGGCCGGCGCGGTCGCCCTGCCGCGCCAGGCGGCCGCGCCGGCGGGCCGGACCTGAACATCCGGTCCGGCCCGCCGGGTCCCGGACTCAGCGTCCGTGGCCGTGCGCCCCGTCGACCCTCACCCGCACCACCTGCGGGTCGTGGTCGCTCGCCTGGTCGGCGAATTCGGCGTTGATGTGCACCACGTCGTAGTCGGGCCGCCGGATGCCGGGGCTCGTCAGGATGTGGTCCAGCGTCTGCGAGTTGCCGTCGAAGACATAGCTGTACCGCTCGGCGGCGGGCAGCGTCGTGATCAGCGGCCTGAGCGCCCTGCCCTTGGTCAGCGCCTTCATTGTCGGGGAGAACTCGAAGTCGTTGAAGTCCCCGAGCGCGACGACCTTGGCCGACTTGTCCGCCTTCAGCAGCGAGGCGACGAAGGTGTTGACCTCGGCGGCCTGCTGGATCCGCTTGGTCTCCGAGGACCGCGTCGGCTCCTGGTAGCGGCCGTGCAGCGGCTGGTCGCCGCCCTTGGACGCGAAGTGGTTGCCGACGACGAAGACCGGCTCGCCCCGGAAGACGAACTCGCCCACCAGCGGCTTGCGGCTGTCCGCCCACGCCGCGCTCGCCGGGTTGATCCGGCCGGGCGAGACGGAGAGTTCGACGCCCTTCCCCTTCTTCACGGCCTCCACCGGGGTGGTGGCGTCGCCGCCCGCGCGGTCGGTGAAGGAGACCCGCTCGGGGTTGTAGAGGAAGACGTTGCGGATGTTGCCGCCGGGCTCGCCGCCGTCCTGGTTGTTCTCGGGGGCGATGGAGCGCCAGGCGTAGCGCGGGCCGCCCTGGGCGACGATCGCGTCGGTGAACCGCTTCAGCGTGGCCTCCGAGCCCGTCGTGCCGTCGTTCACCGCGCCGTTGTCGTCCTGGATCTCCTCCAGCGAGACGATGTCGGGGGAGGACAGATTGACCGCGACGCCCTCGGCCAGCGTGTCGAACTTGGCCTGGTCGTCGACCGCGTCGAGGTTCTCCACGTTGTAGGTGGCGACCGCCAGCTCGTTCTTCCTCTGCTCGCGGGTCACCTCGCGCCGCAGCTTCCTGTCGACGAGCGTGCCCAGCTCGGTGGCCTGCACGTTGTAGCCGCCGTACGAGGCGTAGTCGAGCACGCCGGTGGTGCGGCCCTTGAGTACGTCCCCGACGTTCGCCGCCGGGATCGGCTGCGCCGGGTCCAGCGACATGACCTTGAGACGGCCGGTGTTCTGGTCCTCGTACGAGGCGTAGAGCGTGCCGCCGCGCCGGGTCGGGTTCTCCTTAGGCTCGACCGTCACCCAGATCTCGTCGTACGGGGTCGTCGCGCCGGTGACCCGGGTGTCGGCGATCCGGACCCGGGAGCCCTCCAGCGCCTCGTACAGGTCCAGGGCGTAGCGCTTCGGGTTCAGGGGCAGCGCGTCGATCGCCCCGCCGTCCGCCGAGGGCACGTAACGGCCGGGCACCGAGCGGGCGTCGAGGACGACCGGGGCGGGCAGCGCGTTCCCGGAGGAGAGGACGGTGGTGCGCGGTGCGGTGAGCTGGGTGAGCGACTGGGTGCCGGTGCCCGGGTAGTACTCGGCGACCTTGCCGCTGACCAGGACCGCGTCGCCGACCTGCACGGCCGGGGCGGTGGAGCCGGTGTAGACGAACAGGCCCTCGCCGGTGCGCGGGTCGTTGTCGGGCGCGGTGTCCTGGATCCAGAAGCCGCGTGAGCCGCTGGTCCGCACGCCGGTGACGACGCCCGGGACCCCGGTGACCGCCGTGCCGTCGAGCGGGGAGACGCGGGTGGCGCCCTGGATGTCGTGGATCCGGACGTCGCCGGGCTCGGTGGGGCCGGGCTCCTCGGGCTCCTGACCGCCGCCGGACGTCTCGCCCTTGGCGTTGACCGGGGTCGGCGCGCCCGCGGCGAGGTCGGCCGCGTTGTCGTCGGTGTCGGCGAGCGAGGCGGCCCGCGCGACGGAGGCGGTGGCCGACGCGCCGGGGACCGGGCCGACGCCCTCCCGGACGACCGCGGACCCGTAACCGACCAGATCGACGATCCGGGTGTCCGCCGCGCAGTCCGCCGCCGACTTGCAGGTGAGCGGGGCCGTCCCGGAGACCAGGGCGACGGTGCCGCTGCCCGCCGCCAGGGCGACCGTGCCGGTGGCGTCCGCGGTGGGCAGCGCGACCGTGCCGCCGGTGCCGGCGGCCTGGGCGAGCAGGTAGCGGCCGCCGGGCGCGATCGACCCGGACAGCTCGGAGACCTGCCACAGCGAGCCGGCCGACGGGCTGCCCGGCAGGTACTGGACGCTGAGACCGCCGACCTCGAAGGGAGCGGAGCCGGCGTTGGCCAGCTCGACGAAGTCCCGGGTCAGCGTCGCGCCGGAGTTGCCCCCGCCGCCGTACACCTCGGAGATCACGGCGGTGGCGGACGGGGCCGCCTGGGCGGCGGGAAGGGCGGTCACCGCGAGAGCGACGGCGACGGCGCCGGTCAGCAGGACGGAACCGGATCTGTATATCTGCACGGGAGGTGCCCCCAACGGAGTAGTAGGGGCAAAAGCTATGCGCGTAGAACGGGGCATGACAAGGCATCATCGGTTAATTCCCGGCACCATCCCGATGGAGAGCGGGCCTCGCCGCCCCGCACCGATCGCCGGATCACCGCGTCGCGCCCCCGCCACACGCCTGTCACATGCGGCAATACCCGGGCAACACGCCCCGCTGAGACGGCCGTCCACCATGCGGTCAGCGGTTTGACCGGGTTACGCCGCTCCGGCTACGTTGCGCGCCATGCAGCGATCCGCACACCTGACGACGCGAGGTCATGTCGACCTGAAGCGCGTGTGCTCCGCGGCGTGTCACCGGGTCTGAACGCACACCGGCCCGCGCGACCGCCACCGGAGCCCCCCGGTGCGCGCGCCCTGGGCCACCGTTCCACGGGAGAAGCCGAACCCGCTCCGGCCCTGCGCCGGGCGGATCCTCGGCCCGAGGCTCCGTCCGGACGCCTTCCCGCACGGCCCGCTGCCATCGAGGACCTGTGAAGACACCTGTGAAGCGTCCGCCCGTGCCCGCCCGCCGCCCCGCCCCGCTGCGCCGCTCGGACATCCCCGCCGCCGGGTCCGCCCGCCGGGTCTCCGGCACCGGCTCCGTGCTGAGCGCCATCCTCGACCACGGGCCGGTGGCCCGGTCGAACGTCGCCCGGCTCACCGGGCTCTCCCCGGCGGCGGTGACCGGCCACGTCGGGCAGCTGCTGGCGCGCGGTCTCGTCCGGGAGGGCGCGGAGACCGCCGGACCCAAAGGCCTCGGCCGGCCGCACATCCCCGTCGAGATCGACACCGGCCGCTATCTGGTCGCCGGGGCCCACGTCGCCGTCGCGCACTCCACGGTCGCGCTGATGGACCTGCGCGGCCGCATCGTCGCCGAGGACCGGCAGCCGCACGCCATCGGGGCCAACGGCCCGTACGCCACCGTCCCCGGCGGCTCCCCGCGCGGCCTGGCCACCGGGCCCGCCCTGCTGCGTGACCTCGCCGACCGGCTGCCCCGGCTGGTCGAGGCGCACGCCGCCGGCCGGACCGTCCTCGCCCTCGGCTTCGCCACCGGACACCGGGTGGACCCCGCCGCCGGAGTCGTCGTCGAGCATCCGCACCTGGGCTGGCGGGACGTCCCGGTCCGCGAGATCCTCGAAGCCGCCACCGGGCTCCCCGTCCATGTGGACAGCCACTCGCGGGCGCTGGCCCGCGCCGAGCAGCTGTTCGGCGAGGTGTCGACCCGGGCCAGCACGGTCCTGCTCTTCGTCGGAGCCGTGGTGGACGCGGCCTTCGCCAGCTCCGGAACCATGCACCTGGGCCCTCGCTCCGGTGCGGGCAGCGTGGCCCATCTGCCGCTCGGGGCAGGCGGATCGGGCGGGGCCGAGCCCTGTTCGTGCGGCCGCACCGGCTGCCTCCAGTCGGAGGTCTCCGAGCGGGCCATGGTGCGCCGCGCCGCCGAACAGGGCCTGTTCGTCGGCTCGTTCACCGAACTGCTGGACGGAGCCCTGGCCGGCGACCCGCGGGCCCTCGCGCTCTTCCGCCGCCGGGCCCTGCTCGTCGGCCGGGCGGCGGCCCTGCTGCTCGACATGTTCGACCCCGAGGTCCTCGTGGTCGTCGAGCCGGGAGCGGGCCGGATACCGGAGTGCCTGGCGGACCTGCGGGCGGAGGTGGCGCGGCGCTCCTGGGTCTGCGACGACCCCGAACGGGCCGTGGTGCCGAGCAGCTTCACCGGATCGGTGCTGGCCACCGCCGGTGGCGCGGTGGCGCTCGGCGCGCTGTACACCGACCCGCTCGGGCCCTGGCCCGCACTGCCCGCGGTGTCCTGAACACGTCCGCCGGCCCCGTTCTCCGGCGGTGTGCGGAACCCGACTTAATTCAGAACGTTGCATTGTTGACCGGCCCGACAGCACCCCAGGGCAATGGATTCATGACCAGCCGACAGCGTATTCAGCAGAGCGTGCCCTGCGCGGCTCGCCGCTGTCGCACGGCTGCGCCGGTGAGGGAATTCTCCCGGCCCTGTCGTGGTCGCTCCTGTCCGGGATCCCGATAACTCCCAGCTGATTCTCCGGGCGGTCGACGCGACCGGCCGATCCCCGCCGGGATCCGGCCCCGCTTTCGCGTGTGCCTCTTTCGCCCGTGCCTCCGTGCGCGCTTTTTTCGAGCCCTTCGCTCGTTCCGTGCCCGCCCTTCCTTCCATTCCGGGAGAGATGTTGACCGTCACCGTGCCCTCCTATGCCCCCGCCTACGCCCCCGACCGTTTCAAGCAGGTGTTCCGCCGCTATCCGGCCGGCGTGGTCGTCGTCACCGCCGACTCCGGCCGCGGACCCGTCGGCTTCACCGCCACCTCGCTCACCTCGCTGTCCCTGGACCCGCCGCTCGTCTCGTACGGCATCGGCACCACCACCTCCTCCTGGCCCCATGTCGAGGCGGCCTCCTCCAGCGTCGTCAACTTCCTCGGCGCCGACCAGGAGTCCCTCGCCCGGACCTTCGCCACCAGCGGCATCGACCGGTTCGCCGCCCCCACCGCCTGGCGGCGGCTGGCGGGCGGCGAACCTGTGCTCGACGGGGTGGCCGGCTGGCTGCGCCTGGAGACCGAGCAGATCGTGCCCGCCGGGGACCACCGGATCGTCATCGCCCGGGTCACCGACTCCTGGCTCGACGAGGACCGCAGCCCGCTGCTGTTCCACGACGGCGCCTACCACTCCCTCTGAAAGCCAGGAACACACCCCATGCCTCGTCACCAGACCCACGACCTCTCCGCGACCACCCGAACCGTGGGCCGCCGGTCCTTTCTCGCTCTGGCCACCGGAACGGTTCTCGGCCTCGCCGCCTGCTCTCCGCAGGCCAAGACCGTGGCCCGTTCCGAACCCACCGGAAAGCTTCCCTCGGGCGCACCGCCGCCGGGCACGAAACTGACCGTCGCGGTACGCCAGACCCGGCTCCAGCTGGAACCCGCCGGTCTTCAGAAAGAACTTGCCTTCACGGTTTCCGAATGGCCGAATTTGAGCGCGGGCCCGGATATCATCCAGGGATTCCGGGCCCAGTCCATCGACCTCGCCTCCAATGCGGGAATTCCGCCGATCCAGGCCAAGGCCATCGGCGTCGACACGAAGATCGTCGCCGTTCAGGTGCGCCCGCGCCCCCTCTACACCTTCGCCACCGCTCCGGGCTCCGACATCGCCTCGGCGGAGGACTTCCGCGGCAAGAAGATCGGCTTCTCCCAGGGCCAGGCGCAGGGCGTCGTCGTCCTGCGCGCCCTGAAGGCGGCCGGTCTGAAGAACAGCGACGTCGAACTCGTCGCCCTGCCCAGCACCCAGTTCCTCACCGCGCTCCAGTCCCGGCAGGTCGATGTGGCGCCGCTCGGCGAGCCGACCCTCACCAAGTACCTCGACCAGTACGGCAAGGACGGCGCCACCGGCCTCAAGACCGAGGTCGTGGACCTGCTCACCGTCCTGTGGGCCCCGGTGGAGGTGCTCGACGACCCGGCGAAGGCCGCGGCCGTCCGCAGTTTCATTCCGCTGTGGGCCAAGGGCCTGGTCTGGGCGTGGGAGAACACGGACGAGTGGATCGACACCTACTACGTGAAGAGCGAGGGCGTCTCCGTGGCAGACGGCCGGCGCATCGTCGCCTCGCTCAACAAGCCGCAGTTCCCGGTCGACTGGGACCAGGCCATCGCGTGGGAGCAGGAGACCGCCGACCTGATGGCCGAAGGCGGCTTCGTACCGAAGCAGGACGTGGCCGACCTGTTCGACCGCCGCTTCGAGGGCCTGGCGGCCCAGTCCGTTCCCGCCGAGTACCGGGAGACCTCATGACCGACCTGCTGCCCACGGCCCGCCCCGGCGGACCCGCCGTCCTCACCGAGGACGCGCCGCCCCCGGCGGACACCGCGGACCGGAACCGCCCCGCCGTCGCCCGCGGCACCCGCAGGCGGCTCGGCCCCGGCCGGTCCCTCCCCTTCGGCCGGCTCATCGGCCCCGTCCTGCTCGTCGCCCTGTGGTGGGCCGCCTCCGCCTCCGGCTATCTGGACCCGCGCATCCTGTCCGGGCCGGGCACCGTGATCTCCACCGCATCCGACCTGGTGGCCACCGGACGCCTCCAGGACAACGTCCTCATCTCCCTCCAGCGCGCCGGGCTCGGCCTCTTCTTCGGCGTCACCGCCGGCGTGGTCCTCGCGGTCGCCGCCGGGCTCAGCCGCAGCGGCGAGTACCTCCTGGACGGACCGCTCCAGATCAAGCGCGCCATCCCCTCGCTCGCCATGCTGCCGTTGCTGATCCTCTGGCTCGGCATCGGCGAACAGATGAAGGTCACGGTGATCGCGCTCGGCGTCGCGGTCAACATGTACATCAACACCTACGCCTCGCTGACCTCCATCGACAGCCGGTACGTGGAGCTCGCCGAAGGACTCGACCTCGGCCGGGCACAGTTCCTGCGCAAGGTCGTCATCCCCGGATCGCTGCCCGGCTTCTTCGTCGGTCTGCGGCTCGGCGTCACCTCCTCCTGGCTCGGCCTGATCGTCGTCGAGCAGATCAACTCCACCAGCGGCATCGGCTACATGATGTTCCAGGCCCAGCAGTACGCCCAGTCCGACGTGATCATCGTGGGGCTGGTGGCCTACGGGATCTTCGGCTTCGCCTCCGACGCGGGCGTGCGCGCGATCGAAAGGAAGGTCCTGTCATGGCGACGCACCCTGGCGGGCTGATCACGAAGGCCCCGCCCGCCGTCCGCACGTCCCGGCTGGTCCGCAGGTTCGGCGACCGGATCGTCCTGAAGGAACTCGACCTGACCGTGGCGCCGGGGGAGTTCACCGCGCTCCTGGGCCGCAGCGGATCCGGCAAGTCGACCCTGCTGCGGGCCGTCGCCCGGCTCGACCACACGGTCGAGGGCTCCGGCGAACTCACCGTCCCGGAACGGGTGTCGCTCTCCTTCCAGGACTCCCGGCTGCTGCCCTGGCTCCGCGTCCTGGACAACGTGACCCTCGGGCTGCGCGGCCCCGGCACCCGCGAACGCGGCCTGACCGCGCTGGAGGAGGTCGGCCTGGCGGGCCGGGACCGCTCCTGGCCGCACGAACTGTCCGGCGGCGAGCAGCAGCGCGCCGCACTCGCCCGCGCCCTGGTCCGGGAACCCGAACTCCTGCTGGCCGACGAGCCGTTCGGGGCGCTCGACGCCCTGACCCGGATCAAGATGCACGGCCTGCTGCGCGAACTGTACGAGCGCCACCGCCCCGCGGTGCTCCTGGTCACCCACGACGTGGACGAGGCCGTGGAACTCGCCGACCGGGTCCTGGTGCTGGAGGACGGCCTGATCTCCGTCGACCTCGCCATCGATCTGCCGACCCCGCGCTCGCGCCGGGACGCCCGCTTCCAGGAGTACCGCGACGCCCTGCTCACCGCCCTCGGGGTCGCGCAACCCCCCGCGGCGGCCTGACGCCTGCCGCTCCGGCGTCACGCGGCCGCCGCCGGCCGCCCGACGCGTGAACACCCGCTGCCCGTACCCGCCGGGAATCCCTCCCGCACCTGCCTGGAGACAGCCATGCCTTCCGCCGGACCCCGCAAGCCCCTCCACCTCAACGCCTTCCTCATGTCCACCGGACACCACGAGGCGTCCTGGCGGCTCCCCGAGAGCCCCGCCGAGGCGAACTCCGACATCGCGCACTACAAGAACCTCGCCCGGATCGCCGAGCGCGGCCGCCTCGACTCCCTGTTCCTCGCGGACAGCCCGGTCCTCATGGGCGACCCCGGCCGCCGTCCCGCCGCCAAGCTGGAGCCCACCGTCCTGTTGACCGCGCTCGCAGGGGCCACCGAGCACATCGGGCTCATCGCCACCGCGTCCACCAGCTACAACGAGCCCTACAACCTGGCCCGCAGGTTCGCCTCCCTGGACCACGTCTCCGGCGGCCGGGCCGGCTGGAACATCGTCACCACCGCCGGGGCCGACGCCGCCCGCAACTTCGGCCTGGACGACACCCCGCTGCACCGCGAGCGCTACCGCCGCGCCGCCGAGTTCGTCGAGGTCTCCACCAAACTCTGGGACAGCTGGGCGGACGACGCCGTCGTCGCCGACAAGGAGAAGGGCGTCCACGCGCTCGCCGACCGGGTCAGGGCCATCGACCACCGCGGCGAGTTCTTCCGCGTCGAGGGAGCGCTCAACGTCCAGCGCCCGCCGCAGGGACACCCGCTGCTCGTGCAGGCCGGATCCAGCGAGGACGGCAAGGACTTCGCGGCCCGGTACGCCGAGGCGGTGTTCACCGCCCAGCAGACCCTGGAAGAGGGCATCGCCTTCTACCGGGACGTCAAGGCGCGGGCCGTCGCGCTCGGCCGGGACCCCGACACCATCAAGATCCTGCCCGGCATCGTCCCCGTCATCGGCGACACCGAGGCCGAGGCCCATGAGCTGGACGCCGAGCTGGACCGCCTCATCGTCCCCGAGTACGCCAAGCGGCAGCTCGCCCTGCGCCTGAAGATCGCCCCGGACGACCTCGACCTGGACGCCGAACTTCCCGAGGACATCCCGACCGAGGACGAGATCGAGGGCGCCAAGAGCCGCTACACCCTCATCGTGGAACTGGCCCGCCGCGAGCACCTGACCGTACGCCAGCTCATCGGCCGGCTCGGCGGCGGACGCGGCCACCGCACCTTCGCGGGCACCGCCGAACAGGTCGCCGACACCATCGAGCACTGGTACGACAGCGGGGCCGCCGACGGCTTCAACATCATGCCCGCCGTGCTCCCCTCGGGCCTGGAGGTCTTCGTCGACCGGGTCGTCCCGATCCTCCAGGAACGCGGCCTGTTCCGCACCGAGTACACCGGCTCCACCCTGCGCGACCACTACGGCCTGCCGCGCCCCGCCAACCAGTTCTTCGACGCCACCGCGGCCCACCTCCGCGCCGTCCCGGCCACGGCAGGGGCCCGGTGACGGACTGTACGGCGCACGGCGGCGCCGGAACCCGGCAGCACCCGGGGACCGGCGCCGCCGGGCGGTCCGGCACCCGACCGGGCTGGGCGCGACGCCTCCTCGGCTACTGCCTGCGCCACCGCACCGACCTCCTGCTCGCCTTCGGCGCGGCGCTCGTCGCCGCCCTGGCCACCGCCACCCTGCCCCTCGTCCTGCGCCACGTCGTGGACGGACTGGCCGGCGACACCGGCTCACTCGTCCCCTGGACCGTCCTGCTCGCCGCACTCGGAGCCGTCCGCTTCGGCGCGAGCTTCACCCGCCGCTACCGCTCCGGACGGCTCTCCCTCGGCGTCCAGTACGACCTGCGCAACGACGCCTTCGCCGCCCTCCTGCGACTCGGCGGCGCCCAGCAGGACGGGCTGCGCACCGGACAGGTGGTGAGCCGGTCCATCTCCGACATCACCCTCGTCCAGACCCTGCTGCAGTTCCTGCCGAACCTCACCGGCAACGCCCTGATGTTCCTGTGCTCGCTGGTCTTCATGGCGTTCCTCTCCCCGCTGCTGACCGTCGTCGCCCTCGTCGTCGGCCCGCTGCTCTACCTGATCGCCCTGCGCAGCCGCCGCGACCTCTTCCCCGCCAACTGGCACGCCCAGCAGGAGGCCGCCGAGGTCGCCTCCACCGTCGAGGCGACCGTCACCGGCGTCCGCGTCGTCAAGGGCTTCGGCCAGGAGGACCGCGAGCTGACCGGCCTGGAGGAGCGCGCCCGCGACCTGTTCGCCTCCCGGCTGCGCGTCGTGCGCTTCACCGGCCGCTACAACCCGGCGCTCCAGGCCGTCCCCGCCCTCGGCCAGGTCGCCGTCCTCGCCCTCGGCGGCTGGATGGCCCTGCACGGCCGGATCTCGCTCGGCACCTTCCTCGCCTTCACCACCTACCTCGGCTCCTTCGTCACCCCCGTGCGCCAGGTCGCTACCCTCCTCACCGTCTGGCAGCAGGCCCGCGCCGGAGCCGAACGCGTCCTGGAGGTCGTCGACGAGGCCCCCGTCATCGCCGACGCCCCCGACGCCCGCGAACTGCCCGACCGGCCGCCCGCGCTCTCCTGGCAGGACGTCACCTTCGCCCACGGCGACGGTCCGCCGCTCCTCGACGGCTTCACGCTCGACGTCCGCCCCGGCGAGACGGTCGCCCTGATCGGCGCGGCCGGTTCGGGCAAGTCGACCGCCGCGGCCCTGCTGCCCCGGTTCTACGACGTCCCCTCCGGGACGGTCGCCGTCGACGGCACCGACGTGGCCGAACTGTCCCTCGCCTCGCTGCGTGCCCGGATCGGCTACGTCTTCGAGGAGAGCCTGCTGGTCTCCGACACCGTGCGCGCCAACATCGCCTACGGGGCGCCGGACGCCACGGAGGAGCAGATCCGCACCGCCGCCCGGATCGCCCGCGCCGACACCTTCGTCGAACGGCTTCCCCAGGGCTACGACACCGTCGTCGGCGAGCAGGGCCTCACCCTCTCCGGCGGCCAGCGCCAGCGCATCGCGCTGGCCCGCGCCCTGGTGGGCGACCCGGCGATCCTGGTCCTGGACGACGCGACCTCCGCCATCGACGCCCGCGTCGAGGTCGAGATCCACGCCGGGCTGCACGCGGCGACCCGCCGCCGGACCACCCTGATCGTGGCGCACCGCCGCTCCACCCTGGAGCTCGCCGACCGGATCGCCGTCCTGGACGGCGGCCGCATCGCCGACACCGGCACGCTGGACGAACTCCGCTCCCGATCGGCGCTGTTCCGCACGCTGCTGTCCACCTCCGAGCCGACCGCCTCCGAGCCGGTGCCCGAAGCCCCGGCCGGCGGGGTGACCGCGGACCTGTGGCACCGGGACGGGGCCGCCGTCGAGGACGCCGACGAGTCCACCGCCGTCCGGGCCGCCCAGGCGCTGGCCGAGGCCGCCGCCACCTCCGGTCCCGGCCGCGGCGGACCCGGCGGCGGGGTCCTCGGCTCCGCCCCGCCGAGCCCCGAGCTGATCGCCGGACTCGCCCGCCTCCCGCTGCCCGAGGCCGATCCGAAGGTGCCCACGGCCCAGGCGGTCGCCGCTGACCGGGAGTTCCACCTCGGCACCCTGCTGCGGCCCTTCCGCCTCCCGCTGTTCCTCGGGCTGCTGCTCGTCGCCCTCGACGCGGCGGCGCAGATCGCCGTGCCCGTCCTCGTCCGGCACGGGGTGGACCACGGCGTCGCCCGGGGGGCCGGGGGCGTGCTCCTGGTGGCGGCCGCGGTCGCGGGCCTGGTCGTCGCGGCGAACTGGCTGATCGGCGTCGCCCAGGTCCGCACCACCGGACGCACCGGCGAGCGGCTGCTCTACACCCTGCGGGTGAAGACCTTCGCCCAGCTCCAGCGGCTCGGTCTGGACTACTACGAGCGGGAGCTCGGCGGCCGGATCATGACCCGGATGACCACCGACGTGGACGCCCTGTCGAACTTCCTCCAGACCGGTCTGATCACCGCCGTCGTCAGCCTGCTCACCGTCCTCGGCGTGCTGGTCGCCCTGCTGGTCATCGACGCGGGCCTCGCCGTCGTCCTGCTCCTCGCCCTGCCCGTCCTGATCGGCGCGACCGCCCTCTTCCGGCACTACTCGGTCCCCGCCTACCGGGAGGCCCGCGAACGGGTCAGCGCGGTCAACGCCTGCCTCCAGGAGAACGTCACCGCGATCCGCGTGACCCAGGCCTTCCGCCGCGAGGAGCGCAACGCCCAGGACTTCGCCGAACTGGCCTGGGGCTTCCGGAACTCACGGCTTCGCGCCCAGCGCTACATGGGCACGTTCTTCCCGTTCGTGGAGTTCCTCGGCACCCTGTCCACGGCGGCCGTCCTGGTCGCCGGCGCGGGCCAGGTGCGCTCGGGCGAGCTGAGCGCGGGCACGCTGATCGCCTTCCTGCTGTACGTGGAGCTGTTCTTCTCGCCCATCCAGCAGCTCTCGCAGGTCTTCGACGGCTACCAGCAGGCGGTCATCGGCCTCGGCCGGCTCCGCTCCCTGATGCGCACCCCGGCCGGCACCCCGCAGCCCGAACGCCCGCTGCCGGTCGGCCGGTTGCGCGGCGAGGTGGAGTTCGACGAGGTGTCCTTCGGTTACGCGGGCGGCGGCGGGCAGGAGGTCCTGCACGGGCTGCGGCTGCGCATCGCGCCCGGCGAGACCGTCGCCCTGGTCGGGGCCACCGGCGCGGGCAAGTCCACCGTCGTCAAACTGCTGGCCCGCTTCTACGACCCGACCGCCGGGACCGTCCGGGTGGACGGCCACGATCTGCGCGACCTCGACCTGCCCGCCTTCCGGCGCAGACTCGGACTCGTACCGCAGGAGCCGTATCTCTTCAGCGGGACCGTGCGGGACGCCATCGCCTACGGGCGGCCCGACGCCACCGACGCCGAGGTGGAGAGCGCGGCGCGGGCCGTGGGCGCCCACGAGATGATCGCCGGACTCCGGCTCGGCTATCTCCAGCAGGTGGGGGAGCGGGGCCGCAACCTGTCCGCCGGGCAACGCCAGCTCCTCGCCCTGGCCCGCGCCGAACTCGTCGACCCGGACGTGCTGCTGCTCGACGAGGCCACCGCCTCGCTCGATCTGGCCACCGAGCGCCGGGTCGCCGCGGCGACGGACGCCCTGTGCCGGCGCCGTACCACCGTGGTCGTCGCGCACCGGCTGACCACCGCCGCCCGTGCCGACCGCGTGATCGTCCTCGACGCCGGAGCCGTCGTCGAGAGCGGTACGCACACCGAACTCCTCGCGGCGCGGGGCCCGTACCACCTCCTGTGGGAGGCCTTCCGGCAGACCGGCGTCCCGGCCCCGCCCGACCACCGCCCCGACACCACCACCAGTCAGCTCGTCAAGGAGAGTGCCAGATGACCGAATACCGCAACCTCGGCCGCACCGGCGTCCAGGTCAGCCCGCTCGCGCTGGGCACCATGATGTTCGGCGCCCGGGGCAACGCCGATCACGACGACAGCGTCCGGATCATCCACCACGCCCTGGACTCCGGCATCAACTTCGTCGACACCGCCGACGTCTACTCGCAGGGCGAGTCCGAGACCATCGTCGGCAAGGCGCTCGCGGGCGGCCGGCGCGACAACGTGGTGCTGGCCACCAAGTTCCACGGCCGGCTGGGCGATGACCCCAACGCCTTCGGCAACAGCCGCCGTTGGATCATCCGCGAGGTCGAGAACAGCCTGCGCCGGCTCGGCACCGACTGGATCGACCTCTACCAGGTCCACCGCCCCGAGCCCGACACCGACTTCGACGAGACGCTCGGCGCGCTCTCCGACCTGGTCCACCAGGGCAAGATCCGCTACATCGGCACCTCCACCTTCGAGCCCTCCGCGATCGTGGAGGGCCAGTGGACCGCCGAGCGCCGGGGCCGCGAACGCGTGGTCGCCGAGCAGCCCCCGTACTCGCTGCTGGCCCGGGGCATCGAGCGCGAGGTGCTGCCTGTGGCGCAGCGGTACGGGCTGGGGGTGCTGTCCTGGAGCCCGCTCGCCGGTGGCTGGCTGACCGGCCGCTACCGTACGGGCGGCGAGCAGCCGGCCTCCAGCCGCGCCGAGCGCCAGGCCGCCCGGTTCGACATCGCCGCGCCCGAGAACGCGGCCAAACTGGCGGCCGCCGACGCGCTCGCGGCCCTGGCCGATGAGGCCGGACTCACCCTGGTCCAACTCGCCCTGGCCTTCGTGCTGGAGCACCCGGCCGTCACCTCGGCGATCATCGGGCCGCGCACCTTCGAACAGCTGGCGAGCCAACTGGGCGCCGACAAGGTGAGGCTGGGCCGGGACGTCCTCGACCGGATCGACGAGATCGTCCCGCCCGGCGTCAGCCTGTCGGCGCGCGACGCCGGTTACACCCCGGCGGTCCTCACCGACGCCTCCCTGCGCCGCCGTTCCGTCTGACGGCGCGGGGAGCGGGCCGGGGTCACTGGCGGATGCGGTCGCGGATCCAGACCCCGGCCTCCTTCAGGACCCCGGTCCCCGTCCAGTTGCTCCCGTCGCAGGTGCCGGTCTTGAAGACGGCGCCGGAGCGGTGGTCGTCGGAGTAGTTCCAGTTGGTCCAGGAGATGTTCTTGCTCTTCATCAGGTCGAGGTAGCGCTGCGACATGGCGAAGTCGTTGGCGCCCTCGCCCGCGTAGTTCTGCGTCCCGAACTCGGTGACGAAGACGGGCAGCTTGTCCGAGGCGCGGTCCAGTGCGGCGAGGTACTCCTCGCGGTGCGAGGCCGCGTAGAAGTGGAAGGTGTACATGATGTTGGAGGCGTTGACCGGGTTGTTCACGACCTCCGACTCGTCGGAGCCCTCGGACACCCCGAAGGAGGACCAGGCGCGCGTCCCGACCAGGACGACCGCGTCGGGGTCCTGGGCCCGGATCACCGGGATGATCTGCTCGGAGTACGACTTGATGGCCGACCAGCTCACCCCCGAGGGCTCGTTGGCGATCTCGTAGAGCACGCCCGGGTGGTCCTTGTACTTCTTCGCCATCGCGGTGAAGAACGTCTTCGCATTCGCCAGGTTCGCGTTCGGGTCCCCCGGGCTGAGCATGTGCCAGTCGATCACCGCGTACATGCCGCGCGCGTGCGCCGCGTCGACGAACTTCTGCGCACGGGCGGTGAATCCGGCCGGATCGGTCTCGTACCCGCCTTCCTGTACGTAGGTGGAGACGCGCAGGACGTCGGCGCGCCAGTCCTGGGCCAGGGCGTCGAGCGAGCCGTCGGTGACGCACTGGGCGTACCACTGGGTGCCGTGCGTGCTCATCCCGTTGAGGGCGACCGCCTGGCGGGAGGAGTTACAGAGCTGGCGGCCGCAGACGGAGAGCTGGCCGTTGGCGGCGAGCGGGGTGGCGGCCGTGGCGGAGGCGGGGGAGGTGGGGGAGGCGGGAGCCGGGGCGGCACCCGCCCGGACGGGAGCCATGAGAGCGGTGACCACACCGAGCGCGGACGCGGCGAGCAGGGCCTTGCGGGCCAGCCGGCGGCGACCGGTCGCGGGGGTGGGCTCGGTGGGGGGATTGGTGCGCTGGTGCATGGTGGTGCTCCCTTCGGAGGGGGGTGGGAGGCGCCATGTCGGCAGGACTGAAAGTAAAGGTTCCTTCCAATTGGCGTCAACAGTGTTGGGAAACTTTCCTGTCTATTAACGCGCGTGGCGGAAGGGCCCGTTGGGACCCTTCCGCCACCCGCCCCGCCGGTCCGCCGGCCGCTCAGCCCTGGGGCAGCGGGTAGACCGCCAGCGAGAACGAGTGGCCCGCCGGATCCGCGTACACCCGCACGTCCCGGGGTCCGCCGTTGCCGTCGCCGGTGTCGACGGGCCGGGCCCCCAGCCCGATCGCCTCCCGCTCGGCCTCGTCGATGTCCTCACTCCCCACCAGGATCCGCAGGTGCGCCTGTTGCGAGTCCTCCGGGCGGGGCCAGCTCGGCGGGGCGTAGCCGTGGTCGCGGCGGATCGCCAGCCGGACGCCGTCGTTGCCGACGATCTCGACGAAATCGGGGTCGGTGCCGATCCGTATCTCCGCGTCGAGGAGACCGGCGTAGAACTCGGCCAGCTCCATGGGTTCGGCACAGTCAAGGACGAGGACGCTCGTCTTCTCCACAGTCATGCGGGAACGAATACCCCCGCCGGCCCCCGGCACGCCGCGCCGGACCCCGCCGGAAATCCGGGCCACCGGTGCGGACGCGTCCTGGGGGAAGAACCCCCCGGCGCGACCTAAGGTGCGAACCATGGCACGGAGCGCGGCGCATCCCGGGCCGACCGGGGGCGACGCCGCCCCCGGCGGCCCCGACCCCCGGCGTTGGCGGGCACTCGCCGTCTGCCTGGTGGCGGGCTTCATGACCCTGCTGGACGTCTCCATCGTCAACGTGGCTCTGCCCTCCATCCGGGAGGGCCTCGACACCCCCGAGTCCGATCTCCAATGGGTGCTCTCCGGCTACGCCCTCGCCTTCGGCCTCTTCCTCATCCCCGCCGGACGCCTGGGGGACGCGCGGGGCCGCCGCGTGGTCTTCATGGCGGGACTCGCCCTCTTCACCCTGGCCTCCGCCGCCTGTGGAGCCGCCCAGTCCAGCCTCTGGCTGGTGGTCGCCCGACTGGTGCAGGGTGTGGCGGGCGGACTGATCTCCCCGCAGATCTCCGCCCTGATCCAGCAGATGTTCTCCGGGCGGGAGCGCGGCCGGGCCTTCGGCATGTTCGGCACCGTCGTCGGCATCTCCACGGCCGTGGGCCCGCTGCTGGGCGGACTGCTCATCCAGGCCGCCGGACCGGAGCACGGCTGGCGCTGGGTCTTCTACGTCAACCTCCCGCTCGGCGTCCTCTGCCTCCTGCTCGCCCGCCGGCTCCTGCCCGACACCCCTTCGGCGAGCCGGGTCCGCCCCCGCGACCTGGACCCGGTGGGCGTCGCCCTGCTCGGGGCCGGGGTGCTGGCCCTGCTGTTGCCGTTCGTCCAGGCCCAGCAGTGGCCCGGCAACGCCAAGTGGCTGCTGCTCGTCCTGGCCGGGGCGCTGTTCGCCGCCTTCGTGGCCTGGGAGTCGCGGTGCACGGGGGGACGCACCCACCCGGTCCTGGACCTGTCGCTGTTCCGGCTGCGCTCCTACTGGCTGGGCTGCCTGCTGATCCTGCTCTACTTCGCCGGGTTCACCTCGATCTTCTTCGTCACGACCCTCTATCTCCAGTCCGGCCTGGGCTACTCCGCCCTCCAGGCCGGACTAGCCATCACCCCCTTCGCCCTGGGCTCCGGCGTCGCCGCGTCCATCGGCGGCCGGCTCGTCGGGCGCTTCGGCCGTCCGCTGGTGGCGGCCGGCCTGGTGATGGTCGCCCTCGGCCTCGCGGGCACCGCCCTCGCCGTCCACCTGGTCCCCGGCGCCGGAGCCGGCTGGGCCATGGCGGCCCCGCTGCTCCTCGCCGGTCTCGGCAGCGGCCTGGTCATCGCCCCGAACCAGACCCTGACCCTCGCCGAGGTGCCGGTGGACCGCGCCGGCAGCGCCGGGGGCACCCTGCAGACCGGCCAGCGGGTCGGCTCCGCGATCGGGATCGCCGCCGTCGGCGCGGTCTTCTTCGCCCAGGTGGGCCCGGACGGCTGGGCCGACGCCTACGACCACGGGCTCATCGTGTCCGTCGCCTTCGTGCTGGCCGGGCTGATCGTGGCGCTGGCCGACGTCGGGGCCGACCGGCGGGGCCGACGACGAGCACCGGACAGATCCACCGACGCATCGAGGAGCACGGCATGAGCGACACGACAGCGACCGGCGCCGGGACCGAGGGCAACGGCTCCTACGGGCACAAGCCGTTCAAGCGGTCCCGGAGCCACTTCGCCGACCGGATCACGGCGGACGGGCGGGACGGCCGGCCCGTCGAACCGGGCCGCTACCGGCTCGTCGTCAGCCGGGCCTGCCCCTGGGCGAGCCGCGCCCTGGTCTCCCGGCGGCTCCTCGGCCTGGAGGACGCCCTCTCCCTCGCCGTCGCCGACCCGATCCAGGACGACCGCAGCTGGCGCTTCACCCTCGACCCGGACGGCAAGGACCCGGTCCTCGGTATCCGCCACCTCAGCGAGGCCTACGACGCCAGGGAGCGCGGCTACCCCGGCGGCGTCAGCGTGCCCGCGATCGTGGACGTACCGAGCGGGAAGCTGGTCACCAACGACTACCAGCAGATCACCCTCGACCTCGCCACCGAGTGGACCGCTCTGCACCGGCCCGGCGCCCCCGACCTCTACCCCGAGCCGCTGCGCGCGGAGATCGACGAGGTCATGGAGGGCGTCTACCGGGACGTCAACAACGGCGTCTACCGCGCGGGGTTCGCCAGCTCCCAGGAGGAGTACGCAGAGGCGTACGCGACCCTCTTCCGCCGCCTGGACCTGCTCTCCGCCCGCCTCGCGGACCGCCGCTACCTGGTCGGCGACACCATCACCGAGGCCGACATCCGGCTGTTCACCACCCTGGTCCGCTTCGACGCCGTCTACCACGGCCACTTCAAGTGCAACCGTACGAAGCTGACCGAGGAACCCGTCCTGTGGGCGTACGCCCGCGACCTCTACCAGACGCCCGGATTCGGGGACACGGTCGACTTCGACCACATCAAGCGCCACTACTACCAGGTGCACACGGGCATCAACCCCACCGCCATCGTCCCCGCCGGCCCCGACCTCACCGGCTGGACCACCCCGCACCACCGCGAACAGCTCGGCGGACGCCCCTTCGGGGACGGCACACCCCCGGGACCCGTGCCGCCGGGCGAACGGGTCACCCCGCCGGACGCCGCCTGACCCGGGCGGTCACCGGGAGGCGGCGGGCGGCGGTGCGAGCGTGCCCGCCGCCAGCGGCGTACGGGCCAGGCGCACGCACCCCGCGGCGATCAGGGCCAGCGCCGCCAGCTCCGGCAGCAGCCACCAGCCGGTCCGCAGCTCCTCGCCGAACAGCGTCACCCCGTACAGGATGCTGATCAGCGCGTCCCCCAGGGTCAGCATCGGCTGCACGGCCACCAGACTGCCCGCCTGAAGAGCGTTCTGGAGCAGGAACAGGGCGCCCACCCCGGCCGCCGCCGTGGCGTACAACTGCCAGGACGCCAGCAGCGCGAGGACCCCGCCGTCGTCGAGGTTCGCCATCGCGTCCTTCATCAGGGCGGCCGTCAGCGCGTAGCCGCACGCGGCGGCCAGCCCCAGCAGGGCCGCCCGGGGATTGCCGCGGGTCCGCAGCGCGGCGCCGATCAGCCCCGCCTCGAACACCGCGGTCAGCACCAGCGCCGGAACCCACGCCGCGTCCCGGACCGTGTCGCTTCCCTCGACCGGAGCGGCCGACACCATGCCCAGCGCGAGGCCGACCGTGACGGCCGCGACCCCGTACCAGACGGCCCGCTCCACCCGGGCCCGCATCACGAACCCGGCGATCAGCAGGGTCGCCGGCAGCTCGATCACGAAGATCGGCTGCACCACCGCGATCGGCCCGGTGGCCAGCGCGACCGCCTGACAGACCGCCGCCACGATCACCAGACCGATCCCCGCCAGCCACACCCTCTGACGCAGCAGATGACCGATCAGCGAGAGCCGCATCGCCTCGCTGTCGGGCACCCGCATCGCCGCCCGGCGCTGGAGCACCGAGGCGGATCCGTTGCTGAGTGCGGTGAGGACGGCGAACAGGACACTGATCACCGGTTCATCATGGAGCCGGTCCCGCCGGGACGCCCGGCGCACGGGGCCGGTGGGCGTAGTGCACACACCCGGGGACTTGCGGACCGGATCCGACCGCAAGCCCCGGTAGCGTGCGGGCATGGCCGCGAAGACGCACCGCACCGCCGCACAGCCCGCCGTCCTCTCCACCCGGGCGCTGAACCGGGCGACCCTGGACCGTCAGCTCCTGCTGCGCCGGTCCACGATGTCCGCGAAGGACGCGGTCGCCCACCTCCTCGGGCTCCAGGCCCAGAACACCAAGCCGCCGTACTTCCAGCTCTACTCCCGGCTCGCCGACTTCGACCCCGCGGAACTGTCCGGCCTGATGGAAGCCCGCGAGGTGGTCCGGATCGTCACCCTGCGCTCCACCCTCCACACCCATACGGCCGACGACGCGCTCACCCTGCGCCCCCTGGTGCAGGCGGCCCGCGACCGGGAGCTGAAGAACTTCCGGCGCGGGCTGGAGGGGGTCGACCTGGACGGGCTCGCGGCGCTCGCCAAGGAGCTGGTCGAGGAGCGCCCGCGCCCCGTCAAGGAGCTGCGGGACGAGCTCCTGGCGCGCTGGCCGGACGCCGACCCCCTGGCGCTCACGGTCGCCGCCCGCTGCCTGCTGCCGCTGGTCCAGGTCACCCCGCGCGGTCTGTGGGGCCGCAGCGGGCAGGTCGCGCTGACCACCGCCGAGCAGTGGCTCGGCCGGCCCGCGGCCCCCGTTCCCGCACTCGACGCCACCGTCCTGCGCTACCTGGGCGCGTTCGGACCCGCCTCGGTGCGGGACTTCCAGTCATGGGCGGGGCTCACCCGCACGAAGGAGGCCTTCGAACGGCTCAGGCCCCGGCTGCTCACCTTCCGGGACGAGCGGGGCGTCGAGCTCTTCGACCTCCCCGACGCCCCGCGCCCCGAACCCGACACCCCGGCCCCGGCGCGCTTCCTGCCCGAGTTCGACAACCTCCTCCTCGGCCACGCCGACCGCACCCGTGTCATCCCCGCGGTGAACAAGGGCCGCAACGGGGTCGGCAACCAGGCGTACGGGTCCGTGCTGATCGACGGGTTCTTCGACGCGGTCTGGCGCATCGACCGCGAGGGCGGCACGGCGATCCTGACCGTCCAGGCGCTCCGGAGCCTGTCCCGCGACGAGCGCGCGGAGATCACCGAGGAGGCGGTGCGGATGGTGGCCGTGATGACGGACGCGACGGACCACGACATCCGGTTCGGCACGTTCCTGGACTACGGGGACTGACGGCACCACGGCCGGCGGCCACGGCACGCGGATCAGGGCAGCAGCCCCGCCCGGCGGGCCGCCACCACCGCCTCCAGCCTGGTGTGCGCCCCCAGCTTCCGCATCGCGGACCGCAGATACCCCTTCACCGTCTCCGGCCGCAGCCCGAGCCGCTCGGCCGCCGCCGCGTTCGTCGCGCCCGCCGCCACGCACGCCACCACGTCCACCTCGCGCGGCGCGAGGTGGACCTCCCGGGCGGCCGGCGCCCGAGCGCCCGACGCCGAGGCCAGGCGCCCGCAGACGTCCAGGAGTTCCTCGCGCAGCGCCGGATCGACGACCCGGGGGGCCAGAGCACGCAGGGCGCGGTGGGCCTCGCGCACGTCCTCCCAGGTGCCGGGCACCGTGTCCGGATCGCTCACCTGCTCCCGGCCCGCCGCCAGCAGCTGCCGGACCTCGTCCCGCACCGCGAGCGACTGCTCCACGTCACGGGCCGCCGCCACCGCCGCGTCGAACGTCCGGTCGCCGAGGGTGACCGGGGTGCGCAGCGCCCCGTACAACACGCCCCGCACCGAACGCCGTACGACGACGGGGACCGCGACGACCGAGCGCAGGCCCTCCGCCGCCACCGCCGCGTCGTACTCGTGACTGATGTGGCGCGAGAAGGCGTAGTCCGTCACCGCGCAGGGCCGGGACAGGGCGATGGCCTTGCCGCCCAGGCCGCTTCCGGCGGAGATGACCAGGCCCCGCAGCGCGCTGGTCTGCGCCCCGTTCAGCTCGGCGATCCGCGCATGGCGCGCGTCGGACAGCAGGCCGCCGAACACGACGGGAAGTCCGCTCGTGCGGCGCAGCCTCAGCAGCGCTGCCTGCATCTCGACCGCATCGTCCGGTTCCGGCACTCCGACGCCCTTTCACCCGGCCCGTGCCGTCCCCCGGACGGGGGAGGGGCCACCCCCGTCCGGGGGTGGTGAGACCTGGGTCACTGTTTGCATGATGTTAGGCGACCGGTCCGTAATGAGGAGGGCACATGTCGGCAACCAGCGCGACCGAGACGTTCCGGGCCGCCCGGGACTTCCTGCTGGAGCACCGCGAGGACTACGCGCGGGCGTACGCGGGCTTCCGCTGGCCCCGGGTGGACCACTTCAACTGGGCGCTGGACTGGTTCGACGTGATCGCGGAGAACAACGACCGCACCGCCCTGCACATCGTGGAGGAGGACGGCCGGCGCACCGAGGTGTCCTTCGCTGCGATGTCCGAACGCTCCGACCGGGCCGCCAACTGGTTGCAGGGGCAGGGCGTGCGGGAGGGCGACCGCATCCTGGTGATGCTCGGCAACCAGGTCGAGCTGTGGGAGACCGCCCTCGCCGCGATGAAGCTGCGCGCCGTCGTCATCCCCGCCACCCCGCTGCTCGGCCCCGCCGACCTGCGCGACCGGGTGGAGCGCGGCCGGGTGCGCCATGTGCTGGTGCGCGACACGGACACCGCGAAGTTCGACGAGGTCCCCGGCCGCTACACGCGGATCGCGGTGGGCGCGGACGTGGCGGGCTGGCTGCCGTACGCGGACGCGGCCGAGGCGTCCGCCGCGTTCACGCCCGGCCGGGAGACGGACGCGGACGAACCGCTGATGCTCTACTTCACCTCCGGCACCACGGCCAGCCCCAAACTGGTCGAGCACACCCATGTGTCCTATCCCGTGGGCCACTTGTCGACGATGTACTGGATCGGGCTCAAACCGGGCGACGTCCATCTGAACATCTCCTCGCCCGGCTGGGCCAAGCACGCCTGGTCGAACCTCTTCGCCCCGTGGACCGCCGAGGCCACCGTCTTCATCTTCAACTACACCCGCTTCGACGCGGGCCGTCTGATGGCCGAGATGGACCGCTCGGGCATCACGAGCTTCTGCGCCCCGCCCACCGTCTGGCGGATGCTCATCCAGGCGGACCTGGGCCAGCTGAAGGTCCCGCCGCGCGAGGTCGTCGCGGCGGGGGAGCCGCTAAACCCGGAGGTCATCGAGACGGTCCGGCGGGAGTGGGGCGTCACCATCCGGGACGGCTTCGGACAGACGGAGACCGCCGTCCAGGTCGCCAACACCCCCGGCCAGCTCCTCAAGACCGGCTCCATGGGCCGCCCAAGCCCCGGCTTCACCGTAGAACTGCTGGACCCGGTCACCGGCCGGCCCGGGGCGGCCGAGGGCGAGATCTCCCTCGACCTGGCCGACCGCCCGATCGGCCTGATGACCGGCTACCACGGTGACCCGGACCGCACCGCCGAGGCGATGGCCGGCGGCTACTACCGCACCGGGGACATCGGCGCACGCGACGAGGACGGCTACATCACCTATGTCGGCCGCGCCGACGACGTGTTCAAGGCCTCCGACTACAAGATCTCGCCGTTCGAGCTGGAGAGCGCCCTCCTGGAGCACGAGGCGGTCGCCGAGGCCGCGGTGGTGCCCGCCCCCGACCCGGTCCGCCTTTCCGTCCCGAAGGCGTACGTCGTGCTCGCGGCGGGCTGGGAGCCGGGACCGGACACCGCCAAGCTCCTCTTCGAGCACTCCCGGGCGGTTCTCGCCCCGTACAAACGCATCCGCAGGCTGGAGTTCGCGGAACTGCCCAAGACCGTCTCGGGCAAGATCCGCCGCATCGAGCTCCGCGAACGCACCGCCCTGGGCGGCGGCGCCGAGTTCGACGAGGGGGACCTGAAGTGAGCGCTCTGCCGCACGGGAAGTTGTCCTACGCGCACGGCACCGGCGACACGGAGCTGCTGGGCGACACCATCGGCCGCAACCTCGACCGTGCCATCGCCGCGCACGGCGACCGCGAGGCGCTGGTCGACGTGGTGTCGGGCCGCCGCTGGACGTACACGGAATTCGGCGCGGACGTCGAGGAGCTGGCCCGCGCGCTCATGGCGTCCGGGGTGGCGAAGGGCGACCGGGTCGGCATCTGGGCGGTCAACTGCCCCGAGTGGGTGCTCGTCCAGTACGCCACGGCCCGCATCGGGGCCGTCATGGTCACCATCAACCCCGCCTACCGCGCCCACGAGGTGGAGTTCGTCCTCGTCCAGGCCGGCATCACTCTGCTCGTCGCCTCCCTCTCCCACCGCACCAGCGACTACCGCGCCCTCGTCGACGAGGTCCGCGCCGACTGCCCGGACCTGCGCGCCGTCCACTACATCGGCGACCCGTCCTGGGACGAGCTGACCGCCGCCGCCCCCGCCGTCACCGGGGAGCAACTGGCCGCCCGGGAGGCCGAGCTGTCCTGCGACGACCCGATCAACATCCAGTACACCTCGGGAACCACGGGCTTCCCCAAGGGGGCGACGCTCTCCCACCACAACATCCTCAACAACGGGCATTCCGTGGGGGAGACGATCGCCTACACGCAGGAGGACCGGGTCTGCCTCCCGGTGCCCTTCTACCACTGCTTCGGCATGGTGATGGGCAACCTCGCCAGCACCTCCCACGGCGCCTGCATCGTGATCCCGGGCCCGTCCTTCGAGCCCGCCGCCGTGCTGGCCGCCGTCGAGCAGGAGCGCTGCACCTCGCTGTACGGCGTGCCGACGATGTTCATCGCGGAGCTGAACCTGCCGGACTTCGCGGCGTACGACCTCTCCTCGCTGCGCACCGGGATCATGGCCGGTTCGCCCTGCCCGGCCGAGGTGATGAAGCGGGTCGTCGCCGAGATGCACATGGCCGAGGTGTCCATCTGCTACGGGATGACGGAGACCTCTCCCGTCTCCACCCAGACCCGCCGCGACGACGACCTGGGGCGCCGCACGGGCACGGTGGGCCGGGTGCTGCCGCACATCGAGGTCAAGATCGTCGACCCGGTCACCGGCGTCACGCTGCCGCGCGGCAGCGCCGGGGAACTGCGCACCCGGGGCTACAGCGTGATGCTCGGCTACTGGGACCAGCCCGACCGCACCGCCGAGGTGATCGACGCGGGGCGGTGGATGCACACCGGCGACCTCGCGGTGATGGGCGAGGACGGATACGTCCAGGTCGTCGGCCGGATCAAGGACATGATCATCCGAGGCGGCGAGAACGTGTACCCACGGGAGATCGAGGAGTTCCTGTACGGCCACCCGAAGATCGCCGACGTCCAGGTGGTCGGGGTGCCGGACGAGCGCTACGGCGAGGAGATCCTGGCCTGTGTCATCCCCCGGGACCCGGCCGACCCGCCGACCCTGGAGGAGGTCGCCGGGTACTGCCGGGAGCGGCTCGCGCACTTCAAGGTCCCACGCGGGCTGCGGATCCTGGAGTCCTTCCCGATGACGGTGAGCGGCAAGGTCCGCAAGATCGAACTACGCGAGACGTACGCGGACTGAGCCTGCCTGTCGTCTCGGGCGTCCCCTCAGGCGGCTTCGATGATGTCGGGGCCGCCCCGGGTCGCCGCCGCCCACTCGATGAGCAGCACCTCGTACGTCGCCGCCTCCCTCGGGGACCAGTCCTGTCCGGAGGAGTCGACGAGCGCGCGGATGGCCTCGTTGGCCTGCTCGGCGGCGGGCGCGGGGCGGTCTGCGGGGAGGGAGCTGTCCGGGAGTAAGGCCATGCGCACAGCTTAGACCCACCGGCAATCGGGGGGTGGGAGAAGGAGCGGGGCTGGGTGCGTGCAGCTGCAAGGCGGAGGATTGAGTCAACGCGGAGCGTTGGTGATTGACGACAACGCCGCAGATGTGCGTGCCCAGCCCCGCGACGCCGCCCCCCGATTGCCGGTGGGTCTTAAGCGCCACCACGGACAGCCACGGCTGTCGCGGCGTCCGAGGACCCCTCCGATGCTCCCGAAGGTTCCGGGACCCGCGGAGGCTCGACGGGCCCCGGAGTGTCCGGCGGGCGGGCGGCGGAGGTCAGTTCGCGCCGCATGCAGACCCGGGGCCAGCGGTCCAGGCCGTGCTGGGCCTCCTCGGCGCGGATCGCCCGCAGCCCGTCGGTGAGTTCGCCCTCGGGCAGGATCCGGAAGCCGATGCGGACGTAGTACGGGGCGTTCCACGGCACATCGGTGAAGGTGGTCAGGGTGAGCGCCGCCATCCCCCGGGCCGAGGCCAGGGCGGCGAGGTGGGCGATCAGGTTCCGGCCGATGCCCCGGCGGGCGGCGGCGGGGTCGACCGAGACCTGCTCGATGTGCAGGGCGTCGTCGACGGGGTCGGCGAGCACATAGCCGAGCGGCCGGTCGCCGGTGGCCGAGAGTGGGTCGGTGGCCACCCAGCAGCGGCCTGCCAGCCGGTAGCTCTCCAGCAGGTCGAGCGGGGGCGGATCGTCGTCGGCCACGAAGGCCATGCCCAGGGTGCGGAACGGTTCCCCTGCGGCGCGCTCGATGTCCTGGAGAAGCGGAAGTTCCGAGCGTCTGGCGGAGCGGATACGCATGTACTCAGTGTGCCGCGCCGGACGGCGGACCGGTACGCGGTGGCCGGATCGGGATGGCCGGAGGGCGGGCGCCGGCCAGGGCCCTGCCGGGACCTCGGGTGGCCGGGGCTGCTCAGGCCCCCGTGCTGACCAGCTCGTCCGCAGGGCCGTTCACCGGCTGCGGGGTCCCGGTGAGGTCGATGACGAAGAGCGGGAGCCCGATGCCGTCCGCGCGGGACCGGGCGTCGGCCGCGTACCCCGCGAGGGAGAAGAACACGCCGGTCACCGAGGCGCCCAGGGCGTTCAGCCACAGGCACTCGACCGCGCGCAGCGTCGTCGGCCGGGTGCTGGAGTCGACCCGCGCGATCAGGCCGTCGGCCCGCAGGTCGATCCCGGAGGCGGGGCCCGCCCCGGGCCGGCCGACGTCGGGGTAGCCCAGCCAGGTCAGATAAAGGCCGGCCGCGCTGACCGCGTCGTGGCCCGTACGGATGGTCATCGGCCGGAACGCCGGGCGCGGGTGCGCGGCGGTGCGGGGCAGCGGGATGTGGGCGGGGGCGACCGGGCCGGCCGGGTCCGGCGCGGCGGCCGCCGGGCGCACCGGTATCCGCAGGACGGTCCCGCAGGGGCAGCACAGCTCGGGCTGCGGCCACTGGTCCTCCCGCGCGCAGGACGCGCAGCGGACGGTGACCCAGGCCTCGCTCCAGCTGCGGTGGGTGACCAGGACCGCCGGGACGCCCCGCAGCAGCGGCGGGGCGGTGGGGGTCCCGCAGGGGCAGGGGTACGCCGGTGTTCTGTAGGCGTGGTCCCGGCTGCAGACAGGGCACCGTACCGGCACGGACTCCACGATCGTCTCCCTCCGGCACGGACGGCGCGGCCGACTGCGCTCCGTGCCTCCCTCGTCACAGCATCGTCCACCAGGAGCGAGGCTCTGGGGAGGGGATTGGCGCACTTCGTCCGGGCGGTCGGCGGCACACGCTCTTGACGGCGGTCGTCCCACGTTTTAGATTGCTTCCGTATAGCAGAACTGAATTTCCGTAATGCGGAATTGGTGCTCTCAGGTGGCGCGACAGAGCCCGACTCCACCAATCCCGAGCAGGAGCACTCAATGCCTCGTATGACCGCTGCCCGAGCGGCAGTTGAGATCCTCAAGCGCGAAGGCGTCAGCAACGCGTTCGGTGTGCCGGGTGCGGCGATCAACCCCTTCTACGCGGCCCTCAAGGCCTCCGGCGGGGTGCAGCACACCCTGGCCCGGCACGTCGAGGGCGCCTCCCACATGGCCGAGGGCTACACCCGGGCCACGGCCGGCAACATCGGCGTCTGCATCGGTACGTCGGGCCCGGCGGGCACCGACATGATCACCGGTCTGTACTCCGCCATCGCCGACTCCATCCCGATCCTCTGCATCACCGGCCAGGCGCCGACGGACGCGCTCCACAAGGAGTCGTTCCAGGCCGTCGACATCGCGTCGATCGCCAAGCCGGTCACCAAGGCGGCGACGACCGTCCTGGAGGCCGCGCAGGTCCCCGGCGTGTTCCAGCAGGCCTTCCACCTGATGCGCACCGGCCGGCCCGGCCCGGTCCTCATCGACCTGCCGATCGACGTCCAGCTCACCGAGATCGAGTTCGACCCCGAGCTGTACGAGCCCCTCCCGGTGCACAAGCCCGCGGCCTCCCGCAAGCAGATCGAGCGGGCGATCCAGATGCTGAACGCCTCGGAGCGCCCGGTGCTCGTCGCGGGCGGCGGCATCATCAACGCCGACGCCTCCGAGCTCCTGGTGGAGTTCGCCGAGCTGACCGGCGTCCCGGTCATCCCGACCCTGATGGGCTGGGGCATCCTCCCCGACGACCACGAGCTGAACGCCGGCATGGTGGGCCTGCAGACCTCGCACCGCTACGGCAACGCGAACTTCCTGGAGTCCGACTTCGTCCTCGGCATCGGCAACCGCTGGGCCAACCGTCACACCGGCGAGATCGGCGTCTACACCCAGGGCCGCACCTTCGTCCACGTGGACATCGAGCCCACCCAGCTCGGCAAGATCTTCGCCCCGGACCTCGGCATCGCCTCCGACGCCAAGGCCGCGCTGAAGCTCTTCGTCGAGGTGGCGCGCGAGCTGAAGGCCGCGGGCGAGCTGAAGGACCGTTCGGTCTGGGCCGCCTCCACGCAGGAGCGCAAGGCGACCCTCCAGCGCCGGACCCACTTCGACAACGTGCCGCTCAAGCCGCAGCGCGTGTACGAGGAGATGAACCGGGCGTTCGGCCCGGAGACCCGTTACGTCACCACGATCGGGCTCTCCCAGATCGCCGGCGCGCAGATGCTGCACGTCTACAAGCCCCGCCACTGGATCAACTGCGGCCAGGCGGGCCCCCTCGGCTGGACGATCCCGGCTGCGCTGGGCGTCGCCACCGCGGACCCGGAGGGCACGGTCGTCGCCCTGTCCGGCGACTACGACTTCCAGTTCATGCTGGAGGAGCTGGCCGTCGGCGCGCAGCACCGCATCCCGTACGTGCACGTCCTGGTGAACAACTCCTACCTGGGGCTCATCCGCCAGGCGCAGCGCAACTTCGACATCGACTTCCAGGTCAACCTGGAGTTCGAGAACATCAACTCCCCGGAGCTGGGCGTCTACGGCGTGGACCACGTCAAGGTCGTCGAGGGCCTCGGCTGCAAGGCGATCCGGGTCACCGAGCCGGACCAGCTGCTGCCGGCCTTCGAGGAGGCGAAGAAGCTGGCCGCGGAGTTCCGGGTGCCGGTGGTCGTCGAGGCGATCCTGGAGCGGGTCACGAACATCGCGATGAGCGGTAGTGACATCGCGTCGGTCAACGAGTTCGAGGACATCGCCACGGACCCGTCCCACGCCCCCACCGCGATCCGCCCCCTGACGGCGTCCTGACCCCACCCGTCACCCACGAGGGCCCCTGCCCCGGAGAACCCCTCCGGGCCAGGGGCCCTCGCCGCGTATCCAGTCTGCCCGGGGGTGCGCCCCCCCCAGCCTGCCCGGCGTTTGAGGGCGGAACCCTGGAGCGGGTGGGCCCGCACTCGCTGAACAGGGCTGAGGGCGTGTCCCTCACGCAGGGAACGGCTCGCTCCAGAGCCCCGGTTCCGTCCTCAAGCGCCGGACGGGCTGGAAGTGCGGGCTCACGCCAGAGCCCCGGGTCAGTCCTCAAGCGCCGGACGGGCTGGGGGTGCGGGACGCGGGCCCACGCAGTGGCAACGGTTCCGGGTGGCCACGGGGCCGTCCTCAAACGCCGGACGGGCTGGAAGTGCGGGACGTGGGCCCACGCCGTGGCCGGGCACGTGAAAGGGCGCGGAGTACGGGACCGTATCCGTACTCCGCGCCCTCGTTCATGGGGTGACGCAAAGGTGTCGCTCGGGTGACAGGGACCGCGGCGGCGGCGATCGGCCCGGGGAAGCCGGCTCCTTCAGGTCAGGAGACGGTCCCCGGGTCCTTCACCACCGCACTGGCATCGCTCGACCGCCGCGGCCTCGTCGTCCTGCCCGCGCCGCGCGGCACCCCTCATCCGGGTGCGCGGTGCGGGCAGGGTTCAGGGGGTGGCCTAGTCCTCGCGCAGGGCGCGGACGGCCTTCTCCACGCGCTTGCCGTAGTCGGCGTCGGCGGCGTGGAAGTGGGCGAGGTTCTTCTCGATCACGTCGTCGCGGGTGACCTGCGAGAGGCCTCCGGCGATGTTCGCGACCAGGCGGCCCTTCTCGTCCTCCGACATGAGCCGGAAGAGTTCGCCCGCCTGGAAGAAGTCGTCGTCCTTGGTGTGGGCGGGCGCCTCGTGCGTGCCCGTCCAGCCGTGGATCGCGAGCGGGGCGGCGAGCGCCGCGTCGGTCTGCGCCGGACCGGCGTACGAGTTGGGCTCGTAGTTCTTGTCGTGGCGCGAGCCGTTGCGGGTCGCGTGGATGCCGTCGCGGCCGTAGTTGTCCACGACGGCGGTCCTCGGCGCGTTCACCGGCAGGTGGGTGTGGTTGACGCCCAGGCGGTAGCGGTGCGCGTCCGCGTAGGCGAACAGCCGGCCCTGGAGCATCTTGTCCGGGGAGGGACCGATGCCGGGCACGAAGTTGTTCGGGGAGAACGCGGACTGCTCGACCTCGGCGAAGACGTTGTCCGGGTTGCGGTCCAGGACCAGGCGGCCGACCCGCTGGAGCGGGTAGTCGCTGTGCGGCCACACCTTGGTGAGGTCGAACGGGTTGAACCGGTAGTCGGCGGCGTCGGCGGCCGGCATCACCTGGACGTGCAGCGTCCAGGAGGGGTTGACGCCGCGCTCGATGGCCTGGAGCAGGTCCGTCTGGTGGGAGTTGGCGTCCTTGCCGACGAGCTCGGCGGCCTGCTCGCCGGAGAGGGACCGCACGCCCTGGTTCGTCTTGAAGTGGTACTTGACGAAGAAGGCCTCGCCCTCGGCGTTCGTCCACTGGTAGGTGTGCGAGCCGTAGCCGTTCATGTGACGGTACGAGGCGGGGATGCCGCGGTCGCCCATCAGCCAGGTGATCTGGTGCGTCGCCTCGGGGGCGTGCGCCCAGAAGTCCCAGACGTTGTCCGGCTCCTGCTTGCCCGTGAACGGGTCGCGCTTCTGCGAGTGGATGAAGTCGGGGAACTTGATCGGGTCCTTGATGAAGAACACCGGGGTGTTGTTGCCGACCAGGTCGTAATTGCCCTCGTCCGTATAGAACTTGAGGGCGAAACCGCGCGGGTCGCGGACCGCGTCCGCGCCGCCGAGCGAGTCGGCGACGGTCGAGAAGCGGATGAACGTCTCGGTGCGCTTGCCCACCTGGGAGAGGAAGTCGGCGCGGGTGAAGCCGGTGACGTCGTCGGTCACCTCGAAGTAGCCGTACGCGCCGGAGCCGCGGGCGTGGACCACGCGCTCCGGGATGCGCTCACGGTTGAAGCGGGCGAGCTTCTCCAGGAGGTGCTGGTCCTGGAGGAGGATCGGTCCGCCGACACCGGCGGTGGCGGAGTTCTGGTTGTCGGCGACCGGGGCGCCTGACTCGGTCGTGAGCACACGCTTAGCCATGTGGCGGGAGGACCTTTCGTACGAGCTGCTGACGGCTTGAGGAGCGTAGATTCGCCGCGGGGCAACGTCAACAGTTTGTTGAAAACGAAGTGTGTGGTTCCGGGCCGCGGCAGCGCCTGGGCGCGACAGGACAGGTGTCAGCGCCACCGCGGCCCGGAGAATGTGGGGCCCGTCGTGCGGGCCGTGGCCCCGGGGGCGGACCGGCGATCGTGGCCGGTCGCCCCTTCGCGGGGCCGGGGGAGGGATCAGACCTGGGAGCCGGACAGCCGCTCGACCGAGCGCAGCAGCGCCGAGTGGTCCAGGCCGCCGTCGCCCTGGGCGCGCAGCGAGGCGACCAGCTGGGCGACCACACCGCCGACGGGCAGCGCCGCGCCGACGTTGCGGGCGGCGTCCGTGACGATGCCCATGTCCTTGTGGTGCAGGTCGATCCGGAAGCCGGGGGCGAAGTCCCGCTTCAGGAAGTTGTCCTTCTTGCGGGTCAGCACGGTCGAGCCGGCCAGACCGCCGTTGAGGACGTCCAGCGCGGCGGCGAGGTCCACCCCGGACTTCTCCAGGAAGACCACGGCCTCGGCGCAGGCCTGGATGTTGACCGCGACGATGAGCTGGTTGGCCGCCTTCACCGTCTGGCCGGAGCCGTGCGGGCCGCAGAGCACGATGGTCTTGCCGAGCGCGTCGAGGAGCGGCTTCGCGGCGTCGAAGTCCGCCTGCTCGCCGCCGACCATGATGGACAGGACGGCCTCGATGGCGCCGGCCTCGCCGCCGGAGACCGGTGCGTCCAGGACGCGGATGCCCTTCGGCGCCGCGTTCTTGGCGAGGTCCACGGAGGTCTGCGGGGTGATGGAGGACATGTCCACCAGCAGCGCGCCGCGCTTGGCGTTCTCCAGGATGCCGTCGGCGCCGTAGGCGATGGCCTCGACCTGCGGGGAGGCGGGCACCATCGTGATGACGACATCCGCGTCCTTGACCGCGTCCGCGATCGAGGAGGCGCCGGTGCCGCCGGCCGCGACCAGCCGGTCGACCTTGTCCTGCTCCAGGGTGTATCCGGTGACGTCGTAACCGGCCTTGATCAGGTTCTCGGACATGGGGGAGCCCATGATGCCGAGGCCGATCCACGCAACCTTGGGGAGGTTGTTGCTCATGAGGGTGCCTTCCTGAAAAACGTGTGTACGTGAGGGGGTCGGGTGCGGCCGGAGGCCGCCCCGGCCCGTCCGCGGCCGGTCAGTGGGCCGCTCGGGCCGACGCCGGGAGCCAGTCGAAGGACTCCGCGCTCGGCCGGTCGCCCGGCTTGTACTCCAGGCCGACCCAGCCCGCGTACCCGGCGTCCTTCAGCTCGTCGAGGAGCTGCTCCAGCGGGAGCGAGCCGGTGCCCGGCGCGCCGCGGCCCGGGTTGTCGGCGATCTGGACGTGGCCGGTCTTCGCGGCGTACGCCTTGATGACCTGGCTCAGGTCCTCGCCGTTCATCGAGAGGTGGTAGAGGTCCAGCAGGAACTTGGCGTTCCCGAGGCCCGTCGCCGCGTTGACCTTGTCGACGACCTCGATCGCGGCCGGTGCGCTGACCAGCGGATAGAGCGGCGACTCGGGCTTGTTGAGCGTCTCGACCAGGAGGATCGCCCCGATGCGGTCCGCCGCGCGGGCGGCCGTCACCAGGTTCTCCAGGGCGAGCGCGTCCTGGACCTGCGGGTCCGTGCCCTCGACGCGGTTGCCGTACAGCGCGTTGAGCGCCGTGCAGCCGACCGAGGCGGCGAAGTCGGCCGCCACCTCGATGTTGGCCCGGAAGCGGTCCGACTCCGTGCCGGGCACGGAGAGCGCGCCGCGGTCGGGGCCGGGCAGCTGTCCGGCGTAGAAGTTCAGCCCCACCAGCTGGGTGCCGGCGTCGTCGAGCGCCTTCTTGAGGGCGTCGAGCTCCGCCTGCGGCGGGGTGGGGGTCTCGATCCAGGGCCACCACAGCTCGACCGCGGTGAAGCCCGCCGCGGCGGCTGCCGCGGGACGCTCCAGGAGCGGGAGTTCCGTGAAGAGGATCGAAAGGTTCACATTGAAGCGCTGGTCCGGGTATCCCATGAGGATGTCGGCGCTCCTTCCGTATTGCGGAAGTTAGTTTCTGCTTAACGGAAGATTGCCCGGAGGGTGGCAGGGCTGTCAAGGGGGTGCCGGAAAATTGGCCCCGGTCGCGGGCGTACGGAATCGGTGGCGCGGGCGCCCCCGGGCATACGAAAGCGGGGCGGGGGCCGCCCTCGACCCCCGCCCCGCCCGGCTCTCACGCCGTACGCGCGGTCCCTATCCCGCCGGGACCGTGTCCTCGAAGGACGTTCCCGCACCTCGGTACGCGCCGACCATCGCGTTGACCTGTGCCGGGGTGAGCACCTCGTCCTTGACGTGCAGGACGTAGTCCACCTGCTGGTCGTAGGAGCGAGGGGTGGTGCTCGGCTGCCCTTCGAGGTCGATCAGCCACTGGTTGAAGTTGATCGACATCGGCCGCTCGGGGAGGTAGGCCGCCCCGTGCGTCCCGAAGTGCTGCCCGTCGATGTAGTAGGTGATCTCGTTGTCGTCGATCGTCACCACCAGGTCGTGCCAGCCCGCGAACGACTGCCGCGACTCGCTGTGCGCGTTGACCGCCTCCCACGGGTCGGGCCGGTAGGTCTCCCACGACGTCGTGTAGAGGATGTTCGCCGGCTCGCCCCAGCCGCCGTTGGGCAGATACTCGAAGTCGTACTCCGCGTAGTCGTCCGCCATCGGCGCCTTCAGGTCGTTGATGGTGAAGAAGGTCTGCACGATCCGGTCGCCGTCCGGACCCGAGCGCGGCGCGTCGCTGAACTTCACCCGGGACGCGTACGTCCCGTTCTTGAACTTCATCGACTGCGTCAGGATCTCGGTGTGCTTCGTCGACGCCCCGGTGCCCGCCGACGAGGTCTCCAGGTTCATCACCGAGTTCCCGCTCTGGTCGGCGAAGGTGACGTTCTCCGGGGCCCAGGTCGCGCCCGGCACCCCCGGACCGCCGGAGTTGGACCGTACGCTCCAGCCGTTCGCGTTGATCTTCGGGTCGGTGTGGGAGCTGTAGTCGAAGTCGTCGAACAGCTTCGGCGCGTCCCCCGGCGGGTCGGTGGGCGGGTCCGTCGGGTCCGGCGGGTCGGTCGGGCCGTTCCCTCCGGGCGCCTCGCCCCAGACGGTCGCGCCCGCGACATGGGCCGTCACCTTGGACCAGTCGCCGTAGGCGGACCGCTCGGCGCCGAAGGAGTAGTCGTCGGACTGGACGAGGGAGGCCCAGGAGCTCTGGTGGAAGCGGAGCTGCAGGTCGCCGGTGTCCGCGCCCGGCGCCAGCGAACCGGCGCCGGCCGTGAAGCCGATCTCCAGATAGCGGTCGGCGGTGGCGGTCGGACTGGCGAGCGTCCCGAACGTACCGGTGATGTTCGCGCACCCCTTCACCGCCCAGGAACAGGCGAACCGGTAGGCGGCGGACGCGGAGTCGGCCTTGAAGTAGTAGCGCACCTTGACGCTGCTCAGCGGTACGGAAGTGGCGCCGGCGTTACGGACCTTCAGCCACGGCTCGCTCTGGTCCGCGCTCGCACCGGACGCGCTCGTGCGGTACTGGACCACGATCCCGTCCGCCGCGGCGGACGCCGAGGACGGGAGGGCGGCCAGACCGGTGGCGGCCAGGGCCACGGCGGCGGCCGACGCGGCGGCGGTGCGCAGCCTGCTCCGGCGGGGATTCTTGGGCGGTGTGTTCACAGGCGTGTTCCTCTCCGGAACGATGGTGGGGGACGGTTACGGGTGGAGTCGCGCTGTTCCTGCGGACGGGGACGGGGATGGTGTCGGGGACGCGGCGGCCGTCGCGAGCGACCGCGCGTCCAGCGGGCGGTAGGGGACGCCCAGGGCGTCCAGCCGGGCGGTGTGGTGACGCAGCCGCTCGACGAACCCCGGCCAGTCGCCGCGCCCGCCGGACCAGGAACGGTCGGCCAGCGCGCAGAGCCGCGGGTAGCTGAGGTACTCGATCTCCTCGGGGGTGCGGGCGTACTCGGTCCACACCTGGGCCTGGGTCCCGAGCACCCGGGCCCGTTCCTCCTCCGGCCAGTGCTCCGGAGCCGGTTCGTACCCGTGGACCGTGTGCAGGTCGACCGGCGCTCCCGGTTGGGCGACCGGCTCGGACGGGTCCCCGGACTGGGCGTAGTCGAGGTAGGTCGCCCGGTGGTGCGCGGCGATCACCTGATGGCCGCGGCGGGCGGCGGCCCGCGCGTGCGAGGAGTCGCGCCAGGTCATCACCGTGAACTCCGGGGGGAGTTCGGCGCCGTTCTCGACCCAGCCGAGCGGAATGCGGCCGCGCTCCACGAGGAACGCCCCGACCCGGCCCATGAACCAGCCGTGCAGCTCCGCCGGGTCCGCGAGCCCCAGTGCCGCCGCGCGTTCCCGGGCCGCCGGGCTCTCCTCCCACTCGGTGGTCGGACACTCCTCGCCCCCGATGTGGACGTACGGCGACGGGAAGACGTCCATCACCTCCTCCAGCACCGCGCGGCAGAAGTCGAAGACCCCCTCGTGCACGCCGAGGATCGTGTCGCACACCCCCCAGCGGGTCCACACGTCCAGCGCGCGTCCCGGGTGGTTGCCCAGCTCCGGGTAGGCGGCGAGCGCGGCCCGCACATGGCCGGGCATCTCGATCTCCGGTACGACGGTGACGCCGAGCTCCGCCGCGTACCGCACCAGGTCCCGCAGCTCCGCCTTGGTGTAGGACCCCTCGTGCGGCACCGCGTCGAAGTGCGCCCCGTCCGGACCGGTCGGCCCCTTCTGCGACCTGGCCCGCCGGGAGCCGACCGAGATCAGCCGGGGGTAGGCGTCGACCGGCATCCGCCAGCCCTGGTCGTCGGTGAGGTGCAGGTGCAGGACGTTCAGCTTGTGCAGCGCCAACAGGTCCACGTACCGGCGCAGTTGGCCGACCGGCTGGAAGCGCCGCGCCACGTCCAGCATCGCGCCGCGCCAGGGCCGGTCCGGTACGTCGGTGATCTCCACGCACGGCACCTCCCAGGACCCGGATCCCCGCGCGCCGCCCGACAGGGCCTCCGCGGGCAGCAGTTGGCGGATCGTCTGCACGCCCCGGAGCAGCCCGGTGGGACGGGCGGCGCGCAGCAGGAGCGCCTGCGGTCCGATCGTGAGCCCGTACCCCTCCTCGCCGAGGCCGCCCAGCCGGCCGTCCAGCGCGAGGACGACCCGGCCGTCCGGCGACGGGGCCAGCGGCAGCCCGGCGGCGGGGCCGACCAGGGAGCGCAGCAGGTCCGCCGCCGGTTCCGCGCCCGGCAGCGCCCGGACGGTGGTCTCCCGGTCGAGGGTGAGCCGGCCGCCCAGCGAGGAGACCTTGGTGGGCCGGGGGAGGAGGGAGAGAGCGGGACGCGGTGCGGGCACGGGGGCCTCCGGATGCGGTGCGCGGACGGGCGGAGGAGCGGGCGGCGGCGGGGTGTCCTGCCCGCTCAGCCCTTGACGGCGCCGGCGGCGAAGCCGGAGGTGACATGGCGCTGGAGCAGCAGGAAGATCACCAGGGCGGGCAGCGCGAAGAGGGTGGAGGCGGCCATCGTGGCGCCCCAGTCGGTGCCGAAGGTGTTCTGGAAGGACGACAGCCAGACCGGCAGGGTCCGGTTGTCCTGCTGCTTGATGATGAGGAAGTTGGCGTAGGCGAACTCGTTCCAGGCGGTGATGAAGCCGAACAGCGAGGTCGCCATCAACCCCGGGGCCAGCAGCGGCATCGCCACCCGCCAGAACGCCCCGGTCCTGGTGCAGCCGTCGACCTGTGCGGCCTCCTCCAGCTCCGGCGGGATCGTCCCGATGAAGCCGCGCAGCACCACGACCGTGAACGGCAGCGTGATCATGAAGTAGATCAGCGTCAGCGTCGGCAGCCGGTCGAGCATGTCGGTGTCCCGGGAGATGATGTAGACCGGGATGATCAGCGACTCCCACGGCGCCATCTGCGCGATGAAGATCATCAGCATGAACTGCCGCCGGCCCTTCCACCGCATCCGCGCCACGGCGTACGCCGCGCCCAGCGCCACCAGCAGCGCCAGCAGGACGGCCCCGAGCGTGACCAGGATGCTGTTGCGCCAGAACAGGGCGAACCCGTCGGCCTCCACCGCCCGTCGGAAGTGGTCGAGCGTCCAGGTGTGCGGGAAGAGCTGCGGGTCGGCGGACTGGATGTCCTTGGACGGCTTGAAGGCCGTGGAGATCATCCAGTAGACCGGGAAGAGGCAGATCACCACGGTCACGGCGGCGGCGGTGTTCAGCGGGAGCCGTCGCAGTCGGGGGCGTACGGTACGCGGGCTCATCGGGACTCGTCCTCCTGGCGGAGCATCTGGCGGAAGTAGAGGACGAGCACCCCGGACATCAGGACCACGGTGACCATCGAGGCGGCGGAACCCAGGTCGTACCGCTGGCCGGAGAGGGCCGTCTGGACCGCGTAGACCGGCAGGATCGTCGTCGCGTCGCCCGGTCCGCCCCGGGTCATCACCCAGATCTGGACGAACGCCTTGAACGTCCAGATCACCTCCAGCGAGAGGACCAGCAGAAAGATCGGCCGCAGCATCGGGAAGGTGACCGAGCGGAAGATCCGCGCCGCGCCGGCTCCGTCCAGCCGCGCCGACTCGTAGAGCTCCAGCGGCACGGTGGTCAGCGCCGAGTACAGGGTGATCGCGGCGAACGGCACCGACTGCCAGACGATCAGCGTCACCAGGATCGCGAAGGCGGCGGTCCCGTCGGCGAACCACGGATAGCGCTCGAAGGAGTCGAAGCCGAGCGAGGTCAGCGACCAGTTGACGATCCCGAACTCCGAGTGGAACAGCCACTGGAAGACCGTGGTCGCCGCCACCACCGGCATCGCCCAGGCCAGCACCAGCGAGCACAGCACCACCGTCCGCCCGATCCGGCCCAGCCGCTCCACCATCAGGGCGACCAGGGTGGCGATCACCATGATCAGGACGACGTTGATCGCCATGAACAGGAAGGTGCGGCGCACCACCTCCCAGAAGCGGGGGTCCGACAGCAGCGTCCGGTAGTTCCGAAGCCCGACGAACTCCGCGTCTCCGGCGATCAGTTGACGCAGCCGGAAGTCCTGGAACGAGATCAGCACGGCCCGCACCAGCGGGTAGACCAGCAGATAGAGCATGCCGCCCACGGCAGGGGCGACCAGGGCGTACGGCCAGAGGCCGTGCACCCTGCCCTGCGGGGACGGGTCCTTGCCCACGGCGAGGCGCGGGGCCGGGCGCCGCCGGGGTGTGCGGGGTGCGGTCCGTTGGTCGACGACCGGCACGGCACGCCTCCTTTCGTGGTCGGCGGGGGAGGGATCGCGGTCAGGAACCGGCGTTCATGGCCCGGGTGATGTCCTGCGACGCCTTCGCCGCCTCCTTCGCCGGATCGCCCCCGGTGAGCACGGCCGTCATGTAGTCCTTGATCGGGTTCTCCGCCTCGACCGCCGCCCAGCCCGGAGTGTTGGGCGTGGCGTGCCCGTTGGCCGCGCCGACCGCCATCGCCGCCGCCCCCGGGTCGTCGGCCACCGCGGAGGCCAGCGTGGTCCGGTTGGGCACATAGCTCATGGCGACGGCGAGCTTCTTCTGCCAGGTGTCCCCGGTCAGGTCCTTGATGAAGGCGACGGCCTCGTCGGGGTGGGCCGCGGCGGCCGGCACGACCAGGTCGGAGCCGCCGGTGAAGACCGCGCCCGGCGCGTCCGCGGTCTTGCCCGGGATCGGGAAGAAGGCCAGCTTGCCCTTGAGGTCGGGGTTGTTCTCGGTGATGACGTTCGCCCCGCCCGGCGTGGAGATGATCTGCGCCACCTGCCCCTGGGCCATCACCTCGGCCTGCGGCGGGTCGTCCTCGTCGGAGTCCTTGGGGCCCTTGCCGAGCGCTTGGAGCTCCTGGTAGAACGCCATGCCGCGCAGCGCCTCGGGGGTGTCCAGCGCGCCGGACCAGGTGCCGTCGGACTCGGCGGCGAGGTCGCCGCCCTCGTCCCAGACGAAGCCGGCCAGGGCGTACCACGTCTGTCCGGGCAGGTAGATGCCCTGCGTGCCGCCCTTGTTGAGCTGGGCGGTGGCATCGATCCACTGCTCACGGGTCTTGATCGCCGCCGCGTCGACGCCCGCCTTCTCGAAGAGGTCGGTGCGGTGGATGACCACCCGGTTCGCCGCGTAGTACGGGATCCCGTACTGCTTGCCCTCGTAGGACCCCGGCTCCGCCAGCCCGCTCAGCCAGTTCTCGCCGTCCAGCTCCTCGGTCCGGTCGCTGAGGTCGAGCAGTCCGCCGCTCTCCGCGAACTGCGCGACCTGGGTGTTGCCCGCCTCGATGACGTCCGGGGCGTCGTTGCTCGCCAGGGCGGCCGTGATCTTCTGGCCGATCCCGTCCCACTCCTGGATCTGGATCTTCACGTCGATCGTCGGGTGGCGCTTCTCGAAGTCCGCGGTGAACTCCTTCTGGAACCGGGCCGAGACGCTGTCGCGCATCAGCCAGACGTCCACCGTCGTCCGGCCGTCCCCGTTCCCGGAGTCCGATCCGGACGACGAACTACAGGCACTGAGCGCGGCGGTCAGGAAGAGCGCGGACCCACCGGCAAGCAAGCGGTACTTCACGGTTCACCTCGGAAGCAGAACTGATCTGACGGACCTGACCTGACCTGACCACCTGACCAGTGGGGTGCACTGGACAGCTCACCTCTCGATGGGGGTTGAAGGTGGCATAGACCAATGAGGTCGTCAACCCCTTGCGTACAAAGGGGATTTGGTGATCTGTGCGTAACGAGATCGCTTTTGTGTTCCCGGGGAGGCGCTACACTTCACCTGACCAGCAGGCCGGTTCGGCTGGACTGGTAGTCAACTGGTAAGGAAAACCGACCCGTCGGGAGGGGAACGCGTGGACGCGGACGTGCCGGGGACGGTGCTCAAACGGGAGCGCACCCGCGATGCGGTACTGGAGCTGATCGAGTCGCGCAGCCCCGGGGACGCCATCCCCTCGGAGCGCGCCCTGTGCGCCCTGCTCGGCGTGTCGCGGCCCACCGTGCGCGCGGCGGCCGACGAGCTGGTCGCCGCCGGGCTCCTGGTGCGCGAACACGGGCGGGGCATGTTCGTCGCCCCCGCCAAGATCACCCAGGAGCTGGTCGCCGGGGACCGGGCGCTGAGCGTGCCCCGGGCGGCGGGCGCCTGGTCGAGCCGGCTGCTGGAGTTCACCACGCTCCAGGCGGGCGCCCGGGTCGGCCGCAAGCTGCGGATGTCGCCCGCCGCCGAGATCGTCTACGTGGCGCGACTGCGCCTGGTCGACGGTGCGCCGATGGCCATCGAGCATCTGCACATCCGGGCCGAGCTGGTGCCGGGCCTCAGTGCGCAGGAGCTGGAGAGCGGCGACCTGTACGAGCATCTGCGGGGCACCCACGGCGTGCACGTCCACGAGGCGGTCCAGGCGATCGAGCCCACGGTCGTCTCCCGCGCCGAGGCCCGGCTGCTCGACGTCCCCGAGCTGTCCCCCGCGCTGCTCTTCGAGCGGCTGACCTCCGACACCACGGGCCGCCCGGTGGAGTACGTCCACTCGCTCTACCGGGGCGATCGCTACCGGATCGTCTCCCGGCTCGCGCTGGGCCCGGCGGCCGAGGTCGCCCCCGACCGGGAGGGCCACCACCACCCGGGCATCCCGCCCGGGGATTTCGCGCACGGCGACGCCATCGCCTCCTCGACCAGGGGAGACATCCAGGCCGGCGGCTGACCCGGCCTCAGTTCCCGGCCCCGGCCCCGTTGCACAGGATGCAACTCTTGTTGCACCTCTTGCCCGGGGGGCCTCGGCGGGCCAGGGTGGCGGACACATCCGGAGCAGCCGAACCCCCACCCGAGGTGCCTCGCATGAACGCAGCCCCCCACCCGAACTCCGCCCCCGGTCACCCCGCTCCCGCGTCCGGTCCGCCCAGCCGGCGCAGCCTCCTCGGCGGTCTGCTGGCGGGGGCCGCCCTGGCCGCCGCCCCCGCCCTCGCCGCGCCCGCCCCGGCCGCGGCCCGCCCGGCCCCGGCCCCCACGCCGGCCGCCGCCCCGCGCGCCACCCGCCCGCTGCTCCTCGGCACGTACACCTCCGAGGCGGGAGGCGGCACGGGCATCGGCACCGCCGCGTACGACACCGGCACCGGCGCGATCATCCCCGGGCCGACGATCAGCGGCGTCGAGAACCCCTCGTACCTGGCCCTGCACCCCTCCGGCGCCACCGTCTACGCGGTCGCCGAGCAGGACGCGGGCGCGGTCACCGCCGTGGCGCTCGCGCCGGACGGGACGTACGAGGTGCTCGGCAGCCGCCCCACCGGCGGCTCCGGCCCCACCCACCTCTGCGTCCACCCGTCCGGAGACTGGCTGCTGAGCGCGAACTACTCCTCCGGCAGCGTCGCCGTCCACCCGATCGCGCAGGACGGCTCGCTGGGGGAGCGCACCGACCTGGTCACCCACAGCTCTCCGCCGCCCGGACCCGGCCAGGGCGGGCCGCACGCCCACCAGGTCGTCACCGCCCCCGACGGCGGCCACGTCCTCGCCGTCGACCTGGGCACCGACACCGTGTACACCTACCGGCTCGACGCGACCGCCGGGACGCTCGGCGAGGTCTCCCGCGCCGCTCTGGAGCCCGGCTCCGGCCCCCGTCATCTGGCCTTCCACCCGGGCGGGCGCTTCGCCTACCTGGCCTGCGAGCTGGACAACACCCTGGTCGTCTGCGCCTACGACCCCGCCACCGGCGCCCTCACCCCGGGCCCGGGGCAGTCCACGGGCACGGGATCGGGCACCAGCTACCCCGCCCAGCCGGTGGTCACCGGCGACGGGGCGTACGTCTACCTCGCCAACCGGGGCCACAACAGCCTCACCCGCTATGCCGTGGAGGACGACGGGGCGGCCCTGCGACTGCTGGACACCGTGCCCGTCGGCGGCGACTGGCCCCGCCAGCTCGCCCTGTCCCCGGACGGCTCCCTGCTCCTCGCCGCGAACCAGCGCTCCTCCACCGTCACCGTCTTCGGGGTCGGTTCCGACGGCTCGCTGAGCGCCGTGGGCGACCCCTTCCCGGCGCCGGTCGCGGTCTGCGTGCTGCCGCTCCCGTGACCGCGGCCCTCGGGGCCCCGCACGCACCGGGGCGGGGCCCCTTCCAGCGGTTACAGTCGTGGCCGAGCCGCGGGAGCCCGCACCCGGGGCGAGGAGACCATGGAGGCACAGTGCGCTTGAGGGTGGAATTCACCACCGAGCCGTTCGATCTCGACGAGGCGCCCACCCACGCGGTGGTGGCCCGCGAGGTGATCCAGAGCGCCGGGCTGGACGCCGTGGACGTCGGCCCCTTCGGCAACACCGCGGAAGGGGGCGCGGACGAGGTGCTCACCGCCGTGGACTCGCTGCTGCGCCAGGCCCTGGCCTCGGGCGCCACCCGGGTCTCGCTCCAGGTCAACGTGATCGGGGAGGACGCACAGTGACCGAATCCGTCGATCACTCCCCGTCCATGGCCGATCACCCTCTCGTCTCCGCGGTCAAGCCGCTCGTCGACGCGATGGGCGCGGAACTGATGGGTCCCGAGCAGGCCGAGCCGGACGATGTGGTGCTCGCCTGGGAGGGCCGGGACGTCATAGCCGTACGCCTGCCCCAGCTCTCCGACTCGCTGGACCACATCCTGGCCGCGATGGAGCGGCGGCACGGGATGCCGCTCGCTGACCTGGACCGCAAGGCCAAGCAGAGCGTCGTCCGGACGCTGGAGGCACGCGGTGCCTTCTCGGTGCGGCACGGAGTGGAGACCGTCGCGAGCGCCCTGGGCGTCTCCCGGTTCACCGTGTACAACTATCTGAACCGGGAACATTCGGCCAAGGGTGAGTAGTTGGCCGAACCCGCCGAACGCACCGGAAAGCCGCCGTCCGCATGTCGGGACGGCGGCTTTCTTCGTTCGCGAGATTTCAACAAAGTGTTGACGTCGTGTTGCGGAGGGCGTTAGCTATCCGCAGCCCGAACAACGCACAGCGAAAAACAGCCACGGAGGCTCCCGTGACTTCGAGCTCCACACCGGGCCTCACCCGGTTCAACACCCTGGCGGACGGCGAGGCCACCCCCGCACTGCACGAGGTATGTGCCAGTGCGACCTGGGGAGACACCCTCCTCGCCGGGCGTCCGTACGCCACCGAAGAAGCCCTGCTCTCCGCGAGCGACGCCGCCACGGCGAAGCTCACCGCGGAGGATCTGGCCGAAGCGATGGCCGGCCACCCGCCGATCGGCCGCCCGAAGCCCGGGGACCCGACCTCCTCCCGCGAGCAGCGGGGGATGGCCGGCGCCTCCGAGGAGCTCAAGACCGAGATGCTCGAACTGAACCTGGCCTACCAGGAGCGGTTCGGACATGTCTTCCTGATCTGCGCCACCGGCGCCACCGGTGAGCAGATGCGCGACGCGGTGAAGTCCCGGATCGGGAACTCGCCCGAGCAGGAGCGAGAGATCGTGCGCACCGAACTGGGCAAGATCAACCGCATCCGGCTGACCCGTCTCGTACGGGAGACCCTCGCCGAGGGCGCTTCCGCACAGGACTCTTGAGATCTAGGAGAGTGACGGTCTTGAGTACCGACACGACCGCATCGGTGTCCACCCACATCCTGGACACCAGCATCGGCCGCCCCGCCGCGCACGTCGCCGTCTCGCTCGCCGCCCGCAGCGGCAGCGACGCGCCGTACGTGACGCTCGGAGCGTCCGCGACCGATGCGGACGGGCGCTGCAAGGACCTCCCGGCACTGCCGGAGGGCACCACCCACGTGCGTCTCGACTTCGACACCGAGACGTACTTTTCCAAGAAGCAAGCCGAGGCGCAGCAGGACGCCCCCCGCGTAAGGGACAGCGGCGCGTTCTTCCCGGAGGTGACCATCGCGTTCGCGGTGGTCCCGGGCGAGCACTATCACGTACCGCTGCTGCTCAACCCGTTCGGCTACTCCGTTTACCGAGGGAGCTAGCACCGACATGCCCACGATTCTCGGCCAGAACCAGTACGGCAAAGCAGAGAACCGCGTCGTCAAGATAACGCGGGACGGCGACACCCATCACATCAAGGACCTGAACGTCTCGGTCGCCCTCTCCGGCGACATGGACGATGTGCACTACTCCGGCTCCAACGCCAACGTCTTGCCGACCGACACCACCAAGAACACGGTGTTCGCGTTCGCCAAGGAGCACGGGATCGAGTCCGCCGAGCAGTTCGGCATCCACCTCGCCCGGCACTTCGTCTCCTCGCAGGAGCCGATCCACCGCGCCCGGATCCGGATCGAGGAGTACAGCTGGGAGCGCATCGCGACCTCGGACGGCAACTCGAAGTTCATCGGCGCCGACGAGGTCAGGCACTCCTTCGCCCGCAAGGGCATGGAGACCCGCGTCTCCCAGATCACCTACGACGGTGAGAACTGGGAGGTCATCTCGGGCCTCAAGGACCTCACGGTGATGAACTCGACCAACTCCGAGTTCTGGGGCTACGTCAAGGACCGGTACACCACGCTCAAGGAGGCGTACGACCGCATCCTGGCGACGGACGTCTCGGCCCGCTGGCGCTACAACTGGACCAGCGACGAGCAGCGCATGCCGAACTGGGAGAAGTCCTACGAGCAGGCGCGCAAGCACATGCTCCAGGCCTTCGCCGAGACGTACTCCCTCTCGCTCCAGCAGACCCTGTACCAGATGGGTTCGCGCATTATCAACAGCCGGAGCGAGATCGACGAGATCCGCTTCTCGCTGCCGAACAACCACCACTTCCTGGTGGACCTCGAACCGTTCGGCCTCAAGAACGACAACGAGGTCTACTTCGCGGCGGACCGTCCCTACGGTCTGATCGAGGCCACCGTGCTCCGGGACGGCGTCGAGCCGCGGATCCCGGTCGACATGACCAACCTCTGACGCGGTACTGAACCGGCCCCCGTCCGCGCAACGACGGGCGGGGGCCGGTCATCCCGGAGGGAACACCCATGGCACAGCCTGCAACGGGGCCGGCAGAAGCCCCAGGTAAAACCTCGCCGACCACCGCTGCCGACACGGCGGTTCACCCGGTCGACGAGAAGCTTCCTCCCGCGCGGCTCTTCCCCGCAGCGCTCCAGCACATCGCCGCCATGTACGCGGGCGTCGTCACCCCTCCGCTGATCATCGGCCAGGCCGTCGGCCTGGACACCGCCGGCATGACCCGGCTCATCGCGGCGAGCCTCCTGATCGCCGGACTCGCCACCATCCTGCAGACCGTCGGCCTCGGCCGATTCGCCGGCAACCGGCTCCCCTTCGTCAACGCCGCCTCCTCCGCCGGGATCGCGCCGATGCTCGCCATCGCCGAGACCAGCGCACCGGGCCACCAACTGCCCGCGATCTACGGGGCGGTGCTCGTCGCCGGAGTCTTCTGTCTGGCCGTCGGCCCCTTCTTCGGCCGACTGCTGCGCTTCTTCCCGCCGCTCGTCACCGGCGTGGTCATCACCCTCATCGGCGTCACTCTCATGCCCGTGCCCGTCGCCTGGGCGCAGGGCGGCGACGCCACCGCCGACGACTTCGGCGCCATGAAGTACCTGGCGCTGGCCGCCTTCACGCTCGTCGTCATCCTGCTCATCCAGCGCTTCGGCCGCGGCTTCCTCAAGCAAGTGGCCCTGCTCATGGGCATGTTCGTCGGCACGCTGGCCGCGATCCCGTTCGGACTCGCCGACTTCTCCGCGCTGAAGTCCGCACCGCTCGCCGCCCTGCCGACCCCCTTCGCCTTCGGCGCGCCGGAGTTCCACCCCGCCGCGATCCTCTCCCTCTGCATCGTCATGCTCGTGCTGATGACGGAGTCCTCGGCCGGGATGCTCGCCCTCGGCGAGATCTGCGACCGCCGCACCGACGGCCGCACCATCACCCGCGGACTGCGCACCGACGGCATCGCGACCCTCCTGGGCCCGGTCTTCGGCGGCTTTCCCACCAGCGCCTTCGCCCAGAACGTCGGCGTCGTCTCGCTGACCCGGGTACGCAGCCGGTACGTCGTCGCCGCGGCGGGCGGCGCCCTGCTGGTCCTCGGCGCCTTCCCGGTGCTCGGCGCGGTCGTCTCGCTCGTGCCGATGCCCGTCCTCGGCGGCGCCGGCATCGTCCTCTTCGGCTCCATCGCGGTCAGCGGCATCCGTACGCTCTCCGAGGCCGGGCTCGACGACAGCTCCAACATCATCCTGGTCGCGGTGGCGCTCGGCGCGGGCATCATCCCGCTCGCCGCGCCCACCTTCTACGCCGGATTCCCGGCGTGGGCGCAGACCGTCCTCGGCTCCGGGATCAGTGCGGGAGCACTGGTCGCGGTCCTGCTCAACCTGTTCTTCCACCATCTCGGCACCCACAGCCGCACCGCTGTGGCACTCAAATCCTCCTAGGGTCCTGCCGTGCCCACATCGCCACAGAAAGAAGAAGGAAGCACCATGGCAGCTTCGGCAGACCCTCAGCGCATCATCATCGAGAACTGTTCGATCGCCACCGTCGACGCCCACGACACGGAGTACGCGTCCGGGTACATCGTCGTGGCGGACAACCGCATCGAGTCCGTCGGCGCCGGCAAGGCGCCGGAGGGCCTGTCCGGCGTCGTCCGCCGCATCGACGGCACCGGACACCTGGCGACGCCCGGCCTGGTCAACACCCACCACCACTTCTACCAGTGGATCACCCGGGGCCTGGCCACCGACCACAACCTCTTCAACTGGCTGGTCGCCCTCTACCCGACCTGGGCGCGCATCGACGAGCCGATGGCCCGCGCCGCCGCGCAGGGCTCGCTCGCCATGATGGCCCGCGGCGGCGTCACCACCGCCATGGACCACCACTACGTCTTCCCGAAGGACTCCGGCGACCTGTCCGGCGCGATCATCGGCGCCGCCCGTGACATGGGCGTGCGGTTCACCCTCGCCCGGGGCTCCATGGACCGCAGCGAGAAGGACGGCGGCCTGCCCCCGGACTTCGCCGTCGAGACCCTCGAGGGCGCGCTCGCCGCCACCGAGGCCACCATCGACGCCCACCACGACGCCTCCTTCGACGCCATGACCCAGGTCGCCGTAGCACCCTGCTCGCCCTTCTCCGTGTCCACCGAACTGATGCGCCAGGGCGCCGAGTTGGCCCGCCGCAAGAACGTACGGCTGCACACCCACGGCTCGGAGACCGTCGAGGAGGAGCAGTTCTGCAAGGAACTGTTCGGGATGGGCCCGACCGACTACTTCGAGTCCACCGGCTGGCTCGGCAGCGACGTGTGGATGGCGCACTGCGTCCACATGAACGACTCCGACATCGCCGCCTTCGCCCGTACCGGAACGGGCGTCGCCCACTGCCCGTCCTCCAACGCCCGCCTCGCCGCGGGCATCGCCCGGGTCCCCGACATGCTCGCCGCCGGCGTTCCGGTCGGCCTCGGCGTGGACGGCACCGCCTCCAACGAGTCCGGCGAACTGCACACCGAGCTGCGCAACGCCCTGCTCATCAACCGCCTCGGCGCCCACCGCGAGGCCGCCCTGAACGCCCGTCAGGCCCTGCGCCTGGGGACCTTCGGCGGAGCCCAGGTCCTGGGCCGCGCCGACCAGATCGGCTCCCTGGAGGCCGGCAAGCTCGCCGACCTCGTCCTGTGGAAGCTGGACACCCTGGCCCACTCCTCGATCGCCGACCCGGTGACCGCGCTCATCTTCGGCGCGGCCGCCCCGGTGACCCTCTCCCTCGTCGACGGCAAGCCGGTCGTCGAGGGCAACCACCTCACCACGGTGGACGAGGACGCCATCGCCCGTGTCACCCGCGACGAGGCACGCCGCCTCGCGCAGATCGCCGCCGGAGCCTGACTCCTCGCGGTATCCCCGACCGGCCGGTCGAGGGGGACGGCCCGAGACCGGCCGCCGTGGACCCGAGCGGGGTCCACGGCAGCCGGTCCGGCTGACGCGCGCATGGTGCGCGTCCGCCGGACCGGTGATGAACGCTGCCCGCACACACCCCCCGTGCGCGCCCCCCCGCACCCCCCTCTGCACCACCTGCACGCCCTGCACCACCTGTGAGAGCCGCACCACCGCACCACTTACGCACCACCTCCCTGAACCCCACGTCGCCGACGACGTGTAACCGACCGGAGGAACCGCCGTGGCCGCTGAGCCCAGGTTTCGCAAAGACGCAGATGCAGCCGCCCCCGACCCGACGGCCGATACCGTCGAAGAAGCGGGGGTCGACCGGAAACACCCGGTCGACCAGACCCTCCCCCCGCTGAAGATGTTCACCAGCGGCCTCCAGCACGTGGCCGCCATGTACGCGGGCGTGGTGGCCCCGCCGCTCATCGTGGGGCCGGCCGTCGGCCTCACCGCCAAGGAGACCGCCTTCCTGATGGGGGCGAGTCTGTTCACCGCGGGGATAGCCACCCTGCTCCAGACCATCGGCTTCTGGCGGGTGGGCGCCCGGCTGCCCTTCGTGAACGGTGTCTCGTTCGCCGGGGTGGCCCCGATGATCGCGATAGGCAAGGACCGGGGGCACGACGGGATAGCCGTCATCTTCGGCGCGATCATCGTCGCGAGCCTGCTCGGCTTCTTCGTCGCCCCCTACTTCGGCAAACTGGTCCGCTTCTTCCCACCCGTCGTCACCGGCACCGTGATCACCCTGATCGGCGTATCGCTCCTGCCGGTCGCCTTCAACTGGTCCCAGGGCGGCAACGCCACGGCGGACGACTACGGTTCGATGACCAACATCACCATGGCCGCGGTGACCCTGGTGATCGTGCTGGCCATGCGCAAACTGCTGCGCGGCTTCCTCCAGCAGATCGCGATCCTGCTCGGCCTGGTCCTCGGCACGCTGATCGCCATCCCGGCCGGCATCACCGACTTCGGCGCCATCAAGGACGCCGACGTGGTGGGCTTCCCGACGCCGTTCGCCTTCGGCGCACCGCAGTTCGAGATCGCCGCCATCATCTCCATGTGCATCGTGATGCTGGTCTGCATGACCGAGTCCACCGCGGACATGCTGGCCCTCGGCAAGATCGTCGGCCGCCCGGCGGACGAGAAGATCATCGAGGGCGGTCTGCGCGCCGACACCCTCGGCAGCGCCATCAGCCCGTTCTTCAACGGCTTCATGTGCAGCGCCTTCGCCCAGAACGTCGGCCTCGTCGCCATGACGAAGATCCGCAGCCGCTTCGTCGTCGCGGTGGGCGGCGTGATCCTGATCGTCCTCGGCCTGGTCCCGGTCGCCGCCTCGGTCATCGCCCTGGTGCCGCTGCCGGTGCTCGGCGGAGCGGGCATCGTCCTGTTCGGCACGGTCGCGGCCAGCGGCATCCAGACCCTGGCCACCGCCGCCCTGGAGAAGGGCGAGAACGCCCTGATCGTGGCGGCGGCCATCGGCATCGGCCTGATCCCGATCGCCGCGCCGCAGTTCTACCACGCCTTCCCCGAGGACCTGCTGGTCGTCCTCGACTCGGGCATCTCCACCGGCTGTGTGGTGGCGATCGTGCTGAACCTCGCCTTCAACCACTTCGGCCGCGGCGCGGACGTGGAGGACGAGGAGACGGCCGACGGCGAACACGTGGTCCCGGCGGCCGCGGGGGTGGGCGTCCACTGACGGATCCGCTCCCGCAGCCCGGTGAAGCCCCGCGTCCCGCGCGGGGCTTCGGCCGCTCCCGGGGTCAGCCCTTCTCGATGCGGTAGCCGTCCCCGTACACCTTCCACCGCAACGGCGTCTCCAGCCGGAGCCTGCCCTCGCGGACGAAGACGCGTTGGGCCGTCTCCACCCGGCTGGTGTCGGTGTGCGAGGGCTCCTTGCCGATCGCGGCGACCCGGGCATCGAGGAACGCGTTCAGATACGCCTTCTCGTCGCCGCCCCGCGCGGGCGTCCGGGCCGCCGCCATCGCCTCGCGGCGCATCGTGGCGAACCCGACCGTGCCCTGCGTGTCGCCCGCTCCGTGCATCACGTACGCGTCGTAGTAGATGAACTGGCCCAGTGCGCCGAGCCCGTCCTTCCCGGCCTGCCGCACCGCCGGGTCGAAGTACGCGGCGTCGCGCTCCGCGTCCTGCGCCGCACGGAAGGCGGGGTCCGACGCCGCCTCGGCCCAGGCCTTCGTGAACGGCTCACCGAGCCCCGTGTGCGCGGCGCTGCCCTCCACCGCGCGCAGTGCCGGAAGGAACCGCTCCAGCGGATTGCCGGGGCGCGCCTTCGCGTACCGCGCCACGACCTGCGTCATGTCCCCGGTGCCGGAACAGAACCCGATGATGCCCGCCGTGTACCCCCGGCCGTCCCCGATGTCCTCGATGTACGGGTACTGCGCCTCCCAGTCCAGGGAGGAGTTCTCCGCGCTGGAGACCAGCTGCATGGCGATCCGCTTCTTCGCCGGGTCGGCCAGCCCCGCGTCCGGGGAACCGTCGGCGGACCCGGAGCAGCCGGTCAGGGCGGCGGCCGTGAGGAGCGTGGCGGCGAGGGGCAGGCGCAGGGCGCGGACGATGTGCTTCACCCGCCCAGCCTGCCAGGCCGGGGGCACGGAGCCGACCGGTTCCCGTCGGCTGTAGCGTCGGGGGCATGGAAGATCAGTCTGTTGTGGATGTCGGCGATGTGCGCCTCGCGTACCGGACCTGGGGCGACGCGTTCGGCTCGCCCGTCGTGCTGCTGCACGGCCTCGGCGGTTCGGCCGCGAACTGGGAGGCGGCCGGCACCCTGCTGGGCCAGGAGTGGCGGGTCTTCGCCCTGGACCTGCGCGGTCACGGCGAGAGCGACTGGCCCGACGACTACGCCCTGGACCTGATGGCCGAGGACGTCGTGGGCTTCCTCGACGAGCTGGAACTGGACCGGGTCGGTCTGGTCGGCCACGGCATGGGCGGCGTCGTCGCCCGGCTGGTGGCCCAGGAGCACTCCGACCGGGTGGAGCGACTGGTGCTGGTGGAGACCCCGGCCCCGTTCCCCGGCGACCCTGGTCCGGCGGGGCGGGCCGAGGGCCCGGTGGACTACGACGAGAACGCGGTGCCCGCCGTACGGGACCAGCTCGCCGACCCCGGCCCGGACGCGGACGAGGGCCTGGGCGACATCGTGTCCCCGACGCTGATCATCACCGGCGGTCCGGAGAGCCGCATGCCGCAGGAGCGCCAGGCCGATGTGGCCTCCCTGATCCCGGACTGCCGGCTGATCACGGTCCCCGGCGGCCACCGGATGCACGAGACCCGGGCCGACCAGGTGGCCGCGCACATCACGGAGTTCTTCACCAGCTGAGACGCCGGAACCCCGGCGGCGCCCGACCCGTGCGGGCCGCGTGCGCGCCCGGGTGCGGCGGTCAGGCCCGGATGATCCTGCGGACCAGTTCCGGGGTCCACTCGACGTACTCGATCTCCGCTCCGTCCGCGTGGCGGGCGTAGAGGAACCGCCCCGTGGGACCACCGGTCGCCGGAGTGGTGAGTGTGGCGCCGGCGGACTTCAGCGTGGCCTGCAGGGCGTCCAGGTCGTCGACGACGACCGTCGCGGAGGCGTGGCCGTACCGCGCGCGCTCCTCGGCCGGGCCCGCGATGACCAGGAAGTTCCCGATGGCGGCGAGGGCGACCTCGTGGAAGGCCATGCGCAGGTGGGGCTGCTCGCCGGTGAGCTCCTCCAGCAGGGGCAGCGCGCGGTCGAGGTCCTCGGTCCAGAGGCGTGCGTACGTGGTGAGGATGGTCATGAGGGTGCTCCCAGCCGTCTCTTCCCGTGTCCCGGAAACCGTAGGCGAGCGGGGAGCCGGCGCGGAAGAACGCACTTTTCGGTGAGAGAGGCACCTGGACGAAACCGAGGGGGCGCGGCGCGGCCCGCCGACGCCGGCGGGCCCCACCCGCTTCAGCTGTTCGGCCGCCAGTCCGGACGGCGGCCGCTGAGGCCGATCACCCGGTCCAGCAGCGGGGCGTCGTCCGGCACGGTGACGGGCGGCCCGAAGAGGGTGTCCTCGCCGGGGTCGCCATCGACCGGGGCGAGCAGGGCCGCGCAGAACCGCAGCTCGGCCGCCCCCGGTGCGTACGGCTGACCGGTCGAGCGGGCCAGGTCCCAGCCGTGGACGACGAGTTCGTTGAGCGCGACGGCCCCGGCCACCTCGCCGGGCAGCTCCACCCCGCCCGCCCGGGTCATGCCGGTCCAGGCGGCGGGCGAGCGCCAGGCCGCCGCGACCTCCGCCAGCCGCCGGGGCAGCACCTCACGCCAGTCGTCGTCCAGGACGGGGAGGGCGGCGTCCGGCGAGACGGCGGTGCTCGGCCCGAGATCCTTGTGGGCGGCGTCGCGGAAGGCCGCGGTCAGTCCGCCGAGATGGCCGAGCAACTCCCGTACGGCGTAGTCGGGGCAGGGGGTCGGGCCGTCCAGCCGGCCGTCGTCGACCGAAGAGAGCAGCTCGGTGATCCGCCGGGCGGCCGGCTCCAGGTCGGGCAGGGCGGCGGCACCCGGTACGGGGGTCTCTTGCGTATCCATACAGGGAAGACCCCGCCACCCCCGAAAACTCATCGGCCCACGGACCGGCCGGGCCACGGGGCGGCCGGCGCAACCCGGCACATAGCGGAAGGTTCCCGGCCGGACTCTTGTCGGAGGACCCCACGCCATGTCATACAGGTCTGGACCATTGCTGTCCGGATGGAAGGCACCCCCGTGCAACGCCCCCACATATCTGCCGCGTTGGCCTGTTCCGCCGCTCTGCTCCTCGCCACCCTCACCGCCTGCGGCGGTGCCGCCGACGCCGACACACAGCGCCCCAGCACCCCCGAGGGCGTGACCGCCCAGGCCAGCAGCTCCACCTCGGTGCACGTCATGTGGGATCCGGCCTCCGACAACAAGGCGATCACCGGCTACGAGGTCTACCGGGAGAAGACCAAGGTCAGATCCGTTCCGGCGACCAAGCACATGATCGACGTCGACGGGCTGGCGGCCGCCACGGACTACACCTTCACCGTCCGGTCCAAGGACGCCGCCGGAAACCTCTCCGCGCCCAGCACCGTCGTGCCCGTCACCACGCAGGCCACCCCGCCCGAGGACGACGAACCCCCCGCCGTCCCCGCGAAACTGACCGGAACCGCCGAGGGCGGCCGCGCGGCGACCCTGACCTGGCGGGCGGCCAAGGACGACGTCGGCGTCACCTCGTACGACATCTACCAGGAGGACTCCCGGATCCACAGCGTGCCGGGCACCGCGACCACGGCGAAGGTGACGGGCCTGCGCCCCGGAACCGTCTACACCTTCACCGTCCGGGCCCGGGACGCCTCCGACAAGTCCTCGCCCGACAGCAACGCCGTCGACCTCACCACCGCCCCGGCCGCCGGCGCGCCCGCGAGCACTGCCCCCACCGGACTGCGCACCGAGGTCGGCAAGGAGGGCGCCGAGTTCACCCTCGATCTTTCCTGGGACCAGCCCGAGACGGGCGGCGTGATCCCCGCCTACGAGCTCCATCTGAACGGAAAGCTGACCACGACCATCGTGTGGGGCGGTACGCCTCCCCAGGGCCGCGCCACCTACCGGCTGAACCTTCCGGACCCGGCGGGCACCCGCTATTCGGTGAAGCTCAGGGCCAAGCTTCCGGACGGCAAGTGGGGGGACTTCTCGGCCCAGCGGACCGTCGTCCTGACGGACTGACCCCTCGGGACTCCGCCTCCCAGGCATGCGGCGGCCCGCCCCCCATGGTCCATTGATCCCAGAACCTCGCAGCAGCGCACCACGAGGGATCAAAGGACCGAAGGGGCTGACCGATGGACCTGAGCAAGCGGGCCGACGCGTTGATGGACGGGCTGGTCGCCGACCTGGAACGGCTGGCGGCCATCCCGTCCATCGCCTTCCCCGGCTTCCCGCCCGAGCCCGTGCGGGAAGCCCACGACCTGCTGGTGGAACTGCTGCGCGGCGCGGGCGTGGAGCACGTCGAGCGGCTGGACCTGCCCGACACCTCGCCGATCATCGTCGCGGAGGTCCCGCCGCCCACCCCGGACGCGCCGACCGTCCTGCTCTACGGCCACTACGACGTCCAGCCGCCCGGCGACGCGGCGCTCTGGCTCTCGCCGCCCTTCGAGCCCACCCCCGTCGACGGCGGTCTCCGGGCCCGGGGCATCGCCGACGACAAGTCCAACATCATCGTCCACCTGGGGGTGCTCCGCGCCTTCGAGGGGCGTCCGCCGGTCGGGCTGAAGATCGTCCTGGAGGGCCAGGAGGAGTACGGCAGCGCCTTCGACGACTACCCGCCCACCGACCCGGCGCGCTTCGCCTGCGACGCCATGGTCATCGCGGACATGGGCAACCTCCGCCCCGGCAGCCCCACCCTCACCACCGGGCTGCGCGGCGCGTCGGAGGTCGTCGTCGAGGTCCGCACCCTCGCCGAACCCCGGCACAGCGGCGAGTTCGGCGGCGCGGCCCCCGACGCCCTGCTCGCCCTCCTCAAGGCCCTCGCCACCCTGCACGACGTCCACGGCGATGTGGCGGTCGAGGGCCTGCGCCGCGACGCATGGACCGGCACCACCTATACGGAGGAGGAGTTCCGCTCCCTGGCCGGCGTCCAGGAGGGCATGCCCCTCATCGGCTCCGGGAGCCTGGGCGAACGCCTCTGGAGCGGACCGGCGATCACCGTCATCGGCATCGACGCCCCGGGCGTCGAGAACGCGGCCTCCGCCGTCGTCCCGTACGCCCGCGCCAAGCTGAACCTGCGCTTCCACCCCGAGCAGGACCCGAGCCGGGCGCGGGACCTGCTCGTCACCCATCTGGAGTCCCTGCGCCCGTTCGGTATCCCGCTCACCGTCACCCCGGGCGACACGGGTCCCGGATTCGAACCCGCGACCGACGGCCCCGCCTACCGGGCCGCCCTCGTCGCCCTCCGCGAGGGCTGGGGGAGCGAAGCGGCCTTCGTCGCGAGCGGCGGCTCGATCCCCCTGGTCAACGGCCTGGCCAAGGCGGTCCCGAACGCCGAGGTCCTGCTCTTCGGCGCCCAGGACGGGCTGTGCAACCTGCACGCCCCGAACGAGCGGGTCCTCTTCTCGGAGCTGCGCTCGGCGGTCATCGCCGAGGCCGCGTTCCTGCGGGAGTACGCGAGGACGTACGGCGCGGGCACGGGCGGGAGCGCCGCGTGAGCAGCGCGGCGGACACGAAGCCCGCACCGGAGGAAGAGCCATCGGCCAGGAAGAAGTTCACCTTCCCCAGCGCCCTGACGATCCTCGCGATCGTCACGCTGGCCGTCTGGGCCCTGGCCTTCCTGATCCCGTCCGGCGCCTACGACCGCGACGGGGACGGCGCCCCGGTCGAGGGCACGTACCACCGCGTCGACTCCGACCAGAGCTTCGTCGACCGCCTGAACGACCTCTTCCTCTCCCCGGTCAACGGCCTCTACGGCGTCCAGGACGCGAAGACGGGCGAGGTCGGCCCCGACCTGGCCGGCGAACTGTACGGCAGCGCGGGCGTGTTCCTCTTCGTGCTCGCCATCGGCGCGTTCATCACCGTGGTGTTCGCCACCGGAGCCCTGGACCGGGGCATCGGCCGCCTCGCGCACCGGCTGCGCGACCGGGGAGCGCTGCTGATCGCCGGGGTGATGCTGGTCTTCTCGCTCCTGGGCACGGTCGAGGGCTTCGCGGAGGAGACCCTCGGCTTCTACGGACTGATCGTCCCGCTGATGCTGGCCCTGGGCTACGACCGCATGGTGGCCACCGGCACGATCATCCTGGGCGCGGGCATCGGGGTGCTCTGCTCCACGGTGAACCCCTTCGCCACCGGAGTCGCGTCCTCCGCCGCCGACATCTCGCTCGGCGACGGCATCGTGCTCCGCGCGATCATGTGGGTCGTCCTGACCACGGTGACGATCGCCTACGTCATCCGCTACGCGGTCCGCGTCCGCAAGAACCCCGACCGCTCGCTCTCCGGCTTCCTGCCCGGCGACCGCGAGCACAACGCGGCGGACGCGGCGGAACCCCCGGAGCTGACCGGGCTCCACCGGACCATCCTGGTCCTGGTCGCGCTGGTCTTCGCCTTCATGATCTTCTCGGTCGTCCCCTGGTCCAGCGCCCTCACGGGCGACGCCGACGCCACCCCGTACGGCTTCGAGCTCGGCTGGTCCTTCCCGCAGCTCGCCGCGCTGTTCCTGGTCGCGGCGGTCCTGGTGGGCGTCGTCGCCCGGTTCGGCGAGCAGAAGCTGAGCTCGACGATCATCCAGGGCGCGGCCGACTTCATCTCCCCGGCCCTGGTCATCGTCCTCGCGCGCGGCGTCACCGTCATCATGAACAACTCGCAGATCACCGACACCGTGCTGCACTCGATCGAGGGCGTCGTCTCGGGCACCTCATCGGCGCTCTTCGCGGTCTTCGTCTTCCTCGTCAATCTGCCCCTGGCCTTCCTCATCCCCTCCACCTCGGGCCACGCCACCCTGGCGATGCCGATCCTGGCCCCCCTCGCCGACTTCGCCGGCGTCTCCCGCGCGGTGGTCGTGACGGCCTGGCAGGCGGCGAGCGGCTGGATGAACCTCTGGGTCCCGACGACGGCGGTCACCATCGGCGGGGTGGCCCTGGCGAAGGTCAGCTACGACAAGTACCTGCGGTTCGTCTGGCCGTTGCTGGCGATCCTGTTCGCCCTGATCTGCGGATTCGTGGCGCTGGGCGCGGTCTGGACGTGAGGCGGCCCCGGTCGCCGGGTGTCACGCCCAGCGGGCTTCGCCTACGGTGGATCACCGGTGTGACCCACGAGGGGCGGGGAGATGCGAAGCGTACGAAAGGGCCTGTCGGGCCTGGTGGTTGTGGCGTTCCTGGCGGTGGCGGGATGCAGTTCCGGGGACGCGGACTCCGCCGACGCGAAGGACGGCGGGGCCGGCCGGAGCACAGCGTCGAAGCCCGCCGACAAGCCGGCGGCGAAGGCGTACGAAGCACCGGTGAGGTTCGCCGGGAAGCCCACGGGTGAGCAACTCCTCCAGAGCGGGCCCTGGCTGAACTCGGCGTTGGCCGGGCGCTATCTCTTCACCCGGACCCACGAGGACGTCCAGGTGACGGACGTGGCCACCGGGCGGCCGGCGGGGCCGCGACTGAGGCCGGAGAACCCGGCCGGGCGCGTGTACACGCGTTCGCTCGACTGGGACACGGACCGGGAGGACGACCTGGCCCCGTTCGCACTCGAGCGCGCGGACGGACCGCCCCTGGTCCTCGTCCCGTACCACGTGTCCAAGGAGGGCCGGGGCACCACCGCCTCCCAGCAGCTCATCGAACTCCTGGTCATCGACTCCGGCACCGGCAAGGTGCGCAGCCGCCTGGAGACCCCGCTGGTGGCGGACGCGTACAGGGGCCGGACCACGGCCGTCCGGGTCGTGGGCGCGCAGGACGGCACGGTGGCGGTCTCGCTGCGCGTGCACGACCGGCGTTCCTCCTCGCCCAACTCGGTCAGGGAGACCTTCGGCGTCGACCTGAGCGACCCCGACCGCCCCAGGACCACCTGGAAGAAGGCCGGTTTCGAGGCGTACACCGTCGCCGGGGGAAACGCGGTGGGCGCACAGGCCGACACCGGCTTGCGGTACCAGGTGCTGACGGCCGTGAGCATGAAGGACGGCGAAACGGCCTGGCAGGACCGCACCCATGAGCGCACCGCCGGGATGAACCCCGAACTCCAGGCGCAGTGGACGACGCCCGCGGGGCCCGACCGGATCATCACGACGAAGGTGACGCGCAGCGGCCTCGTCACCTCCCGCGGTCAGTTGCTCCTGGTGGACGCGGCGACGGGCAAGCAGCGGCCGCTGTCCGACAAGCAGCGCCCCGTGCACTGCCGTTACGACGGGAAGTCGGTCGTGGTCTGCGGCCCGCACCCGGGCACGCGCGCGGCCCCGAAGGAGGTCTTCGCCCTCGACGCCCCCAGCGGAAAGATCCTCTGGGAGCTGCCCGACAGCGCGGCCGGTCGCATCGCCCCCGAGGTCACCGCGGTCCGGCACGGCCGGGTCTACGCCGACACCCCTTCGGGCCCGGTGGTCCTGGACGCGCGCAGCGGGGCGGACATCGAACGGGATCCGGGCATCGCACCGGTGGTCGTGAACGAGTACGCGGGACTGGCGGCCCGGTCGCGCGGCTCCGGCTCCGGCCGAGCGTCGGCCCAGAGCTGGGAACTGTCCCTGCACCACACCCGCGGCTGACCCCGCCCGCGCACCCGAACCGCCCCCGGCGCTGTGCGGTGCCGGGGGCGGTTCGGGTGCGGAGGGGTCAGCGCAGCTGCTCGTACGCGGGCAGCGTCAGGAAGTCCGCGTAGTCCTGGTCCAGGGAGACCTGGAGCAGGAGGTCGTGGGCCTGCTGCCACTTGCCGGCGGTGAAGGTCTCCTCGCCGATCTCCTCGCGGATCGCGGTGAGTTCCTCGGCCGCGACCTTGCGGGCCAGGTCCGCGGTGGCGTGTTCGCCGTTCTCGAAGACCACGTCCGCGTTGATCCACTGCCAGATCTGCGAGCGGGAGATCTCGGCGGTGGCCGCGTCCTCCATCAGGTTGAAGATGGCGACCGCGCCCAGGCCGCGCAGCCAGGCCTCGATGTAGCGGATGCCGACCGCGACGGCGTTGCGCAGACCGTCGTACGTGGGCTTGGCGTGCAGGGTGTCGATGGCGATCAGGTCGCCGGGCGCCACCGAGACGTCCTCGCGCAGCCGGTCCTTCTGGTTCGGCTTCGCGCCGAGGACCGCGTCGAAGGAGGCCAGGGCGATCGGGACCAGGTCGGGGTGGGCGACCCAGGAGCCGTCGAAGCCGTCGTGCGCCTCACGGTCCTTGTCCGCCTTGACCTTCTCGAAGGCCACCTTGTTGACCTCGGCGTCGCGGCGCGAGGGGATGAAGGCGGCCATGCCGCCGATCGCGTGCGCGCCGCGCTTGTGGCAGGTGCGGACCAGGAGTTCGGTGTACGCCCGCATGAACGGGGCGGTCATCGTCACCGCGTTGCGGTCCGGCAGGACGAACTTGGGCCCGCCGTCACGGAAGTTCTTGACGATGGAGAAGAGGTAGTCCCAGCGGCCGGCGTTCAGGCCGGAGGCGTGGTCGCGCAGCTCGTAGAGGATCTCCTCCATCTCGTACGCGGCGGTGATCGTCTCGATCAGGACGGTGGCGCGGACCGTGCCCCGGGGGATGCCGACGTAGTCCTGGGCGAAGACGAAGATGTCGTTCCAGAGGCGGGCCTCCAGGTGCGACTCCGTCTTCGGCAGATAGAAGTACGGGCCCTTGCCGAGGGCGATGAGGCGCTGGGCGTTGTGGAAGAAGTAGAGGCCGAAGTCGACCAGCGCGCCGGGCACGGAGACGCCGTCGAGCTGGAGGTGGCGCTCCTCCAGGTGCCAGCCGCGCGGGCGCATGACGACCGTGGCGAGTTCGCCGGCGGACTTCAGCGCGTAGGACTTGCCGGACTTCGGGTCGGTGAAGTCGATGCGACGCTCGTAGGCGTCGGTCAGGTTGAGCTGGCCGAGGACGACGTTCTCCCACGTGGGGGCGGACGCGTCCTCGAAGTCGGCGAGCCAGACCTTCGCGCCGGAGTTCAGCGCGTTGATGGTCATCTTGCGGTCGGTCGGACCGGTGATCTCCACCCGGCGGTCGTTCAGCGCGGCCGGAGCCGGCGCGACCTTCCAGGAGTCGTCCGCGCGGATCGCCGCCGTCTCGGGCAGGAAGTCCAGCGTGGAGGTGCGGGCGATCTCGGCGCGGCGCTCACCGCGCCGGGCGAGCAGCTCATTGCGGCGCGGCGTGAACTGCCGGTGCAGCTCGGCCACGAACGCGAGGGCCGCGTCGGTCAGGACCTCTTCCTGCCGGGGCAGGGGCTCGGCATCGACGATGGCCAGCGTGGACGGCGCTGGTGCGGACATGAGCTGTCACTCCTTCAGCGGGCGGCGGCGTCGCATGGCCGCCGGGTCGCCTGAGACGGCACGGCGTGCCATGGCTCCGAGATACGGCCGTGGGCGCCGTCTGAGGGTTCAGAGGGCTTCTGACCAGTGGATAGTAGTTTCCTCATGGTGGAAGTTCAATGGTTTGTTGATGTCGAGATTCTCCGGGTCGACAGAATCGGCCCGATGGCGGCGCAGCGTGCCAGCGTGGCCACGCACCGTTCGCCCTGCTCCGGTCACTCCAGGCGCTCGAGGTCCTGTGAGGTGTCGATGTCGTACGCCTCGGCCACATCCGAACACTCCACGAGCGTGATCGCATCGCGGTGCTCCCGCAGATACGCCCGCGCCCCCCGGTCGCCCACCGCCCCCGCCGCGATGTCCGCCCACCGGTCCGCCCCGAACAGCACCGGATGGCCCCGCTCCCCGCCGTACGAGGCGGCCGCCAGACTCGTCCGCGAGCGGTGGGCGAGACGCACCCGCGCCACCGCCTCGGCGCCGATCCCCGGCTGATCGACCAGCAGGACGAGCGCCGCGTCCGCGTGCGTGGCGCTCAGGGCGGCCAGACCCAGCCGGAGCGAGGAGCCCATGCCCTCCTCCCAGCCCGGGTTCACCGTCACCGCGCAGCCCGTGAGGTCCGCGCGGGCCTGCACCTCCTCGGCCGCCGCGCCCAGCACCACGTGCAGCGGGCCGCAGCCGCCGTTGCGCAGGGAGCGCACCGCGTGCTCGATCAGCGGGCGGCCCCGGTGCTCCAGCAGCGCCTTCGGGCGGCCGCCGAGGCGGCGGCCCCCTCCGGCGGCCAGCAGCACCCCCGCGACCTCGGGGTTCTTCGCCTCGGAAGGCGTGTTCGCAGCCATGTCCGTAACCATGAGGCCTGGATACCACTGAGCCCTTCGTACACGCGACACGCATGTCATCCTCAGGGGTAACCCTGATTTCTTTCCGTGGGCTGGCGCGCACTGCCTGTCATGGCGTTAACTTGCGGGCGAACCCGGGGACTTGGCCACCGCACGGGTCCGGGGGACACCGGCACAAAGACGTGCGAGGGGGAGTGCTGTGTTGCGAAGCGTGGGGCAGAAGCGGCTGACCGGCAGCGGTGAGGACCCGAGGGTGGCCGAGCTGCGGATGGCCGTGTCCCGGCTCCGCCGGGAGCTGGCCGGGCTCCGGACGGAGTTCCCCGACCGGCCGATCGCCGAGGACGAGCTGGCGTCCCTGGACGCCATGGCCGTCAGCGGTCTGCCGGAGATCCCCCGGATGCGCCGCTCCCTGCTGCTGATCGCGGGGGCGATCGGCTCGGTGAGCGCGCTCGCCGCCGCCCTGCGCGAGGTGCGCAACGCGGTGGACCTCTTCGGAGAGCCGCCGCGCCTCTGACCGGCGGGCGTGACGGGCCGCCGTCGGCGACGGGCCGAAAGCCGGGTCAACGGCGGATGAGCCTGCGGGCCGTGGCCGCCGCGACCGCCGACGTACGGGAGTCGACGCCCAGCTTGGCGTAGATGTGCACCAGATGGGACTTCACCGTCGCCTGGCTCAGGAACAGCTTCTTGCTGATCTGCAGGTTCGACAGGCCCTCCCCGACCAGCTGGAGCACCTCCAGCTCCCGCCGGGTCAGCGCCTCGGCCGGGGTGCGCATGCGGTCCATCAGCCGGTGCGCCACCGAGGGCGCCAGCGCCGAGCGGCCCGCCGCCGCGGTGCGCACCGCGCCCGCCAGCTCCTGCGGCGGCGCGTCCTTGAGCAGATAGCCGCTCGCCCCCGCCTCGACCGCCGCCAGGATGTCCGCGTCGGAGTCGTACGTGGTGAGGATCAGGACGTGAGGGCCCCCCGGCACGGCGGTGATCGCCGCCGTGGCCTCCGAGCCGTGCATCCCCGCCCCGAACTGGAGATCCATCAGGACCACGTCGATCCCGCCCGCGGCCGCCAGGGCGACCGCCCGCTCCGCGGTGGCGGCCTCGTCGACGACCCGGAAGTCCGGCTCGGTGTCCAGGACCGCGCGCAACCCCGCCCGGACGACCGGGTGGTCGTCCGCGAGCAGCAGTCGGATCGCGTCCCCGCTCATGCGGCACGCTCCCGCTCCGCGACGGGCAGCGGCAGCGTGACCGCCACCGCCGTGCCCTGGCCCGGCGCCGACTCCACACTCAGCGCCCCGCCGAGCGATCCGGCGCGCGCCCGCATCGCCGGCAGCCCGAAGCCGCCGTCGCCGGGCTGCCGGACCGGTGCCGCCGCCGGGTCGAAGCCCCGGCCGTCGTCCACGATGTCCAGCGCCACCGAGGTGTCCATGAAGCTCAGGGTGATCTCCGCCCTCCCGGCCCGCGCGTGGCGCACGGTGTTGGCCAGTGCCGACTGCGCGGTCCGCAGCAGCGCCACCTCGTACGGGGTGGGCAGCTCCACCGGAGTGCCGCTGACCGCGAACCGTACGGTCAGGTCCGGGGCGGTGGTCCGGGCGCAGAGCCGCTCCAGGGCAGCGGCCAGCGAGCCGTGCTCCAGGTCCGGCGGGGTCAGGGCGCGGACGAAGGAACGGGCCTCGGCCAGATTGGCCTGCGCGGCCTCGCGGGCGGCCCGGACGTGCGCGGCGGCCGGGGCGTCCTCGGGCAGCGAGCGCTCGGCGGCGCGCAGCAGCAGCTGGATGCTGGACAGGCCCTGGGCCAGCGTGTCGTGGATCTCCCGGGCCAGGCGCTCGCGCTCGGCGAGGGTCCCCGCCGTACGCTCCGCCTCGGCCAGGTCCGCCCGGGTGGCCACCAGCTCCACGATCAGCTCGCGCCGCCGTTCGCTCTCCCGGAACAGGGCGTCGTACCCGAGGACCGTGGCGACGGCGACGGCCGCGCCGAGCAGCGGCCCGATGAAGGCGCCGGGCGCGATCTCCTGCCGGTGCACCACGAAACTGGTGATCGCGGCGGCCGCGGTGACCACCACGGCGGGCAGCGCCCAGCGCATCGGCACCATGTGGAGCTGGAGGAAGTAGAGCGGGAAGGCCACCCACAGGGCGTCCGGCGACAGCACGAGCAGCGCGGCCCACAGGGCGCACAGCCCCGCCAGCCACAGCGCGGCGGCCCTGCTCCCGGGCAGCGGTACGGAGGCGGGGCGAGCCCGCGCGGGGCCGGGCGGGCGGGGACCGTCCCCGGCCGCGCTGCCCGGCGGCGCCGACGCCTCGCGCTCCTCGGCCCGGCTCCGGAGCGTCACGGACGCGGCGAGCGCCCCCGCCGCGTACAGCGCGCCCAGCAGCAGCGCCACCGCCACGATCGCCGCCCTGTGCGGCGCGCCCTCGGTCACCGCGCGGACCACCACCAGCGCCAGCAGCCCCGCCAGCAGCGCGTGCAGACAGAGCCGCAGGGCGGCCGTGACGTGGGTGTGCGAACGCGAATCCATGGTTCGTCCAGCGTAGCGGCGGCGGCCGCGGACCCGGTCAATCGAAAGGTTGATCCCGGGCCCGTCCGCCGTGCGATGTTTTCCCGCCCCGGCCCGACGACGCTGGAGCCATGTTTGTCGCATGGAGAGACCTTCGCTTCGCCAAGGGCCGGTTCGCGCTCATGGGCTCGGTCGTGGTGCTGATCACGCTGCTCGTGGGCCTGCTGTCCGGCCTGACCGCCGGTCTGGCCCGGGAGAACACCTCGGCCGTCACCGGTCTCGACGCCGATCAGCTGGCCTTCGCCGCGCCGCCGGACGGCCAGTCGGTGTCCTTCGCCAACTCGACCGTCCGGGAGGACGACTGGCGGGCCTGGGCCGGGCGGCCCGGCGTCGAGGCCGCGCAGCCGGTCGGCATCCGGACCCTGAACGCCACCGCCGCCGGTGAGCGGACCGCCGCCGTGTCGGCCTTCGGCGTCGAACCGGACGGCACCCTGGCCCCCCGGGGCATCGGCCCCGGGCGCGTGGTGCTCTCCGTGAAGGCGGCCGAGGAGCTCGGCGTGGCCGTCGGCGACCGGATCGCGCTCGGCCGGGCCGAGCGGGAGGTCGCCGCCGTCGAGGGAGACGCCGCCTACAGCCACACGCCCGTCGTCTGGACCACCCTCGACGACTGGCAGCAGGTGGGCCACGACGGCGCAGGCCCCGCCGAACAGGCGACCGTGATCGCCCTGACCACCACGGACGGCGTCGACCTCGCGGCGGGCGACGAGGCGGCGGGCACCAGCACGCTCGCCCTCGACGACTCCCTCACCGCCATCGGCTCCTACCAGGCGGAGAACGGCTCGCTGCAACTGATGCGCGGCTTCCTCTTCGCCATCTCCGCGCTCGTCATCGGCGCCTTCTTCACCGTCTGGACGATCCAGCGCAGCGGCGACGTCGCCGTACTGAAGGCGCTCGGCGCGTCGACCCCCTACCTCCTGCGCGACGCGCTCGGGCAGGCCGTGGTGATGCTCGCCATCGGTACGGGCCTGGGCACCGCCATCGCCGCCGGGGCCGGCGCCCTGATCGGCGGGGGAGCCGTGCCGTTCGTCCTGGACGCGGCGACCGTCCTCGTCCCGGCCGCCGTGATGATCGCCCTCGGCGCGCTCGGGGCCGCCCTGTCCATCCGGCGGATCACCGCCGTCGACCCGCTCACCGCACTCGGGAGTGCCCGATGACGCTCACCCTGACCGATGTCACCCTCACCTACCCGGACGGCGAGGGCCGGCTCACCGCCCTGGACCGGGTCTCGCTCGACGTGCCCCCGGGCACGCTCACCGCCGTCGTCGGGCCGTCAGGATCGGGCAAGTCCAGCCTGCTCGCGGCGGCCGCCACCCTGGTCACCCCGGACTCCGGCGAGGTCGTCGTGGCCGGAACGCGGACCGCCGGACTCGGCCGGGCCGGGCGGGCGGCCCTGCGCCGGGAGCACATCGGCATCGTCTTCCAGCAGCCCAACCTGCTGCCGTCGCTGACCGCCGCCGAACAGCTCCAGGTGATGCGCCACCTGTCCGGCGGCTCCGCCCGCAGCGCCCGCCCGAGGGCCCTGGAGCTGCTGGACGCGGTCGGCCTGGCCGACCGCGCCGACCGGCGGCCGCACCAGCTCTCGGGCGGTCAGCGCCAGCGGATCAACATCGCGCGGGCCCTGATGAACGAGCCGGCGGTCCTGCTCGTCGACGAGCCGACCAGCGCGCTCGACCACGAACGCGGCGCGGCCGTGCTCGACCTGCTGGTCACCCTGACCCGGGAGCGCGCCACCGCCACGGTGCTGGTCACCCACGATCTGGCGCATCTGGACCGGATGGACCGCACGGTGACGATGGACGACGGGCGGCTGACGGTTCCGGCGCAGGTCTGACCGGCGGAAGGTCCGGCCGGTCGCAGGGCTGGCCGGTCCAGGGGCTGGCCGGTCGAAGGGGTGGCCGGTCGTGAGCCCGAAGGGCGCGGGCCGGTGCCCGCGCCCCGGCGGATCAGCCGCCGTTCGTGCCGCTGCTCGCCAGCGCGTCGGACAGTTCCTTGGCGACCTGCTGGAGTATCGGCACGATCCGCTCCGTGGCCGTCTCCGTCACGCGTCCCGCCGGCCCCGAGATGGAGATCGCGGCCGAGGTGGGGGAGTTCGGCACGGAGACCGCGAGGCACCGCACCCCGATCTCCTGCTCGTTGTCGTCCACCGCGTATCCGGCGCGGCGCACCAGCTCCAGGGCGTCGAGGAAGCCCTCCGGCGTGGTGATCGTCTTCTCCGTGGCGGCCGGCATGCCGGTACGGGCCAGGAGCGCGCGGACCTCGTCGGGCGGGGTGTGCGCGAGGAGCGCCTTGCCCACGCCGGTGGAGTGCGGCAGGACCCGGCGGCCGACCTCGGTGAACATCCGCATGGAGTGCTTGGACGGCACCTGGGCGACGTACACGATCTCGTCCCCGTCCAGCAGCGCCATGTTGGCCGTCTCGCCGGTCTCCTCCACCAGACGGCTGAGGTAGGGGCGGGCCCAGGTGCCCAGCAGCCGGGAGGCGGACTCGCCGAGCCGGATCAGACGGGGGCCGAGCGCATAGCGCCGGTTGGGCTGCTGGCGCACGTATCCGCAGACCACCAGGGTGCGCATCAGCCGGTGGATGGTCGGCAGGGGCAGACCGCTGCTCGCGGAGAGCTCGCTCAGTCCGACCTCGCCCCCGGCGTCGGCCATCCGCTCCAGCAGATCGAAGGCGCGCTCAAGGGACTGCACCCCACCGCTGGAACCGGAGGGCTTGGAGTCGGCTGTGCTGGCGTGGGACGGCGGCACGTCAACGGTCCTTTCGAAGCGGAAGGCAAGGCAGCAGCCTACCGGGCGGTTCCCGATCGGCCCACAGTTCCCCGGTCGGCGTCCGTGCCGGTCAGGGCCTGTTTTGTCCGGGTGCCGACGGTCGTGCGGGCGGCTCGGCGCTGCTCCTCCTGGCCCATGCTACGTTCCGCAGTTCGAAATATGACTTTTACTTTGTGGAAACCTCCAGTCGGGCGCCAGGGGTGGCCCGCCGGGTCCCCGTGACGGAGGGTGGGGTCTTGACGAGGGCGATTCCCGAGTGAAGACTCCATCGAAGCTTCAACAGTTCGTTGAATTCCTGTTGTGATCATTGCTGGAGTGAAGGAGCACAGGTGTCCGGTCCGGACGTGAACCTGATACTGCGCTCGACGCGCGTCGTCACCCCCGAGGGCACCCGCCCCGCAGCGGTCGCCGTCGCGGGCGGGACGATCGACGCGGTCCTGCCGTACGACACCGAGGCGCCCGCGGGCGCCCACCTGGAGGACTTCGGCGACGACGTCCTGCTGCCCGGCCTGGTCGACACCCACGTCCATGTGAACGACCCCGGCCGCACCGAGTGGGAGGGCTTCTACACCGCCACCCGCGCGGCCGCCGCCGGTGGCATCACCACACTCCTGGACATGCCGCTCAACTCGCTGCCGCCGACCACCACCGTCGAGCACCTGCGGATCAAGCAGCAGGTGGCGGCCCCCAAGGCGCACGTCGACACCGGCTTCTGGGGCGGTGCGATCCCGTCCAACGTCAAGGACCTGCGCCCGCTGTACGAGGCCGGGGTCTTCGGCTTCAAGTGCTTCCTGTCGCCCTCGGGCGTCGAGGAGTTCCCGGAGCTGGACCAGGAGCAGCTGGCCCGCTCGATGGCGGAGATCGCCGGCTTCGGCGGGCTGCTCATCGTGCACGCCGAGGACCCGCACCACCTGGCCGAGGCCCCGCAGCGCTCCGGCCCCGCCTACGCGGACTTCCTCGCCTCCCGTCCGCGCGACGCCGAGAACACCGCGATCGAGGGGCTCATCGCCCACGCCAAGCGGCTGAACGCGCGGATCCACGTCCTGCACCTCTCCTCCAGCGACGCCCTGCCGCTGATCGCCGCCGCGAAGCGCGAGGGCGTCCGCGTCACCGTCGAGTCCTGTCCGCACTTCCTCACCCTCACCGCCGAGGAAGTGCCGGACGGGGCCACGGAGTTCAAGTGCTGCCCGCCGATCCGTGAGGCCGCCAACCAGGACGCGCTGTGGGCCGGGCTCGCCGACGGCACGATCGACTGCATCGTCAGCGACCACTCCCCGTGCACCACGGACCTCAAGACCCCGGACTTCGCCTCCGCCTGGGGCGGCATCTCCTCCCTCCAGCTCGGCCTGCCCGCCATCTGGACCGAGGCCCGCAGGCGCGGCCACTCCCTCGACGACGTCGCCCGCTGGATGTCCGCCGCCCCCGCCGAGCTCGCCGGACTGAGCCGCAAGGGCGCCATCGAGGCCGGCCGCGACGCCGACTTCGCGGTCCTCGCCCCCGAGGCGACCTTCACCGTCGACCCCGCCGAGCTCTTCCACCGCAACCAGGTCACCGCCTACGCCGGCAAGACCCTGCACGGCGTGGTGCGCTCCAGCTGGCTGCGCGGTGTCCGCATCGCCTCCGACGGCGTCCTCGCCGAGCCCGCCGGCCGCCTCCTCGAACGCGACCACTGACCGTTCCCCGAAAGGACCCGCCGACCATGACGGACGCCGCGATACCGCGCTTCACCGGCGACGCCAGCCCGTACGCGGGCGGCGACCCCTACGCCGACCACCGCACCGCCGACTTCCCCTTCACCCACCTCGTGGACCTGGCCGACCGCCGCCTCGGGGCCGGGGTGATCGCGGCCAACGACGAGTTCTTCGCCGAGCGCGAGAACCTCCTCAAGCCCGAGCCCGCCGTCTTCGACCCGGAGCACTTCGGGCACAAGGGCAAGATCATGGACGGCTGGGAGACCCGCCGCCGACGCGGGGTCAGCGCCGGCGAACCGCACCCCACCGCCGACGACCACGACTGGGCCCTCGTCCGCCTCGGCGCGCCCGGCGTCATCCGGGGCATCGTCCTGGACACCGCCCACTTCCGCGGCAACTACCCCCAGGCGGTCTCCGTCGAGGCGGTCTCGCTGCCCGGCTCCCCGTCCCCCGAGGACCTCCTCGCCCCCGACGTGAAGTGGACGACGCTCGTCCCCCGTACGGCGGTCGGCGGTCACGCGGCCAACGGGTTCGCCGTCGACGCCGAGCAGCGCTTCACCCACCTGCGGGTCAACCAGCACCCGGACGGCGGGATCGCCCGGCTGCGCGTCCACGGCGAGGTCGCCCCGGACCCCGCCTGGCTCGGCGCGCTCGGTACGTTCGACCTCGCGGCCCTGGAGAACGGCGGCCAGGTCGAGGACGCCTCCGACCGCTTCTACTCCCCGGCCACCAACACCATCCAGCCGGGCCGCTCGCGCAAGATGGACGACGGCTGGGAGACCCGCCGCCGGCGCGACAAGGGCAACGACTGGATCAGCTACCGCCTCGCCGCGCAGTCCGGGATCCGGGCGGTCGAGATCGACACCGCCTACCTCAAGGGCAATTCCGCCGGCTGGGCGAGCCTTTCGGCGCGGGACGGCGAGGGCGGCGACTGGACGGTGGTCCTGCCCCGGACCCGCCTCCAGCCCGACACCAACCACCGCTTCGTGCTGGACGGGACCGTCCGGGCCACCCAGGTGCGGATCGACATCTTCCCGGACGGCGGCATCTCACGGCTCCGGCTGTTCGGATCGCTCACCGACGAGGGCGCCGCCGCCCTGGCGGCCCGTCACCGGGAGCTCGGCGGCTGATCGCTGATCCCGAGAAGTCCGGCACGGGCGCACCGCGGTCGCAGGGGGATCGTGGTGCGCCCGTGCCGGTCCTGTCGCGTGCGGCTGTGTCACCCTGTTCGGGGTGCGGCGAGCAGGCCCGCAGGGCCGGGCGCGCCGCACCTCTCGACATTCCCGACCAGGAGCCCCCCATGATCTTCATCGCCGTCAAGTTCACCGCCCTCGTCGCCGAGCGTGACAACTGGCTCCCCCGGCTGGAGGACTTCACCGTCGCCACCCGCAGCGAGCCCGGCAACGTCTTCTTCGACTGGTCCTACAGCGTGGAGAACCCCAACGAATTCGTCCTGCTGGAGGCATTCGCCGACGGGGCGGCGGGGGAGGCGCACGTGAACTCCGACCACTTCAAGGCGGCGATCGAGACGATGTCGGAGATGGTGGCCGAGGTCCCCGAGATCATCAACGTCGAGGTGGAGGGCGCCGGCTGGTCCCGGATGGCGGAGGTCACCCCGCGCAACCGGTGACCGCGGAGCCCCGGCCGGCCCCGGGCTAGAACTCCTCGTGGGAGTCCGGGTCGCCGCCGAACCGCCGCTGCCGCCCGGACCCGATCGTCGTCAACTCCTGCGCGGTCAGCTCGAACCCGAACAGATCCAGGTTCTCGCGCTGCCGCCCCGGATCCGCCGACTTCGGGATCGGCACCGCGCCCAGCTGGGTGTGCCAGCGCAGCACCACCTGGCCGGGGCGCACTCCGTGGTCCTCGGCGATCGCCACGGTCGAGGGATCCTCCAGCACCTCGCGGCCGCGGGCCAGCGGGCTCCAGCTCTCGGTGACGATGCCCTTCGCCGCGTGCACCGCCCGCAACTCCTCCTGCGGGAGCAGCGGATGCATCTCGATCTGGTTCACCGAGGGCAGCACGCCCGTCTCCCGCTCCAACCGCTCCAGGTGCGCGGCGGTGAAGTTGGAGACGCCGACGGAGCGGACCAGACCGTCCTCGCGGAGCCTGATCATCGCCTTCCACGTGTCCACGTACCTGTCGACGCGGGGGAGCGGCCAGTGGATCAGGTAGAGGTCGACGTACTCCAGGCCCAGCCGGGCCCGTGACTCCTCGAACGAGGCGAGCGTCTCCTCGTACCCGTGGTGCCGGCCGGGCACCTTGGTGGTGACGAAGACGTCCTCGCGGGGGACGCCGCTGCGGGCGATGCCCCGGCCGGTGCCGGTCTCGTTGCCGTAGTTGAGGGCCGTGTCGACCAGCCGGTAGCCGAGCCCCAGGGCCCCGGCGACGGCCTCCTCGGCCGCCGCGTCGTCCAGCGGGTAGGTGCCGAGCCCCACCGCGGGGAGCCGTGTGCCGTCGTTGAGCGTGTGAACCGGTGTGCCGGACATGTGCTGGGTCCCGTCCTTCCCGTCGCCGCCCCGTCCCCGCCAGCGTAGGGGCGGCGACGGGGCGGGGCAGCCGGGACGGGGCCGCCGGGCGGAGCACGCGGGCCGGCCGGAGAGCATGCCGGCCGGGCAGCGCGCGCCGGGCGGCGCGGCCGCTCAGGCCGCGTGGCCGCCGTCCACGACGACCTCCGTGCCGGTGATGAAGCCCGCCTCCGCGCTCGCGAGGTACGCGACGAGCGAGGCGACCTCCTCCGCCGTGCCGAAGCGGCCCAGGGCGGTCGCCGCCCGCTGGCCCTCGGCGAACGGCCCGTCGGCCGGGTTGAGATCGGTGTCCACCGGACCGGGCTGGATCAGGTTCACCGTGATGCCGCGCGGCCCCAGCTCCCGGGCGAGCGGCTTGGTCAGCCCGGCGAGGGCGGACTTGCTGAGGGCGTAGAGAGTGCCGCCGGGCCCGCCCGCGTACCGGCTCAGGGCGGTGCCCACGGAGACGATGCGGCCGCCGTCGGCCAGCCGCTCCGCCGCCGCGCGGCAGGCGAGGAAGACGGCCCGCACGTTCACCGCCAGCGTGCGGTCCACCTCCGGCCCGGCGAGCGCGGAGATCGGGCCGAGGACGCCGATGCCCGCGTTGTTGACCAGGATGTCCAGCCGGCCGAGCGCGTCCGCCGCCCGGTGCACGGCGTCGGAGGCCGCCTCCGCGTCCGCCGCGTCGCAGCGCAGGGCGAGTCCCCGACGGCCGAGGCCCTCGATCCTCGCGACGACCGCACGGGCCGCCGCCTCGTCCTTGACATAGGTGACGGCGACGTCCGCGCCCTCCTGGGCGAGCCGCAGCGCGGTCGCGGCGCCGATGCCCCGGCTGCCCCCGGTGACCAGGGCGGCCCGGGGCGCCCGGCCGGTGGGAACGGCGGAAAGGGTGGGGGAAGGGGTGCTGGACATGGCTGGTTCCTCGCGGTTGGGGAGGCCGTCGCTCCGACGGCATCCCCCAGCAAACGCGCGCCGGGTCCCGCGCACCGGCGGGTATCGGACGCCCACGGCCGTCTACCGCGCAGGCAGCAGTGCGGGGTCCGTCGCCGCCGCCCGCAGCCGGACCAGGATGGCCCGCGCCGCCTTGTCGTAGCCGAGGTTGTTGTTCTGCAGCACCGATTCGGCGTTGGCCAGTTCCAGCAGGGCGATCATCTCGAAGGCCAGCTGGCACACGTCGGTGTCCCCGGCCAGCTCCCCGGCGGACCTGGCCTCCTCGATCGTCTGCTCCACGAAGGTGACCCAGCCCGTCTGCGCGGACGCCAGGGCGTCGTGCACCCTGCCGCTGCGGGCGTCGAACTCGGCGGTGGCGGCGTAGAAGAAGCAGCCGCCCCGGAACACCCGCTCGCGGGAGTACGCGATCCACGCCTCGCACAGCCGCCAGACCCGGCCGAGCCCCGGCGGTGTCTGCCGGGTGGGGCGCAGCACATGGTCGACGTACAGGGTCACCGCCCCCCGCACGGCGGCCAGCTGGAGCCCCTCCTTCGAGCCGAAGAGGGCGAACACCCCGCTCTTGCTCAGCCCCAGCTCGGTGGCCAGCCGCCCCAGCGACAGGCCCTCCAGCCCTTCGACCGAGGCGATCTGCACCGCCCGACCCAGGATCAGCTGCCGGGTCTGGTTCCCCCGCTCGACCCGTCCGTCCGCTCTTACCGACGCCATGTGACCACTCCGTGTCTCAGAGTTATCGAGGCGTCAGTCTAGGGAGCGGCGGCGCGGTCGATCGACGCTGTGCCGCCCGGCAGACCGGCCCGATCGCCTCTGACCTCGGGTGATGCCCCGGAGGGATCCGACCGATGAGACAGGTGTTCCTTTCCGGGGAGCCCGGCGGGTAGCGTGATCGTTCCGCGTGCGAGCCGGTGAGGTCTCCACAACACGTTCCGTGGGGATCCAGGAGAACCAGGTGTCCGCTGTCGCCGTGCCCGCCCTCGCGCCCGCGCCCCGCGCCTGGGCCACCGACCTGCCCGTGCTGGCGGTCGCCGTCGTCTGGGGCGCCAGCTACCTCGCGGCCAAGGGCATCACCACCGCCCACACCGTCGTCGCGGTGCTCGTCCTGCGCTTCGCGATCGTGCTGCCGGTGCTCGTGGCGACCGGATGGCGCAGGCTGCGGGCGCTGACCGGCGCGCAGTGGCGGGGCGCCGGGCTGCTGGGCCTGGTGCTGAGCGGGATCTTCCTGCTGGAGACGTACGGGGTGGTGCACACCTCCGCCACCAACGCGGGGCTGATCATCAGCCTCACCATGATCTTCACGCCCCTGGCCGAGGCCGTCGTGACCCGTGTGCGCCCGTCGGCCGGATTCGTCGCCGCGGCCGGGCTCTCGGTCGCCGGAGTGGTCCTGCTGACCCAGGGAGGCGGGTTCACCAGCCCCTCGGGCGGCGATCTCCTGATGCTCCTGGCCGCCCTCGCCCGGACCGTCCACGTCCTGGCCATGGCCCGGATCAAGGCGGTCCAGGACGCCGACTCGCTCTCCCTGACCACCGTCCAGCTCGGCAGCGCCGTCGCCGTCTTCGCCGTCCTGGCCACCGTTCCCGGAACCGGCGCATCGCCGTGGAGCGCGGCGGCGGACTTCGGCGCCCGCGAGTGGGCGGGCCTGGTCTTCCTCTCGGTGTTCTGCACCCTGTTCGCGTTCTTCGTGCAGATGTGGTCCGTTCGCCGCACCTCGCCGTCCCGGGTCAGCCTGCTGCTCGGTACGGAACCGCTGTGGGCCGCCGCCGTCGGCATCAGCCTCGGTGGCGAACGGCTCGGGCTGCTCGGCGCGGCCGGGGCGGTCCTCGTCCTGGCGGGCACCGCGTGGGGGCGCCGCGGCGCCGACCGCGGGCGCGCCGGGACATGAGCCGGACCACCGCGGGCGCGCCGGCTCATGTCCGTCAGGTCTTGATCGAGTCCGCGGCGATCATCACGGCCGCCCCCGTCACGATCAGCACGATGTTGACGAACAGCCCGCGGTCGCTGAGGAAGTCGATCCGCCGCACCACCGTCCACAGCCGGAACCAGCCCGTCCACTCGTACAGCAGCCCGCCGGCGCCCTGGGCGAAGACGAGGAACCCGATCGTCTCGACGATTTTCTTCATGGGCCGAGCCTCCCGCCCGCCCCGCACCCGCCGCGTCGGCCACCGGTACCCTCCGCCGCGCCGAAAGTAGCGGGTCCTGCGACTTTGGTCGCCTTCTCGCCGCGCACGCCTCCTCCGGCCCGTCCGGCTGCGTAACTTTGTCGATATGACGCGCACCGAGTACCCCTGGCTGCTCCCTTCGGCGATGGCCGACCCCGAGCTGCCCGGCGACCGGAGCCGGACGCGGCGGACCGTGCGGGACTGGGCCGTCGACATCACGGCCTTTCTCTGCGCCGCCGGCATCGGGATGCTGGCCCTCGCCGCGATCGACGCCGACGACACCACGGCGGACATCGTCGTGTTCGTGGACTCGTTGATCGGCGCGGCTGCCTGCTGCGCGCTCTGGCTCCGGCGGCGCTGGCCCGTCGGGCTCGCCGTCGCCCTGACCCTCGTCTCCATCGTCGAACCCGTCACCGCCGGGGCGCTGATGGTGGCCCTCTTCAGCGTGGCCGTCCACCGCCCCTTCAAGCCGGTGGCGATCGTCGGCGCGGCGGCCCTGGCGGTCACGCCCCTCCAGCCCTTCCTGCGCCCCGACCCGGCGACCTCGTACGTCGCCTCGACCATCATCGGGGTCCTGCTGGTCCTGCTGGTGCTCAGCTGGGGCATGGTCGTACGCTCCCGGCGCCAGCTCGTCGTCACGCTGCGCGAGCGGGCCCGGCGCGCCGAGACCGAGGCGGAGCTGCGCGCCGAACAGGCCCAGCGGCTGGCCCGGGAGGCCACCGCCCGCGAGATGCACGATGTCCTGGCCCACCGCCTGACCCTCCTCAGCGTCCACGCCGGGGCCCTGGAATTCCGGCCCGACGCCCCCGCCGCCGAGGTGGGCCGGGCCGCCGGAGTCATCCGGGACAGCGCCCACGAGGCGCTCCAGGACCTCCGCGAGATCATCGGCGTCCTGCGCGGCCCCGGCGAGAGCGACGAGGGCGAGCGGCCGCAGCCCACCCTCGCCACCCTGGACACCCTCGTCGCCGAGTCCCGGCTCGCGGGCATGCGGGTCGTCGTCGACAACCGGGTCGCCGAACCCCGGGCCGCCCCCGCCGCCACCGGCCGCACGGTCTACCGGATCGTGCAGGAGTGCCTGACCAACGCCCGCAAGCACGCGCCCGGCGCCGAGGTCTCCCTCACCGTGACCGGCGGCCCGGGAGACGGGCTCACCGTCGTGGTGGAGAACCCGGCCCCCACCGAACCCTTCGAACGGGTCCCCGGCTCCGGCCAGGGGCTCATCGGCCTCACCGAACGCGCCACGCTCGCCGGGGGCGGGCTGGAGCACGGCCCGACGAAGGCCGGCGGCTTCGCGGTCCGGGCCCGGCTGCCCTGGCCCGCCGCGTGACGCCCGCGGTGGGAGGGCCGCGCCCCGGCTGGCTACGGTGGCCGTCATGAGCACCCCGCCGTCCCCGAGACCCCCGGCGTCCCCCACGCCCCCGCCCGGCCCGCCCGTCCGGCTGCTGATCGTCGACGACGACCCGCTGGTGCGGGCCGGACTGACCCTGATGCTCGGCGGCGACGAGGGCATCGACATCGTGGGGGAGGGGGCGGACGGCGACGAGGTCGAGGCGCTGGTCGAGCGACTGCGCCCCGATGTCGTCCTGATGGACATCCGGATGCCGGTCATGGACGGACTCACCGCCACCGAGCGGCTGCGCCGCAGGCCCGGGGCGCCCGAAGTCGTCGTGCTCACCACCTTCCACGCGGACGAGCAGGTGCTCCGGGCCATCCGGGCCGGGGCGGCCGGATTCGTCCTGAAAGACACCCCGCCGGCCCGGATCGTCGATTCGGTCCGCCGGGTCGCCGCCGGTGACCCGGTGCTCTCGCCCGCCGTCACCCGTCAGTTGATGGCCCGTGCCGCGGGCGGCGGGCACGACGACCGGGCCCACCGCACCGACCGTGCACGCAGGCGTTTCGGCCAACTCGCCGAGCGGGAGAGGGACGTCGCGGTCGCCGTCGGACGGGGCGGCTCCAACGCGGAGATCGCGGACTCGCTCTACCTCAGCGTCGCGACTGTCAAGACCCATGTCTCGCGCATTCTCGCCAAACTCGAACTCAACAACCGCGTGCAGATTGCCCTGTTGGTCCATGACGCGGGGCTCCTCGACTCGGACCAGGAAGAAGGGGGCGGCCTACGCTGAGCGGTGCGCGCGCGGGGGCTGCCCGCGCGCTGGTGAGGCGCGTTCGGAGGGCTCCGCCCGGTGCCGCCTCGACTCCTCTGGAAGGGAACCGTGTTGACCACTCAGCCTCTGGTCGATCTCGCCGCGCTCGGCGAGCAGTTCACCCGCGACCCCTACCCGGTCTACGCCGCCCTGCGGGAGAAGGGCCCGGTCCACCGGGTGCGGGTCCCCGAGGGCGCCGACGCCTGGCTCGTCGTCGGATACGAGGTGGGCCGCGACCTCCTCGCCGACCAACGGCTCTCCAAACAGTGGGAACGGGCCTCGCCCGCGCTCGGCCTGACCAAGGTGTCCGCGGGCTCCTCGCTGCTCGGCTCCGACGCCCCCGACCACACGCGCCTGCGCAAGCTGGTCGCCCGCGAGTTCACCCCGCGCCGGATGGAGCAACTGGCCCCGCGCATCCAGGAGATGACCGACGGGCTGCTGGACGCGATGCTCGCGGCCCCGGACCGCTCGGCGGACCTGGTCGAGGCGCTGTCCTTCCCGCTGCCGATGTCGGTGATCTGCGAGCTGCTCGGCGTCCCCTTCCAGGACCGTGAGGACTTCCGCACCTGGTCCAGCCAGGCGGTCTCCCCGGTCGACCCGTCCGTGCGCGCCTCCTCCAGGGAGGCGATGACCGCCTACATCGCGGGACTTCTCGCCGACAAGCGCGAGAAGCCGGGCGGGGACCTGCTGAGCGCGCTCATCCACACCGCCGACGAGGACGGCGCCCGGCTGTCCGGCGAAGAACTGATCGGCATGGCCTGGCTGCTCCTGGTCGCCGGGCACGAGACCACCGTCAACCTCATCACCAACGGTGTGCACAACCTCCTCGCCCACCCCGATCAACTGGCCGCGCTGCGCGCCGACTTCAGTCTTATCGACAACGCGGTCGAGGAGATCCTGCGCTTCGAGGGGCCGCTGGAGACCCCCACGTACCGCTTCACGATCGATCCGATCGAGGTCTGCGGCACGGTGATCCCCGGCGGCGGCGAGCTGGTCCTCGTCGCGATGTCGGACGCCAACCGGGACCCCGTCCGCTACGCCGACGCCTCCCGCTTCGACATCACCCGCGACGCCCGGGGCCACATCGCCTTCGGGCACGGCATCCACTACTGCCTGGGCGCCCCGCTGGCCCGCATCGAGGGCCGGATCGCCATCCGGTCGCTGCTGGAGCGCTGCCCGGACCTGCGGTTGGCCGCCGACCCGGCGACGCTCGCCTGGCGCACCGGGATGTTGATGCGGGGGCCGCTGAGCCTCCCGGTGGCCTGGTAGCCGCCCGAGGGACGAGCGGGGCAGGGGGCCCGATCAGCCGCCGGGGATCTCGGCGATCGCCACCGGCCGGCGTTCGCGGCGGGAGATCTCGCACGCCTCGGAGATCCGCAGGGCGTGCAGGGCCTCCCGCCCGTCGCACGGATTGGCCAGCTCGCCGCGGACCACCCGCAGGAACGCGTCGAGCTCCGCCTCGTACGCCGGGGCGAACCGTTCCAGGAAGCCCGGCCAGGGCTTCGCCGGGGCGTCGGGGCCGCCCGGCTCGGCCGAGGTCAGCGGCGTACGGTCGTCCAGGCCGACGGCGATCTGGTCCAGCTCGCCGGCCAGCTCCATCCGTACGTCGTACCCGGCGCCGTTGCACCGGGTCGCGGTGGCGGTGGCGAGCGTCCCGTCGTCGAGGGTGAGCAGAACGGCGGCCGTGTCCACGTCTCCCGCCTCCCGGAACATCGCGGGCCCCGCGTCCGAGCCGCCGGCGTACACCTCGCGCACCTCGCGGCCCGTCACCCAGCGCAGGATGTCGAAGTCGTGGACCAGGCAGTCCCGGTACAGCCCGCCGGAGAGCGGGAGGTAGGCGGCGGGCGGCGGGGCGGGGTCCGAGGTGACCGCCCGCACGGTGTGCAGCCGGCCCAGCCTGCCCTCCCGCACGGCGGCCCTGGCCGCGCCGTACCCGGCGTCGAAGCGCCGCATGAAGCCGAGCTGGAGAATGCTGCCCGCCGCTTCGGTCTCGGCGAGCGCGGCCAGCGTGCCGGGCAGGTCCAGGGCGATCGGCTTCTCGCAGAACGCGGGCAGTCCGGCGCGGGCGGCGCGGGCGATGAGCCCGGCGTGCGCGGCGGTCGCCGAGCAGATCACCACGGCGTCGGGCGGGCCGCCGGCCGCGCCCGCTCCGGTGAAGAGGTCGTCCACCGCGACGGCCGTGGCCCCGGTCCGTGCCGCGGCCCCGGCCGCCCGCTCCGGGTCCGCGTCCGCCAGCAGCAGGCCGTCCACGGCGGGGTGACGGCTCAGCACCTCCGCATGGAATGTGCCGATCCGTCCCGTTCCGATCAGTCCGATGCGCATGGGCCCCAAGGTGGCGTTCGCCCGGTCGTCATGTCAAGCGTTTGTCCTGACAAATGGCGGCCGCGTCGATCGGCGGTTCCCGCCCCGGTGGACCATGGCTTTGTCCGGACAAGCGAACTACGCTCGCCCCGTGACCGCACAAGGAACCGACCGGCCGCTGCCGCTGAGCGTGGACCGCACCAGCCCGGTGCCGCTCTACTTCCAGCTGGCGCAGCAGCTGGAGGCCGCCGTCGAACAGGGCCTGCTGGCCCCCGGCGCCCTGCTCGGGAACGAGATCGACCTCGCGGCCCGCCTCGGTCTGTCCCGGCCGACCGTCCGCCAGGCCATCCAGTCGCTGGTCGACAAGGGGCTGATGGTGCGCCGCCGCGGCGTCGGCACCCAGGTCGTCCACAGTCAGGTCCGCCGCCCGCTGGAGCTCAGCTCGCTCTACGACGACCTGGAAGCGGCCGGCCAGCGCCCCGCCACCCGCGTCCTGCGCAACACCACGGAACCGGCCACCGCCGAGGTCGCCGCCGCGCTCCGCGTCGCCGAGGGCAGCGAGGTCCACCTCGTCGAACGGCTGCGCAGCGCGCACGGCGAGCCGATGGCCCTCCTGCGCAACCACCTGCCCCCGGGGCTGCTGCCGCTGCCCACCGAGGAGCTGGAGGCCACCGGCCTCTACCGGCTGCTGCGCGCCTCCGGCATCACGCTGCACAGCGCCCGCCAGTCCGTCGGCGCGCGCGCCGCGGACGACCGCCAGGCGCAGGCGCTGGCGGAGCCGGTGGGCGCGCCGCTGCTCACGATGGAGCGCACCACGTACGACGACACGGGCCGCGCGGTCGAGTTCGGCTCCCACGTCTACCGCGCCTCACGCTACGCGTTCGAGTTCCAGCTGCTAGTACGTTCCTGAGCCGCCGACCCAGCCCGTCCGGGGCGCCGCTCCAGCCTTCCGGCGATTGAGGACGGAACCCTTGCGCGGGTGGGCCCGCAGGCAGATGATCCTGGGCATCGGGCTCCCCCGAGGGCGACCGGTGCCCACGTCGACGGTTCCGTCCCCGAACGCCGGACGGGCCGGGGACGAGCCCTGCCGGGCGGGACCGGGCAGGGCTCGGGGATACTTGGGCAGCCGGCCCGGGGACCGTACGCTCCCCGGCCCGGTCAAGCGCACAGCGAGCAGCAGTAGAAGGGCACGGCGTCGTGGCAAGGGTTCGGACAGGGGTACGCGCGATGGGCGCCGTGCTGGCAGTGGTGCTGGGCGCCTCCCTCGCGGGATGCAGCAGCACCGGCGGCAAGCGCGCCGAGGAGCGCGCGGCCGCCGCGGCCGAGGGACGGGCCGCGGTGAACACACCGCGCTGGACCTTCGCCATGGTCACCCACTCGGGCGACGGCGACACCTTCTGGGACATCGTCCAGAAGGGCGCCGAGCAGGCGGCCGTGAAGGACAACATCAACTTCCTCTACTCGCACAACGACGAGGCCAACCAGCAGGCCCAGCTCGTCCAGACCGCGATCGACAAGAAGGTCGACGGGCTGATCGTCTCGCTGGCCAAGCCGGACGCGATGAAGGCCGTGGTCGCCAAGGCCGTCAAGGCGGGCATCCCGGTCGTCACCGTCAACTCCGGCTCCGCGGAGTCCAAGGAGTTCGGCGCGCTCACCCACATCGGCCAGGACGAGTCGATCGCCGGCGAGGCCGTCGGCGACGAGCTGAACGGCCGGGACCGCAAGAAGGCCCTCTGCGTCCTGCACGAGCAGGGCAACGTGGGCCACGAGCAGCGCTGCGCCGGGGCGAAGAAGACCTTCGACGGCACGATGCAGAACCTGTACGTCGACGGCACCAACATGCCCGACGTCACCGCGTCCATCGAGGCCAAGCTCCAGTCCGACAAGAGCATCGACGCGGTCGTCACCCTCGGGGCCCCCTTCGCCGACGCGGCCGTCCAGGCCAAGCAGACGGCGGGCAGCAAGGCCGAGATCGACACCTTCGACCTGAACGCGAAGGTCGCCACCGGCCTGCAGAGCGACAAGCTCGGCTTCGCCGTCGACCAGCAGCCCTACCTCCAGGGCTACGAGGCCGTCGACCTGCTCTGGCTCTACCGCTACAACCGCAACGTCCTCGGCGGCGGCCTGCCCGTCCTGACCGGACCGCAGATCATCACCAAGGACGACGCCGACGCCCTGGCCGACTACACGAAGCGGGGAACCCGATGAGCGGCTCCACCGCCGCCCCGGAGAGCCCCGCGAAGGTGGACGAGCGCCTCGTGCGCACCTCACCGCTGCGCAAGCTGCTCGGCCGCCCGGAGCTCGGCTCGGTCGTCGGCGCGGCGGCCGTGTTCCTGTTCTTCGCGATCGTCGCCGACAGCTTCCTCCAGGCCTCCAGCTTCGGCACGGTCCTGTACGCGGCCTCCACGCTCGGCATCATGGCCGCGCCGGTCGCGCTGCTGATGATCGGCGGCGAGTTCGACCTCTCCGCCGGGGTCATGGTGACCAGCTCCGCGCTGATCTCCTCGATGTTCAGCTACCAGATGACGGCCAACGTCTGGGTCGGCGTCTTCGTGTCGTTGCTGGTCACGCTCGCCATCGGCGCGTTCAACGGCTTCATGCTGACCCGCACCAAACTGCCGAGTTTCATCATCACGCTCGGCACGTTCCTGATGCTGACCGGTCTGAACCTCGGCTTCACCAAGCTCATCAGCGGCACCGTCTCCACCAAGGGCATCGGCGACATGGAGGGCTTCGACTCGGCCCGCGCCCTGTTCGCCTCGACGCTCACCCTCGGCGGCGTCGAGTTCAAGGTGACGATCCTGTGGTGGGCGGCGCTCGTCGGGATCGCCACCTGGATCCTCCTCCGTACCCGCTTCGGCAACTGGATCTTCGCCGTCGGCGGCGAGGCCGACGCGGCCCGCGCGGTCGGCGTCCCGGTCATCCGCACCAAGATCGGGCTCTACCTCGGCGTGGCCTTCGCCGCCTGGGTCTCCGGGCAGCACCTGCTGTTCAGCTACGACGTCGTCCAGTCCGGCGAGGGCGTCGGCAACGAGCTGACGTACATCATCGCGGCCGTCATCGGCGGCTGCCTGATCACCGGCGGCTACGGCTCCGCGATCGGCTCGGCGGTCGGCGCCTTCATCTTCGGCATGACCAGCAAGGGCATCGTCTACGCCGAGTGGAACCCGGACTGGTTCAAATTCTTCCTGGGAGCGATGCTGCTCCTGGCCACCCTGCTCAACGCGTGGGTGCGCAAGCGCGCGGAGGCGACGTCATGACGGCCACCCCTGAAGAGACCGCGGGAACGACCGTCGGCCCGCTGGTCGCGCTGGACGACGTCAGCAAGTTCTACGGGAACATCAAGGCCCTGGAGCATGTCTCGCTGGAGGTCCACGCGGGCGAGATCACCTGCGTCCTCGGCGACAACGGCGCCGGCAAGTCCACCCTCATCAAGATCATCGCGGGGCTGCACCGGCACGACGCCGGGCGCTTCCTGATCGACGGCGAGGAGACCGCCCTCGCCAACCCGCGCGACGCCCTGGACCGGGGCATCGCCACCGTCTACCAGGACCTCGCCGTCGTCCCGCTGATGCCGGTCTGGCGGAACTTCTTCCTCGGCTCCGAGCCCACGCTCGGCGCCGGCCCCTTCAAGCGCCTCGACGTCCGGAAGATGCGCGAGACGACCCGTACCGAACTGCTCCGCATGGGCATCGACCTGCGCGACGTCGACCAGCCCATCGGCACGCTCTCCGGCGGTGAGCGCCAGTGCGTGGCCATCGCCCGCGCCGTCTACTTCGGCGCCAAGGTCCTTGTGCTGGACGAGCCGACCGCCGCGCTCGGCGTCAAACAGTCCGGCGTGGTCCTCAAGTACGTCGCGGCCGCCCGCGACGCCGGCCTCGGCGTGGTCCTCATCACGCACAACCCGCACCACGCCCACCTCGTCGGCGACCGGTTCGTCCTCCTCAAGCGCGGCGTGATGTCCGGCAGCCACACCAAGGACGACGTCACGCTGGACGAACTGACCCGGCAGATGGCGGGCGGCAGCGAGCTGGAGGAGCTCAGCCACGAGCTGGAGCGCACCCCGACCCCCACCCTCCCGGGCAGCCACGGCCCGGCCGACGGCACCCCCTGAGCGGCGACCGCCCCGGCGCGGCCGACCCCGCCCACGGGCCCCCGGGGGCCGGGCAGTGGCAGAATCGAGCGCGGCGGGCGCCGTCCGCCGCCGGCCGCGACAGCGGCCCGGCCCCCCAGACCCCGCAGGGACGATGAGCACGTACCGCGACTTCGCACACCGCGGCTCCGCCCGCGCCACCGTCCTCAAGACAGTCGGCACCAAGGAGCGCCGCTCGCACCTCACCGCACCCCGGGTCCCCACGGTCGGGATCGACATCGGCGGTACGAAGGTGATGGCGGGCGTCGTCGACGCCGACGGCAACATCCTGGAACAGCTGCGCACCGAGACGCCCGACAAGTCCAAGAGCCCCAAGGTCGTCGAGGACACCATCGTCGAGCTGGTGCTGGACCTCTCCGACCGGCACGACGTCCACGCGGTGGGCATCGGCGCGGCGGGCTGGGTGGACGCCGACCGCTCCAAGGTCCTGTTCGCCCCGCACCTGGCCTGGCGCGACGAACCCCTGCGCGACGCCATCGCCTCCCGCCTCGTGGTCCCCGTCATGGTCGACAACGACGCCAACACCGCCGCCTGGGCGGAATGGCGCTTCGGAGCGGGCCGCGGCGAGGACCACCTCGTCATGATCACGCTCGGCACGGGCATCGGCGGCGCGATCCTGGAGGACGGTCAGGTCAAGCGCGGCAAGTACGGGGTGGCCGGTGAGTTCGGCCACATGCAGGTCGTGCCGCAGGGCCACCGCTGCCCCTGCGGCAACCGCGGCTGCTGGGAGCAGTACAGCTCCGGCAACGCCCTGGTCCGCGAGGCCAGGGAGCTGGCCGCCGCCGACTCCCCGGTCGCGCACTATCTGCTGGACCGGGTGAAGGGCAACATCCCCGACATCACCGGCCCGCTCATCACCGAACTGGCCCGCGAGGGCGATGCGATGTGCATCGAGCTCCTCCAGGACATCGGTCAGTGGCTCGGCGTCGGCATCGCCAACCTGGCCGCCGCGCTCGACCCCTCCTGCTTCGTGATCGGAGGCGGCGTCAGCGCCGCCGACGACCTCCTGATCGGCCCGGCCAGGGACGCCTTCAAACGCCACCTCACCGGTCGCGGCTACCGCCCCGAGGCCCGGATCGCGAAGGCGCAGCTCGGCCCCGAGGCGGGTATGGTCGGCGCCGCGGACCTGGCCCGGCTGGTCGCCCGCCGATTCCGCCGGGCCAACCGGCGGCGCGTCGAGCGGTACGAGCGGTACGCCCAGATCTACGACCAGGCGGCGAGCACCATCCGCAACACCCGGTCGACCCGTACCGCCGACTGAACCGCAGCCGCCCTTTCCGGCGTCCACCCTTCAGTACGCCGTCACCGCAGCACCTTAGGGACCACCTGATCATGATCGCAGCCGAGCACCCCGTGGTGCCGCACCAGTCGGAGTCCCCGGGCGACGGCGAGGGCAAGCCGCCCGAGGACCCCCGGCATGTCTTCAAGCGGCGGTTCATCACCGCCACGATCATCGTGCTGCTGATCGGCATCCCCGCGGGCTACCTGCTGATCTCGGCCGGCCAGAGCCGCCGCTCGGGCAAGGACAAGGAGACCGAGGCGTCCGCCCAGGGCCTCCGCGACGGCTGGCCCTCCAAGATGCAGCGCCGGATCTTCGAGATCCCGATCCCCGGCAACGGGCTCGGCGTCCAGTACTACGAGACGAACAACTGGAAAGCCAGCCGGATGTACGCGAAGTTCCGGACGACCTCCGCCGGTCTGGACCGCTTCCTGACCGGCGTGGGCACCGGACGCGCGGCGCTGGAGCCCGACACGATCGACGTCAACCCGCGGGACGTCAAGATCACCGGTTGGTCCTTCGGCCCGACCGAGCACTGGGCCAGCACCACGCACAGCAACAAGAAGCCGCGCCCCACGCTGAACATCACGGTCAATATGACCGATCCGGCCAGCCCTGTGGTCTACGTGGTGTCGGCGGCGACCCCCTGACCCGAAGCCTTTCCCGCGGCCGGATTTCGCTCCTTCCCGCGGGCCGGACATTGCGCGTTCGGGAAAAGGCCCGAAGAGATGGCGCCGGTGTGGCTGACAGGATCCTGCCACGCCGTTTTTTTGACTGAACATTGACAATTGTTCGGCCGACTTGCCAGGCTGCGCCCTGGCCGAGTCGTCGTCCGGACGGAAGTCCTCCCGCCGAATTCAACGGCCGTCAAGCGGTTCACGGGGCGAGTGGATAAGAGAAACAGGACTTCTGGGACGCCCACGGTTATCCGATCGAAATGACTCGATTCCGACAACGTGTACGGCGCGGCCACGTTCCACCACCTGCTCGCTTCTGTCCGCCCGGCAGGCACCGCCTGCCCAGAAGGGATCTCGCCCATGTTCTCCAGGCTGTCCGTCAGAACCACGGTCGTCGCCCTCGCCGTCACCGGGCTGCTCAGCGCCGTGCCCGCGGCGATGGCGACCTCCCGGGGCCCGGCCCCGGTGACCGCCTCCCCCTCGTCGTCCGCGGGCGTCACCGTGAAGATGCCGGCCGCGGTCGCCGACCGTCTCGGCGCCGACCGTGAGGCCCTGGTCGACGCGGTCTCCACCGACGTCCTCACCCAGACCCACGATGCCGGGGGCCTCGCCCCGAAGGCCGCCGTCGACAAGTTCGCCGACGAGGGCCGCAAGGTGGTCGTCGACGTCCGCACCGTCTCGCGCGACTGGGCCCGTGGCGTCGCGTACATCGAGGCGCCGCGCGACCGCCACGGTCAGCCCGAGGGCTGGCTCTACATCGCCCACCGCGAGGAGGGGCGTTGGGTCGCCGGCCTCGAGGGCGACGGCGAATTCGCCGCGTACGTCGCCGAGTCCCCGCTGGTCGGCAAGGCGGAGCGGAAGACGATGACGGCGTACACGCGGCAGGGGGCGGTGGCGCGGAACGAGGCGTCGCCCCTGCGGGAGGAGCCGTCCCTGGGGGTCCTGGCCAACACCAACGGGCTGCTGCTGCCCTGGATGCCCGACTACTACATGACGGTCACCGGGGGCCCGCACGCCCACGACGGCGCGACCGGCTACTGGAGTGCCCTCGACTTCGCGGGCGGCAACGCCAGCGGCCGCGTCCGTTCGTCCCGTGAAGGCACGGCGACCTCGATGTGCGGCGCGGGCGGCGGCTGGACCAGGGTCATCCACCCGGGCGGCTTCTCGACCGACTACTACCACATGCACAACGCGACGTACTACAACGGAACGCAGGTCGCGAGCAGCGCCTCGCTCGGCACCATCGGCACCGACGTCTGCGCCGGCGGCAGCGCGACCGGAGCCCATGTGCACTGGAGCCTGCGCACCTACGACGCCAACCTCAACGGTCAGTACACCTGGCTGAACGGCCGCACCATCGGCGGCTGGACGTGGCAGAACGGCGGCGGCCAGTACAGCGGTTGCGGCTACCGCCTCGGCTACACCGGCTGCCCCGGCACGGCGATCTACAACCGCACCGGCTGACCACCGCCCGGCCCCACCGCATCCCGCGGTGGGGCCGGGGCGGCGCGGGGCGGTATTTTCGCACGGGCGTTCACGGCCCCATTTTCGCTTTCGGCGCGTACCCCGCAATACCTTCTCGTAGGCGAGCAGATACAGGGCACAACGGATATCCGCACCGGAATATCGTTCCGGCTCGAGGCGGCCGTCGAGAACATATCCGCGCAGAAGTCGTCGGATTCCTCTTCCTCCGTTCCGTCGACTTCCTTCCCGACGTCGGCCGCCGGGCTCCCCGTACCCGGGACCCGGTCCCCGGAGAAGGGTCCGGAGCGGCGGGGGACGCCCCCGGCGACGCGAGGGGCGGCGAGAGATGAGAGGGTCTGGCGGGTGAGTGAAACACCATCCAGCACCCTGCAATACCGCTTCGACGGGCCTGAGGACGCCCCGGTCCTGGTGATCGGACCCTCGCTCGGGACGACGTGGCACATGTGGGATCGCCAGATACCCGAGCTGTCCCAGCACTGGCGGATCTTCCGCTACGACCTGCCCGGCCACGGCGGCGCGCCCGCCCATGCCGCCGCCTCCGTCGCCGATCTGTCCGACCGGCTGCTCGCGACGCTGGACGGCCTCGGCGTCCAGCGCTTCGGCTACGCGGGCTGCTCGATCGGCGGGGCGGTCGGCGCGGACCTGGCCCTGCGCCACCCGCACCGGGTCGCCTCGCTGGCGCTCGTCGCCTCCTCGCCCCGGTTCGGCACGGCCGACGAGTTCCGCCGGCGCGGCGTGATCGTCCGCACCAACGGCCTGGAGCCGGTGGCCCGGACCGCGCCGGAGCGCTGGTTCACCCCGGGCTTCGCCGCCGCGCAGCCCGCCATCGTCGAATGGGCCGTGCAGATGGTCCGCACCACCGACCCCGGGTGCTACATCGCCGCCTGCGAGGCGCTCGCCGCGTTCGACATCCGCGGCGCGCTGGGCCGGATCGGCGTCCCCACCCTGGTCCTGGTCGGGGCGGAGGACCAGGTCACCGGGCCCGCCGAGGCCCGCACGCTGGTCGCCGGGATCCCGGACGCCCGCCTCGCGCTCGTCCCCGGCGCCTCGCACCTCGCGCCCGTGGAGCAGCCCGCCGCCGTCAGCGACCTGCTCCTGATGCACTTCTCCACCGCCTGGCAGCAGGACACCTCGGCCGCCATCCCCGTGCTGCCCCTCGTCCCCGGGCCCGCGACGCCCGCCACCCCGTTCGCCCCGGTGGCCGAGATAGCCCCGGCCGCCGCCCTGCCCGAGACCCTCGCGCCGACGCCGGACGACCGGCACGAGCAGGGCACGAAGGTACGCCGGGAGGTGCTGGGGGACGCCCATGTCGACGCGGTGAACGCCTCGGCCGACGGGTTCACCGAGGACTTCCAGGAGCTGGTCACCCGGTACGCCTGGGGCGAGGTCTGGAGCCGGGACGGCCTCGACCGCCGCACCCGCAGTTGCATCACGCTCACCGCGCTCGTCGCCTCCGGCCACCTGGAGAGCCTGGCCGCGCACACCCGCGCCGCCCTGCGCAACGGCCTGACGCCCGCCGAGATCAGGGAGGTCCTGCTCCAGACCGCCGTCTACTGCGGCATTCCGGCCGCCGGGGCCGCCTTCGCCATCGCGCAGAAGGTGATCCAGGAGGAAACCACGCCGCCGGCGTAGCAGGATGGGGTGATGAACGCATCGCCTTCGGCACTCACCCTCACCAAGAAGACCCACTCCTGCGTCCGGATCGAGAAGGAGGGGCGGGTCCTGGTGATCGACCCCGGTGGCTTCTCCGAGGACGACGCGGCCCTCGGCGCCGATGTCGTGCTGGTGACGCACGAGCACCCGGACCACTTCAACGAGGCGCGGCTGCGGGCGGGGCTGGAAGCGAACCCGGCGGCCGAGATCTGGACCCTGCGCAGCGTGGCCGGGCAGCTCTCGGCCGCCTTCCCGGGGCGGGTGCACACCGTGGGCGACGGGGACGCGTTCGCCGCCGCCGGATTCGACGTCACCGTGCACGGCGAGCTGCACGCGGTGATCCACCCGGACCTCCCGCGGGTCACCAACGTCGGCTTCCTCGTCGACGGCTCGGTCTTCCACCCCGGCGACGCGCTCACCGTTCCCGACCGCCCCGTCGACACCCTCCTGTTGCCGGTGATGGCCCCCTGGAGCAAGATCTCCGAGGTCATCGACTACGTACGCGAGGTGAAGCCGCGGCGGGCCATCGACGTCCACGACGCCCTGCTGACCGATCTGGCACGGCCGATCTACGACCACCAGATCGGGGCCCTGGGCGGCGCGGACCACGGCCGGCTGGCACCGGGCGGCGTCACCGAGCTGTGAGGCCTCCGGCGACTGTCAGTGGGAGCCGCTAGGTTGGCTGCCATGCGCATCGCCACCTATAACGTCAATTCGATCACCGCCCGGCTGCCGAGGCTTCTGGCCTGGCTGGAGAGCAGCGGCACCGATGTGCTGTGCATCCAGGAGACCAAGTGCACGGCGGAGCAGTTCCCCACCGCCGCGCTCGCCGAGCTGGGCTACGAGTCCGCGGTCAACGCCACCGGCCGGTGGAACGGGGTCGCGCTGCTCTCCCGGGTCGGTCTCACCGACGTCGTCAGCGGGCTGCCCGACGGCCCGGAGTACGACGGGGTGCAGGAGCCCCGCGCGATCTCGGCGACCTGCGGCCCGCTGCGCCTCTGGTCGGTGTATGTGCCCAACGGCCGCGAGGTCGAGCACGAGCACTACGCGTACAAGCTGCGCTGGCTCCAGGCCCTGCGGAAGGCCGTGGCCGCGGACGCCGCGGGGACCCTGCCGTTCGCGGTCCTGGGCGACTTCAACGTGGCCCCGACCGACGAGGACGTCTGGGACCCGGCGCTGTTCGCAGGCGCCACGCATGTGACACCCGCCGAGCGCGCCGCCCTCGCGGCCCTGGAGGCGGAGGGCCTGAGCGAGGTGCTGCCCCGCCCCCTCAAGTACGACCGCGCCTACACCTTCTGGGACTACCGCGAGCTGCGGTTCCCCAAGAACAAGGGCATGCGGATCGACCTGACCTTCGGCAACGCCCCGTTCACCGCCGCCGTCAAGGACAGCTACGTCGACCGCGAGGAGCGCAAGGGCAAGGGCGCCTCCGACCACGCCCCGGTGGTCGTCGACCTCGAGCTCTGAGGAGCCGCCGGGCGCGAGGGAGGCGGGAAGAGAGGCCGGGCCCACTGACAACCGAAGGTTGACACCACCCGGGTGTCAACTTACGGTTGACGCATGACGCATCCTCTTTCCGCCACACCCTCCGTGCGCCTCGACGACCTGATCGAGGCCATCAAGAAGTCCAACACCGACGCCCTGGAGCAGCTCTCCGGCGCGGTCATCGCCGCCGACCACCTCGGCGATGTGGCCGACCACCTGATCGGCCACTTCGTGGACCAGGCGCGCCGCTCCGGCGCCTCCTGGACGGACATCGGCCGCAGCATGGGGGTCACCCGCCAGGCGGCCCAGAAGCGTTTCGTGGCCAAGAAGGGCGAGAGCGCCTCCGACCTGGACCCGAGCCAGGGCTTCGGCCGCTTCACCCAGCGCGCCCGCAACGTCGTCATGGCCTCCCACAACGAGGCCCAGGCCGCCCGGCACGCCGAGATCCTCCCCGCCCACCTGGTGCTCGGCCTGCTCGCCGAGCCCGAGGGTATCGCCGCCCGGGTCCTCACCGGGCAGGGCGTGCCGGCGGAGTCCGTGCGCACCGCCGCGGTCGCCGCACTGCCCGCCGCCGCGGACGAGGTGCCCGAGCTGATCCCGTACGACGCGGACTCCCGCAAGGTCCTGGAGCTGACCTTCCGCGAGGCGCTCCGGCTCGGGCACAACTACGTCGGCACCGAGCACGTCCTGCTCGCCCTCCTGGAGTTCGAGGACGGCTCCGGCGTGCTGACCGGCCTCGGCGTGGAGAAGGACGCCACCTCGGCGGCTGTCGACGCGGCGGTGACCGAAGCGGCCGCGGCCCTCTGGCAGCAGTCGTCCTGAGGACCGCGGGTCGTGGACGGCCGGGGCCTTCGTGCGCCGGGACCCTCAGTGCACCGAGAACCCGCCGTCCACGAACACCGACTGCCCGGTGACGTACGCCGAGGAGCGCCCCGCCAGGAACACCGCCGCCCCCGCGAAGTCCTCCGCGAGCCCGTTGCGGCCGGTCAGGGTCCGGGCGGCGAGCGACGCCACCTTCTCCGGGTCCGACGCGAGGCGCTCGTTCAGCGGCGTCAGCACGAACCCGGGCACCAGGGTGTTCACGGTGACGCCGTGCGGCGACCAGGCCTCGGCCTGCGAGCGGGCCAGGGACTCCAGGCCGCCCTTGGACACTCCGTACGCACCGCTGTTCACGAAGGCCCGGTGCGCCTGCTGCGAGGTGACGTGGATGATCCGCCCGTAGCCGCGCTCGGCCATCCCCGGTCCGAAGCGCTGCCCCAGCAGGAACGGCGCCTTCAGGTTCACCGCCATCGTGGTGTCCCAGACGTCCTCGTCCAGCTCCGTCATCGGCGGCCGCAGATTGATCCCTGCGCAGTTCACCAGGATGTCCGGCTCGCCGAACGCCTCCACGGCCTCCGCCGCCCCCGCGAGCGTCCCCTCGGCGGTGCTCAGGTCCGCGCTCACCCAGGCCGCCCGGCAGCCCTCGGCGGTCAGCTCGTCCACCGTCGCCCTCAGCTCCGCCTCCCGGCGGGCCACCACCACGACGCCCGCGCCGGCCCGTGCCAGCGCGCCGGTGATCGCCCGGCCGATGCCGGAACTGCCGCCGGTCACCACCGCCACCCGGCCTTCCAGCGAGAACAGTTCCGCGACGTACGCCTGTGCACTCATGTGCGTACCTTAGATATCCGCTCGGTTTCCCGGCCGGAGCGGGGTGGGGGAACGGTGAACGCCGCGCGCCCTGTGGTGCGGAACCTGGCCGGGATGGGACCCTAGTGGTATGAACATCCCTTTCTTGGACAACTGGCGTAAGCGTCAGGGTGGTACGCAGGGAGGCGCGCTCGCGGCCGCCGTCGAGGCCGATCCCGACGGCGTGGCCGAGCTGCTCGCCGAATGCGAACTGCTGCGCGTCCGGGCGGGGCACCACGGACTCGAACTCGACGACACCCCCGCTTCGTTGACCGCGCTCGACCAGCTGCCGCCCCGTTGGCGCGACGACCCCGAGGAGCTTCCCTGGCTCGGCAACGACGCCGGTCTCTATCTCGGCACGGTGATCGTGCGGACTGTCCCGGGCGCCGCGTGGGACGTCTGGCCGAGCGGCCAGCCCGTGGTGCGGCTGGAGTCCGGCCGGGAGATCGACGTCGTCGCGGCCGGACTCGACTGGGCGATGGCGGGCAGCCCGGAGCTCTCCCAGGTGTACGCGGAGTCCGCGGAGAACTGAGCCGGGAGCCGGCCGGTCCCCGCCCTCCTCGCCTAATCTAGATAAACAGCCTTTTGCGCCATTTACGCGTGTCGGGTGCGAAGTCCCTTTTCGGGATGGATAGTTTGCGCTGACCTCGACACAGCGACAAGTGGGTAGGGCAGCGCATGGCCGTCGATCCGTTGATCGAACTGAGGGACGTCAACAAACACTTCGGGGAGTTGCACGTACTTCAGGACATCAATCTCACCGTCGGCCGGGGGGAGGTGGTGGTGGTCATCGGCCCCTCCGGCTCCGGGAAATCCACCCTGTGCCGGGCGATCAACCGGCTGGAGACGATCGAGTCCGGCAGCATCACGATCGACGGCAGACCCCTTCCCGAGGAGGGCAAGGGCCTGGCCCGGCTCCGTGCCGAAGTCGGCATGGTCTTCCAGTCGTTCAACCTCTTCGCCCACAAGACCGTGCTGGACAACGTCTCGTTGGCTCAGCTCAAGGTCCGCAAGCGCAAGAAGGACGAGGCCGACCAGCGCTCCCGTGAGCTGCTGGAGCGGGTCGGCCTGGCCGCTCACGCCGACAAGTTCCCCGCCCAGCTCTCCGGCGGCCAGCAGCAGCGGGTGGCGATCGCCCGCGCCCTGGCCATGGACCCCAAGGCGCTCCTCTTCGACGAGCCCACCTCGGCGCTCGACCCGGAGATGATCAACGAGGTGCTGGAGGTCATGCAGCAGCTCGCCCGGGACGGCATGACCATGGTCGTGGTCACCCACGAGATGGGCTTCGCCCGCTCCGCGGCCAACCGCGTCGTCTTCATGTCCGACGGCTGTGTCGTCGAGGACCGCACCCCGGAGGACTTCTTCACGAACCCTTCGAGCGACCGCGCCAAGGACTTCCTGTCCAAGATCCTCAAGCACTGAGGGGGGCTTCCATGTTGCGCACGAGGAACACGCGTACGAGCAGGGCCGCAGCCCTCGTGGCCGGTCTCCTGCTCGCCGCACTCGCCGCGGGCTGCGGCAGGGACGGCAGCCCGCCGGTCAAAGGACCCAAGCCCGAGGCGCTGCCCGTGTACCAGGTCGACACCGGCTTCGAACTGCCCGACTCCCGCACCTGGACCAAGGCGAAGAAGCGCGGCCGGCTGGTGGTCGGCGCCAAGGAGGACCAGCCCTACCTGGGGGAGAAGGACCCGGCGAGCGGGATCTACTCCGGCTTCGACATCGAGATCGCCCGGATGCTGGCGGCCTCGATCGGCTTCGAGCCGAAGACGATCAGCTTCCGCACGATCGCCTCCGCCAACCGGGAGACGGCCCTGCAGAACGGCCAGATCGACTACTACGTCGGCACCTACACCATCAACGACATGCGCAAGAAGCTCGTCGGCTTCGCCGGCCCCTACTACATGGCGGGCCAGGGCCTGCTGGTGCGCACCGACGAGAACGACATCCAGGGGCCGCAGGACCTGGCGGGCAAGACCGTCTGCTCGGCGGCCGGCTCCACGCCCTACCAGCGCATCGCCGCCGACTACCCCAAGGCGACCCTCGTCGCCTACGACACCTACTCGATCTGCGTCGACAACCTGCTCACCTACCAGGTCGACGCCGTCACCACCGATGACGCGATCCTGCTGGGCTTCGCGGCCAAGGCGCCCGACGAGATGAAGGTCGTCGGCAAGCCCTTCTCCGAGGAGCCGTACGGCATCGGCGTACCGCGCGGCGACAACGCGCTGCGCGCGGCGCTCAACGACGCGCTGGAGGCCAACGAGAAGGACGGCAACTGGAAGAAGGCGTACGACGCGACGCTGGGCCTCTCCGGAGCCCCCGCGCCGACCCCGCCGCCCATCGACCGCTACCCGGCGAACTGAAGGGACGGCCCCACCCATGGATGTACTGACCGAGAACTTCTCCCTCTACGGCAAGGGCTTCCTCGGCACCGTCGAGCTGACCGTCTACGCCTCCGCGCTGGCGCTCGTCCTCGGATTCCTGATGGCGTCCTTCCGAGTCGCGCCCGTCGGCTCCTTCCGGGTGCTGGGCACGGTCTGGGTCGCCGTGCTCCGCAACACCCCGCTGACGCTGCTGTTCTTCGCCGTCCTGCTCGGCCTGCCCCGCTTCGGGCTCGTCCTGCCGTTCCAGGTCTTCGCCGTGCTGGCGCTCGGCTGCTACACCTCGGCGTTCATCTGCGAGGTGCTGCGCTCCGGCATCAACACCGTGCCCAGGGGCCAGGGCGAGGCCGCCCGCAGCCTCGGCATGAACTTCGGCCAGACCCTGAGCACCGTCGTGCTGCCGCAGGCGTTCCGGTCGGTGATCCCGCCGGTCGGCTCGACCCTGATCGCGCTGGCGAAGAACTCCGCGATCGCCGGGGCGTTCAGCGTCACGGAACTCCTCGGCACCTACAAGACGCTCAACGAGCTGGGCTACAGCATCATCTGGTCCTTCATCTGGATCGCCGTCGGCTACCTGATCATCACCCTGACCATCAGCGCGGTGTTCAACGTGATGGAGAAGCGCTGGGGAGTGGCACGATGACCAAGACCCTCACCCGCGGGCCGTCGCTGCCCGCGGCCACCGCGCTCTACGACATCCCCGGGCCGGTGACCCGCAAGCGGCACCTGATGTACGGGATCGGCTCGACCGTCGTCATCGTGGCGCTGTTCGGCTGGATCGTCTATCTGCTGTTCGACACCGACCAGTTCACCGCCGAGAAATGGACGCCCTTCGAGTACAAGGGGATCCAGGAACTGCTGCTGCGCGGGCTCGGCAACACCCTCAAGGCGTTCGCGTACGCCGCGGTTCTCTCGCTCGCCCTGGGCGCGGTCCTCGCGGTCGGCCGGCTCTCCGAACACCGGGTGCTGCGCTGGCTCTCCACCCTGCTGGTCGAGTTCTTCCGGGCCATGCCGGTGCTGGTGATGATCTTCTTCATCTTCGTGGCGCTGAAGGTCCAGCCGCTGCCCGCCCTGGTCGCCGGGCTCACCCTCTACAACGGCTCCGTCCTCGCGGAGGTGTTCCGCACCGGGATCAACTCCGTGGACCGGGGCCAGCGCGAGGCCGCGTACGCGCTCGGGATGCGCAAGACGCAGGTCACCACGTTCGTCCTGGCTCCCCAGGCCGTACGCGCGATGCTGCCGACCATCATCAGTCAACTGGTGGTCGCGCTCAAGGACACCTCACTGGGCTATCTGATCACCTACGAGGAATTCCTCCACGCCGGAAAGCTGATCGCGTCGAATCTCGACTACGATCTTCCCTTCATCCCCGTCGTGATGGTGATCTCCCCGATCTACATCGGGATGTGCATGCTGCTCTCGTGGTTCGCCACCTGGGTGGCCCGTCGTCAGCGGCGCAATCCGAAGACGAAGGCGGTGGGGGTGGCCCCGGCCGAACCGGGGACGCTGCTGCCGGGAGGGCAGTAGCCGGGCCCTGCCCGCCCGGCAGCAGTCGGTGATCACTTCTCGCGCAGCGGGACCGAGAGATGACTCGGGTCCGTGCCGGGCGAGGAGAAGGTCAGCTGCGCGCCGGTCGGGTTGTGCTCGATGTACAGCGGATCGACGGTGTCGATCACCAGGGCGAGCCGGTGACCGGCCGGGACGTCGTAGGCCGTGGAGAACAGCTCCACGTCGACGGGGAACGGCCGGCCCGGCGTCTGCCCGTGGAAGGTGTAGGGAGCATTGCTGACCAGCTTGCCGATGCCGAGCGGCCCCACGTCGTAGAGATACGCGACGAGGGTGCCGCTCGGCTTCGTGGCGGTGACGGTGGTGTGCAGCGCGGACGTGCCCCGGATCCGCTGCTCGACGGCGTACCGCTCCGACTGCCACACGCTCGCGAAGGAGCGCGGCAGCAGGGGTACGGAGACCATCGGCGGCAGCTTCAGGAACTGGTCCAGGGCGTTGGACAGGATCGAGATGCCGCCGTTCGCGCCGGAGTCGACGTTCGCCCGGACCTTCTTCGTGCCGTCCAGCGGGATCCGGTTCTTCACGGCGCCCACGGACTTCCAGTCCGGGTAGCCCTCGTACCCCTTGTCCGTACGGGATGCGAGCTGCACGGGCTGTTCGGTGTCGATGCCGTTGCGCTCGTCCTTGAGATAGCGGTCGAACCAGCGGCGGGTGCTCGTCCAGGTGTCGTTCGGCAGCCCGAGCAGACCGGTGGCCTCGGCGGTGGCGTGGTCGCCGGGGCGGAACTCCAGCCGCTTGGGGCCGGTGAGCTTGTCGTAGAACGAGGCGTACTGGTTGGGCGGGAAGATCGTGTCGCCCCAGGCGTTGCCCATCATGATCGCCGCGCCGTTGGCGTTGATCTCGTCCAGATACGTCGCGGGGGAGCGCTTCTTCCCCCAGGCGATCATCTCCGGCTCCTTGTCCAGGTTGGAGCCGAGGAAGTCCTTGAGCGTCCGCGTCAGTTCGTCGCCGGGGCGGCCGGTGACCAGACCCAGGCCCCCGAGCAGGGCGGCGGCCTGGAGGTGCTGGGTGCGGCCGCTGTAGATCGAGTCGATCAGATCGGCCCAGCCGCTGAGCGCGGCCACGGCCTTGATGCGCGGATCGTGTCCGGCCGCCAGGAGGCTGATGCCCGCGCCGTAGGAGACGCCGCCCATGCCGACGCGGTCCGGGTCGGCGGAGGTGTGCTCCAGCGCCCAGTCGATGACGGCGGAGGCGTCCGCGATGTCCGGCGGACCGGCCACCTCGATCTTCCCGCCGGAGAGCCAGAAGCCGCGCGAGGTGTAACTCACCACGACATAACCGGAGTCGGCGAGCTTCTGGGCCTGCGCCAGATACTCGATCTGCGGCATGGCCCAGCTCGTCGGGAAGACGATCAGCGGATGCTTCGCCCCGGCGGGGGCTCCGGCCGGGGTGAACACATTGCCCTTGAGCGTGATGCCCCCGGAGCCGGGGATGTCATGGAACGTCAGGCCCTCGGCCGCCGTGCCCGCGGGCGCGGCGACGGGTGCGGGGGCGGCGGTCGCCACCGGGGCGGCGACGAGCGCGCCCCCGGCGAGCAGGGCGACGGCGGTGGTGATCGAAGCGGTGGTGCGCAGTGCCGGTTTCGGACGTGCCACGGGTCACTCCTCGCGCGTGTCAGTGCAAAGTGACCCGACGGTAACCCGGACGTTTACCGCTGGTAACTACCCGGTGCGTTGCGTGAAGGTAACGATTGTTGGACGTGGTGTCAGTAGTGTCCCCGGGGCCGGAACGGGCGCTGCCGGGTCACTTCAGGGCGCTCTTGGCCGCCCAGTCCGCCCACGGGACGTTCCACGCGCCGTACCCGTTGCCCTCGGCCACCGGACCCTTGGCGTCCGCGCCGGACATCTCGAACGGGTCGCCCACCCGCACCTGTCCGTACAGGGCGGCCGCATCGGCGTCGCTCATCCCGACACAGCCCGAACTCCGGTTGGCCTGGCCGAAATAGCCCGCGTTCCAGGGGGCCGCGTGCGCGTACATCCCCGACCAGGTCAGCCGCATCGAGTAGTCGACCATCTTGTCGTAGGCGTCACCGAGGCCCACCGTCTCGGAGCGCATGTTGATGGTGCCCTCCTTCGACATCAGGACCGCCGTGCCCCGCCAGGAGGCCTTGTCGCCGCCCGGGGTGCCCGCCGACATGGGGACGTCCAGGACCTGCTTCCCCTCCCGGCGCAGGGCGAGCCGGTGCCGGTCGAGGTCGACCTCGACCACCTGGGCCGCGCCGATGGTGAACGTCGTCGTGTAGTCGCGGACGAACCAGCCGCCGTCGGCCCCCGTGTCGACCCCGTTCAGCCGCGCGTCCAGGGTGACCTTCGTGCCGGGCTTCCAGTACTTCTCGGGTCGCCAGTCGACACGGTCCTTGCCCGAGTAGTCCTGGAGCCAGCCCCAGGAACCCTCGGTGTCGTTGGACGTGGAGACCCGCAGGGCCTTCTCGACGGCCGCCTTGTCCTTCACCGGGTGGTCGAAGACCACGGACAGCGGCTGCGCGATGCCCACGGTCGTGTTCTTCCCGGGCGCGAGCGACAGCTTGTTGACCTTCTCGGCCCCGGCGGTGGCGAACGTCGCCCGGTCGCTGCCGCCGTCCGCGTCCAACGCCTCGACCGTGTACCCGGTGCCCGGTACGGCGACCCGCTCGGACGTCCAGCTCCGGCCGTCGGCGGATATCCTCCCGGCCAGCGCACCGCTCCCGCCCGCCGTCACCGACACCGCCGTCAGCTTCCCGTGCGCCAGCGTCACCTTCACCGGCCCGCCGGGCGCCGCCGCCCTGCCCGTGAGGTTCACCGAGATGCTGGTGTCGGGCGCCTTGCCGTCCCCGCCCGCATCGGCGGAGCCCGACGAGCCGCCCGAGCACGCGGTGAGCGCGGCGGCGAGCAGGGCCGCCGGACCGGTCAGGGCGAGCCTGGCCCTCCGGCCGGCCGGGGCGGTACGACGGATGTGCGGACGTGCGGAACTCAACGGAAAAACCTCCAGGGCAGGGGCGCTCAGCAGGGGAGAGGCATTTCCCTCATGTCGGGTTCCGTCCCGTCCCCGGGGAAACCTCACTCCTCGGCCCGGAGTACCCTCCACCGTCGGCCAGAACCTCAGGACACGGGAGACGACCAGTGAGCGTGAACGCGGCCGGCACGCCGGAGTGGACCGAGGCGGACCGGGAGAGCCGGCCGCCCGCCGAGGCCCCGCCCCGGTCCGCCTCGGTGCTGCGCGACGGGGCCGTGATGGCGGCCGGCTCCGTCGTCTCGCGCGCCACCGGCTTCGTCCGCTCGGCCGTCGTCGTCGCCGCACTCGGCACCGGCCTGACCGCGGACGGCTACGCGGTCGCCAACACCGTGCCCAACATCCTGTACATCCTGCTCATCGGCGGCGCGCTCAACGCGGTCTTCGTCCCCGAACTGGTCAGGGCCGCCAAGGAGCACGCCGACGGGGGAGCGGCGTACACCGACCGGCTGCTCACCCTGTGCACCGTCGGCCTCCTCGCGCTCACCGCGCTCGCCGTGGCGGCGGCTCCCCTCATCGTCGGGCTCTACACGGACTACGACGACCGCCAGGCCGAACTCACCGTCGCACTGGCCCGCTACTGCCTGCCGCAGATCCTCTTCTACGGGCTCTTCACCCTGCTCGGCCAGGTCCTCGGCGCCCGCGGCCGGTTCGGCGCGATGATGTGGACCCCGGTCCTCAACAACGTCGTGATCATCGGGGTGTTCGGCCTCTACATCGCGGTCGCCGCCGACTCCGACGGCACCCTCTCCGGTGCGGACGCCCACCTCCTGGGCTGGGGCACCACCGCCGGGATAGCCGTCCAGACCCTCGCCCTGATTCCCGCGCTGCGGGCCGCGAGGTTCCGCTGGCGGCCCCGGTTCGACTGGCGCGGCAGCGGACTGACCCGGCCCGTCCGGGCGGCCGGCTGGCTGGTCCTGCTGGTCCTCACCAACCAGCTCGCCTACTGGGTCGTCACCCGGCTCTCCACCGCCACCGGACAGCACGCCGTCGAGCAGGGCGTCGCGGGCGGGGCGGGCTACACCGCGTACAGCTACGCCTATCAGCTCTGGGTCGTCCCGCAGGGCATCATCACCGTCTCGCTGGTCACCGCGCTGATGCCCCGGATGAGCCGGGCCGCGGCCGACGGCGATCTGGCCGGGGTGCGGCGCGACGTCGCGTACGCCCTGCGCACCAGCGCCGCCGTCGTGGTGCCCGCCGCCACCGCGCTGCTGGTGCTCGCGCCGTGGGTGATCGGCTCCGTCTTCGGGTACGGGCGGGCATCCGACGCCGACGTCCTGGTGATGGCCGGGATGCTGGCGGCGTTCGCCCCCGGGCTGATCGCCTTCTCCGGGCAGTACGTGCTCGCCCGCGGCTTCTACGCGATGAGCGACACCCGCACCCCGTTCCTCCTCAACCTGGTGATCGCCGCCGTCCAGGCGGCTCTCTCGGTCGCCGCGTACCTGCTGCTGCCGGCGCGCTGGGCGGTGACCGGGATGGCGGGGGCGAGCACGGTGGCCTTCTGCGCCGGGTTCGCGGTCACCGGGTACGTCCTGTCCCGCCGGCTCTCGGGGCCCGGCGCCGGATCCCTGCTGCGGTCGCCGACCCTGGGGGCGCACCTCCGCCTCGTCGCCGCCTGTCTGCCCGCCGGTGCGCTGGCCTGCGGCGCGGCCTACGCGGTGCGGGGCGCCGGGGACCCGGCGGCCGCCGGGTCCGGGGTCCTCACGCTGCTGCTCGTGGTGGTGCTGCTGGCCCGGCCCCTGGGCATCGGGGAGATCACCACGATGGTGGCGGGCGGCCGGGCCCGGCTGCGACGCTGAGGGCGGGCCCGGTTCAGCTGCCCGCGCGGTGCGACGCCGGTGTGCTGGGCGCGGGGGCCTGGGCCTCGCGCGTCACATCGCCGACGAGCTCGACCACATCGGGGCCGTACGCCTGGGAGTTGACGACCTTCAACAGCAGACAGAACGACTTGCCGCCGTGCTTGCGGAGCAGCTTCTCGTAGTTCCGCGCCACATAACGGGTCGCCGCCTGGTTGGTGATGGCCCGCTGGCCGCAGAACAGGAAGACCGGACGCGCTTCCTGACCACCCGTCAGCCGTGCGAGCAGGACGTACTCCGAGGTGCCCGGCTCCAGCCGGTAGCGCTCCGGGCCGATCTGGAACGCCACCTGGTCCGGCCCCGGATCCTGCTCGACGTTGATCCGCACGCCGGGCAGCAGGGTGCGCAGATGGGCGGCCATCCGCTGGTTGGACATCGGGCCGCCGACGCAGAATTCCGTCCGCTCCCCGAACCCCTGCTGCGCGGTGTCGTGGGTGACGATCTGGGCGTGCGCCGCACAGTCCTTGATCAGCGCGGAGAGTTCGAGCAGTGCGAAGGCGTCATGGCGGTGCACGGACCCGTCGGCGCCCGCGTACCGGTTGACCACCAGCAGGCACTCGGAGTTCGCCGGCAGCCCGAAGAAGACCTGTTTGCGGCGGAGTTTGCGCCGCCAGAGGTAGGTCCGGGCCAGCCAGCCCAGCGAGGCACTGATCCCGGCGGCTATCACGCCCAGCACGATGTTGCGTACGTCGTCGGTCATGGGCGCGCATGGTATCGGTCATTCGGGTATTCGTTCGAGGCGGTCCTGACGATCCGGGCCCGCCGGGGCTACCCTGCGGCGGAGATCCGTTGACTGGAGGTACGTATGCGCCGTTCCGTCGGCCGCACCACGTCACTGTTGGCCGTCCTCGCCGTGGTCGCCTCGGTCGGGGCCGCTGCCCCGGCGGCCCCGGGAGGTTCCGCCGCCCCGCGGCCCGCACCGCCCAAGTCCCCGGTGGCGGTGGGCCACGGGGGAGCGGTGGCCAGCGTCGACCCGGACGCGTCGGCCGCCGGGATCGAGGTACTGCGCAAGGGCGGCAACGCGGTGGACGCGGCCGTGGCCACCGCGGCGGCCCTCGGCGTGACCGAGCCGTATTCGGCGGGCATCGGCGGCGGTGGGTACTTCGTCCACTACGACGCCGCGCAGCGCACCGTGCGGACGATCGACGGCCGCGAGACCGCGCCGCGCAGCGCGGACGCCTCCCTCTTCCTGGAGAACGGCAAGCCGATCCCCTTCGAGGAGGGCATGACCAGCGGTCTCGGCGTCGGCACGCCCGGCACCCCGGCCACCTGGGAGCGGGCGCTGGACGCGTGGGGCAGCAAGTCCCTGCGGACGCTGCTGAAACCGGCCGAACGCCTGGCCCGGGACGGCTTCGTCGTGGACGACACCTTCCGTTCGCAGACGGCCTCCAACCAGGCCCGGTTCGCCGACTTCCCCGCCTCGTCGAAGCTGTTCCTGCCCGGCGGTGAACTGCCCTCCGTCGGCTCGGTGTTCAAGAACCCCGACCTGGCCCGTACGTACGAGAAGCTCGGCCGCGAGGGCGTCGGGGAGCTGTACCGGGGCGAGTTGGCCGACGACATCGTGCGCACGGTCCGCAAGCCGCCCGTCGACCCGGACGCCGCCCGCGTCGTGCGGCCCGGCGATCTGACCCGCGGCGACCTCGCCTCCTACCGGACCCTGCGCAAGGACCCGACCCGGGTCGGCTACCGGGGCCTGGACGTCTACGGCATGGCCCCCTCCTCCTCCGGCGGCACCAGCGTCGGCGAGGCCCTCAACATCCTGGAGTCCACCGATCTCTCCCGGGCCGACCGGACCCAGTACCTGCACCGGCTCATCGAGGCGAGCCGGATCGCGTTCGCCGACCGGGGCCGCTGGGTCGGCGACCCCGCGTTCGAGGACGTCCCCACGAAGGAGCTCCTGAGCCAGCGGTTCGCCGATGCGCGGGAGTGCCTGATCAGGGACGACCGGGCGCTCACCAGCCCGCTGCCGCCGGGTGATCCGCGCGACCCCGAGCGCTGCGGCAGCGGCGGCACCGCCGCGCCGACCACCTTCGAGGGCGAGAACACCACGCACCTGACGACGGCCGACAAGTGGGGCAACGTCGTCGCCTACACCCTGACGATCGAGTCCACCGGAGGCAGCGGCATCACCGTGCCCGGCCGCGGCTTCCTGCTCAACAACGAGCTGACCGACTTCTCCTTCGCCCCCGCCGACCCGGCGGTCCACGACCCGAACCTGCCGGGTCCGGGCAAGCGGCCGCGCTCGTCGATCTCCCCGACCATCGTGCTGCGGCACGGCAAGCCGGTGCTCGCGCTCGGCTCGCCGGGCGGGGCCACGATCATCACGACCGTGCTCCAGTCGCTCACCGGACACCTGGACCGGGGGCTCCCGCTGGTCGACGCCATCGCCGCGCCGCGCGCCAGCCAGCGCAACGCGCCGACGACGGAGATCGAGCCGGACCTGTGGAACAGCCCGGTGCGCGCGGAGCTGGAGAAGCTCGGCCACGCCTTCAAGCAGAACCCGGAGATCGGAGCCGCCACCGGAGTGCAGCGGCTGCCGGACGGACGCTGGCTCGCGGCGGCGGAAAAGGTGCGCCGGGGTGGCGGCTCGGCCATGGTGGTGCATCCGGGCGGCAGGCACTGAGACGGCAGGGGTGCGCCGCCCGACGCGTCGCCACGGGGACCCGTACGGGCCCCTCGTCTACGGGAAGGGTCCTTCCGCACCATGCGCACCCGCATGCTCGCCCTGACATCCGCCGCCTGCGGCGCCGCCCTCCTCGGAGCGGCGGCGCTGCCCGCGTCCGCCTCTGCCTCCGGCCCCGGTCAGGAGGCAGAGGCGGAGGCGGAGGCGGGGGTGGAGGCGGCGACCGCCGCCGAACTGCTGGCCGAGGTCCGCGCCTGCGCCCGGATCTCGAAGGGTGAATACCGCACGGACAGCGGCAGTCCGAAGGCCACGGTGCCGGTCTGCGGCACCACGGACGCGGTGTTCTGGAAAGCGGACATGGACATCGACTGCGACGGCCGGAAGACGAAGGCCTGCAATCGGAAGACCGATCCGTACTTCCTCCCGGAGACCGCGTTCCAGAGCTCCCGCGGCGAACCGCTGGACTCGGCCGCACTGCCCCATGTGGTGGTGCCGGGCCCGAGCAAGGTGTGGGACTACCGGAAATCGGGGCTCACCGGCGGCAGCGTCGTGGCCGTCGTGTACCGCGACCGGGTGCGCTACGGCGTGATCGGCGACACCGGCCCGACAGGCATCATCGGGGAGGCGTCGTACGCCATGGCGAAGTCGCTGGGCATCGATCCCGACCCCTCGACCGGAGGCGCCGAGTCCGGCGTCACCTACATCGCGTTCAAGAACTCCCGCATCGCTCCGATCGAGAGCCGCGCGCGGGCGCGGAGCAAGGGAGAGGCGCTGGCCAGGGAGTTCGTCGGACGGTCATAGCCGCACGGCCCCGGCAGGGCTCACCGTGCGGTCAGGACGCGCGGCCCGTCGTCCGTGATCGCCACCGTGTGCTCGGCGTGCGAGGCCCGGCTGCCGTCGGTGGTGCGGAGCGTCCAGCCGTCCTCGTCGTGGCGGAACTCGTCGCCGCCCCCGCCGATCAGCATGGGCTCGATCGCCAGGACCATCCCGTGCCGCAGCTTCATGCCGCGTCCGGGCCGTCCCTCGTTCGGCACGGAGGGGTCCTCGTGCATGGACCGGCCGATCCCGTGGCCGCCGTAGCCCTCCAGGATGCCGTAGCCCGCGTCGCGGCAGACCGTGCCGATCGCGTGGGCGATGTCGCCGATCCGGTTGCCCACCACGGCCGCGCCGATCCCGGCCTCCAGGGCCCGGTTCGCGGTGGCGACGAGCCGGGTGTCGGCGGGGCGGGCCCGGCCCACGGTGAAGCTGATCGCGGAGTCGCCGGCCCAGCCGCCGAGGAGGGCGCCCGCGTCCACGCTGACCAGGTCCCCGTCGCGCAGCGGCTCGGCGGAGGGGATGCCGTGCACGACCGCGTCGTTGACCGAGACGCAGATGACGGCCGGGAACGGGGTGGGCGCGAAGTGCGGCTTGTAGTTCAGGAAGGGCGAGGAGGCCCCGGCCTCGCTCAGCACCTCGCGGGCCGCCTCGTCCAGGTGGCGGGGCGTCACGCCGACCGCCGCCACCTCCCGCGCCCGGGTCAGGATCTGCGCGACGACCCGGCCGGCCTCGCGCATCGCTTCGATATGTGTGTCCGTCTTGATGTGCACCATGCCCATTACTATACCGGTCGAAGCGGTATAGTAATGACGGTATAGAAATCGCCATCCGTAGTAGGGTGACCCCATGGTCCGCACCCCACTGACACCCGAAGAGCGCCTGCGCGGCGAACGTCTCGGCGTCCTGCTCCGCCAGGCGCGCGGCGAGCGCAGCATGGCCGCCGTCGCCGCGAGCGCCGGAATCTCCGCCGAGACCCTCCGGAAGATCGAGACCGGCCGTGCTCCCACTCCCGCCTTCTTCACCGTGGCCGCCCTCGCCGGTGCGCTGGGCCTCTCCATGGACGAGATCCTCGGCCGCTGTGCCCCGGAGCCGGCCGCGGTGCCGCTGATCGCGTAACCGGACAGGGCCGTACGGCGGGCGGCGAAGCGCGAGCGGCCCCGGCCGGCGCAACAGATCCTGCGGACCGCCCCGCTCCGGGCCACCGTGGATTCGTGCCCGTACGGAAGAGTCTCCTCGCCGCCGTGATCGCCCCGCTGCTCCTGCTGCCCGCCTGCGCCGCCGTCGACCACGACTCCGCCGCGCCCAAGGACACCACGGGCCCCGCCGCCTTCCGCCACCCCGGAGTGGTGGTCAGCGGCGACGGGCTCGCCGCCGTCCGGGAGAAGGTCGCGGACGGCCGGGAGCCCTGGAAGTCCGCGTTCGACGCGATGAAGGCCAGCCGGTACGCCTCCCTCGGCTACGCCCCGCACCCGGCCGAGGACGTCGCCTGCCCGCCGAACTCCGGCCCGCCGGCCTGTCTGGCGGAGCGCGAGGACGCCATCGCCGCGTACACCCACGCCCTGCTCTGGCAGCTCACCGGAGAGCGCCGGCACGCCGCCGAGGCCGTCCGGATCATGGACGCCTGGTCCGCCGCCCTCAAGAAGCACAGCGACGGCAACGCCGGTCTCCAGGCCGCCTGGGCGGGCTCCACCTGGGCCAGGGCCGCGGACCTCGTCCACGCCACCTATCCGGCCTGGGAGGGCCCCGCCGTCCAGCGCTTCAAGTGGATGCTGCGCAAGGCCTACCTCCCCGCCGTCACCGCCCGGGTGCCCGACTACAACGGCAACTGGGAACTGACGATGACCGACGCGGCCATCGGCATCGCCGTCTTCCTGGAGGACCACACCGTCTTCGACGAGGCGCTGCGCCGCTACCGCGACCGGGTGCCCGCCTACTTCTACCTGGCCTCCGACGGGCCGCTGCCGGTGCCGCCGCCCGGCAGCACCCTCGACACACCGCGGAAGATCCGTGCGTACTGGTTCGGACAGCAGCGGTACGTGGACGGGCTCGGCCAGGAGACCTGCCGCAACCTCATGCACATCGGCTACGCGCTCGCCGCCACCGCGCACATCGCCGAGACCGCCTGGCACCAGGGCGTCGACCTCTACGCCGAGGAAGCCGGGCGGCTGCGTGCCGCCCTGGAGTTCCACGCCCGCTACCAACTCGGCGAGAAGCCGCCGAAGTGGCTCTGCGGCGGCACGATCGTGCGGACCATGGGCCCGGACGTCGAGATCGCCCTCAACCACCTGAGCCGGCGCATGCACCTGGCACTCCCGGAGACCGAGAAGCTGGCGGCCGCCACGCGCCCCGCGGGCACCGACGACCTCTTCGTCGCCTGGGAGACCCTGACCCACGCGGGCGACCCGGAGGACTCCGGCTCCCGGACCCGCCACGAGGGCGCGTAGGGTCGGCGACGTGACCCTCCAGGACTTCGCCCGCAGCGAGTACGTCAGTCTGACCACCTACCGGAAGGACGGCACACCCGTCGCCACGCCCGTCTGGGCGGCGGCCGAGGGCGATGTGCTGTACGTCTGGACCCGCTCCGACTCGTGGAAGGTCAAGCGGCTCCGCAACAACGGCAAGGTCGCCGTGACCGTCTGCGACGTACGCGGCCGGATCGCCGAAGGGGCCCCCAGCGCGGAGGGCGCCGCGACCCTCCTCGACGAGGACGGCACCCGCGCGGCGCGCAAACTGCTGGCCCGCAAGTACACCTGGAAGTTCTGGCTGGTCGACTGGCCGGCCACCGTCGTCCGGCTCGGCAAGCGCCCGCACACCGGGATCGCCGTCACCTTCTGAGCCCGGTCGCCCCGGCGCCGGGGGGCGCGCGGCCGGGTGCCGTGCTCCCGCCGCAGCATCCCCGAAAGCTGCGCGTAGCCGTCCCGTAACACGCCTGCGGTCGAATGCCTCCGGACTGGAGGGCTCCAGTCGACAGTCGGCGAGGGCGACGATGACGGTGCATCAGCAGGCTGACGAAGTAGGGGCGTTCGCCCAGTACCTGCGGGACCTGGTGGCGCGGCTGGACCCCGGACGCGGATGGTACGGGGTCTTCGCCCGGCGCGACCCCGCAGGCATGAGGTCCTGCCTCGACGGGGTGGAGATCCCGCCCTGGGACGTGGTGGAGTCGCTGCTCGCGGACCTTGCCGCCCTCCAGGGCGACCGGTTCGCCGAGCAGGTCTCGGTGCGGGCCGCCGCGCTCTACTCGGCGTCCGCCGCCACCCACGACCGGCGGCCCGGCGGACGCCAGGAGCTCGTCCACCGGCTGGAGTTGATGGTCCGCGAGCAGCACCGGGCAGCGGAACGCCTGGGCGGCGCCGGGACCGGCGGCCCGGATCCGGCCGGGCCGGAAGCACTGGCCTGGGCCCGCGACGACCATGCGCGGGCCACCGCCCGGTGCGCCGAGCTCCGCAAGCGGCTGGCGGCCGTGGCGGCGCCCGACGGCTGGTTCCGGGCGGAGGAGGCCGCCGAGGCGTCCGCCGGGACCGGCCGGGTCCCGCGGCCGCGCGCCGGGGTCCCGGACGCGGCGGCCGGGCGCCCGCACCCCCAGGGGCCCAGCGGCGACGACGGACCCCTGGTTGCTCCCGCCGCCCCGGAGGCCCCCGCCGCCGAGGCTCCGGCGCCCCGGCGCAAGAAGCCGCGGGGCGCCCGGTTCGCCGGTCTGGAGGTCGACGAGGAGGCCGGCTACGCCCCGTTGCCGTCGCCCGGACCACCCGGGCCCTCGCGCTCGGCCGCCCCGGCCCCGCGCGGCGCACGCTTCGGCGGCGGTGCGGCCGGGGAGGCGCGCGGGGGCGGCGGAGCGCGGGGGCGCGCGCCGGAGGCCCTGCCGGATCCGGCCGCCGCGGAGGCCGTCGCCGGGGCCGTGGCCCAACTGGTCCGGCTGCGCGCCGAGGGCCGCAGCGGCGAGGCGCACGTGGTGCTCTGCGAGGTCGCGGCCTGGCCCGCGCCCCGGCTGCCGGTGCTCGCGGTCGCCCTGTACCGCGCCGGGCTGGCCGCCGACTGGACGACGCTGCTCTGGGAGGCGTCCTCGCTGCCGCCGGCCGGGTTCGCCGCCGCGGCGGGGGCGCTGGCCGCCGCCGGGCGCGAGGCGGACTGCGGGCTGCTGCTGCGCCAGGGGGTGGCCCGGCCCACCGCCGAGGTGGCCGATGCGGTGCTCGCCCTGGACGGCGCCGGCCGGGAGCGGGAGGCGCGGGACCTGCTCGGCGCCTTCGTCCGCGTACGCACTCCGCAGGAGGCCGCCGAGCTCGCCGGAACCGGCGGGACCCGGCTGCTCCCGCTCCTGCTGGCGGCGGCCCGTGAGGTGTCGGTGGAGCGGGAGTGGGACCTGGTCCACGCGCTGCGGGTGGCGGGTGTGCCCGGGGTGTGAGGGCCCGCTGACACCGTCCGGGACCGGGTCTGTGCGCCTTGTGGACCGGTCGGGTGCGAAACATGATCGACTCTGCCGGTTCACGGCGATGGTCTTGCCCCGCCGGACGACGGGGCTTACGTTCTCCATCCATGCACCGATCTACGTGCGTAGAAAACGCGTAGAGGCTCTCTGACGCCGCGTCGAAGGAGCAGCTCATGTCCCATGTCGTACGCGCCGCACTCGTCCAGGCGACCTGGACCGGCGACACCGAATCCATGATTGCCAAGCACGAGGAACACGCGCGCGAGGCCGCCCGGCAGGGGGCGAAGATCATCGGCTTCCAGGAGGTGTTCAACGCCCCCTACTTCTGCCAGGTCCAGGAGCCCGAGCACTACCGCTGGGCCGAGCCGGTCCCCGACGGGCCGACCGTCCGGCGCATGCAGGACCTGGCCCGTGAGACCGGCATGGTCGTCGTGGTCCCGGTCTTCGAGATCGAGCAGTCCGGCTTCTACTACAACACCGCGGCCGTGATCGACGCCGACGGCTCGTACCTCGGCAAGTACCGCAAGCACCACATCCCGCAGGTCAAGGGGTTCTGGGAGAAGTACTACTTCAAGCCCGGCAACGCCGGCTGGCCGGTCTTCGACACCGCCGTCGGCAAGGTCGGCGTGTACATCTGCTACGACCGGCACTTCCCCGAAGGCTGGCGGCAACTCGGTCTGGGCGGAGCCCAGTTGGTGTACAACCCCTCGGCCACCTCGCGCGGACTCTCCAGCCACCTCTGGCAGTTGGAGCAGCCGGCCTCCGCCGTCGCCAACGAGTACTTCGTCGCCGCGATCAACCGGGTCGGCCAGGAGGAGTACGGCGACAACGACTTCTACGGCACCAGCTACTTCGTCGACCCGCGCGGCCAGTTCGTCGGGGAGGTCGCCAGCGACAAGGAGGAGGAACTCCTCGTCCGCGACCTGGACTTCGACCTGATCGAGGAAGTCCGCCAGCAGTGGGCGTTCTACCGGGACCGGCGGCCCGACGCCTACGACGGGCTGGTGGAGCCGTGACCGGACTGCACGAGCGCCACCTCGCCGTCAGCCCTCAGTGGCTGGCCCTCTACTACGGCCGGCCCCTGGAGCTCACCCACGGCGAGGGCCGCCACGTCTGGGACGCGGACGGCAACCGCTACCTGGACTTCTTCGGCGGCATCCTCACCACGATGACCGCCCACGCGCTGCCCGAGGTGACCAAGGCGGTCGCCGAACAGGCCGGGCGGATCATCCACTCCTCCACCCTCTACCTCAACCGCCCGATGGTGGAGATGGCCGAGCGGGTCGCCACCCTCTCCGGCATCCCCGACGCCCGGGTCTTCTTCACCACCTCGGGCACCGAGGCGAACGACACCGCGCTGCTGCTCGCCACCGCGTACCGCCGCTCCAACCAGATCCTCGCGATGCGCAACAGCTACCACGGCCGGTCGTTCTCCACGGTCTCCATCACCGGCAACCAGGCCTGGTCGCCCACGAGCCTGTCCCCGCTCCAGACCCTGTACGTGCACGGCGGCGTCCGCGGCCGGGGACCGTACGCCGAGTTGAGCGACGAGCGGTTCATCCAGGCATGCGTCGCCGACCTGGAGGACCTCCTCGGGCACACTCGCCGGCCCGCGGCCCTGATCGCCGAACCCATCCAGGGCGTCGGCGGCTTCACCTCGCCGCCCGACGGACTGTTCGCCGCGTTCCGGCAGGTCCTGGACCGGCACGGGGTGCTGTGGATCTCGGACGAGGTGCAGACCGGCTGGGGCCGTACCGGCGACCACTTCTGGGGCTGGCAGGCGCACGCCGAGCACGGTCCGCCGGACATCCTCACCTTCGCCAAGGGCATCGGCAACGGCATGTCGGTGGGAGGCGTGGTGGCCCGCGCCGAGGTGATGAACTGCCTCGACGCCAACTCCATCTCCACGTTCGGCGGTTCGCCCGTCACGATGGCCGCGTCGCTCGCCAACCTCTCGTACCTCCTGGAGCACGACCTCCAGGGCAACGCACGGCGCGTCGGCGGGCTCCTCATCGAACGGCTGCGCGCCGTCGCCGCCGGTTCGCCCGCCGTACGCGAAGTGCGCGGCCGGGGCCTGATGATCGGCATCGAGCTGGTGAAGCCCGGCACCGACGAGGCCGACCCGGACGCCGCGGCGGCCGTCCTCGAGGCGGCCCGCGCGGGTGGGCTGCTCATCGGCAAGGGCGGCGGCCACAGCACCAGCGTCCTCAGGATCGCCCCGCCGCTGACCCTGACCGTCGCCGAGGCCGAGGAAGGCGCGGCGATCCTCGCGGACGCCCTGCGCGCGGCGGGCTGACCCCGCCCGCAGGACCGTACGCACACGAACCGCGCGGGGCCGCCCCGACCGTACGCCCGGAGGGCCGGTGGGGGCGCCCCGCAGTGAGGAGGTACCCATGAGCCGCACTGTCATCCACGGTGGTCTGGTCATCACCGCGTCCGACGAGATCCACGCCGACGTGCTCGTCGAGGGCGGCCGGATCGCCGCCCTCGCCGCCCACGGAACCGACGCCGCCGCGAGCTGGAGCGCCGACCGGAGGATCGACGCGACGGGCAAGTACGTCATCCCGGGCGGCGTCGACGGGCACACCCACATGGAGATGCCGTTCGGCGGGACCTACGCCGCCGACACCTTCGAGACCGGCACCCGGGCCGCCGCCTGGGGCGGCACCACCACCATCGTCGACTTCGCCATCCAGAGCGTGGGCCGCTCCCTGCGCGAGGGGCTCGACGCCTGGTACGCCAAGGCCGACGGCAACTGCGCCGTCGACTACGCCTTCCACATGATCCTCGCGGACGTGAACCCCTCCTCGCTGAAGGAGATGGACCTCCTCGTCGCCGAAGGGGTCACCTCCTTCAAGCTGTTCATGGCCTACCCCGGGGTCTTCTACAGCGACGACGGCCAGATCCTGCGCGCCATGCAACGGGCCGCAGGCAACGGCGGACTGATCATGATGCACGCGGAGAACGGCATCGCCATCGACGTCCTCGTCGAGCAGGCGCTCGCCGAGGGGCGCACCGACCCCCGCTACCACGGGGACGTCCGCAAGGTCGCCCTGGAGGCCGAGGCGACCCACCGCGCCGTCCAGCTCGCCCGGGTCGCCGGATCCCCCCTCTACGTCGTCCACGTCTCCGCCGACGAGGCCGTCGCCGAGATCGCCGCCGCCCGCCACCAGGGCCTCCCCGTCTTCGGCGAGACCTGCCCGCAGTACCTGTTCCTGTCCACCGACAACCTCGCCGAGCCCGACTTCGAGGGCGCCAAGTACGTCTGCTCCACGCCGTTGCGGCCCAAGGAGCACCAGGCAGCCCTGTGGCGCGGCCTGCGGAACAACGAACTCCAGGTCGTCTCCACCGACCACTGCCCCTTCTGCTTCTCGGGCCAGAAGGAGATGGGCCGCGGCGACTTCTCCAAGATCCCCAACGGCATGCCCGGCGTCGAGCACCGCATGGACCTGCTGCACCAGGCCGTCGTGGACGGCCACATCACCCGCCGCCGCTGGATCGAGATCGCCTGCGCCTCCCCGGCCCGGATGTTCGGCCTCTACCCGAAGAAGGGCACCATCGCCCCGGGCGCCGACGCCGACATCGTCATCTACGACCCGGCCGCCGAACAGACCCTCTCCGCCGAGACCCACCACATGAACGTCGACTACTCGGCGTACGAGGGCAAACGCATCACCGGTCAGGTCGAGACCGTGCTCTCGCGCGGCGAACTCGTCATCGACGGACGGAAGTTCACCGGCCGCGCCGGACACGGCATGTACACCCCCCGCGCCACCTGTCAGTACCTCGACTAGGAGACCCCGCCATGGACTTCGGACTCGTCCTCCAGACGGACCCGCCCGCCTCCGCCGTCGTCGGCCTGATGCGCCGCGCCGAGCGCAACGGCTTCCGCTACGGCTGGACCTTCGACTCGGCGGTGCTCTGGCAGGAGCCGTTCGTCATCTACAGCCGCATCCTGGAGCACACCGACCGGATGACCGTGGGCCCGATGGTCACCAACCCGGGCACCCGCACCTGGGAGGTCACCGCCTCCACCTTCGCCACCCTCAACGACATGTACGGCAACCGCACCGTCTGCGGCATCGGTCGCGGTGACTCCGCGATGCGCGTCGCGGGCCGCCGGCCCAACACACTGGCCCGGCTCGGCGAGGCCATCGACGTGATCCGGGACCTCGCCGAGGGCCGGGAGGCGACGGTCGACGGGCAGCCGGTGCAGATCCCCTGGGTGAAGGACGGACGGCTGCCGGTGTGGATGGCGGCGTACGGGCCCAAGGCCCTGGCCCTGGCCGGGCAGAAGGCGGACGGCTTCATCCTCCAGCTCGCCGACCCCTTCCTCACCGAGTGGATGATCAAGGCGGTACGGGACGCGGCGTCCGACGCAGGGCGCGACCCGGACTCCGTCACCATCTGCGTCGCCGCCCCCGCCTACGTCGGCGAGGACCTCGACCACGCCCGGGAGCAGTGCCGTTGGTTCGGCGGGATGGTCGGCAACCACGTCGCGGACCTGGTCGCCCGCTACGGAGAGCACTCCGGCCTGGTCCCCGAGGCGCTCACCGCGTACATCGCCGGACGCTCCGGCTACGACTACAGCCACCACGGGCGCACCGGCAACCCGGACACCGCCTTCGTCCCGGACGAGATCGTCGACCGGTTCTGCCTGCTGGGCCCCGCCGAGGCGCACATCGAGAAGCTCCGGGCCCTGCGGGACATGGGCGTCGACCAGTTCGCGCTCTACAACATGCACGACGCCCGGGAGGCGACCATCGACGCCTACGGCGCCGAGATCATCCCGGCCCTGAGCTGATGCGGCCGTCGCGGCGGGCCCACGTGGCGTGGAGATCGGTACGGTAGCGTGAGCAGCCGTTCGGGCATCGACGGGGGAGGCACGAGAACGTGGCGGAGTACTTGTTGTTGGTGTACGAGGACGAGGCCACGACGAGTGAGCTGCCCGCGGCGGAGGAAACGGCCCTGGTGGGCCGGTTCCAGGACTTCATGCGGCGCAACGAGGCGAGCGTGGAGCGGGGTCAGCGGCTCCACCCGACCTCCACGGCCACCTCGGTGCGGCGGGACGTCGACGGCGGGGTCCGGATCAGCGACGGCGCCTTCGTCGAGTCGAAGGAAGTCGTCGCCGGATACTTCCTGATCGAGGCGGAGGACCTCGACGAGGCGCTCAGGCTGGCCCAGGAGATTCCCGTGCCCAACGGCGGGGTCGAGGTCAGGCCGATCCGTTCCGTGCCGGACGCCTGAACCGCCGTCACCCGCACACCCGAGTTCCCGGAGCGTCCATGGATGCAACCGTCGCGGACGCCGTCGCCGAGGCACACGGCCGGCAGTGGGGCTTCGTGCTCGCGGCCACCGTGCGCGTCACCCGGGATCTCGACCTCGCCGAGGAGTGCGTCCAGGAGGCCTATGCCCAGGCACTGCGGCAGTGGCCGGAGGAAGGGGTGCCGAAACGGCCCGAGGCCTGGCTGACCACGGTCGCTCGTCGCCGTGCCCTGGACGCCCTGCGCCGCCTCGACACCTTCCGCGGCAAACTGCCGCTGCTGGCCGGAGACGACACCGCCCCGCCCGCGGACCAGGACTTCGTCGACCGGGACATCCCGGACGACCGGCTGCGGCTGATCTTCACCTGCTGTCATCCCTCGTTGGACGTCGACACCCGGGTCGGCCTCACCCTGCGGCTGGTGTGCGGCCTGTCCACCGCCGAGGTCGGCCGGGCGCTGCTCGTCTCGGAGCCGACGATGGCGGCCCGCATCACCCGTGGCAAGAAGAAGATCAAGGCTGCCGGAATCCCCTACCGGGAACCGTCGCCCGAGGAGCTGCCCGCCCGGCTCGACGCCGTGCTGGACGTCGTGCACCTGGTCTTCAGCACCGGGCACACCGCGCCGTCCGGGGAGCGACTGCAACGACGCGACCTGATCGAGCGGGCGCTGCATCTCGCCCGCGTACTGCACCAGTTGCTGCCGGACCAGTCCGGTGCGGCCGGGCTGCTCGCGCTCATCCTGCTCACCGACGCGCGCCGCCGCACCCGCACCCGCCCCGACGGTTCGCTGGCACTGCTCTCCGAGCAGGACCGGACGCTCTGGAACGCCGAGGAGATCCAGGAGGGGCTGCGGCTGGTCGCGTACGCCATGCGGCACCGGCCGCCGACCCGGTACGCGCTGATGGCGGCGATCGCCGCCGTGCACGCGCAGGCTCCGGACTGGGAGGCCACCGACTGGTCCCGCATCGTCGGCCTCTACGACGGCATGCTGCGGATCTGGCCGTCGCCGGTGGTGGCGCTGAACCGTGCCATCGCCGTCGGGCAGGCGTACGGGCCGGAGGCCGGTCTGCGGTGCCTGGCGGAGATCTCCGCCGAACCCAAGCTGACCGAGTATCAGTACTTCGCGGCCGCCCGTGCGGACTTCCTGCGCCGGCTGCACCGCTTCGACGAGGCGCGGGCCGCCTATCGGGAGGCGCTCGCGAGGACCGAGAACGCGGTGGAGCGCGAGTTCCTCCGCTCACGCATCGATGAACTCGGTGCTCTCCCGTAGCCGTTCCCGCCCGGTGCCGTGCCTTCTCGAGGGTGGCGACGTCGCACCGCATATGCCCGCCGTCGCTCACGCATGCCTGCGTGCTCGGTCATTGCTCCTGAAATGCCGAGATTCCCGGTCCGATCGCCGCGGAATGAACGGTATCCATGCCTCCGCTTAAAATGCGCAGCGTGCAAGCGGAAGGCGCGCATTCTCGTGAGGCAGCCGAAAATTGCAGCCGCGGAGGGCGCATTGGTACTGTCCGGCGGACGTCGAGCATCTAGCGTCGAAAACTTCATCAGGCGGGGGAAAAAATGTCTGAGTCGAATGCTCCTGCGAACGCCGAGGAAGTAACTCGGGTACGCGAGCACAATCGCAAGATCGTTTCGCAGTACATGAACACGCGCGGCCAGGATCGGCTGCGGCGTCACGAATTGTTCACCGAGGACGGTCAGGGTGGTCTCTGGACCACGGACACGGGTGAGCCCATCGTCATCCGAGGTCGTGACCGCCTGGCCGAGCACGGAGTGTGGTCCCTCCAGTGCTTCCCCGACTGGCAGTGGATCGACATCGAGATTTTCGACACGCAGGACCCGGACCAGTTCTGGGTCGAGTGCAACGGTGTCGGAAAGATCCTCTTCCCGGGTTATCCGGACGGGCGCTACGAGAACCACTTCCTGCACCACTTCACCTTCGAGGGTGGAAAGATCAAACGTCAGCGGGAATTCATGAACCCGGTCCAGCAGTTCCGGTCCCTCGGAATCGAGGTGCCGAAAATCGTCCGGGAGGGAATCCCGACGTGAATCGGCATTGAAATCTGCATCTCGTTCTCTTTTAACCCTACGGGGGTGGGATCGAACGTGAAGTATCAGGCCTCTTCGAAGCAACCACTGACAGCTGCTCAGCAGCCGGAATGGGGCGACCGGCATCAGGTCGCCCAGGTCCGTAACGTCCTGGCGGCCACCGGTTCACTCGTCGACACCGAACAGGTTCTCGCCCTGCGCGGGGCGCTGGCGGCGGCGGCGCGCGGTGAAGCTCTGATTCTGCAGGCCGGTGACTGCGCCGAACATCCCGATGAATGCCGCGCGTCACCCATGGAGGCCAAGGCCGCCCTGGCCCACCGGCTCGCCGATCTGCTGGGCGCGGAATCGGGGCTGCCGGTCATCCGGGTCGGCAGGATCGCCGGCCAGTTCGCCAAACCCCGCTCGCATCCCTTCGAGGAGATACCCGGCAGCGGCCAGCTCCCCGTCTACCGGGGCCACATGGTCAACCTGCCCGCACCGGACGCCCACAGCAGGCGGCCCGATCCCCTGCGGCTGCTCATGTGCTTCATGACGGCCCGCGAGGCGATGGAGCACCTCGGATGGCGGGCCGACGCGGACTGGGCGGCGCGGGAGACCGAGGACCGGCTGTGGACCAGCCACGAAGCGCTGCTGATGGATTACGAGCAGCCGCAGCTTCGTCCGACCGGGGACGGCCGGCAGCTGCTCGGGTCGACCCACTGGCCGTGGATCGGCGAGCGCACCCGGCAGCTGGACGGCGCCCATGTGGACCTGCTGTCCGGGGTCGTCAACCCGGTCGCCTGCAAGGTCGGGCCGGGCATGACGCCGGACGAACTGCTCGCCCTGTGCGCCCGGCTGGATCCACAGCGCGACCCCGGCCGGCTCGCGCTGATCGTGCGGATGGGTCCGGACCCGGTCACCGCACGGCTGCCCGCTCTGGCCCGCGCGGTCCAGGACGCCGGTCACCCCGTGCTCTGGCTCTGCGATCCCCTGCACGCCAACACCGTCAAGCTCCCCGACGGGACCAAGACACGCCACGTCGCCACGGCCGTGGAGGAGGTCCGCCGGTTCTCGGAGAGTTTGAACGGCGTGGGCGCGCAGGGCCACGGTCTCCATCTGGAGACCAGTCCGTACGCGGTGGACGAGTGTGTCGGGGGCTCCCCGGGCGCGATGCCGTCGCCCCGGGGCGCCGCCAGCCTGTGCGATCCCCGGCTCGGTCCGGCGCAAGCCGCCGAGGTCGTCTCGGCGTGGTCGGCCGTGGGTGATCCGCGCGGTGAATCTGTTCTGACGAGGCGGGGGTTGTCATGAGCCTGAAACTGGAAGTCGAACCGTACGACCTGCCCGGCCGGCCGGACATGCCCATCGGCGTGGTCGACTGGACCGTCCGGCCCGAACGGGCCGTCCTGCTCGTCCACGACATGCAGAAGTACTTCCTCGAGGCGTTCGAACCCGGGATGCGCGCCCGGCTGATCGACACCGCGGCCGCTCTGCGCAAGCGCTGCGCGGCCCAGGGCGTCCGGATCGCCTACACCGCCCAGCCGGGCCGCATGACACCGCAGGACCGGGGCCTGCTCCGGGACTTCTGGGGGCCGGGCATGACCAGCTCCGACGCGGACCGCGTGATCACCGACGAGCTGTCACCGGGCGCCGACGACTGGACGTTCGTGAAGTGGCGCTACAGCGCGTTCTTCCGCACCGACCTGCTGGACCGGATGCGGGCCGAAGGCCGCGATCAGCTGGTGGTGTGCGGCGTCTACGGACACGTCGGCATCCTCACCACCGCCCTGGAGGCCTACAGCAACGACGTGCAGGTCTTCCTCGCCGGGGACGCGATCGGTGACTTCTCCGCCGACCGGCACCGGCAGACGCTCCAGTACGCGGCCGGCTGCTGCGCCAGGGTCGCCACGGCCGAGGACCTCGTGCCGTGACGGCCGATCTGCTCGACGCCGTGCTCGCTGACACGGTCGGGGACTACGCGCTGATCTGCCGCAGCGACGGAAGCGGCCGTCAGGTGCAGGTGATCACGGGGGACACCGGTCATCCCGCCTCGCTCGCGGCGATCGACTTCGCGGGCCGCCCGGCCGCCGGCGCCGCCTCCAGCGACATGCTGATCGTGGTCCCCTACCGGCAGCTCGTCGAGCGCGGTCATCCCGCGGTCGACGACGGCGCGCCCCTCCTCGCGATGCGGGTGACGGCCGAGGAGCACCACCCGGTCTCCTCGGTGCTGAGCCGGCTGCCGGACCGCCGGGTGCGCCTGGAGAACGGTCACTTCGACGCGGACGACAGCGAGTACGCCCAGTGCGTCGCGTCGGTGCTGGCCGACGAGATCGGCACCGGCCAGGGAGCCAACTTCGTCATCAAGCGCACCTACGTCGCCGACATCGCCGATCCCGGTCCGGACGCCGCCCTGTCGGCGTTCCGGCAACTGCTCGCGGCCGAGCGGGGAGCGTACTGGACGTTTCTGGTGCGCACCGCCGGATCCACCATCGTCGGGGCGTCGCCGGAGCGCCATGTCGGTCTGGCCGACGACGTCGTCAGGATGAACCCGATCAGCGGCACCTACCGCTACCCGGCCGACGGTCCGACGCTGAGCGGTGTGACCGACTTCCTCGCCGACCGCAAGGAGGCCGAGGAGCTGTACATGGTGGTCGACGAGGAACTGAAGATGATGTGCCGGCTCTGTCTGCCCGGCACGGTCTCGGTGACCGGCCCGCACCTCAAGGAGATGGCCCGGGTCGCGCACACGGAGTACCACATCGAGGGGCGCACGGACCGGGGCGTCCCGGAACTGCTGCGCGAGACGATGTTCGCGCCCACCGTCACCGGCAGCCCGGTCGAGAGCGCGGCACGGGTGATCCAGCGCTACGAGCCGGGCGGCCGACGCTATTACAGCGGCATCATCGGGCTGGTCGGCAGCGACGGGGCCGGCCGTCAGACGCTGGACTCGGCGATCGTGATCCGCACCGCCGAGATCGACCCCGCCGGGAGCCTGTCCCTCTCGGTCGGCTCCACCCTGGTGCGCCACTCCGATCCGCTGGGCGAGGTGGCCGAGACCCGGGCGAAGGCCGCCGCCCTGCTGGCGGCGTTCGGCGAGGCGGAGCCCCGCCGGGGGTTCGCCACCCACCCCGAGGTGCTCTCCTCGCTGAGCCGGCGCAACGAGGGCATCGCCGGCTTCTGGACCACGTCCGACGCCGTCGGGTACACCCGCTCCAAAGGGCTGGACGGGCACAAGGTGCTGGTTGTCGACGCCGAGGACACCTTCACCTCCATGCTCGAACACCAACTGCGCGCACTGGGGCTCGGCGTCACGGTGCGGCGCTTCGACGAGTCGTACGAGATCCGGGACCACGACATGATCGTCATGGGCCCGGGGCCGGGCGACCCCTGCGATCCCGGCGATCCGAAGGTCGCCGCCCTGGACGCGGTCATGGCCGAACTGCTCGCCGAGCGGCGTCCGATGCTGGCCGTCTGCCTGAGCCATCAGGTGCTCTGCCGACGGCTCGGTCTGCCCGTGCTGCGGCGCGCCCGGCCCAACCAGGGAGTGCAGCGGCACATCAACCTCTTCGGCAGTCCCGAACGCGTGGCCTTCTACAACACCTTCGAGGCCCGTGCCGCCGTTGACCGCCGGGACACGGAGGCGGGCGTGCCGGTGGAGATCGCCCGCGATCCCGACACCGGTGAGGTGCACGCGCTGCGCGGTCACCGGTTCGCGTCGCTGCAGTTCCACCCGGAGTCGCTGCTCACGGTCGACGGACCTCGCATTCTCACCGACATGACGGAATGGGTACTGGGCGAATGAATCCAACGGAACAGACGAAACCCATGAACCTGGAGATCGCCTGGTGGGACCTCGATGGCGCCTTCACCACGGTGGACGACCTCGAGCGGCATCTGGGCGAGGACGGCGTCGTCGAGGACTGGAAGCAGGTCAGCGGTCTGCACGAGAAGTACTGGATCGCCGACCGGGCGGGCAACCGCTGGGGCGCCGTCATGGTCTGGGACGGCGAGCGTCCCGCCGACCTCCCGGAGAACAAGGCCGCCCAGCTGATCGGCGCTCCGGTGACGCACCGTGAGCGGTTCGAGGTCCAGGCCGCGGTGCGAGGGGCCGGCCCGGGGCGCGGCGTCTCCCATCGGTACATCGTCGTCGACGCCTTCGCGGACGAGCCCCTCCGGGGCAACCCGGTCGCGGTCTTCTTCGGGGCGAGCGACCTGAGCGCTGAGCGGATGCAGCGGATAGCGCAGGAGATGAATCTCTCCGAAGTGACGTTCCTGCTGCCGCCCACCACCGGCGACGCGGACCTGCGGGTGCGGATCTTCACCCCCGTCAACGAACTGCCCTTCGCCGGACACCCCTTGCTCGGGACCGCCGTCGCGGTCGCCCTGGACTACGGAAAGGACCGGCTGCGGCTCGAGACCGCGATGGGCGTCGTGCCCTTCGACGTCGTCCGCGCTCCCGACGGGGAGACGGCGCACGCCTCGATGGAGCAGCCGATCCCCGAATGGCGCCCCTACGAGCACGCCGACGCCCTGCTCGCGGCGCTGGGCATCGACTCCTCCACCCTGCCGGTGGAGATCTACCGCAACGGCCCCCGGCACGTGTTCGTCGGACTTCCCGACGTGGCCGCGCTGGACGCCCTGCACCCCGACCACCGGGCGCTGGCCGCGTTCGAGGACATGGCCGCGAACTGCTTCGCCCCGGACGGCGAGCGCTGGCAGACCCGGATGTTCTCGCCCGCGTACGGCGTCGTCGAGGACGCGGCCACCGGCTCCGCGGCCGGTCCGCTCGCCATCCACCTGGCCCGGCACGGACGGGTCCCGTACGGCAGGACCATCGAGATCCACCAAGGGGTTCGACTCGGCAGGCGCTCGATCATGGTCGCCGAGGCGACGGTCGACACCGCCGGAGAGATCGCCCGCGTACGGGTCGGCGGCCACGGGGTCGTCGCCGCCGAGGGCACCATCCGCGTCTGACGGGGGAAGAAGTGAGCAGCGAACTGGAAAGCATCACCGGCGTCGTCGACCTCGACTTCCCGGAGTACGACAACCCCCCGCCCGACCCCATGAAGCCGGCCCTCGGCTGGCTGCGCGCGGCCGTCGAGGGCGGCGTCCGCGAACCGTACGCCCTGGCCCTGGCCACCACCGACGCTGCGGGCCGCCCCTCCAGCCGGATGATCGCCGTCAGCGACGCGTCCGCCGAGGGACTGCTGTTCACCACGCACAGCACCAGCCGCAAGGGCCGTGAGATCGCCGGGACGGGATGGGCGTCGGGCCTGTTCTACTGGCGGGAGACCGCACGGCAGCTGTGCTTCTCGGGCCCCGTGGTCCTGCTGGACGACGAGGAGAACGACCGGCTCTGGCACGGCCGCGCGTCCGGTCTGCACCCGATGACGGCCGCCTCCCGGCAGAGCGAGTCGCTCGACGATCCGCGCCGACTGCAGCGGGAAGCCGATCGGTTCGCGACCGAGGACGCCCCGCTGCCGCGACCGGAGCGCTTCGTCGGATACCGCCTCCAGCCGCACTCCGTGGAGTTCTGGTCCGCCGCGGAGAGCCGCCTGCACCGGCGCCTGCGCTACGAGCGGACGGACACCGGATGGCAGGTCACCCGGCTTCAGCCGTGATCCTCGGCACCGCGCACGCCCACCCATCGACGCTTCGAAAGGCAGCCATGAAGGACCGACCGACCCACCTGGACTCCATCGTCATCGGCGCCGGAATCGCCGGCATCTACATGCTGCACAAACTGCGTGACGAGGCCGGCCTCACCGTACGGGCCTTCGACAAGGCCGGCGACGTCGGCGGTACCTGGTACTGGAACCGCTACCCGGGCGCGGCCGCGGACGTCGACAGCATCGTCTACCGCTACTCCTTCGACAAGGAGATGCTGCGGGAGTGGCAGTGGAAGACCCGCTACGCCACCCAGCCGGAGATCCTCGACTACCTGAAGGCGGTCGTCGACCGGCACGACCTGCGCAAGGACATCCAGTTCGACACGGCCGTCGAGGCGCTGACGTACGACGCGGCGACCCAGCTGTGGACCGCGCGGACCGACGGCGGCGAGGTGTTCACCGCACGCTACGTGGTCAGCGCCCTCGGACCGCTGTCGACCGCCAACTTCCCCGACATCCCGGGCCGTGACACCTTCGCCGGGCCGATCGTGCACACGGGTGCCTGGCCCGCGGACCTGGACATCGCGGGCAAGCGCGTCGGGATCGTCGGCACCGGCTCCACCGGTACGCAGTTCATCTGCGCGGCCGCCAGGACGGCCGAGCACCTCACGGTGTTCCAGCGTTCCGCGCAGTACGTCGTGCCCTCCGGCGACAAGCCGCTCAGCGACACGTACCTGGCGGAGGTCCGGGAGAAGTACGACGAGATCTGGGCACAGGTCTTCGACTCCCGGGTCGGCTGCGGATTCGAGGAGAGCCAGACGCCGGCGATGAGCGTCTCGGCGGCCGAGCGCGAGCGCGTCTTCGAGGAGGGATGGCAGGCGGGCAACGGCTTCCGGTTCATGTTCGGCACGTTCGCGGACCTCCCCTTCGACCCGGCGGCCAACGAAGCCGCCGCCTCCTTCATCCGCTCGAAGATCCAGCAGACCGTGCGGGACCCGGAGACCGCCCGCAAGCTCATGCCGACCGACTTCTACGCCAAGCGGCCGATCTGCAACAGCGGTTACTACGAGACCTACAACCGCGACAACGTCACCCTGGTGTCCACCAAGGAGACCCCGATCGCGAGGATCACACCGACCGGTGTGGTCACCGAGGACGGAACGGAACACGAACTGGACGTCCTGGTCTTCGCCACCGGCTTCGACGCCATGGAGGGCGGCTACCGCCAGGTCGACATACGCGGGCGCGACGGCGTGCGGCTGGGGGAGCACTGGGGCGACGCCCCGAGCAGCTACCTCGGCATCGCGATGAACGGATTCCCCAACCTGTTCATGGTCTTCGGCCCCAACAGCGTCTTCTGCAACCTGCCGCCCGGCCTGGAGACCCAGGTCGAGTGGATCGCGCAGCTGGTCGGCGCGGCGGAGGAGCGCGGGATCACCCGCATAGAGGCGACCGCCGCCGCGGAGGAGGGCTGGACCACGGAGTGCCGGGAGATGGCGGAGCACAGCCTGTTCGCGCAGACCGAGTCCTGGATCTTCGGCACGAACATGCCCGGCCGCAAGCGGCGCACGCTGTTCTACTTCGGCGGCCTGGGCGCCTACCGGCAGCGGCTGGGCGAGATCGTCGCCGCCGACTACGAGGGCTTCACCCTCGAGGGCCGGACAGCGCCCGTGACGGTCTGAGCCGGGGGGTGTGACGCGGCCGGCGGACTTCCGTTCCGCCGGCCGCGCCGACCCCATTGAATTACCCCCGACGCGCATTCCGTATGAGTCAACGCAGCTGTTGTCCAGGGCTTTTGGCCGTCGATATTTTGGCGCCATGAGTGAGACGACAATTCGCCCGAGCGACCATCTCGTAACTCTGATCAATGTCTTCGAGGTGGATCCGGTGAAACAGGAAGAACTCGTCACCGTACTCAACGAGGGACTTGAGAAGGTCTTCCGCCACCGCCCCGGATTCGTATCCGGGCACATCCTCGCATCCAAAGACGGCAGCCGCGTCATGAACTATGTCCAGTGGCGCAGCGCGGAGGACATCCAGGCCACTCTCTCCGACCCCGCCGCACAGGAGTACGCGCGGCGCACGGGCGCGCTCGGCAAGCCCGCGCCGGCCGTGTACTCGGTGGTCTCGGCGGTCACCGCCGCCTGACCCGTCCCACGCCCGCCCCGGGCAGAAGGGTGACAGCCGCCATGAGCAAGGCTGCACAGACCGCCATCGTGATAGCCGGCGCCGGCATCGGAGGCCTCACGGCCGCGCTCGCCCTGCACGCCCGAGGGCTCTCCGCCACGGTCCTGGAGACCGCCGCGGAGATCCGGCCGCTCGGTGTCGGCATCAACATCCAGCCCGCCGCGGTCGCCGAGCTGATCGGACTCGGTCTCGGCGACGCTCTGGCGGCCACCGGGATACCCACCCGCGAGCACCGGTACCTCAACCACCGCGGGGCCACCCTGTGGACGGAGCCGCGCGGTGCGGCGGCAGGCCATTCGGCGCCGCAGTACTCCATCCACCGGGGCGAGTTGCAGCTGCTGCTGCTCGATGCCGTGCAGGAGCGGCTCGGCACCCGGGCGATCCGCACCGCGACAGAGGTGCGCGGATTCCACCAGAGCGGTGACCGGGTGTTCGTGCACACGACCGGTCCTTCCGGCGAGGCGGAGGCGGTCGAGGCCGACGTGCTGATCGGCGGGGACGGACTGCAGTCGGCGGTGCGCTCCCAACTGCACCCGGACGAGCCGCCCCTGCGCACGACCGCGGTACGGATGTGGCGAGGCCTGACCGAGCTGCCCGAGTTCATCGACGGCCGGACGATGATCATCGCGTCCGACGACCGGGCCAACCGGATCGTCGCCTATCCCTGCTCCAGACGGCACGCCGAGCGCGGCGCCGTCCTGCTCAACTGGGTCTGCCTGGCCGCGGCCGGGGGCGGCGACCCGGGCTCCGGCGTCGGGCCGGGCCGGCTGGAGGACCTGCTGCCGCACTTCGCGGACTGGGACTTCGACTGGCTCGACATCCGCGCGACGCTCGCGGCCAGCCCCACGATCCTGCACTACCCGATGGTCGACCGCGATCCCCTGCCCACCTGGGGCGACCGTCGGGTCACCGTCCTCGGTGACGCGGCCCATCCGATGTACCCCGTCGGCGCGAACGGCGCGAGCCAGGCCGTCCTGGACGGGGTGGCCCTGGCGGCCGAACTGTCCGAGGGCGACGATCCCGCCGCCGCGCTCCAGCGGTACGAGGCGGCCCGGCGGCCGGCCACGACCGCGATCGTGGAGGCCAACCGCACGATGGACCGCTCCGAACGCGCCCTCGCCGAGCGCCTGGACGGCGATGTCTCCGGCGAACTGCGCACCATCGCCCATGACTACCGGGCGGCCGTCGAACGGCCGTGACCGACGTCGGGCCCGCTCACCCGGGCAGGTACTCCGTCCCCGTACCTGCTTCTGTTGCTCCGATCGAGAAGGGTACGCACTCCGTGTCCAGCACGAGCGCCACCACCCTCGGCACACGACTCGCCGAGGTATTCACCGACTCCCGCGGCGTGCCCGTAGAACGTGCCTCCCTGGGCACGCGCCTCAAGTACGCCCTCGTCATCCGCCGGATCGAGTTCCTGCCGATCCATATGGTCATCGGCCTCGTGCCGACCGTGCTGGGGGCCCGCACCTGGGGCGAACTCGCCTCGGTGAACGCGGTCGTCGCGTTCCTGTTCTGCGTCACCCACATGCAGCTCGCGGACATGCTGAACGCCCTGGCCGACCGTCAGCTGGACGCCACGTACAAAGCCCGCCAGCCCCAGGCCGTCTACGGCCTGGGCGTGCCCAAGGTCATCGTCCACATCGCCGTCACGACAGCCCTCTACCTCGGCGCCTCGGTCTTCATCGCCGTCCGCACCGGCCACTGGGACCTGGTGGCGATCGCGATCGCCGGCTGGCTGATGGGCGTCCAGTACTCGCTGCCCCCGCTGCATCTCAAGAGCGCCGGCATCTGGCAGCTGCCCACCCTGCAGTTCGGCTGCGTCCTCATCCCCGGCCTGTTCGCGCTGCGGTCCTTCGAGCACGGTCTCGAATGGGGCAGCGTCGTGATCGTCATCGGCCTGTCGCTGGCGCTGACGGGCACGTTCGTCACCAACCACGCCGAGGACTACCTGGAGGACCAGCAGTTCGGCATCCGTACCTACGTCCTCGCCCTGGGCATCCGCAAGGCGATGCTGGTGCAGTCCACGATGCTGGCCCTCGGCGCGCTCCTCGTCCTCGGCGCCGCCTGGTTCGAGTTCGGCTTCACCTGGGGGCTGGTCCTCTACACCGTTGTCTGGCTGGTCACCCAGCGCTTCATGGGGACGGTCACCCGGGGGACCCGCGGCTCGTTCGACGATGCGCTCGCCACCGTGCGCAAGCACGCGCTGTCCCTGCCGTACCACGGCGTGGCGATGGGCTTCACCAACGTGGCCCTGGCGCTCTTCGTCCTCGGGGGGCGCTGAGACCGTGGCCGTCGGACATCTCGGGACGGCCGTGGCCCCGGAACGCTTCGACACGGCGCTCAGGGAGTTCTTCGCCGACCGCCGCGGCGACGCCGAGGCGATCGGGGCGAGCGTCGGCCATGCGGTCGAGGAGCTCGAGAGCTATCTGCTGCGGGGCGGCAAACGCGTACGGCCGGTCTTCGCCTGGCTGGGGTGGATCGGCGCCGGCGGCGACCCCGCCGGCCCGGCCGCCCCGGCGGTCGCCCGTGCGTGCGCGGCACTGGAGCTCCTGCACGCCTCGGCCCTCATCCACGACGACATCATCGACGCCTCACTGACCCGCCGCGGCTTCCCGGCCGCACACGTGACCTTCGCCGAGCGGCACCGGGCGCACGGCTGGTCGGGCGACCCGGCGGACTACGGCACGGGCATCGCGATCCTGCTCGGGGACCTGGCCCAGGCCTGGGCCGACGACATGATCCGCACCTCCGGACTCCCGGACCCGGCGCAGGCCCGGGTGGGCCCGGTGTGGTCGGCGATGCGCAGCGAGGTGCTGGGCGGCCAGCTGCTCGACCTCGACGCGGAGGCGAGCGGCGACGAGGACATCGGAACGGCCCTGCGGGTCAACCGCTACAAGACCGCGTCCTACACCGTGGAACGGCCGCTCCACCTCGGTGCCGCGATCGCCGGCGCGCCGGAGCCGCTGATCGCGGCCTACCGGGCCTTCGGCCGTGACATCGGCATCGCCTTCCAGCTCCGCGACGACCTGCTGGGCGTGTTCGGCGACCCCGCGGTGACGGGCAAACCCTCCGGCGACGACCTCCGCGAGGGCAAACGGACGGCGCTGATCGCCACGGCGCTGCGCAACGCCGACACCTGCGACCCCGAGGGCGCGCGCTTCCTCAGGGCGAGCATCGGCACCGACATCGACGAGGCCGGACTCGCCAGGATCCGCCGCATCCTCATCGGCAGCGGTGCGGTGGACGTCATGGAGAAGGACATCGCCCGCCGCACCGACCAGGCTCTCACCGCCCTGCGGGTGAGCGGCGTCGCCGACCCCGCTCTGGAGCAGCTCTCCACGATGGCGGTCCTGGCGACCCAGCGGGTCAGCTGACCCGCCGGAATATCCGCGTATTCCAGTTGCGCCCCATCAGGGATCGTCATGCGCGCATTTCCGGCGATTCCATGGATCTGTTGTCCGTCCCTATCCGGTCATGGATTCTCGACAAAGAAATTCGACGCAGGGGAAAAGGAGTTGAGTGCGTTGACTTTGCCGACCTCGGCACAGGGCGCGCCGGGCAACTCGAAAAGCCGAGAGTTCGGCATCGGATGTGCCCATGGGAAAGTGATTCTGCTGGGGGAGCACGCCGTCGTCTACGGGGCCCCGGCACTGGCCCTTCCGGTCGCGGAGCTGACGGTCACGGCGAGCGCCGCTCAGTCCTCGCACCCCTCCGCCGTGGCGGGGGACGTCACGTTCACCGTGGCGGGGGCATCGGGACCGGTGGCGCTGGAGGGCGCCGACGGACTCCGCAGTCTGGTGGCGGAGTTCGAACGGACGGCGGGCATCACCGACCGCCCGCATCTGGACGTGATCATCGACTGTGTGATCCCGACCGGCCGGGGGCTCGGCGCCAGCGCCGCGTGCGCACGGGCCGTGGTCCTCGCGCTCGCCGACCTCTTCGGCGTCGAACTCGACGCCGGCACCGTGTTCGACCTCGTGCAGGTCGCCGAGAACGTGGCGCACGGCCGGGCGAGCGGCATCGACACCCTCGCCACCGCCTCGCCGTATCCCGTGCTGCTCTCCGGCGGCGTCGCACGCGAACCGCGGATCGGCTTCGACGGCCGGCTCGTCGTCGCGGACAGCGGCGTCGCGAGCCGGACCAAGGACGCCGTCGAACAGCTGCGGCGCGGCTTCGAGAGCGACCCGGCAGCGGGGGAGGAGTTCGTCGCCGGGGCCACGGAGCTGACACGTGGAGCCGTGCGCGACCTCGCCGACGGCCGGGCCGCGGCCTTCGGGAGGAGGCTGACCGCCTGTCACGAGCTGCTCGCCGGAGCGGGACTCAGCACCGACCGGATCGACGCGCTGGTCCGGGCGGCACTCGCCGCGGATGCCCTCGGCGCCAAGATCAGCGGCAGCGGCCTGGGCGGCTGCATGATCGCCTCGGCCGAGGGGCCGGAACACGCCCAGCGGGTCGAGCGGGCGCTGCGCGAGGCCGGGGCCGTGCAGACCTGGGTCGTGCCGATCGAGAGGTTCACCGGCCATGCCCGTTGACGCGCGAGTCCTGGACGACGGCGCCACCGCGGTCGCCCATCCGAACATCGCCCTGGTCAAGTACTGGGGCAAGCGCGACGAGCGGCTCATCCTCCCGGCCACCGACAGTCTGTCGCTGACCCTGGACGCCTTCCCGACGACCACCTCCGTACGGCCGGATCCGGCCGTCGCGGCGGACGAGGTGACGCTGAACGGCGAACCGGCCGACGGCGAGTTCCACCGCCGCATCAGCGCGTTCCTGGACCTGGTGCGGGCTCGGGCGGGCCGCACCGAACGGGCTGTCGTGACCACCCTCAACACGGTCCCGACCGGGGCGGGCCTGGCTTCCTCCGCGAGCGGCTTCGCCGCCCTGGCCGTCGCCTCGGCGGCCGCGTACGGGCTCCGGCTGGACGCCACCGCGCTCTCGCGGCTGGCCCGGCGCGGATCGGGTTCGGCCGCCCGGTCGATCTTCGGGGGGTTCGCGGTCTGGTACGCGGGTCCGGCGGCCGACGCCGGGGACGAGGCGGGCCGGGACCTGGCCTCCTACGCCGAGCAGATCCCCGCCGAACTCGACCCGGCGCTGGTGATCGCCCTGCTGGACACCGGCCCCAAGGCGGTCTCCAGCCGGGTGGCCATGCGGCGTACGGTCCAGACGTCACCGCTCTACCGGCCCTGGGCCGAGTCGGGCCGGGCGGACCTGGCCGGGATGCGCGAGGCCCTGCTGCGCGGGGACCTCGAAGCGGTCGGGGAGATCGCCGAACGCAACGCACTCGGTATGCACGCCACGATGCTGGCCGCGCGCCCGGCGGTGCGCTACCTGTCACCGGCCTCCCTCACCGTGCTCGACGCGGTGCTGGAGCTGCGGCAGACGGGGGTGCCGGCCTACGCGACGATCGACGCGGGGCCCAACGTCAAGGTGCTGTGCCGGCGTGCCGACGCGGACCGGGTCGCCGGGGCGGTGCGTGCCGCCGCGTCGTGCCGGGTGGTCGTCACCGGTCGCGGTCCGGGCGCCCGCCTGCACAGCGGGGTTCGGTGACCATGACCCGCACGGTGACCCGGCACGTGCCGGGCAAACTGTTCGCCGCCGGGGAGTACGCGGTCGTGGAACCGGGCAACCCGGCGATCCTGGTGGCGGTCGACCGGCGGATCTCCGTCACCGTGACCGCAGCCGACAGCGCCGACGGCGCCGACGCTGATGTCCTGGTCACCTCGGACCTGCTGCCTCACGAGGTGCGGCTGCGGTGGCGGGGCGACCGGCTCACCGGCCTCGGCCCGGAGGACGACCGGACGGCCCAGGAAGCCCTGGCGCACGTGGTGTCGGCCCTCGAGGTCACCGACCGGCTGCGCGCCGAGCGCGGGCTGCCCGCATCCGCGCTGCACCTCACGATCGGCAGCCGGCTGCACGACCGGGGCAGGAAGTACGGCCTGGGCTCCAGCGGCGCGGTGACCGTGGCGACCGTCGAGGCCACGGCGGCGTACCGCGGGATGGAACTGCCGCCCGCGGCGCGGTTCCGGCTGGCCCTGCTCGCGACCGCGCTGATCGACCCCGGCCCCTCCGGCGGTGACCTCGCCGCCAGCACCTGGGGCGGCTGGATCTCCTACCGGGCGCCGGACCGCGGGGCCGTGCTGGAGTCGGCACGTCGCCGGGGCGTGGAGGAGACGCTGCGCGTCCCCTGGCCCGAACACGAGGTCCGGCGGCTGCCGTCGCCCCGCGGGCTCGCCCTGGTGGTCGGCTGGACCGGACGGCCCGCGTCGACCACCGCCCTGGTGGCGGGCCTGGACGCGCGCGACTGGCGGGGCGGCCCGTCCCACCGGGACTTCCTGGCCCGCAGCGCCGACTGCGTACGGGCCGCGACCCGCGCGATCGAGGACGGCGACCGCGCCGCCCTGCTGGACGGGTTCCGCACCGCCCGGCAGTTGCTCGCCCGCTTGGACGAGGAGACCGGACTCGGCATCTTCACCCCCCAGTTGCGTGCGCTGTGCGACACGGCCGAGGCCGTCGGCGGCGCGGCGAAACCCTCGGGCGCGGGGGGCGGCGACTGCGGCATCGCCCTGCTGCCCGAGGAGACGCCGGAGCAGATCGCGCGGCTGCGGGCCCGCTGGGAAGAGGCCGGGATCGTGCCGTTGCCCATCCGCCCCGCCGACCGAAGGGACCAGAGCAATGATCGCTGAACGCAAGGACGACCATGTCCGGCTCGCCGTCGAGCAGCAACACGGACACGGCGGTCGCAACCAGTTCGACGAACTGTCCTTCGTCCACCACGCGTTGGCCGGCATCGACCGGTCCGAGGTGTCCCTGCGGACCCGGTTCGCGGGCGTCGAGTGGCCGGTCCCGCTATACATCAACGCGATGACCGGCGGCAGCGCCAGGACCGGTGTCATCAACCGGGACCTGGCGATCGCCGCGCGCGAGACCGGCGTGCCGATCGCTTCGGGATCCATGAGCGCCTACTTCAAGGACCCGACCTCGGCCGACACGTTCGCCGTGATGCGCCGGGAGAACCCGGACGGGTTCCTCATGGCCAACATCAACGCCACGACCACGCTCGACAACGCGCGTCGGGCCGTCGAACTGCTGGGCGCCGACGCCCTGCAGATCCACCTCAACACCGTCCAGGAGACGGTGATGCCGGAGGGCGACCGCTCGTTCGCCTCCTGGGGCCCGCGGATCGAGGAGATCGCGGCCGGGGTGGACGTACCGGTGATCGTCAAGGAGGTCGGGTTCGGGCTGAGCCGCGAGACGGTGGACCTGCTCGGGAAACTCGGCGTCCGGGTCGCCGACGTCGGCGGTCGCGGCGGGACCAACTTCGCCCGCATCGAGAACGGCAGGCGCGACGGAGCCGACTACGCCTACCTCGACGACTGGGGGCTGAGCACGGCCGCCTGTCTGCTGGACGGGCAGGAGGCGGGCATCGAGCTGCTGGCCTCCGGCGGTGTCCGCCACCCGCTCGACGTGGCCCGTTCGCTGGCCCTCGGCGCCGCCGCCGTCGGCGCCTCCGGTGGATTCCTCAAGGTCCTGCTGGACGGCGGGGTGCCCGCGCTGGTCGAGCGGATCTCCACCTGGCTCGACCAGCTGACCGGACTGATGACCGCGCTCGGCGCGCGCACACCGGCCGAGCTGGCCCGGTGCGACGTGCTCGTCCACGGCGGACTGCGGGACTTCTGCGCCGACCGCGGCATCGACACGCGCCGGATCGCCCAGCGGTCCGGCTTCCTCAGCACCACGGACCGCACGACGGGGAGCACACGATGAACGACACGCACGAGACCGCCGGGGTCCCCATGAGATGGGTGGGGCCCCTGCGGATCTCCGGGAACGTCGCCACCACCGAGACCGACGTGCCGCTGGCCACCTACGAGACGCCCCTGTGGCCGTCCGTGCAGCGCGGTGCGAACATCTCCCGGCGCACCGAGCGGGGCATCGTGGCCACCCTCGTCGACGACCGCATGACGCGGTCTGTGCTCGTCGAGGCGAAGGACGCGCAGGCCGCCCACGCCACCACCCGGCTGCTCGACACCCGTATCGAGGAACTGCGCGAGGTGGTACGCGGTTGCAGCAGATACGCCGAACTGCTCGGCATTCGGTACGAGATCGCGGCCGATCTGCTGTTCATCCGGTTCGAGTTCAGCACCGGTGACGCCTCCGGCCACAACATGGTCACCCTCGCCTCCGACGCGTTGCTGACCCACATCCTGCGGACCGTTCCGGATATCGCGTACGGATCGATATCCGGGAACTACTGCACGGACAAGAAGGCCACCGCGGTCAACGGAATTCTGGGCCGCGGCAAGAACGTCGTCACCGAACTCCTCGTACCGCGTTCGGTGGTCGTCGAGAGGCTGCACACGACGGCCGCGAAGATCGCTTCTCTGAACGTCCGCAAGAACCTCATCGGCACCCTGCTGGCGGGCGGAATCCGCTCGGCCAACGCCCACTACGCGAATATGCTCCTGGCGTTCTATCTGGCGACCGGTCAGGACGCGGCCAACATCGTCGAGGGATCGCAGGGCGTCACCATCGCCGAGGACCGCGACGGTGACCTGTACTTCTCCTGCACCCTGCCGAACCTGATCGTGGGCACGGTGGGCAACGGCAAGGGCCTCGACTTCGTGGAGGCCAACCTCGTCCGCCTCGGCTGCCGGGCCGATCGCCCCACCGGGGAGAACGCGCACAGACTCGCGGTCGTCGCGGCCGCGACGGTCCTGTGCGGTGAACTCTCGCTCCTCGCCGCGCAGACGAACCCGGGCGAACTCATGCGCGCGCACGTCCGCCTGGAACGCGACAACGAGACGACCCGGATCGGGGTGTAGGGCATGACCGGGAACGGCGTCAACGGCACCGTCGGCATCCACGACCTGTCCTTCGCGACGACACGGTTCGCGCTGCCCCACACCGAACTGGCCCGCCACAACGGCACCGACATAGCCAAGTACCACATCGGCATCGGCCAGCGGTCGATGAGCGTGCCCGCCGTGGACGAGGACATCGTGACCATGGCGGCGGCCGCGGCCGCCCCGGTGGTCGCCCGGCACGGGACCGACGGCATCCGGACGGTGGTGCTCGCGACGGAGTCCTCCATCGATCAGGCGAAGGCCGCCGGCGTCTACGTCCACTCGCTCCTCGGGCTGCCCTCCGCCACCCGGGTCGTGGAACTGAAGCAGGCCTGCTACGCCGGCACCGCCGCACTCCAGTTCGCGCTGGGGCTCGTGCACCGGGACCCCGCCCAGCGCGTCCTGGTGATCGCCACCGATGTCGCGAAGTACGACGCGGACAGCCCCGGTGAGGCGACCCAGGGGGCGGCCGCGGTGGCCATGCTGGTCTCGGCCGACCCCGCGCTCGTCCGCATCGAGGAGCCCTCGGGGCTGTTCACCGCCGATGTCATGGACTTCTGGCGGCCGAACTACCGGGAGGCCGCCCTGGTGGACGGGCAGGAGTCCATCTCCGCCTATCTGCAGGCGGTGGAAGGGGTGTGGAAGGACTACCGGGAGCGGGGCGGGCGGGCGCTCGGCGAGTTCGCCGCCTTCTGCTACCACCAGCCGTTCACGAAGATGGCCTACAAGGCGCACCGGCACCTGCTGCACTGCTGCGGCGAGGACACCGACGATGCCGTGGTGGGGCGCGTCCTCGGGCGGACCACGGCGTACAACACCGTCATCGGGAACAGCTACACCGCCTCCGTGTACCTCGCCCTGGCCTCGCTGCTGGACGATGCGGACGACCTGAGCGGGCAGCCGGTCGGGTTCCTCAGCTACGGGTCCGGCAGCGTCGCGGAGTTCTTCGCGGGGACCGTCGTTCCCGGCTACCGCGAGCATCTGCGGACCGCCGCCCACCGCGAGGCGGTCTCCCGCAGGCGGCCGATCGACTACGCCGCCTACCGCGAGCTGCGCGCGCACGTGCTGCCGGTCGACGGCGGTGACCACCTGCTGCCGACGCAGACCGAGGGGCCCTACCGGCTCGCCGGGGTCAGTCGGCACAAGCGCCTGTACGAGCCGCGCTAGCCATCCGGCGGCGCCCCGCGTGCGCCCCTGCGGCCGCCCTCGGGCCGTGGCGGCGCACTGCCGTGCACCGGCTCCTGGGTCAGGACGCCGCGCCGGGCGAGCGACGGTGCGCGTGCAGCAGGTCGGCCTGACGCACCGACTCCGTCCCGCCCGCTGCCATCAGGTGTAGCCGGTCGGTCATCGCCGTGCTCCGGCGGTGCAGATCCGCCGGGTTCAGACAGGCGTAGGTGTCCGCGACGATCGCCTTGTCGTGGGCGGTGACCTCGTGATGGCGCAGGGTGCGGTGGTACGGCGTGGCCGTGTCGTACTCCTTGCGGCGCGTCCCGCTCTCGTCGGCGGGCAGGGAGTGCTGCTGCGGATAGAAGTAGTTGGTGAGGGTGGACAGCGCCGCCCAGATCTGGTTGAGCAGGGCCAGCTGCGCGGTGGTGTCGTACCGGTAGTCCCCGGCGATGGTCTGGAGCAGGCTCCAGTTCTTCTGGCCGACGTGGTGGTTGCCGCTGTACGTCGGGCGGGCGTGGGTGAACGTCACCCGGCGCTGCCCGCACCAGCCCAGCAGGATCTCCTCCGCCTCGGAACCGGAGTTGCCCGAGTCGAGCCCCAGCATCGGGAACGGCAGGATCCGGGCGACCTCGTCCAGCGCGTACGGCACCCGGTTGACGTTGCGGATCGTGCGGTTCTCCGACCAGCCGGTGGCGATGTCGGTGACGGTCACCGTCCGCAGGCAGCCGTCCTTCGGCCCGTCGCCGTCGTGCCGGACGACCGTGATCTCCATGAAGCCCGGCCGGGTGTGGTCCCATTCGGCCCAGTTGAGCAGCGGGAGTTCGTTGCGCAGAAGCGAGCCGGCCCTGATGTGCTTGGGCACCACGGTCCGCTGCCGCTGCTCCGCCAGCCGTCGGTCGATCGTCGCCGCCGACATGCCCATCAGCAACTCGGCGGTCTCGTCGGTGATCTCCAGCTCGCCGTGGCGGCGCAGCACCGGCACCAGCTCGGGCAGCACCGGGGCCAGCCGCTTGCCTGCGGGCCGGTCCAGTACCTTCCAGCAGAACGTCAGGGCGGCGACGACATCGGCGTCGTACTTGGTGCGACCGGTGCGCGGCGGCCGGGCGGCCTGCGGGCGCGCCACCCTCAGCAGCGCCTTGCGGGCGTGGCTGCGATGCCATCCGGTGACGGCGCACACGTGGTCGAGGATCTCCGACTTCTCCTGCTTGCCCGCCTGGGCGTAGCGCGTGGCGACGGTGTTGGCCAACGCCTTGCGTTCGGCGAGTGTGCCGGCCGTCGCCCCGGTCGGCACGGCGGCGCATGCGGTGGCGGGCGCCTCCGGTTCGTCCGCGGTGCAGTGCCGTGGCGCCCGGGTGGACCTGCCGGCCCAGGGCGCGAATGCCCCCGCGAGGTCGGGTCCGGGCTTCTTCCATGTGTCGATCCGCAGTGCCGTAACGGCTGAGTCCGTCACTGTGTCCCCCATGATCGGCGGCCTCTTGGTGAGACCCTCGCCCTATTCGTCGAGTGGGGGACCCGTCAGATCGACAACCTGGCTACGGGAGGACGATTTTTCGACGACATTGGCCGAATGTGTACGCGCATTTTTCGTGCGGCAACCCAGCCGTAGTGATCGGTTCGGCGGCTGCCTACGCTCGCTGTGAAAATGGCAGGCAATAAGATCAGAGGTGGCCGGTGGCAGGGGTGCAGGGATGCTGACCCGAGTTGTTCGTCTTGCAATCAACCGACCCAAGCTGGTGCTCATCGCCGCGCTGATAACGGTGTTTGTGTGCGGGGTTTTCGGAGCATCCGTCATGGATCGCCTGAAAGCTGGTGGTTATACCTCCCCGGACTCCGAGTCGGCGCGGGCCGTCACCGTCGTCAACGACCACTTCAGCGGCGTGCAGCCGAACCTCATTATCGCGGTCACGTCCGACGAGGGCGCGGACAGCGCTCAGGCGCGCTCCGCGAGCGGGACCGTCGCGTCCTGGCTCGACCAGCGCGACGACGTGGACGGCATCCAGTCCTACTGGAGTCTCGGCCCGGAGGCCGGATCCACGCTGCGCAGCGAGGACGGCGACACCGGGCTCATCACGGCCCACATCGACGCCAGTGAGACCGACCTGCCGAAGGTCTCCGACGAGCTGCTGGACGACGCGCCGCGGCCGGACGGGGTGAGCGTCCGCGTCGGCGGTTACGGCCCGCTGATGGCGGAGATGAACTCCACCGTCACCAAGGACGCCACGATCGGCGAGGCCGTCGCCTTCCCGATCACGCTCATCGTGCTGATGATGGTCTTCGGCAGTCTGATCGCGGCCGGTCTGCCGCTCCTGATCGGCGCCGTCTCTATCGTGACGACGCTCGCGGTCCTGCGCCTGGTGACCATGTTCGCCGATGTGAACATCTACGCGCTCAACATGACGACCGTGCTCGGCCTCGCGCTCGGCATCGACTACAGCCTCCTGATGGTGAGCCGCTACCGCGAGGAACTGCGCGCCGGGCTCGCGCCCGCGGACGCCGTGCTGCGCGCCGGTCAGACGGCGGGCCGCACGGTCGTGTTCTCCGGGGTCACCGTCGCCCTCGCGCTCGCCGCCCTGTTCGTCTTCCCGGTGTTCTTCCTGAGGTCCTTCGCCTATGTGGGCGTCGCCGTCGTCCTGGTGAGCGTCCTGACAGCGGTGCTCGTCCTGCCCGCGGCCCTCATCCTGCTCGGCAACCGGGTCGACAAGTACGACATCCGGGTCCCCCTGCGGCGCTGGTTCAAGCTCAAGCCGCCGCGTGCGGTCGAGCCCGAGGACACCCGCTGGTACCGCATGGTCGTCGCCGTCACCCGGCGCGCCGTTCCGGTCGCCGTTCTGACCACCGCGCTGCTCCTGCTCCTCGGCGCACCCTTCCTGTCGTCGAAGTGGGGCTATCCGGACGACCGGGTGATCACCGCCTCCGTCTCGGAGAGCCGCCAGGTCGGCGACATGCTGCGCGAGGACTTCGCGGAGGACGCGGCCGCCTCGACCACCATCGTGCTGCCCGACTTCGACGGCGGCGTCCAGCAGCTCGCCACCTACGCGACGGAGCTCTCCCGGGTCGACGGGGTCTCGGACGTGGCCAGCGGCGCCGGCTTCTACGCCGACGGCGCGCAGGTCGGGCCGGGCAGTGCCGCCCTCAGCAACGAGGCGGGCGCGGTCCTGCGGGTCGGTACGGCCCTGGACCCGTACGCCGAGGAGGGCAAGCAACTGCTGGAGCAGCTGCGCGCCGTGGACAGCCCGGGGACCACCCTGTTCGCCGGCGCCGCCGCGGAGAACCAGGACGTCATCGACGCGCTCACGGAGCCGCTGCCCTACGCGGTGGCGCTGATCGCGCTCACCATGTTCGTGCTGCTGTTCCTGTTCACGGGCAGTGTGGTGCTGCCCCTGAAGGCGCTGGTGATGAACACGCTGTCACTCGCCGCCGCGTTCGGCGCGATGGTGTGGGTGTTCCAGGAGGGGCACCTGTCGGGGATCCTGGGCTTCACGGCCACCGGCTATCTCGTCGCCAACGTCCCCGTCCTCATGTTCTGCCTGGCCTTCGGCCTGTCGATGGACTACGAGGTCTTCCTGCTCTCCCGCATCCGTGAGGAGTGGCTCGCCTCGGGGCGCACCACCACCGAGGACAACACCCACGCGGTGGCCATGGGCGTCGCCCGCACCGGCCGGGTCTTCACCGCGGCCGCCGTCCTGATGGCGATCGTTCTCACCGGCATGGGCGTCTCGAAGGTGTCCTTCATGCAACTCTTCGGTCTGGGGCTCGCCCTGACCGTTCTGGTGGACGCCGTGATCGTGCGGTGTCTGCTCGCCCCGGCGATGATGCGCCTGATGGGCCGTTTCAACTGGTGGGCCCCGGCCCCCCTCCGGCGTCTGCACGACCGCATCGGGCTGACCGAGGAGGCGGCGCCGCCGTCCGGGAAGACCGTCACCGAGCCGGGCGCCGCCCCCGTCGGTGCTGCCGGCGAGGGCACCGCGCAACGCGCGGAGCGATGAACCGCGAAGGGCGGGCTCCGGCTCCCACCGCTGGATAGCGGCGGGAGCCGGAGCCCGGAGCGGCGGCCCTCCCCCCGAGGGCCGCCCCGGAGCCGGTCAGTGGGCGAGAGCCCCCTGACCGGCTCCGGGCGTTCGGGGGGCCGGGGCCCCGGCCGCACCGGTGCCGAGCCACTTCAGCCCGTCCAGGAGGAAGGTGTTCTGGGTGGCGGAGGCGAAGGTGGACGACAGCGGGGTGTCGGTTTCGTAGTTCATCGCGTTGTGGCCGAAGTTGGCGTACAGCATGCGGTACTGGTGGTTGGTCCACACGATCGGGTAGTCACCGCTGTACCAGCTCTGGTTGGGGTCCGTGCCCAGCGGGAAGCTCACCGGGTCGACCGAGGCCAGTACGTCGATGTCGGGGTTGGTCCGCAGGTCGCGGCTCCAGCTGTACCACTCGCTCACCGACGAGGTGAACGTCCCAGGCAGGTGCTCCGTCGACGGGTGGGTGCGGTGGTCGGTGTGCAGCGTCGCGGTGGTGGGACCCCAGGTGTTGGTGGCGAAGTTCCCGCTGCCCAGGAACTGGTCGTGATACCAGGGCCAGCTCCGGGCGTCGGTGGTGAACGCCGCGACATGGAAGCCCATCCAGGCGCCGCCGCCCCGCATGTACGCCTCGAACCCGGCGCGTTGGGCGGCCGACTGCGGGGCGTCGTCCAGGAAGAGCACCACCTGGTACTGCTCCAGCGCCGCACTGTCGGCGAGCAGGTTCCAGTTGTTCGTCGAGGTGTAGGTGAAGCCGTTCTCCGCACCCGCCCTCGGGAACCACTCGTTGGCTTCCTTGACGAAGCTGATGTGGGCCGCGTCCCAGGTGCCGTTGTAGAACGCGACGACCTTGAAGGGTGCTGCGGCGGCGGGCGCTCGGGCGGCCGCGCCGGCCGGTGACACGAGAAGTCCCAGCAGCAGGGCCAGGAGGGCGAGGAGGGAGAGTCCGGCTCGTGTGCGGCCGTGGGGGGCCTGGGGCATGGGTGTGGTCCTTTGTTCGTCCATGTGGCGACCGTTCCACCATGTGATTAAGAAGTGAACGGAACAAAGTGTCAAGGCTTTGGTCCGGACCAGTGCGGAAGCGGTGGTGGATCGCCGACAGGGCGCTGAATGGCGGGAGTTGATGCCGATCATCGCGGCCCTGACCGGATTCATCTTCCGTACGCGCAGTCTTGACGTGTCCACGGAAGGGGCCTAACTTCACGGCCTGAAGTAAGCCCCCCGCGCCCGCAGGAGACACATATGAGAATGCCGGCCCCCCGCACTACCCCCGGCTCGCGCCGCGACGGACACAGACCCCGGCGCCGCTTCGTCCCGCTGCTGGTCCTCGGCGGACTGGTGGCCTCCCTGCTCACCGCCGTCGCCGGGGCCCCCTCCGCCCAGGCGGCCGAACTCCCCTCCGGCTGGTCGACGGTGACGGCGGGGCACAGCGGCAAGTGCGTCGACTCCGCCGCCGCCGGGACCGCCGACGGCACCGCGGTGCAGCAGTACGCCTGCAACGGCAGCACCGCCCAGCAGTGGCAGTTCCGGTCCGTCGGCGGGGGATACGTCCGGGTCGACAACCGCAACGACCCGGCGAAGAGCTGGGACGTGACCGGGGTGTCCACGGCCGACGCCGCGCCCGTGCAGCTCTGGTCGTACTCCGGCGGCGCCAACCAGCAGTGGCTGCCCGTGGAGGAGCCCGGCGGCGCCTTCCACTTCGTGAACCGCAACAGCGGCAAGTGCCTCGACGTCCCGTCCGCCTCCACCGCCGACGGCGCCCGCGTCCAGCAGTACACCTGCAACGGATCGGCCGCGCAGTCCTTCCGGGTGGGCGCCACCGACGTGCCGAACCCGCCCGGCACCCCCGACTTCGGCCCCAACGTCACCGTCTTCGACCCCACCACGCCCCGCGCCACCATCCAGAACAAGCTGAACCAGGTCTTCGCCCAGCAGGAGACCAACCAGTTCGGCTCCCAGCGCCAGGCCCTGCTCTTCAAGCCCGGCAGCTACGACGTGGACGCCAACGTCGGCTTCTACACCCAGGTCGCCGGGCTCGGCCTGTCGCCCGACGACGTCACCATCAACGGCGGCGTGCACACCGAGGCCGACTGGTTCCAGGGCAACGCCACCCACAACTTCTGGCGCTCCGCCGAGAACCTGTCGGTCGACCCGCCCTCCGGCACCGACCGCTGGGCCGTCTCCCAGGCCGCCCCGTACCGGCGCATGCATGTGCGCGGCAACCTCCAGCTCGATGACGGCGGCTGGTCCAGCGGCGGATTCATGGCCGACTCCAAGATCGACGGCCAGGTCCGCTCCGGCACCCAGCAACAGTGGCTCTCCCGCAACAGCCAGTGGAACAGCTGGACCGGGTCCAACTGGAACATGGTCTTCGTCGGCGACGTCAACGCCCCGGCCAACAGCTTCCCCAACCCGCCCTACACCACGGTCGCCCAGACGCCCGTGAGCCGTGAGAAGCCCTTCCTGTACGTGGACGGGGCCGGCGCCTACCAGGTCTTCGTCCCGGCGCTGCGGGCCAACTCCCAGGGCACCAGCTGGGCTTCGGGGACGCCTGCCGGACAGTCGCTGCCCATCGAGCAGTTCTTCATCGTCAAGCCGGGCGCGACCGCGACCCAGATCAACGCGGCGCTCGCGGACGGCAAGAACCTGCTCTTCACCCCCGGCGTCCACCGTCTCGACCGGACGATCGACGTCACCCGCGCCGACACCGTCGTCCTCGGCCTCGGGCTCGCCACCCTCGTCCCCGAGAACGGCATCACCGCCCTGAACGTCGCCGACGTCGACGGCGTCAAGATCGCCGGGCTGCTGATCGACGCCGGCACCGTCAACTCCCCGACGCTGATGCAGGTCGGGCCGCCGGGAGCCGGTGCCCGGCACACCGCCAACCCCACCTCGCTGCACGACGTGTTCTTCCGCATCGGCGGGGCCGCCGTCGGCAAGGCCACCCAGAGCCTGGTCGTCAACAGCTCCGACGTGATCGGCGACCATCTGTGGCTGTGGCGCGGCGACCACGGCAGCGGCATCGGCTGGAACACCAACACCGCGGCCACCGGACTGGTCGTCAACGGCGCGGACGTCACGATGTACGGGCTGTTCGTCGAGCACTACCAGCAGCACCAGGTCATCTGGAACGGCAACGGCGGGCGCACCTACTTCTTCCAGAACGAGATGCCCTACGACCCGCCGAACCAGGCCGCCTGGATGAACGGTTCGACGCGCGGCTACGACGCGTACAAGGTGTCCCCGTCCGTCACCGGCCACGAGGCGTGGGGCCTGGGCAGCTACTGCTTCTTCAACGCGAACCCGTCCGTGGTCGCGGAACGCGCCTTCGAGGCCCCGAACACCCCGGGGGTGCGGTTCCACAACATGGTGACCGTCTCGCTCGGCGGCACCGGCACCATCGACCACGTCATCAACGACTCGGGAGGACCGTCCGACTCCGGCAGCAACGTGGCCAACCTGGTGGCCTATCCCTAGCGCGCCGCACGGGCGGGCTACACGGGTTTGACGCTGCGGCCCAGGAGGGCGGTGACGTCGACCGTCTCGTCCGCCGGGGGAGTGGCCGTGGGCACCGGCCGGTCGAAGCCGGAGAAGTCCACGGTCCCTTCCTCGTCGGCGTTGCGCACGGTGATCCGCACCGGGTACGGCGTGCCCTCGGCGGCCACGTAGGCCGTCAGGCGCTCGCCGCCCTCGGCCCGGGTCACCGGAACGGCGGGCGCACCGTTCACCTCGGTCTTCGCGCCCTTCGTCAGGGTGCCCCGGTCGGCGGTGCCGGCGTTGTCCGCGATCAGCCCGCGGAAGGTGTCGAGATCGCAGACCTCGGTCACGCTCAGCAGCCGGGGGTCGTCGGCCGAGGCCTTCATGTACCGGCCGTCGAGGATCGCGTCGAAGGTGGAGCCGCCGATCGGCACGTGGTTCTTCCAGAAGGCGGCGTCCGGCTTCAGCCAGACGTCGTCGCCGCGCTTGACGATCTCCACCGAGCCCTCGTCGCCCATGTCGATCCCGCCCGTGCAGTTCCCCTCGCGGTCCAGGGTGAGGTCCAGGCTCTGGTCCGGCCCGCTCCCGTCGATGCTGCCGCGCGCGCTCAGATGCAGGGAGTCCACGTCGAGCAGCGCGTCGCGCGAGCGTTCGGCTATCTCCTCGGCGCCGAGCGCGTCGATGTCGTCGTCAGCCCGCGCGAGCGTGCCACCCGTCACGGTGAGGGCGACCGCCGCCGCGCCCGCGGCCGCACGGGCGGCCCATCGGTGTCCGCTCACGTCGCCTCCTCGGCAAGGCCCCGGTCAGGGCGTGCGAACCAGGGTGACCGGCACATTCGAGCGTACGCCGGGACCGGGAGCGCCGCCCGGCGCGCACACGGAGAGTGAAGTGCGGCGGTGTTTTCGGCCACGCAGCGTGGGCAAAGCTGCGGTGATCCCGCCCGGGATCACCCACGCACGCACCACGGAGGAGAACCATGAACCTGTTCACGGGGACGCGGCACCAGGGCGGTACGGCGACGGGGAAGCGCCCCCGGCCCGTCCTGCGGGCGCTCGCCGCCGCGTCGACGGCGGCCGCGCTGGCGATCCCGGTCACCGCGGCGACCGCGACCGCCGCTCCGGCCGCGATTCCGCCCGGCCTCTCCTGCGACACCGGCAAGCACGCCATCGACGACTACACGGGCTTCGCCCTCTGTCGCAACAACGGCAGCCAGCCGCAGACCTTCTGGGTCCACCTGGTCTGCGGCTGGTCCCCGGACGTCGACGGCGAACACGTCACCCTGCGACCCGGCGAGTCCGGCCAGTCCACCGCCCACTGCGCGGGCCTCGGCAGCGGCATCGGCGAGATCCACGTCCGACCGTGATGCCGCGGCCGTAGACCCGCGGGGCCGCGCCGTGCCGGGGCGGCCCGAACGGTTGAGCGTGCCGCCTCCTCTCGTTACCCTCCAGTAAGTACGGGGGGCACAGCCGGGACGACCGGCCGGCCCCGCGATACGAGGGAGGCGGCACGCCCATGTCCTCAGTGGAGCCCACCGAACAGACCGGCCCGGCCGTACGGGACCCCGCCCGCACCCCCCGCCCGGCCGCCCCCGTCCCGCCTCCGCTGCCCGGACTCGCGGAGAGCACCCGCCTCCTCGCCGAAGCGGCCACCAGCTCCACCGCGCTCGTGGCCGACGCCCTCGCCCGTATCGAGGCCACCCGGCCCACCCTCAACGCCTTCCGCCACCTGCGCGCCGAGGCGGCCCTCGCCGAGGCGGCGGAGGCCGACCGCAGGCTCGCGGCGGGGGAGCGGCTGCCGCTCCTCGGCGTGCCCATCGCCGTCAAGGACGACACCGATGTGGCGGGCCTGCCCACCCACTTCGGCTGTGCCGGCGAGCTGCCCCCGGCCGCCCTCGACAGCGAGGCCGTCCGCAGGCTGCGCGCCGCCGGGGCCGTCGTCGTCGGCAAGACCAACTCCTGCGAACTGGGCCAGTGGCCCTTCACCGAGGGACCCGCCTTCGGCGCCACCCGCAACCCCTGGAACACCGCGCACACCCCGGGCGGCTCCTCCGGCGGATCGGCGGCGGCCGTCGCCGCGGGCCTGGTCCCCGCCGCCCTCGGCTCGGACGGCGCCGGGTCCGTCCGCATCCCCGCCGCCTGGACGCACCTCGTCGGCATCAAACCGCAGCGCGGGCGGATCTCGGTCCACCCGCACAGCGACGCCTTCCAGGGGCTCACCGTGAACGGCCCCCTCGCCCGTACGGTCGCCGACGCCGCGCTGCTGCTGGACGCGGCGGCGGGCGCGCACCCCCAGGACCCCCACCGCCCGCCCGCCGTGCGCGCGGCCGACGCCGCCCGCCGCGACCCGGGCCGCCTCCGCATCGCCCTCGCCTGGCGCCCCCCGCTCACCCTCACCGGCTCCGGACCGGACCCCGAGGTGCGCCGGGCCGTAGCCGCCCTCGCCGAGACCCTCGCCCGGCTCGGCCACCACGTCGAGGAAGCCCGCCCCCGGTACGGGCTGATCGGCCTCGCCTTCGTCCCCCGCGCCACCGCGGGCATCGCCCAATACGCCGCCCGCCACCCCGAACCGGCCCTGCTCGACCCGCGCACGCGCAGCGCACTGCGGACCGGGACGCGGCTGGGCGGCCGGGCGGTCCGGGCCGCCCGAGCCCGGGAAGTGCGCCAGCACCGCAGGATCGGCGCGCTCTTCGACGCCCGGGGATACGACGTGCTCCTCACCCCCACGACCGCCGCGCCCCCACCCCGTATCGGCGCTTTCGATGACCTCAGCGCCTGGCGCACCGACCTCACGATGACGGCCGCCTGCCCCTACGCCTGGCCGTGGAACGTCCTCGGCTGGCCAGGCGTGAGCGTCCCGGCCGGCTTCACCCGTTCTGGCCTCCCGGTCGGGGCCCAGCTGCTCGGCCCCTCCCGCAGCGAGGAACGGCTGATCGCGCTCGCCGCCCAACTGGAGGACGACCTGCGCTGGTTCGAGCACTGGCCGCCGGTCTGAGGGGCGGCGCTCACCCCCGGGCCGCGCCCCCCATCCCCGCCTCCACCCGCTCCACGGCCAGCATCGCGCCGAACGCGACCAGGTGCACCAGGCAGTGATCGGTGAACGGCGGTACCCGCCAGGCCTGCACGTCCTCGGCCGTGATCCGGTACGGAGCCCGCGCCGCGAGCAGGGCCAGCCGGGCCCCCGGGCGCTCCGCCCGGTCCGGCAGCCCGTCACCGGACAGCGGCAGCGGCGTGAACCCGTCCCAGGCCGCCACCGCCTCCCGGACGAGCGCGGCGTCCCCCTCCGCCAGCAGCCCGGCGCCCGCGTGGGCCGCCGACCGCAGGGCGCCGAAGGCCGTGCCCACCGGAGTGCCCGCCGCCCAACCCGGCGGCGGGCCCCCGGCCCCCAGCAGGGGAAGGCTCAGCCCCGGCTCCGGCCGTCCGCGCACCGCGCGGACCAGGGCCCGCCCCGCCGCGCTGTCCAGCAGCTCGGCGGGGTCCGCGCCGCCGGACACCGACTCCTCGTCGATCAGGGCGGAGACGATCCGGTTGATGAAGTGGAACGCCAGCGCCGAGCCCACGAACTCCGGCGCCGCGTCCACGGCGAAGGGCGCCGGGCCCCGCATGTCCTGCCCCCAGGACAGCAGGTGTTCGTGTCGCGGATCCCCGGGGCGCTCGCCCCGGGCCAGCGCCCCGGCCGGCTCGAGGTCGCCGCCCGCGTACAGCAGCAGGGTGTGCGCGCCCACGCAGAACGGACAGCGGTTGGCCAGCGACACCCCGTAGGCCACCAGCTCCTTCTCCGTGCGGGAGGCCCGGCCGGACAGCAGGGACTCCCGCATCAGCGCCCACGCCGCCGCCATCAGATCGGGGGCGGCGGACAGGACGACGAAGGGCAGGGCGCCTTCGATGCCGAAGTCCCGGGTCACCTGGGCGTGGACGGCCGCGACCGTCTCGTTGCCCGTGCCGACGGGTCCGGGTGAGGTGAAGCGGAAAGGTGAGGTCATGCCCCAGATGCTGGCGGGCGCGGGTGCGCCGGGTCGTCGTACGGCGGGAGGCAGTTGGGGCTGTGCCGCGGCAACCGGTCGGGGCCCCGGGCTACTCCCCGGGGAGTAGTGCCGACGCCCTCATCGAGGAGGACGCGGCCGTCGGGGCCCGGACGTTAGGCTGCCGCACATGCAGGGGGACAGCGCACGACGGGCATATCTGCTGGACGGGGCGCTCGCCGCCGTCATCGCCGCGGCCGTCGCCGCTGCGGCCTGGGCCGCCGCCTCGCCCGGACCCCTGGACCTGCTGCTCGTCCTGACCGGTTCGCTCGCCCTGGCCGGACACCGCCGTGCCCCGCGAGCCGTCCTCACCGTGAGCGCCCTGTGCCTCTTCGGATACGTCGTCCATGGCGAGCCGGCCAGTTGGGCGGCCCTTCCGGTCGTCGTCGCCGTCCATGCGGCGGCCCGCAGCGGGCACCGGGCGTACGGCATCGCGGCCGGGGCGGCCTTCCTCGCGGGATACCTCGGCGTCCTGCTCGCCTCCGGGCCCGGCGCGGGGGAGACCGCCGAGCGGGTGCTGCTGCTGCTCGGCTGGTTCCTCTGCGCGGGTGTCACCGGGCTGATCGACAAGAACTGGCAGGCCTACCTGCACCAGACGGAGCAGCGGGCAGCGGACGCCGAACGGACCAGGGAGGAGACGGCGTTGCGCCGGGCGGGTGAGGAACGCCTGCGTATCGCCCGTGAGTTGCACGACTCGCTCACCCACTCCATCTCGATCGTGAAGCTCCAGGCCGGCGTCGCCGTCCATCTCGCCCACAAGCGCGGAGCCGCCGTGGACCCCGCCCTGCTCGCCATCCAGGAGGCGGGCGGCGAGGCCATGCGCGAACTGCGCGCCACACTGGAGGTCCTGCGCGAGGACGGCCCGGAAGAGCCTCGGTCGCCGGGCGCGGGCCTGGCGCGGATCGGCGAGCTGACCGAGCGGGCACGGGCGGCGGGGATCGCTCTGAGCGTCCACATCGACGGCGAGGAACGCACGCTGCCCGAGGACATCGACCGGACCGCGTACCGCATCGTCCAGGAAGCCCTGACCAATGTGGCCCGGCACGCCGGCCGGGCGCGGACCGGGGTGCGGCTCGGCTACACCGCGCGGACCCTCACCGTCGCGGTCGTCGACGAGGGCCCGTGTCCGCCCGGGGCGCACATCACCCCGGGCACCGGACTCACCGGCATGCGCGAACGCGTCGCGGCCCTCGGCGGCACCCTGGTCGCGGCCCCTCGCCCGGACGGCGGCTTCGCCGTCCACGCGGAACTGCCGCTCGCTCTGCCGTCGCCCCGGACCCCGAGCGCCCGGTGAGCGCCCGCGGCCTCCTGCGCGTCGCGATCATCGACGACCAGGCGCTGATGCGCGCCGGATTCCGGGCGCTGCTGGAGGCCGAGGAGGACATCGAGATCGTCGGCGAGGCCGCGGACGGCCGCGCCGGACTCGACCTCGTCCGCGAGCACACCCCCGACGTGGCGCTCCTGGACATCAGCATGCCCGTGATGACCGGCATCGAGGTCACCCGGGAGATCGCCGCCGACCCGCTGCTGTCCTCGGTGCGCGTCGTCATCCTCACCAACTACGGACGGGACGCCTACGTCTTCGAGGCGCTGCGCGCCGGGGCCGCGGGCTTCCTCCTGAAGGACACCGAGCCCGCGGAGCTGCTCCGGGCGATCAGGGTCGCCGCCGACGGCGACGCGCTCCTCTCGCCCGCGATCACCCGCCGGCTGATCGGCGAGTTCGTCGCCCGCCCTCCGGACCGGTCCACCGCCCCCGGCCTGGAGGCCCTCACCCGCCGTGAGCGGGAAGTCACCGCGCTGGCGGCCCGTGGCCTCAGCAACGAGGAGATCGCCGTCCACATGGTGGTCAGCCCCTACACCGCGAAGACCCATGTCAGCCGCGCGATGATCAAGCTCGGCGCCCGCGACCGGGCCCAGCTCGTGGTCTTCGCCTACGAGTCCGGACTGGTCGAGCCCCGCTCGCGCGCGGACGGGGGCGGGTCCCCGGGCCGCTGAGGCGCCCATGGTGCGGGAAACCGTGCGGGGGCCTTGTGGAGCCCGGCACGGCGAGGAGATATCTTGATGTCAAGCAATGTTGCAGACGTGGAGCGGAGCACCCGGTGACTGACTCGACCATCATCTATACGCACACCGACGAGGCCCCTGCCCTGGCGACCTACTCGTTCCTGCCCGTCGTCGAGGCCTACGCCTCGACCGCAGGCGTCACGGTGGAGCGCCGTGACATCTCCCTCGCGGGCCGGATCATCGCCAGTTTCCCGGAGCACCTCAAGGCCGAGCAGCGTATCGATGACGCACTCGCCGAGCTCGGCGAGCTGGCCAGGACGCCCGGCGCGAACATCATCAAGCTGCCGAACATCTCGGCGTCGATCCCGCAGCTCAAGGCCGCCGTCGCCGAGCTCCAGAAGCAGGGCTACGCGCTTCCGGACTACCCGGACGACCCGCAGACCGATGAGGCCAAGGACGTCCGCGCCCGGTACGACAAGGTCAAGGGCAGCGCCGTGAACCCGGTGCTGCGCGAGGGCAACTCCGACCGCCGCGCCCCCGCCTCCGTCAAGAACTACGCCAAGGCCCACCCGCACCGCATGGGCGCCTGGAGCGCCGACTCGAAGACGAACGTCGCCACGATGGGCGTCGACGACTTCCGCTCCACTGAGAAGTCCGCGGTCATCGCCCAGGACGGCTCGCTCCGCATCGAGCTGCACGGCGACGACGGCACCACCACCGTGCTCCGCGAGTCCGTACCCGTCCTCAAGGGCGAGGTCGTGGACGCGGCCGTCCTGCGCGTCGCCGCGCTGCGCGAGTTCTTCACCGCGCAGGTCGCCCGCGCCAAGGCCGAGGGCGTCCTGTTCTCCGTGCACCTCAAGGCCACCATGATGAAGGTCTCCGACCCGATCATCTTCGGCCACGCGGTCCGCGCCTTCTTCCCGAACACCTTCGCCAAGTACGGCGACCAGCTCGCCGCGGCCGGCCTCACCCCGAACGACGGTCTGGGCGGCATCCTCAAGGGCCTGGACTCCCTGCCCGACATCGGCGCCGAGATCCAGGCGTCCTTCGAGGCCGAGCTCGCCGAGGGCCCCGCCCTCGCGATGGTCGACTCAGACAAGGGCATCACCAACCTGCACGTCCCCAGCGACGTCATCGTCGACGCCTCGATGCCCGCCATGATCCGCACCTCGGGTCACATGTGGGGCCCCGACGGCGACGAGGCCGACACCATCGCCGTCCTCCCGGACAGCAGCTACGCCGGCGTCTACCAGGTCGTCATCGACGACTGCCGCGCCAACGGCGCCTTCGACCCGTCGACCATGGGCTCCGTGCCCAACGTCGGTCTGATGGCGCAGAAGGCCGAGGAGTACGGCAGCCACGACAAGACCTTCGAGATCCCCGCCACCGGCACCGTGCGCGTCGTCGACACGAACGGCACCGCCGTGCTGGAGCAGGCCGTGGGCGCCGGCGACATCTTCCGGATGTGCCAGACCAAGGACCTGCCCATCCAGGACTGGGTCAAGCTCGCCGTCACCCGCGCCCGCGCGACCGGCAACCCGGCCGTGTTCTGGCTGGACGAGGGCCGCGCGCACGACGCCAACCTGATCGCCAAGATCACGACGTACCTCGCCGACCACGACACCGACGGCCTGGACATCTCCATCAAGACGCCGGAGGAGGCCACCGCCTTCTCCCTGGAGCGCATCCGCCGCGGCGAGGACACCATCTCCGTCACCGGCAACGTGCTCCGTGACTACCTCACCGACCTCTTCCCGATCCTGGAGCTCGGCACCAGCGCGAAGATGCTCTCCGTCGTCCCGCTGATGAACGGCGGCGGCCTGTTCGAGACGGGCGCGGGCGGTTCGGCCCCCAAGCACGTCCAGCAGCTCGTCAAGGAGAACTACCTGCGCTGGGACAGCCTGGGCGAGTTCCTGGCCCTCGCGGTCAGCTTCGAGCACCTGGCGACCACCACGGACAACCCGCGGGCCCAGGTCCTCGCCGACACCCTGGACCGGGCGACGGGCACCTTCCTCAACGAGGACAAGTCCCCGAGCCGTCGCCTCGGCGGCATCGACAACCGCGGCAGCCACTTCTACCTGGCGCTCTACTGGGCCCAGGAGCTGGCGCAGCAGACCGACGACGCGAAGCTCGCCGAGGCGTTCGCGCCGCTCGCCAAGACGCTGGCCGAGCAGGAGGAGACCATCGTCGCCGAGCTCATCGCGGTGCAGGGCTCCCCGGCCGAGATCGGCGGCTACTTCCAGCCCGACCCGGCCAGGGCCGAGGCGATCATGCGCCCGTCCGCCACGTTCAACCAGGCCATCGCGACCCTCGCCTGACCTGATGTGAGGCGGACGTCTCCGCCGCACCGTTCCGCCCCGGCAGGCCCCGTGCCCGCCGGGGCGGACCGCGTTTTGGGGCCGATGTGATCCCGGACCAATCCGCCGGGCCCACGGCTCCGAATGACGACCGTGAGGATCACCCGGACAGCCCTGACCCGCGGCGCGCTCGCCGCCCTGAGCGGACTGCTCGCGGGATTCGCCTCGCTGGCCGTCGCCGAGCTCGTATCGGCAGCCGTCAGGCCCGAGGCGAGTCCCGTGACGGCGGTCGGCGGAGCAGCCATCGACCGGACGCCCGCCGGGGTCAAGGACTGGGCGATCCGGAACTTCGGCGAGGACGACAAGTTCGTCCTGCAACTCGGCATCGTCGTCACGCTCGCCCTCTTCGCCCTGGCCGTCGGCCTGTTGGCGCTGCGGTTCCGGCGGGCCGGTTCGGCCGCCGTGCTGGTCTTCGGCGTGGTCGGCGTGGGCGCCGCCGTCAGCAGGCCGGACTCCACAGGCTTCGTGGACGGTCTGCCCTCCCTGGCGGGGGCGGTCGTCGGGGCCGTACTGCTGTACGTCCTCATCGGCCGGCTCACCCTCCCGCACCGGATCGCCGGTGAGCAGCAGGAGGAGGGGAACTGGGACCGGCGGGGCTTCCTGATCGCCGCCACGGCCGCGGCCGCCGCCTCCACGGCGGCGGGAGCGGTCGGCCGGACGCTCAACAGCCGAAGCGCCCAGGACGCCGTCGCTTCCCGCCAGGCCGTCACGCTGCCCGCCCCGGCCTCGCCCGCCGAGCCGATTCCGGCGGGGGCGCAACTGCGGGTGCCCGGCCTCTCCTCGTTCACCACCCCCAACAAGAAGTTCTACCGGGTGGACACGGCTCTGGTGATCCCCAAGGTGGACGCGAACACCTGGCGGCTGCGCATCCACGGCAAGGGGGTGCGGCGGGACCTCGAGCTCACCTACCAGGACCTGCTGGACCGTCCACTGATCGAGCGGGAGATCACCCTCTGCTGCGTCTCCAACGAGGTCGGCGGCCCCTACATCGGCCACGCGAAGTGGATCGGCGTACGCCTGGCCGACCTGCTCAAGGAGGCCGGGGTCAAGCCGCCGTCCCGGGGCGGCAAGGCGGACCAGATCATCTCCCGCTCGGTGGACGGCATGACGATCGGCACCCCCGTCGAGGACGTCATGGACGGCCGGGACGCCATGCTCGCCCTCGGTATGAACGGCGAACCGCTCCCCTTCGTCAACGGGTTCCCCGTCCGGATGCTCGTCCCCGGTCTGTACGGGTACGTCTCGGCCTGCAAGTGGATCGAGGACATCGAACTCACCACGTTCGACGACTACGACGCGTACTGGGTGAAGCGCACATGGGCCCGCAAGGCCCCGATCAAGACCCAGTCCCGGATCGACACCCCCAAGCCCTTCGGCCGCCCGGAGGCCGGCACGGTCATGGTGGCCGGAGTGGCCTGGGCCCAGCACCGCGGCATCGAGAAGGTCGAGATCCGCGTGGACGAGGGCCCCTGGCGGCCGGCCCAGCTCGCCGAACAGGACACCGTCGACACCTGGCGCCAGTGGTCCTACCCCTGGAAGGCGACCCCGGGCGGTCACACCCTGACCGTCCGCGCCACCGACGGCACCGGCGAGGTCCAGACCGAGAAGCGCACCAAGACCGTCCCCGACGGTGCGAGCGGCCGGCACTCCGTCGTGGTCACCGTCGAGTGAGCCCCCCAGACCTCCCCCCAGTACCAGCTGTCCCCTTTCCCCGACGAACAACTCGTTCCCGACGAACAGCTCTTTCCCTACGTACGACTCTTTCCCTACCAACCACTCTGGAGCATTCCATGAACGCCCTTCGCCACCGCCGCGCAGCCGTCGCCGTCGTCGCCGCCGTACTGCTGCCCCTGTCGCTGACCGCCTGCTCCGACGACAGCTCGGACAAGGCGTCCGACAGCTCCTCCGCGGCGGGCTCGACCCCCGAGGAGTCGAAGCCGGCCGCCGGTGACGACGCGACGACCGACAAGCCCTTCGGCCCGGCCTGCGCGGGCGTCCCCGCCGATGGCGCGGGCAGCTTCGCGGGCATGGCCAAGGACCCGGTCGCCACCGCCGCCTCCAACAACCCCGACCTGTCCACCCTGGTCACCGCCGTCAAGAAGGCCGGCCTGGTCGACACCCTCAACAACGCCGAGAACATCACGGTGTTCGCCCCGACCAACGAGGCCTTCGCCAAGATCCCGAAGGCCGACCTGGACGCGGTCCTGGCCGACAAGGCCCAGCTCACCAAGATCCTCACCTACCACGTCGTGGGCGAGAAGCTGGCCCCGCAGCAGCTGGAGAGCGGCACCTACGACACCCTCGAGAAGAGCACGCTCAGCACCGCCGGCTCCGGCGAGTCCTACAAGGTCAACGACACCGCGAGCGTGGTCTGCGGCAACGTGCCCACCGCCAACGCCACCGTCCACATCATCGACACGGTGCTGATGCCCAAGTAGCGGACGGGAACGACCCGACCGACCACCCCGCAGCGGGAGGACCGCTCCCCCCAAGGTCCTCCCGCGGCGGGGTTTCCCGTCTCACGGGCCGAAGACCCGCCCGAGCGCCGACGACAGCTCCCGCACCGTCGCGGGACACAGCCGGGCGCCCAGATATCCGTCCGGCCGCACCACGAACGCCGTCCCCTCCCCGGCCCCGTACCGGAGCGCGAACTCGCCGAGGCCGTCGCGGTGGACGGGGACCGCCGCCTCCTCGCGAGCGGTCCCGTCGGCGCGCAGGATCCAGTGCGTCTCCACCAGCCCGTGGGACGACTCCCGTGCGGCGGAGGCGAGATCGGCGACGGTGTCGCCGGCCGGATGGGACCCGTACACCAGCAGGACGTGCCCCCTCCCGCGCAGGACGTCGAACAGCCGCACCGGATAGGCCGCGATGTCGTTCGTGAGGCCCCCGCAGTCCGGCGCCCGGTCGCCCGGCCGCGGCGCGCCGTCGTCGTCCGGCGGCGACGGCGTCACCAGCGGGCTGTCCCGGTAGCCGATGAGCAACTGGGCCTCGCGCAGCAGCAGCGTCCGCGGGTCCTCCGGGTCGGCCTGGACCCCCTCGGCGGCATGCCGCACGGTCCGCCCGACGACCTCCTCGCCGACCGGGTGACGCTCCGCGTCGTAACCGGCGAGCACCCGCGGCCCCGCCGCGTCCCCGACCGCCAGCGCCAGCTTCCAGGCCAGATTGCAGGCGTCCTGGATCCCGGTGTTCATGCCCTGGGCGCCGGTCGGCGGATGGATGTGCGCCGCGTCCCCGGCGACGAACACCCGGCCCCGGCCGTAGCGGTCCACCAGCCGGTGACTGATCCGGAACACCGACGACCAGCGCAGCGCGGACGCCGTGACCGGGGCCGGGGCCAGCCGGTCCAGAACCTTCTGGACATCGGCGAGGGCGGGCGCGGTGCCGCCCTCCAGCCCGTGGGCCACCCCGTCGCCGCCCGCCGCCCCGGACGCCTCCGCCTGCCGCGCGGCGGACAGCTCCGGCGGAACCAGCATCGACATCCGGTAGCGGCCCGTCCCCGGCAGCGGGATGCAGACCAGCAGATCGTCGATGGCACCGTCCTCGCCCCGGTGCATGGAGCGCACCCCGTACCCGGACGGCAGGTCCCAGCCCACCTCCACATCGGCGAGCATGTACTCCTCCGGGAACGCGCCGCCCTCGAACGAGAGCCCCAGTCCCTTGCGGACCAGGCTGTGCGCCCCGTCGCACCCCACCAGGAACCGGGACCGCACCTCCGCCTCGCCACCGGACGCCGTCGACAGCCGGCTCGTCACCCCGTCGGCGTCCTGGGCGAACGACACCAGCTCGGTGGAGCGCTCGATCGCCGTGCCGAAGCGCCCGAGGAACTCCTCCAGGACGCGTTCGGTCTCGTACTGCGGCAGCGCCGCGAAGCCGTACGGCACCTCCGGCGGCAGCACCAGCTCGATCCGCCCCTGCTCCACGCCGTTCAGGTACGTCAGCTGCCCGCGCATCGGGACCGCCGCGTCCAGCACGTCCCGCACCAGGCCCATCCGGTCGAAGAGCTCCAGGGTGCGGGGCTGGAGGCCCACCGCCTTCGCGAACGGCAGCCGGGCCGGGAGCCGGTCCACGATCCGGCAGGAGACCCCCGCCCGCCGCAGCTCCGCGGCGAGCGTCAGGCCGACCGGGCCGGCGCCCGCGATCATCACGTCCGTCGCCTCGCTGCGCACCACCGGTGTCTCCCGCCATGAGCCCCCACGGGCGGATGCCCTGGGCTCATCGTCGCGCGGCGGGCGGCTTCCGGCACCCCGGGAGCGGCCCGCGCCGGCGCGGTGCGGCGGTCCGCCTACGGCACCCGGGCCGTCCACTGCGGCGTACCGAACTTGGTGCGTACGAGCTCCTCGGCGCGCGCCAGCTCGGTGTCCGTCACGCTGCCCGCGGTGAGCCCGTGGCGCCTGCGGAAGGAGTCGATCATCCGTTCGATGACGACCTGGCGGGGCAGCCCGGTCTGCCGCCGCAGCGGGTCGACGCGCTTCTTCGCGGACCGGGTGCCCTTGTCGGACATCTTCTCCTTGCCGATCCGCAGGACCTCCAGCATCTTGTCCGCGTCGATGTCGTACGCCATGGTCACGTGGTGCAGCACCGCCCCCGGCCCGCCGTCCGGGCCGACCATCCGCTTCTGCGCGGCCCCGGCGATCTTGCCGACCTCGGTGGCGATGTCGTTGAGCGGCTGGTACCAGGCCTTGATCCCCATGTCGGCGAGGGCTTCGAGGACCCAGTCGTCCAGATAGGCGTAGCTGTCGGCGAACGACAGCCCGGAGACCAGGGACTGCGGAACGGCCAGCGAGTAGGTGATGGTGGAGCTCGGCTCGGCGAACATCGCGCCACCGCCGGAGATCCGGCGGACGACGTCCACGCCGTGCCGCTCGACACCCGCCGGGTCCACCTCGTTGCGCAGCGACTGGAAGCTGCCGATGATCACGGCGGGGGAGTCCCACTCCCAGACCCGCAGCGTCGGCGGCCGCAGCCCCGCCGCGACCTCCGCGGTGATCACCTCGTCCAGCGCCATGTGCAGCGCCGGCGACTGCGGGGCCTCGTGGATCAGCTGCCAGTCGTAGTCGCTCCACTCGGTCGCCTGCGCGAGGGCCCGGCGCACGGCGACGGCGACGCCCTCCGCGCTCAGCCCGAGCATCACCGTGGAGTCGGGCAGCGCCGCCTCGACGCGGGCCGCGAGGCCCGCCGTGTCGGTGGTGGCCGGGGCGCCCTCCAGCGCCGCGTCGATCGCCAGGATCGCCTCGTCCGGTTCGAGGAAGAAGTCCCCGGCCACCCGGACGTTCCGCAGCGCCCCGCCCGCCACCTCCAGGTCCACCACGACCAGCTTGCCGCCGGGAACCTTGTACTCACCGTGCACAGCGCCGCCTCCAGCTCCGGGTGGCCCGGCTCGGAGATGAGCCGGACACACCCGTGCATAACGCGCGGGGAAGGGCGAATCATCCCCGGCCCCCAGGAGATCAGCGGTGTGTGAACTCCGCCGGCCGCTTCTCGGTGAACGCCTTCATGCCCTCCTTCTGGTCGTCCGTCGCGAACACCGCGTGGAACAGGCGGCGTTCGAAGCGGACGCCCTCGGCGAGCGTCGTCTCGAAGGCCCGGTTCACCGCCTCCTTCGCCATCATCGCGACGGGCGCCGACATGCCGGAGACCGTCCCCGCGACCGCGAGCGCCTCCGTCAGCAGATCCGCGTCCGGCACGATCCGGGAGACGAGGCCGGCCCGCTCCGCCTCCTGGGCGTCCATGGTCCGGCCGGTGAGGCAGAGGTCCATCGCCTTGGCCTTGCCGACCGCCCGGGTGAGCCGCTGGGATCCGCCGATGCCCGGGATCACGCCGAGCCGGATCTCCGGCTGCCCGAAGACGGCCGTGTCCGACGCGATGACCAGGTCGCACAGCATCGCCAACTCGCAGCCGCCGCCCAGGGCGTAGCCCCGTACGGCGGCGATCGTGGGCGTGCGCAGCTGACCGAGCCGGTCCCAGGCGGTGAACCAGTCGCTGAGGTACATGTCCATGTAGCTCCGCGGCTGCATCTCCTTGATGTCCGCCCCGGCCGCGAACGCCTTCGCCCCGCTGCCGGTGATGACGATGCAGCCGACGTCCGGGTCGCGGTCCAGCGCCTCCGTGGCCTCGACGGTCTCCCGCATGACGTCCAGGCTCAGCGCGTTGAGCGCCTTGGGCCGGTTCAGGGTGAGCAGGGCGGTACGGCCCCGGCGCTCGACCAGGATGGTTCCGTACAGCCCCGGGGTGGACGTGCTCTCGCTGCTTTCGCTCTGCCCGCTCATGGGGTGGCGCCCTTCTCTGTGTCGGTGGTGTGCGCCGAGGCCGCCCGGATGGCCCGGACGATCCCGGAGAAGTCCTGGTCCGCCCCCGCGCCCTCGGCGAACCGTGCGTACAACTCGGCTGCTCGCAGGCCCAGTTCGGCGTCGACTCCGCCCGCGCGGACCGCGTTGGCGGCCAGCTGGAGGTCCTTGGCCATCAGCGGGGCGGCGAACCCGGGGCGGTAGTCGCGGTTGGCCGGGCTGGCCGGGACCGGACCGGGGACCGGGCAGTTGACGGTGAGCGCCCAGCACTGACCGGAGGCGGCCGACGCCACGTCGTACAGCGCCTGGTCGGACAGGCCGAGGCTCTCCGCGAGCACGAACGCCTCGCTGACGGCGATCATCGAGACGCCGAGGATCATGTTGTTGCAGATCTTCGCCGCCTGCCCGGCTCCGGCCGCCCCGCAGTGCACGGCCTTCCTCCCCATCACGGACAGCAGCGGCTCGGCCTGCGCGAACGCGGCCTCCTCGCCCCCGGCCATGAAGGTCAGCGTGCCAGCCTCGGCCCCCACCACCCCGCCGGACACCGGGGCGTCCAGCGAAGGGTGGCCGGCCGCCGCCGCTGCCGCGTGGGCGGCGCGGGAGTCGGCCACGTCGATGGTCGAGCAGTCGACGAACAGAGTGCCGGGACGGGCGGCGGCGAGCAGGCCCTCCGGCCCGTACAGGGACAGGACGTGGCGGCCCGCGGGCAGCATCGTGATCACCACATCGGCCACCGAGGCGGCGTCGGCGGCGGACCGCGCCCGCTCGACCCCGCTCGCCACGGCGGCCGACAGGCAGGCTTCGACCAGATCGTGGCCGAGCACCCGGTGTCCGGCCCTGACGAGGCCCGCGGCCATCGGGCCGCCCATGTGGCCCAGTCCGATGAAGGCGACGGTCGTGGTCACCAGGGCACCTCCTGCGGTGAGTCGGATGCGGCGAGGGACAGTTCCTCGCCGCCGGTCGGTGCGAAGTACCGGGCCACGTCCGCGTCCGTGACCTCGACGAGCGTGCCGGGCGACCACCGGGGTGCGCGGTCCTTGTCGATCACCTGGGCGCGGATGCCCTCCACCAGGTCGGGGGAGGACAGGGCCGCGTACGAGACGCGGTACTCCTGCTCCAGCACCCTTTCCAGCGGGCCCAGTTCGCGGGCCCGGCGCAGTGCGGCGAGGGTGACCTTCAGCGCGGTCGGCGAGCGGCCGAGGATCGTGGCCGCCGCCTCGCCCGCCGCCGGGGCGTCGGAGGCGAGCAGCCGCTCCACGATCTCCTCGACCGTGTCGGCGGCGTAACAGTGCTCGATCCAGGCGCGGTCGGCTTCCAGTGCCCCGGGGGGCGCGTCCCGGACGTGGCGGCGCAGCACCTCGGCGGGTGGTCCGGTCCGCAGTCCGGCGAGGAGGGCGGGCAGCTCCTCCTGCGGCACGAAGTGGTCGGCCAGCCCGCACAGCAGCGCGTCCCGGGCCCCCAACACCGCACCCGTCAGGGCGAGATGGGTGCCCAGCTCCCCGGGTGCGAGGGCCAGCAGATAGGTGCCCCCGACGTCCGGCACGAAGCCGATCCCGGTCTCCGGCATGGCGACCGCGGAGCGCTCGGTGACGATCCGGACGCTGCCGTGCGCCGAGACCCCGACCCCGCCGCCCATCACGATGCCGTCCATGACCGCGACGTACGGCTTGGGGTAGCGGGCGATCCGGGCGTTGAGCCGGTACTCGTCGCGCCAGAACGCGGCCGATGCCGTGCCGCCCGCGCGGGCGTCCTCGTAGATCGAGCGGATGTCGCCGCCCGCGCACAGGCCGCGCTCCCCGGCCCCGGTGATGACGACGGCCGCCACCTCGGCGTCGTGCTCCCACCGGTCCAGGGCGGCCGCGATCGTCTCCACCATCGTGTGGGTGAGGGCGTTGAGCGCCCTGGGCCGGTTCAGGGTGAGCACCCCCGTGCGTCCCTCGACGCACGCCCGCACCAGTTCCTCGGTCATCGCAGGGCTCCCGTCAGGCTCCGGGCCACCATGACGCGCATGATCTCGTTGGTCCCTTCCAGGATCTGGTGGACCCGCAGGTCCCGGACGATCTTCTCGATGCCGTACTCGGCCAGATAGCCGTAGCCGCCGTGCAGTTGGAGCGCCCGGTCGGCCACCGAGTAGCCGGTGTCCGTCGCGAAGTGCTTGGCCATCGCGCACAGCTTCGGGGCGCCGGCCACGTTCCGGTCGAGCGCCTCGGCGGCCTGCCGCACCAGCGCTCGGGCGGCGGCCAGCTCGGTCGCCATGTCGGCCAGCCGGAACTGCAGCGCCTGCGCGTCCAGCAGCCGGCCGCCGAACGCCTCCCGGCTCGCCAGATGGGCGAGGCTGCGGTCCAGGGCGCTCTGCGCACCGCCCAACGAGCAGGCGGCGATGCCGAGTCGGCCGCCGTTCAGCCCGTTCATCGCGATGCGGAAGCCGTCGCCCTCCTCGCCGAGCAGCCGGTCGGCCGGGATCCGGACCTCATCCAGCAGGACCTGCCGGGTGGGCTGGGCGTTCCACCCCATCTTCTTCTCGTTGGGCCCGAACGAGAGCCCGGGGTCGTCCCGTTCGACGAGGAACGCGGAGATCCCCCGGGGTCCGTCGTCGCCGGTGCGGGCCAGCACGATGTAGAGGTGCGCGGCGCCCGCCCCGGAGATGAACTGCTTCGTCCCGCTCAGCACGTAGTGGTCGCCGTCGCGCACTGCACGGGTGCGCAGCGCGGCGGCGTCGGACCCCGCGCCCGGCTCGGTCAGGCAGTAACTGCCCAGCCGCTCCATGGTGCAGAGCGCGGGCAGACAGCGGCTCCGCTGGTCCTCGCTGCCGTACCGGTCGATCATCCAGCCGACCATGTTGTGGATGGAGAGATAGCCCGCGATGGACGGACAGCCGGTGGCCAGGGCCTCGAAGACCAGGACGCCGTCGGAGCGGGAGAGCCCGGACCCGCCGACGTCCTCGCGTACGTAGACGCCGCCGAGGCCGAGCCGCGCCGCCCTGCGCAGCACGTCGACGGGGAAGTGCTTGTCCTGGTCCCAGGCCACGGCGTGCGGGGCCAGGTGTTCCTGGGCGAAGTCCAGGGTCGTCTCGACGACCGCGAGCTGGTCGTCGGTGAGGAGCGTGGTCACGGCACTCATCCCATGGTCGGAATCGTGAAGCTCGCGCCGTCCCGGATCCCCGAGGCGGGCCAGCGCGATGTGACGGTCTTCGTACGGGTGTAGAAGCGGATGGCGTCCGGCCCGTGCTGGTTCAGGTCCCCGAAACCGGACCGCTTCCAGCCGCCGAAGGTGTGGTACGCCACCGGCACCGGGATCGGCACGTTGACGCCGACCATGCCGGTGTCGACGCGGCGCGTGAAGTCGCGGGCGGTGTCGCCGTCGCGGGTGAAGAGCGCGACGCCGTTGCCGTACGGGTGCTCCGACGGCAGCCGCAGCGCCTCCTCGTAGTCCGCCGCACGGACCACGCAGACCACCGGGCCGAAGATCTCCTCCTGATAGATCCGCATGTCGGGCGTGACCCGGTCGAAGAGGGACGCGCCCGCGAAGAAGCCGTCCTCGTGGCCTTCCAGGGTGAAGTCCCGCCCGTCGACGACCAGTTCGGCGCCCTCCTGGACGCCGAGGTCGACATGGCCGCGGACCCGGTCCACCGCGTCGCGGCCCACCAGCGGCCCGAAGTCGGCGTCCGGGTCGTCCGAGCGGCCGATCCGCAGCTCGGCGATCCGCTCGGTGAGCCTGGCGACCAGCGCGTCGGCGGTGGCCTCGCCCACCGGCACGGCCACCGAGATCGCCATGCACCGCTCGCCCGCCGAGCCGTATCCCGCGCCGATCAGCGCGTCCACCGCCTGGTCCAGGTCGGCGTCCGGCATCACGATCATGTGGTTCTTCGCCCCGCCGAAACACTGCGCGCGCTTGCCGTGCGCGGCGGCGGTGGCGTAGATGTGGGCGGCGATCGGGGTCGAGCCGACGAAGCCGAGCGCCTTGACGCGCGGGTCCTCCAGAAGCGTGTCCACGGCCTCCTTGCCGCCGTTGACGACATTGAGCACCCCGGGCGGCAGACCCGCCTCCAGGAACAGCTCCGCCAGCCGCAGCGGCACCGAGGGGTCCCGCTCAGAGGGCTTGAGGATGAAGGCGTTTCCGCAGGCCAGAGCGGGTGCGGCCTTCCACAGGGGGATCATCGCGGGGAAGTTGAACGGAGTGATGCCCGCGACGACCCCGAGCGGGCGGCGCAGCGAGTGGACGTCGATCCCGGCCCCCGCGTTGTCGCTGAACTCGCCCTTCAGCAGATGCGGGACACCGGCGGCGAACTCCACCACGTCCAGCCCGCGCGCGATGTCGCCGTGCGCGTCGGCCACGGTCTTGCCGTGCTCGGCGGAGAGCAGCCGGGCCAGGGAGTCCCTCTCCTTCTCGACGAGCTGGAGGAAGCGCAGCAGAACCCGGGCCCGGCGCTGCGGGTTCCACTCGCCCCACGCGCTCTGCGCCTCGACGGCATCCGCGATGGCCGTGGTGGTCTGGGAGCGGTCGGCCAGCGGCACGCGGGCCTGGACCCGGCCGGTGTTGGGGTCGTGGACATCGCCGTAGACGCCCGAGGTGCCGGGCGTGTGCTTGCCGCCGATGAAATGGGTGAGTTCGCGGACCATGGAAGCCTGCTCTCGTCGGTGAGATCGTCAGGTGAGATCCGGGATGGCGCGCGGCGGCCACCGGCGCGCGGCGCACCGGTGGTTCGGTGCGCGGGCGTCGAGGGGCCTGCCGTGGTGGACGCGAAGGGCGGGGGCCGTCAGGGGGCGGGGAGAACCGCTCGCCGGGACAGGCCTGCGGGGCCGTGGGTGCGGACCGGTGCCATGCGTGTCTGCTCCATCCTCGTGGAAACACGGAACAACCCGCGGCCGGTATCCTGACTCCCGGATCAGCGCGCGTCCTCATGCCTTCCCGACGGCTGCTTCGCCGTCAGTGGCGTGTCCTGCGAGGACGAACTCCCCGGTCACAGTGGCGGGACCGCGCCGGAATCACACCGGCTTCCCTGACACCACGGGCCTTGAGGGCGCCCGGCTGCGTACCGGTCACCCCGCTGCCCCGAAGATATAGTTGGACGTCCTAGTAAGTCCACCCCGCCTCGCCCCGGACCCGATCCGCACCGCATCGCACGGGGGCCGGGCGGGGGAGTCCGTCACGGGGGCCGAGGCGCAGCGCATCGGAAGAACCACCAGGAAGAACGGCTGACATGAGCGACGCACCACGCCACCTCCTCGTCATCGGCATGGGAGCCGGCGACCCCGACCACCTGACCCTCGCCGCGGTGAAGGCCATGCGCCGGGCCGACGTCTTCTTCGTGCTCGGCAAGGGCCAGGAGAAGGAGTCCCTGACCCGGCTGCGCCGGGACATCCTCGACGAACACCTCACCGGCTCCTACCGCGTCGTGGAGGCCGAGGACCCGTGGCGGGACCGCACCCAGCAGGACGCCGGGCGCTACACCTCGGCGGTCCACGACTGGCGCCACCGCCGCGCCGACCTCTGCGAACGCCTGATCGCCGAGGAGCTCGCGCCTGGGCAGTGCGGAGCCTTCCTCGTGTGGGGCGACCCGTCGCTCTACGACAGCACGCTCGCGATCCTCGACGACATCCAAGGGCGCGGCACGGTGGAATTCAGCCATGCGGTGATCCCCGGGATCAGCAGCGTCTCCGCCCTCGCCGCCCGCCACCGCGTCACCCTGAACCGGGTCGGCCGCCCCATCCGCATCACCCCCGGCAGGCGCCTCGCCCAGGGCTTTCCCGAGGACGACGGCGACATCGTCGTGATGCTCGACGGGCATGAGACGTTCACCCATCTGACGGGCAGGGGTCTGTGGATCCACTGGGGCGCGTACCTCGGCACCCCCGACGAGATCCTGGTCTCCGGCCCGCTCGACGAGGTCGCCGGCCGGATCAGCCGACTGCGCGCGGAGGCCCGCGAACGGCACGGCTGGATCATGGACACCTACCTGCTGCGCCGGACCCCGGACGGCACGGACGACTGACGGCCCGGACGGCTGACGGCCGACAGTCGACGGTCCACGTCGAGGCGCGGACGGCGATGGCCTCCGCACCTCGTCGTCGGACCGGCAGGGTGTCAGCGCCTGATCTCGTGCGCCCTGATCACGCCGAGCCCGTGCCCCAGGCTCGGGCATTCGGCGGTCAGGTCGTCGCCCCGCACCAGGTAGTCGTACACCCGGCCGTCCGCCGGCCGCTCGGTCGCGCGATACAGCGTGCCGTTCACGGTGATCGTCCAGTCGTCGCCGTCCTGGGCCCACCCGACTGTCTTCTTCATACGGCGTTGTCCCTTTCCTCGGTCGGCTCGCCGCGGGTCGGCGGCCGTGTAGTGGGAAGAAGAACGGCTTGTGACGCTCCGTGGTTCCGCGTTCTCTACGCCATTCGGTTACAGCTGGGTCACTGCCTCCACACAGTCGAGGTCAGCGACCTGACCGGAAATCAGGAAGTGCGTGACGAACAGCAGAACGGGCGTGGAACGCCCGTGCCCGCGTCCGTGCCCGACCCGGGCCGCATGATGAGTAGACACTGTCTACTTCGCGGTGCTAGAAAATCCTCATGGAAGACGAATCCCCCTTGCGGGAACGGCTGGTGGACGTCGGCGTCGAGATGCTGGAGACCGAGGGGATCGCGGCGTTGGGGCTGCGGGAGATCGCCCGGCGGGCCGGCGTCTCGCACGGCGCCCCGCGCCGCCATTTCCCCACCCACCGCTCCCTGCTCTCCGCCGTCGCCGGGCGCGGATTCGACGCGCTGAAGGACCGGCTCGACACGGCCCTCCAGCCGGACGGCGAGCCGCGCGCGCAGCTGAGCCGCCTCGCCGACGCCTATGTCGGATTCGCCGTCGAGCACCGCCCGATGTTCGAGCTGATGTTCCGCCACGACCTGCTGGACGGCGGCGACGAGGCCGACGGGCGGCCCCGGCTGCGGGAGAAGACGCTCCCGCTGTTCGCGTCCGTCGTCGCCCTGGTCGCCCGCCACCGCCAGGACGCCGCCCGGGAATCGCCCCTCGGCCCCGGGGACGCCCCGGACGCCGTGGCCGCCGTCTTCTGGGCGAACGTCCACGGCATCGCCCAACTGTGGAGCTGGGGGAGTCTCTCCCTCACCCTCGACGCCCCCTCGCCGGGCGACGAGCACGCCCACGCGAGCCTCGCACCCCTGATCGCCCGGACCGTCGAGGCCCACCTCGGACCGGCGAACCCGTGACCGCGGCCGTCCGGCCCCGGCTCGCCCTCGCGGGCAGTGTCGCCGGGGCGATGATCGTCGCGCTCGACGGCTCCGTCCTCATCGTGGCCCAGCCCACGCTGCAGCGTGATCTCTCCGCGACCCTGGCCCAGGTGCAGTGGACGAGCACGGCATACCTCCTCGCGGTGGCGGGACTTCTCGTTCTCGCCGGGCGGCTGGGCGACCGCTACGGCCACACCCGGCTGCTCATGATCGGCTCCCTCGGCTTCGGGGCGGCGTCCGCCGGCATCGCCGTCGCACCCTCGGTCGGCTGGGTCATCGCGCTGCGCGCCGTACAGGGAGTGTTCGGGGCCCTGCTCCAGCCGGCGACGCTGGAGCTGCTCCGCCAGGTCTACCCACCGGACCGGCTCGGGCTGCCGGTCGCCCTGCGGACCAGCGCCATCGGGGTGGCCGCCGCCACCGGTCCACTGCTCGGCGGCTTCCTGGTGGCGCACCTCGGCTGGCGGTCCGTCTTCGTCATCAACGTGCCCGTCGCGCTCCTGATCGGCCTGTTCTGTCTGGCGGCCCGCGTCCCCGAGCATGCGGGCCGGAGCGCGTCGCGCCGCCTGGAGGCCGGCGGGGCCCTGCTGCTCGCGGCCGCGCTCGCCCTGCTGGTGAACGCGCTCGCCGAGGTCGAACGCCACGGCTGGGCCGGCCGCCGTACGCTGGCGGGGCTGGTCTGCTCGGCCGTTGTCGCGGCCGTCCTCGTCCGCCACGAACGCCGCAGCCGCCATCCGCTGATACCGGCGGCGGTCGCACGGTCGGTACCGGTCACCGCTTCGCTGGCGATGCTGCTGTGCACCACGACCGGCATGTTCGGCGCCCTGTTCGTCAGCACGTACTTCCTCCAGAACGCCGTGGGCCTCGACCCGCTCGACAGCGCCCTGCGCGCGTGGCCGTTGACGGCGCTGATGGTCGTCGGCGCGCCCCTCGCCGGGTTCGCGCTGCGCGGACTCGGCGCCAGGACCACCGCGCTCGGCGGCACGCTGCTGGTGGTCCTGGGGATCGGCTGGCTGGCCCGGACGGACACCGGCACCGGCCCGGTGGCGATGGGCGCGGCCTTCGCGCTGCTGGGCGCCGGGTACGCCACGGTGATGGTCACGGCCACCGGGACGGTGGTCGGCGACGCACCGCCCGGATACGCCGGAGTGGTGGGCGGCCTCAAGCAGACCGCCGTGAACATCGGCCCCGTCCTCGGCATCGCCGTCGCCGCCGGTCTGCTGCCCGCGGCCCGGGGCGGGCCGGCGCAGCAGTGGCAGGGGCCGATGGGGACGGCGCTCCTGGTGCTCGCCGCGACGGCCGCGCTCGCGCTGCTGCCCGCGGCGCTGCTGCCGGGCGCGGCGCGCCGCGCCGGACCGCCGCGGGACGCGGACCGCCGACGGCCGCGGGCGGCGGACTCGTGTCCCACATCACCGTCCGAAGTGTGAACAACGGTGTGCGCCCGGCGGTCGCCCCCTTAGGCTGACCGGCGCAGCTGGTTCGTCCTGTCCGCCAGACAGGGTGTCGTAAGAGGGAACCCGGTGGGAATCCGGGACTGCCCCGCAGCGGTGAGTGGGAACGACCGCCGTCATACGCACTGGGCCCGGCCGGGTCTGGGAAGCGACGGCCAGTAGGTGTCTGCCCCGGCAGACGCGCCCGCGAGTCCGAAGACCTGCCCGCTGTCCGCACGCGACCGTTCGCGTGCGGAGATCCCGGTGACCTCGTGGGCGGGTCGGCGTAACCGTCAGGTGGACGGACACGGTTCTCCGTGTCCCGGTGTCCGCCCGACGCGTCGTCCCTTCGCGTCCGCGTCCCGTCCCGGGATCTGCCCCCGCAGACACGCTCGCGAAGGAGAGTCACGTGACAGCGAAGCCCGCAGCCGCGGCAGCACGGGCCACCGTTTACGGCTACCCCCGACAGGGACGCAACCGTGAACTGAAGAAGGCCATCGAGGGCTACTGGAAGGGCCGCGTCGACGCGGACACCCTCCGGCGGACCGCCGCCGAACTGCGCAGGGGAACCTGGCAGCAGCTCGCCGGGGCCGGAGTCCACGAAGTGCCGACCGGAGACTTCTCGTACTACGACCATGTCCTGGACACCAGCGTCATGGTCGGCGCCGTCCCCGAACGGCACCGTGACGCGGTCCGCGCCGACGCCCTCGACGGCTACTTCGCCATGGCCCGCGGCACGCAGGACGTCGCTCCGCTGGAGATGACGAAGTGGTTCGACACCAACTATCACTACCTGGTACCCGAGTTGGGACCGGACACGGTGTTCGCCGCCGACTCCGCCAAGCAGGTCGCGGAGTTCGGGGAAGCCCTCGCGCTCGGCCACACCCCCCGCCCGGTGCTCGTCGGACCCGTCACCTACCTCCTGCTCGCCAAGGCGGCGCCCGGTGTGGCCGCCGACTTCGAGCCGCTGACCCTGCTGGACCGGCTCCTTCCCGTGTACGCCGAGGTCCTTGCCGACCTGCGTGCGGCGGGCGCCGACTGGGTGCAGCTCGATGAGCCGGCCCTGGTCCAGGACCGCACTCCGGCCGAACTGAACGCCGCCGCCCGCGCCTACCGCGAGCTCGGCGGCCTGACCGACCGGCCCCGACTGCTGGTCGCCTCCTACTTCGGGCGGCTCGGCGAAGCGCTGCCGGTCCTGGCCAAGGCCCCCGTCGAGGGGCTCGCCCTCGACTTCACCGAATCCGGCGCGGCCAACCTCGCCGACCTCGCCGCGGCCGGCGGACTGCCCGGCAAGCGGCTGGTCGCCGGGGTCGTCAACGGCCGCAACATCTGGATCAACGACTACGAGAAGTCGCTCGCCACCCTCGGCACGCTCCTCGGCCTCGCCGACCGGGTCGACGTCAGCGCCTCCTCCTCGCTGCTGCACGTCCCGCTGGACGCGGACGCCGAGCGCGACATCGCCCCCCAGATCGCCCGCTGGCTCGCCTTCGCCCGGCAGAAGACCGAGGAGATCGTCGTCCTGGCCCGCGGGCTGGCCGGCGGCACCGACACGATCGCCGCCGAACTCGCCGCCAACCGGGCCGACCTGGCCTCCCGCTCCGGTGCGGCGCTCACGCACGACCCGGCCGTGCGCGCCCGTACGGCGGCCGTCACCGACGCCGACGGCCGCCGCTCGCAGCCGTACACCGAGCGCTCCGCCGCCCAGCGCGCCCACCTCGGGCTGCCGCTGCTGCCGACGACCACCATCGGCTCGTTCCCGCAGACCACCGAACTGCGCACCGCACGCGCGGACCTGCGGGCCGGGCGGATCGACGAGGCCGGGTACGAGGAGCGCATCAAGGACGAGATCCGCGAGGTCCTCTCCTTCCAGGAGAAGGCGGGGCTCGACGTCCTGGTGCACGGCGAGCCCGAACGCAACGACATGGTGCAGTACTTCGCCGAGCAGCTCACCGGATACCTCGCCACCCGGCACGGCTGGGTGCAGTCCTACGGCACCCGCTACGTCCGCCCGCCGGTCCTGGCGGGCGACATCTCGCGCCCCGAGCCGATGACGGTGCGCTGGACCGCGTACGCGCAGTCGCTGACCGAGCGCCCCGTTAAGGGCATGCTCACCGGACCGGTCACCATGCTCGCCTGGTCCTTCGTCCGCGACGACCAGCCGCTCGGGGACACCGCCCGCCAGGTGGCCCTCGCCCTGCGCGACGAGGTGAACGACCTGGAGGCGAACGGCACTTCGGTGATCCAGGTCGACGAGCCCGCGCTGCGCGAGACGCTCCCGCTGCGGGCCGCCGAGCATGCCGCGTACCTGGAGTGGGCCACGGAGTCCTTCCGGCTCGCCACCGCGGGCGTGCGGCCGGACACCCAGATCCATACCCACATGTGCTACGCGGAGTTCGGCGACATCGTCCAGGCCATCGACGACCTCGACGCCGACGTCATCAGCCTGGAGGCCGCCCGCTCCCATATGCAGGTCGCCCGCGAACTGGCCGCCCACGGCTACCCCCGTGAGGCCGGACCCGGCGTCTACGACATCCACTCCCCGCGCATCCCCAGCACGAAGGAGGCGGCGGCCCTTCTGCGCAAGGGACTTGAGGCCATCCCGGCCGAGCGGCTGTGGGTGAACCCCGACTGCGGACTCAAGACCCGGGGCTGGCCCGAGACCCGGACCTCCCTGGAGAACCTGGTCGCCGCCGCCCGGGAGATCCGCGCGGAGCTGCCCACCGACGCGGTGTGATCCGGGCCTGGTGCGGGAGCGGCCACCGCCGCTCCCGCACCGGGCCGCACCCCGCGGGGATGTCCGAGCCCGCTGATAGCGTGCCACGTCCGGCTGGAAGATCATGAAGGGGCGGCGGGTCGTGCGGGAAGTGACGTGCCATGAGATCGATGCCCGGCGTCTGAGCGAGGCGCTCGAAGGCATCACCGGACGCACCGTGCGGCGGTGGCATCTGATGCGGTACGACGACCCGTCCCCCGAGCGGCTGCGCGAGCTGGCCGACGAGCTGCTCGACCACGTGGCCGCTCGGGCCGGGACGGGGGCCGCGCTCGACCGTGCGGCGCGTTCGGTGTTGCGGACGGCCGCGGAGTGCCGGCTGGGGGAGCTCAGCGTCGGCTGCTTCCCCAACGGTGACCAGGAGCTCCACTTCCCGTCCATCGGTGAGACGCTCAGCAGCGAGGAGACGGCCTTCGGCGATGTCGTCGCCTTCGGGGGAGGGCGGGCCCCATCGGCCAGGACCTGGCTCGACGCGTTCGCGGTCCTGCTGGTCAGCGGGCTCGTCCGGGACCGGCAGCGGGTGATCGGCCTCCTCCTGCGGAACGACTACGCGCCCGCGATCCGCGAAGGGGTGCCGTATTCCCCGCTCGACTCGGTGTCGGACCCGGCGGACCTCGCCGCGATGGACGCCCTGTGCCTCTATCTGGCCGAGGCCGACGGGCCTCAGCCCCGGCACTGGCCCACCGTGCCGCTGCGCAGGCCCGAAGCCGGTGAACGCGCGGTGGCAGCGGCGAAGTTGGACGCTATCGGCACTCCGGCACCCGATCAGCGGCTCCTTCGCGTCCTCCTCGACGCCGAACAGGAGCCCTTCGAGGAGGCGTTGGCGACCCGGCTCGCCGACCACCGGGAGAGCGTGGGACCCGACCCGGCCCCCCGGACCCTGCTGCCGCTCGACGCCCTCGCCCTGGCCGCGCTCGCCGTGCAGGTGCACGGGTGGAGACTCGACGTCCGCTCCGGCTACCTGCCGGCCGAGCTGCTGGGGACCCCCGATGCGCCGCAGCGGGCCGGGCGGTCGCGCACGAACGAGCTGGGCGGCTGGTCCACGGAAGAGCAGCTGCGCCCCGACTGCACTGAGGGGAACGGGAGTTCGTACGCTGGGGGCTAGGACCGGGCGTCGGAAAGCCGTTCTTCCGCAGCTGAAAAGTTAGGTTAGCCTAACCGTCGAATGTCGGTGGTGGATCTTTCCGCGACCGGTCTCGACCCGCGTGCGGACGCCGCTCCCGCCCGACCCGCCGCGCCCCCCGACCGAAGGGCTTCGCCATGCCGCGTGCTCAGCTCCCGCCGTCCGGTGAACTGCCCCTGGAGTGTGGGGCGTGAGCACCGGTACGCCGTCGATTCCCGGGCCCCCCGGCAGTCCGGGGCGTCTCCTCGCGGGCGGCGTGGCCGGGCCGGGACGACTACGGGACCTGACCGCGATCGTCCTGGACGCGCTGGAGAGCGCCGCCCCGGCCCGGGGCGGACCGCTGCCCGCCGGAGGGCCCGAAGCCGTGGCGCTGAGGACCCTCGCCCTCTGCGCCCCGGTCCTGCCGGAGGAGGGCGTCGGCCCCGAGGCCGCGCTCGGCGATCTGGTCCGCGCGGTCGCGGAAGGGGCAGCCGATCCGGCCGACCCCGCCTGCGTCGCCCATCTGCACTGCCCGCCGCTCGCCGTGGCCGTCGCGGCGGACCTGGCGGGGGCGGCCCTCAACCCGTCCATGGACTCCTGGGACCAGGCGCCCGCCGCCGGGGTGATCGAGGAGCTGACCACGGCCGCGCTGGCCCGACTCGTCCACCCGACGGCGTCCGCCCCCGACGCGCTCATCACCAGCGGCGGCACCGAGTCCAACCTGGTCGCCCTGCTCCTCGCCCGGGAACGGGCGGCACCCGGCCCGCTGCGGGTGGTGACCGGAGCCAACGCCCACCACAGCGTCCACCGCGCCGCATGGATGCTCGGACTGCCCGCACCCACGGTCGTCGCCTGCCGCGACGGCCGGATCGACCCGGCCGCCCTGGAGGGTGCCCTGGCCGCCCTTGCCGGAGCGCCGCTCCTGGTCGTCGCCACCGCCGGAACCACCGACGAGGGGCGCATCGACCCCCTCCCGGAGATCGCCGAGGTCGCCGAACGGCACGCGGCCCAGCTCCACGTCGATGCCGCGTACGGGGGTCCGCTGCTCTTCAGCGAGCGCCTGGCCCCGCAGCTCGCGGGCCTGGAGCGCGCCGCATCCGTAACCTTCGACCTGCACAAACTCGGCTGGCAGCCGGTCGCCGCGGGTGTGCTGGCGGTCGCGGACGCCGGGATGCTCGCCCCGCTGTCCCTGCGCACCGACTACCTCAACGCCGACGACGACACCGAGGCCGGACTCCCGGACCTGCTGGGCCGTTCGATCCGCACCACCCGACGCCCCGACGCCCTGAAGATGGCGGTCACCTTCCGGGCGCTGGGACGCCGGGGACTCGGCGAACTGGTGGAGCACTGTGTGCGCACGGCCGATGAGTTCGGCCGGGCCGTCGACGCCCGCCCGGCACTGCGCCGCCGCCCCGGCGCGATCGGAATCAGCACGGTGCTGTTCCGGCCGACGGTGGCCGACACACTGCCCGACGAGGCGGGCGACGCCGTGGTCGCCGCCGTCCGCCGCACCCTGCTCGTCGAGGGACGCGCGGTCCTCGGCCGCGCGGTGGCCGAGGACGGCGACGGCCGACGCCGTCTGTGGCTGAAGGCCACACTGCTGCACCCGAACTCCGCGACGGCCGACCTGCTTCCGCTGCTCGACCTCGTCACGGCGGCGGCGGACCGCGCCGCGACCGAAGCCCCGGCGGTCGCCGGTGCCGACGTCCCCGTGGCGGAAAGGCTGTCGCCATGACGCCGACGACGCGCACGACTCGCCCGGGACGACCCCCCGCCGCCCTCGCGACCCCCGCCGGAGGAACCCGATGACACCCGGACCGCGGACGCCGCCCCTGGATCTGCTGGGGGTGGGGGCAGGGCCCTTCAACCTCTCGCTCGCCGCGCTCGCCGACGGCGTACCCGGCCTGCGCACCGTCTTCCACGAACAGCGTGCCGCCTTCCACTGGCACCCCGGCCTGCTCATCGAGGGCGCGACCCTCCAAGTGCCTTTCCTGGCCGACCTGGTGAGCCTCGTCGAGCCCACCAGCCCCTGGTCCTACCTCAATTACATCAAGATCCGCCGCAGGCTCTTCCCGTTCTACTTCGCCGAGCGCTTCCACATCCACCGCTCCGAGTTCGACGACTATCTGCGCTGGGTGAGCGCCGAACTCCCCTCCACCCGCTTCGGCCACCGGGTCGACACGGTGACCTGGGATTCCCGACAGGCCGCGTTCGGCGTGGAGTTCACCCGGCTGGGCCCCGACGGGGAGACGCTCACGACCGGTCTCGCCCACGCCCGCAACCTCGCCCTCGGCGTCGGCACGGTCCCCTACGTCCCCGAGCCGCTGCGGGCGATGGTCCAGGACCCGGCCGCCGTCGTGCTGCACTCCGCGGACTACCTCGCCCAGCGGGACCGGCTGCTGGCCGCCCGCCACATCACCGTCGTCGGCTCGGGCCAGTCGGGCGCCGAAGTCCTGCTGGACCTCCTGCGGTCCCGGCCCGACGGGGCGGAGGGGCTGACCTGGCTGGCCCGTACGCCCGCCTTCGCGCCCATGGAGTACAGCAAGATCGGCCTGGAGCAGTTCACCCCCGACTACACCCGCTACTTCCACGGACTCCCGCAGGCCACCCGGGACCGGCTCCTGCCCCGCCAGTGGCAGCTCTACAAGGGCGTCAGCGGGGACACCCTCGGCGACATCCACGACGAGCTGTACCGGCGCAGCCTCGGCGGCGGCTGGCCCGACGTCACGCTCACCCCCGGCATCGAGGTCACCGCTGCGGCCACCACCGGGGCGGGGCGCATCGAACTGGGCGTCGAGCACGGCCAGCAGGAGACCCGGGGCCGGCTCGTCACCGACGCCGTCGTCCTCGCCACCGGTTACCGGGAGCGCCCCGTCGACCTGCTGCTCGCCGCTCTCGACCCGTACATCGTCCGCGACGAGGCCGGACGTCCGCAGGTCGACGCGGCCCAACGGCTGGTCCTGGCACCGGAGATCGCCGGTTCCGTCTTCGTGCAGAACGCCGAACGGCACACGCACGGCGTCGGCGCACCGGACCTGGGCCTGGCCGCCTGGCGTTCCGCCGTGATCGTCAACGCGCTGACGGGCAAGGAGTTCTACCCGTTGCCCGAGCGCACGGCCTTCACCACGTTCGGGCTCGGCGCACAGGATCGCGACGACCGGGACCCGTCGTCGCGTTCCGCCGAGGAACGACGGTGACAACGCGGAAGGGCCGCGCGGTGGGGTTCACCGTGCGGCCCAGTGCGGGGGTGGTGCGGGGGATCAGCCCTTGCGGGTGTTGATCTCCTCGGTGAGCTGGGGAACGACGGCGAAGAGGTCACCGACGACGCCGTAGTCGACGAGTTCGAAGATCGGGGCCTCGGCGTCCTTGTTGATCGCGACGATCGTCTTGGAGGTCTGCATGCCCGCCCGGTGCTGGATCGCGCCGGAGATACCCGAGGCGATATACAGCTGCGGGGAGACGGACTTGCCGGTCTGCCCGACCTGGCTGGTGTGCGGATACCAGCCCGCGTCCACCGCCGCACGCGACGCACCCACCGCAGCACCCAGACTGTCCGCGAGCGCCTCGATGACGGGGAAGTTCTCCGCACCGTTGACCCCACGGCCACCGGAGACCACGATCGCCGCCTCGGTCAGCTCCGGGCGCCCCGTCGACTCACGCGGGGTCCGCGAGGTGACCTTCGTCCCCGTCGCACCCTCACCGAACGACACCGGCAGAGCCTGCACCGCACCCGCGGCCGCAGCCGGCTCGACAGGCGCCGAGTTCGGCTTCACCGTGATCACCGGGACACCCCGGGAGACCCGGGACCTCGTCGTGTACGACGCGGCGAACGCCGCCTGCGTCGCGACCGGACCCTGCTCACCGGCCTCCAGATCCGTCGCGTCCGTGATCACACCGGAACCGACCCGCAGCGCCAGACGCGCGGCGATCTCCTTGCCCTCGGCGGAGGACACCACCAAAACCGCCACCGGGGAGACCGCATCGAACGCGGCCTGCAACGCATCGACCTTCGGCACCACCAGATAGTCCGCGAACTCCGACGCGTCCGAGACCAGAACCCTCACCGCACCGTGCTCACCCAGCACACCCGCGGTCGCCTCCGCACCCGCACCCAGCGCCACCGCCACCGGATCACCGATCCGACGCGCCAGCGTCAGCAGCTCCAGCGTCGGCTTACGCACCGCACCGTCCACATGATCGACCAGAACAAGAACTTCAGCCATGACAACGCACTCCAAGAGAGAAGAGACAGAAGAAGAGAGGGGGAAAGGAGGGGCTAGATGAACTTCTGGCCCGCGAGGAACTCGGCGAGCTGCTTGCCGCCCTCGCCCTCGTCCTTCACGATCGTGCCCGCCGTGCGCGCCGGACGCTCCGTCGCGGAGTCCACGACCGTCCACGCACCCGCCAGACCCACCTCGCCCGCCTCCAGCTCCAGATCCTCCAGATCCAGCGACTCGACCGGCTTCTTCTTCGCCGCCATGATCCCCTTGAACGACGGGTACCGCGCCTCACCGGACTGGTCGGTCACCGACACCACCGCCGGAAGCGACGCCTCCAACTGCTCCGTCGCCGTGTCACCGTCACGCCGACCCGTCACGACACCACCGTT
>NZ_JBIRRY010000005.1:0-562474 GCF_044333935.1 Streptomyces sp. NPDC020884 | reverse complement strand
GCGTTTCCGACTCTATCAGACTCTTTCGCGTCCGATTCCCGGCCGAAGCGGGTCAAGCAGTTTTCGCTTTCCAGGTTCTTCGCTTTCGCGTTTTCCCTTTCCGGCGAGTCCGACTCTATCAGATCCTTTCGGGCCTGATTCCCAGTCAGCAGGGCTTGTCTTCCCGGCTGTTGGGCCGTTCCGACGCCCAAACTCTAGCGGATTCCCCCGGCCGTTCATAATCGGGCCTTCGTCATGAATTCCGGCATGCCGAAATCATCCCGAGTGGGAGATCGTGCTGAAGTTTGGTTGCCGCGTTCGCGGCGGGATCGGCTGCCTCGGATCGATTCCGACTCCGTGACAACTCGGAGAACTTTACGGATCCACCAGGGGTGTGTCAACCCACCCCCGGTGGCCTCCGCGGGACCTCCCCGGTGGCCTTCAGCCCAGGTCGGTGAGGCGGCCGCCGGCATCCGGCTGGGCGTGCTCCACCCGGCGCAGGAGGCGGACCAGCAGCTCGCCGAGGACGCCTCGCTCGTCGCCGGAGAGGTCCTGGAGGAGGTCCTCCTCGAAGTCGCTCGCCATGCGCATCGCCTCGAGCCACTTCGTACGGCCCTCGTCGGTCAGTTCGACGATGACGCGGACCCGGTTGTTCTCGTCGCGGTCCCGGGTGACCAGGCCCTCGCCGGCCATCCGGTCGATGCGGTGGGTCATGGCGGCGGGAGTGAGACCGAGGCGCTTCGCCAGTTCGCCGGGGCCCAGACGGTAGGGGGCGCCGGACAGGACCAGGGTCTTGAGGACTTCCCACTCGGCGTTGCTGATGCCGAGCGCGGCGACCTGTCTCCCGTACGCCACGTTCATCCGGCGGTTCAGACGGCCCAGTGCGGAGACGACTTGTTCGACCTGCGGGTCGAGGTCGCGGAACTCGCGCTGGTAGGCGGCGATCTGTTCGTCGAGGCTCGGCTCACTGGGGCCGGGCTCCTCGGGGCTCTCAGACATGGCGGGCAGTATGACACGCCCCCAGCACCCTTGAAGTCCTTCAACGTGTAGTTTTCACCTTCTAAGTTTAGTGCTAAAGTCTTCGAGTCTGATTTCTTCGAGATCTTGAGGTAGGTGAGTGTGACCAGGGAGATGGGCGCAGCGCTGCGGCGGATCCAGCTGGGCAGCGCGCTGAGCGCGTTCGGACTCGGGTTCACCGTTCCGTATCTGTACGTCTATGTGGCGCAGGTACGGGATCTGGGCGCCGGGACGGCGGGAGTCGTCCTGGCGGTCTTCGCGATGGCGGCGCTGGCGGTTCTGCCGTTCACCGGGCGGGCCATCGACCGGCGGGGCCCGTTGCCCGTGCTGGTGGTGGCCTCCGGGCTGGCTGCCGTGGGCGCCGCAGCCCTGGGGTACGCGAGCAGCGTTCCGGCCGCCGTACTGGCCGCCGCGTTCCTGGGCGCGGGCACCGCCGTCATGCAGCCGGCCCTCGCCACGATGCTCGTGTGGTGCTCCAGCGCCGCGACCCGCACGCGCGCCTTCGCCACGCAGTTCTTCCTGCAGAATCTGGGGCTCGGCCTCGGCGGGCTCGTCGGCGGGCAGCTCGTGGACGTGAGCCGTCCGGCGAGCTTCACGATGCTCTTCCTGATCGAAGCCGCGATGTTCGTGGTGCTCGGTGTCATCGTGACCACCGTGCGCATGCCGCGTACCGCCGCGCTCGGCGGCGCCCGCCCGGCGGACGGGTCCGCCGCGAAGGGCGGCGGGCTGCGGGCCCTGCTCTCGCACCGGGCCATGGTGCAGCTGTGCGTGCTCGGGTTCGTGCTGTTCTTCGCCTGCTACGGGCAGTTCGAGTCCGGTCTGGCCGCGTACGGCACGGAGGCCGCCGGAATCGATCCCTCGACCCTCGGCTTCGCACTGGCCGCCAACACCGCGGTCATCGTCGTGGCGCAGTTCGTCGTGCTGCGGCTCGTGGAGCGGCGGCGGCGCAGCCGGGTCATCGCGGCCGTGGGACTCATCTGGGCCTTCGCCTGGATCGTGGCGGGATACGCCGGGCTCGGGCACGGCAGCCAGACCATGGCGACGGCCGCGTTCATCTCGACGTACGCCCTGTTCGGGCTGGGCGAGGCGATGCTGTCGCCGACCGTCGCCCCGCTGGTCGCCGATCTGGCTCCGGAGTCGATGGTCGGGCAGTACAACTCGGCGTTCGCCCTGTGCAAGCAGCTCGCGCTCGCGGTCGGTCCGGCCGTCGGCGGGCCGATGGGGGCGTCGCTGCACGGCCCGTACATCGTGACCTTCGTGCTGTTCTCGCTGGGCATCACGGTGCTCGCGCTGCGGCTGGGCCGCCGGCTCACCCCCGTACAGGACCAGCCGTCGCTGGCGCACCTCCCTTCGCGGGTGGTGGCGGTGTCACTGCCCGAGGGCGGAGACGTCCCCGAGACCGCCCCGGCGTCCACCTCGGCCTCCGCCGCCGCCGGTCGCTGACCGGGCCGGACGAGGGAACGCCCTGCTCACTGCGGCAGGGCGAACTCGCACCAGACCGCCTTGCCCCCGCCCGGCGTGCGCCGGCTCCCCCAGGAGGTGGCGATCGACGCGATGATCGAGATGCCGCGTCCCGCCTCGTCCGCCGGTTCGGCCTGGCGGCGGCGCGGCAGGTGGTCGTCGCCGTCGGTGACCTCGATGATCAGCCGGCGGTCCGTGCGCCGCAGCCCCAGGCGCATCGGCGGGGTGCCATGCTGGAGGGAGTTCGCGACCAGTTCGCTGGTGGCGAGGACGCCCAGGTCGCGGAGCTCGACGGGGAAGCGCCAGGAAGTCAGGACCCCGGTGGCGAAGGCGCGGGCCCGTGGGGCGGCCTCGATGCCGCCGAGGAGTTCGAGCGCGGCGTTGTGGAACAGCTCCGCGTTGGACCCCGTACGGGCGGGGTGCTGGACCACCAGGACCGCCACGTCGTCGTCGTGCTCGGCCGTCACGCCGAGGGAGCGGATCAGGCGGTCGCAGACCACCTGCGGTGATCCCTTGGCGCCCGACAGGGCGCGGGCCAGTGAGGCGACGCCCTCGTCGATGTCCTCGCTGCGCCGTTCGACCAGGCCGTCGGTGTAGAGGACCGCGGTGGAGCCGGGCGGCAGCGCGATGGTGCCCGAGGTGTGGACCCAGCCGCCGGTGCCGAGCGGCGGGCCGGTGGGATCCGCGGCGCGGTGGACCGTGCCGTCCTCGTCGCAGACGAGGATCGGGAGGTGGCCGGCGGAGGCGTAGACGAGCTGTCCCTCGTTCGGATCGTGGACGGCGTAGACGCAGGTGGCGATCTGGCTGGCGTCGATCTCGGCGGCGAGGCCGTCGAGCAGCTGGATCACCTCGTGCGGCGGAAGGTCGAGTCGGGCGTAGGCGCGGACGGCGGTGCGGAGCTGGCCCATCACGGCGGCGGCCCGGACCCCGCGGCCCATCACATCGCCGATGACCAGGGCGGTGCGGCCCGCGCCGAGGGTGATGACGTCGTACCAGTCGCCGCCCACGGCGGCGTCGGTTCCGCCGGGCTGATAGGTGGCGGCGATGCGGAGGTCGTCGGGCTGCTCCAGCTCCTGCGGGAGCAGGGAGCGCTGGAGGGTGACGGCCGTTTCGCGGTGGCGGCGCTCGCTGGTGCGCAGGCGCTCGGCGGCTTCGGCGTGGTCGGTCACATCGGCGGCGTACACCAGGACGCCTCCTTCTCCGCCGTCTCCCTTGCCTTCTCCCCTGCCCTCCGGCTTGCCGTCCCCCTGATCGCTGTCCTTGTCGTCGTCCTTGTTCCTCGCGCTGTCCCAGGCGGCGACCGGGGTGCAGGTCACGGTGTACGAACCGCCCTCGGCGGTCCTGCGGGACTTGACCGTGCGGGCGGTCCCGCTGCGCAGGACCTGGTCGAGCAGGGGCAGCACGCTGAGCTGGGCGAGCTCGGGCATGGCCTCGGCCGCGGGGACGCCGGACGGGCGCGGGCCGAACACGGCCTCGTACGCGTCGTTGACGTACGCGATGCGGTGGTCCGGTCCGTGCAGCAGGGCGACGGGGGCCGGGAGCCGGCCGAGGATCTCGCGGGCGGAGAGGTCGTCGAGGGCCGGCCCGGGGAGGGCTCCCGTCGAGGCGGGGCCGGAAAGCGCCGGGGCGGCGTCGTCCGGCAGGGCGGGGGAACCCTCCGGCCGGGCGAACTCACCCCGGGCCGCCGGCACGGAACTACGGTCGTCCCGTGCGGCGGCTCGGCGCTGCGTTCCGGGAAGGCGGGCGCTCCAACGCGTGAAGTTCACGTTATTTCTGGCCTCGTGTGTCGGTCTGGTCGGCTCGGGCGGGCTGCTTCTTCTGCCGTGTTCGGGGGCGCCGGGGGCCACGCCCCCGGAAAGGCGCAGCCGGGCCTCGGCGTGCTGGTGGTGCGTCGCTGCTGGTCACTGTTGGTCACGGCCGACCGGGTCACTCTGCGCAGGCGTGGGCCCACCTATGGTCACACGTCCAGTGTGACCGACCGTACTGACAGTCGCCGCCCGGCCGCCCGTCAGCTGTCCGACCGGCGGTCCTCCGGCGGTTCTCCGGGGCCCTTGGGGCGGCCGGGGCCGGGGAGCCCCGGGGCGCCGGAGCCGCCGCCCGCCGCGAGTTCGAACTCGGCGCGGGGGTGCTCCAGAGAGCCGAGCGAGACGATCTCGCGTTTGAAGAGTCCGGCCAGGGTCCATTCGGCAAGGACGCGTGCCTTCCGGTTGAACGTCGGCACCCGGCTGAGGTGGTACGTACGGTGCATCAGCCAGGCGGGGTAGCCCTTGAGCTTGCGACCGTAGACGTGCGCGACGCCCTTGTGCAGGCCCAGGGAGGCGACCGAGCCCACGTACTTGTGCCGGTACTCCTGGAGCGGGCGGCCGTCGATCGACGCGAGGACGTTCTCCGCGAGGACCTTCGCCTGGCGCACCGCGTGCTGGGCGTTGGGCGCTGTCTCGCGGCCCGGTTCGGAGGCGGTCAGGTCGGGAACGGCGGCGGCGTCGCCCGCGGCCCAGGCGTGCGGCGTTCCCTCGACGCCGAGGGTGGCGGTGCAGCGGAGGCGGCCGCGTTCGGTGAGGGGCAGGCCGGTGTCGGCGAGCAGCGGAGCCGGTTTGACGCCCGCGGTCCACACGAGGGTGCGGGTGGGGAAGCGGGAGCCGTCGCTGAGGACGGCGACGCGGTCCTGGCAGGTGTCGAGGCGCGTGTCGAGGCGTACGTCGATGTTCCGGCCGCGCAGCTCGCCGATGGCGTACGTGCCCATGGCCTCGCCGACCTCGGGGAGGATCCGCCCGGAGGCTTCGACCAGGATCCATTTCAGGTCCGCGGGCTTGATGTTGTGGTAGTACCGCGCCGTGTAGCGGGCCATGTCCTCCAGTTCGGCCAGCGCCTCCACGCCCGCGTAGCCGCCGCCGACGAAGACGAAGGTGAGAGCGGCGTCGCGGATCGCGGGGTCGCGCGTGGCGGAGGCGATGTCCATCTGCTCGATGACGTGGTTGCGCAGCCCGATGGCCTCCTCGACGGTCTTGAAACCGATGCCGAAGTCGGCGAGGCCGGGGATCGGCAGGGTGCGTGAGACGGACCCGGGGGCGATGACGATCTCGTCGTACTCGATCTCCAGGGCTCCGGTGCCGTCCTCGCCGGTGGCGAGGGTGGTGACGGTCGCCGTCCGCTTGGCGTGGTCGATGCTCCGGGCCTCGCCGATGACGATCGTGCAGGCGTCGAGGACGCGGCGCAGCGGCACGACCACATGGCGCGGCGAGATCGAGCCGGCGGCCGCTTCGGGGAGGAAGGGCTGGTACGTCATGTACGGCTCGGGCGTGACGACCACGATCTCCGCGTCACCGCTCTTCAGTCTCTGCTTCAACTTCCGTTGGAGACGCAGCGCTGTGTACATCCCGACGTAGCCACCGCCGACGACGAGAATGCGCACACCTGGCCGGGTGCCGGGGGTCGTCCCCCGGGAATCTGGAGCCATCACCACCCCATGACGCAACGGAGTCAGTGGTTTGTCCACAGGCCCGGCAAATTGTGTGACTGGAGGTTCCTCAACGGCACTCGGGGCCGGTGGGAGGTGAGAAGCGGCAGCCGTGCAGGTCAGGCACTACGCATGGGGTATGCGGGAGGGCGATGTTCCGGTGCTGATCGGATCTTGGTCCGATCGGGGAGCGTGCCATGCGGAACAACCCCCTTCTGAATTGACGCGGGCTCAACTATGTTCTTAACCCGTCGGGGTGTCGGGTGCGGATTTCGTTGTGCTCCGCTCCCCGACTGAAACGGCGGGAAGTCTCCGGGGGGAGACGTCATAACGGGGGAAGTTATGCATATGCAGGATACGTATGGCCAGGCCGCGCTCTCGCACGCGTCCGAGAACCACGGACGCCTCGGCTCCGTGGGAGCGCTCGGCGTCATGAGCTCGGCGGACGCGGTTCGCTCGGCGGCCGCGGTGAGCGCGGCGGCGATGAGTTCGGCCGCTGCCGGACAGGCCCCGAACGGGGCGACGACCGCGGCATCGACGACAGCGGGATCGGCCACGACGGGGACCACGGGCGCACCGCGCTCGGCTCCCCTGCGCGTCGACGCGCAGCGCAATCTGGAGCACGTGCTGCGGGCGGCGCGCGAGGTGTTCGGCGAGCTGGGCTACGGCGCTCCGATGGAGGACGTGGCACGTCGTGCGCGCGTCGGCGTCGGCACCGTCTACCGGCGGTTCCCGAGCAAGGACGTTCTGGTGCGCCGGATAGCCGAGGAGGAGACCTCCCGGCTGACCGAGCAGGCGCGTACGGCGCTGGGGCAGGAGGAGGAACCCTGGTCGGCGCTCTCCCGCTTCCTGCGTACGTCGGTGGCGTCGGGTGCGGGCAGGCTGCTGCCGCCGCAGGTGCTGCGGGTCGGGGTCGACGCGGAGGAGCCGGGCGCACCGGCGGCTTCCGGGACGGCGCCGGGCGCGGTGGACGAGACCCGGGTTCCGCAGCAGCGGCAGGGCGTGGGCCCGGACGACTTCCGCGTCGTCGGCCAACGCCCCGGCCGCGTCGACGGGCTCGACGGGCTCGGTGAGGAGACGGGCGCGGTCGAGCTGTTGGAGGTCGTGGGACGGCTGGTGGACCGGGCCCGGGAGTCCGGTGAGCTGCGCCGGGATGTGACGGTGGCCGATGTGCTGCTGGTCATCGCCACGGCGGCCCCTTCGCTGCCGGACGCCGCCCAGCAGGCCGCGGCCTCGGCCCGGTTGCTGGACATCCTGCTGGAGGGGCTGCGGTCGCGGCCGGCGTGACGGTGAGCGGGTGCCGGGAGACGAATCAGCGGGGCTCATTCCCCGATAGAGGGATCTCCCGTACTCACTTTCCAGAAAACGCCCCGGATGAGTGGTTGGCGGGACTGAAGGGCCAACGCGATTGAGCCATGTGGCAGTCTTGGCCGGTATTCGGGTCCGAGGGTGTATACGGGGGCTTCCGCGATGAGCGGTAACGAGCAGCAGGAAGAGCCGCTCGACGAGATCGCTGCGGCCGGCAGGGACACGAAGGCCGACGATCCGTCCGCCGGACAGGTGCCGCCCCAGGGCGTACGCGGCCCGTCGGGCGGTGAGGCCGAGGGCGGCACCGTGCTGCCCGGCCCGTGGCCCGCCGCAGCCGTCGAGGAGGACGCCGCCGGCCCGGTCGGCGCGCACGCGGTTCCGCAGCAGCGCGCGGGCCGCGGCGGGGCCCCCGAAGCCGGTCTCTCCGACGCCCGGCTGATCGAGGACATGCGGGCGGGCGACGACCAGGCCTACGAGGAGCTGTTCCGGCGGCATTCGGGCGCGGTCCTCCGCTACGCCCGCAGTTGCTGCCGGGACGCGCACACCGCCGACGATCTGACGGCCGAGGTGTTCGCGCGCACGCTCCAGGCCGTACGGGGCGGAAAGGGGCCGACGGAAGCGGTCCGGGCCTATCTGATGACCGCCGTCCGCCACGTCGCCGCCGCCTGGACGAAGAGCGCCAAGCGGGAGCATCTGGTCGACGACTTCGCGGTGTTCGCCGCACAGGCCTCCCGCTCCTCCGAGCTCTCCGACGACGACACCCTCGACCTCGGCGCCGATGTCCTGGCGATGCACGAGGCCGAGCAGACGATGGCGATGCAGGCGTTCCGGACCCTCCCGGAGCGCTGGCAGGCGGTCCTGTGGCACACCACGGTGGAGGAGGAGTCGCCGAGCGAGATCGCCCCGCTGTTCGGTCTCACCGCCAACGCCACGGCCGTCCTGGCCAGTCGCGCCCGTGAGGGGCTCAAGCAGGCGTATCTCCAGGCCCATGTCAGCCAGGCGCTCACCACCGGCGGGGACTGCGCGCAGTACGCCGACCGGCTCGGCGCCCATGCCCGGGGCGGGCTGCGGACCCGGGCCGAACGCGGGCTGCGCAAGCACCTCGACGAGTGCGCCAAGTGCCGGTTGGCCGCAGGCGAGCTGGACCATGTGAACGCCGGGATTCCGGCGCTGCTGCCCGTCGCGGTCATCGGCTGGTTCGCCACCGGGTACGCGCTCAAGGCCGCGGGCATCGTGGCCGGCGGCGCGGCCGGGGCCGCCGGTGCGGGAGCCGCCGCGGCGGCCACCGGGTCCGGCTCCACCGGTGGGGCCGCCGGGGGCGCCGCCGCCTCCGAAGGGCTCGGCGCACCCGCCAAGGCCGGCATCGCCGCCGCGGTGGCCGTGGCCGCCGCTGCCGGTCTGGTGTGGGCGCTCGTCGGCGACGACCAGCCGAAGCCGGAGCCCAAGCCGGTCGCGAAGCCTCCGGTGGTGGCGCCCGCGGTGCCCACGCCTCCCCCGCCGTCCCCGAAACCGGCTCCGAAGCCTCCGCCGGCGCCCGCGCCGCCCGCGCCCCCGGCGCCGGCCCCCTCCGAGCCGGTTCCGAAGCCCACGCCGAGCCCCACGCCCTCTCCCGAGCCGCCGCCGAAGCCCGCGCCCCCGGCGCCGAGCCCACCGCCGTCCCCGAAGCCGACGCCGCCTCCGAAACCCCCGCCGCCGCCCCCGCCCGCCCCGGAGGTGTATCAGGTCAGCGAGCTGGCGTACTCCGTGTTCGGCGACCAGACCGAGCCGGAAGTGGTGTTGGGGCAGAGCAGTTGGATCTGGCAGCGTTCGAACGTGTCCATCGCCTCCACGCGTTACGCGCACGGGGTGACCGTCCACGCCCGCTCCTCGGTGACCATCCAGCTGAACCGGCCCTGCACGCGTTACGAGGCCCTGGTCGGGGTGGACGATCTGACGCTGGGGCTCGGGGCGGTGCGGTTCTCCGTGTTCAACGGGGACGGGGCGCGGCTGTGGCGCTCCCCGGTGATGGCGGGCGGCGATCCCGCCGTCCCGGTGAACGTGAACATCGTCGGCCAGTCCTCGATCCGCCTCGTGGTGGAGCCGGAGACGCCGTTCGGCGCAGTGGCCCTGGCCGACTGGGCGGAGTCCCGGATCAGTTGCTCCTGAGGCTCCCGGCTCCGGGGCTCTCCGGCGGGGCTCCCCGGCGGCGTGTTCCGGTCAGGGCTGGAGGGTGCGCCGGGCGGGGATCACGCCGCCCGCGACCGCGCGCTGGCGCGGGGCGGCGGTACCCGTCCAGCAGGTGCCGCGGCGGGTCACCAAGCGGCGCAGCCACAGTTCGGTGGAGGCCAGGTCCGCCAGGCCGTCCAGGGGCAGCGGCTCTCCCTCGGAGGCGGCGCGCAGGGCCTTGCGGACCACCCGGGCCTCGACCAGACCCGCGTCGGCGAGCAGCGGGGCGTCGAAGAGGGCCATCAGGTCGGGAAGGGCCGTGCGCAGGCCGGTCCGGGTGACGGCGGTGGAGGTCGCCTGGGAGGGGGCGCCCCAGCCGGGCGGCAGGTCGTGGATGCCGGCCCCGCCGAGCACCCGGCGCAGGATCGCGGCGCGGGCGCCGGGCTGGACGCGCAGCGACTCGGGCAGGGCGCGGGCCGCCCGGACGACCTGGTTGTCGAGGAACGGGGCGTGCAGGCGCTGGCTGCGGATCTCCGCGGCCTGTTCCAGGATCCGGTGGTCGGCGGCGCCCCGGGCGAGGGCGGCGCGGGCGCGGGCCTCCCCCGGGCGCTGCACGGAGGTGGGCCGGATCGCCGCCGCCTGGAGGCGAACCGATACTTCGGCCAGTGCCTCCCCCGTCAGCCAGCGTGCCGCGGGCCCCGGGCGCGACCAGGCGAGGGCGGCGAGCGAGGCATCGGCGGGGGTGGCGAGGTCGGGGGCGTGGCGGTTGGCGTCGGGCAGGAGCCCGGCGGCGGACTCCAGGCCGGTGCGGTAGGACGTACGGGCCAGCCGGCGGGCGGCGCGGTAGACGGCCAACGGGACGAACAGGGAGTGCGCCGTGGGGCCTTCGGCCTTGGTGAGGGCGGCGACGGGGCGCAGGAGGTGGCGTCTGCGCCGGTCCATCAGGAGGTCGGCGAGGCGGGCGGGGTGGGCGTCCAGGACCTGCCGGGCCCCGTGCCCGACGAGATGGTCGGCGCTGCCCGCGGACAGCCGGCGGCGGTGGCGTTCGGCGAGGACGAGGGAGGGGGCCGGTTCGTCGGTGAGCGCCCCGGTCTCCAACGAGGCGTACGGCAGGGCCTCTTCGCCCGCCGCGACGACGATGTGGTGCAGGCGCGGGTTGGCGGCGATGGCGCGCGCCCGCTCCAACTCGTCCTCGTTGCCACGGGTGGTGAGGTCGTTGAAGGTGACGGCGAGCAGCCGCTCCCCCGCGCCGGTGCCGTGTCCGAGGAGGGTGCCGGGCAGTCCGGGCAGTCCGGAGGCGAGCAGGGCGAGGGTGGCGGACGCGCTGCCTCCGGAGAGGTCGGCGCCGATGCCCGCCACGGGGCCGCCCCGGGCCGCGCGCCGGTCGGCGGGGCCCATGCCGGGGACGGGCCCCGGGTCCGGCAGGGTGTTCTCCGGCGCGTGGCGCGGAGCCGTGAGCCGGGCGCGTACGGCTTCGACGAGCGCGTCCCGTACGCCCTCCACGGCGTGCACCGGGTCGGACTGGGGTGCGGCGACGGCGAGCGAGGCGACGGCTTCGTACCCGGTGATCTCCCGCGAGCCCTCCCGCAGGATGAGCGCGTGGCCCGGCGGGATCCGCTTCACGCCCACGTAGGGCGTGCCGTCGCCGAGGGCCTCGGGGGTCTCCGGGCAGGCGAGCAGGGCGGCGAGGTGCCCGATGTCGAGCTGGGCCTCGATGAGGTCGGCGAGCGGCAGGGCGGCGGTGGCGTAGGCGGTGCCGTTGGCCCAGGGGGTGTGGAAGACGGGCCGGGCGCCGGCCAGGTCGCCGGCGACGGTGATGCGGCGGCCGATCTGGACGACGGCGGTGTAACTGCCGGGCCAGGCGGTGAGATGGCGCAGCGCGCCGCCGCGCGCGGCGAGCAGCCCGACGCGCAGTTGTTCGTCGGTGGCGCCGCAGCAGCCGAGGACCGCGAGGCGGGCGGTGGGCGCGCCTTCGGGGGTCGCGACGCCGATGACACGGATCTCGTCGGGCCGCCAGTCGCCGACCGCCCACAGCGGATCCGGGTCGCCCCACAGGAGTTGGGAGCCCACGGGGTGGACCGTGCGCCCCTCTCCGCCGTTTCCGACGGCTCCGACGGTGCCGAAGCTCGCGGCGATACTGCTCCATCCCACCAACCAACGCATCGCCGCCTCCACAGGCTGTGGACAAAGGCGGCGCACCTGATGAACAAAACGCCGCTGCGGGACATGCTGCCACGACAACGCCGCAGGAGAGGGTGTACGGGCAGCGCACGCCGGAAGAGCATGCGCCCCTGGCAAAGGCCGGGCGTGACCTTCACCGCGAGGACAGCAACGGAAGTACCGGTTCCGGGAGTTAGAGGAGGCGAGCCGTCCGGTCTCCGCGCCGCCCCGGCCCACTCCCAGGGAACAGGAGGGGCCGGCGCCGCCCGGAAACAGCGCCGATATCCGGCCATAGTCGGACCGTTGGCCAGACCCTCACCGGACCGTCGCTATTCGGCCATTCTCTCGAAGCGCCACCACGCGCGCATACCGTGCCGCGCCACCCCGGCAGACCCTTCCACGCACAGTCCGGGAGGTGGGACTCACCTCCCGGACCGGTCCGCCGCCCGCGGGGAATGGAGCGGCGGTTTCCCCCAGCCCACTGAGTCCAGTGCAGCGGGCCGACCCACGCGGTACCCAGACAAGCGCCCCGGCGGCGGCCGGACCAGAGCGCACGGCCGGGCGCACGGCCACACGCCGGGAGCACGCCGCACCCCGGCCCGCGCACCGGCACCCGGGCGGCCCGGACCCCCCGCACGAACAACAATCCCGCCATCCGGACGTCTGCCCCTTAACGGTAGGGATAGGGAGAACTACGCTGTGTTTACTGGTGTTCTCAGCAGGGGGGCATATTCCTCGGGGCTCGGCCACATGCGTGTGCAGGCGGAGTACGGAGGTTCGAACCTGGGGAGGCATCGGTACGAATGCCGCGCGCCGTCCTCGGTGACGCGGCGGCTGTCTGTGTGTCGAGGGGTGGCGCATGTCCAGGGAGCAACGCGGGCCGAACGAGAAGCTCGGCACGGTTCTCGCCCTCGCGGGAATCAGTAACGCCGGGCTCGCCCGGCGGGTCAACGACCTCGGAGCACAGCGCGGTCTGACACTTCGCTACGACAAGACCTCGGTGGCCCGGTGGGTCGCCAAGGGAATGGTGCCGCAGGGCGCGGCGCCGCATCTCATCGCGGCGGCGATCGGGGCCAAGCTCGGCCGGCCGGTCCCGCTGCACGAGATCGGCCTCGCCGACGCGGACCCCGCCCCGGAGGTCGGCCTCGCCTTCCCCCGGGACGTGGGCGAGGCGGTCCGGTCGGCCACCGAGCTGTACCGGCTGGACCTGGCCGGGCGGCGCGGCGGCGGCGGAATCTGGCAGTCGCTGGCGGGATCCTTCTCGGTGAGCGCCTACGCGACCCCCGCCTCCCGCTGGCTGATAACCCCCGCCGATCCGTCGGTGGCCCGGGACCCGACGGCGGCACAGGCGGCGATCCTCGGGGCGCGCGGCGGCGGACCCGAAGGCCCCGGCGCGGCCGGAGCCCGCGGGCCGGGCGCCGCACCGGACGCCCGGGGCACACACATCCTCCACACCGGCGGCGGCCCCGGAGCGGCGGGCGCCGTTCCCGTACAGCCCGGCCCGGAGTCCGCGGCGGACGCCTCGCCGCTGCGGGTCGGCCACAGCGATGTGACGAAGCTGCGTGAGGCGGCCCAGGACGCCCGGCGCTGGGACTCCAAGTACGGCGGCGGCGACTGGCGTTCCTCCATGGTCCCCGAGTGCTTACGCGTCGACGCCGCACCTCTGCTGCTCGGCTCGTACACCGACGAGGTCGGACGGGCCCTGTTCGGCGCCTCCGCCGAGCTGACCCGGCTGGCCGGCTGGATGGCCTTCGACACCGGCCAGCAGGAAGCCGCCCAGCGCTACTACATCCAGGCCCTGCGCCTGGCCCGCGCCGCCGCCGACGTCCCGCTCGGCGGCTATGTCCTCGCCTCCATGTCCCTCCAGGCGACCTACCGCGGCTTCGCCGACGAAGGCGTCGACCTCGCCCAGGCCGCCGTCGAGCGCAACCGGGGCCTCGCCACCGCCCGCACCATGAGCTTCTTCCGGCTGGTGGAGGCCCGCGCCCATGCGAAGGCCGGCGACGCACCGGCCGCGGGGGCCGCCCTCAAGGGCGCGGAGAGCTGGCTGGAGCGGTCCCGGGCGGGTGACTCCGACCCGCCCTGGCTCGGCTTCTACGGCTACGACCGGTTCGCCGCCGACGCCGCCGAGTGCTACCGGGACCTGAAGGCCCCCCGCCAGGTGCGGCGCTTCACCGAGCAGGCGCTGTCCCGGCCGACCGAGGAGTTCGTCCGCAGCCACGGACTGCGGCTCGTCGTCTCCGCCGTCGCCGAGCTGGAGTCGGGCAATCTGGACGCGGCCTGCGCGGCGGGCACCCGGGCGGTGGAGGTCGCCGGGCGGATCTCCTCGGCCCGCACCACGGAGTACGTCCGCGATCTGCTCCACCGCCTGGAGCCGTACGGGGACGAGCCCCGCGTCGCCGAGCTGCGGGAGCGGGCCCGCCCGCTGCTGGTCACACCGGTCTGAGCGGGGCGTCGGGAGGGCCCCGGCGGGGGACCCGCCGGGCGGAGTGTGCGCCACGCCCTGCCCGCCCGGGGTTTGAGCCGGTTGTCAGTGGGTCAGTGCACTATCGGGGTGGGAGGTGGCGTGATGATGACGCACGCGGCGTACGACTGCGATGTGCTGGTGATCGGCGGCGGGATCGTCGGTCTGTCGACCGCGTATGCGATCACCCGGTCCGCTCCGGGCACGCGGGTGACGGTCCTGGAGAAGGAGGGCGGCCCGGCCCGCCACCAGACCGGCCGCAACAGCGGTGTGATCCACAGCGGCATCTACTACCGTCCCGGCTCCCTCAAGGCGCGGTACGCGCTGCGCGGCTCCGCCGAGCTGGCGGATTTCTGCGCCGAGCACTCCATCGCCCACGCCACCACCGGCAAGCTCGTCGTCGCCACCGAGCGCTCGGAGCTGCCCCGGCTGCACGGCCTGGTGCAGCGCGGCCGCGAGCACGGCCTGCCCGTGCGGGAGCTGGGCCCCGCCCAGATCGCGGAGTACGAGCCGGAGGTCCGGGGCCTGGCGGCGATCCGGGTCGGCACGACGGGCGTCTGCGACTTCACCGCCGTCGCCACCCGCTTCGCGACCGAGGTCACCGCCGCGGGCGGCATCGTGCGGTACGGCGCGGAGGTCATCGCGATAGACCGGCGCCCCTGGGGCGTCGCCGTGCGCACGGCGGACGGCACGGTCGTCCGGGCCAGGGTGCTGGTCAACTGCGCGGGACTCCACTGCGACCGGGTGGCCCGCCTCGCCGGGGACGACCCGGGGGTGCGGATCGTGCCGTTCCGCGGCGAGTACTACGAGCTGACCCGGCCCGAGCTGGTGCGCGGTCTGGTCTACCCGGTGCCCGACCCGGCGTTCCCCTTCCTCGGCGTCCACCTCACCCGGGGCTTCGACGGCTCCGTCCACGTCGGGCCGAACGCGGTCCCCGCCCTGGCCCGCGAGGGATACACCTGGCCGCGGGTCCGCCCCGCCGAACTGCTGTCCACGCTGAGCTGGCCGGGCACCTGGCAGATCGCCCGCAGACACTGGCGGTACGGGGCGGGCGAGGTGCACCGCTCGCTGTCCCGGTCCGCCTTCACCCGGGCCGTCCAGCGGCTGCTGCCCGCCGTCACCGCGCAGGACCTGCGCCCGTCGCCCGCCGGGGTCCGGGCCCAGGCGGTGCTGAAGGACGGCACGCTGGTCGACGATTTCCTGATCCGCGAGGCCCCGCACACCGTGCACGTGCTCAACGCCCCGTCGCCCGCCGCGACGGCGTGTCTGCCCATCGGACGGGAGGTGGCGCGGCGCGCGCTGCACCGGGCTCGGGGGACGGGGTGGAAGCCGCCCGCCGTAGAATCCGGTCATTGTGTCTGAGCAGCCCCTGAACCCCACCTCCGCCGGGACCCCCGACGCCGCCGCGCTGCGGGCCGCCTCCTTCGAGCGCGCGCGCCGGCTGCGCCAGGAGCCCCGCTTCCCCGGCGGCCCCGCCGCCGACCCCGCCGGCTCGCACCACGAGCGCCGGATCCGCAGCTTCCAGCCACGCCGCAGCCGGGTCACGACCGGCCAGCAGGATGCCCTGGAGCGGCTGTGGCCGAAGTGGGGCCTGGACATCGACGGCCTGCGCGTCCTGGACCTGGCCGACCTCTTCGACGGCCTGCCCGTCGTCCTGGAGATCGGTTTCGGCATGGGCGAGGCCACCGCGCAGATGGCGGCCGACGACCCGGGCACCGGCATCCTCGCGGTCGACGTCCACACCCCCGGCCAGGGCAATCTGCTGGGCCTCGCGGACGCGGCGGGCTCGACGAACGTCCGGGTGGCCAACGGCGACGCGGTCATCCTGCTGCGCGAGATGCTGCCCCCCGCGTCGCTCGACGGCCTGCGGGTCTACTTCCCCGACCCGTGGCCCAAGGTCCGGCACCACAAGCGGCGCCTCATCCAGCCCGAGTTCCTGGACCTGGTGGCCCCGGTGCTGAAGCCCGGCGCCCTCGTCCACTGCGCGACCGACTGGGAGCCGTACGCCGAGCAGATGCTGGAGGTGGTCACCGCGCACCCCCGCTTCGAGAACACCGCGGCCGACGGCGGATACGCCCCGCGCCCCGCGTTCCGGCCGCTCACCCGCTTCGAGGGACAGGGCCTGGACAAGGGGCACGTCGTCCACGACCTGCTCTTCGCCCGCGTCTGACGCCCACCGCCCGCCCGTCGGCCAGGGAGCCGTGTCCTGGCCGGATGCGCCGTCGCCGGGTGTCAGTGCCCCTCGTTAAGGTCAAAAGGTGTCCGACCCTTCCGTGCAGTATCAGCAGGCGCGGCCGGCCGTCCCGGTCCTCCACGAGCAGCGGCTCGACGAGGTCCTGGGCGCCGCGCCGGAGCGTGGCCAAGGGCGTTACCGGCCGCGCCGCGTCGGCATGGTGTGGCGCAGCAAGGTGTTCCGCGCCGGCGCCGTGATCGTGGCGCTCGTGCTGTGCGGGCTGGTGATCCTGGCCCTCGTCCGGGAGCAGACCGGTCCGGAGGGCTTCCTCGTCGGCCTCGGCCTGGCGGTGCTTCCGGTGCCCCTGCTGATGGCCGCGTTCCGCTGGCTGGACCGGGTCGAGCCGGGGCCCTGGCGGAATCTGATCTTCTCCTTCGCCTGGGGCGCGTGCGCGGCGGCGCTCGTCGCGATCATCGCCAACTCCTTCGCGACGCGCTGGATAGCCACCGCGACGGCCGACCCGGCGAGCGCCGACACCCTGGGGGCGACGGTGATCGCCCCGATAGTCGAGGAGAGCGCGAAGGCGGCGGCCGTGCTGCTGATCTTCCTGTTCCGCAGACGGGAGTTCAGCGGGGTGGTGGACGGCGTCGTCGTCGCCGGTTTCACCGCGACGGGCTTCGCGTTCACCGAGAACATCCTCTATCTGGGCAACGCCTTCGGCGAGGACCAGCAGCTGGGCAGCTCGGGGTTCGCCTCGGTGACGGCGGGGACGTTCTTCGTGCGGATCGTGATGTCGCCGTTCGCGCATCCCCTGTTCACGGTCCTCACCGGCCTCGGCTTCGGCTTCGCGGCCGTCAGCGCCCGCCGCCACCGCTTCCGCCGGATCGCCCTGCCGGCCCTGGGCCTGCTCCTGGCGATGGGCCTGCACGCCCTGTGGAACGGCTCGTCGGCCTTCGGCCCGTACGGCTTCTACGCGGTGTACGGGATGGTCATGGTCCCGGCGTTCGGCCTGGTGACCTGGCTGGCGATCCATTCGCGCCAGCGGGAGCTGCGCAGCCTCGCGGCCGAGCTGCCCGCGTATGCGGCGGCCGGCTGGCTCACCCCCGCCGAGCCGTCGGCCCTCTCCTCCATGCGGGCCCGGGGCATGGCCCGTGACCTGGCCCGCCACTGGCAGCAGGACCGGACCCGGGGCCGGGCGGCGGCCCGCGCGGTCGCGGAGTACGAGTCGTTCGCGACCTCCTTGGCCGGTCTGCGCCGCCGGGCCCGCCACGGCGCGGTGGGCCCGGACTTCGGCGCGCGGGAGAGGGAGCTGCTGCATCACCTCTGGCAGCGCCGGGAGGTCGCGGCCCCGGCCCTCACCCACGCCGCCCGCCTGACGGCCCGTCCGGGCGCCCACCACCGCAGCCACCCGCCGACGCCGCACGCGGGCGGCTACGGAAACGGGTACGGAAGCGGGCCCGCGCCCGGATACGGACAGCCGTACGGCTACGGCGGCCCGGCCCCGGGGCCCTCCCCGTACCCGGCCCCTCAACCGTCCCCGTACCCCTACCCGTACGGCAGCGCACCGCCCACCCACCGCCGACCGCCGCAGTAGCGACACCGGCGGACGGCGGACGGCGGGCGGGTGGACTCCGGGGCGGCACCGCCCTCCGGCTCCGTCAGGCCGACGCCTCGGTGAGCAGGGCGAGTTCCCGGTCCGTCAGCCGCAGGTCGGCGACGGCCACCAGGGCGGGGAGTTGTCCGACCGTACGGGCGGAGGCGATCGGGGCGGTGACGGTCGGCCGACCGGCGAGCCAGGCGAGGGCGACCGTCGCGATCTCGGCGTTCCGTTCCCCGGCGACCTGGTCGAGGGCGGCGAGCACCTTGCGGCCCCGCTCCGACTCCAGGTGGCCGCCCGCCTTCGCGGAGCGGGCGCTCTCCACGGTCGTGCCGGGGCGGTATTTGCCGGTGAGGAAGCCGGAGGCGAGCGCGTAGTAGGGGACGGCGGCGAGGCCGGCGCGGGCCGCGGTGTCCTGGAGGGCGCCCTCGTAGGTGTCCCGGGAGACCAGGTTGTAGTGCGGCTGGAGCGCGACGTACCGGGCGAGGCCCTCGCGCTCGGAGAAGTCGAGGGAGGCCCGCAGGCGTTCGGGGCTGATGTTGGAGGCGGCGATGTGGCGCACCTTGCCGTCCTTCACCAACTGGTCCAGGGCGGTGATGATCTCCTCGACCGGGACGGTCTCGTCGTCGAAGTGCGTGTAGTAGAGGTCGATGTGGTCGGTGCCGAGCCGGCGCAACGATGCCTCGGCCGCGCCCTTGACGGTGCCGGCGGAGAGTCCCCGGTGGTCGGGGTGGGCGCCGGCCTTGGTGGCGACGACGATGTCGGACCGGTTGCCGCGGGAGGCCAGCCACTTGCCGATGACGGACTCCGACTCGCCGCCCCGATTGCCCTCGACCCAGGCGGAGTACGCGTCCGCGGTGTCGATGAAGTTGCCGCCGGCCGCGACGTACGCGTCCAGGACGGCGAAGGACTCTTCCTCGTCCGCCGTCCAGCCGAAGACGTTGCCGCCGAGGGCGAGGGGGAAGACCTGGAGGTCGGAGCTGCCGAGAATACGCCGAGAAGTCATGTGAGGGTCCAACGAGCCGGGGCGGGGGTGGTATTCCGCCGCCGCGCGGGCCGTGCCGCCACCGGACGGACCGGCAGCCCTGACGTCGGGGGGTGTGCGTCAGGGCTGCCGGGGTTTCAGGGGTGGCGACGGAGGACGCCGGCCGGAGGGCCGGGGCTCAGACCGAGAGGCCCTTGCTGTTCAGCCAGGCCATCGGGTCCATCGCGGAACCGCCCGCGGTGCGGACCTCCAGGTGGAGGTGGACCCCGGTGACGTTGCCGGTGGCGCCCATGCGGCCGATGGTCTCGCCGGTGGTGACCTTCTGGCCGACCGAGACGTCGATCGAGGACTGGTGCGCGTACCAGATCTCCGTGCCGTCATCGAGCTGGAGCACCGTGCGGTAGCCGTACGAACCGGACCAGCCGGCCGAGGTGATCGTGCCACCGTGCACGGCCTTGAGCGGCGCACCGGTCGACCCGGCGAAGTCGAGGCCGGTGTGCTGGCCGGAGGACCACATCGCGCCGGACTGACCGTAGGTCGAGCTGATCGTGTACGAGGAGGTGGGCAGGGAGAAGCTGGCGGCGAGCTTGGCGAGACGCTCGGCCTCCTTCTTCTTCGCGGCCGCTTCCTCCGCCGCCTTCTTCTTGGCGGCGGCCTCGGCCGCGGCCTCGTCCTGCTGCTTCTTGGCCTCCTGCGCCGCCTTCTCGGCCGCGGCGCTCTCGGCGGCGGCCTTGGCCTCGGCGTCGGCGCTGGCCTGCTGCTGCTCGGCCTGCTGGAGGATCCGGGCGCGCAGGGCCTCGCCCGCGTCGGTGGTGCCCTGCTCGGCCTCGGCGCTGGTGAGGCCGGCGGTGGTGAGCGGCGCGGACGCGGCGACCGGAGCGGGCTCCGCGTCGTCCGACATGAAGGACCCGACGCCGGGAAGGGACTTGGCGTCGGGAAGGTTGTCCGCGATGGAATCGGGAAGAGAGATGGAGACCGGCGCCTTGTCCTGCGCGGTGGCCATGCCACCCGCACCGACGGCCGCTATGACGCCGACCCCGAGGACGGTGGAGCTGCGGGCCAGACCACGCTGCTTGGCTACGCGGTGCCTGCCGCGCACGGGACGAATGGACTCCTCGGTGGGATTCCACTCCTCCCAGGACCGCTCCGCGTCACCGAAGGTGTCGGCACTGAAGGGTGACGGGGCCTCAGGGGCAGGCTTGTTGGACGCCACGTGGGCGCACTCCTTTCCTTCCTTCTCGCCTACCGGGTTAGCTGACGGGTTCGGAGCAGGAAGGTCTCCTACGGGCCCCTCCGTCTCTCACGAGACGCAGGCGTCCGATTCACCCCATGTAGGTGGTTCCCCGGTTCCCTTGCGGAATTCGGCGCTCGCGCGCGGCGCCGTCTCTGACGACGGCTGTGACGACCGCACTGCGTTATCGAACGTTAATAGACACACGGGCCCGATTCCAAGCTGTTCCTGTTGATCATTAACGAGCACGACCGGGATGTACGGGTCACAAGCGGTTGGAATCGGGCAACTTGACCGTCACTTGACCACACCCCTTTTTCTGACGGTGTGTCAAATGTTATGCGGAGGGGTGCCTTTCAGTCACTCACCGTGTCATCGCCCCGGCCCACGATCTTCACCGTCGTCCGGCGCACCGGCTGACCCTCCGCCGGCCGGGCGACCGCGATCAGCGCCATGTCGTCCGTGGTCCGTCCCCCGGTGTGCAGCCGTACGTCGTCGGTCAGCGCCGACAGCAGCTCCTCGGGCCCCGGGAAGATCCGGCCGCGCAGCCGGGCCGCCGGATCGTAGAAGACGCCGTGCTGGTCCCGGGCCTCGGACAGTCCGTCGGTGAAGGCGAGCAGCGTCGCTCCGGCGGGCATCGCCCACTCGTCGGACCGGTCCGGCCACACGCCCAGGTCCATCCCCAGCGGCAGCGCGGGCACGGAGGGCACGAGCACCTCCAAGGCGCCGTCCGCGTGCAGCAGGATCGGCTCGGGGTGACCGCGGTTGACGAGGCGGAGCGAGGCCGAGCCCGGCGGGATCTCGGCCAGCACGGCGGTGATGAAGCCCTCCATGGCGTCCAGCCCGTACCGCCGCGTGCCCTCCCGCGCCAGCGCCCGCTCCAGCCGCTGAGCGACGCCCTCCAGCGAACGCTCCTGCTCGGCCGCCTCCCGGAACGCCCCGATGATCACCGCCACGGCCTCGACGGCGCCCAGGCCCTTGCCGCGTACGTCGCCGACGACCACCCGTACGCCGTACGGGGTGTCCGCGACGGCGAACAGGTCGCCGCCCACGAACTCGTCCGCCTGCGCCGCCTCGTACCGCGCGGCCACCTGGAGCCCGCCGATCCGCTCGGCCGGCGTCGGCAGCACGGCCCGCATGGCCGTCTCCGCGATGACCCGGGCCGAGGCCAGCTGCTCGTTGCCGCGCCGCACGACGCCGTTGATGACGACGGCCAGCACCGAGCCCGTGAGCACGGTGATCATCTCGATGACCGGGACCACCTGGGTGGACGTCCCGTCGGAGAGCCGCATCGCGATGACCGAGAGGACCGCGGCGATACCCGTGCGGACGGTCCGGGACAGCGAGAAGAACGGGGCGGCGACCAGCGGGGCCGCCACGAACAGCGGGACCGCGGTGAAATTGGGCGGGGCCAGCGAGTCGAAGACCAGCCCGCCGACGATCAGCAGGGCGGGCAGCATCCGGACGAACCGCCCGGTGCCCTGCCTGCCGGGCGTCGCCTCACCCTCGCGGGTCCCGAACACCGCACGGCTCACGGCGTCGACGCTCCCCGCCGCGCCTCCACGCCGTTCGTCGGCCATCCCCACCTGTGCACTCCTGCCCGGTCCACCCACGGCTGCGGACGGTACCGCGCCCCGTCCAGGCTTCCCGGAGCCGCGCCGAGCGGCGACTCCTCATCGGCCGAATAGGGGGAAGCGGACGGAGGCCCGGCCGCCCCCGGTCAGTCGGTGAGCCGGTTTTCCGCGTAGACCGTCAATGCGTCCCGTACGAAGGCGGCGGCGCCGTCCCCGTAGCGATCGTAGTTCTTTCCGAAGCGGGGATCGGCGACATACATCTCCCCGAGCCCGATCACGTACGAACGGCCGGGCTTCTTGGCCGGCGACAGCCACGCGCAGTGCCGTCGCGCGAGTTCCTGCGCCTCGGCCCCGTCGGCGGCGAGCCCGGCCTCCTTGGCCCGGCCCCAGTCGCGCGCGAGGGCCTCGTGCTCGTCCTGGAACGCCTTCTTCTCCTCCGGCCCGAGCGAACGCCACCAGCGGTCGCCCTCCTCGTACGCCTCCCGGCCCCAGCGCTCGGTCACCTCCTGCTCGTGGGCGGTGTGGTCGAAGCCGTCGAACACTTCAGCTGCCATGAGTTCCATCCCCTCCTGGGTCTTGTGGAGAGTGGTCCGCACCGAGGCGATCTGCCGCCCGATGCGCGCCTGCTCCTGTTCGAGCAGCCGCAGATGCGCCCGCAGCGCCACCGCGGTGTCCCGCTGACCGGCGAGCACGTCCTTGATGGCGGGCAGCGACAGCCCGAGCTCCCGCAGCAGCAGAATGCGCTGCAGCCGGACGAGGGCGTCCTGGTCGTAGTAGCGGTAGCCGTTGCTCCCGATCCGGCTCGGCGCGAGGAGACCGAAGTCCCCGTAGTGCCGGAGCGTGCGGCTCGTGGTGCCGGCCAGTCTGGCGATTTCCTGAATGGACCACTCCATGCCGGAAACGCTAGATCTTTACGCTGCGTCAAGGTCAAGCGCGACATCGCCGGACAGCGAAGCCCGTCCGGAAACCCGGAAACGACTCGGGCCCGGCACGCTGTCTGCGTGCCGGGCCCGGATCTTCAGTAGCGGGGACAGGATTTGAACCTGCGACCTCTGGGTTATGAGCCCAGCGAGCTACCGAGCTGCTCCACCCCGCGTCGGTAAACACCACTCTACGGCACTCCCGGCGGGCCCTCGACCAATTACTCCGGCCGCACCTCGGCCCACGGCGGTCGGCGGCCCGCGCAAATTTGTCGTGCTCGGGCCAATCCGCCCCGCGGGCAGCTCCGAATGAACGACATCAGCGACCGAACGTTGTTCCGGTTCGCGCCGGAACTTCCGGAAGGGGATGTGTCTTCGTGATAGCCCGCCGTACCACTCGCCTCGCCGCACTGCTCGTCCTGCCCGCCGCCCTCACCCTCGGGGTGGCCGTGCCCGCCCTGGCTCACGAGGGGCACCCCGCCGGCACCACGAAGGCGGCCGACGGCGACACGTACCAGATCGACCTGGAGCAGCTGAACGACTCCGGCGCCAGTGGGGCCGCCCTGGTGAGCCTCGAGGGCGACAAGCTGACCGTGAAGATCGACGCGCAGGGGCTCGTCCCCGGTCAGCCGCACGCCCAGCACATCCACGGCTCCACCGACGGCCACGACTTCCGCTGCCCGGACAAGAGCGCGGACAAGGACGGCGACGGCATCGTCACCACGGCCGAGGGCCTGCCGATGTACGGGGACATCAACATCTCCCTGACCACCAAGGGCGACACGTCCAAGGACAGCGGCCTCGCGGTGGACCGGATGCCGGTCGCGGACAAGGACGGCAAGCTGGCGTACTCCCGCACGATCACCGTCTCGCAGGACGTGGCGGACCACCTCAAGGACCTGCACATCGTGCAGCACGGCATCGACCGGAACGACGACGGGAAGTACGACTTCGGCGCGGGCAAGAGCGAACTCGACCCGAAGCTGCCCCAGGAGGCCACCGCCCCGGCCAACTGCGGCATGGTCAAGGGCGCGGCCGTCGGCTCCATGCCGGCGGGCGGCGTCGAGACGGGCGGCACCACCACCGAGGGCGTCGAGTCACCGGGCCTCCTCGCGGCGGGCGGCGCGGCCGTCCTCGCGGCCGGCGGACTGTTCGCCGTACGCCGCCGGAACCGTACGGCCGACGGCCGGCCCGGCGCCTGAGCTCCGGCCCCCGCTCCATCCACGCCCCGCCACGGCAGTCCGCAGGGAAAGGCGACCCCGATGAACGGAACCGACCCGGACGACGGGCCCACGACGTCCCACCGGCGCCGGACGTTCGTGCTCACCGCCGCCATCGCGGCCCTGCTCCTGACCGGCGGACTGCTGCTGGCCCTGGGAACCGGCCGCCAGCAGCCCGCCCCTCCCCCGGCCGCCGACAAGGGGAGCGCCGGGGCCCCGGCCGCCCGGACGACCCCACCTGACGGGGGGGCGTCCGGGTCACCGGGGAGCGGGCAGCGCGCCACCGCGCTGCCCGCCTCCCGGCCCGTCGGGATCACCATCCCGTCCCTGAAGGTGAACTCCACGCTGGAGGACCTGGGGCTCGGCGAGAACCGGGCGATGGACACCCCCCGCGACCCGGACAAGGCCGGCTGGTACACCCCCGGCCCGATGCCGGGGGCGGTCGGACCCGCGGTGATCGCGGGCCATGTGACCTGGGACGGCGCACCGGCGGTGTTCTTCGAGCTCACGGAGCTCGACCCGGGCGACCGCATCGGCGTCCGGCGCGCGGACGGCAGCACCGCGGAGTTCACCGTCGACCGGACCGCCGTCTACCCCAAGGACGCGTTCCCCACGGTCGAGGTCTACCGCAACCTCGACCACGCCGGGCTCCGCCTGATCACCTGCGGCGGCGACTACTCCGAGGCCGACCGCCACTACGCCGACAACGTCGTCGTCTACGCCACCCTGACGGGCAGCCACGGCTGAGGCCCCTCGGCCGGGACAGGGGAGAGAGCCAGCGCACAGTGAAACGCCTCGGTCCGCAGCTGCGGACCGAGGCGTTTCACTGTGGGGCCGGAGGGGGATTGCCCCTCGCCCTGTGATCAGTAGGCCGTGTGGGACTCGAACCCACAACCAACGGATTAAAAGTCCGCTGCTCTGACCAATTGAGCTAACGGCCCTCGACGGATCACCCCCCGAGCATAGCCCGCCCGGTCCCGGCAGCCGATCCGGTATCGGTGTCGGGCCCGTCGCGGGTCCCGGGAGGCGGGCGCGTGGGGCCGGGGACGGCAACAGGGCCCGTACGTCACCGAGTCGGTTCGGTGGCGTACGGGCCCTGCCGGTCTGTCAGGCGGACCTGCTCGGCCGGGTGCCGGCCGGGCGGGGGTCAGCCGTTGCGCTTCCAGCGCGGCTTGTCGTCGCGGCGGCCGAAGGTGCCGGTGTTGGTGCCGGTGTTGGCGCCACGGTGGTCGTCACGACGGCCGGTCGGGCGGTCGCTGCCGCCGCCGGAGCGGAAGCCGCCGGAGGGGCGGTCGTCACGACGGTCGCGGTTGAACGGGCGGTCGCTGCCACCGGAGCGGAAGCCGCCCGAGGGGCGCTCGTCACGACGGTCGCGGTTGAACGCCGGACGGTCGTTGTCACGACGCTCGAAGGAACGGCCACCACGGTCATCGCGACGGTCACTGCTGCCACCGGAGCGGAAGCCACCCGAGGGACGCTCGTCACGACGGTCGTTGCCGCCGCGGTAGCCGCCACGGTCGCCACCGCGGTTGTCGCGGCGCTCGTAGTTGCCCCGGTCGTCGCGAGCGGCCGGCTGCTCCGGCACGGACACGGCTGCGGCTGCCACGAGGGCGGCCTCGGCCTCGGCGGCGACCTCGGCCACGGCGGCCTCGGGGTCGTCGCCCCGCTCGCGCGCGGCGCGGGCGACCAGGCGGTCGGCCTCCTCGCGCAGCTCGACGGCGCGGCGCTGGATGCGCTCCAGCTGCTTCGTCAGGTCGGCGGCCTCGCGCTCGGCCTGCTTGGCGGCGTTGTTCGCCGAGTCGGCCTGGACCTCGGTGAGCGAACGGGCGCCGGTGATCTCGGCGACCTCCGGCTCGAAGACGCCCGCGCCCTGGACGATGTGGCGCGAGGCGTCGACGCCCGCGTCCTCCATCAGGCGGAAGATCTGGCGGCGCTGGTGCGGGAGCGCCAGCGAGACGACGACACCGGACTTGCCGGCACGGGCGGTACGGCCCGAGCGGTGCAGGTAGTCCTTGTGGTCACCGGCCGGGTCCACGTTCAGGACCAGGTCGATGCCGTCGACGTGGATGCCTCGGGCGGCGACGTCGGTCGCGACGAGCGCGTTGACGTAGCCCTTCTTGAAGTCCTCCAGGACCCGCGTACGGGCGCCCTGGGTCATGCCGCCGTGCAGCGCGTCGGCCTTCACGCCGGACTCGATGAGCTGCTCGGCGATGCGGTCGGCGCCCAGCTGGGTGCGGACGAAGATGATCGTGCGGCCCTTGCGGGCGGCGATGGCCGCGGTGACCGGCGCCTTGTCCTTCGGCTTCACGACGAGGACGTGGTGCGACATGGTCGTGACGTTGCCCTGGGCGCTGTCGACCTCGTGCGTGACCGGGTTCGAGAGGTAGCGCTTGACCAGCGTGCCGATCTCGTTCTCCATGGTGGCGGAGAAGAGCATCCGCTGACCGCCACCGGGGATCTGGTCGAGCAGCTCGGTGACCTCGGGCAGGAAGCCCAGGTCGGACATCTGGTCGGCCTCGTCGAGGACGGCGACCTGGACGCTCGCCAGGGAGCAGGCGCCGCGGTTGATGATGTCGCGCAGCCGGCCCGGGGTGGCGACGAGGACGTCGACACCGCGCTCCAGCGCGTAGATCTGGTTGCCCATCGACGTACCGCCGCAGACGACCTTCATCTTGAGGCCGAGGACGTCGCCGTACGGCTGCAGTGCGTCCGCGACCTGCATCGCGAGCTCACGGGTCGGGGTGAGGATGATGCCGCGCGGCTTCTTCTTCTCGGTGGTGCCACCGGAGAGCGAGGCCAGCAGCGGCAGACCGAAGGAGAGCGTCTTGCCGGAGCCCGTACGGCCGCGGCCGAGGATGTCCTTGCCGGCCAGGGCGTCCGGGATGGTCGCCGCCTGGATCGGGAAGGGGGCGGTCACACCGTTCTGCGCGAGCTTGCGGACGATGCCCTCGGGCAGACCCAGGTCGCCGAAGGTGATGGTCGGCTCGGCGGCCGGCTCGGCGGCGATCTCGTCGGTGGAGTCCGCGATCTCGTCGGCGGCAGCGGCGGGCTCCTCGGTGGAGGCCTCGGCCTGCGCGTCGGCGACGAAGTCGGCGACCGACTTCTCGGCGACGACGGGCGTCTCGACGATGACGGTCTTCTCGGCGGCCGGGGCGGTGGCGCCGGCGGGGGCCTCGGTCACAGCGGCCTCGACGAGCTCGGCGAGCTCGGCGTTGTCGACGTTCTCGGGCATGACGGTGTGGTCAGAACTGGAAATTGACATGCGAAATGCGAAACCTTCCGGAGTCTCGGCACGCGCCCATAACTCCGTGATTCGCAATTTCGACCGCCTCAATGCGGTCCAGCCACGGCAAGGGAGAGTACGCGCCACACGGCGCTCTTCTGTGTCGGCGCCGGGCAATGGGATCAAACGATCTACCACCATACGCACCCTCACCCACATTGCGCAAACCGGCCCTGCCGAACCCCCCGCTACACCGGCCCCACCTGCGGTGATGCCTCCGGGGTACGCAACGGCCCGGCGTCATCCGATCCGCTCATCGCATGGGTCCGCAGCTGCGCGGCGGGCGAGGCCGAGGGGGGCGGCTCCGGCGGTTCGGTGGGCTCCGGATCGGGCACCGGGTCCGGGTCGGGGGTCGGCGGGGCCGGCGGCTCCGGGGAGGTCGGCGGCGGCTCTCCCGGCCCCGGCGTCGAGGGCGTCGGCGTGGGCAGGGGGCCACCCCGGGTGGGCCCCGGGGCGCCCGGCTCGGGGCGCGAGCCCTTGGGGGTGACCGACGGCACAGCGCCGGAGGCGTCCGGGCTCGGGCTGCTCCCGGGGGCGCCCCGGTCCGAGTGGGGGTGGGCGTCCCCGCCGCGCCCCCCGGCCCGCCCGGAGCCGGGAACCGTGTCCCCGGCCGGATCGGCGGCCGACCCCTTCGGGCCGGCGGACCGCGCGGGCCCCGGACCCTCCGCGCCGCCCTCGCCGACGCTCATACAGCCGGTGGACGCGGCGATCGTCAGCGCGGTGACGGCTGCCCAGCGGACAGGGGCGGACAACTGGCGCACGAGTGGCACCTCCGGGGGCGAGGGGGCGGAGAGCGGGGCGGGAGCGAGCGGTACGGCGTCGCACCGTGCCCAACTCCCCCGACCCCGCCGGAGACACGCCCGGAACGCCACCCACCCGCACAGCCCCGCCGAACCGCCCCGCACGACAGACCCCCGCTACCCCCCGAACCCGCCCGCCAGTTCGGCCCCCAGGAACACCGCGCCCAGGCCGGCCAGCAGCGAGGCCAGCACGTTCGCCGCGGCCAGGAAGCCCCGGCCCGTCTCGGCCAGGCGGAGGGTCTCGTACGAGAACGTCGAATACGTCGTCAGCGCCCCGCACAGGCCCGTCGCCAACAGGGCGTGCGCCGGGGAGGACACCGCTGCGCCGGTCAGCAGCCCGAGCAGCAGGCTGCCCGCCGTGTTCACCGTGAAGGTGCCCCACGGGAAGACGTACGGGACGCCAGGCCCCTGGTGCGCCTGCACCGCACGGTCCGTCAGATAGCGCAGGGGCGCGCCCACCGCCCCGCCGATCGCCACCAGCAGCCAGTTCACGCGGTCCGCTCCCCGCCCCTGGCGCTCCGCCGCAGCCAGGCCCTCGTCCCCGCGGCCGCCGCCCGGACCGCACCGAGCGCGGCCAGCACCGTCGCCGCCGCGTAGGCCAGGGCGGTCAGGACCTCCTGACGCACCAGCAGGCCCGACACATCGGCCGCGTACGTCGAGAAGGTCGTGAAGCCGCCGAGCACGCCGACGCCGAGGAAGGGCCGCACCAGCGGATGCGTCACCCGGCCCCGCTCGACGGTCAGCACCATCAGGACGCCGATGAGGGCGCAGCCGGTCACGTTGACGACGAACACCGTCCACGGGAAGCCGCCGGTGCCCGGCCACAGCACCAGGGCCGCGTAGCGCGCGAGGGCTCCGAGCGCGCCGCCGACCGCGACCGCCGCCAGCACCCGGCCCTGCGGGGCGGCGGGCGGACCGGGCTCCGGCAGCTCCTCGGGAGCCTGCTCGCTCACCCGTAGCCCAGGGCGTGCAGCCGCTCGTCGTCGATGCCGAAGTGGTGGGCGATCTCGTGGACCACGGTGATCTCGGTCTCCGCGACCACGTCCTCCTGCGTCGCGCACATCCGCAGGGTCGGCCCCCGGTAGATGGTGATCCGGTCCGGCAGCACTCCGGCGTACCACTCACCGCGGTCGGTGAGCGGGGTGCCCTCGTAGAGCCCGAGCAGGTCGGGGTCGCCGGGGTCCGGTTCGTCCTCCACGAACACCGCCACGTTGTCCATCAGCCGCGTCAGCTCCGGCGGAATCCGGTCCAGAGCCTGGCTCACCAGCTCCTCGAACTGTTCGCGCGTCATCTCCAGCACCCGGCCATTGTCCCGTACGAAGGCCCCGCGCGGGCAGGCCGCGACCGCTCCCAGGCGTGCCCTCCCGCCCGCAGCCGTCCCGGACGCCCGGCCCGCTACCGGCATGACGGAGGCCGTACCGGGGCATAGGGGCCCAATGGTCCGCGTCCCGTTCCGTGCCGCAGCCGACCGCGTCCGGCACCGCCTCAGCCAGCTCGTCCGCCCGGCGTCCCGGGGCCGTACCGCCGCCCGCCGCCGCCCCCGTACCGCTGTGCGCACCGGCGCGGCGGCCCCGGGCGACCTGACGGGTCGCGTCCGCCGTCCCGGCCTCCGCGCCCTCGGCATGCTCGCCGTCGTGGTGCTGGGGGCCTGGCTGGGGCTGCTCGCCGTGGGCAGCATCCGTACACCGGTCGGCCCATGGACACCAATATGACGCTGCGCCCCTCCCTCACCGGCGGCAGCAAGATCAACGTGGCCCCGCTCGGGGCCCTGGAGCTGGACTCGCACAGCGCGCCGCTCCGGCTGGACGTGGACGTGGACCGCCTCGACCCCGAACGCTCCCAGGCCCTGGTCGATCAGCCGGAACGGTTCTCCAGCCTCCAGGACGAGGTCACCCGGGACGTCGCCGCCGGCACCCGGGAGCTGGCCGTGCGCTCCTGCGTCGCCGTCGTCTCCGGCGCGACCGCGCTCGGCCTGGTCGTCTACCGCCGCCCCCGCCGCGCCCTGGCCGCCGGCGGGCTCGCCCTCACCCTGCTGGCCGCGTCCGGCGTCAGCGCGTACGCCACCTGGAACCCGCAGTCCGTCCTGGAGCCCAAGTTCTCCGGGCTGCTCTCCAGCGCACCGTCCCTGGTCGGCGACGCCCGGTCGATCGTCACCGAGTTCGACATCTACCAGCAGGAACTGGCCCGCCTGGTCACCAACGTCACCCGGCTCTACGACGCCACCTCCACGCTCCCCGTCTACCAGCCGGACCCCGGGACCATCCGTGCCCTGCACGTCTCCGACATCCATCTGAACCCGGCGGCCTGGCACATCATCGCCTCGCTCGTCGAGCAGTACGAGATCGACGTGATCATCGACTCCGGCGACACGATGGATCACGGATCGGCCGCGGAGAACGGCTTCCTCGACCCGATCCGCGACCTCGGCGCGCCCTACGTCTGGGTGCGCGGCAACCACGACTCGCCGGTCACCCAGGCCTATCTGAAGAAGTTCAAGAACGTCCGGGTCCTGGACGACGGCAGGGCGGTGGACGTCGGCGGGCTGCGGATCGCGGGCACCGGCGACGCCTCCTTCACCCCGGACCGGACCGCCCCGGTCGGCGGCAAGGAGGCCGCCCAGCTCGAAGGGATGCGCCTGGCCTCCGCGCTGCGCGACCAGGAGCGCGCCGGCACCCCGGTCGACATCGCCGTAGCCCACGACCCGAACACCGCACGGGAGACCGACGGCACGGTCCCGCTGGTCCTTTCGGGCCACCTCCACCGCCGGATCAACGAACAGCTGAAGCTCGGCACGCGGCTGAAGGTCGAGGGCTCCACGGGCGGCGGCGGGCTGCGCGCCGTGCAGAACGACAAGCCGGAGAAGGTGCACGCGTCGGTGCTCTACATGGACCGCTCCAGCCGCCGGCTCCAGGCCTGGGACGAGATCACGCTGGGCGGTCTCGGACTGACGACCGCCGAGGTCAGCCGCCATCTTCCGGAGGAGAACCTGAAGCAGGACGCCCCCGCCCCACCCACCCCGTCCCCGACCTCCTCAGCAGCCTCCCCGCCCGCCCCGACCCGCTCCCCGACGCGCCCGACGCCCTCGCCGTAAACCGTTTTGGCGATAGCTCCACCCATCCCATATGCTTCTCTCGTCCCCGACGCGCTGCAAAGCGAACAGGCGGGCCAATAGCCCTCATCGTCTAGTGGCCCAGGACGCCGCCCTTTCAAGGCGGTAGCACGGGTTCGAATCCCGTTGGGGGCACGTTTTACCGTGTGCGAGACTTGTTTTCGCACATTGCTTGGTCCTGTGGAGCAGTTTGGAGTGCTCGCCACCCTGTCAAGGTGGAGGCCGCGGGTTCAAATCCCGTCAGGACCGCTGCAGCCCCAGCGGCTGCGTGGCTGGGTAGCTCAGTTGGTACGAGCGATCGCCTGAAAAGCGATAGGTCGCCGGTTCGATCCCGGCCCCAGCCACCACTCGAAGGCCCCGTCCGATGGACGGGGCCTTCGCCGTGTCACACCTTCGCGTTCTCCTCCTGCTCCTCCCGCTCCGCCGGTACGTCGGCGGCGCGCCGGCGCCGGGCCCGTACGCCCAGGACCAGCAGCGCGACGAGCACCACCGCACCGAGCAGCACCCCGTCCGGCACCTGTTCGCCCAGCTTCTGCGCCCACTGCTCGACGGCGAACGAGTCGTCGACCCCCAGCAGGCCGGGCAGCGCGGTCGTCCCGTCGTACACGAGGAACAGCGCGCCGAGACCGATGAAGAAGAGCCCCGACAGCAGCGACGTGGTGTGCAGCTCGAACCGGCCGAGCCGGATGAGGCGGCCGCGCAGCCAGGCCCGGCGGCCGAGGTCGAACCGCTCCCAGAGCAGGGCGAGCAGGAAGAGCGGTACGGCCATGCCCAGGGCGTAGACCGCCAGCAGCAGCCCGCCGTAGACCGGGCTGCCGCTGACCGCCGCGACGGTGAGGACGCTGCCGAGGATCGGGCCCGCACAGAATCCGGCCAGCCCGTAGACCGCGCCCAGGGCGTAGACGGAGAAGGCGGTGGTGGGACGGATCCGGCCGCTGAGGGCCGCGATCCGCCGCGAGGCGAAGCCCAGGCCGACGATCTGCGCGACGCCGAGCACGATGATCAGCCAGCCCGCCCCCGTCACCAGCGCGTCCCGGTGACCGTAGAACAGCCGGCCCGCGTAACTGCCGGCCGCGCCGAGCGGGACGAGGGTGGTGGCGAGCCCGGCGTAGAAGATGCCGGTACGGGCCAGCAGCCGGGAGGTGGAGTCGATGGAGTACGCGAAGAAGGCCGGCAGCAGCAGCGCGCTGCACGGGCTGACCAGGGCGAGCAGCCCGCCGAGGAAGGCCGCGAAGTAGCCGATGTCCGCCGTCACTTGGCGGAGTCCCCGGCGGTGCCCGCCTTGCCGGTGGACTTGGCCTGCGCGGCGGCGGCCTCGATGGCCTGGACGAACGTCTCGTCCGGCTGCGCTCCCGCGATCGGGCGGCCGTTGACCAGGAACGACGGGGTGGACGTCGCGCCGATCCCGTACGCCTGCTCCTGGTCCTTGGCCACGGCGTCGCGGGCGGGCTTCCCGTCGAGGTCCTTCATGAACCGGTCCAGGTCCTTCACCCCGGCCTCCTCGGCGAGCGCCTCGACCCGGTCCTTGCCGAAGCCCTTCTCCTTCGCCCCCTCGGCGTAGGCGGCGCGGTGGAACTCCCAGAAGCGGTTCTGCTGCCCGGCGGCCCAGGCACCGCGCGCGGCGTTCTCGGACTCCTCGCCGAAGATCGGGAAGTTGCGCCACTCGATGCGCAGCGTGCCGTCCTTCACGTACTTCTCGATCAGCTCGGGCTCGGTGTCCCGGGCGAACTTGCCGCAGTAGCCGCACTTGAAGTCGGCGTACTCGATCAGGACGACCGGGGCGTCCGCGCGGCCGGTGGCCAGCTTGTCGTCCGCGTCCCGGCGGGCCAGCCCGGCCAGTTCCGGGTAGACGCCCTCGTTCGGGTCGGCGGAGACCTCGGCGGCCGGGGCGGAGGCGGTGTCCGGGGCGGTGTCGTCGGGGGCGGTGGCCCGGTAGGAGGCGAAGCCGAGGAGACCGGCGGCGAGGACGACCGCCGCGCCGTAGAACAGGGGCTTCTTCGATCCGGGCGTGGACTTCTTGGGCGTGGGCATGCGGCACTCCGTGCTGGTGGTGCGGAAAGAGTGAGAGGGGAGAAGGGCGGGGGCGGGTGCCCGTCTACACCCGCAGCACGGAGAGCTCGACCGGGGTCGGTGTGGCGGGGACCGGGGCCCTGACCCGTATCCCCGGCGGCGGCTCGGCCGGCAGCGCGCCCGTCGCGGCGGGCAGTCCCCACGGGGCGAGACCGGGCGCCTGGTCGTACCCGGTCCGGGCGCGGGAGGGGACGGCGGGCTCGCCGTCGTGGTCGCGGAGCTTCCCGCAGCCGGGGGCCGGGGCGCCCGTGTCGACGGCTTCGACCACCTGCGCCTGCGTCTGCGCCTGCGCGGCGGGGATCACCGGCGCGGCGGCGGACGGCGCGGCGGCCCCGAGCGCGGCGGCCGGGGACATCGCCGTCGCCGCCGGTCCGCACAGCAGCCCCATGACGACCGCGAGCAGCGCCGTCAGGCAGCACCACTGCGTACGGGACACGGGACGGGCCTTTCTCGCCTGAGCGGCGGGGCTGTGCGTTCGACTTGCCCGAAAGCGTACGTGCCGCGTGACGCAGCCCGCGCGAAATGAGGTCGCCACTCCACGGGCCCGGGTGAGATCCTGGGGGCCGTATGTCTACTTCCTTCGCCGATCTCCAGTCCCAGCTCGGGCAGCTCTCGCTCCGTGACGCGAACCGGCTCGGCCGGCGCCTCGAAGGAGCGCGCCGCATCCGCAAGCCCGAGGCCCGCCAGTCCGTGCTGGACGAGATCGCGGCCGAAGCGGGCAAGGCGGCCGAACGGCTCGCCGCGCGCGCGGCCCGGCTGCCGGCCCTGTCGTACCCGCAAGAGCTGCCGGTCAGCCAGAAGAAGGACGAGATCCTGGAGGCGATACGCGACCACCAGGTCGTGATCGTCGCCGGGGAGACCGGGTCCGGGAAGACCACGCAGATCCCCAAGATCTGTATGGAGCTGGGGCGCGGCGTCCGGGGCATGATCGGGCACACCCAGCCGCGGCGGATCGCCGCCCGTACGGTCGCGGAGCGGGTCGCCGACGAGCTGAAGACGCCGCTGGGCGAGACCGTCGGCTGGAAGGTCCGCTTCACCGACCAGGTGAACCCGGAGTCGACGTATCTGAAGCTGATGACGGACGGCATCCTGCTCGCCGAGATCCAGACGGACCGCGAGCTGCTGGCGTACGACACGATCATCATCGACGAGGCCCACGAGCGGTCCCTGAACATCGACTTCCTGCTCGGCTATCTGGCCCGGCTGCTGCCCAAGCGCCCGGATCTGAAGGTCGTCATCACCTCGGCGACCATCGACCCGGAGCGGTTCGCGCGCCACTTCGGCGAGGCCCCGATCGTGGAGGTCAGCGGGCGTACGTATCCCGTCGAGGTCCGCTACCGTCCGCTGCTCGAAGGGGCCGACGAAGACGCGGCGGACTCCGACCGGGACCAGATCACCGCGATCTGCGACGCGGTGGACGAGCTGGGCCACGAGGCCCCGGGCGATGTCCTGGTCTTCCTCTCCGGTGAGCGCGAGATCCGGGACACGGCCGACGCGCTGAACAAGCGGAACCTCAGACATACCGAGGTGCTCCCCCTCTACGCGCGCCTCTCGCACGCCGAGCAGCTCCGGGTGTTCCAGCGCCATACGGGACGCCGCATCGTCCTCGCGACGAACGTCGCCGAGACCTCGCTGACCGTCCCCGGCATCAAGTACGTGATCGACCCGGGCAACGCCCGTATCTCCCGCTACAGCCACCGCACCAAGGTCCAGCGGCTGCCCATCGAGCGGATCTCCCAGGCCAGCGCCAACCAGCGCAAGGGCCGCTGCGGCCGTACGTCGGACGGCATCTGCATCCGGCTCTTCTCCGAGGACGACTTCGTCACCCGGCCGGAGTTCACCGACCCGGAGATCCTGCGGACCAACCTGGCCTCCGTCATCCTCCAGATGACCGCCGCCGGGCTCGGCGACATCGAGAAGTTCCCCTTCATCGACCCGCCGGACCACCGCAACATCCGCGACGGCGTGCAGCTGCTCCAGGAGCTGGGGGCGCTCGAGCAGGGCGAGAAGTCCGCGCCGGACGGGAAGAAGGGGCAGCGGCTCACCCCGCTCGGCCGCAAGCTCTCCCAGCTGCCCGTCGACCCGCGCCTGGCCCGCATGGTCATCGAGGCCGACAAGAACGGCTGTGCGCGGGAGGTGATGGTCATCGCCGCCGCGCTCTCCATCCAGGACCCGCGCGAGCGGCCCGCGGAGAAGCAGACCCAGGCCGACCAGAACCACGCCCGGTTCAAGGACGAGACGTCCGACTTCCTGGCGTATCTGAACCTCTGGGCCTACGTCCGCGAGCAGCAGAAGGAGCGCGGCTCGTCCTCGTTCCGCCGGATGTGCAAGCAGGAGTATCTGAACTTCCTGCGCATCCGCGAATGGCAGGACATCTACGCGCAGTTGCGCACGGTCGCTAAGCAGATGGGCATCACCGTCGAGGAGCCCGGGGCGGAGGCGTCCATCCCCGAGCAGGCGGTGCACACCTCGCTGCTGGCCGGACTGCTGTCGCACATCGGGCTGAAGGACACCGAGAAGAACGAGTACGTGGGCGCGCGCAACGCCAAGTTCGCGATCTTCCCCGGGTCGGCGCTGTTCAAGAAGCAGCCCCGGTTCGTGATGTCGGCGGAGCTGGTGGAGACCTCCCGGCTGTGGGCGCGGGTCAACGCCAAGGTCGAGCCCGAGTGGATCGAGCCCCTCGCCGAGCATCTGCTGAAGCGCACCTACAGCGAACCGCACTGGGAGAAGGACCAGGCGGCGGTGATGGCGTACGAGCGGGTCACCCTGTACGGGGTGCCGATCATCGCCCAGCGCAAGGTCAATTTCGGTCGTATCGACCAGGAGGCCTCACGGGATCTGTTCATCCGCAACGCCCTGGTCGAGGGCGACTGGCGCACCCACCACCAGTTCTTCCACGACAACCGCAAGCTCCTCGGCGAGGTCGAGGAGCTGGAGCACCGCGCCCGGCGCCGCGACATCCTCGTGGACGACGAGACCCTGTTCGACTTCTACGACCAGCGGATTCCCGAACACGTCGTGTCCGGGGCGCACTTCGACTCGTGGTGGAAGCACAAGAAGCGCGAGGAGCCGGACGCCCTCGACTTCGAGCGCTCCATGCTCATCAACGAGAAGGCCGGGGCCGTCACCAAGGACGACTACCCGGACTCCTGGCGGCAGGGGAAGCTCAAGTTCAAGGTGACGTACCAGTTCGAGCCCGGCGCGGACGCGGACGGTGTGACCGTGCACGTACCGCTCCAGGTGCTCAACCAGGTCACGTCGGAGGGCTTCGACTGGCAGATTCCGGGGCTGCGCGAGGAGGTCGTCACCGAGCTGATCCGCTCGCTGCCGAAGCCGATCCGCCGGCACTACGTGCCCGCGCCGGACTACGCGGACAAGTTCCTCGACCGGGCGGTCCCGCTCCAGGAGCCGCTGCCGTTCACCCTGGCGCGGGAGCTCCAGCGGATGGTCGGGGTGCCGGTCGCGGCGGACGACTTCGACCTCGGCCGGGTCCCGGACCACCTGAAGATCACGTTCCGGATCGTCGACGAGCGGCGGCGCAAGGTCGCCGAGGACAAGGACCTGGAGGCGCTGAAGCTCCAGCTGCGGCCGAAGGCCCGGCAGGCGCTCTCCCAGGCTGCCGCGGCCACCGCCGGGCCGTCCGGCGAGTCCATCGAGCGCTCCGGGCTCACCGACTGGACCATCGGCGCGCTGAACAAGGTCTTCGAGACGCGGAGGGCCGGGCAGCCGGTCAAGGCGTATCCGGCCCTGGTCGACCAGGGTGACACCGTGGCCGTACGGCTCTTCGACACCGAGGCCGAGCAGCAGCAGGCGATGTGGCGCGGCACCCGGCGGCTGATCATGCTGAACATCCCGGTGAACCCGGCGAAGTTCGCGTCCGACCGGCTTTCCAACGCGCAGAAGCTCGCCCTGTCCCGTAATCCGCACGGCTCGGTCCAGGCGCTCTTCGAGGACTGCGCCACCGCCGCAGCGGACCGGCTGATCGCCGCGCACGGCGGGCCCGCGTGGGACGAGAAGGCGTTCCGGACGCTGTACGACAAGGTCCGCGCCGATCTGGTGGACCTGGCCGTCCGCACGATCGACCAGGTGCAGCAGATCCTGGCCGCGTGGCAGGCGTGCGAGCGCCGGCTGAAGGCGACCGGCAGTCCGACGCTGGTGGCCAACGTCACCGACGTACGCGCGCAGCTGTCCCGTCTCGTACCGCCCGGTTTCGTTACGGCCACCGGACTGCGCCGGCTGCCGGACCTGATGCGTTACCTCGTGGCGGCCGACCGGCGGCTCCAGCAGATGCCGACGGCGGTGCAGCGGGACACCACGCGGATGGCGAAGGTCCACGAGATGCAGGACGAGTACGCCTGGCTGCTCGAACAGCTCCCGCAGGGGCGTCCGGTGCCGCAGGAGGTCCTGGACGTCCGGTGGATGATCGAGGAGCTGCGCGTCAGCTATTTCGCGCACGCGCTGGGCACCGCGTTCCCCGTCTCGGACAAGCGGATCGTGAAGGCGATCGACGCCCTCGCGCCCTGACGCGGGGGCCTCTGCGGGGGCCGGGGGCGGTGACGGAGTCACCACCAGGAGTGAAGTCGACCTGGGCCTCCCACCTCCTGTACAGTCTGGTTTCGCAGCCAGCCGCAAGGCAAGCAGCGAAAACCTGGTCCTGTGGAGCAGTTTGGAGTGCTCGCCACCCTGTCAAGGTGGAGGCCGCGGGTTCAAATCCCGTCAGGACCGCAGTAGAAGAAAGCCCGGATCGTTTCGATCCGGGCTTTCTCGCGTCTTGACGGCGGCGGCCGCCACCGGTACCTCGTAGAGCAGAGGCTGCTGCCCCTGTTCTCCCGGTGCTTCTCGCGGCGGGGGACGGCGGGGCTCACCGGGAGGTGGCTCGGATGTCCGCGTCCACGGCACGACACGAGACCCGCGCGCTGCTGCGCGCCCATCTGGCGGCCGCTTCCGCCTACCGCCACCTGACCCGGCACTGCGCGGTGTGCCATCGCCTCCTGCGCCTCGCTCTGGAGCCCGGGGAGGACGGGGAGGACGGGGAGCGGAGCGCGCCCACGGGCCCCTCCGGCGCCCCGCAGGCCGCCGCCGGACGCCGGACCTCCGCCGAACGGCCCGCCGAGGACGAGGCCGGGGCCGAAAGACCCTCCGCGACATGACCATCGGCCGGATGCTTCCGCGTCCCGACAGTGGCAGGCTGGGAGTTGGCAAGCATCATGCGGTGTGATGGTAGTCACTGAAAGAGTTTTCAGGCCGAGGGATTTTACGCCTCCCCTACAACTGATGAATTTAATATGTGCAATTGCACGGGGGTGACAGGCGCACGAGGACCGTTCCGTCCGGGGCTGTCCCACCGCGTCCCCACCCCCTCCGGGACGCTCACCCACACTCCCGCACAGACCCGCCCACAGACCCACGAAGACCCCCGGGCCCGAACCCGCCGGCCCCCTCGCGGACAGTCGCCCACAGCGCGCCGGAGGGCGTCCCGCCCGGTGAAGCCGACCGACCGCCCGGTTCTGGACAGGCCCGCCCCAGCGGCCCGGGACAGCCCCGGAGAACCCCTGCACAGGGCACAAAAAAGATCGCGCTGGACCCGGCGGAGTCCAGCGCGATCGATACGACGGCACCCGTGGAACACAGGCACGACGCCCGTTGGGGCAGGCGTCCGTCGAGTGGAGCTATGGGTGGGCGGCTGGGGTTGGGGGACCTGGCAGCTGCCCGGGTTGTGATGCTGTGCTGCTGTGTTGCTGCGCGGCAGGGGTGTGTCAGGCCTCGCTGCGCTGCTGCGGAATACCCGCAAGCAGTGCGCGGACCTCTGCCTCGCGGTACCGGCGATGTCCACCGAGCGTGCGGATGGACGTGAGCTTGCCAGCCTTGGCCCAACGGGTGACCGTCTTCGGGTCCACGCGGAACATCGTGGCAACCTCAGCCGGGGTCAGCAGCGGCTCGGCATCAGGGGTGCGAGCGGTCATGAGCGGCCTCCTCGGGAGAACCGAACCTTCTCGGTTCTTTCCTCTAAATTCTGCACCTTGACCCGCGTTGCCCGAAATGGCGGACGCGGGCCGAGTCGGTTATAGGACGAACGGCTTGTCCTCGGCACTACAACTACACCATCCGTCCAGCCACGTCGGCCAAACCGATGGAATTGCCCTCCAGGTGTTCATCAGCGACGGAAGCCGATGGACCATGCCATAGCGGACAGTCACACTCCAGTGACGATCAGTCACAGAGCGAACAGGAGTCGTCAGACCCCCCATAGAAGGCAATGTCGAGCATTCTGCCCTTACTTGGACAGAAGGAGCCCTCCCCGGACTCCTTGTCCTATTTTGGCATGAGGGGTAGGGATAGACGCAAGGGCCCCGTAAGTGCTGTCCATCACGCTTGAGGCAAAGGCCCGGTTCGGGACGTAGGTCCTGGGCCCAGCGGCGTACGCTTCCGCCTCACACATCACACGCATCACACAGGACGCAGGTTCACGGCCCGTCAACTCTTTGCCGATCCGCCTTCGCCGCCCTCCGTCGAGGCGACCCGGCTCCCTCCTCCTCCCGTACGACCCGGCCTCGCGGCCCGCCCGTCGGCCTCTCGGCCGTCCTGGATGAAGGATGCCCCGGTTCCATCACCTTGATGCCGCTGTGGGCCTTTTCACGTCAATTGGTGAACTGGAGGTCCCGTACGGCCCGCCAGCGCTCCGCGAGCCGCGCGTACGCCTCCCCCGCGCCCTCGGTGTCGCCGTCGCGCAGCGCGGTGAGCCCCTCCGCCACATCCGCCGCCGACCGGTCCCCCGCGAGCCGCTCCGCCGGCAGCGCGTGCACCAGGCCCCCGTAGTCCAGTTCGACCAGGGAACGCGGGTGGAATTCCTCCAGCCAGCGCCCCACGTCCACGAGGCCCTCGGTCAGCGGCCCCTCGGGAGCGTTCTCGCGGAGCGTCCGCAGCGCCCGCGCCAGCCGCCGCCGGGCCTCGACCATCGGGGTGCGGTAGCGCAGGACGGGACCGGCCCCCTCGCCGTCCGCCGCCGTGTACTCCCGCTCCTCGTCGTGGAAGAGGACGAACCAGCGCACCGGGACCTGCCACACCGTGGTGCGGATCCACGGCCTCGCGTCCGGGTGGAGCCGCTGCCAGCGCTCGTGGTCCGCCGCCGCCTGGCCGCGCACCACCGCCGGCAGCACGGCGTCGAGCACGTTGGCCGGAAACATTCCCCCCAGCTCCGCCAGAGCCAGCCAGCCCCGCAGTCTGGTCCGCCACGGGCAGACGCACACCACCCCGGCCAGCTCCGCCACGAACGCGTCGCCGCTCTCGTGCACGGGCACCCCGACCGGCGGCGTCGACGCCAAGTCGGCCAGCGAGCGGCGCAGTTCGTCCTGGGCCGTGGGGAGATCATCGCGCTGCGCGTAGCGCGCCCAATGACTCCGCTCGGGCTCGGCGAATGCGGCGAGCGGCTCGTAGACCCGAAGGTAGGACGTGTAAGGGACGAGCACCGAAGACACCACCGACATGCAGCGCATCGTGTCACGGCGGTGCACCCCCAAGGAGTGATCCTCCGCACGGGGGCAGATCCGCGCCCCCGGAGGACTTACGCTCTTGCCCATCGGACCGGCCGTGCCGGTCGGTCCGGGGCCCTCCCCACCCCCAGGAGGGCCTCCGCCGCTTCGTACTTGGGAGTCACCACAGTGACCGATGTGACTAACGGCGTCCTGCACACCCTGTTCCACTCGGATCAGGGAGGTCACGAGCAGGTCGTGATCTGCCAGGACCGTGCCACCGGCCTCAAGGCCGTCATCGCCCTCCACTCCACCGCCCTGGGCCCGGCCCTCGGCGGCACCCGCTTCTACCCGTACGCCTCCGAGGCCGACGCCGTCGCCGACGCGCTGAACCTGTCGCGCGGGATGTCGTACAAGAACGCCCTGGCCGGTCTCGACCACGGTGGCGGCAAGGCCGTCATCATCGGCGACCCGGAGAAAATCAAGAGCGAGGAACTCCTCCTCGCCTACGGCCGGTTCGTGGCCTCGCTCGGCGGCCGCTACGTCACCGCCTGCGACGTCGGCACCTACGTCGCCGACATGGACGTCGTCGCCCGGGAGTGCCGCTGGACCACCGGCCGCTCCCCCGAGAACGGCGGCGCGGGCGACTCCTCGGTCCTCACCGCGTTCGGCGTCTTCCAGGGCATGCGGGCCTCGGCCCAGCATCTGTGGGGCGACCCGACGCTGCGCGGCCGCAAGGTCGGCGTGGCCGGGGTCGGCAAGGTGGGCCGCCACCTCGTCGAGCACCTGCTCTCCGACGGCGCCGAGGTCGTGATCACCGACGTCCGCGAGGAGTCGCTGCGCCGGATCACCGACCTGCACCCGGAGGTCGCGGTCGCCGCGGACACCGACGCGCTGATCCGCACCGAGGGCCTGGACATCTACGCGCCGTGCGCGCTCGGCGGCGCGCTGAACGACCGGACCGTGCCGGTGCTCACCGCGAAGGTGGTGTGCGGCGCGGCCAACAACCAGCTGGCGCACCCGGGCGTGGAGAAGGACCTGGCCGACCGGTCGGTTCTCTACGCACCCGACTACGTGGTCAACGCCGGCGGCGTGATCCAGGTCGCCGACGAGCTGCACGGGTTCGACTTCGACCGGTGCAAGGCGAAGGCCACGAAGATCTTCGACACCACGCTGGAAATATTCGCACGTGCGAAGGCGGATGGCATTCCGCCGGCCGCGGCGGCCGACCGGCTGGCCGAGCAGCGGATGGCGGAGGCGCGCTCCCGCTGACCGGGCGGCCCCAGCGGCCCGCCGACCGGCGAGACAAGACTCACGCCGGTCGGCGGGTCGTACCTCCACAAGAGGTTAAAATCGCAGTTGACCAGGGAGGACGGGGCTCCTCGCTGGCCCTGTGCCGGGACCGGAATGCGGGCGGCGTACCGTATGGCCACGGAAGCAGGTACCGTTAAAGCCCTACGGGCGCGGTCTCTCTGTCGAGAGTCCGTCCTGAAACATGAACGCGTGTCAAGACTCTGGGGCCGTCGAGCCCCGTCACCGAGGGGGTCGAGCCATGGGGCGCGGCCGGGCAAAGGCCAAGCAGACCAAGGTCGCCCGCCAGCTGAAGTACAGCAGCGGCGGGACTGACCTGTCGCGTCTGGCCAATGAGCTGGGCGCATCGCCTTCGAGTCAACCACCGAACGCAGAGCCGTTCGAGGACGACGACGAGGAAGATGACCCGTACGCACAGTACGCGGATCGCTACAACGAGGACGAGGACGAGGATCAGGACGATCAGTCCGGTCCATCGTCACAGCGCCGCGGCGCTTGACCTCGCGCTGACACATCAACCCGGTCCGGGCCTGCCCCGGGCCGGGTTCTGTGCTGTCCCGATCCGGAGCGGTCCCGCAGGTGCGGTGTGCGCCGGGCGGGGTCGCTCGGGGCGGCCCGCCCGGTGCACAGCGGCGTCACGGCTGTCCGTGGCTGCCTATCGGGCGTAGTTGCCGGTCAGCGCCGCGCCGGTGGCGTGGTCACCGCGGTCGGTGATCTCCCCGGCGACCCAGGAGTCGACCCCGCGGTCGGCCAGGGTCGTCAGCGCGGCCTCCACCGAGTCGGCCGGGACGATCGCGATCATGCCGACGCCCATGTTCAGCGTCTTCTCCAGCTCCAGCCGCTCGACCTTGCCTGCGGTGCCGACCAGGTCGAAGACCGCGCCGGGCGTCCAGGTGGAACGGTCCACGGTGGCGTGCAGAGCGTCCGGGACGACCCGGGCCAGGTTGTTCGCCAGGCCGCCGCCGGTGACGTGGCTGAAGCCGTGCACCTCGGTCGTCCGGGTGAGCGCCAGGCAGTCCAGCGAGTAGATCCGGGTGGGCTCCAGGAGCTCCTCGCCGAGCGTCCGGCCGAACTCCTCGATCTCCCGGTCCAGCGTCCAGCCGGCCCGGTCGAAGACCACGTGGCGGACGAGCGAGTACCCGTTGGAGTGAAGACCGGAGGACGCCATGGCGATGACCGCGTCACCCTTGCGGATACGGTCCGGGCCGAGCAGCCGGTCGGCCTCGACCACGCCCGTGCCGGCGCCGGCGACGTCGAAGTCGTCCGGGCCCAGCAGGCCCGGGTGCTCGGCGGTCTCGCCGCCGACCAGGGCGCAGCCGGCCAGGACACAGCCTTCGGCGATGCCCTTGACGATGGCCGCGACACGCTCGGGGTGCACCTTGCCGACGCAGATGTAGTCGGTCATGAACAGCGGCTCGGCGCCGCAGACGACGAGGTCGTCCACGACCATGCCGACGAGGTCGTGGCCGATGGTGTCGTACACGCCCATCTGACGCGCCAGGTCCACCTTGGTGCCGACGCCGTCGGTGGCGGAGGCGAGCAGCGGACGCTCGTAGCGCTTGAGCGCCGAGGCGTCGAAGAGGCCGGCGAAGCCGCCGAGACCGCCGAGGCCCGCGACCTCGGGCCGCTGCGTCTTCTTCACCCACTCCTTCATCAGCTCGACGGCACGGTCACCGGCTTCGATGTCGACGCCGGCCGCCGCGTAGGAAGCACCTGTTGTCTCAGACATGGCCTGGGATCTTTCGTGTGGAGATACGGGGCTGGTGGGAGGGGCGGCGGCGCGTCCGGGTCACGGACGGCGCAGCGCGTCGGCCGCGGCGGTCGCCGCGGGGCCCGCCGCCAGCTCGGTCTCCAGCAGCTGCTTGCCGAGCAGCTCCGGGTCCGGGAGCTCCATCGGGTACACCCCGTCGAAGCAGGCGCGGCAGAGGTTCGGCTTGTCGATCGTCGTCGCCTCGATCATCGCGTCGATCGAGATGTACGAGAGGGAGTCGGCGCCCATCGAGGTGCAGATCTCGTCGACGGTCATGCCGTTGGCGATCAGCTCGGCGCGGGTCGCGAAGTCGATCCCGAAGAAGCAGGGCCACTTCACCGGCGGCGAGGAGATCCGGATGTGGATCTCGGCGGCGCCCGCCTCGCGGAGCATCCGGACCAGGGCGCGCTGGGTGTTGCCGCGGACGATCGAGTCGTCGACGACCACCAGGCGCTTGCCCTTGATGACTTCCTTCAGCGGGTTCAGCTTGAGCCGGATACCGAGCTGGCGGATGGTCTGCGAGGGCTGGATGAAGGTCCGGCCGACGTAGGCGTTCTTCACCAGTCCGGCGCCGAAGGGGATGCCGCTGGCCTCCGCGTACCCGATCGCGGCGGGAGTGCCGGATTCCGGGGTCGCTATGACGAGATCCGCCTCGGCGGGAGCCTCGGCGGCCAGCCGGCGGCCCATCTCCACCCGGGAGAGGTAGACGTTCCGCCCGGCGATGTCGGTGTCGGGACGGGCCAGGTAGACGTACTCGAAGACACAGCCCTTGGGCTTCGCTTCCGCGAATCGAGTGGTGCGCAGACCGTTCTCGTCGATGGCGACGAGCTCGCCCGGCTCGATCTCGCGTACGTAGCTGGCGCCGCAGATGTCGAGCGCGGCGGACTCGGAGGCGACCACCCAGCCGCGCTCGAGGCGGCCCAGCACCAGCGGGCGGATGCCCTGCGGGTCGCGGGCGGCGTACAGCGTGTGCTCGTCCATGAAGACGAGGGAGAAGGCGCCCTTGACGTCGGGGAGCACCTTGGCGGCGGCTTCCTCGATGGTGAGCGGCTTGTCGTTCTCGTCGCGCTGCCCGGCGAGCAGCGCGGTCACCAGGTCGGTGTCGTTGGTCGCGGCGACCTGGGTGGCACGGCCGTCCTTGCGCGGAAGGTCGGCGACCATCTCCGCGAGCTGGGCGGTGTTGACCAGGTTCCCGTTGTGGCCGAGGGCGATCGAGCCGTGCGCGGTGGCACGGAACGTCGGCTGCGCGTTCTCCCACACCGAGGCGCCGGTGGTGGAGTAGCGGGCATGACCGACCGCGATATGGCCCTGGAGGGAACCCAGAGACGTTTCGTCGAAGACCTGCGAGACCAGTCCCATGTCCTTGAAGACCAGGATCTGGGACCCGTTGCTCACTGCGATGCCCGCGGATTCCTGTCCGCGGTGCTGCAGGGCATACAGTCCGAAATAGGTGAGCTTGGCGACCTCTTCACCCGGAGCCCAGACACCGAAGACGCCACAAGCGTCCTGGGGGCCTTTCTCTCCGGGGAGCAGGTCGTGGTTGAGTCGTCCATCACCACGGGGCACGGCACCGAGTGTAGGCGAGATCGACCACTGGTCCGAATTGGGGACCGGTGGGCAAACGCGCGGTGGAGCACGGAAAACGGGCCCGCCCGCCGCCCGGGGCGGGCGATTCGCGGGACTTCGAGCGATCACGCTGCGTGACCGCCGGGCCGGCCGCCCCGGCTCCGCGGGGCGGCGGCGGCGGTCAGTGCCGGGCCGAGAGGCCAGTTACCGGCCAGTAGGGGTCGGGGGCGGCGGACGGCCGGCCGTGGCGCTCGGTGAACCCACCCGATCTACGCCCCGGCCGTCGGCCGAACGCTTGTTTCGTGGTGAGCCTCACACCGGGGAGCCGGCTTCAGCCGTGCTGGGAGCCCTTCCCGGCCCCGGGGGATGCGGCCGACGCGCCGATCCCCTTGCCGTCGGCCGCGGTGACGGTGAGCGTGCTGCCCACGATCGTGTAGGTCGTCGAGCCCTTGAGGGCGGCGAGCACGGCGCGCTCCACCTCCATCTCCGCCTCCGGACACATCTTCCGGGTGCCGACCACCGGACCGAACGTGATCGTGTCGTCCTTGACCGTCGCCTTGCCGCGGAAGGAGTTGCAGCCGGAGTTGCCCTGGACCGCGCCGCCCTCGGAGAGGGTCAGATGGGGCGCCCGCTCCTTCGGCAGATCCGCCGGCACCGAGGTGGCCGTCTTTCCGCTGAGCAGCGTGGTCACCGCCCATCGGGTGCCGACCAGATCGGCGGGCTTCTCCTCGCTGAGCGCCATCGTGTCGCCGCTTTCGGTGGTGAGGGTGAGCCGGTCGCCGGAGAGCTTCGCGGTGTGCTCGCCGCCCATCGCGTCGATGGCGGCCTTCTCGAACTTCTCGATGCTCTCCTCGCACGCCATCTGCGTGGTCACGGGCTTGCCCAGGGTGATCCGGTCGCCTTTCACCCGGGCGTCCACGCTGATGTGGTTGCAGCCGAAGTGGGCCTTGGCCCGGCCCTTCGGATCGATCTCCAGCCGGGCCCCCTTCGGGGCCTCGGTCTTCTTCCCGCCGACGGTCACGGAGTCGACGCTCCACGCCACCCCGGTGACGGGGACATCGCTCTGCACGGTGTCGCCGCCGTCGCCGGAGCCCTTGGCGGAGCCGGAACCCGACTCCGTACCGCAGGCGGCGAGGGCGAGGAGGGCCAGGACACTGACGCTGAGGGTCGTACGTTGGGTGCGCATGGCGATGTGACGGTACGAGGGCCCGATCCGGTTCCGCCCGTTCCGGCAGGGGGCGGGCCGTCTCAGCCCATCAGCGGCAGCAGCTCGGCCAGATCCGCCCGCTCGCCGCTGGCGCTGACCTCGGCGTCCGCCAGGGCCCGCGCCCATTCCGTACGCCCGGTGGCGAGCCGGATCCAGGTCAGCGCACCGGTCTCCACGACGTTGGGCGGGGTGCCCCGGGTGTGCTTGGGCCCGCCGATGCACTGGACCACCGCGAACGGCGGGACGCGCACCTCGACCGATCCGCCGGGGGCCCGGTCCGCGAGGGCGTCGGCCAGCAGCCGGGTGCAGGCGGCCAGCGCCTGCCGGTCGTACGGGATCTCCAGCCCGAGCGCCTCGTTGAGGTCGTCCGTGTGGACGGTCAGCTCGACGGTCCGGGTGACCAGGTAGTCGGCCAGCCGCATGGCGCCGACCCGGGTGGTCAGCAGCCGCTCCCCCGCGCCGGACGCCGGGACGGCCGCGAGGAATCCCGCCTCGACCTCCTCGTACAGCGTGCCGAGGTCGGGCCGCTCGACCGCCAGGTCCTCGACGTCCTCGGCGATGCGGGCGGCGTGCGCGACGGTGGCCGAGGGCCACTCCAGCAGGACGACCTCGGGCTTGGGGCCGGGCGGCTCCGGCAGGGCCAGCGACCGGGTGACGCTGTTCAGGCCCATCGCGACATGCGCGGCGAGCTCCCGCACCGTCCACTCGCCCAGCCGGGTCGGCCGGGCGAGCTGGTCGGGCGTCAACCTGCGGACGGCGTCGCGCACATGGGCGAACTGGGCGAGGACCGCGGTCCGGGTCCTGAGGTGGTCGTAGGTGCGCGGACGCTTCTTGGCCGGGGGCATGGGGCCGAGACTAACCGGCCCCTGCGACATCGCCCGGTCAGGCCGGTGTCACCTGCTCCTCGACCGTGAACGTCTCGCCGCTCGCGGGGACTCCGACGCCCCGCCAGGTGAACGGGACGCCCCGGGCCGCGTCGGGGTCCGGGCCGTCCATGAGGTGGAAGTGCAGATGGGGCTCGGTGGTGTTCCCGGAGTTCCCCACGCCGGCGATCCGCTGCCCGGCGCGGACCGTGTCCCCGGCGCGGACCTGGAGCGAGCCGCGCTGGACGTGGGCGTAGACGGCGTACGTCCCGTCGCCCAGATCGAGGATCACGTGGTTGCCGATGATCCGGTGCGCGCCCATGGTCGAGCGGACGTTGCCCTCGACGAGCAGCAGATAGGCGAGAGCGGGCAGTGAGTTGCGGCTCAGATGGTCGCGCTGGCCGTCGCTCGCCCGGACCACCGTGGCATCGGCCACCGCGAGCAGCGGAGCGCCGAAGGCCGGGAAGTGACGGTTGCGGCGGAAGAGGGGCCACACCGGGCGGAACGGCGGACGGGCCGGGGCCCCGCCCTCCCCCGGGTCCGGCTCGGCCACGATGTCGATCGCGTACGTCTGCCCGTAGACATGCGTCCCGTGGCTCGGCACCTTGTCCGCCGGGCTGTTCAGGGCGGACCAGCGCCCGGTCACCGGCGGGGCGACCTCCACCGGGTCCGGCGCCGCGCCCCGGGGCGCGGCGGCCCGGCTCTGGAGCACGATCACCGTCAGCAGGAGGACCGCCACGACCGTCGCGGGCAGCAGCGTGGTCGCCCACCCCGGACCGGGCAGGTCGACGAAGAACTCGGCGATCACCAGCGCGAGCAGCACCACCCAGGAAACCCGGTGGGCCCTCTCCACAGCTTTACGGACGGACATGTTCGGCTCTCCCCCTGTAGTCGTCTTCGGTCGTCGGCCCTACGGCGTCGCCGCCGTCAGCACCACCAGCAGCGGCACCACCCGGGCGGGCGGGATCTCGTACCGGCCGCGTCCTGCCGCGCGCAGCCATCCCGCGCCGGTCAACTGGCGCAGATGGTGGTAGATCTGGCCGGTGGTGCCGACCCCGTCGAGCGCGGCCAGCTCGGCGGCCGTCCTGAGGCCGCCGAGGATCTCGCGGAGCAGGCGCAGCCGGACCGGGTGGCCCAGCGCGGCGAACGACTCGGCGGCGTCCGCCCAGTCCCCGTCGACCAGGGCCTCGGTGAGGGCGCCGTACTGCCACTCGTAACTCTCACCGGTGGGCAGCCGGACCGCGCCCGTGTAGAGCACGCCTCCGTCGGCCGCGGCCTCGCCGACCTCGGCGAGCTGCTGTTTCAGCCCGTTCAGGGCCCAGAAGTCGCCGTCGCCCAGACGCGGGGACGCGGGGTCCTGCCGCTCCAGTGCCGTGAGCCGCCGCTCCAGCTCGGCGACCCGCTGCTCCAGCTCCATGACACCAACCTTACGTAATTACGTAATCTCTATCAAGAGGACGGGGAAAGAACGGCCGAAGCCCCCGCCCGGATCATCCGGGCGGGGGCTTCGGGCCCACCGGTCGACGCGCGACCCGACAGGCTCTCAGGCGAGCAGCGCGGGGATCGTCGCCTCGTGCGCCGTACGGAGCTCGCTCAGCGGGATGCTGAACTCGCCCTGGATCTCGATCTCCTCGCCGTCCACGACACCGATGCGGGCGACGGGCAGACCGCGCGCCCCGCACATGTCGTTGAAGCGGAGCTCCTCGCTGCGCGGGATCGAGACGACCGCGCGTCCCGCCGACTCGGAGAAGAGGAACGTGAACGCGTCCAGTCCGTCCGGCACGACCAGCCGGGCGCCCTTCCCGCCGCGCAGGCAGGACTCGGTGACGGCCTGGATCAGGCCGCCGTCGCTCAGGTCGTGCGCGGCGTCGATCATGCCGTCGCGGGAGGCCGAGATGAGGATCTCGGCGAGCAGCTTCTCGCGGCCCAGGTCCACCTTCGGCGGCAGGCCGCCCAGGTGCTGGTGGACGACCTCGGACCAGGCCGAGCCGCCGAACTCCTCGCGGGTGTCGCCCAGCAGGTAGAGGAGCTGGCCCTCTTCCGCGAAGGCGACCGGCGTACGCCGGTTGACGTCGTCGATCACGCCGAGCACGGCCACGACCGGCGTCGGGTGGATCGCCGTCTCACCGGTCTGGTTGTACAGCGAGACGTTGCCGCCGGTGACCGGGGTGCCCAGCTCCAGGCAGCCGTCCGCGAGACCGCGGGTGGCCTCGGCGAACTGCCACATGACGTCCGGGTCCTCGGGGGAGCCGAAGTTGAGGCAGTCCGAGATGGCCAGCGGCTTGGCGCCGGAGGCGGCGACGTTGCGGTACGACTCCGCCAGCGCGAGCTGCGCGCCGGTGTACGGGTCGAGCTTGGCGTACCGGCCGTTGCCGTCGGTCGCCATCGCGACGCCGAGGTTCGACTCGGCGTCGATGCGGACCATGCCCGCGTCCTCGGGCATCGCGAGGACGGTGTTGCCCTGCACGAAGCGGTCGTACTGGTCGGTGATCCACGCCTTGGAGGCCTGGTTCGGGGAGGCGACCAGCTTGAGGACCTGCTCGCGCAGCTCGGCGGCGTCCGCCGGGCGGGCGAGCTTGCCGGCGTCGTCCGCCTGGAGCGCGTCCTGCCAGGACGGGCGGGCGAACGGGCGGTGGTAGACCGGGCCGTCGTGCGCGACCGAGCGCGGCGGGACGTCCACGATCTGCTCGCCGTGCCAGAAGATCTCCAGCTGGGAGCCCTCGGTCACCTCACCGATGACGGTGGCGATGACGTCCCACTTCTCGCAGATCTCCAGGAAGCGGTCCACGTGCTGCGGCTCGACGATCGCGCACATGCGCTCCTGCGACTCGCTCATGAGGATTTCCTCGGGCGAGAGGGAGGAGTCGCGCAGCGGCACGGTGTCCAGCTCGACGCGCATCCCGCCGGAACCGGCCGAGGCCAGCTCGCTGGTGGCGCAGGAGAGCCCGGCGCCGCCGAGGTCCTGGATGCCCGCGACGAGCCTCTCCTTGAAGATCTCCAGGGTGCACTCGATGAGGAGCTTCTCCTGGAACGGGTCGCCGACCTGGACGGCGGGGCGCTTGGCCGGGCCGGTGGACTCGAAGGTCTCGCTCGCCAGCACGGAGACGCCGCCGATGCCGTCGCCGCCGGTGCGGGCGCCGTACAGGATCACCTTGTTGCCGGGACCGGACGCCTGCGCGAGGTGGATGTCCTCGTGCTTCATCACGCCGATGCACCCGGCGTTGACCAGCGGGTTGCCCTGGTAGCAGGCGTCGAAGACGACCTCGCCGCCGATGTTGGGCAGGCCCAGGCAGTTGCCGTAGCCACCGATGCCCGCGACGACGCCCGGCAGGACGCGCTTGGTGTCGGGGTGGTCGGCCGCGCCGAAGCGCAGCGGGTCCACGACCGCGATCGGCCGGGCGCCCATGGCGAGGATGTCGCGGACGATGCCGCCGATGCCGGTGGCCGCGCCCTGGTAGGGCTCGATGTACGAGGGGTGGTTGTGCGACTCGACCTTGAAGGTGACCGCGTACCCCTGGCCGACGTCGACGACGCCGGCGTTCTCGCCGATGCCGACGAGCATGGCGTCGTTGGCCGGGACCTTCTCGCCGAACTGCTTGAGGTGGACCTTGCTGCTCTTGTACGAGCAATGCTCCGACCACATCACCGAGTACATGGCGAGCTCGGCGCCGGTGGGACGGCGGCCCAGGATCTCGCGGATCCGGGCGTACTCGTCCTCCTTGAGGCCGAGCTCCTTCCAGGGCTGCTCGGCGTCCGGGGTCTCGGCCGCGTGCTTGACCGTATCCAGGCTCATGCGTTGACCAGCTTCTTGATGATCGAGGTGAAGAAACCGAGGCCGTCGGTGCGGCCGGTGCCGATCAGCGGCTCCACGGCGTGCTCCGGGTGCGGCATCAGACCGACGATGTTGCCCGCGGCGTTGGTGATGCCCGCGATGTCGCGGAGCGAGCCGTTGGGGTTGCCGTCCAGGTAGCGGAAGGCGACGCGGCCCTCGGCCTCCAGCTCGTCGAGCGTGTGCTCGTCGGCGGTGTACCGGCCGTCCATGTTCTTGAGCGGGACCCTGATCTCCTGGCCGGCGCTGTAGTCCGAGGTCCAGGCGGTCTCCGCGTTCTCCACCCGCAGGCTCTGGTCGCGGCAGATGAAGTGGAGGTGGTTGTTGCGCAGCATCGCGCCGGGCAGCAGGTGCGCCTCGGTCAGGATCTGGAATCCGTTGCAGATGCCGAGGACCGGCATACCGGCCTTCGCCTGCTCGATGAGCGTTTCCATCACCGGCGAGAAGCGGGAGATGGCTCCGGCGCGGAGGTAGTCCCCGTAGGAGAAACCACCGGCCAGGACGACCGCGTCGACCTGGTGCAGGTCCTTGTCGCGGTGCCACAGGGATACGGGCTCGGCGCCCGCGATCCGGACGGCGCGCAGGGCGTCCTGATCATCGAGGGTGCCGGGAAAAGTGACGACGCCGATACGGGTGGTCACTTCTCCTCCTCCACCTTCACGACGAAGTCCTCGATGACGGTGTTGGCGAGGAACGTCTCGGCCAGCTCGTTAATACGGGCGAGGGCGGCGTCGTCGACCGGTCCCTCGACCTCGAGCTCGAAACGCTTTCCCTGACGAACGTCCGCGATTCCCTCGAAGCCGAGACGGGGCAGTGCACGCTGCACAGCCTGTCCCTGCGGGTCGAGGATCTCGGGCTTGAGCATGACGTCGACTACGACGCGTGCCACTGGCACTCCCGGTGTGGTGGTGTGATGCGGCTGTCTCTCCGGGGGGTTCCCCAGACCCCCGCGGGTCCACTCAGCGTACCTGGCCAAAATTTCTACGCGGGTAGATATCGGACGGAACGAACCCGGTGAGCGCCCTGCGCAGATCACGCCGAGATATCGGCCGCGACACCGCACGGAAAAGGTCTGGAAAAATCGCGCCCGGATTGCACACGGATTGCACACGGACACGCGGATGCAATTGACGGGGCTTCACAATGCGGTACCCACCGCTGTACAAATGATTACCGGGGAAAGCAGCATTGCCCCGGGGACAACGGAACAGTCGACGCCTCGTCGATCCGCATCCGCCCGCCTGACAGCCGGAAGGCCGGCATCCGCGCACGCGACACGCGCCGGTGCCGTAGGAAAGGACCGATATCCGTGGCTCAGCGCGTAGTGGTGACACTCTCCGACGACATCGACGGGGGAACGGCGGCGGAAACGGTGTCCTTCGCCCTGGACGGGAAGACGTACGAGATCGACCTCAATCCCGCCAACGCGAAGAAACTGCGGAAGACCCTGGCGCCCTACGTGGCCGCCGGCCGAAAGCAGACAAACGCCAGCAAGCACGGCAGGACGCCCACGGCCTACCACCACACCTCCCTCGCCCCGGACCCGGCGGCCGTCCGCGCCTGGGCCCGTTCGCACCGGATGGAGGTGCCGGCCCGGGGCCGCATCCCGAAGAAGGTCTACGAGGCGTTCCAGGCGGCCGGTTGAGCCGTGGCGGCGGGGGCCGGTCTAGAGCCGGCCGGCCCTCCCGACGCCGGCGGACCGGGGAGCCGGACGCTCCGTCAGGCGGCCCCGGACGCCCTGCGGACCGGGCTCCGGGGGCCGGTCCGCAGGACCCGCGGGGAGCCGACTTGCGCGACACCCCCGCAGGTCGGCTAGAGTCTGGAGCACGCCGAGGGGCGAGGCCGCAAAGCCGAATCCCACGCAGCGTGCGGGTGTAGTTCAGTAGTAGAACATCCCCCTTCCAGGGGGAAGGCGCAGTGTGCAATTCCTGTCACCCGCTCTGCACGACTCTTCGGACCACTTCGTTGGATCAGGTAGAGTAGTGCTCGCTCCACCGGTGAAAGCCGAGTGGCTGCACTGCGGACGTAGCTCAGTTGGTAGAGCGCAACCTTGCCAAGGTTGAGGTCGCCAGTTCGAACCTGGTCGTCCGCTCAGCATCAAAGGCCCTGACCTCCTCGGTCAGGGCCTTTGTCGTGCTCCCGGCCCCCGCCCCGAACCCCTCATGACGTTTGTCATGAGCAGTGATGACAGCGCGCACTGCTCGCGGGCCTGTTCCGGCGGAAACCTTGAAGCATGACCAGCGACGACATTCTCAGCGACCGCGTGGACGGTCCCGTGATCGAGGCGAACGGGGTACGGCGCCGATACGCCGGCGGCTTCGAGGCCGTGTCCGGGATCTCCTTCTCCGTGGCCCGCGGCGAACTGTTCGCCCTGCTCGGGACGAACGGCGCGGGCAAGACCTCCACCGTGGAACTCCTCGAAGGCCTGGCCCCACCGACCGACGGCACGGTCCGGGTCCTCGGGCACGACCCCTACCGCGAACGCGCCGCCGTCCGCCCCCGTACCGGGGTGATGCTCCAGGAAGGCGGCTTCCCCTCCGACCTCACGGTCATGGAGACCGTACGCATGTGGTCGGCCTGCACCACCGGCGCACGCCCCGCGTCCGAGGCCCTGGAGATGGTCGGCCTGACCGTCCGGGCCGACGTGCGGGTCAAGCAGCTGTCCGGCGGCGAGAAGCGCCGCCTCGACCTGGCGCTCGCCCTGACCTCCCGGCCCGAGGTGCTCTTCCTCGACGAGCCGACGACCGGGCTGGACGCCGAGGGCCGGCAGGAGACCTGGGAGCTCGTCCGGGCGCTGCGGGACAACGGCACGACCGTGCTGCTGACCACGCACTACCTGGAGGAGGCCGAGGCGCTCGCCGACCGCCTGGCGATCATGCATCAGGGGAGGATCGTGACCACCGGGACCATCGCCGAAGTGACCGCACAGCAGCCGGCCAGGATCCGGTTCGTCCTGCCCGAGGCGGTGCCCGCCTCCCGGCTCCCGCTCTCGCTGCGGGCCGCGGCGGAAGGGCAGCGGGTCGAGATCCGCACCCCCGCGCTCCAGGAGTCGCTGCACGAACTCCTCGCGTGGGCCCGGGAGTCGGGCGTACGGCTGCACGGCCTCGACGCCCGCTCCGCCTCCCTGGAGGAGGCGTTCCTCGACATCGCGAAGACCCAGCACGCGCCCCGGGACCAGGACCCGCGTCAGACCTCCGACCGCTCCACCCGCTCCGGCGGCCCGAAGAAGGTGACGGCATGACGACCACGACCCCCGTCCTCGACCGGACGCCCGCCGCTTCCCCCACGGGCGCGGCGGCCGTGGCCCGGCGGCTGACCGCCCTCGGCCGCGCCGAGCTGATCCTCCTGGTGCGCAACCGGACCGCGATCGTCGTGGCCCTGCTGCTGCCCCTCGCGATGATCTTCGCGATGCGGACCTCGCTCGAACAGATCGACCTCGGCGGCACCGGCCTCACCGTCGCCGGCGCCGCCCTGACCGGCGGCATCGGCATGGTGCTCGTCCAGGTCGTCTACATGAACCTCGTCTCCGCGTACGTCGCCCGGCGCGAGGAACTGGTCCTGAAGCGGCTGCGCACCGGCGAGATCTCCGACCGCGAGATCCTCATCGGCACCGCACTGCCGTCCGTCGCCCTGGCGCTCGCCCAGTGCGTGCTGCTGGTGGGGGCCGGCGCGATCGCCTTCGACCTGAGCACACCGCACCGCCCCGACCTCCTGCTGGCCGGACTGCTGCTGGGCTTCGTACTGATGACCGCCCTGGCCGCGGCGACCGCCGTGATCACCCGGACGGTGCAGACCTCGCAGCTCACCACCCTGCCGCTGTTCTTCGTCTCGATGTTCGGCTCCGGGCTCTTCATCCCGCTGGCGGTGTTCCCGGACAAGCTGGCCTCGGTACTGGAGCTGCTGCCGATGACGGGCGTGATGACCCTGATCCGGCACGGCTGGCTCGGCGGCGTCGGCAGCGGCGACCTGGTCATGGCCGGGGTGACCGCGCTGGCCTGGACAGCCTTCGGGGTGTTTGCTGTGCGACGGTGGTTCCGCTGGGACCCGCGCGGCTGACATGAAGGGGCTGACTGGCGTGATCGGTCGGGTACGGGGCTGGCGGCGCGGCTGGCACGAGCGCAGCAAGCTCCAGCGCATCGACCTCTACACACGGGTGACGCTCTGCTCGATCACCTGGTTCTTCGCCCTGTCCTGGGGCCTGCTGCCCCTGGGCAAGACCCTGGACGAGGGACCGACGGCGATCGCCATCGGCGGGGCGTTCCTCCTCGCCAACCTCGTCCAGTCCGTGCTGAGCTGCCGCAATCTGGGGCCCGCCTGCGACGACTACCGGGGGACGGAGCCGTTCCCCCTGGGCCGGCTGCGGCTGCCCGTCGCCCTCCAGGTGGTGATGACCGGCCTGCTGGTGGCCCTCGCGGGGGCGGGCGGCGTCACGGACCAGGCACTGGTGCTGCTGGTGCTGGACCTGCCGGTGGCGTTCGCCATCCCGTACGTCCTGATCATCCCGGTCCGGAAGTTCCTGCTGCAGGCCGCCGGCTACGCGGCGGCCGTCGTGGCGCTCCTGGCGGCCGTGGGGGTGCCCGGCGGGCTGCTGCTCGGGGCAGTCGTCTCGCTGGTCGTCGTCTTCCTGCTGGTCCTCGTCTCGACCCGGCCCAGCATCTGGAGCCTGTCCGTGATGTGGCAGGCGGAGGAGGCGCGGGACATGCAGGCGAGGCTGGCGGTGGCCGAGGAGCGGCTGCGGTTCGGCCGGGACATGCACGACGTACTGGGCCGCAACCTGTCGGTGATCGCGCTGAAGAGCGAGCTGGCCGTGGAGCTGGCCCAGCGGGGCAATCCCACGGCGACGGACCAGATGGTCGAGGTGCAGCGGATCGCCCGTGCCTCCCAGCAGGAGGTCCGCGATGTCGTACGCGGCTATCGGGAGGCCGACCTGCCGACCGAACTCATGGGCGCGCAGGGCGTGTTGCAGGCCGCCGGCATCACCTGCACGGTCGAAGGCGCCGACGGCTCGGCCGGTATCGGAGCTCCGGCCGCCGTACAGGCCGCGCTCGGCTGGGTGGTGCGCGAGACGGCGACGAACGTCCTGCGCCACGGCGACCCGCGCCACTGCTGGATCCGGCTCACACGGACGCGGGACGCGGTGGTCCTGGAGGTCGAGAACGACGGGGCCGGCGCCACGAGTCCGCTCGGCGACCCGGACGACGGCGGCGGTTCGGGCCTGGCCGGGCTGCGCGAACGGCTCGGGGCGCTCGGCGGGACGCTCACCGCCGGAGCCGCCGGGGACGATCTCTTCCGGGTGACGGCGACGGTGCCGCTCACGACCCCCCGCCCGCACCCGAACGGCCGCCGCGGGCCCGCCGCCCCCTCCTCCACGTCCGACGCCCCTTCCGCTCTTCCGGAGGAACGATGACCACCGCGCAGCCCCTGCGGGTCCTGCTGGCCGACGACGAGCACCTGATCCGGGGTGCGCTGGCCGCGCTGCTCGCCCTGGAGGAGGACCTCGTCGTGGTCGCGGAGGCGGCGAGCGGCCCCGAGGCCCTGGCGATGGCGCTGGCGCACCGGCCCGACGTCGCCGTCCTGGACCTCCAGATGCCGGGCGCGGACGGTGTGAAGGTCGCCACATCGCTGCGGACCGAACTGCCTCACTGCCGCACCATGATCGTGACCAGCCACGGCCGCCCCGGACACCTCAAGCGGGCCCTGGCCGCCGGCGTCAGGGGGTTCGTCCCGAAGACGGTCAGCGCCCGGCGGCTGGCCGAGATCATCCGTACCGTCCACGCCGGAAACCGTTACGTGGATCCGGAATTGGCGGCCGACGCCATCTCCGCCGGGGACTCCCCGCTGACCGCCCGGGAGGCCGAGGTGCTCGAACTGGCGGCGGACGGGGCGCCGGTCGCGGAGATCGCGGAGCGGGCCTCGCTGTCCCAGGGGACCGTGCGCAACTATCTGTCCTCGGCCGCCACCAAGATCGGTGCGGAGAACCGGCATACGGCGGTGCGTCTCGCACGCGAGCGGGGTTGGGTATAGTAGGCCTCGCGCTGCGGCGCACTGCGGACGTAGCTCAGTTGGTAGAGCGCAACCTTGCCAAGGTTGAGGTCGCCAGTTCGAACCTGGTCGTCCGCTCCATGAGGAGAAGGCCCCGGTCGTCATCGACCGGGGCCTTCTGCGTATCCCTCTGGGCTAGGACCAGTTGGTGCCCGTCAGCACCTCGTACGCCTCGATGTACTTGGCGCGGGTCGCCGCCACGATCTCCTGCGGCAGCGCCGGGGGCGGCTGCTCGCTCGCGCGGTCCCAGCCGGAGGCCGGCGAGGTCAGCCAGTCGCGCACGAACTGCTTGTCGTAGCTGGGCTGAGCGCGGCCGGGCTGCCAGGTGGCGGCGGGCCAGAAGCGCGAGGAGTCCGGGGTCAGCACCTCGTCGGCGATGATCAGCCGCTCGGTCCCGTCCTCGGCGGTCGCGAAGCCGAACTCGAACTTGGTGTCGGCCAGGATGATCCCGCGCTCGTGCGCGATGTCCCGGGCCCGGCGGTAGACGTCGAGCGTCGTGCGCCGCAGCTCGGCGGCCGTCTCCACGCCGACGGAGCGGGCGATGTCCTCGTAACTGACGTTCTCGTCGTGGTCGCCGACGGCCGCCTTGGTGGCCGGGGTGAAGATCGGGCCGGGCAGCTCGGATCCGTTGACCAGGCCCTCGGGGAGGCCGATGCCGCAGACCGTACGGGTGGCGTCGTACTCGACGAGCCCGGAGCCGGTCAGATAGCCGCGCGCCACGCACTCGATCTCGACCATGCGCAGCGATGTGCAGATGAGGGTGCGGCCCGCCCAGTCGGCCGGGGCGCCGGGCGGCAGCTCGGTGGACAGGACGTGGTTGGGGACCAGGTCGGCGAGCTGGTCGAACCACCACAGCGAGAGCCGGGTGAGGACGCGGCCCTTGTCGGGGATCTCGGTGGGCAGGACCCAGTCGTACGCGGAGATACGGTCGCTGGCGACCATGACGAGGTCGCCCGCCTCGTTCCGGTACAGGTCACGCACCTTGCCGGTGTGCAGGTGGGTGAGGCCCGGAACCTCGACGGGCTCGGGCTTTTCTACAAAACCGGACACGGTGCCTCCGCGTAGATTGATCCAGGAGCGGTTCCGATTGTCCCGTATCCGCGGACGGGGCGCGGGAGCGGGTCCGCGGACACGCCCCTTCCCCGTCGGCCCTGCCTGCGGATCCCGGTCAGTCGCGCTTGCAGATCCGGTCGAGGAGGTTGGCCGTGGCCCGCTGGATCCGGGGGTCGGTGTGCCCGGGGCGGTCCAGCGCCGGTGACCAGGCGAAGGTGCCGGAGGCGAAGACGAGCGCGCCGGAGGGGGCCTGGTAGAGCGAGGTCTCCTGGTGCCGGGTGGCGCCCTCGGAGTCCTCGTACGGGGAGTGGGCGAGCAGGATCCTGTTGTCGTGCTCGGGCAGGCTGGTGCGCGGGAAGTAGCGGTCGGCCTCGCCGGCGACCAGGCCCGGGATCTCGTCGCCCTCGACCGCGCCCGTGGAGTCCCAGAGCCAGTGCTCCGCGTTGCGCACGACCAGCGGGCGGGGCTCGGGCACCCGGCCCGCGTACTGGATGCCCAGGAGCTGCTGCTCGGGCCGGTCCACCTCGCGCCACAGGGCCGACTTTCCGGGCCCCCGGCGTTTTCGGCAGGTCAGCAGGCGGTCCGGCTCGCCGGAGGCGGACGGGGCGAGGCCCACCTGCCAGTACATGGTGTTGGCGGAGAGGAAGACGAGCGAGGTGCCGGAGTCCCGGGCGCGCTCGGCGGCCCGGCGCATCGGCAGCGACCAGTACTCGTCGTGGCCGGGGAAGACCAGGCCCCGGTAGCGGCTGGGGTCGACGCGGCCCGCGTGCAGATCGCGGGCGTCGGCGTAGGCGAGGTCGTAGCCGTACCGCTCGGCCCAGCGGATGAAGTCGTACGCGTGCCCCACGTGGAGCGGGAGGCCGGCCCCGGCGTACGGGCGGTCGAAGGAGATCGTGACGGCGGCGTCCTCCTCGCCGAGCAGCCGCCCCCGCTCGTCCCACGCGTGGTAGAGGCTGGCGCCGGTGCGGCCGTCCTCCGGATAGAGGTTGTACGCCTGCCAGGTGATGTCGGGCAGCAGGAGCAGCAGGTCGGCGGGGTGGTCGTGGCGGACGGTGAAGGGGATGTGCGAGCGGAAGCCGTCGGCGGTGGTCAGGACGGCGACGTACGCGCCGACCGACCAGTAGCTCGGGATCTGGAGCCGCCAGGACATCCACCAGTGGTGGCAGGAGACGGTCCGGTCGGCGGCGAGCGGCGGCGGCTGGACGATGCCGGAGAGCCGCGGGCTCGTGGTGATCTTGGCCGCGCCGTCGCCGCTGTAATGACCGATCCGGTAGACGTCGACGGAGAACTGCTGGGGCGGGTCCACGGTGATGTGGAAGTCGATGGCCTCGCCGGGGGCCGCCGCACCGGGCGAGACGAAGCCCTTGATCTGGCGGCGTACGTCGTCGGCGGTACGGGTGCCGCCGCCGGTGCTCCGGCCGAGCTCCGGGTCGGCGTACCAGGGGACGACCTGACCGGTGTCGTCGAAGTAGGTCTCACTGCCGCGCAGCCAGGGCAACGGGCCCTGCCCGAAGGGATCGCTCACCGCGTGCGCGAGGGCGCCCGACTCCCACCGGCGAATCTGCTCCGCCCCCATGCCGCGCCCCTCCCTCGGATCCCCCGGACAGCTCCCGGGATCCCCCGGACAACTCTGGTGCGCCGGATGTCAGCGCCGATCCCCAGCACATCACATAACGCATGCAGCCCGTCACCCTTCGTCGCTAATTGACGGGAACGGAAGCTTTTCTTCCGGGTTCTGGACCTCGAGATCCGGGCTCGGGCTCCGGGGCTCCGGGACTTCGAACCTTCGTGACTTCGTGACTTCGTGACTTCGTGACTTCGTGACTTCGTGACTTCGTGACTTCGAGCAACGGTCTGTGTCGGTGCCCGTGTCCGTGTCCGCGTGCGCTCACACCAGCCGGACCGGCTTGTCCGAGCGCACACCCACCTCGGCGAGCCAGCACAGCAGCGGGTCCGGATCGCCGTCCTCGACCAGGCTGAGGACGGGAGTCGCGAGGTCCGCCCGGCGCTCGCCGCCGACGAGCAGCGCGGGACCGTCCAGCCAGTCCAGGCCGGGGGCCGCGCCCGCCGTGTCCACGGCCGCGCAGCAGACCATGGCCGCGACGTGGTCGGCGAGCAGCTCGGTGCCCGTACGCGGCGGCTGGAGCGGGAAGAGGGGCAGCGGCCCCGGTCCCCAGAGGTCGAGGGGGTCCTCCTCGGCCGCGCCGGGCTCCGGGGCGACGTGTCCCGGGGACTCGGCCTCCTCACGGGCGACCGCGGCGCCGATGCCCGCCGCGAGCTCCTCCCCCGGGCCCCCGGGGCCGCCGGAACCGGACAGATGCTCCATGACCCGGGCCAGGGTGGGGACGGCCGGGTCTGCGGCGGAGGCCCGGGGGACGCCCACGGTGTCCAGGACCTTGTGCAGCCGGGCCGCCTCGCTGCGCCACTTCCGGTCGACGACCTCGTCGGGATACTGCTGCCAGTCCACCGGCGCCCAGTCGGGACCGCTCTCGGCGGGGCCGCCGTGGAAGAGCCGGGCGGCGAGCAGGGACGCCGCCTCGTCGGCCACGCCGGGCTCCTCCAACAGGTCGCACGCGGGACGCTCGCCGAGGCGCAGGGCGAAGCCGTCGGCCAGCCGGTCCCGGCGGGAGAGCTCCGTGAGCGCGGAGACGACCCCGGCGTCCAGCCGGGAGGGCCAGCGGCCCATCCGCCAGGCGGGCAGAGCCACCCGGGTCAGCAGCCGGTCCCAGCCGGCGTAGGCGAGGCCGACCTGTTCCTGGGCGGCGATGCGCAGCCCGTAGTCGACCGTCTGGGCCCGCATGGACGCGGCGGCGGCCACACAGCGCTCCATCTCGGCGGCATGGTCCCGGCAGGCCCGCAGCAGCAGCCGGGCGACCCAGCCGATGAAGGCGAGCGGCGCCCCGCGCACCACGCCCCGGGTTGGGCCGGCGGCATCGGCGATCGCGGCGTCCAGCCCGCGTACGAAGCGGCGGGCGGCGGCTATGTCGGGGTGCGCGGACGGGCCGGTGCCCGCCACGACGGGGGCGAGGACCGCGCGGAGTTCGGCGACCCGCATCCACCACAGGAACGGCGAGCCGATGACCAGGACGGGGGCGGTGTCCCCGGCCTCCGCCGAGGCCCCCGGGCCCCTCCGGAGCGCGCGGTGCGTCCGGTCCTCCAGCCAGCTGTCGCAGTCCGGGGTCAGCGCCACGGCCGAGGGCGCGGGCACATCGAGCCGGTCGGCCAGGTCCCGGACCAGACGGTAGAGGTCGGGGGCCCCTCGCTCCGGCACCGGGACGGTCGGGCTCATGGCGGGCCGCGCGCGGGCCACGGAGACGGCGACCAGGACGGTCACCAGCAGCACGGCGACCGCGACGCCCAGGACCGTCCAGCGCACGGCGTCCCAGGCCGGACCGGCCAGGTGGCCCTGCGCGCCCGCGGCGAACAGCACGACGGCGACGGCCGCGGGCAGGATCGCCACGGCCAGTGCCCTGCTGCGGATCCGCAGCAGGGAGAGCGCTCGGGCCTGTGCGGCCCGCGCACCCAGCTCCTCACCCACATCGATACCGGACACGACCGGACGTCACCCCCTCTGCCCCGCGACGGTGTTGCTCACTCCCCCACTGTGGCACCCGTCACCGACATCGCAATGCCGGTGGGCCAAGTGCCGGAACGCTTGCGCCGCACCCTAGTTGGGGCTCCGGCAGCCGTCATCCGGATGGCCCAGTCGTCACCCGATGGAATGGCTTTGGGTAAAGCTGCTGACGTGTCCGCGTCCATGGGCAAGCAGGCGGCCGGGGCGGTCGCGAACAGGGGTCAGCCCCTCGCGCCTACCGCGTGCGCCGGTGGCGTACGGGGGCGGGCGGAGGGGCTGCTGTGTCCGCCGGGTCAGCCGGGTCAGCTCTGTCGGCCGGGTCAGCCGGGTCGGCCGGGTCAGCCCTGCGAGGCCTTCAGGGCGATGTCCGTACGGTGCTGGGACCCGTCCAGGCGGATCCGGCCGAGCGCGGTGTAGGCGCGCTCACGGGCCGCCGTGAGGTCCTTGCCGGTCGCGGTCACCGAGAGCACCCGGCCGCCCGCGCTGAGCACCGCGTCGCCTTCGGCGCGGGTCCCGGCGTGCAGGACGTACGCGTCGGGGGCATCCTGCGCCGCGACGTCCGCGAGCCCGTCGATGGGGTCGCCGGTGCGCGGAGTGTCCGGGTAGTTGTGCGAGGCGATGACCACGGTGACCGCGGCGGCGTCGCGCCAGTTCAGCGGCGGGAGGACGTCGAGAGCGCCGTTGGCGGAGGCGAGCAGGACACCGGCCAGCGGCGTCTTCAGCCGGGCCAGCACCACCTGGGTCTCCGGGTCGCCGAAGCGCGCGTTGAACTCGATGACCCGCACGCCGCGCGAGGTGATCGCGAGGCCCGCGTAGAGCAGCCCGGAGAAGGGCGTGCCCCGGCGGCGCAGCTCGTCGACGGTCGGCTGGAGCACGGTCTGCAGGACCTCGTCGACCAGCTTGGGGTCCGCCCACGGGAGCGGGGAGTAGGCGCCCATGCCGCCGGTGTTGGGACCCTCGTCGCCGTCCAGGGCGCGCTTGAAGTCCTGGGCGGGCTGGAGCGGCAGCACGGTGGTGCCGTCGGTGATCGCGAAGAGGCTGACCTCGGGGCCGTCGAGGAACTCCTCGATGACCACGCGGTCGCAGGAGAGCGCGTGGTCGCGGGCGGCGGCGAGGTCGTCGGTGACGACGACGCCCTTGCCGGCCGCGAGGCCGTCGTCCTTGACGACGTACGGGGCGCCGAAGGCGTCGAGGGCCTCGTCGATCTCCGCGGGGGTGGTGCAGACGTAGCTGCGGGCGGTGGGGACTCCGGCGCCGGCCATGACGTCCTTGGCGAACGCCTTGGAGCCCTCCAGCTGCGCGGCTTCGCCGGAGGGGCCGAAGCAGGGGATGCCGGCCGCGCGCACGGCGTCGGCGACCCCGGCGACGAGCGGCGCCTCCGGGCCGACGACCACCAGCCCGGCGCCCAGCTCGGTCGCGAGGCGCGCGACGGCGTCACCGTCGAGCGCGTCGACCGGGTGCAGTTCGGCCACCTCTGCGATGCCGGCGTTGCCGGGGGCGCAGTACAGAGCGGTGACATCGGGGTCGAGGGACAGAGAGCGGCACAGGGCGTGTTCGCGGGCGCCGCCGCCGATGACGAGGACCTTCACGGGGTGCAGCCTAGCCGCCGGGCACGGTGGGCCCCGACGGCCGCCGGTCCGTGGACGGCCCGCCTCCGTCCTGGCGCCGCCGCCCTCGCCGTCATCGGCTCACTGCTCGTTGGTGAACTCCTCGACCACCGTGGCGCCCAGCTCGCGGACGATCAGCTCATGGCCGGAGAGGGCGGAGTCGACCAGATCCGGATCGTCGGCCTCCGGGGTGTCGTCCTCGGGGGCCACGGATCGCGGCGGCTCCGCCCCGTACGAACGGTGGGAGGCCTCGGGGGCGGGCGCGGCCTCCCGGCCCTGCGGTGGCGCGGACGAGGGCGGCGGCTGCTGGGCCGACGGCGCGTGCTGCCCCTGCGGCGGGGACGAGGGCTGCTGGGGGGCGGAGTGCTGGGGCCGGGGCTCGTACGCCACCGGGGCCGCCGGTGCCGCCGGGGCGGGCTGGTACTGCGGGGCGGGACGTCCGCCGCCTCCGCCGGACTGCGGGGGCATCCCGCCGCCGGAGGGGTCGACGACCGCTTCGATGCGCCACTGGGCGTTGAAGCGTTCGACGAGGGCCTGCTTGAGGACCTCCTCGCTGCCGCTGCTGGCGAAGTTGTCACGGGCGCCCGCGTTGAGGAAGGCGATCCGCAGTGTCGTCCCGTCGAACCCGGCGACCTGGGCGTTCTGGCTGAGCAGGATCCAGGTGAAGCGCCGCCGGTTCTTGACCGCCTCGAGGATGTCGGGCCACATGCTCTGCACCTGGGCGGCGCCCTGGCCCATGCTCTGACCGCCCTGGGGCGCGGCCGGCGCGACGGGGGCCGCCGGAACCGGGGCGACCGGGGCGGCGGCGGCCAGCGGGGCCGTGGCGGGGGCCGGGCCGCTGCCCGGGGCGGACGCGGTGGGCCAGCCGCCGGGGCGGCGGGCCTGGTCCCCGCCGCCACCGGCAGCGGGCCAGGACCCAGGCCGCTGGCCGGCCTCGGGGGCCGCGGCGGGAGCCTGCGGGGCCGGCTCGGCGGCGGGGGCGGGAGCGGCGTGCGGTGCGGCGTCAGGTGCCCCGGGGCCGGGCGCTTCGCCCCGTACGGCGACACGGGCCGCGTCCGGACCCGCGGAGGCAGCCTGGGGCGCATGGCCCTGGGATGGGTGGGCCTGAGGTGCGTGGACCTGGGGTGCGTGGACCTGGGGCGCTTGGATCTGGGGCGCGTGGGCTTGGGCCTCGGCCCCCGGGACGTACCCCATCGGCGCCACAGCCGCCGGCGGGGCGGCGAACGAAGCGGCGGCAGCGGCGGCCGAGGCCCCACGCTCCAGCCGGTCGAGCCGGGCCTGCAGCGACCGCTCGTCGTCGTAGGCGGCGGGCAACAGGACCCGGGCGCAGATCAACTCCACCTGGAGGCGCGGCGAGGTGGCGCCGCGCATCTCCGTGAGCCCGTCGTTGACCAGGTCGGCGGCTCGGCTCAGCTCGGCGGCGCCGAAGACGGAGGCCTGGGCCTGCATCCGCTCGACCACATCGGCGGGGGCGTCGATGAGCCCCTTCTCCCCGGCGTCGGGCACGGCGGCGAGGATCACCAGATCGCGCAGCCGCTCCAGCAGATCGGCCACGAACCGACGCGGGTCGTTGCCGCCCTCGATGACCCGGTCCACGACCTCGAAGGCGGCGGCCCCGTCGCCGGCGGCGAAGGCGTCGACGATCGAGTCGAGCAGCGAGCCGTCGGTGTACCCGAGGAGCGAGGTGGCCATGGCATACGTCACACCGTCGTCGCCCGCACCGGCGAGCAACTGGTCCATGACGGACATCGAGTCACGCACGGATCCGGCCCCGGCGCGCACGACGAGCGGCAGGACGCCGTCCTCGACGGAGCTGTTCTCCCGCCCGCAGACGTCGGCGAGATAGCTGCGCAGCGTCCCCGGGGGCACCAGCCGGAACGGATAGTGGTGCGTACGCGACCGGATCGTCCCGATGACCTTCTCGGGCTCGGTCGTCGCGAAGATGAACTTGAGGTGCTCCGGCGGCTCCTCGACCACCTTCAGCAGGGCGTTGAAGCCCGCCGGGGTGACCATGTGCGCCTCGTCGATGATGTAGATCTTGTAACGACTGGAGGCGGGCCCGAAGAACGCCTTCTCGCGCAGATCACGGGCGTCGTCCACACCACCGTGCGAAGCGGCGTCGATCTCGATCACATCGATGGACCCCGGCCCGTTGCGCGCGAGGTCCTGACACGACTGGCACTCCCCGCACGGCGTGGGTGTGGGCCCCTGCTCGCAGTTCAGACAGCGGGCGAGGATGCGCGCACTGGTCGTCTTTCCACAGCCGCGCGGCCCGCTGAACAGGTACGCGTGATTGACCCGGTTGTTCCGCAGGGCCTGCTGGAGCGGGTCAGTGACATGCTCCTGACCGATGACCTCGGCGAACGACTCGGGGCGGTAGCGGCGGTACAGCGCAAGGGACGACACACCTACGAGGTTATCGGGGCCCACCGACAACCGGCCCCACACCGCCCGAGCCACCACCCCCGGGCCCGCACACGACACCCGGCGCAACCCCTGCGGCCAGGGCCCCCGGAAACGCAAAGGGCCCCCCACGCACCCGCCAGAGCCGACCTACCCTTGCTGCCTTCCGGCCCTGGGGGAGTTCAGTCAGATAGCGCCACGTGAGGGGCTGACGCCCACCTTAGCGGATCCCCACCCCCTCCGGTCCACCCGCCCACCCCCGCGGGACGACCTGTGGGACCCCTCCGGACGATCTTCGGGGAACGTGTTCGCGAGCACCCTCCAACGTCTTGTATTGTTTGCGGCGGAGGATTCGCCTAGTGGCCTAGGGCGCACGCTTGGAAAGCGTGTTGGGGGCAACCCCTCACGAGTTCGAATCTCGTATCCTCCGCCATTGCTCTCACCGGGCAATACGTCGAAGGCCCCCACTGCTTGCAGTGGGGGCCTTCGACGTTGGTGGTTGCGGCCGGACGGGCCCGTGAACCGCTTCCGCCGCGGGGTGCGGGGTGCGGGTACAGCAACGGCCAGTTCTCCAGACACGGCCCCCTCTCCCCAGGATCACTCGCTCGGGACAGCAGCCCTGGCCGAAGCCTGCTTGCAGGCGTCAGCGAAGAGGAGCGTGGGTTCGGCCAGAATGTCCCGTTCGGCCTCGCTCTTGTAGATCTCGTCGACGCTGCCGAATCGTGCCTCGGCGTAGTCGAGGTCGAGCAGGGCGGCTGCCTGGCGGACCGACGCCTCGTCGGGTCCTTCGATCTCGACGAAGGTGGGGAGGTCCGGCCAGGTGTCGAAGTCGAAGGCGACTTCGCCCAGGCGCCACTCCTCGCGGTAGTTCTCCTGGTAGCGGACTTCGCGCAGGCCGACGTTGCGGAGAATCTCGGCCATGGCGTGCAGGTCGGACACCTCGGTCTCGATCTCGGTGGTGCCGTCGATCGTCGTGGAGTCGGTGACCTGCTTCAGCGTGAGCGTGGAGCGGGTGGCCTCGTCCCTCAGACGGACCCAGGCGCCGCCTTCGAGGGCGTCGTTCTCGAAGATCTTCCGGGTGAGGAGGGTGCGCGGAAATGCCTGGACGGCTCCGAGCGCCGTCAGTTTGGCCTGGAGGCCGTCGACGTCGACGTCGAGGAACTTGGCCTCGTACTCGTGCTTCATATGTCCTTCTTCCCGTAGCTCTAGGAGGGGGTGGACGCGCGGGCTGCGAGGAGAAGGCCCATGCGGTGGTTGTGGTCCTGTAGCTGTCCGACGTGCGCCTGCTCGGTGAACTCGTTGGTCCGCAGTGTGAGCAGGACGTCCCAGTCCCCGATGAAGTAACGCCGCAGCTTCTCGGGGGATGTGTAGTGCTCCAGCACGTGGTGGCGTTGCGTGAGGGGCATCATGAACTCCGCGCCGAACAGACCGCCGGGCCGGACCAGGCGCTGCATGCGGTCGACGAACTCGCCCAACGGCCGTTGATGGTTGGCACTGTAATGCCACGAGCAGCTCGTCCAGACGGCATCGCAGGGGGCGGTGATGGGTTCGGAGGCGAGGAAGTCCTCCTCCACGACCTGGACACGGTCGTGAAGCCCTTCCTGCTTCAGACGCTCGATCATGCCCATCGCGTGACCGGTTCTGCCACCCGGAAGTTGGACCTCGCCGCCGTGGAGGGCGAGCGGGTCGCGCTCGATGGCGACGACGCGGTAGCCGGCCGCGGCCAGTGGCACGACGAGTCTGCCGTCGCTCGCGCCGATGACCGTCACCGTGGAGTCAGGCCCCGTACGCTCCTTCAGCGCGGCGAGGAACTGGGGGAAGAAGGTGAGGGTGTGCCGCCACATGCTGGGTGTCTGCACGGGGTTGCTCTCCTTGCGAGTGGGTGCTCAGGACGGCTCGGAGTGCCTCGTCAGGGGTGAGTCCGGTGGTGTTCACGCGGTGCATTGGGAACGAGGCGTAGGCGTCGGTGATCTTGTCTGCGGTGATCTCGGCGAGGGTGTCCCAACGCGAGACAGGCTTGTCGCGCCGGGCGAGTCGGCGCTGGCGCTCGTCCTCCGCGCAGACGAGGTAGTGGGTGACGGGACGCGGGATGCCCGGCGGCAGGGACACGGAGAGGTTGGCTCCGAAAGCGCGGTGGTTGGCCAGACAGCGTGCGAAGTAGCTTTCGACGACGACCGGGATGCCGGCGGACAGGTACCGCTGGATCTGATCGGTGGCGGTGAACAGGGCCGAGAGGTAGAAGCACATGCGCGCCTCTACGTTTCCCAGCCGGTCGACCTCCTGCCGCAGTACCTGGTAGGCGGGTGGGACGGTCGGGACCAGTACCGCGCCACGGGCGGCCGCGAGCATGGGGGCGAGGGTGGATTTACCGGTGCCGCGGAGCCCTTCGACGCTCTCGAGCGACGCCGGGTCAGACACGTCCGTACACCACGTCCGGCACCGCGAGCGTGAGCTCGTCGGTGGCGGACGGCCGGTGGTCGATGTGATCGGCGAGCTTGTCGTACCAGAAGGCGTGCGAGTCCTTGCCGACAGCCTTGCAGGACATGGTGAGCGCGCCGCGCGGGTCGGCCTCGATCCGCTCGATCTCCACAGGGCCCCCGGAGGGGAGGCACGCGTCTGGTGCACCGAGCTCGGACAGGTCCTCGTCGAGGATCACCTCGATGTCCAGCTCGGCCGAGGCCAGGCACTCCCGCAGACGGGTGTAGGCCGTGGCGTCGTTGACGAGGAGCTCGGGGTGGTCCGCTGCGTTGCCGACCGGCCGAAGGCAGTGGAGTTTCAGCTGCTCCACCCCGTAGTGCTGCAGTGTGCGGGCGAGCGGCAGGACCTCGTCGATGTTGCGTGAGGTGACCGTCATGGTCGCGCCGGCGCGGACGCCGAGCTGCTGGGCGATTTCGAGGGCGCTCAGGGCGCTGCGGTAGCTTCCGAACTTCCGGATCTTGTCGTTGGTCGTACCGATGCCCTCCAGCGACACCCGGAGCAGGTCCAGGTCGGGGGCGATCTCGGTCAGCCGGCGCTCGATCCGGTAGCCGTTGGTGCAGATCTCGACCTGCATGCCCAGGTCCCGCTTGGCGTACCGGACGACCTGGGCGAGGTCTCGGTAGACGAACGGCTCGCCGCCCAGCAGGGTGACAGCCTCGGTGCCGTACTCGTCGCGCATCAGCGTGAGGAGGTTGACCGCCTCGTCCGTGGTGAAGGCGTCGGCGTGCTGGAGCCGTTTGCCGTGGAAGCAGTGCAGGCATGCGAAGTTGCAGCGGTAGAGCAACTGCAGGTACAGCATCCGGATCCTGCGGATCCCGGTGACTTCGCTGATCACGAGGGTCTCCTTCGAGGCGCTTGCCTGGTGGGAGACCTGATATTGGCGGGACAGGTACGGACCTCGTCACCGCGTATCGGGACGCTCCAAGGACGTCCTGGGACGTTTTCAGTGTGCGGAGAGCGCCTCCAGAATCCCGAGTACACGGCCGGTGTCTGTCAGATCGGGCAGGACCGTACGGGCACCGGCGGCTGCCAGCTCTTCGGAGCTGTGGACGCCGGAGGCGACCGCGATGATCTCGGAGCCTGTGGCGAGTGCGGCCTCCACGTCCCTCGGGGTGTCTCCGACGAGCACGACGGGCACGCCATCCGGGGCGCCCCGCAGCCGCCGAGCCCGCTCCCGGGCGACAGCGACCAGGTCGGAGCGTTGGAGGGCATCGGCCCCGTAGGCGCCAACCGGCAGGTCGAGGAGGGGATCAAGGCCGAAGGCCGCGACCTTCACGCGGGCGTTGTCCGCGATATTGCCTGTGAGCACCGACGACACCCAACTGCTGCGCACGGAGACCTCCTTCAGGACTTCCCGCACACCAGGCAGGGCTGTTCCCCGCTGGCTGAGGGCGTGGAGACGGGCCTCCCCGGCGTCGGCGAGAGCCTTCTCGACCGCTGGCCAGTCCGGCTCGGCCAGGCCGTTCCGCTCGAACATGTCGCGCATGATCAGCCGGTCCGTACGCCCTTCCGTTCGCGCCGGCCCCGCAGGCGCCCTTCCCGCCAGGGCCGTGAAAGCGGCGGCGTAGATCTCCTTGCTGACCCCGGAGTTCTCGATGAGGGTGTGGTCGATGTCCCACAGAACGATGAGCTCCATGCATCCAGCGTAAATACAGCCGTCATGGCCCCTCCCACCGCGGAACGTCCCGAACCGTCCTTGCCGCCCCTGACCGGCTCGGCTTGGATGAAGCTTGTGAACGAGCGATTGCACTCCGTGCTTGCCCAGCGCGGCATCCCACCCGAGTCACTCGCCGAAGTCTGTGAGGTGGACCCCAAGACCGTTGGCCGGTGGCTCGGTGGGCGCGTTCCCCATCCTCGCCACCGCTTCCGTGTCGCCAAGCACTTACGGGTCGAGGAACTGTTCCTCTGGCCCGCACCGGCGCCGAGCACTCAGCAGCAACTCACCGGTTCAGGGCAGGAGTTGGTCGGGACCTACCAGAATCGGGCGAGCGTCCCGCGGGACACATGGCTGTCGCTGCTCAAGGGCACCCAGGAGCAGATCAGCGTCCTCGTCTTCTCCGGCACCTTCTTCGCCCAGTCCAACCCGCACGTTGCCAAGATGCTCGCCGAGCGCGCATCGAGCGGAGTGCGAGTGCGGCTCTGCTTCGGCGACTCGAAGGGCCGGGCCGCAGCAATCCGAGGCCACGAAGAAGGAATCGGCGACACACTCGCCGCCAAAATCCGCGCCTCCCTGACCTACTACCGGCCCCTGTTGTCCGAGGGCGGCTGCGAGGTGCGCCTGCACGACACCACGCTCTACACCTCCATGTTCCGGTACGACGATGACCTTCTGATCAACCCGCACGTCTGGGGCCAGCCAGCCAGCGCCAACCCTCTCCTCCATCTCCGCAGAGCAGACACCGCAGGCTGGTTCGACAACTACGCTCAGAGTTTCGAAGCTGTCTGGGCCACCGCACGGCCCTGGGCACCGGACCAGGAGGGGCCCTCGCCGCATGGGCAGGACTGAGTACTACAACGACCCCAAGGCCCCCAAGGCGAACACGCTCATCCCCGCCAACAACCTGCTCGTCGTCGACGACAGCGGCGCCATACTCCTCCAACGCCGCCGGGACACCGGCCAATGGGCCCTGCCGGGCGGAGCCCAGGACATCGGCGAGACCGCCGCCCAGTGCGCCGTGCGTGAATGCCTGGAAGAGACCGGAATCATCGCCGAGATCACCGGATTCTTGGGGGTCTACACGAACCCGAACCACATCGTGGCCTACACCGATGGCGAGATCCGCCAGCAGTACGAGAACACGTACATCGGCCGCCCGGTGGGTGGCGCGCCCACGATCAACGACGAGGCCGACGGTGTCCGCTACGTCCAGCCGGGCGACCTGGACCAGTACGACGTCCACCCCAGCATGCGACAGCAGATCGGCGACTACCTTGCTGGCACGTACCCCTACCTGGGTTGAGCCGCTACAGCTGCTTCCACCCTGCCGACGGCTGCACGGATGTCCGGCTCCGCCCTGCGAATGAACCGCCCCACCAGGCTGTTCGCCCCGTAGCGACCTACGATCTCCGCCACCCGGTCAGCTGCAGTGGTTGTCTCGCCATCGGGCGTCGTTGTCATGTCGCAGTACACAAGCGCGTCCACAAGCAGCCCTTCATCCAGCAAGGGGAACTCGCGTACCAGTACCTCCATCAGCCCGCGCTCCTCGGCTTCCAAAAGCGCGAACGAATGGTTCGCGACCAACCGAACCAGCCGCTCATCAGCACCATGCTCGTCCCGGAGAAACCGGGCCCCGTCGAGCGGATGAAAACCCGTCCCAGCCAGCCGAGGTGCGTAGCCCACGTCGTGCAGCACCGCCGCGGCAATCAACAGCTCAGCGTTCCCCGCCAAGGCCGGACTGAGCCCTGCGGCACGCGCCGCCACACCCTGCGAATGGGCCCAGCGTTGGGGAAGCACGTCGCAGAGCTCCTTCTCAGCTACGCGCTTTGCCCACTCCAGCATCGTTTCGCCCATGGCTCGTTCGATGCCCAGCAAGGACCAAAATCAGTCACTGACATCGAACGCCACAGCGCGAATCATGCTCGGCAGGGTAATGCGCCGCGCAACGCCCTGGGCGGATGGGCTCCCGAAGCCGCGTTGACGCGGCCGAAGAACACCTGGGCTCCGTAGCCCAAGGTAGTCGGCCGGGAAGCGCCCCCTGAACTGGCAACGAGTATGGCCGATTTGCGTTCTATCTGCGCCCTTGTGTTCCTGCTCCCATAGCAAGGAGAGGCCATCAAGCCGAGGAGGCATTTGGCATGGGCACATCCACACGCTGGCTGGGTCCGGGAGGCCGGTCAGGTACGGCAGCCGAGTGGAGCGCCATAAGCAGTCGGCTGTCCAGATGGGACAGCGAAGGACCGCAGGCCGAACGGCTTCTTGACAAGATCCTCGATGACTATCTGGGTGTACTGCACCGAACCATGCGCGAAGACCAGTCCGCCTTCGGCCTCGTCGACGCCGCAACCGAGGCCGGCTATCGCCTTGCCGACGCCATGGCCGTGATGGCTCGCGACGGCCCAACGGCTTCCGCGGACGACTTCCTGGCCCGATTCACCGACGAAGTAGGCGGGAGGGGCAGCACGATCACCGACGCAGCGATACGTCGGGCCGCGACGGACACTGCCGAACGGCTTTTGGAGCGACAAAACGCAGAAGCCGGCGAAGGAGAAGCGGCAGGCGGAGGTCTCGCCGGGGATCTGCTGTGCCTGCTGTACCAGTGGTTCTTTGCGGACATAGTCACCGAGTTCCTCCGGTCGGTCATTGCCGAAAAGGTCAAGCTCGTCGTGCCTGTTCTGCATGTTCTCGACCCTGGTGATCACGTGGCCGACTGGGCCGCCGACAAGGTCGTCTCGCTGGTCCCGAATCTTTGCGAGGAGGCGGCCGAACTGGTGGAGGAGGCCGAGTCCGCCGAGACAGTGATCGCAGACCCGGTCGGCTCCCTACCCGACATCGCCCGGCGCCTGGTCCCCGGCACGGTGGGCAAAGTGCTGGGTCTGGTCGTCGAGGACGTAATGGAACTCCATGAAGGCGCCCCGGAGGCATCCGTATGACGGCTACCCATCGGCCCTTCTTCTGGATCGAGCCCGGCGGGGCAAAGTCACCCACCGGATGGCAGCCTCTGAGCGACCACAACTACTGGGAAGCAAAGTCCCGTGCCCCGCAATGGCAGTCTTTCCTGGGCTCTGCTCCCTCCTGGGCGGACGACCTGCACCGAGTCGGCCGTGCGGTCTTCGCCGCAGACAAACACACCCGCCGTGATACCTCCTTCGACCGCTGGACCCGCCACATGCGGCTCTCCGTACCCGTCGCCGCATACGAACGCTGGCAGTCCGTCCGACCGCTTCTCACATCCCTGCTGCGAACCATGACCGCCGACCGGTGGGATGTGGAATTCCGTGAGGCCAACTTGGCCACCAACGTGCCCTTCACCTTCGACCCCGGCTCCCGGGCCGGAGAGGTCGTCCTGTTCTCCGGAGGTCTGGACTCCCTGAGCTGGGCGGCTCAGCGCGCCTCTTTCCGTACATCCGAGGAACTACTGCTCGTCTCCTTCGGTGAACAGAACTTCGGGCACCTCCAGGACTCCGTATACGACGGCATCTGCCGGCGCCGGGCCCGCCCGGTCCGCCGCATCACCCTGAGCCAGAACGTACGCATCCAGAACAAGGACCAAGGGGACCCGGACCCGGAGCGCACCACCCGCTCTCGTGGCTTTCTCTACGCGACCACCGCCGTCCGCGCGGCAGCCGCCGAGGGCGCCCCCTCCGCGCATATCCCCGAAAACGGCCAGCTCTCCATCAATCCGCCCCTGACCCCCGCCCGTGCCGCCGCCTGCTCCACGCGATCCGTCCACCCCTGGACGCTGCACCTGCTGAACCAGCTGATCGCTGCCGTGGCAAACGGACCAGTCGTACAACTCAAGAACCCGCTCGCCCACCTCACCAAGCGCCAGGTCTGCCACTCCGCGCTCGATGCGGGCCTCACCCCTGCCGACCTCGCCGCCACCCTGAGCTGCGGCACCCCTCCCAAGCACCGCCCGCATGGCTCCGGCCTCGCCAACTGCGGTCATTGCTACCCCTGCCTGGTGCGCCGCGCGGGCCTGTTCGGCATTGACCACACTCCCTACGACTACGACCCCTGGGATCCGCATCTTCGCTGGGACCAAGCGGAACACTGGCACGCCCTGCAGAGCTGGCTCGCCGCCTCCTACTCCTTCCGAGACCTGATCGCCGACACCCCGCTCCCTCCGGGCACGGATACGCAGGCCACGCTGGCCGTTATCGAGCGGGGGCGCGAGGAGCTATCGGAATTGCGGGGGATCGAAGGCACGGCTTGATGCCGGCGCCGATCCCGTGCTGCGTAACCTTCGTGATCACCATCGCGTCGGTGAGCAACTGCAGGGCTTGCTGACGAGCACCAAGTCCACCTGGGCATAAGGCAGAAAATCCGAACCGCCACTGGAACACGTCGCTAAGCATGACCAGCCGGGTCAGCCGTAGCTCGATACGGGTCGGCCTCCGCACAGTAGTCCGCTTCCGTGGCGACGTTGGCGGTTGCGGTTCCCGACTACTGCCCGTTGAGGACTGCCCGGCGGCGTGTAAGAGGGTCCCCGTCGTTCACTGGGGCGTCGGCCTGTTCCGCTGGGGCGCGGGGTCGGTGTCGGTGGCCTGGAGATCGGCCAGCAGTTCCACCTGGCCCGTCAGCACGCCGGACAGGATGGTCCGTGCCACCCGCAGTAGCTCCGCCACCTGTGGGTTGGTCAGCGAGTAGTGGACGGCGGAGCCCTCACGACGGGGGACGACCAGGTTGGCCCGGCGCAGGACGGCCAACTGCTGGGAGAGGTGGGCCGCTTCGACGCCGATCTCGGACAGCATCTCGGAGACCGCGTACTCGCGCCGGCTGAGGAGTTCCAGCACACGGATACGCACCGGATGGCCGAGAGTCTTGAAGAACTCGGCCTTCAGTTGGTACAGCGGCGCGCTCACCGACCGAACCCCGCCCCGCTCCGGGCCGTCGGCCGGCCGGGGGCCCGGACGGTCGCTGTCGTGCGCGTACCGTGCACCGCATCCACATCAGAACACTTCACCATGGGGACCATCATCGCGCCCTCACTCCACCGTCGTAACCTCGGGAATCGCCGGGGTCACCCATGCGGAGAGTCGCTCGTGACAGGCCGCGGCGCGGCGGCGCACGGCCCGTCCCGCCGCCGCGTCCCGAGGGGCCCGGTCAGACCTTCTTGACCACGCTGGACTTGAGCTGCATAGAGCCGAATCCGTCGATCCTGCAGTCGATGTCGTGGCCGTCCACACCGTCCACCAGGCGGATGTTGCGTACCTTGGTGCCGGCCTTGATTCCGCTCGGGCTGCCCTTGACCTTGAGGGTCTTGGTCACCGTCACCGTGTCCCCGTCGGCGAGTACGTTGCCGACGGCATCCCTGATCCGCCCGTCGTCCTCGGTGCCGCTCGCGGGTTCGGCGGCCGCGGGCGACCATTCATGACCGCATTCGGGACAGACCAGGAGCGCACCCATTGCGTAGGTGTACACGCCGGCGCACTCGGGGCACGGTGGCAGCGTCTCGGTCACATCGTTCATGGTGATTCCTTGCTCGATCGTTCGTGTGCATCTCTTGCGGCGGGCTCTGAGCGGGGCCGGACCAGGCGCTGGGCCACGCGTCGCTGCTCCACTGGCGCTGGTTCCCGGCCGCCGCCCGGTGGGTGGCGGGGGCGGCAGGCTCGGGTCGGGTCGGGTGGTGCAGCGCCACTCAAGGGTCATGGCTGCTGCCTCGGTCTTCGTGCGTGGATCGTTCACAGGGGGAGGGTGATCCAGATGCTTTTGCCCTTGCTGTCCGCGTCGCCCCGGACGACTGCCGTGCCGCCGAGGCCGAGGGTGAGTTCCATGACGGTGCCCAACCCGCCGCTGCTCGTTCTGGTGAGCTCCGAGAAGTGCGGGGGCTGGTAGGGGTGCCGGTCGTGCACGGCGAACGCGAACGTGTCCGGACCGGCCGCGTAGATCACCGTCACGTTCGGGGACAGCACGGCGGCGTGCTGGACGCTGTTGGTGACCAGTTCGGACAGGATCAACAGTGCCGGATCGACCATGGGGTGGCGTCTGCTGACACCCCACTCGGTCAGGACCTGTTCGGTGGTCTCACGCACGATCCGCACCGCGGAGCCCACCGCGGGAAGCGTCAGGACGTGCCGCAGCGGGAGAGCCTGGAGTTGTCTGTTCACCGGGTGGCCCCGGCGTGGGCCGGACGGAACCCCGCGACGGTCTGCGGGCGGCCGCGTACCGGCGTGGCGTGCGGCCCGTGCGGCCCGTGCGGCCAGCCGCGCAGGTCACGGCGGTAGTGGCCCGCCCCGTCCGGATCGGTGATCACCTCGGCCTGGCGGAGCACGGGAACCTCGGCCCGGACGTACACCAGTTGTCCCCGGGCCGCGGTTTCGGGCGGTCGCAGCGCCTCGGTGCCGGGCAGCTCGGTCATGCGGCGGGAGACGGGGGTGGACATCAGGAAGCCTCTTCCGTGACGAATGCGGTGCCGGAGGCCCCACGGAGGTACCCGGCCCGGTACAGGTGGGTGCGGGCCCCGGCGATCGCCTCCGGGGTGGTGGCGTACTCGCGCCCCTCCCGCTGGAGCAGGCCCAGCGCGCCGACCGATTCGAGGGCGCGTCGCTGACCGGGACAGATGCCGGAGGCCAGTACAGCGATGCCTCGCCGGTTCAGCTTCTCCACGGCGTCCTTGAGGACCAGGGCCCCGGTGGCGTCCATCGTCGTGATCCGCGACATCCGCAGGATCACCACGCGGACGTCGGCGACCTCGGAGAGCTCCAGGAGGAAGCGATGGGCGCCGGCGAAGAACACCGGCCCGTCGATGCGGTACGCGACGATGTGCTCGGCCAGCAGCGCGTGCTCTTCCTCACCGTGCTCGCCCGGCAGATCAGCCGTGAAGTCGACCTGGTCCATCCGGGCATGGTTGGCGACCTCCCTCAGCGCCAGGGCGCCCGCGACGACGAGACCGATGACGACCGCATGGACGAGGTCCAGGGCAAGTGTGGCCACGGCGGTCAGCACCAGCACGATGGCGTCCGAGCGGGTCGCCCGGACCATGGTCCGCAGGGCGCCGACCTCGACCATGCGGATCGCGGTGGCCAGCAGTACCCCGGCCAGGGCGGCCAGGGGGATCTTGGAGACGAGCGGGGCGGCGGCGAACACGATCACCGCGAGGACGGCGGCGTGGGTCAGGGCGGCGAGGCGGGATCCAGCGCCGCTGCGGACGTTGACGGCGGTACGGGCGATCGCCGCGGTGGCGGGCACACCGCCGAACAGCGGAGCCGCCAGGTTCGCGATGCCCTGTCCGAAGAGTTCCTTGTCCGGGTCATGCTTCTGGCCCACCGTCATGCCGTCCGCGACCGTTGCCGACAGCAACGACTCCAGCGCCGCGAGCGCGGCGACCGCCACGGCCGGGGCGAGCAGTGAGCCCAGTGCGGACAGGTCCAGGAAGGCCGGCGACGGCACGGACAGCCCGGACGGCAGGTCGCCGATCGGGGCCGCCGCGTCCAGGTGGAAGAGCTGGGCGACCAGCGTCGCGGCGGCGACGCCGACGATCGAGAACGGGATGGTGGGCCGCCACCGGGCGCCGAGCAGCATCACCGCCGCCACCGAGAGGGCCAGGGCGGCCGCGGTCCAGTTCGGGGTGTGTACGAAATCCCCGGCTGCCCGCCACGCCACCATCAGGACCTTGTCCCCGTCGGGTGTGGGGACCCCGAGGGCGTTCGGGACCTGCTGCAGGCCGATCACACACGCGATGCCGAGGGTGAAGCCCTCCACCACCGGCGCCGGGATGTAGCGCATGCACCGGCCGGCCCTCAGCAGGGCCAGCGCGATCAGCAGTACGCCGGCCATCAGCCCGACGGTCAGCACTCCGCCCGGCCCGTACTGGGCGACGATCGGCACCAGCACCACCGTCATCGCCCCCGTCGGCCCGGACACCTGGAGGTTGGAGCCGCCGAAGAGCGCGGCGAGCGCACCGGCGACGACAGCGGTGGCCAGTCCGGCCTCGGCGCCCAGGCCGGAGGAGACCCCGAAGCCGAGCGCCAGCGGCAACGCCACGATCGCCACGGTGAGACCTGCGAGCAGGTCGCGGCGCGGATTGCGGGCCATGACAGCGAAGTCCGCGCGGGCAGGCAGCAGCGACCGGACCCGGCCCCATGATCGGGCAGCCAACACCTTCACCGTGCCGAAACCTCGGCTTCCCGCAGCTCCGCGAGCAACTGGTGCTGCCCGGCCAGCATCTCGGTCAGAATCCGGCGCGCCGCCCGCATCAGGTCGGCCACGTCCCCGCCCGCCAGCTCGTAGACGACCGTCGAACCCTCACGCGCGGAGGAGACGATGCCCGAACGTCGCAGCACCGCCAGCTGCTGGGACAACGCCGCGGGCTCCACCTCGATCGCCGCCAGCAAGTCGCGGACCGGCATCCGGCCGTCCTGCAGCAGCTCCAGAACCCGTATCCGCACGGGATGCCCGAGCATCCGGAAGAACTCGGCCTTCGCCTGATACAGCGGAACCGGCACGATCACGGACCCCCTTCGCCACCCCGACGGCCCGGGGCTTCGCTCGGCATTGCGCCCACGGCCACGCCTACGGCCTCGGCCGCCTGCCGACACAACCAACACAGCATGTAGTGAATTGCCGAATTTCGCAATTCATAGATTCGTTGTTCGAGCCGGGAGTCGACGCGGTCAGCAGCGAGGTGCGGGAGCTGTCGAGCGGAAGCCGGCCAATGAACGCGCAGCACGTCGAAGGCCCCCGCAGCTTGCTGCGGGGGCCTTCGACGTCGGCACTCCAAGCCCTGGTTCCGGTGGGCGCCGGACCCCTGTCGAGGCGGCACATCACGCCCGGCGGGTGCGTCCCAGGCGGAGGGCGGAGACGAGGAAGAAGACGCCGCCGAGGAAGGCATAGCCGGCCAGGCCGGTCAGGGAGGCGTCGTCCTTGCCCGCCTGGGCGATGAACGAGGCGCCGGCGAGCGTGGAGATGGCTCCGCTGGCGATCATCGCCCACTGGCCGCCGAGTTGGCGTCGGGCGGCGCCGACGACGAGCTGGACGATGCCCGCGGTGACCGCCCAGACGCCCCAGACCCGCAGGACGGCGGGGATGCCGGAGGTGGCGGCTACGGCGAGGCCGATGCCGGTGAGGGCGCTGAGCGCGATGTTCACGTACAGGGCGCGCGCCGGTTGGCCGTTCGTCCGGGCGGACCTGATGTCGATGACCGCACAGGCCACATCGAACAAGGGATAGATCACCAGCAGCGCGACGGTGAGCGCGCCCAGCGCGTCGGCGGTCGTGAACAGCAGGGCGGCCCACACCGCGGCGAACGCGAAGCGCAGGAAGTACAGCTTGCGCAGGGCAGTGGGGACGCTGGCGGGAGCGGTACCGACGAGGGTGTCCACGGAAGTTCCTTTCAGGGAAACGGGCGGAGGGTGGGGCGCGGGCGGGAGAGCCGGCAGAAGGACCACCCGGAGAGGGAGAACGTTCGGTCTCGTTATCCATTGAAGGGAATCCGCACACCACTGTCAAGACCGAACGTTCTCCCTCGCGTCTGGGGTAATCTGGCCGCATGAGTGAGGACAGGGGAAGGGGCGGCACGTCGGCGGCGCGAGAGCGGCTGCTCGACACGGCCACGAAGATCTTCTACGCGGAGGGCATCCACTCCGTCGGCGTCGACCGGATCATCGCGGAGGCGCAGGTCACCCGCGCCACGCTCTACCGGCACTTCACCGGCAAGGAGGAGCTCGTCCTCGCCTACCTCGACCGGGCCGACCGGGGCATCCGGGGCGGGATCGAGGCCGCGCGGACGGGCGAACAGTCGCCGGCCGACGCGGTCCGGGCGATCGGCCGGTTCATCACCGAAGGCATTCAGGGGCCCGGCTTCCGCGGCTGCGCCTTCCTCAATGCGGTGGCCGAATACCCCGACCCCGCCCACCCCATCCACCGGGCGGTCCTGGCCCACCGGCAGTGGTTCCTGGACACCGTCACCGAGCTGCTGGCACAGGTCGGTGACCAGCCCGCCGACGGAGCCGGCCGGCACCTCGTCATGCTCCGCGACGGCGCCATGGCCGCCGGCTGCCTCTCCGACCCGAAGCCGATCGTCGAGACCTTCCTCCTGGGCGTCGAAGGAATCCTGCGGGCCCGGGGCGCCTGAGCCGTTGCCCGGCCCGGCCCGGGGCGCTGATCCAGGTGATCCAGCTGGTCCATCGGGACCGGTGAACGGCTCACCCGCAGGGCCCGCTACGGCTTCGGCGGTCGGCGTGCGCGGATCCGGTCCACCAGCACCGTCGTCGTGGCCGCGAGGAAGACGAGCTGCGTCAGGGTGCGCGGGAGCAGTTCGTCCCACCAGGTCTCGGCGGTGTCCGCCGCGTACACGTTGGCCGGGAACATCGCGATCAGCAGGAACGTGAGCAGCCCGGCGGCCGGGGCGGTCGTCCCGCGCCGCAGCAGGGCCAGGGCACCCGCGATCTCGGCGAGGCCGGTCAGCGTGACGAGCAGACCGGGGGCCGGCAGGGCCGGCGGCACCATGGCGACGAGTTCGTCCCGCATCCCGATGAAGTGAGCACCGCCGGTCAGCAGGAACATGGCCGCCAGCCCGCCGCGCAGAGCCGTGGGCAGCCGTCGCAGGCGGTGGACCCCGCACGCTCCGATGATCAGCGCGAGGCAGGTGGTGCCGACGAGAACCACGAGGGGTTCCACGGGGGACGCTCCTTTCAGGGGGCGTGATGGCGGATCCGGTGGGGCCACCCTGCGCACTCAGGGCCGGGGCTCGGTCGTCCCTTCCGCCGACCGTCGGACCGTGGCCCGGTCGATCTCCTGGATCTGCACGGTCACACCGTCCGGGTCCGTGACGCGGATGCTGCGGCCGAAGTTCTCGTCCACCAGGTCGTAGGCGTAGCCCGCCGCCGCCAGACGGTCCGCCACCGCCTCCAGGGGCTCATCGGTCGCGAAACCCAGTTCGGTGGTGCCGGGCGGGCGGCCCTGGGAGACCGCGGCGTCATGGATCCCCACCTCCCCCGCTCCGGCCGCCAGTTGGGCCCAGACGTCTACGCTCAGGTCGGGGCGGAAGGCGAGGCCGAGGCCCTCGTAGAAGCGACGTGACGCGGCCACGTCGGCGACGTATCTGATCGGCAGTACGGTCAGCATGGTGGTGGGTCCTCTTTCCCTCGTGGTGGGTGCTCTTTCTCCGCGCTCCCGTGCGTCCTGGTCCGGCGTACGGGTCCGTGGTCACCGGCAGTGTCGATCCGGGGCGGGCCGAACAGGACGCGGTCCGGCCGGAGTTTGCGGGAATCGGACACGGGGAGGGGCCCTGATGATGGAAACCGTCACGCTCGACGCCTTGGACCGCCGGCTGATCCACGCCCTCCAACTCGACGGCCGCCTGCCCTTCAGCCGTATCGCCGCAGCCGTCGGCGTACCGGAACGCACCGTGGCGCGCCGCTACCACCGGCTCCGGTCGCGGCTCGCCCTGCGGGTGGTCGGGCTGGTCGACGGCGGCCGGACCGGGATGCTGGACTGGATCGTCAGGATCCGCTGTGCGCCCGAGGCGATGGAGACGCTCGCCGCCCTCCTCGCCCGGCGGGACGACACGTCATGGATCGCGCCGCTGGTCGGCGGCACCGAGCTGACCTGCATGGTCCGTACGCCGCAGCCGGGCGACGACGGCCGGCCCCCGTTCGACGGCCGGCGTCCCTTGGACAGCCGGCGCCCGTTCTTCGAGCAGCTCGCCCGGACGGCGGGGGTGCGTGAGGTCGACGCGGCCTGCGTGCTGCGGCCGGTCGCCGGTGTCGGCGGGTGGGCGGGGCGGCTCGACGCCCTCGGCGAGGCGGAGCAACGCCTGCTGCGGCCCGTCTCTCTTCCCCCGGCGGACACCGCGGACACCGCGGAAGCGCCGCCGGGACCGGGACCCGGACCCGGACCCGTATCCGCGCCCGCGGAAGCGCCGCCGGGACCGGCACCCGCCCTCGCGGACGTACCCACACCCGCGCTCAGCCAGGCCGACCGCGCTCTGCTGCGCGCCCTGTCCCAGGACGCGCGCGCGGACCTGGGGCGGCTGGCAGCGGCCACCGGGTGCTCGGAATCCACCGTGCGGCGGCGCATCGGACAGCTGCGGGAATCCGGGGTCCTCGCCTTCGAGGTGGAGGTCGACCCCGCCCTTTTCGGGTATCCCCTCGAGGCGCTCCTGTGGCTCGACGTCCCTCCGGCCGGGCTTCGGGCGGTGTCCGAAGCGCTGGCCGGGCATCCCCAGGTCGCGTTCGCCGCTCTCACCACCGGGGCGAGCTCCGTCTTCGCCATGGTGGAGTGCCGCAGCGTGAGCGGGCTGCACGCTTATGTGACCGGGGAGTTGGCCGCGCTGCCCGGCATCACCGGCATCGAGAGCGCCGTGCCCCAGCGACGTACGAAACGAGCCGGTCCGCTGCTCGCGCCCTGGGCCGAGAAGCGTGCGGGGACGGCGTCCAGCAGAGCTGCCGCCCAGTAACGGCCCGGGGAAATGAGGAAACTTGTGGGACCTCGGGGGCTTTCGGGGCTGGGCGTATCAGATGAGTTTTCGGACAACTGTGGGCCACTCGGGTGAGCACAGACAACCCGATCCGCCCCCCATGGCCTCTCACCGTGCGGACACAGCGTCGCCACAGGTGAGTTGGGGCCGTGCTGATCGTCCACGTTCCATCACGCACTCGGAAGCCCGGAAGTACGAGGAATGATGACCAGATTCCAGCAGGGCCGCACGCACCGCCTGACCCGCCCCTCGATCGCCATCGCCGCGGCCGTCGCCGTGACGGCGGGCGTCGTCGCCGCCGCACCCGACGCGAAGACTGCGGAGCCGACGCCGAAGCTCGGACTCGTCGCCGCCTCCACCTCGGTGACGCTCGACTCGTGGAAGGAGGATCCCGGCGTCTATCTGGACCTCGGGACGTATCTCACCTCCGAGAACGGCGCCTTCGAGCTCAAGGTGACCCGTAAGTCCTACAAGGACCCGGTCGTCGCCACGCAGATCTTCCGGAACGGGAAGAAGACCACGACCAAGGCGCTTCCCGCCGGGCTCGTGAAGGACTTCTCCGGGCTGCCGGACTTCGCGCAGATCGCGGTCACCGACGCGGCGGGCAAGACCGTGCTGAACAAGACCGAGGCCTTCTGCCCGAACAACGCCTCCGGGCGGATCCGGCCGGACGCCCCCGCCAACTCGAAGTATCCGCAGAGCTGTACGGTGAACCCCTTCACCCTCGGCTCGGTGTGGGGCGTCGAGAACGGCTGGGCCTCCAACACCTACGCCGGGTACTACTCCGATCCGGTCCAGCTGGCCGCCGGCACCTACACCGCCAAGATCTCCGTGACGAAGAAGTACCGCGACCTCTTCGGCATCGCCGACAAGCCGCAGACCGTCAAGGTCGTCGTGCGCGAGCGCAGTTGGGAGGAGGGCGAGGGCGAGGGCGCTCCCGCCGAGCCCCGCAGCGCGGCTCCGAAGTCCGCCGCCTCCGGGCACGAGGGCCACGCGGGCCACGCAGGGCACGGGCAGGCCGCCGAAGCGCCCGCCGCGCCCTCCGCCCACGCCGGGCACGGCGCCCCCGCCCGTACCGAAGCCCCCGCCACCCGGACGACCGGCGCCGGCCCCACGTTCAACGTCGGCCACGGCCCCTACCCGCCGGCTCCGCCCGCCCTGCCCTGGGCGCTGAAGAAGGAGTCCCTCCAGCGGCAGGCCTTCTCGGCCGCCACGGTCGGCGACCGCGCCGGGCAGACCGACGGGTCGCGCCAGGCGCCCGGTGCGCAGCCCAACGCCAAGCGGCCCACCGGCAAGGCGACCGTGCCCGACGTGCCGAAGCCTGACCTGCGCTCGCTGCCCGCGTACGGCATCACCGTCAGCGAAGGTTACGAGGAGGAGCCGGACAAGGACTACCTCGCCTTCAGCGCCAATGTGTGGAACGCGGGCCCGGCCAAGCTCGTCGTGGACGGCTTCCGCTCCCCGGGCAAGGAGCTGATGGACGCCTACCAGTACTTCTACGACGCCGACGGCAAGCAGGTCGGCTACACCCCGACCGGCACGATGGAGTGGGACCCGCGTCCCGGCCACGAGCACTGGCACTTCACGGACTTCGCCAGCTACCGGCTGCTGAAGGCCGATCAGAAGGAGTCGGTGCGCAGCGGCAAGGAGGCGTTCTGCCTGGCCAACACCGACGCCGTCGACTACACGGTGAAGAACGCCAACTGGCACCCGGACAACACCGACCTGTCCACCGCGTGCGGCCAGGAGAACTCGATCTCCGTCCGCGAGGTGCTCGACGTCGGCTCCGGTGACACCTACACCCAGGACCTGCCCGGCCAGTCCTTCGACATCACGGACCTGCCGAACGGCACGTACTACATCCAGGTCCTCGCCAACCCGGAGAACCGGCTCCAGGAGACCAACCACGCCAACAACAGCGCGCTGCGCAAGGTCGTCCTCGGCGGCAAGAAGGGCGCCCGCACGGTGAAGGTCCCCGCCCATCACCTGGTGGAAGCCAACTGACGTGTCCTGCTGGAGTCCGGGGCGTTGACGCGCTCCTTCTCGTACGTCCGCCGGCCCCGGGAGACCTTCCCGGGGCCGGCGGTCCGTCCTGGTGCTGACCGTCCTCAACGGGCCTTCGGCGTCAGCCGAGCGCGTCGACCGCGGCCCGCACGGCCCCCTGCCGCCCCAGGAAGTCCGTGCTGTCCGCCCACTGGTCCACGCTCCCGGTCAGCGGCAGAGCCCGGAGTTCCGGGTCGGTGATGGTCCGGGCCAGGGCGTGGGCGAAGCGCTCGGCGTGCAGCACCTGGAACGGGCGGCTGTGGTACGGCCGCCGCCCGGGGTCCACCGCATCCGTGAGGCCCGTGCGGTTCTGCAGCGCGGCCACGGCCTCGTACGCGTCGCAGAGGTGCCGTTCGCGCGCCGGGTGGTCCCCGGCCGTGACGGCTCCCCGCAGGGCGGGCAGCAGCCCGTCGGCCTCGGGCAGCCGGGCGAAGGCGCTCCCCAGCCACTTGCCGTACGGCGCATACCGCCGTCCCAGGAGCAGGCACAGCCGCATCAGGTCGCGCACGAGCCGCCCCGCGACCACCGCGGAACCCAGCTCGTCCCCCACCTCCGCGCAGCGCCCGACGAACGCCTCCTCCTGGGAGATCCGCTGCCACTGGCAGGCCAGCAGATAGCGCCACACCTCGTCCGGGTACCAGGCCAGCGTCTCCCGCGCCCGGGTCAGCGCCCCGACCCCGTCGTGGAACACCGCGCCGCCCGTGGTCTCCGCCAGCTTCTGCTGCGGCATGGCCAGCCAGTCGCGGACCGTGGGGCGTGGGGGCTCCCCGTCGGGGCCGGGCCCCAGTCCGAGCTGATCGCGCAGCAGGCCGGCGACGTCGCCGACGGAGACCCGGTGGTCGACCGGGCCGTCGGTCAGGTCCATCTGACCGATCGGGTCCGCCGGGTCGCCGTGCCGGAAGTGCGTCGGCCAGCCGCGCACCTGTTTGGGCAGCCGCTCCGCGAGCAGGAGGTGCAGCCGCTCCCCGTGCGCGGCGGCGTCCGCCGGTTCCAGGAACAGGTCCAGCCGGGGGCCCCACTCGTGGTCCGCCGACCGGGCGGTGTCCAGGCCGAGCACCTCGGAGCCGGCGCCGACCCGGGCCGCGGCATACCGCAGCCCGGGACACTCCGCGTCGAGGATCGGCCTCACGGCCTCCTGGTAGAGGATCCGGGACAGGGCCAGACCGGGCAGGAACACGCGATCGTGCGTCGTCATACGGTCAACCCTGCGGGGCACGGACAGCGGGAGCCAGCCGATTTAGCGGTGCGAGCGGTCGGCGCGGTGCGGGCGGTCGGCGCGGTGCGAGCGGTCGGCGCGGTGCGAGCGGTCGGCGCGGTGCGGTGGGCGCGTGGGCCGCCGTCTCAGAACTTCTCGACCTTCGTGCCCTCGGGCACCTCGTAGCACCCGGACATCGTCGTGATCCCCAGGCTGGGCTTCGCCCGGTCGCGGTACTGGACGATCCAGACGCTGACCTTCTTGGCGTCGTTGTCCGCGACCAGGTTGAGGTTCTCGTTCTCGCTGTTGTCCCGGTACTCCTTCTTCAGGACCCAGCCGCCGGTGTTCAGCTTCTTCTTGAGGTTCTCCATCGCCCGGTCGGAGTCGGCGGCGGAGCCGGGCTGGAAGTTCCACGGGTGGAACACCCGGAAGAACCGCTCCGGGTCCTTCCCTTCGCACTCCTTGACCCCGGGGCCCGGCTCGGACGCCTTACCGGGCACGCCGGCGTACTGGTAGATCTGGCTGGAGACGGCTTCGAGCGCGTCCGCCGCCTCGTCGGTCGTGGCGGTGCCGGCAGCCGGCACGCCCGAGGAGGCGTCGCCGGGTGCGGAGGATCCCTCGCCGGGCGAGCTGGGGGTGCTGGAGTCGTTCATGCCACATCCACTGAGGAGAAGAGCGGTCAGGACGAGGGCGGTGGGAACACCGCCCCGGAAGGAGCGGTGCACCCGGGTGCGGCGCTCGACAGCAGCACGCCCGGTGGTTCGCGGAGGTCGGAACAACGGAGATCCTCGGTCGGATGCGGAGGCGCACAAGGATGCGCGGTGCGGTGTGTGCGGTGTGGGCAGTCGGCGGGGCGGTCACCCGGGCTTCGTGACGTCGCCGTATTCACCGACGACGACGAGCGCCTGGTTCTTCAGCGCCGTCGATGACTCGTCCCAGTAGCCGCTGTGCCCTTCCACCCCCTTGGTGCCGCCCGGCCCTCCGCCGCCCTCGGCGTCGGTGTTCATCTGGTTGGCGCCGAAGGCCTCGTCGCTGGGGATGAGGAAGACGCCGCCGCCCAGGCTCCACTGGCTTCCGCCGTGGCCCCAGCGGCCGATGTCGGGGACCTTGTCGCCGTCCGCCTCCTGGTTCCACACATGTCCCGCGGGGACGTCCATCTCCTCCGCGGACCCGACCTTGACACCCGGGCTCCCCGCGAGGATCACGTCGTCCGCGTTGAGGTCGCCCTTCTCCGCCGCCGCCCCGATCAGCGTGGTGCCGTACGAGTGTCCGACGGCCGTGCGGTGCGGTTCGCCGGGGCCGCTGTGCGAGGCTTCCAGGCCGTCCATGAACTGCCGGTACGCGGGGGCCCCGTCGTAGGCGTAGTGCTCGAAGGGCGCGTCCTTCACCACGTCCTGCGGTGCGTCGTAGCCGAGCCAGGTGATGGTGGAGACGGATCCGCCCGGCGCCGCCTCCTGGGTCTGGCGCCACAGCTGCGTCATCCGGTCGATGTCCCCCTCGACCTTGCCGAGGTTCGCCGTCGTGCCGGGGACGTACACCGCCTGGTGCTCGGCCGTGTCCGGATTGCCCGTGGCCACGATGGCCCGCCCGTTGCCCTCGGCGCTGAACCCGAGCAGATAGGCCTCGGGCAGGCCCCGCTCGCCGGTCTGGTCGAACCGGGTCCGCAGGGCGTTCATCCCCTTGAGCGACGTCTCCAGCCGCCGGTACTCGTCCCCGTGCTTCCTGTTCCAGTCCATCCACTCGTCGGTGTGCACCTTGGACGGGTAGCCGCCCGCGGTGATCCACGTCCACTCGTTGGCGGGAGGCTTGGGGAGGGCGTTCAGCCGGAGCCGGTGATCGGCCTGCGTCTCGTCGAGCACGACCCGGTTCGCCTCGTCCCTGATGGCGGAGGGAAGGCCGTCGAGCCTGCCCACCAGGGCGGGGTCGAGCGACAGGTACGCCTCTCGCTCCTCGGGGGTGAGGCCCGCCCACCACGCGGCGTTCGCCTGCGGGGTGCCGTCCTTCGGCGGTCCGCCGATCGCGTCCAGGTACGCCTTGCCCGCGTCCCGCACGCCCTCCATGTCGGACCGCGTGTCCTTCCAGTCGGCGTCCGAGACGGTGAGGTCGTCGTCCGCCGTCAGCGCGCGGACCTTGGGCGCCCACTTCCCGTCCGCCTCCGTGGCGGCCGTGAGCGCCCCGGCGATCCGGTCGGCGATCTCCTGGGCCACGGCCGCGTGCGGGTTGGGGTTCAGGTGCGCCGCCTGGCGGCCGACCGCCTGCGCGGTGGGGTCGGTCGCCCCGTTGGTGGTACCGGCCTCGGGCGGCAGCTCGACGCCGTTCTTCGGCTGCGCCGCCGGGTAGGCGACGCTCCCGTCGGGGCCGACCGTGAACTTCCGGGCCTCCGCGTCGTCGAGGGCCGACAGGAGCTTCTTGCGGGCGGCTTCCATGTCGTACGCGAACCCGTTCAGGGCGGCGCTCACCAGGCCGCACTGGACCTGGGTGTAGTGGAAGTTGGCCGCGACCCGCTTCAGCTCCGCGATGGCGGCGTCCGCGGCCTCGCCCCGCAGGGACGTGCGGATCCCGGCGACGACCACGTTCTCCACGTGGTCCTTGGCCTTCGCGGCCATGTCGCCGGTGGAGCGGTAGCCGTCGGCCGCCTCCTCCCACTCGGACGGCTTGAGCTGCTTGAGGGTCGTGAGGTTCACCGGCCCGTCACCGCCCCGCGTCCTGGCCGCCGACGGCGGGCGTGTCGGCGTGCGCCGTCTTGATCCTGGCCAGCTCCGCCGTCACGGCCTCGTCGGTCAGGAGCAGGTCGTGCCCGGTCTTCTCCAGGATTCCCTTGACGCTGTCGCACCGCTTGCCCACGGCCTTGACGTAACGGTCCCACGACGCGTGCACGGATGTCTGCGCTCCCGCGGTCAGGCAGTCCTCCCCCGCGCCGAGACCCTGCTGCCCGTCCCGCAGCCGGCTCACCGCCTGGTCGATGCCCTCCCGCAGCGACCCGATGCCCGCGCCGGCGTCGTTCCACGCCTTCTTGGTGGACTTCACCCCGCCGGTCACGCCGCTCGTGGCCGGGCCGGGCCCGTCCCCCGCCGGGTGCTGATTGAGCTGCATCCCCACGTCCTGGCGCTGGGAGGAGTCCTCCTTCAGCCGCTCCCACTCATCCCATGCCACGAGCGTCTCCCCCACGTTCCGGCCGTCTTTCGCAGCAACGTACCAAACCGGTCACGCATGACCTGTGGAGACGGGTTCACGTCCCGGGAGCCCCCGCGTCAGCCGGCTCCGGCCGTCCGCCTCACCGGTCGCCGCTCCGTGATCCTGGCCGTCGCGTCCGCGTCCAGGTGGGCGGTGCCCTCCTCGCCGGTCACCGTGACCCGGACCCTCGGCCCCTCCCCGGCGCCGGCGCCCGGGGTGACGTCGATGCGCCAGGACCTGGGATCGCGCACGCCCAGGGTGGTGCGGGCCTCGCGGACCAGGGCGGGGAACAGTTCGTACGGGAGCGTCTGGAGGTGCACCGTCTCGGAGACCGGGCGGGCGGAGTCGCCGCGCACCGCCATGCGGTGGTCCTCGATGGTGATTCCGGTGACGTACGCGGTGTCCACCCGGGTCTCCAGCTGCGTGGCCGTCTCCCGCATCCGCCCGAGGATCAGCAGCGAGGACGAGGGCCCGGAGACCGTGGTGGAGGTCGAGAACGTACGGGAGGAGGTGGAGGAGGACGAGGAGGACGGCGGCTGCGCCGGGCCCTCGTCGTCCGACGTGAACAGCTCACCCCGGAAGACCAGCACCACCAGCGCCGCGCACGCCAGAAACGCGAAGAGGACCAGCATGCACCAGGAGCCCTCGCCCAGGCCCGGGTCGTGCACCAGGGTGGACTCGGGCGCGGAGTCGATCTCCGCATCCTCGGCACGGCGGCTCCACTCCGGGGTCGGCCGGGTGATGATCCGCACGTCCCAGGGCTTCTCCGGGTGGTACTCCACGACCGCGATACCGCGCGGCCGGTAGGAGGGGATGTCGACCAGGTTGATCTGCTGGCTGATCTTCACCCGGTACGCCGACCGGCCCTCCGGCGCCACCGTCAGCCTGAACTCGACCGGTACGTCGGCCATTTCGCCGCTCGTCGCCCGCAGGTCCTCGATCCGGGCCAGGGCGATCCGGCCGGCCGGCGGCTCCTCGGGCTCCCCACGGCGGCTGCCGAGGGCGGCGACGACGATCAGAGCGGCCAGGACAACGCCGCCGGTGCCGTAGACGGGCGCGTCCTTCAGGATCAGGCCGACCACGAGGGCGGCGAGCGCCGCGCCGGTCACTCCGGAGATCGCCATCGCGCCCAGAGCGGCCAGGACCTCTCCCACCGCGGAGCGCCGCGCGGGCGCGGCGCTCTCCTGCTCGGTGGCCTCGTCCGCGTCCGGACGGCCCTGCCCCTGCCCCTGCCCCGTGGTCCCCATGACCGTGATTGTGCCGGTCGGAAGCGGATCGGGGCAGGGTCAGGACGGGCTCAGTCCTCGCCCTCCAGGTTCCCTTCCGTCTCCAGGTACACCTGGCGCAGCGCGTCCAGCACCGCCGGGTCGGGCTTGGCCCACATACCGCGCGACTCGGCTTCCAGCAGGCGTTCCGCGATGCCGTGCAGGGCCCAGGGGTTGGCCTCCTGGAGGAACCGGCGGTTCTCCGGGTCCAGCACATACGTCTCGGTGAGCTTGTCGTACATCCAGTCGGCGACGACTCCGGTCGTGGCGTCGTACCCGAAGAGGTAGTCGACGGTGGCCGCCAGCTCGAACGCGCCCTTGTAGCCGTGGCGGCGCATCGCCTCGATCCACTTGGGGTTGACGACCCGGGCGCGGAAGACGCGGGAGGTCTCCTCCACGAGCGTGCGCGTGCGGACCGTCTCGGGGCGGGTGGAGTCCCCGATGTACGCCTCCGGGGCCTTGCCCTTCAGCGCGCGCACGGTCGCCACCATGCCGCCGTGGTACTGGAAGTAGTCGTCCGAGTCCGCGATGTCGTGCTCACGGGTGTCGGTGTTCTTCGCGGCGACCTCGATGCGCCGGTAGGCGCTCTCCATCTCCTCGCGGGCCGGGCGGCCGTCGAGCTCGCGGCCGTAGGCGTAACCGCCCCAGACCGTGTAGACCTCGGCGAGGTCGGCGTCGGTGCGCCAGTCGCGGGAGTCGATGAGCTGGAGGAGGCCCGCGCCGTACGTGCCGGGGCGGGAGCCGAAGATGCGGGTGGTGGCCCGGCGTTCGTCGCCGTGCTCGGCCAGGTCGGCCTGGGCGTGGGCCCGTACGTAGTTCTGCTCGGCCGGTTCGTCGAGCGAGGCGGCCAGCCGTACGGCGTCGTCGAGGAGCCCGATCGTGTGCGGGAACGCGTCCCGGAAGAAGCCCGAGATGCGCAGCGTGACGTCGATGCGGGGGCGGCCCAACTCCTCGTAGGAGATGGGCTCCAGGCCCGTCACGCGGCGCGAGGCGTCGTCCCAGACGGGCCGGATGCCGAGCAGCGCGAACGCTTCGGCGATGTCGTCGCCCGCCGTGCGCATGGCGCTGGTGCCCCAGAGGGAGAGGCCGACCGAGGTGGGCCAGTCGCCGTTGTCCGTGCGGTAGCGGGTCAGCAAGGAGTCCGCCAGCGCCTGGCCCGTCTCCCAGGCGAGCTTGGACGGGACGGCCTTCGGGTCGACCGAGTAGAAGTTGCGGCCGGTGGGGAGGACGTTGACCAGCCCGCGGAGAGGGGAGCCGGAGGGGCCCGCGGGCACGAAACCGCCGTTCAACGCGTGCACGGCGTGGGTGAGTTCGTCGGTCGTGGCCGCCATCCGCGGGACGACCTCGGTGGCCGCGAAGGTGAGGATGTCGGCGACCGCGTCCGGCAGCCCGGCGGCGACGCCCGGCACGGCGGCCGGGTCCCAGTCGGCGTCGTCCATCGCCTGGACCAGCGCGCGGGCCTGCTCCTCGATGGCGTCGGCGGCGGTGCGGGTGGCGGCCGACTCGTCGAGGCCGAGCGCCTCGCGCAGGCCGGGGAGGGACGCCGTACCGCCCCAGATCTGGCGGGCGCGCAGCACGGCCAGCACCAGGTTGACCCGGTCGTTCCCGGCGGGCGGGTTGCCCAGCACATGCAGGCCGTCGCGGATCTGGACGTCCTTGATCTCGCAGAGCCAGCCGTCGAGATGCATGATGAAGTCGTCGAAGCCCTCGTCCTCCGGCCGGTCCTCCAGGCCGAGGTCGTGGTCGAGCTTCGCGGCCTGGATCAGCGTCCAGATCTGCGCGCGGACGGCCGGGAGCTTCGCCGGGTCCATGGCCGCGATCTGGGCGTGCTCGTCGAGGAGTTGCTCCAGGCGCGCGATGTCGCCGTAGCTGTCGGCGCGGGCCATCGGCGGCACCAGGTGGTCGATCAGCGTGGCGTGGACGCGCCGCTTGGCCTGTGTCCCCTCGCCCGGGTCGTTCACCAGGAACGGGTAGATCAGCGGCAGATCGCCGAGGGCGGCGTCCGGCCCGCAGGCGGCGGAGAGGCCCGCGTTCTTGCCGGGCAGCCACTCCAGGTTGCCGTGCTTGCCGAGGTGGATCATGGCGTCGGCGCCGAAGCCGTTGTCGTCGGCGGAGGCGGCGATCCAGCGGTAGGCGGCCAGGTAGTGGTGCGAGGGCGGCAGATCGGGGTCGTGGTAGATCGCGATCGGGTTCTCGCCGAAGCCGCGCGGCGGCTGGATGAGGATGAGGAGGTTCCCGCGCCGCAGGGCCGCGAGGACGATGTCGCCCTCCGGGTTCGCGGACCGGTCCACGAACATCTCGCCGGGCGCCGGGCCCCAGTGCTCCTCCACCGAGGTGCGCAGCTCCTCCGGGAGCGTGGCGAACCAGCGGCGGTAGTCGGCGGCCGGGATCCGGACCGGGTTGCGGGCCAACTGCTCCTCGGTCAGCCACTCCTGGTCGTGGCCGCCCGCCTCGATCAGCGCGTAGATCAGCTCGTCGCCGTCGCCGGAGACCAGCCCCGGGATGTCGGCCTCCGGGCCGAAGTCGTACCCCTCGGCGCGCAGCCGGCGCAGCAGGGCCACGGCGCTGGCGGGCGTGTCGAGACCGACGGCGTTCCCGATCCGGGAGTGCTTGGTCGGGTAGGCGGAGAGCACGAGCGCGATGCGCTTCTCCGCGTTCGGGATGTTCCGCAGCTTCGCGTGGCGTACGGCGATCCCGGCGACCCGGGACGCGCGCTCGGCGTCGGCGACGTACGCGGGCAGCCCGTCCTCGTCGATCTCCTTGAAGGAGAAGGGGACGGTGATCAGCCGGCCGTCGAACTCCGGCACCGCGATCTGGGTGGCCGCGTCCAGCGGGGAGACGCCCTCGTCGTTCTCCTCCCACGCGGCGCGCGGGCTGGTGAGGCAGAGCGCCTGGAGGATCGGCACGTCCAGGCCGGTCAGCGCGCCCGCGTCCCACGACTCGTCGTCACCGCCGGCCGACGCCTCGGCGGGCTTGGTGCCGCCCGCCGCGAGGACGGTGGTCACGATGGCGCCGGCCACGCGGAGTGCGTCGATCAGCTCCGGCTCGGGGGTGCGGAGGGACGCGACGTACAGCGGGAGCGGCCGGGCTCCGGCCTCCTCGACGGCGGTGCACAGCGCGTCGATGAACGCGGTGTTCCCGCTCATGTGGTGGGCGCGGTAGTAGAGGACGGCGACGGTCGGCGCACCCTCGGGCACCGGACGGGCGTCCCGCTCCAGCGGGCCCCACGCGGGGGCCGGGGCGGGCGGCTCGAAGCCGTGGCCGGTCAGCAGCACGGTGTCGGACAGGAACCGGGCCAACTGCTCCAGGTTGGCGGGCCCGCCGTGCGCGAGGTAGGCGTGCGCCTCGGCGGCGATGCCGATCGGCACGGTGGACGCGGCCATCAACTGGGCGTCGGGGGCCTGCTCACCGGTCAGCACGACGACGGGGCGGCCGGTGGCCAGCACCGCGTCCAGCCCCTCCTGCCAGGCCCGGACACCGCCGAGGAGGCGTACGACGACGAGGTCGACGCCGTCCAGCAGTTCCGGCAGTCCGTCGAGGGGGACGCGGGAGGGGTTGGCGTACCGGTAACTGACGGGTCCCTCGGAAGCGCGGGCGCTCAGGAGGTCGGTGTCGGACGTCGACAGGAGCAGGATCATGCTGCGTCAGGCCTTCCTCGGGGTGTCCACGCCCCGGGCGGTGTCGGAGGGTCTCCCCGGACACCCGGCGGAGGGCCGGGCACCGCACCCGGTGGGAAACCGGGCGCTCGGGGAAGGGAGTTCCTGACTCGCCCGGCCGGTGGCGGCGGCCGTGCTCACAGTGGCGGGACCGCGCCGGAATCTCACCGGGCTTCCTCCCCTGTCGCCGTCTGGCGATGGCGGCCTGAACGGACCACCGCCTGCATCCTAAGCGGCGGGGCGGGCGCGGGGCAGGGGGCGGGGGTGCGGTGGTGATCACTGTTCCGGCTGTTCGCCGATGCGCCGCGCACCTTCTGTCCCGCAGGTCACGGGTGTGGCCCGGTCGGTCTCTGCACGCAGGTCCCGCGTGGGCCCCGCCGATCTCTGCCCGCAGGTCACAGGAGCGACCCCGCCGGTCTCTGCCCGCAGGTCACAGGTGTAGCCCGGCCGGTCTCTGCCCCGCCAGGTCGCAGGAGCGCTCCCGCCACCCTCTGTCCCGCAGGTCACAGGACCGACCCCGCCGATCGGATCGGTGTGGTCGGTATGCTCGCCGCCATGCCCGATTCCGCCCTCTCGCCCCTTTCCGCGGGCGGCGTCTCCCCCCGCAGCGGCGGCGACGCCTGCCCGGGGACGCTGCGGCTGCACCGGGCCGACGACGGGGCGCTGGCCCGCGTACGCATCCCCGGCGGCGTGCTGAGCGCGGACCGGGCGGACGCACTGGCGGCGGTGGCGGGCCGGTTCGGGGACGGTGACCTGCATCTCACTTCGCGGGGCAACGTCCAGCTGCGCGGCCTCGACGCCCAGTGCGGCGGCGAGCTAGCCGAACTGCTCACGGCCGCCGGGCTGCTGCCCTCCGCCGCGCACGAGCGGGCCCGCAACATCGTGGCCTCGCCGCTCGCCGGTCTGGACGGTTCGCCCGCGCTCGGGGAGTGGCTGAGCGAACTGGACCGCCTGGTGTGCGGGTCGGCCGCCGCCGCATCGCTCTCCGGACGCTTCCTCTTCGCCCTCGACTCCGGGCGGGGTGACGTGGACGCGCTGGGCGCGGACGTGACCTTGATAGCGGAGGGCTCGAAGGTCCTGCTGCGGGTCGGGGCGGCCGACGAGGTGTTCCGGCTGTCCGCGGCCGACGGCCCCCGCGCCGCGCTCCTGGCCGCCGGGGTGTTCCTCCGCGCCGCCCGGGACTCCGGCGCGTGGCGGGTGAAGGACCTGCCCGACGACGTACGCACCGCATTGCCCGGCGAGGTCGCCCGGGTCGTCGGAGCGGCGGCGACGACGGCCGTGCACCGCCCCCGCCCGGGTGCGGTGCGAGCCCCGGAGCCGGGCCCGGTCACCGCCCCGGACAGCGGCGCCACGACGGCGATCAGCATCGGCGTACCGCTCGGCCGGCTCACCCCCGCCCAGTGGGAGCTGCTCACCGCGACGGCCCGGCGGTACGGGGACGAGCTGCGGCTCACCCCGTGGCGCGGCATCGTCGTCCCCGGCCCCTTCACGCCGGAGCGCGCGGCGGCGGCCCTGCGCACCCTGGACGCGGCAGGGCTGATCGCCGGCCCCGGCTCCCCGTGGACCGGGGTGGGGGCCTGCATCGGCCACCCCGGCTGCGCGAAGTCGCTGGCCGATGTGCGGGCCGAAGCGGGGGCCGCCGTCGGACCGGTCGGGCGGCTGCCTGTGTACTGGTCCGGGTGCGAACGCCGCTGCGGCCACCCCCACGGTGAGTGGATCGACGTGGTCGTCACGCCCGACGGACACCGGATCTCCCACGTGCGGGGCGAACGCCGGGACCTCCCGGCAACGGCGGCGACGACGGCGACAACGACGACGACGGCAACAACAACAACAGCGACGGCGACGGCGACGGCGACGACCGTACGGAACGACCCGGCAGCGCTCGCGGCAGCGGTGGCCGCGGCCCGCGCCTGAGCATCACCCCCCTCTCCCCTCCCCCTACCGGCAGAAGAAAGCGACAGCACTGTGCACCAGTACGAGAAGGACGGACCGGCGATCTACCGCCAGTCCTTCGCCACCATCCGCGCGGAGGCGGATCTGGCCGGGCTGCCCGCCGACGTGAGCCAGGTCGCCGTCCGGATGATCCACGCCTGCGGCATGGTCGACCTCGTGACGGACCTCGCCTTCTCGCCGAACGCCGTGGCCGACGCCCGCGCCGCGCTGCGCTCGGGCGCGCCGATCCTCTGCGACGTGGCGATGGTGGCCAGCGGGGTCACCCGCAAGCGGCTGCCCGCGAACAACGACGTGGTGTGCACGCTGTCCGACCCGTCCGTGCCGGAGCTGGCCGCGAAGATGGGCACGACCCGCAGTGCGGCGGCCCTGGAGCTGTGGCGGGACCGGATGGAGGGAGCGGTGGTCGCGGTGGGCAACGCCCCGACCGCCCTCTTCCGGCTGCTGGAGATGATCGAGGAGGGCGCCCCGCGCCCCGCCGCCGTCATCGGCGTCCCGGTCGGCTTCATCGGCGCGGCCGAGTCCAAGGAGGCCCTGGCCGCGCACGCGTCGGGCCTGGAGCACCTGATCGTGCGGGGCAGGCGCGGCGGCAGCGCGATAGCGGCGGCCGCGCTCAACGCCATCGCCAGCGAGGAAGAGTAGTGACCGAGTTCAGCAGCAGCGGCGGCAGGCTCTACGGCGTCGGGCTCGGCCCCGGCGACCCGAACCTGATGACCCTGCGGGCCGTCCAGGCCATCGGCGAGGCCGATGTCGTCGCGTACCACAGCGCCCGCCACGGCCGCTCGATCGCCCGGTCCATCGCGGCCGCGCACCTGCGGCCCGACCACATCGAGGAGCCCCTGGTCTACCCGGTCACGACGGAGACCACGGACCACCCGGGCGGCTACCGGGGCGCGCTGGAGGAGTTCTACGAGAAGGCCGCGGCCCGCCTCGCGGCGCATCTGGACGCGGGCCGGACCGTCGCGGTCCTCGCCGAGGGCGACCCGATGTTCTACGGCTCGTACATGCACATGCACAAGCGTCTGGCCGACCGTTACGCGACCGAGGTCATCCCGGGCGTGACGTCCGTCAGCGCGGCGGCGGCCCGCCTCGGCACCCCCCTCGTCGAGGGCGAGGAGATCCTCACCATCCTCCCCGGCACGCTGCCGGAGGAGGAGCTGACGGCCCGTCTCGCCGCCACGGACACGGCGGTGGTGATGAAGCTGGGCCGTACGTTCCCGGCGGTGCGCGGAGCGTTCGAGGCGTCGGGGAGGCTGGCGGAGGCGCGGTACGTGGAGCGCGCGACGATGGCCGGGGAGCGCACGGGCGACCTGGCGGACATCGACCCGGCGTCGGTCCCGTACTTCTCGGTGGCGGTGCTGCCGAGTCGTATCGACGCGGTGCGCCCCTCCAGGCGGACCGGTGGCGAGGTCGTGGTCGTGGGGACCGGACCGGCGGGCCCGCTGTGGCTGACGCCACAGACGCGCGGGGCGCTGGCGGCGGCGGACGACGTGGTCGGCTACACGACCTATCTGGACCGGGTGCCGGTCCGCCCGGGTCAGGCGCGGCACGGCTCCGACAACAAGGTGGAGTCGGAGCGGGCCGAGTTCGCCCTGGACCTGGCCCGGCGCGGCCACCGCGTCGCGGTGGTCTCCGGCGGCGACCCCGGGGTCTTCGCCATGGCGACGGCGGTGCTGGATGTGGCCTCGCAGGACGCGTACGAGGACATCCCCGTACGCGTGCTGCCCGGCGTCACCGCGGCCAACGCGGCGGCGGCCCGCGCGGGCGCGCCGCTGGGCCACGACTACGCCACGATCTCCCTCTCGGACCGGCTCAAGCCGTGGGAGGTGATCGCCGAACGCCTGCGTGCCGCGGCCTCGGCGGACCTGGTGCTGGCGCTGTACAACCCGGGCTCGAAGTCCCGTACATGGCAGGTGGGCAAGGCCCGCGACCTGCTTCTGGAGCACCGCTCGGCGGACACCCCGGTCGTCCTGGCCAGGGATGTGGGCGGCCCGACGGAGAGCGTGCGGACGGTACGGCTGGCCGATCTGGACCCGGCGGAGGTGGACATGCGGACGCTGCTGATCGTGGGGTCCTCGCAGACGCGGTGGGTGAAGCGGGGCGAGGACGGCCGGAGCGTCGTCTGGACGCCGCGCCGCTACCCGGAGGCGTAGAGCTGCCGAACCCACCGCACGGCCTCGTCGGGCGTACCGGCCACCGGCACCCCCTCGGGCACCGGTGGCCGCCCGACGACCACGACGGGAATCCCGGCTTCGCGGGCGGCGGTGAGCTTGGGGGCGGTGGCGTCACCGCCGCTGTCCTTGGTGACGAGGACGTCGATGCGATGGCGGCGGATGAGCTCCCGCTCCCCGGCGAGATCGAACGGCCCCCGGTCGAGAAGGACCTCCATCCGTGCCGGGCAGGGCGGCTCCGGCGCGTCGACGGACCGCACGAGGAACCACAGCGCGTCCAGTCCCGGTCCCGCGAAGGCGGCGAGCCCCATCCGCCCGGTGGTGAGGAAGACCCGCTCGCCGAGTGCGGGCAGCAGCCCGGCGGCCTCGGCGAGCGATCCGGCGTCGTGCCGGCGGTCACCGTCCTGGGCGACCCAGCCGGGCCGGCGGAGGGCGAGGAGGGGAACATGGGCCTGTGCGGCGGCCTCGGCCGCGTTCCGGCTCATGGTCGCGGCGAAGGGGTGGGTGGCATCGACAATGGCGTCCACACCGTGCTCACGCACCCAGGCGGCGAGCCCGCCGCTGCCCCCGAACCCGCCGACGCGCACGTCACCGGGCGGCAGCCGGGGAGCGGAGACGCGCCCGGCGAGCGAGCTGGTGACACGTACGCGCTGGTCACCGGCGAGGCTCTCGGCCAGGAGGCGCGCCTCGGTCGTGCCCCCCAGAACAAGAACGTGCACAGGCGGCACCGGCATCGAAACGGACTCCTCTCATGAACGCTGAGGCGCGGGGCGGTCGCAGTGCCCAACTCAAACACACCGGCCTGCGCCCCGGCTGGACGACCGGCGCCTGTGCGACGGCGGCGACGACGGCCGCGTACACGGCACTGCTGACCGGCGACTTCCCGGACCCGGTGAGCATCACGCTGCCGAAGGGCCAGACACCGGCGTTCGCGCTGGCGGTGGAGGAGCTGACGGCCGGGCGGGGTGCGGCGACGGCCGGGGTGGTGAAGGACGCGGGCGACGACCCGGACGTGACGCACGGGGCCCTGGTCCGCTCGACGGTACGGAGGCTGCCGCCCGGCTCCGGCGTGGTGTTCCGGGCCGGCCCCGGCGTCGGTACGGTGACGCTCCCGGGCCTGCCGCTGGACGTCGGGGAGCCCGCGGTGAACCCGGTGCCCCGGCAGCTGATGCGCGAGCACGTGGCCCGGGTCGCGGCGGAGCACGGTGAGTCCGGGGACGTGGAGATCACGGTCTCGGTCGACCACGGCGAGGAGATCGCCCGCTCGACGTGGAACGGCCGCCTCGGCATCCTGGGCGGCCTGTCGATCCTGGGCACGACGGGGGTGGTCGTCCCCTACTCCTGCTCGGCCTGGATCGACTCGATCCGCCGGGGCGTGGACGTGGCGAGGGCGGCGGGTCTGACGCATGTGGCGGGCTGCACGGGCTCGACCTCGGAGAAGACGGTGGTGGCGGAGTACGGCCTGCCGGACATCGCGCTGCTGGACATGGGGGACTTCGCGGGCGCGGTCCTGAAATACGTACGCCGGCATCCCGTCGCCCGCCTCACGATCTGCGGGGGCTTCGCGAAACTCTCCAAGCTCGCGGCGGGCCATCTGGACCTCCACTCGGCCCGCTCCCAGGTCGACAAGCCCTTCCTGGCCGGGCTGGCCCGGACGGGCGGGGCGGACGAGGAGCTGGCCACCCGGATCTCCACGGCCAACACGGGGCTGGAGGCGCTGCGCCTGTGCGAGGCGGCGGGGGTGCCGCTGGGCGACCTGGTGGCCGCCCGCGCCCGCGACGAGGCGCTGGCGGTGCTGCGGGGTGCACCGGTCGCGGTCGACGTGATCTGCGTCGACCGGGCGGGGGTGGTGGTGGGGCGGGGGTAGTCCGTCGGACGCCGCCCGGCCGATATCCCCTGGCGGTCCGGTGCCCGGGGCGGGCAGGGTGCTGGGTGATGAGCGACTCCTACGAGATGCCCTACGCCCACCCCGACTCCACCGAGGGCCTGTTGCAACGCGGACGGGGCCTGGGTGCGACGCGGGCACTCCAGGACCCGCGGGGGTCCGCCGTGTTCGTGTACGACGCGATCCGCCGCGACTGGCGGTGGGACGGCACCGACGACCGGTCCCTGTACCTGGCGCGGCTGGTCCGCGACCTGGAGCTGCCCACCACGCCGGTCGTGGAGATGCTGACGGGCGACGAGGAGGCCTGCCTGCGGGTCTGCGAGGTGCTGGAGCTGCTGGCTCTCGCCGGATCGGACGAGGCCAGGAAGGGACTTCGGGCGTACGTCCGCAACGGCGAGCACTGGGTTCCCGTACTGGAATCGGTGGCGGCGAGCTGGCCGCCGCAGTGGTGGGAGGACCTCCGTGGCGTCGCACTCGCCCGGATCCGCGCGGAAACGGAGCTGCCGTACTTCCTCGAGCCCTGGACGCGGTTCGGGATCGCGACCCGGGGCCGTCCCCACACCCCCCGGCCGTCCCTGGCCGGGCTCACCACCGCGGAGCTCCTCGCCCTGCTCGCCGCCCCCTCGACCGAGGACACCACGAGGTTCGACGCCCTGCGCGCCCTGAACGGCCGGGAGCCCGCTGAGGGGCTGCTGCCGCTGGTCCCCTCGCTGGGCACGCCGGACGGCCGCCGCCCGCTGCCCCTGCTCAGGCGGGCCGTCGGACGCCTGGGCGCCCTCGCCGTACCGGCGGCGCACGCCTGGGCCCGGGACGACCGCCCCTGGCTGGCCCGCCTGGGGGCGGAGATCCTGGCCGACCATCCCGGCCCGGAGGATCTGCCGGGACTCGTGGAAGAACTCGTCGAACAGTGGACGACGCGGAACTGGTGCGGCCCCGACCGGACGGCCCGACGCCTGGCCGTCCTCGGGCCCGGGGCCGCCGGCGCCGCGCCGCACCTGCGCCGCTTCTGGTCGTGCACCCCGCACTCGTACGAACGGGCCGCCTATCTGGAGGCGTTGGCCGCCATCGACGACGGGGCCGGTCCGGACCGGCTGAACGACCTGTACACCGAGTCCCTCTGGGACTGCGAGGAGAACGCACGCCTGCTCGGAATCGCCGCGGCCCCGGCGAGCCCGGAAGCCCTGGACCGGATCGCGATCCTGCGCGACGACCCGATGGAGGCCCCCGAGGTCCGCGAGGCGGCCGCAGCACGGCTGGCGGCCGCTTCGGGCCTGCCTGGACCCTGAGGACCGGGGCGGGGCGGGCGGGGGGCGGGCTGGGCACCCCGGGCTACTGATGGCGGGCGCCCCGGGGCGACTGGTCGCGGGCACCCCCGGGCTACTGGTCGCGGGCACCCCCGGGCTACCGGTGGCGGGCACCCCCGGGCTACTGGTCGCGGGCACTCCGGGCTACCGGTGGCGGGCACCCCCGGGCACCCCTGCCGCAGGCACAGCCGCAGCCGCAGACGCAGCGAGCCGTCCCCGCCACCCGCCCGGATCCCGCCCGGCCTCCACGGCGGCCGCCGCGTCGTCCGCCAAGTCGACGCCGAGGTCCGCGGCCCGGCGCTCGGCCCAGCGGGCCCAGGCGGCGGCCTGTAGACAGTCGGGGCACTCGGTCTCTCCCGCCATGGCCCGGAAGACATGCTCGGGCCCGGGTCCGGCGCAGCTGACGAGGGGCGCGACGTACCGAGGCACGGGAGGCGCTGGCGGCGGGTCCGAGGGCAACGGCTCCGGCTCGATGTCCTGTGCGGGCGGGAGAGGTTCGGGCATCTTCTCCTCCAGCCGGTGGCGCAGGAACCCCACGGCGTATCGAACCCTCTTCTGCGGCAGATCGCCGCTCAGCACCCGCCGCAGCTCACCCCCGGAAACCCCGCGCCGCAACCACTCCACGGCCTGCGCGACCAGCGAACGAGCCTCGGGAACACCGAGCCGCAGATCCGCGCTGACGTGCTGGAGCGACAGCAAAACCCGCTCCGCTTCGGCCTCTTCAGGGGTCAGCGTCCCCAAGGCCGGTGCCGGGTCGGCGTCTTCGGTGGGTGGGCGGGAAGAGTTCTTCTCCCGTTCTTCGTCTACCGGTAGTTGGCGACCGACCGTCCGAGTACCCGGCCGGCCGACGGCCGGAGAGTGCGCACTCGGAGACGAGGAAACACCGATTCCGGCATCGCACCACAGACCGAGAACCTCGGCTTCGGCCAACGGCGCATTGGAGAACAGCTGCTGGGTGACCCAACGGCCCCGCTCCCCGCAGACCCGCCGCTCATGCACGAACCCGCACATGACCAACTGCTCCTTGGCCCGCTGGAACGCCCGCCCCTTGAGGCCCAGCTTCCGGGCATGCTCGGACAACGCCAGATCCGTACAGCCGTCCGGCAACCCCTGAACGTAAAGAATCAGAACCTTCGCGTCACTGCCCAGACGCGGATGACGCACGACGTCGTGCGAAGCCTTCGTGTAGCGCCGAGAGGGCGCGATAGCATGCCACAGCATCCCGGTGGACCTTCTGCTTCCACTAGTTGGGTGAAGGCCCTCGGCTCGGTGCTACGAACACCACCGGGGGCCGCCCCATGCGCGGGAACACACAGAGCGTGATGACGCGATCACGGTACCGCAGCCGAGAAGGCGCAAGCACCAAACGGCGGAACACCCCACCCGACCAGGTGACTTACCGATTGCGTCGACGCAGGCGCGAGGAGGACCACACCTCGAGAACGCACCCGCCAGGGACTCATCGGCGCAAGCGCCCGGATTCCTGGACAAGACCAGCGTCATCAAAGGCTGCCCGGCCGGCCACACCTTCTTCCACGTCGATCCGACCCGCCCCCGCCCCCGCCCCCGCACCCGCCTCCGAGAGTGAAGCCCCATGGCGACCACCCGCATCGGCCTCGACCAGCTGCCGCCCGCCGCCCGCGCCGCCGTCGAAGAGCACACCGGCCCCCTCCTCACGGTCGAGGAGACGACCGAGGGCTCCAACAGCGAGATCGCGGCCCGCATCACCTCCGCCACCGGCACCTGGCACATCAAAGGTCTGCGCACCGGCCACCCCCGCGCCTGGACCCAACGCCGGGAGGCCACCGTCGCCGCCCACCTCACCGACCTGGCCCCCGCCCTCCGCTGGCAGGTCGAGACCGCCGGATGGGACCTCCTGGGCTTCGAAGCCCTCGACGGCCACCACGCCGACTACGCCCCCGGCTCCCCCGACCTCCCCGAGGTCGCAACCCTCCTACGCCGCCTCGGAGAGACCCCCTGCCCCGGCGTCGAACTGCGCCACGCCGAACAGCGTTTGGAGCACTGTGCCGCCCAGCCGGACGACCTCCGCTTCTTCGCCGGCGCCCACCTGCTGCACACCGACCTGAACAACACCAACGTCCTCGTCGACAACCACGCCCCCCAGGGCGATCGGGCCCGCCTGGTCGACTGGGCCTGGGCGACCCGCGGAGCGGCCTGGCTCGACGCCGGTTACTGGATCATCTGGCTCATCGCCTCCGGCCACACCCCCGAATCCGCCGAGCGGTGGGCCGCCGAGATCCCCTCGTGGCACACCGCCCCCGCCGAAGGCATCACCGCCTTCGCCGCCGCCAACGCCACCCTCTGGTCCGAGATCAGCACCGCCGACCCCATCCCGTGGACCCTGCGCCTCACGACCGCCGCCAGCGCCTGGCATTCACACCGCGAGGGCCGATGAACCGAGACCTCGCCTCGGGTGAGCCGAACGAACACTCGTCACGACATCCGGCAGCGACCTCAGTGACGTCCGCGTCCGCCGGGACGGCGAGGCCCGGAGTGTTCCCGAGCCGGGCCCCGCGACGTTCCTCGCCCTACCGCGCCTCCGCCTGCGACAGCGCCTCCATGATCATGCGAGTCGCGAAGTCCGGGTCGTCCGTCAAGCGGTTGATGTGTTCCGCGAGCAGGAACGCCGTCGCCTCCAGCGGGGCCAGTTCCGCATCCGTCCAGTTGCCGTACTGCCTGCGCCACAGGGTGGGACTCAGGTCGGTGGCGCTCGCGATGATCAGACCCGCCATCGTGGGGACGGCCTCGGGCGGAATGCTCCTCGGCATCATCTTCAGGGCGGCGACGCAGGTCGGCACCACGTACTCGATGACGTCCTTGTCATGCGCCTCGTAGGCCTCCCGGAGCCACTTCGTGTACAGGTAGACGAGCGTGCACGTCCCGTCCAGTAGGTCGTCCACACCCTCCGGGCCCAAGGACGCGATGAGTTGCCGGGCCAGCTGCTCCTGTTCGGTGTCGGTCCCGGCGTTGCCCCCGTGGACGGTCCGGAGCCGGGAGTCGATCAGCATGAGCGCCGCGCCCACATCGCCGGCGGGCGCGTGCCGAGGTTCGAAGGGCGACAAGGCGGAAGTCCTTTTCGGTGGCTGCGGCGGGCGTTCAGCGAATCCGGCCGCCCACCGCCGTCACTTCCGCCAGAACAGGTGATGTGTCACGCCGCTCGGGCTCGGCACCGCCTCCAGGTGGTACCGGTCGAGCAGTTCGTCCGGCGAGTCCCACAGGCGCAGGCCGGCCCCCACCTTCACCGGGGAGACCGCCACGTGCAGGGCGTCGATCAGGCCCGCGTCGAGGAACTCGCGGACCGTGGTGACTCCGCCGCCGAGCCGGACGTCCTTGCCCCCGGCCGCCTCCTTCGCCCGGTCGAGGACCGACGCCGGGTCGCCCTCGACGAAGTGGAACGTGGTGTCGGAGAGCGTGAGCGAGGGGCGCGGGTGATGGGTCATCACGAACACCGGGGTGCGGAAGGGGGGTTCATCGCCCCACCAGCCCTGCCACTCGTGGTTCTCCCACGGGCCGCGCTGCGGGCCGAACTTGTTGCGGCCCATGATCTCGGCCCCGATGTTGTGCGTGAAGTCCCGCGTGAAGTAGTCGTCCAGGCCCCGGCTTCCGCCCGGGTCCGTGCGGTTCGGCCAGCTCGCCGTGGCGCCCGCCCAGGAGAAGAGCCGCGCCGGGTCGACATGACTGCCGAACGGCCTCTCCAGCGTCTGGTCCTCGCCGGCGGCGACTCCGTCACTCGACACCGTGAAGTTCTGAACCCTGAGCAGCTGAGCCACGCCGTCCTCCTGTGTTCCGTGGTCCGTGTTCCGTGATCCCGGTGGTCTTGGTGATCCCGGTGGTCACGGTGGTCCTGGTGATCCCCGTAGTCCCGGTCATCCCATTGTTCTCCGTGGTGAGACCGCAAGCCCTGCCGAAACTCATCGGTGTCGCCCGTGCGCCCGGGGCTCTCCCCCTATCGCCGTCGGCCCGCCGTACGCTGCTGAGCCGCACCGCTGCAGCGATCAACGGAGGAGCCCATGAGCGATCAGCCGGACCGGCCGGACCCCAAGCCGTTCTTGTACGTCGTCGTCTGCGCGGCCGGGATCGCCCGAGAGGTCGGCCGGCTGATCACCGCCGCGCAGGATGCCGGGTGGGATGTCGGCGTCATCACCACCCCGCAGGGGCTCGGCTTCATCGACACGGCGGCCGTCGAGGCGCAGACCGGGTACCCGATCCGCTCCGCCTGGCGCTCCCCGGGCGACCCGCGCCCGTTCCCGGATCCGGACGCCATCGCCGTCGCGCCCGCCACGTTCAACACGATCAACAAGTGGGCGGCCGGGATCTCGGACACCCTGGCCCTCGGCATCCTCTGCGAGGCGTACGGGCTCGGCGTCCCCACCGCCGTACTCCCGGCCGTGAACTCCGTCCTCGCCGCACACCCCGCGTACGGCCGGAGCCTGGCCGGACTGCGGGACATGGGCGTCCTGATCGGCTCCCGCACGTCCCAGCCACCCGCGCCCGGCGGCGACGCGGAGCCCTTTCCCTGGGCGGAGGCCCTGGAGCTGCTCGCGTCCGAAGTCCCGGAGCGCGCGTTCCGGCGGCCTGCGTAGTCTCGCGGCGTGCCTACCCACCGTAGTTTCCAGAACCCTCCTGCCCTGCCGCACGACGAGGTCGTCGAGGTCCTCGAACGGGCGCTCCGGGACCGGTCCCACGAGTACGAGGCGGCAGGGGTACTCGTCGGCAGCGCGTTGAACGACGACGACCGGGAGTTCGTCGAGTCCTGGTGTGTGCGGGTCGGGACGCGGGCCGTGCCCGGCAGCCCGCTGCTCGGGCTGGCCGGTCTGTGCCTCGGGCACACAGCTCGACGGTTCGGGCAGCTCAGCGATGAAGCCCTCGCGCTGACACATGCGTTGGCGGCTCGCGCCGAGGCGGATCCCTCGGATGTGGACGGCCGGGCGCTCGACGGCCTCGACGACGTCCGGGACTTCCTGCACCTCTGGTGAAGCCAGGAAGCCGGCCCGCCGCGCGGCGGGCGCGTGACTCCGCCGCCCTCCCCGTACGTGGACGACCAGGAGCGATTTCCGGCCAGGCGGGCCACGGCGATCACGGCGGTCAGGGCGGGAAGTGCGTGATGGCTACGGCGTACGGCTCCTGCCTGCGGCCCCTCGACGGATTTTCGTCGCCCGATAAGGTAATGGCTGAATAAAGAGATCGCCAAGTGCGCGCGCATCGCCGCACGTCTCGGGAGGAAGCCATGGGAACCCGCCGCACGTCACTGCCCGGAGTGGGTGCTCAGTACGACTTCACGACCGAGACAGGCCAGCACATCTCGGTCGTCGTCCACCACGACGGACGCCGGTTCATCGGGTTCTACGAACAGGACGACCCTGATTCGTGCCAACTCTCGGTCCCCCTCACGACGGCGGAGGCCACCGCCCTCGCCCACCTCATCGACCCGGCGCCCATCGACGCCGTACGGACCGAGGGCATCGACCTCGTCACCGAGCACATCCCGCTCGGGTCCCGCTCCCCGTACGGCGGGCGGCTGTTGGGGGAGACGCGGGCGCGGACGCGGACCGGTGCGTCCATCGTGGCGGTGCTGCGCACGCACAGCGCGCACCCGTCGCCGGAACCGGATTTTCGACTGGCCATCGGGGACACGCTCGTCGCCGTCGGTACGCGTGAGGGCGTCGACGCGCTCTCCGAGATCATTGCGGAGGGCTGACCGTGCATGACACGACTGCATTGCTGGTGGAGCTGGGCGCCGTCATCCTCGGGCTGGGGCTCGTGGGACGGTTCGCCGGGCGGATAGGGCTCTCCCCCATCCCGCTCTACCTCCTCGCCGGGCTGGCGTTCGGCCACGGAGGGCTGATCCCGCTCGACGCGAGCGAGGAGTTCACCATGGTGGGCGCCGAGATCGGCGTCATCCTGCTCCTCCTGCTGCTGGGGCTCGAATACAGCGCGTCCGAGTTGGTCACCAGCCTGAAGACGCAATACCCGTCCGGCGCCGTGGACTTCGTGCTCAACGCCACGCCCGGCGCCGTCGCCGCGCTGATCCTCGGCTGGGGACCCGTCGGCGCCGTCGCGCTCGCCGGGGTCACCTGGATCTCCTCGTCCGGGGTGATCGCGAAGGTGATGACCGACCTCGGCCGGCTCGGCAACCGCGAGACCCCCGTCATCCTCGGCGTCCTCGTCATGGAGGACCTGGCGATGGCGGTGTACCTGCCGCTGCTCACCGCCATGCTCGCCGGAGTCAGCCTGGCCGGCGGCAGCCTCGCGCTCGTGATCGCGCTCGGGGCCGTCGGACTCGTCCTCTACCTGGCGCTCCGCCACGGACGCCTGATCAGCCGCGCGGTCTCCTCCGACAACCCGGAGATGCTGCTCCTGGTCGTCCTCGGCCTCACCGTCCTGGTCGCCGGGGTCGCCCAGCAGCTCCAGGTGTCCGCGGCCGTCGGCGCGTTCCTCGTCGGCATCGCGCTCTCCGGCGAGGTCGCCGAGGGCGCCCGCAAGCTGCTCACCCCGCTGCGGGACCTGTTCGCCGCCGTGTTCTTCGTCTTCTTCGGGCTCTCCACGAACCCGGCCGACATCCCGCCGGTGCTGCTGCCCGCGGCCCTGCTGGCCATCATCACCACCTTCACCAAGATCGCCACCGGCTACTACGCGGCCCGCCGCGCCGGAGTCGGCTCGCGCGGTCGCTGGCGGGCCGGCGGCACCCTCGTGGCGCGCGGTGAGTTCTCCATCGTCATCGCCGGTCTGGCCGTGGCCACCGAGCCGCGCATCGGCCCCATCGCCACCGCGTACGTCCTGATCCTCGTCATCGTCGGCCCGCTCACCGCCCGGTGGACGCAGCCCATCGCGGCGAAGATCGAGGCCCGACGCGGCGGCGGCAAGGGCACGAGCGGCGCGGAGGCGGAGCCCGTCGCGAAGTCCGCCCCCGAGCGCCGTCTTCCCACGCACGACGACCTCACCCCGGAACCGGCGGGCGAGAAGCACGAGTAGGCGTGCCGCCTGATCCGGCTCCGGCTTCGGATCCGGCTTCGGATCTGCCGCTTGCACTGCCGCTGGCGTTGCCGGTGTCGCCGTAGCTGTCGGCCCGGCTCGCGGATCGTGGCGAAGCCCCCGGACACTCACCTCGTGTCCGGGGGCTTCGCCGTCGTCACGCCTCAGTGCGCGATGCCGTCGATCAGCTCCCGCGCTCCCTGCCGGAGCAGCGCCACCGCCACGGACGTGCCCAGCGTGGCGGGGTCGAGCGGGCCCGCCCACTCGTGCGCGTTCAGCACGGTCTTGCCGTCGGGCGTGAACACCTTCGCCCGCAGCGAGAGGTCGCCGGACCGCTCGACCTGCGCGTACCCGGCGATCGGGCTGTTGCAATGGCCCTGGAGCACATGGAGGAACATCCGCTCGGCGGTCGTCTCGCGGTACGCCGCCGGGTCGCCGAGTCCGCTCACGAGGTCGATGACGGCGTCGTCGCCCTCGCGGCACTGGAGGGCCAGGACCCCCGCGCCGATCGGCGGGCACATCACCTCGGGCGACAGGATCTCGGTGATCACGTCCGTACGGTCGATGCGCTCCAGGCCGGACACGGCCAGCAGCAGCGCGTCGGCCTCGCCGGCCGCGAGCTTCTCCAGGCGGCGGTTGGCGTTGCCGCGCATCGGTACGCAGGCGAGGTCCGGGTGCGACGCGGCGAGCTGCGCGGAGCGGCGTACGGACGAGGTTCCGATCCGGGTCCCGGCGGGCAGCTCGTCGAGGGTCAGGCCGCCCGGGTGGATCAGCGCGTCGCGGATGTCGTCGCGCCGGAGGAAGGCGGCGAAGACCGTGCCGGCGGGCAGGGGCCGGTCCGCCGGGATGTCCTTGACGCAGTGCACCGCCAGGTCCGCCTCCCCCGCGAGGAGCGCCTGGTCGACCTCCTTGGTGAACGCGCCCTTGCCCTCGACCGCGCTGAGATCGCCCATCCACTTGTCGCCGGTGGTCCTCACCGGGACGACCTCGGTACGGATGCCGGGGCGGAGTTCGGCCAACTCGGCGCGCACCCGCTCCACCTGGGCGAGCGCCATGGGGGAGTCACGGGACACGATGCGGATCAGATCGACGGACATGGCGCCCACGATAGAGGGTCGGACCCGGGTCTCGCCGACCGGACTCGGCGCTCATCTCCGGTTCACGTCAAGGGTGTTGGGTATCGCTCAGCCGTGCGAGACGACATCCGTGCGAGGCGGCGTCCGTCCGGGACACCCTGATCATCCATCTCTACATGTCTGTAGAGTTGTCTCCCGTCCCGGCTTCGCACGCAACGTAGGGAGATGTCATGGCTCTGTGGGATCGCATCAAGGAATCCGCTTCGTCGATGCAGACGCAGTTGGAGGCGAAGAAGAACGAGCTGAAGTCGGGTTCGTTCCGGGACGCGAGCATGGCCATGTGCGCCCTGGTCGCCGCCGCCGACGGTTCCATCGACCCGGCCGAGCGCCAGCGCGTCGCGACGCTCATCGCCACCAACGACGTCCTGCAGAACTTCCCCGCGGACGACCTTCAGCGGCGCTTCAACGCATACGCCGACAAGCTCGTCGCGGACTTCGCCCTCGGCAAGGTCAGCGTGCTCCAGGAGATCGCCAAGGCGAAGAAGAAGCCTGCCGAGGCCCGCGCCGTGATTCAGATCGGCATCGTCATCGGCGGCGCCGACGGCGACTTCGACCAGTCCGAGCAGGCCGTCGTGCGCGAGGCGTGCTTCGCGCTCGACCTGCCGCCGCACGAGTTCGACCTGTAGGACCGCTGCGGCCCGGCGGTACCGCCCGCGAGGAGCCCCGGGATCCGGTGGCCGGTCAGGGCGGCGTCACAGCTCCTTGGCCGGCCAGTCCAGCAGCCGGGCGCCGATGACCGCCGTCTGCAGGCTGTAGCGGTGCATCGGGTCCGAGGGATCGGACCCGGTCAACTGGTGGATGCGCTCCAGGCGGTACGTCAGCGCCCGGACGCTCAGCGCGAGCCTGCGGGCGGTCTCGGCGGCGACGCAGCCCGCGTCGAAGTAGACCGCCAGCGTGTTCAGCAGCGGTTCCGCGCCGCCCCTGGCCTTCTGGAGCGGACCCAGTTCACTGCGCACCAGATCGGCCATCGCCTGCCGGTCCCGGGTCAGCACCGGGTAGACCATGAGGTCCGATGCGTACAGCACGGGGTCGTCCATCCCCATCCGGTCCGCCAGATCCAGAGCTTCCAACGCCTCGTCGTACGAGTGGACCACCCCGCCCGGACCCTTGTGCGGGCGGCCGACCGCGACCCGGCCGCCGTCGGTCGCCGCGTGCGCCTGCTTGGCGAAGTAGCGCAGCACGTCGGGCTGGCTGCCCGGCGCGATGCAGACGATCCGGCCGTCCTTCGTCGTCAGCAGGATCTTGCGGCCGCTGAACCGCGCCAGCAGCGCCGCCTCCACACTGCGCGGAACCGCGTCCGTCTCCGTGTACGCCTCCGGCCCCGACGCCACCGCGACCGCGTGCGCCCGGGAAAGCCGCAGGCCGAAGCGGGTCGCCCGCTCCGCGAGCCGGACCAGATCGCTGCGCCCGTAGAGCAGGTCGTCGATGAACTCCCGGCGCGCCGCCTCCTCCCGGCGCACGGTGAGCCGCTGGGCACGCTCGAAGCCCTCGGCGAACGCGTCGACCGCCTGTTCCACCGCGGCCAGGACGGCGTCTGCCACGGCAGGGGAGTTTCCGGCAGCGGCGCGGGGCCAGACCTCACGTGTCCGCACCAGATGCATCGTCACCAAGGCGCGGAGCTGATGCCCGGCGTCCGCCGCCGCACGGCCCAGAGCGCGTCGTGTCTCCAGCTCGTTACGCGTCAGACGGCGGCCGGTGAGGGCGACTTCACCCAGAATATGGGCATAATCGCCCAGCATTTCCTCGGGAATCCTTGGCTCGGCCACGCATGCTCCTTCAGCCTTGCAACAGTTCTGTCATTACCCCAACGCGCACAGGCCGGTGCCGGTGCCCGGCATTAGCAAAGCGTAAAGATTGCCGGGATCCGGCAATGCGCTTCGCGGGTCCCGGATGACACGATCAGGTCAGCAACAACACGGGGGAAGGGGAGCCCCTCTCGGATCTCTGGTCTCGCACCATCCACGGGGGATTCGAGGGTGGAGCGAGATCCGACGAGAGGGCGCCCCGGGGGGAACGACCCGGCCGTCGCGGCATGTTCCAACAACGCCGCGGCGCCGGGCCCCGCCGACCTGCCGCTCGCCGCCCCCGTACCGGATCACGGAAGCGCACCGCCTCAGGGCCCGTGCGCAGAACCGCAGGGGGAGGGTGGGACCGATGGACGAGTTCCTGAGCGCGGCACTCGGATTCCCCGCCGTCGTCTTCGGCGCCGCGCTGATCGTCGTCGTCTGCTTCTGGCTGCTGGTGCTGGCCGGGGCCGTCGGCCACGACTCCTTCGACGCGGACCTCGACACCGGCACCGCCGGTCTCGGCGGCGTCCCGGTCTCCGTCTCCGTCTCCCTGCTGGTCGTCTTCTCCTGGTTCGGCAGCCTGACCGGCACGGTCCTGCTGCACCGGAGCGAGACCGGCAGCACCACCCGCGCCGCACTCGCCGTCGCGGTGCTCGCCGGGTCGCTGCTCCTCGCCTGGTCGGCCGTCCACCTTCTTCTCCACCGCTTCCGCCGGCATTTCCCGGCGGAACCTCCGCCATCCCGGCTGGACTTCGTCGGGAGCGTCTGCACGGTCCGCACCGGCTCCGTCACCGCGAACTTCGGCCAGGCCGAGGTCGCGTCGCACGACGGGTCGACGGCCCTGGTGCAGGTCCGCCTGGCCGACCCCTTCCAGCCGCTCTCCCGGCGCTCCGGTCCGAGCCCCGAGGAAGCTCCGCTCGTCATGGGCAGCTCCGGACTCCTCTACGCGTACGACGAGGAGGGCGAGTTCTTCTGGGTCTCGCCCTACGACGCGGCGCTCGATCCGGGTCCGAACGCCCGACCGCACGAGCTGCCGGGCGGGGCGAACGGCTGACCGGGTCGGGGCTCCAAGGGCCCCGCGGACTCCCCCTGCCGGTCACGCCGGCGGGATACCGGGGTGCGGCCGCCGGCGGAGCCCGGCCGCTGCCTGTCGGTGGCCGGCACCCGTCCCGTTCCCCGTCCCCGTAACGGCAGGCCACCTCTCTTCTTCGCTTGTGCCACTTCCGTACCAACAAGCCGCCAAGGACTCTTCTATGGATGCCATCTCCTTGGGCATCGGCGTGCTCATCGCCGTTGTCCTGCTCATCGTCATCGCCATCGCCTTCGTCGTCACCCGGCTGTTCCGCAAGGTCGAGCAGGGCAAGGCGCTGATCATCTCCAAGACCAAGAAGGTCGACGTCACCTTCACCGGCGCCGTCGTCCTGCCCGTGCTCCACAAGGCCGAGACGATGGACATATCGGTGAAGAAGATCGAGATCCACCGGGCCGGGCGCGAGGGCCTGATCTGCCAGGACAACATCCGCGCCGACATCCAGATCACCTTCTTCGTCCGGGTCAACAAGACCGTCGAGGACGTCATCAAGGTCGCGCAGGCCATCGGTACGGGACGGGCCAGCGACAGGGTCGCCATCCAGGAGTTCTTCGCCGCGAAGTTCTCCGAGGCGCTCAAGACCGTCGGCAAGCAGCTCGACTTCGTCGACCTGTACACCAAGCGCGAGGAGTTCCGGGACCGGATCATCCAGGTCATCGGGACCGACCTGAACGGCTACCACCTCGACGACGCCGCGATCGACTTCCTCGAGCAGACCCCGATGGCGCAGCTCGACGGGGCCAACATCCTGGACGCCCAGGGCATCCGGAAGATCACCGAGCTGACCGCGATCGAGCACGTGCGCACCAACGAGTTCCAGCGCACCGAGCAGAAGGAGATCACCCGGCAGGACGTCGACGCCCGCGAGACGATCCTGGAGCTGGAGCGCCGGCAGGCCGAGGCGGAGATCAAGCAGCGCCGCGAGGTCGAGACCCTGCGGGCCCGCGAGGAGGCGGCCACCGCCCGGGTGCAGGAGGAGGAGCGGCTCGGTTCGCAGAGCGCGTTCATCAAGACCGAGGAGCAGCTCGGCATCCAGCGCGAGAACCAGGCGCGGGAGATCGCCGTCGCGCAGAAGAACCGTGAGCGCGTCATCGCCGTCGAGAGCGAGCGGATCGAGAAGGACCGGATGCTGGAGGTCATCGGGCGCGAGCGCGAGACCGAGCTGAACCGGATCGCCGCCACCAAGGAGGTCGAGGCCGAGCGCCGCGAGGTCGCCGACGTCATCCGGGAGCGGATCGCGGTGGACCGCACGGTCGCCGAGCAGGAGGAGTCGATCCTCACCCTGCGCGCCGTCGAGGACGCCGAGCGGTCCCGCAAGTCGGTCATCATCGCGGCCGAGGCGGAGGCCCAGGAGAAGCTGGTCAAGGACATCAAGGCGGCCGAGGCGGCCGAGGCGGCGTCCACGCACCTGGCGGCCGAGCAGCTCACGCTCGCCGAGGCGCGGCTGAAGACCGCGGACCTCGACTCGCAGGCCAAGCTGCGGCTGGCGGAGGGCATCCAGGCCGAGACGGCAGCGCCCGGTCTCGCCGCCGTACAGGTGCGCGACGCGGAGGCGGACGTCACCGAGAAGGCCGGTCTCGCGGAGGCCGAGGCGACGGCGGCCCGGCTCAAGGCCGAGGCCGAGGGCGCGCGGCTCAAGGCGCTCGCCACGGCGGAGGGCACGCAGGCCCAGGCGACCGCCGACGCGGCGGCCATCGGCGAGAAGCTGAAGGCGGAGGCCGCGGGGCTCACGGAGAAGGCGGCCGCGATGTCGGCGCTGGACGAGGCGTCGCGCGGGCACGAGGAGTACCGCCTGCGGCTCGACGCGGAGAAGGAGATCCGGCTGGCCGGTCTCGAGGTGCAGCGGCAGGTCGCCGAGGCGCAGGCGACGGTCCTGGCGACGGGGCTGGAGAACGCCGACATCGACATCGTCGGCGGCGACTCGGTCTTCTTCGACCGGCTCGTCTCGTCGATCTCGCTCGGCAAGGCCGTGGACGGGTTCGTGGACAACTCGCAGACCGCGCAGGCGCTGGCGGGGCCGTGGCTGGACGGGTCGTCCTCGTTCACGGACGACCTCAGCCGGGTGCTGGGCTCGTTCGGCACCGGCGATGTGCAGAACCTGACGGTGTCGGCGCTGCTGATGCGGCTGATGGGGCCGGGGTCGTCGGGTGCGGCGTCGGGGCAGGTGCGGGAGTTGCTGGCGGCGGCGAAGGAGCTGGGGCTGGCGGATCTGCCGGTGTCGTCGCTGACCGGGGCGGTGGGTGGTACGCCGGTGGCTCCGGCGGGTGCCGCGTCCCGGAATGGGGCCGGGGCGGGGGCCGGGGCCGGGGCGCTCGGGTAGCGCGAAGCCTGTCCGTCCGGCGTTCGAGGGCGGAGCCCTTGGCCGGGGCCGGGGTCTGCGGGTGCGTCCCACGGGGGTGGGCGCACCGGGGCCGGCCTGCCGTCGGGGCGGGGGCCCCGGGCCGGGGGTTCCGTCCTCAAGCGCCGGACGGGCTGGGTTTCCGGGTCCGGCCCGCGCGTCAGGAAGCGGGCCCAACGGCCCGAGGGTTCCGTCCTCAAACGCCGGACGGGCTGGGTTGAGCCGGACGGGCTGGGTGTGGGCCGGACGGGCTGGGTTGCTGGCTCGGTGTGAGTCAGTGGGCTGGTTTGGCTGTCGTCGGAAGAAACACGTAGGGAGCCGTACGCATGGACAGCGACATCACCACCACCGTCGCCGCGCCGCCACCGGGCGGGGAGGGCGATGTGGATGCCGGTGCCTACGAGGTGCTGCGGCGTCGGCTCTCGGCGCAGGCAGGGGAGCTCGTGCGGCGGGCCGAGGGGCTCAACGCGCGACGGACCGAGGAGTTCGGGTCGACCGGGCTGCGGCTCCTGGCCACCGAGCAGGTGCACACCGAGCGGGCCTCCGTGCCGCGGGACCTCGTCGCGGTGGGCGGCAGGCTGCTGTTCGGCTTCGAGCGGGGGCCGGGGGCGCGCGGGGAAGCCGGGGTCGAGGACGTCCTCCTCGTCCGCGGCTCCGGACCGGAGGGCACCCGGGCTAAGGGCACCGGACCGGAGAGCACCGGGACGGAGGGCGACGTCCCCGGGGCCAAGGCGGAGGGCGACGTCCCCGGGGCCGGGGCGGACGGGTCCCTCCTCGACGGTGAGGGGTTCCGGCGCGCGTTCTCCTCCCTCCACCGCTACTTCCGCGACGCCCGCCTCCTGCGGCTGCGCCGGGTCGACGGCAAGCTCCTCGCCGTCTTCCGTACCGGCGAGAACGCCGAGGACATCCGGGTGCTGCGCTGGGCCCTCGCCCCGGACGGGTCGCCCGGGGCGTTCCTCGACGCGCAGGGCGAGCGCGACCATGTCTTCCCGCCCTCCCACGACTTCGAGTGGACCGCGGCCGGACGGGAGTCCCACATCCCCGGCCGGCATCCGCACATCGCCGTCGGCAAGAGCGGCGGGCTCTTCGTCGACACGCTCGGCGGCACGCTGACCGTCAAGGTCACCGACGACACCGAGTCGCCGGACGGCATCTACGAGGAGCCGGTCGACGAGCCGTTGCAGTCGCTGGCGGACGCCGACGTCGAGTACGCGGAGGTCGGGCCGCTGGTGCTGCTGCGGGTGCGCCCGTACAAGGAGGACGCCTGGCGGCACCTGGTCTTCAACTCGCTGCTCGCGACCGTGCGACGGCTCGACGCGATCGGGCCGTCCTGCCACCGGCTCCCCGAGGACCAGGGGATCATCTTCCCCGGCGGCTACTACCTCACCACCGGCACCGCGAAGACTTTCGACACCGCCGAGGAGCTGACCGAGCCGGTCTTCGAGGGCGCGGTCCGCTCGCCCAACGGCGAGGACATGCTCTACGTCTTCCGCTCCCGCGACGGCCTCCGCAGCCTCCTCCTCCCCTACAACCTGATCCGCCAGGAGGTCGCCACCCCGCTCACCGGGCGCGGGCACGCGCTGCTGGACGACGGGACGCTGATCCTGCTCCGGGACAACCCGGACGGTCCCGCCCGCGTGCACCCGTTGCAGCGCTGGCAGACCCCGTACGTCTCCGACACCTACGCCGCCGCCCGCCCCGCCGGGACCGGGGCGCTCGCCCGGACCGGCAACGCCGACCTGGTGCGCGGGATCTCCGACTGCCTCGCCCTCGCCCACGGCGTACGGGACATGACGCCGACGACCGCCGTGTACGGGCAGCTCGCCGCCGACTGCGCGCGCGCCCAGGACCGGTACCACTGGTTGTCGGATCCCGAACTGGGTTCGCTCGACGAGCCGTTGAGCGAGCTGCGGGCCACCGCACAGCAGGTGCTGGCCGAGTTCACCGCCGTACAGGATCTGACCCGGCGGGCCGCCGAGGCGCTGGAGGAGACCACCGCCCGCATCACCGCGCTGGTGCGGCGGGTGCGCGGCGAGGTGCCGGGGTCGGCGTCCGCGTGGGTGGAGCGGCTGACCGAACTCCGGCAGGCGCACGGGCACTTGTCGACCATCAGCGACCTGCGGTACGCCGATGTCGAGCGGATCGCGGAGCTTTCCGCGCGCACCGAGGACGACATCGCGTCCGCCGCCCAGCGGGCCGTCTCCTTCCTCGCCCGCGAGGACGCCTTCGACGGGTACCACGAGGACATCGCGGGTCTCGTGGCCGACGCGGGGGCGCTGGAGACCGTCCGGGACGCCTCGACGGTGACGGACCGGCTGTCCGCGATGACGGAGGGGCTGGCCACCGTCACGAACGTGGTCGCCGGTCTGGAGATCGGCGACGCCACCGTGCGCACGTCGATCCTGGAGCGGATCGCCGAGGTGCTGGGCGGGGCGAACCGGGCCCGCGCCACGCTGGACGCGCGCCGCCGGGAGCTGCTGTCGAAGGAGGGGCGGGCCGAGTTCGCCGCCGAGTTCGCGCTGCTCGGGCAGGCGGTCGCGGGCGCCCTGGCCGCCGCCGACTCGCCGGAGGCGTGCGACGACCAACTGGCGCGGCTGCTGCTTCAGTTGGAGAACCTGGAGTCGCGGTTCGCGGAGTTCGACGACTTCCTCGCCGAGCTGGCCGAGCGCCGCACCGAGGTGTACGAGGCGTTCTCGGCGCGCAAGCAGACCCTCCAGGACGACCGGGCGCGGCGCGCGGAGCGGCTGGCCGGGTCGGCGGACCGGGTGCTGGACACCATCACCCGGCGGGTGGCCGCGCTGGAGGACCTCGACGCCGTCCACACCTACTTCGCCTCCGACCCGATGGTCGCCAAGGTCCGCCGTACCGCCGAGGAGCTGCGCGGGCTGGGCGACCCGGTGCGCGCCGAGGAGCTGGACGGGCGGCTGAAGGCGGCCCGTCAGGAGGCGGGCCGCGCCCTGCGCGACCGCACCGAGCTGTACGCGGACGGCGGGTCCGTGATCAAGCTGGGCCGCCACCGGTTCGCGGTGAACACCCAGCCGTTCGACCTGACGCTGGTGCCGGCCGGGGAGCGCCTCGCCTTCGCGCTGACCGGGACGGACTACCGGGCCCCGGTCACCGACCCGGCGTTCGCGGCGGCCCGCCCGTACTGGGAGCAGCTGCTCCCCTCGGAGAACGCCTCCGTCTACCGTGCCGAGCACCTCGCCGCCCGCCTCCTCGACGAGCACGGGGCGAGCCACCTCGCCTCGCTGGCCGAGACCGAACTGGGCCGTCTGGTACGGGAGTCGGCCGCCGAGGCCTACGACGAGGGGTACACGCGGGGCGTCCACGACGAGGACGCCACCGCGATCCTGGCCGCTCTGCTGCGGCTGCACGCGGACGCCGGGCTGCTGCGTCACGAGCCCGCCGTCCGGGCGGCGGCCCAGCTCTTCTGGACGTACGGCACCGACGAGGACCGGCGCACCTCCTGGACCAGGCGCGCGGTCTCGCTGGCCCGCGCCCGCGACACCTTCGGGCTCGCCCCGGCCATCGCGGTGCTCCAGCAGGAGTGGGCGGCGGCGATCGGCTCCCCGTCCCCGGCCGCGCCGGGTCACGCCGTCGCCGGGTACCTCTTCGAGGAGCTGACGAGCGGTCCCGCCGGGTTCGTCGTGGGCTCCTCGATCCGCGCGTTCCTGGAGGCCTTCCACCGGGCGGTGGGCCCCGACGCGTACGGGGACGACCTCGCGGCCCTCGGCGAGGACCTGGCCGCCCGCCGGCAGCTCGTGGAGGGCTGGCTCGCCCCGTACGCCGAGGCCACGGGGGCGGACCTCGGCGACGGCGACCTGGCGGAGGCCGTGGCGGTGGAGCTCTGCCCGGAGCTGGAGCGGTACGCGTGCGACGCGCCCCTCGCCGAGCCGCTGGAGGGCCTGCTCGGCGACCACCCGCGCATCGGCAGCGGCGGGGCCCTCACCGTACGGATCGACGAACTCCTGGCCCGCACCGCCGAGTTCCGCACCTCCACCGTGCCCGGGTTCCGCGCCTACCAGCGGCTGCGCACCTCCCTGGTGACCGCCGAGCGCGGGCGGCTGCGGCTGGACGACCACCGGCCGCGCGTGATGTCGGCGTTCGTCCGCAACCGGCTGCTCGACGAGGTGTATCTGCCGCTGATCGGCGACAGCCTGGCCAAGCAGCTCGGCACCGCGGACGCCGACCGGCGCACCGACTCGCAGGGGCTGCTGCTGCTCGTCTCGCCGCCCGGCTACGGCAAGACGACGCTGATGGAGTACGTCGCGGACCGGCTCGGGATGGTGCTCGTCAAGATCAGCGGGCCCAACCTGGGCCACGACGTGACCTCCCTCGACCCGGCCCAGGCCCCGAGCGCCACCGCCCGGCAGGAGATCGAGAAGATCAACTTCGCGCTGGAGGCGGGCAACAACACACTCCTCTACCTCGACGACATCCAGCACACCTCGCCCGAACTGCTCCAGAAGTTCATCCCGTTGTGCGACGCCACCCGTCGTATCGAGGGCGTGCGGGACGGCGAGCCGCGCAGCTACGACCTGCGGGGCAAGCGGTTCGCGGTCTGCATGGCGGGCAACCCGTACACCGAGTCCGGCGAGCAGTTCCGGATCCCCGACATGCTCGCCAACCGGGCCGACGTCTGGAACCTGGGCGAGGTGCTCAGCGGTCGCGAGGACGTCTTCGCGCTGAGCTTCGTGGAGAACGCGCTGACCGCCAACCCGGTCCTCGCCCCGCTGGCCGCCCGCTCGCGGGACGACCTGGCGCTGCTGGTCCGGCTGGCCGGCGGCAGCGACCCGGCCGCCCGTGCGGAGCACCTGGAACACGCCTACTCCGCGCCCGAGTTGGACCGGATCCTGGCCGTGCTGCGCCATCTGCTCGCGGCCCGCGACACCGTCCTCGCGGTGAACGCGGCCTACATCGCATCGGCCGCGCAGACGGACGCCACGCGCACGGAGCCGCCGTTCCGGCTCCAGGGCTCGTACCGCAACATGAACAAGATCGCCGAGCGGATCGTGCCCGTCATGAACGACGAGGAGCTGTCCGCCGTGATCGGCGACCACTACGCGGGCGAGGCCCAGACGCTCACCACCGGGGCCGAGGCGAACCTCCTCAAGCTGGCCGTCCTGCGCGGCACGCTCACCGCCGCCCAGGCGGAGCGGTGGGCGGCGATCACCGCCTCCTACGTCCGCACCCAGGCACTCGGCGGGCCGGACGGCGATCCGATGACCCGGGCGGTGGCCGCCCTCGGGCTGCTCGCGGACCGGATCGCGGCGGTCGAGACGGCGATCCAGCGGGCGGCGGACCCCCGGCACCTGCTGGCGGGCGCTCAGGGAGCGATCAACGACCGGGCGGTGCCGAACCGCCATGCGAAGATCACCAACACTCCACACTGATCGCGACGACCGAGCCGGAAGGATCACGGCATGCTGGGTTTCGTGCCTCCACTTCCTCAGCAACCGGGACGCCCGCCGTCCACCGGCCACATGATCGTCTGCGGTGACGACGCCCTGGCGCGCCGACTCGCCGTGGAGCTGCGCTTCGTCTACGGGGAACGGGTCACCCTGCTCCTGCCACCGGGCCGGGACGCGAACAGCCCCGAGACGCCGCTGACCCAACGGGGGCGGGCGGCAGCCCTGTTCGGCCGCATGTCGGCGGCGATGAACCGCGCGGGCAACGGCGGCGGGACCACCGGCGGCAGCGGCGACACCAACGCCGGGGTCGAGGCCGTCCGGATCATGGAGGCGCCCGAGCCCTCCGACGACGTGCTGGAGGAGGCGGGCGTCGACCGGGCCGCCGCGCTCGCGCTCGTCTACGACGACGACGAACGCAACATCCGCGCCGCCCTGACCGCCCGCCGCCTCAACCCCCGTCTGCGGCTGGTGATCCGGCTCTACAACCGCAAGCTCGGACAGCATCTGGAGGAGCTGCTCGACCAGGCGGCGGCCGTCGCCATGCCCGGCATCGACCCGGCGTTGCTGGACGCCTCCACCACCGTCCTGTCCGACGCCGACACCGCAGCGCCGGCCCTCGCCGCCACCGCCCTCGCCGGCAGCAGCAAGATCATCCAGGCCGAGGGGCTGCTCCTGCGCGCCGCCGAACGCCCGCCGCCCCGCCCCGGCGAGACGGCCGATCCCGGCCTGTGCACCCTCGCCCTGCTCTCCTCCACCACCAACGACCCGGCGGGCGCGGAGGGTTCGGACAGCAGCGGCGACGAGGCCCCGCAACTGCTGCCCGACGAAAGCGCCGTCGCCGCCGCGACCGGCCGGGGCACGGTGGTCCTCGAGGCGGTCAGCCGGGCCGACCCGGACCGCCCGGCCACCCGCATGGGCGGCAGGGGCGCCCCGCTCTCCCAGGTCTTCTCCCGCAGGCTGCGCTGGTCGGCCCTCGGCATCGCGGTCGCGGCGCTCGCCCTGGTGGTCGCCTCGCTCCTGACCACCGGGGACGGCCTGCTGCACTCCACCTACCTGACCCTGCTCGACCTGCTGGGCATGAACGACCCCTCGGAGGACGGCTCTCCGGCCCGGAAGATCATCCAGCTCCTCTCCGGCGTCGCCGGGCTGCTCCTGCTCCCGCTGCTGCTCGCCGCCGTCCTGGAGGCGTTCGGCACCCTGCGCACCGCCTCCTCGCTGCGCCGCCCGCCGCGCGGCCTGTCGGGGCACGTGGTGCTGCTGGGACTCGGCAAGATCGGTACGCGCGTCCTCGTACGCCTCCGCGAGCTCGACATCCCCGTGGTCGTCGTCGAGGAGGACCCCGACGCGCGGGGCATCCCGCTGGCCCGCTCCATGCATGTGCCGACCGTCATCGGCGACGTCACCCAGGAAGGTGTCCTCGAAGCGGCCAAGATCCGCCGCGCCCGCGCCCTCCTCGCGCTCACCAGCATCGACACGACGAACCTGGAAGCGGCGCTGTACGCCCGCTCGGTGAAGCCGGACCTGAGGGTGGCGCTGCGGCTGTACGACGACGAGTTCGCCACCGCCGTCTACCGCACCCTGCGCACCGCGCACCCCGGGGCCCTGACCCGCTCCCGCTCGGTCTCCCACCTGGCCGCCCCGTCCTTCGCGGTCGCCATGATGGGCCGCCAGATCCTGGGCGCGGTGCCCGTCGAGCGGAAGGTCATGCTGTTCGCGGCCCTGGAGGTCGCGGGGCACCCGCAGTTGGAGGGGCAGACGGTCGACCAGGCGTTCAGGGCGGGTGCCTGGCGGGTCCTGGCCATCGACGCCACCCCGCCCGGCGACCGCAACCCCGACCTGGCCGCGCTCCCGCCGTTCAACCCGGACGGCGAGGCGCCACCGCCCTCCGGCCTGGTCTGGGACCTGCATCCCGGCTACGTGCTCCGCGCCCAGGACCGGGTGGTCATCGCCGCCACCCGCCGAGGACTCGCGGAGCTGCTGCGGCGGCAGCGGTCGGTGATGCCGAGGGTGTAGGGCCGGCGCGGGGCTTGTCCGGCGCGGTTGTCCGGAGGGCCTGCCGGGCCCGCCCCGAGGGCCCGCCCGGCAGGCCCGTCCCGGCCGCTTCCGGTACGTGCAACGGCGACGGCGCGCCCGCCCCGGCCGCTACCGGAAGGTGCCCATCGCCTCGCGCACCTCCTCCAGGGTGCGCTCCGCGACCGCGTTCGCCCGTTCGTTGCCCTCCCGCAGCACGGACCGTACGTACGTCAGGTCCGCCGCGTACTCCGCACGGCGGGCGCGTACGGGGGCCAGGTCGGCGTTGACCGCCTCGGTCACCGTCCGCTTGAGCGCGGCCGAGCCGCCGTTCCCGATCTCCTCGGCGACCTCGTGCGGGTCCCGGTCCAGGCAGAGGGCGGCCAGCAGCACGAGCGAGGAGACGCCGGGCCGGCGCTCGGGGTCGTAGGTGATGTGCCGGTCGCCGTCCGTCGTCGCGCCCTTGATCAGGCGGGCCGTCTCGTCGGCGGTGGCGGCGAGCGGGACGGAGTTGCCGCGGCTCTTGCTCATCTTCGTGCCGTCGGTACCCAGCAGGAGGGGCGCGGCGGAGAGCAGCGCGTCCGGTTCCGGGAAGACGTTCCCGTACCGCTCGTTGAACCGGCGGGCGATCGTCCGGGTGAGTTCGAGGTGGGGCAGCTGGTCCTGGCCGACCGGGACGACGCTGCCCTTGCAGAAGAGGATGTCGGCGGCCTGGTGCGCCGGGTACGTGAACATCAGCCCGCTGACCGAGGACTGCCGGGAGTGGGCGATCTCGTCCTTGACGGTCGGGTTGCGGCCCAGCTCCGCGACGGAGACGAGGCTCAGGAAGGGCAGCAGGAGCTGGTTGAGCGCGGGGACGGCGCTGTGATTGAAGACGGTGCTGCGGGCCGGGTCGATGCCGAGGGCCAGGTAGTCGAGGAGCAGCCCGTCCGTGTGCTCCTGGAGCCGCTCGGCGGTGTCCCGGTCGGTGAGGACCTGGTAGTCGGCGATCAGGACGAACACGTCGACGCCGAGGTCCTGGAGGCGGACCCGGTTACGCAGGGTGCCGAAGTAGTGGCCGAGGTGCAGGGGGCCGGTGGGACGGTCGCCGGTGAGGACCCGGAAGCGGGCGGGGTCCTGGGTCAGCTGCTGCTCCAGCTCGGCGCTGCGGCGCTCGGCGGGGACGGCGGCGGCCGAGGGGGCCGGGGCGGCTGCGGTCGGAAGGGTGGCTGAGGTGGCGGGGGCGGCTGAGGTGGTCATGGGGTGGGTCTCCTCGCGTGGGTGGATGCGTGGAGGACGGCCCCGCCGGTGAGCGCCGCTGCGCCGCGTCTCCGTGTCCGCGCCGTACGAGGGCAGCGAAAAGGGCCGTCCATGTCGAACGGCCCTGGTTCCGTGCAGATGCTGTGGCCGCTCCTATGAGGAGCGCCACCAGTTTCGGCACGGGACGGAGGTCATGGCTTCAGCATACGGGGCTCACTTCGGGGCGTGCCTATTTGTGGGCGCGCCTACTTCCGGACGTGCCTACTTCGGGGCGTGCCCGCCCACGTAGAAGAGGAGCCAGATGAAGCCGGCGAACAGGTGCGTGGCGAAGACATAGACGAAGACGCGCAGGAACACTCCGCGCGCTTTCCACTCCTCGCTGTTGCTCTCCCGCTCGCTCACCGTTCCAGATTACGCGCGCCCAGGACGGGCGCCCGGCCGCGTGGAATAGGACGGAGGGGGGTCCCGTTGTAGGGTGTAGTTCAACGTTCAACCAAATCGGTCGAGGTCTCCGGACCCCCGGCCGGGACTCAGGAAGGCGGACGCCATGCAGTTCGGGATCTTCACCGTCGGGGACGTCACGACCGACCCGACCACCGGCCGGACCCCCACCGAGAACGAGCGGATCAAGGCGACCCTGGCCATCGCGCAGAAGGTCGAGGAAGTCGGCCTGGACGTCTTCGCGACCGGCGAGCACCACAACCCGCCGTTCGTCCCGTCCTCCCCGACGACCACGCTCGGCTACATCGCCGCCCGCACCGAGAACCTGATCCTGTCCACGTCCACCACGCTGATCACCACCAACGACCCGGTGAAGATCGCCGAGGACTACGCCACCCTCCAGCACCTCGCGGACGGCCGCGTCGACCTGATGATGGGCCGGGGCAACACCGGACCGGTCTACCCCTGGTTCGGCAAGGACATCCGCCAGGGCATCCCGATGGCCATCGAGAACTACGCCCTGCTGCACAAGCTGTGGCGCGAGGACGTCGTGGACTGGGAGGGCAGGTTCCGTACGCCGCTCCAGTCGTTCACCGCCACCCCGCGCCCGCTGGACGGCGTCCCGCCGTTCGTCTGGCACGGCTCCATCCGCTCCCCGGAGATCGCCGAGCAGGCCGCGTACTACGGCGACGGCTTCTTCCACAACAACATCTTCTGGCCCATGGAGCACACCAGGAAGATGGTCGACCTCTACCGGCGGCGCTACGCCCACTACGGGCACGGCACCGCCGAGCAGGCCATCGTCGGGCTCGGCGGCCAGGTGTTCATGCGCAAGAACTCGCAGGACGCCGTCCGGGAGTTCCGTCCGTACTTCGACAACGCCCCGGTCTACGGCCACGGCCCGTCCCTGGAGGACTTCACCCGCGAGACCCCGCTGACGGTCGGCTCCCCGCAGGAGGTCATCGAGCGGACGCTGACGTTCCGGGACGAGGTCGGCGACTACCAGCGTCAGCTGTTCCTGATGGACCACGCGGGGCTCCCGCTGAAGACAGTCCTGGAGCAGCTCGACATCCTCGGCGAGGAGGTCGTGCCGGTGCTGCGCAAGGAGTTCGCCAACCTGCGGCCGGCCGGAGTGCCGGAGTCCGCGCCCGTCCACCCGGCGGTCGCCGCCCGCACCGCTGCGAAGGAGGCCTGACCCCGATGTTCGCCACCACACCCCTGCGCATCGTCGCCGTCTCGGCCGGGCTCAGCCAGCCGTCCTCCACCCGGCTGCTGGCCGACCGGCTGGCCTCGGCCGCCCGCGAGCGCCTCGCGGCCGAGCAGGACCGGAACGTCGAGGTCCAGGTCATCGAGGTCCGCGACCTCGCCGTGGACATCGCCCACCACCTGCTCAGCCGCACTGCGGGAAGCCATCGACGCGGTGACGGAGGCCGACGGTCTGATCGCCGTGACGCCGGTCTTCACCGCCTCGTACAGCGGACTGTTCAAGTCGTTCTTCGACCTGATCGACAACACCGCGCTGACCGGCAAGCCCGTCGTGATCGCCGCGACGGGCGGCACGGCCCGGCACTCGCTGGTCCTGGAGCACGCGCTGCGCCCGCTCTTCGCCTACCTGCGGGCCGTCACCGTGCCCACCTCCGTCTACGCGGCGTCGGAGGACTGGGGCTCCTCGGGCGACGAGTACACCGAGGGCCTGCCGTCCCGGATCCGGCGCGCGGGCGGCGAACTGGCCTCCGCCGTCCTGGGCCGTGCGGTCTCCGGGGCCTCGCGGGCACCGGGCCTGGACGACGGGGAGGACGCGGTCGTCCCCTTCGAGCAGCAGCTCGCGGATCTGCGGCTGGACTGAGACGGCGGGGGCGGGGCGGGCCGCCAGAGCGGGGCGGGCCGAAACGGTTTTAACTGGTGAAAGCCGGACCGAACCGGGCTGAACCGAGTGGGAGGCAGATATGGGCAGGATCGTTGTGGGCGTCGACGGCTCCGACTCCTCGATCAAGGCACTGCACTGGGCCGTACGTCAGGCCGAGCTGACCGGCGCCACGGTGGAGGCCGTGAACAGCTGGGAGTACCCCGCCACGAGCTGGGCGTCGATGATGCCGGGCATGCCGGAGGACTTCGACCCGCAGGCCCTGGCCACCGTCTCCCTCACCGAGGCGCTGGAGGAGGCCCTCGGCGCCGCGGGGGCCGCCGCGGTCAGCAAGATCGTGGTCATCGGCAATCCGGCCCAGGCCCTGCTGGACCGGGCCCGGGGCGCCGACCTGCTCGTCGTGGGGGCCCGCGGCCACACCGGCTTCAAGGCCACCCTGCTCGGCTCGGTCAGCCTCCACGTCACCCAGCACGCGCCGTGCCCGGTGACGGTGGTCCGCGACTGAGTGACGGAAGTCCGCGGCGGACGGCCCCGCGAGTAAACGAGGGGCCGTTGTCAGTGGGGGCTCCTATCGTGTGGTCATGACCCCTGCTCTCTTCGGGCGCGACCACCCCGCCGGCATCCTCCGCTCGGAGATCGCGCGGGCCACGGACAGCCACGGCGGTCTCGTGCTGGTCACCGGCGAGGCCGGGATCGGCAAGAGCACCCTCGTCACCGACGCCGCGCACGAGGCGCGGCGGCGCGGGGCGCTGGTGGTCGGCGGCTCCTGCTGGGACTCCGACAACACCCCCGGTTACTGGCCCTGGGTGCAGGTCCTGCGCGGTCTGCGCCGGTCCGCCACGGCGGCGGAATGGGCGGCGGCCCAGGAGGCCTCGGACGGCCGGCTCGCGGTGCTCCTCGGCGACCCGGTCAGGGTCGCCATGGGCGGTGCGGACGGTCCGGGACCCAGCACGCTCCCGGCCCCGGGGGCGGCCCCGAGCAACGCCGGTGGCACGGGCGCCGACGGGGCGCAGGGCGGCGAGCTCGGCACGGAAGCGGGGACTGGCCCGCCGGGCGGCGGTCCGCCGGAGGGAGCCGAGGCCTTCGGGCTCTTCGACGCGGTGACCACGGCCCTCGTCACGGTTTCCCAGAGCCGGCCGCTGGTGGTCGTCCTCGACGATCTGCACAGCTCGGACCCGGCCTCGCTGCGCCTGCTCGAGTTCGCCGCCCAGCACGCCTGGTTCGAACGGCTGCTGCTGATCGGCACCTACCGGGACGTCGAGGTGGAGGCCCCCGGACACCCGCTCCAGCAGCTGATCCTGCCGCTGGTCTCGCGCGCCGCCACGACCCTCACCCTGACCGGTCTCGGCCGGGACGAGGTGGGGGCGCTGATGACGGTGACGACGGGCCGCGAGCCCACACCCGCGCTGGTCGACGAGGTCCACCGGCGCACCGGCGGCAACCCCTTCTTCGTCGAGCAGACCGCCCGGCTCTGGCACAGCGGAAGCCCGGTCTCCACCATTCCGCCCGGCGTGCGGGAAGCGGTCCGGCAGCGGCTCGCCCTGCTGCCCGAGCCGGTCGTCTCCCTGCTGACCAGCGCCGCCGTGCTCGGCCGGGAGTTCCGCCGGCAGGTCCTGGCCGTCGTGCACGGCGCGCCGGTCCCCCACGTGGACCGGCTGCTGGAGTCGGCCGTCGCCGCCCGTGTCGTCGTCCCCCGCCCGTCCGGGCAGTACGCGTTCGCCCACGACCTGCTGCGCGAGACGCTGTACGCCTCGCTGGACGACACCGAGGCCCGCGACCGCCATGCCGGCGCCGTACGGGCCCTGGACGCACACGGCGGCCTCGGCGACGCGGTGCGGCCCGGCGCCCTCGCCCGGCACGCCCACCTCGCCGGCGGGGAGCTGGAGCGCGACCGCCGGATCGACCTGCTGCTGGCAGCCGCCCGGGACGCATCGGGACGCCTGGCCGACGAGGAGGCCCTCGGCCACTACCGGCGCGCCCTCACGGTGGCCTCCGGCGCATCGGGGGAGCCGGAGGAATCAGAGAGACCGGGGGAGCCGCGGGAGCCCTCCGGAAGGCCGTCGGGGGAGCCAGGGGAAGCCCCGGCGGGCAGGGAAGCCCTTGCGGACCGGACGGGCTCGGCGGGCAGGGGAGGCGGGGCGGACCGGGCGGGCGCGGCGGACGAGGGCCCCGACCACCGGCGTACCGCGCTGATCTCCCTCGACCTGGCCGGACAGCTCCGGCACGTCGGGGAGGAGGCCGAGGCAGAGCGCCACCTGGACCGCGCGGTCGCCCTCGCCCGGGAGACGGACGAACCGGAGCTGCTGGCCCGGGTGGCGATCACCCTCTACCGCGAAGGGGCCCTGGGCGGCCGCGAGGCCTCCACGGGAGGTCTCCTCGCCGAGGCGCACCACAGGATCACCGGCAAGGAGGGTCAGGAAGGCCTCTCCGACGACCGGCTCGCCCAGGAGCTGGCCATCCACATCATGGCGCTGGCCCGGAGCGGCTCGGACGACGAGGCGCTCGCCTTCTCCCTCTGGGCGCGCCACGACTCCGTGTGGGGCCTGGGCTCGGCGGTGGAGCGGCTCGGACTGACCGACGAGATGACCGTCGTCGGCCGCCGCACCCAGCACCAGGACATGGAGCTGCACGCGACGTCCATGCGCTGGGTGGCGCTGCTGGAGCTGGGCGACCCGGCCTTCCTCGACCAGTTCCGTACGTTCGTCCGGCTCGCCGAGCGGACCGAGCTGCCCCGGTTCGCGCTGGGGATCGCCGTCGACTCCAGCCTGATCGCCTCCCTGCAGGGCCGCTTCGCCGAGGCGTCCGCCGCCCTCGACGACGACTCGCTCGACCCCGAGAGCAACGACCACGTGGCGTTCGGCTTCATGGGGCGTCACCTGTCCTGGGCGCTGCACCTGCTCCAGGGGCACTTCGCCGAGGCCGAGGAGGTCCTCGCCGAGCTTCCGGGCAGCGGGTATCCCTATCCCGGGCTGCTGGAGGCGATCACGGCGGTGGAGCAGGGTGACGCGACACCCGCCCTGCGTCTGATCGCCGAACAGGCGGACCGCGCCGCCCCCTACCCGCGGGCGTTCATGCCGCTGTGGCTCAGGCTCCTCGCCCAGGCGGCCGCGGTGACGGGCGACCCGCGTCTCATCGCCCGCGCGGAGGACGAACTGACCCCCTACACGGGCCAGTGGGTCGTCTCGCTGTACGGGTGCGACATCGGCGGCCCCGTCGACCTCTGGCTCGGGATGCTCGCCGCCGCCCGCGACGACCAGGACGCGGCGGTGGCCGCCCTCACCGAGGCCGCCGCCTCATCGGACCGCCTCGGCGCCCGCCCCTGGGCCGTACGGTCCCGGCTCTGCCTGGCCCGCTCCCTGCTCGCCCGCGCTGGTGCGGGTGATGCCCACACCGGTGCCGGGGGTGCTCGTGCCGGTGCCGATGCCAGTGACGTCGGGCAGGCTCGTCGACTGCTCGGCGAAGTGGCCCGGGAAGCGGGCGAGTTGGCCCTGGACCACGTGAGGTCCGAGGCCGCCGCCCTCCGCACTGCCCCACCCGCAACCACCGGCACCGCGATCGACACCCTCACCCCTCACCGGCCCGCCACCACCACCGAACCCACCACCTCCGGTCCCGCCACCACCGGACCCGCCGACTCATCGGCCCCGGACGCGGACCCGGCTGCGGCTGCGGCTGCTGCGGCTGCGGCTGCGGCTGCGGCTGCGGCTGCGGCTGCGGACCCGGGCACGGGCACGGGCGGGACGTCGACTGGGGCCTCGGCCGGAACATCGCCCGGGACGTCGGCAGGGGCGTCGACCGGGACGTCGGCCGGGACCCGGGCCGTGGCGCCCGCCGAGTTCCGGCGGAGCGGGCCGGTCTGGCAGCTGCGCTGGGACGGGGTGACCGTGCACGTCCCGGACGCCAAGGGCCTGCGGGACCTGCACAGCCTGCTGGGGCTGCCCGGCGCCGACATCCCGGCCGTCCAGCTCCTCGCGCCCGAGGGCGGGGACCTCGTCGTCGCCGCCGGGCAGCTCGGCGGCGATCCGGTGCTCGACGAGGAGGCCAAGCGCCGCTACAAGGACCACCTGGACCGGCTGGACGCCGAGATAGACCGAGCCGCGGCCCGGGACGACTCCCGGCAGGTCGAGAAGTACGACCGGGAGCGGCAGGCCCTCCTCGACGAACTGCGCACCGCGGCCGGGCTCGGCGGCCGGACCCGCCGGCTGGGCGACCAGACCGAGCGGGCCCGTAAGACGGTCACCGCCCGGATCCGCGACACCCTGCGCAAGCTGGACACCCTGCACCCCACGCTGGCGGCCCATCTCAAGGCCTCCGTGACGACCGGGACCACCTGCGCCTACCGGCCCGAGCACTCCCCCGACTGGCGGCTCTGACCCCCACCACCCCGGCCGGCCGACCCACCCCGGCCTCCCGAAACGCCCCGGAGGACACCAGTCCGGCCCGCGCCCCCGCGCGCACTGGTCCGGCCGCGTCTCCCCGGGCCCCGGTCCAACCCGCGCCTCCCCACGCCCCGGTCCGGCCCGCCCCCCTGCCCCGGTCCGGCCGCATCTCCCCGCGCACTGGTCCGGCCCGCGCCCCCCGCGCCCGGTCCTGCCAGCGGCCCCCCCGCGCCCCGGTCCGGCCCGAGCCCTCAGCCGCCCCCGGGCCCGCCGTCCGGCGCAGCTACGCCTCGGCGACGACGACGTCGGCGACGACACACGCCACGTTGTCGGGTCCCCCCGCCTCATGGGCCAGACCGACCAGCCGGCGAACGGCCTCCTCCGGGTCGTCCGCCGTGATGGCCGCCGCCCTCAGATCCGCCTCGTCCACCACCGCCGACAGGCCGTCCGAGCAGAGCAGATAGCGGTCCCCGGCCAGCACCTCCTGCAAGCGAACGTCGGGGCGGCAGGCCACGGCCACCGGGGCGGACCGTGCCTCTCCGACCAGGGCCTTGAGCAGCAGGGCGCGCTGCGGGTGGGAAGCGGCCTCCTCCCGGCTCAGCGAACCGTCGTCGATCATCGACTGGACCAGGCTGTGGTCGTGCGTGATCCGGAACAGCTCGCCGCCCCGCAGCAGATAGGCCCGCGAGTCCCCGATGTGCACGAGCCCGAGCCGCGATCCGGTCCACAGCATCGCGGTGAGCGTGGTCCCCGAACCGTCCGGGGCGGCCCGCGGCGCGACCGCGTCCCGGACCGCCCGCGCAGCGGAATCCGCCGTGTCCTCCAGGGCGTTCAGCAGATCCGCGGCGGACAGCGCACCGTCCCGGGCACCCCGCGCGGAAGGCTTGAGCGCCTCGATCGCCGCAGCACTCGCCTCGGCCCCGCTCTCCCCGAAACCATCGGCGACCGCCAGCAACCGGGGCCCCGCGAACGCCGCGTCCTGGTTCGCCGTGCGCACCGCCCCGGTATCGGTCAGCGCGGCGCACCGGATCGCGAGCGCCCCCGCCCCCGGACCCCCCGGCCTTCCGGGCCCTCCGGACCCCCCCGGACCCGAACTCCGCGGCCCGTCCACGCTCCCCGCGCCGCCCGCGTTCTCCGGTATCTGCGACATGGCCCTGCCCTCCGCTGACAGATGGTCGACGAGGTACATCGCCAGATCGCGCCGGGCCGCCGTCTCGGCCTCCACCCGCGCCCAGTAGGCCCGGATCTCCACCGCCGCGGCGCCCACGTCGAGCGCCACGACCCGGCCGATCCGGCTCAAGGGCATGCCGATCCTGCGCAGCCACGCCACAAGCCGGGCCCCCTCCGCCTGCGCCGGGTCGTAGTACCGGTAGCCGTTCACCGGGTCGACCAGGGCGGGCCGGAGCAGGCCCAGTTCGTCGTAGCGCCGGAGCGCCTTGGCGGAGAGCCGGGACAACCGGGCGAACTCCCCGATCGTCACCAGCTCCCCGCTCACGGCGCCCGGCGGCCGGCTGCCTTCGCGTTCCACCCCGTACCTCCTCGTACCGGGCGCCTTCCGCCCGGCCCCACCGATGCTGGGGCTTCCCCTGCGGGGAAGGTCAAGGATGCACGGGGCGGGCGCGCAAGTCCGCCGTCGGTCACTTCCGGTTGTAGAGCCGCATCGTCACCGCGCCGAAGACCACCATGAGCACCCCGGTCCAGCCCAGCGTCCAGGCGATGTCGGCGGTCGGCCAGTTGCCCGCCATCAACTCACGCACCGCCGTGGCGAGGTGGGTGACCGGACTGTTGTTCACGAAGGCCTGGAGCCAGCCCGGCATCGTCTTCGGGTCGACGAAGACGTTGCTGAGGAAGGTCAGCGGGAAGATCACCATCATGCTGACGCCCATCACCGACTTCTCGGAGCGCAGGAGCAGACCGAACATGGTCCAGATCCAGGAGAACGCGAACGAGAACAGGATCAGCAGAGCGACGCCCGCCAGCACTCCGAGCACACCGCCGTCCGGCCGGAACCCGATGATCATGCCGATGGAGAGCATGACCGCCGAAGCCAGCAGATAGCGCAGGACGTCGCCGAGCAGATAACCGACCATCGGCGCGGGCCGCCAGATCGGCAGCGTGCGGAACCGGTCGAAGACGCCCTTGGCGATGTCCGTGTTCACTGCGACACCCGTGTACATCGTGATCATCACGACGCTCATCACCATGATGCCGGGCAGCAGGAACTGGATGTACTCCTCCGTGGAGCCGGCCAGCGCCCCTCCGAAGAGGTACGTGTACATCAGGACCAGCATGATCGGGAAAGCCGTCACATCGAAGAGCTGCTCCGGCACATGCTTGATCTTCAGCATGGCGCGCCAGCCGAAGGTCAACGATGCCGACAGGGCGCTCGGCCTCGGCGGGCGCTCGTGGCCCACCAGGAGCGCCGAGAGGCGTTCCTTGTCCGGCGCGACGAGCGCGACGTCCTCCAGGTCCGTCTTGGCGGTCGCGGTGCTCATGCCGCCACTCCCTTCTTGTCCGTGAGTGCGAGGAAGACCTCGTCGAGGCTGGGCTGTCCCAGCGAGAAGTTGTCGACCGTGATGCCGCACCGGGCCAGCTCGGCCAGGGCACGCCCGGCCTGCTCCGCGGCGCCCTGCTCGGTGCTCTGCCCGTCGACCCGGGCGGTCAGCGCCACCGGGTCCGCGTCGAGCTGCACCGGCACGTCCAGGGCGAGGGCCAGCACTTTCTGGGCCTCGTCCCGCTGGTCGGCGTCGCGCAGCCGCAGATGGACGGTGCCGGAACCGACGGAGGCCTTGAGCTCGCCCTTGGTGCCCTCGGCGATGACCTTGCCGTGGTCGATCACCGCGATACGGGAGGCCAGCTGGTCGGCCTCGTCCAGATACTGGGTGGTCAGCAGGACCGTCGTGCCGTGGGCGACGACCGCCCGCACGATGTCCCACACCTGGTTGCGGCTGCGGGGGTCGAGTCCGGTGGTCGGCTCGTCCAGGAACAGCACGTCCGGGGTGTTCAGGATGGACGCGGCGATATCGATGCGCCGCCGCATGCCGCCCGAGTAGTTCTTCACCTGCTTGCCCGCCGCCTCGCTCAGGCCGAACCCTTCGAGCAGCTGGGCCGCCCGGTCGCGGGCCGCCGGCTTGGAGTGTCCGAGCAGCCGGCCGAGCAGAACGAGGTTCTCCGCGCCGGTCAGGTCCTCGTCCACCGAGGCGTACTGCCCGGTCAGGCTGACCCGGCTGCGGACCGCGTCGGCGTCCTTCACGACGTCCTTGCCGAACACCCGGGCCGTGCCGCCGTCGGGGCGCAGCAGGGTCGCGAGCATGCGGACGGCGGTGGTCTTGCCGGCGCCGTTGGGTCCGAGGACGCCGTAGACGGTGCCGGTGGGGACAGCGAGGTCGATGCCGTCCACCGCACGGTTGTCGCCGAAGACCTTCACCAGCCCCGTGGTCTCGATGGCCAGTTCAGTGCTCATGATCCATTCCTTGTGGGTCGTCGGTGGGAGTCTGCGATCTGCGCCGGGCGCCGGGAGCTCATGAGACGTAGGGGCGGACGGCGCGCGCCTCGCGCAGGGCCCAGCCCCACCAGCCGAGCTGGTCGAGCATCAGGCCCACGGACCGGTCCCGGCCGTTCTCCCCGGGGTGCCCCTCCAGCGGCTGCTGAAGGAAGTCGAGCGCGACCCCGTTCCTCAGGGTCACCGTGTGCAGCTCGGTGAAGACCGAGCGCAGCTGCTCCACGGCGTACAGCCCGGCGGAACCGTGTCCGTAGCTCACGAAGGCGACCGGTTTGGTCTGCCACTCGTCATAGGCGAAGTCGATGGCCTGTTTCAGGGAGGCGGGGAACGAGCGGTTGTACTCCGGGGTGACCACGACGAAGGCCTCGGCCCTGGCGATCTCCTCGGTGAACTCCGTCATCTGCTCCGTCGCCCGCCCCGGGTAATGCACGGGGAAGTCGAAATCGGCGAGGTCCAGCACGGCGAGGTCCAGCTCGCTCCGGTCCTGGGCCCGCTCGATGAACCAGCGGCCGACGGCATCACCGATGCGGCCCTCGCGGGTGCTGCCGATGATCACCGCGACCCGCAGCGGAACGCTGTCCGTCGTCATCACTCGCTCCTCCTCCCGCTTCCTGTCCCGCCTCCCGGACTTCCTGTCCGGGCCGGCCCGTTCCGCTCCCTCACCTCTTGGGCGCCAGACGGAGAGGCGCGGCCGCCAGATTGAATCTGGCGGCCGCGCGCACGGTTCGACCGAAGCCCGGAAGCCTCAGGTCTCCCGCGTGTAGAAGAGATAGAACGTGACGACGAGGACGCCCGCGCCGACCACCAGACCCAGAACGGCCGACCGCAGCACACTGGTGTCGGTGAGGCTCACCAGGAAGCCGATCGCACACGCGGTCAGCGCGCCGTACGCGGCGGCCCGCAGCTCGCGCGGCAGCGAGCGCTGGATCCGGCCCAGCGCGAAGCAGAGGGCGGCCAGAGCGACCCCGGAGACGAGTCCGAGCAGGACCTGACCGGCGGTGCCGGCGCCGCCGTCGCGGCGGATGAACGCCGCGTAGAACCCGTAGATCACGCCGAGCACCAGAGGCAGTGCCCAGGCGAGCGGGGTGCGGTGGCGGGTCCGCGCGTGCGCGCGGGTGCCCCCTCGGCCGGGCATGGCTGCGTGTGTGGCCATCGCGGACAGCTCCTTCCGTCGCCCCCGTCGCGCCCCCGTTCCTCCAGAGCACACCCGACCGCGCCGCCCGGCAACTCGAATGGCGTACGGCCTGGAGCGGCCCGGCTCCCTACGGGATTCCCTGGAGGAGTGCGGACCTCTCCCTCGGCGATCTCGGCGACCTCGGCGGCCTTCTCGGCGGTCCTGCTCGTCCTGCTCGCTGTCCTCGTGCCGTTGAGCGCACTCTCCGCCTGGGTCGACCTGGAGATCGACGACACCGACCGGTACGTCGCCGCCGTCTCCCCGCTCGCCTCGGACCCGGCGGTGCAGACCACCGTCGCGGACCTGGTGACCGAGGAGGCGATGCGGCAGATCGACCTCGGTCCGCTCCAGGACACGGTCCGGGAGTTCCTGCACGAGACCGTGCGGTCCTTCACCGCCACCGAGGCCTTCCAGCGGGCCTGGGACACCGCGAACCGGGCCGCCCACAAGGCGGTGACAGCCGCCCTGGACGGCGACAGCGGACAGGCCGTGACGATCGACCTGGCCCCGGTGATCGACCAGGTCAAACAGGACCTGGTCCGCGACGGAGTGCCGTTCGCCGACCAGATCCCGATCGATCGGACGGAGATCACCGTGCTCGGCCCCGGTCAGGCCGACGAGCTCAGGAGCTCGTTCCGGTGGCTGCGCTACTGCAGCATCTGGCCGGCCGTCGCCACCCTGGTGTTCCTCGTCCTGGTGGTGGGGATCGCGACCGTACGGCGGGGGGTGCGGGCCGGGCTGTGGGTCACCGCGACCGTGGGCGCCGGGTCGGTGCTCGGCGCGATCGTGCTCCGGGTGCTGGTCGCGATCGGCCGGAACCGGGTGCTGGACGAGGTGCCCGGCAGCGACCGGGACGCGGCCGCCGCGGTGGTCGACGCTCTGACCGCCTCGCTGCGGACCACGGTGTGGGTGGTGCTGGCGGTCGGCGCGGTCCTGCTCGTGGGGGCGGTGGCGGCCCGGGTACTCCTGCGGAGCAAGAGGTCTCCGGCCGGCGTGCGATGAGGCGGCGCCCGGTGGGAGCGGGCCCGTGACCGCCACCGAGCGACCCGAAGAGAGGCGTCATGGCCGACCGCGACATGCGTGGGGCTTCTCGCTCGCTGTTTCACGTGAAACAGCGAGCGAGAAGCCCCACGCCGAGGAGCCTCACGCCCGGAGACCCCCTGCCGGGCAGCCCCACGCCCGAGCCGTGCCGGGGACGCGCCGGGGCCTCAGCGCTCCGGCGGGTGCGCCTGAAGGCGTTCCATCTCCCGGCGGTCGCGCTTGGTCGGACGCCCCGCGCCCCGGTCCCGTACGGGAACCTGGACCGCGACGTCGCGGGGCGGCGGGGGCGGACTGTTGTCGACGAAACACTCCGCGGCCACCGGCGGGCCGACCCGCTTCTTCACGATCTTCGAGATGACGACCACCCGGTCCCGCCCCGCGTGCCGGAGCCGCACCTCGTCGCCGACGCGTACGGCCTGTGCGGGCTTGGCCCGCTCGCCGCCGACCTTCACATGTCCTGCTCGGCAGGCGGCGGCCGCCTGGGCACGGGTCTTCGTCAGCCGGACCGACCAGATCCACACGTCGACCCGGACGCTTCCTTCCGCCTGCGGTGCGTCACCGGAAACCATGCCGTCGACTCTAATGCGGACCGGGCGGCCGGCGGGAGGCAATAAGGCCTCCCGCCGGCCGGACCTCACACGCCGATGTCGCGCCCGTCCTTGCGCCAGACGGCGACGACGGAGGGGCGGACGATCTTCCCCGGCCCGTCGGGCCAGACGCTCGCGGGCTTCTCCACGGAGGCTCCGTCGATCTCGCCCGGGTGCTGGACCGCGACCAGGACGCGGCGGTCCTGGATGACCGGGCCGCAGGTCTCGGCCCCGGCCGGGACGGTGAGGAACTGCTTCAGTTCGCCGCGCCGGTCACCCTGGGTCGCCACGCCGAACAGTCCGTCGTGCGAGCCGAGTTGGTTGCCGTCCGTGGAGATCCACAGGTTGCCGTGGGCGTCGAAGGCCACGTTGTCCGGGCAGGAGATGGGGCTGACGTTCTCCTTGGGGAAGCCGGAGAAGTACGTGGACGGGTCCTCCGGGTCGCCCGCCACGAGGAACAGCCGCCAGGCGAAGCCGTCGCCCGCCGGGTCGTCCCAGTTCTCCGCGAGCTCCAGGATCTGCCCGTGCTTGTTGCCGTTGCGCGGGTTCGCCTCGTCCGCGCCGGGCTTGCCCTCCTTGCCACGGTCCGAGTTGTTGGTGAGCGCCACGTACACCCGGCCGGTGCGCGGCGAGGGCTCGACGTCCTCGGGGCGGTCCATCTTGGTCGCGCCGACCTTGTCACCGGCGAGCCGCGTGTAGACGTACACCTCTTCCGCCGTCATGCCCGGCACGTGCGAGGTGGTGCCGGTGGCCAGCGGGATCCAGACGCCGCTGCCGTCGAACTCCCCGTCCACGGGAAGCTTCCCGGTGCCGTCGATCTCGGTGACCGGCGAGTCGCCGCTCAGCTTGGCGACGTACAGGGTGCCCTCGTCCAGCAGCGTCAGGTTGTGCTCGCGGGCGGCCCGCGAGTTGCCCTTCTTCATTCGCTTGCTGGAGACGAACTTGTAGAGGTAGTCGAACTTCTCGTCGTCGCCCATGTAGACGACCGGGCGGCCGTCGGAGGTCAGCCGGGGCTGTGCCGCCTCGTGCTTGAAGCGGCCCAGCGCGGTCCGCTTGCGCGGGGTGGAGTCCGGGTCGTACGGGTCGAGTTCGACGACCCAGCCGAAGCGGTTGGCCTCGTTGGGCTCCTTCGCCAGGTCGAACCGACGGTCGAACCGCTCCCACTTGCGCTCGGTGGCGCTCGTGCCGATCCCGTACCGCTTGTGCATGTCGGTGTTGCCGTTGGCGAAGTACTGGTTGAAGTTCTCCTCGCCGTGCAGCGTGGTGCCCCACGGCGTGGTGCCGCCCGCGCAGTTGTTGAGGGTGCCGAGGACCTTGCGGCCGGTGCGGTCGGCGGACGTGCGCAGCAGGGCGCTCCCCGCGGCCGGACCGGTCACACGGAACTCGCTCGTCGCGGTCAGACGGCGGTTCAGCGGGTGCCGGTTGACCGGTCCCAGCTTGCCGGTGCGGTGCTCCTCCTGGACGACGACCACGGAGAGTCCGTGCGCCGCCCAGGCGATCTCCACCTGCTCACGGGTCGGGTTGGCCGGATCGTAACCGCGGAACATGAGGATCTCGTCCGTGTACTCATGGTTCGCGACCAGGACCTGCCGGCCGCGCTCGCCGCGCAGCGGGAGCAGGGAGAGGAAGTCGTTGTTGTAGCCGAACTGGCCGGCCTGTGCCTTCGCCGTCTGCCGGTCCGGGTGGAAGGCGGGCGCGCCGCGCAGGATCGGCTCACCCCAGCGGATCACCACGTTCTGGGCGTACCCGTCGGGGATGGTGACCTTGTCGTCCTTGTTGGGCGCGACCGGCGAGAACCGCAGGCCACGCGCCCCGGACGGGGCCGGTTTGTGGGGCGGCCCCGGTTGGTGCCCGTGCCCGGCGAGCGCGGCGGCCTCGGCCCGCGGGGCGCTCGGGCCGGTCAGCGCGGCGGTCCCGGCGGCGGTGGCGACGGTGACCACGGCGGCCGCGCGCATCATCGAGCGGCGCGACACGGCACCGGCGATGATGTCGCCGGCGTACTCGTTGTCGCTGTTGTTGGGAGTCTCCTTGAAGCAGGCGTCCCCACAGCGGAAGCGGCAGGTCAGCGCGGAACGCCCACCCGGATGCGAGCTGATGAACGGCAGCAGATTGCGCACGTGGATTCCCTCCGTCTGGTGTCGTGCGTGACGGTATGTGTGGCTCCACGCGGTCCGAGGGACTCCCGGTGAACGGCGGGTGAAGTCCGGGCCACCGCTGTTCTCTTGGGGTCCGGCGGTGGACACGGCCGCGGACTCGGTCCGGGAACGGTTTCGGCTCGGTTGACACAGGGGTGGGCCGCATCAGCGAACGGCCGGATCCGGCCGCTAACCTTACGTATCCGTCCTGGCCAGGGATGAATTCGCCCAGGTCGGACATTCACCGCACCCAACTCATGCGAAAGGCCTCGCCCATGGGCATTCGGAGCTTGCTGCGTAAGGTGTTCGGCCGCACGGAGCAGGACGAGCCGACCACGGCCACCGTCCCGCCCCAGGCCGAGCGCACCCAGCCCAAGGAGACGGAGTCGAAGACCACTTCGGCTGCCGAGCCCGCTGCGGAGCCGAAGGCGTCGATTCCGGCGCCGGCCTCGCCCGTGTCCCCCGTCCCGGCCTCCGCCGACGCACCGTCCACGACGTCCGCGTCCACGGCTTCCGCCGCCGCCGACTCCACGGAGCGTGACGGCTCGCCGGCCACCGACCTGGTGGCGGAGGCCTTCGACAAGGCGGCCGCCACGGCCAAGCCGTCGCCGACCGTCCCCGCGCAGGCGTCGGCCCCGGAGTCGACCCCGGAGAAGGTCGCCGAGAAGGTCGCAGAGAAGACCCCGGCGCAGGCCCCGAAGGCGGAGAAGCCCGCGGAGCCGGAGCCGGTGGCCGCCGAGGAGCCCGCCAAGGCCGAGGAGCCCGTCGAGGCCGAGGAGCCCGTCGAGGCCGAGGAGCCCCTCAAGGCTGAAGAGCCCGCGTCGGCTCCGGAGCCGATCACGATCGACTTCGATCTCGACGAGGCCCCGGAGGCCGCCACCGAGCCGAAGCAGGAGTCGAAGCCGGCGCCGGCTGCGGCAGCAGAAGCGGCTCCCGCGGACGCTCCCGCCGCCGAGCCCACCGCCGCGACCATCGAGACTCCGGAGGCCGCACCCGAGGCCACCCCGGAGGCCGCAGCGACCCCGGAGGCCACCGAGACCCCGGAGACCGCCACCGGCAAGCCCGCCACCGCCCTCGCGCGGGTCAAGACGCGCGCTCCCCAGCTCGTCGCCCCGTACAAGGCGGCGCAGGCAGCGCTCAAGGCGCACGGGCTGACCGGGCTCCGCGCCCGCGTCTACCTGGTGCTCGACCGCTCCGGCTCGATGCGGCCGTTCTACAAGGACGGCAGCGCCCAGCACCTGGGCGACCGGGCGCTCGCGCTCGCCGCGCACCTGGACGAGGACGCCACCGTGCCGGTCGTCTTCTTCTCGACCGACATCGACGGCACCGGATCCATCGAGCTCTCCGGCCACGAGGGCCGCGTCGACGAGCTGCACGCGGGCCTCGGCCGGCTGGGCCGGACGCACTACCACCGCGCGGTCGAGGAGATCGTCGCGCACTACGAGAAGTCCGAGGCCACCGGTCCGGCTGTCGTGATCTTCCAGACGGACGGCCCGCCCGACGCCAAGCAGGCCGCCCGGCAGGCCCTCACCGAGGCCGCGCGGCTGCCGCTGTTCTTCCAGTTCGTCGCCTTCGGCGAGCAGGACGCGAAGGGCTTCGACTTCCTGCGCAAGCTCGACGCCCCGAACACCGGCTTCTTCCACGCCGGCCCGGCGCCCCGCGAGATCGCGGACGCCGAGCTCTACCGGGAGATCCTCGCCGGACTACCGGCCTGGACCGCCGCACGCACGGCCGGCTCCGACGCCTGATCGACCGGCAGCCGTACGGTCACGGCGAGACCGCCGCCCTCCGGGCCCGGTAGCGCCGTGACCGTTCCGCCGTGGGCCACCGCGATCGACCGCACGATCGACAGCCCGAGTCCCGACCCCTGGCCCATCCGGTCCCGGCCCTCGCCGCGCCGGAACGGCTCGAAGAACCCCGCGATGTCGGCCTCGCAGACCACCGGGCCGGTGTTGCGCACCAGCAGGGCCCCCTCCCCGGTCAGCGAGACCTCCACCGAGCCGCCCGGCACGTTGTACGTGACCGCGTTGGCCAGCAGGTTCGCCACCAACTGGGCGAGCAGCAGCCGGTTGCCGCGCACCGGGCAGGCGGCCACCGCGACCTTCACGGCGGGGCCGTCACCCGCACCCCGGCCCGCCGGGCCGCCCGCCGCCCGCACCCCCGGATACCGGGCCGCCTCCTCCCTGACCACCCGGTCGAGACGGACCGCCTCACGCTCGTCCGTGGCCAGTCCCCGTTCGCTGCGGGCCAGCACGAGCAGCCCCTCGATGAGCCGCTCACTGCGCCGGTTGGTGTCCAGCAGCGTCTGCCGGGTGCGTACGAGATCCTCCGGGGACGGGTCGTCCAGGCCGATCTGGATCGCGGCGCGCTGGGTGGCCAGCGGGGTCCGCAGCTCGTGCGAGGCGTTCGCGATGAACCTCCGCTGACTGTCGAACGCCTTCTCCAGGCGGCCCAGCAGCGCGTCCAGCGTCTCGCCCAGCTCCTTCAGCTCGTCGTCGGGGCCGCTGGACGCGATCCGCTCGTGCAGGGTCCGCTCGGAGAGCCGGCGGGCCTTCGCGGTCATCGCGTGGACGGGCCGCAGCACACGTCCCGCTATCCACCAGCCCACGCCGACCGCGCCCGCCGTCATCACGAGCAGCGCGGCGAACGACCAGTTCATGAGCTGCTTGCCCGCCGCGTCGCTGACGTGGTCGGTGATCTCGTAGACGGTGGACGATCCGGCGGAGCTGCGGGTGATGAGGGGGCCGTTCACGGTGTATCCGGGCGGGTCGACGACCGCGGAGGAGGCGATGGCCCGCGCATCGGTCTCCGTACCGGCGCGGGAGGCGAGGTTGACGGTGGCCAGCAGCGCGGTGCCGAGCACCAGGAAGACACCGCCGTACACGAAGGCGATCCGGGTCCGGATCGTGGAGTGCGGCAGCTTCGATGCGGCGAGCAGCCGCCGCACCAGCAGGACCGGCCGCTTCACAGCGCGTACCCGACGCCCTGCACCGTGCGGATCAGCGCGGGCTCGCCGAGTTTGGCGCGGAGCTTACTCATGCAGACGCGCACGGCTCCCGTGAACGGGTCGGCGTTGGCGTCCCAGGCCCGCTCCAGCAGCTCCTCCGCGCTGACCGTGCCGCCGTCGGCCTCCAGGAGCAGTTGCAGCACGGTGAACTCCTTCGGTGAGAGGTCCAGATCCCGGCCGTCGCGCAGCGCGGAGCGCCGCACGGTGTCGAGCCGGATGCCGTGCCGCTCCAGCTGGGGCGGCACGGGTCTGGCGCTGCGCCGGCGCAGCGCGCGTACCCGGGAGACCAGCTCGGGGAACTCGAACGGTTTGCTGACGTAGTCGTCGGCCCCGAGGTCGAGCCCGGCGACCCGGTCCTCCATGGCGCCGGAGGCGGTGAGCATCAGGATCCGGGTGCGGGAGCCGGAGGCGACCAGCCTGCGGGCCACATCGTCGCCGTGCACCCGGGGGAGGTCGCGGTCGAGCACGACGACGTCGTAGTCGTGCAGGCCGAGGTAGGCGAGGGCCGCGTCGCCGCTGTAGACGGTGTCGACCGCGAATCCGGCCCGGCGCAGTCCGGTGGCGACCAGCTCCGCGAGGATCTCCTCGTCCTCGGCGACCAGTACTCGCATGGTGATGTCCCCTGCCTCGTGCACGCTTGTCCGCTCCCTCCCAGGATGCGACTTTCCTTCGGGAACCATTACGGGAACGGATGTTTCGCAAAGCTCTCCGCCGGACGCCGTCCCTCCGCCCCGAACGCGGGCCCGCATAACCGATGTGAGTGGATCTTGGTCGGGCCGTTAGGATTTCGACCATGGCGGCCACTGGATCCGAGAAGCAGGGGGCGACGGCGTACTACGTCTCGACCCCCATTTACTACGTCAACGACGCTCCTCACCTGGGCCACGCCTACACGACCGTCGCAGGCGACGTGCTCACGCGCTGGCACCGCCAGCGCGGCGAGAAGGTGTGGTACCTCACCGGCACGGACGAGCACGGTCAGAAGATCATGCGCACGGCCGAGGCGAACGACGTCACCCCGCAGGCCTGGTGCGACAAGCTCGTCGAAGAGGCGTGGAAGCCCCTCTGGGAGCACCTGAACATCGCGAACGACGACTTCATCCGGACGACGGAGAAGCGGCACACCGACCGGGTGCAGGAGTTCGTGCAGGACCTGCACGACAAGGGTGAGATCTACAAGGGCGGGTACGAAGGCCCGTACTGCGTGGGCTGCGAGGAGTACAAGCTCCCCGGCGATCTGATCGACGGCGAGGGCGAGTTCGCCGGCCAGAAGCTGTGCCCGATCCACAAGAAGCCGGTGGAGCTCCTCAAGGAGGAGAACTACTTCTTCAAGCTCAGCGAGTACGGCCCCAAGCTGCTGGAGTTCTACGCGGCGAACCCCGGCTTCATCCAGCCCGAGTCGGCGCGCAACGAGGTCGTGAACTTCGTCGAGCAGGGCCTCCAGGACCTGTCGATCTCACGCTCGACCTTCGACTGGGGCGTCCCGGTGCCGTGGGACGACAAGCACGTCATCTACGTCTGGATCGACGCGCTGCTCAACTACGCGACGGCCGTGGGCTACGGCGCCAACCAGGAGAAGTTCGACGGTACGTTCCCGGCGAACGTGCACCTGATCGGCAAGGACATCCTCCGCTTCCACTCGGTGATCTGGCCGGCGATGCTGATGGCGCAGGGCCTGCCGCTTCCCGGCAAGGTCGTCGCCAACGGCTGGCTGATGGTCGGCGGCGAGAAGATGTCCAAGTCCAACCTGACCGGCATCAAGCCGCAGGACCTGACCTCGCACTTCGGCGTGGACGCGTACCGCTGGTACTTCCTGCGGGCCATCGCGTACGGCAGCGACGGGTCGTTCTCCTGGGAGGACTTCTCCGCCCGCTACACCTCCGAGCTGGCCAACGACTACGGCAACCTCGCCTCGCGCGTCGCGGCGATGGTCGGCAAGTACTTCGGCGGCGCGCTGCCGGCGGCCACAGCCGTCGAGGACGCCGAGCGGGCCGTGCAGGAGGGCCTGGCGAAGGCCGTCGCGACCGCCGACCGGAAGATCGGCGAGGAGCTGGACTTCCAGTCCGGCATCCTGGCGGTCTTCGACTTCGTGAAGCAGGTCAACGGCTACATCACGGAGCAGGAGCCGTGGAAGGTGGCCAAGGACACCACCCCGGAGGGCCAGGCCCGCCTGGCGACCATCCTGTACACGGCCGCCGAGGCGCTGCGCGGGGTCGCGGTCCTGCTGAACTCCGTGATGCCGGAGACCTCGCAGAAGCTCTGGGAGTCCCTGGGCGCCGAGGAGTCCCTGGGCGCGCTGGCCGACCAGCGGGTCCAGGACGCGGGCACGTGGGGCGTGCTGCCCGTCGGCGCGACGGTGACGAAGGGCGCGGTGCTCTTCCCGCGCCTGGAGGAGAAGCCGGCCTAGGCGCCTTCGTCCGTACGCCGGGAGCCCGGAACCGCCGTGTGCGGTCCCGGGCTCCCGGCGTACGGCGCCGGGTCAGCGCCCCAGCGTCCCCGCGTCCCCCATCACGATCACCGGGTTCATCTTCGGGTCCAGGGTGCGCAGGAGTTCCTCCATGCGTTCTTCCGGGACGGAGACGCAGCCCTGCGTGGGGCCGCCGTGGTCGACGTGGACCCAGATGCCGCCGCCGCGTTCGAGGCCGAGCGGGCGGGTGCGGTCCAGGGGGCTGACGCCCTCCGTGCGGTTGTAGTTGATCGCGACGACGTAGTCGAAGGAGCCCTCCAGCGGCTCTCCGAAGAAGCCCTCGCCGTCCACCGCGAACCGGGGGTGCTCGTCGTACGGCAGCAGCGCGCCCGGGTCAGGGAGCCGGCCGCCCGCGTCGGTGAGGGTGTAGACGCCCGTGGGGGACCGCAGGTCGCCCGCCACATGGTGGTCGGTCCAGCCCTCCATGCCGTTGTGCGCCGGCCAGGGTCCGGCGACCGGCTGCCAGCCCTTCGCGGGGTCCTCACGGCTGTAGAGGACCGCGCTGGACTGGTTGGAGTCGGCTTCCTCCCCGGTCACGACGAACGCCTGCCGGGCTTCGGCGGGGATCTCCGCGCGGGTCTCCGGTCCCAGTTCCGGGATCTCGGCGGGGCGCGGTGCGGGCGTCGGGCTGGGTGAGACCCGGAGCGCGGACGCGGCGTCGGACTGCGGGCCCGGCGCACCGCGCGGCACCGAGGGCGCGTCCTGCTGCGTCGCGCAGCCGGTGAGGAGCAGCGTCAGCAGGGCCAGGAGCGCCAAGAGGGATGGGACGGCCGGGAACGCCGGCAGGGGCGGCAGGGGGCCCGGGGCGGTGCGCGGTGTGCGGGGGCGGTGGGGGACGGACACGGCGGCGCGCTCCTCGGGTTCCGGCTGACGACTCGGCACTCGACACTCGGCTCTGCCCGTGTGCGACTCGCTCGACGACCGGAGCCCGGCGCTCGGCGCTCGATGCGCGACCCTCGACAGAGGTGCCTCGGTGCCAGTCTTTGCCGGGCCCGGCCGGGCCGAACCCGAATCGGGGCCATCCGGCTGTACCACGTCGCCCGGCTGTCACCGGCTCTCCCCCGCGTGCAACGAAACAGCCCCCGATCGGGTGATCGGGGGCTGTTTCACGTGAAACATCCGCAGAGCGGGGCCGTGCGGACTACTTCTCCGCGGGCTTTTCCGACGCGCCCTTCGCGGCGACCGGCTTGCGGAGCTGGATGTTCAGTTCGCGCAGACGGGTCTCGTCCAGCTCGGTCGGGGCGCCCATCATCAGGTCCTGGGCGTTGCCATTGAGCGGGAAGGCGATGGTCTCGCGGATGTTGGGCTCGTCGGCGAGCAGCATCACGATGCGGTCGACGCCCGGGGCGATGCCACCGTGCGGCGGGGCGCCGAGGCGGAACGCGCGGAGCATGCCCGCGAACTCGTGCTCGACGGTCTCGCGGTCGTACCCGGCGATCTCGAAAGCCTTGAGCATCAGCTCGGGCTCGTGGTTACGGATGGCGCCCGAGGACAGCTCGATGCCGTTGCAGACGATGTCGTACTGCCAGGCGAGGATGTCCAGCGGGTCCTTCTCCTCCAGGTCGGCCAGGCCGCCCTGGGGCATCGAGAAGGGGTTGTGCGAGAAGTCGATCTTCCCGGTCTCCTCGTCCTTCTCGTACATCGGGAAGTCGACGATCCAGCAGAACCGGAAGACGCCCTCCTCGAAGTGGCCCGCGCGCTTGGCGGTCTCGACCCGGACGGCCGACATGATCTTGGAGACCTCGTCGAACTCGCCCGCGCCGAAGAAGATCGCGTGGCCCGGGACCAGCGAGAGGCGCTCGGTGAGCGTCTTGACGTCGGTCTCCGTGAGGAACTTGGCGATCGGGCCGGCCAGCGTGCCGTCCTCGCCCACGCGCACCCAGGCCAGGCCCTTGGCGCCGTGCTCGACGGCGTACTCACCGAGGCCGTCGAAGAACTTCCGGGACTGGCCGGCGGTGTCCGGGACCGGGAGCGCGCGCACGTGCTTGCCGGCGAACGCCTTGAACCCGGAGTCGGCGAAGACGTCCGAGATGTCGACGAGCTCCAGCTTGGCGCGCAGGTCCGGCTTGTCGTTGCCGTACTTCAGCATCGACTCACGGAACGGGATGCGCGGGAAGGGCGAGGTGACCTCGCGGCCGTTGCCGAACTCGGTGAAGAGCTCGGTCATCAGCTTCTCGATCGGCTGGAAGACGTCTTCCTGCTCGACGAAGGACATCTCGACGTCGAGCTGGTAGAACTCGCCCGGCGAACGGTCCGCGCGGGCGTCCTCGTCGCGGAAGCACGGAGCGATCTGGAAGTAGCGGTCGAAGCCCGAGATCATCAGCAGCTGCTTGAACTGCTGCGGAGCCTGCGGCAGGGCGTAGAACTTGCCGGGGTTCAGCCGGGACGGGACGACGAAGTCACGGGCGCCCTCGGGGGAGGTCGCGGTGAGGATCGGGGTCGCCATCTCGTTGAAGCCGAGGGCCACCATCTTGGAGCGGATGGAGGCGATCACGGCCGAGCGCAGCAGGATGTTGCGGTGCATGCGCTCGCGACGCAGGTCGAGGAAGCGGTACTCCAGGCGCCGCTCCTCGTTGACGCCGTCCTCGGTGTTGATCGTGAAGGGCAGCGGCCCGGCCTCGCCGAGCACCTCGACCTCGGTGACCTCGATCTCGATCTCACCGGTCGGCAGCTCCGGGTTGACGTTGTCGGCGCCGCGCGCGGACACCTTGCCGTCGATCCGGACGACGGTCTCCTTGGTGAGCTTCGCCAGGGCCTCGTTGCCGGGGGTGCCGGGGCGGGCGACGAGCTGCACCAGACCGTAGTGGTCGCGCAGATCGATGAAGAGGATGCCACCCAGGTCTCGGCGATTGTGCAGCCAGCCGCTCAGCCGGACGTCGGTGCCGACGTCAGAGGCGCGGAGCTCGCCGCAGGTGTGGGACCTGTACCGATGCATCGTCGTTCATCCAGTCTTCGCGGTTGGGGGTGGATTGGAGCCTCCCCAGGCTACCGCCCGGGGAGCCGACGCTTCATTTCGCTTTACGGTCCCGCATCCGCCCGGCCGCCGGGGCAGGTGGCGGCCCCTCGGTGGCGTCCACCGAGCACATCTTCCTAAAGTGGGGCAATGCGCACCGAGGAAGTCCTGGCCGCGATCGCGACGGGCCTGTGGCGCTGGGACAACGCAGCCGGCACGGTCACGCTCGACGCAGAGGCGGCCCGGCTGCTCGGCCTGCCTCCCGAGCCCGGCAGCTATCGGGAGTCGGCGGTGCGCTCCCGTTTCCACCCGGTCGACTGGAACGAGATCTACGGAGTCGTGAACCTCGCGGTCACCGAGGGCACCCTCGCCGAGGCACGGCTGCGGATCGTGGACGAGCGCGGGCAGGTCCTCCGTATCGTGCGCAGCCGGTCCAAGCCGATCCTCCCGCCGGACGAGGACGTCGGGAATTACGTCCTCTACGGCACGCTCCAGGAAGTCGCCGAGCCGCAGCCCGGCTCCACCGACGCCGCCCACACCCCGATCACCGGGGACTGGCGCCGGTCCCGGGAGGCGTTCCTGTTGGACGCCGGGCGCGCGCTGGCCGAGGCCCGGTCCACCGCGGAGGTGCTGCGGGTCGCCGGATCGCTGTCCATGCCCGGCTTCTCCCCGGACGGCCTGGCGGTCTTCGGGTCCGCCGGGGAGCGGCTGACGATCGTCGGGCACCACGGACACAACGTCGGCGACGAGGAGTCCTTCACCGACATGCCGCTGGAGACGGACTACCCGGCCGCCGAGGTCGTGCGCACCGGCCGGGCGATCTACCTCCCCTCCCCCGAGGAGTACCGCCGCCGCTACCCGGCCACCTGGCCGCTCGCCCGGCGCTTCGGACGGCAGTCCTGGGCCTTCCTGCCGCTGGTGTCCTCCGGCCGCACGATGGGCGCCTGGATGGCCGGGTTCCGGCATCCGGTGGGCTTCTCGCCGGATGAGCGCGCGGTGCTGTCGACGGTCGCCCGGATGCTCGCCCAGGCCCTGGCCCGCGCCGGGGTGGCCGAGACGGAACGGGAGCTGTCGCTGGGGCTCCAGCGCTCGATGATGCCGACCCTGGGCCCGGACATCCCCGGCATGACCGTGGCCGCGCGGTACGTGCCGACCGGCGGCGGGCTCCAGGTGGGCGGCGACTGGTACGACATGATCCCGCTGCCCAACGGCCGCATCGCCCTGGTCATCGGCGACGTCCAGGGCCACGACGTCCGGGCCGCCGGGTTGATGGGCCAGCTCCGCATCGCGCTGCGCGCCTACGCCTCCGAGGGCCACCGCCCGGACGCGGTGCTCTCCCGGGCCTCGCGCTTCCTGTCCGGGCTCACCGACGCGTACGAGAGCGTCGAGGGCGACGCGGAGCCCTCCGCGCCCCGCTTCGCGACCTGCCTGTACGCGGAGGTGGACCCGGAGACCGGGACCCTGGACATCGCCCGCGCGGGCCACCCCGACCCGGTGGTGATCAGCGCCGACGGGACCGCGGTGATCCGGCAGACGGCCGGCGGGCTGCCGCTCGGGATCGAGACGGACTCGGACTACCCCACCACCCGGGTGGTCCTGGAACCCGGCGAGACGATCATGCTGTGCACGGACGGCCTCATCGAGACCGGCGGACACGACATGGCCACCGGCTGGACCCGGCTGCGCCCGGTCCTGGAGGAGCCCGCCGAGGACCTGGAACAGCTGGCCGACGCCCTGGTCCAGGCCGTGCACGGGCCGACCTCGCACTACACGACGGGACCGCTCGCCGACCGGCGGGAGGACGACATCGCGGTCCTGGTGCTGCGGCGCGAGAGCACCCCGGCCCGGAAGTCGCCACCGCGCCGCAGCGTCCTGACCATCGCGCAGGCCGAGCCCGAGCGGGTCTCGGTCGGCCGGCAGCTCGTGCGCGAGCTGCTGCACGACTGGGGCGATCCGGATCAGGTCGACTCGGCGGTCCTGATGGTCTCCGAGATGGCCACCAACGTGCTCGTCCACACGGACGGGGACGCGCTGATGATGGCGGAGGTCTCCGGCGAGCAGGGAGAACGGCGGCTCCGCGTCGAGGTCGCCGACGCCAGTGACGAGCTGCCGCACAAGCGGCGGCCGGGCGAGATGGCGTCCAGCGGGCGGGGTCTGGTGCTGATGGAGATGCTGGCGGACGCGTGGGGGGTGGATCCGCGCGGGGAGGGGAAGTCGATCTGGTTCGAGCTGTACGAGTCGGACGAGCCGGGGGAGTTGGCGGAGGCCCCGGCGTCCTGAGGCCGGAGTGCTACGGGGCGGGGGCGGGCGGCGGCGAGGCGGGCGCGGGTGGCGGGCCGTAGCCCTTGCGGAGTTCGCCGAGGACGCCGAAGGCCGCCGCGCACAGGGGGACGGCCAGCAGCATGCCGAGCAGGCCGGCCACACTCGCTCCGGCCGTCAGCGCGATCATGATCATGGCGGGGTGCATCTGGACCGTACGGCTCTGGATCATCGGCTGGAGCACATGGCCTTCCAGCACCTGGACCGCGAGCACCACCCCCAGGGCCCACAGGGCGATCACGAACCCCCGGTCGGCCAGCGCGACCAGCACCGCGACCGCGCCGGAGAGGAACGCCCCGAGGTAGGGGATGTACGCGCCGACGAAGACCAGCGCGCCGAGCCCCACAGCCCCCGGAACGCCCAGGATCAGCAGGCCCACCGTGATGCACACGGCGTCGATCAGGGCGATGAACGTGGTGCCGCGCATGAAGCCCTCGACGGCCTCGAACGCCCGGCGGCCCATGGCTTCGACCAGGTCCCCGGCGCCGCGCGGGGCCACCGAGTGGGCCAGGTTGACGGCCCGGTCCGAGTCGCGCAGGAAGAAGAAGGTCAGCAGCAGGGCCAGCACGCTGGTCGCCACCAGCGAACCGATCAGGCTGATGCCGCTGAGCAGACCGCCCGCCGCGCTCGCCCCGAACTTCTCGACCAGGTTCTTCGCGTTGTCGGCCAGGTCGTCGACGTCCGTGGCCCCGGCGATGTCCAGGTGGTCGACGACCCACTGGCCCGCGTCCTTCAGCGAGGCGACGATCTGGTCGCCGGAGTCGACGAGGGCGGTGACGACGATGTACCCGGCGCCGCCGACCACCGCGACGAGGGCCGCACAGGTCAGCCCCGCGGCCAGCGAACGGTTGAGCCTGCGCGCGATCAGCCAGCGGTGCACGGGGCCGAGCAGGGCGGTGCCGAGCAGGGCGAGCAGCACCGGGGTGACCGCGGTCTTGAGGGCGACGACCAGCCAGATCGCGACGGCGGCGACGCCCACGACGAGCAGGACGACACCGCACCAGGCGGCCGCGCGGCGGGCGCTCTCGGGAAGGAGGGGCTTGGGTGCGGGCACCCTCCCACCCGATCACGGTGCGCGACGGCTGTCCCGTCCGCCGCCCCCGTACGAGTGACGGAGCGTCATCTCGCGGGAGCGGCACGGGCCGGGCCCCGCGCCCCGCATCGCGCGGAGTGCGGGGCCCGGCCCGGTGGGTCACATGCCGTGGACGGCGGGGACGGTGCCCAGGCGGCCGGCCTGGAAGTCCTCGAAGGCCTGCTTCAGCTCGGCCTGACTGTTCATCACGAACGGTCCGTAGTGCGCCATCGGCTCCCGGATCGGGCGGCCGCCGAGGAGGACGACCTCCAGGTCCGGGGTGTGGCCGTCCTGCCGCTCGTCCGCGCGGACGGTCAGCGAGCCGCCTGCCCCGAACACCGCGGTCTGGCCCATCGCGATGGGGCGGCGCTCCTCACCGACGGTGCCGCGGCCGGCCAGGACGTACGCGAGGCCGTTGAAGTCCTCGCGCCAGGGCAGGGTGACCTCGGCGCCGGGCCGGACGGTGGCGTGGATCATCGTGATCGGGGTGTGGGTGATGCCGGGGCCCTGGTGGCCGTCCAGCTCACCGGCGATGACCCGCAGCAGCGCGCCGCCGTCCGGGGAGGCGAGGAGCTGGACCTCGCCGCCGCGGATGTCCTGGTAGCGCGGGTTCATCATCTTGTCGGCCTTGGGCAGGTTCACCCAGAGCTGGAGGCCGTGGAAGAGCCCGCCGGACTGGACGAGCGACTCCGGCGGGGCCTCGATGTGCAGCAGGCCGGAGCCGGCGGTCATCCACTGGGTGTCGCCGTTCTCGATGGTGCCGCCGCCACCGTTGGAGTCCTGGTGGATGAAGGTGCCGTCGATCAGGTACGTGACCGTCTCGAAGCCGCGGTGCGGGTGCCAGGGGGTGCCCTTGGGCTCGCCGGCGGCGTACTCCACCTCACCCATCTGGTCCATCATGATGAACGGGTCGAGGTGCCGGTAGTTGATCCCGGCGAACGCGCGGCGCACCGGGAAGCCCTCGCCCTCGAATCCGGTCGGCGCGGTCGTGACGGTGAGTACGGGACGGGCCGCGGCGTCACTCGAAGCGGCCACCTTGGGCAGGGTCAGCGGGTTGTCGACAGTCACTGCGGGCATGGAAGCCACCTCCGGGCGAGTGTTCTGGAATCAATTTAGTTGAATGGTGAACATCCCGCAAGGTGTCGCGCATTCCCGGGGTGGCACCGGCAGGGAGCCCGGGGTGACCCCGACAGCGGACGCGGGGTGGCCGCGACAGCGAGAAGGGCCCGCGCCACTCCCGGCACGGACCCTCGCCCGAACAATGAAATCGCAGGTCAGCGACCCACTACGACGAAACGCCTACCCGTACATGCGGCGCATGGCGAAGTCGACCATCTGCTCGACGGCCTTGGCGTCGAAGACCATCCGGTGATCGCCCTCCATGTCCAGGACGAAGCCGTACCCCGTGGGCAGCAGGTCGATCACCTCGGCCCCGGTGATCACGAAGTACTTGGACTCCTTGCCCGCATACCTCCGCAGCTCCTTGAGCGTGGTGAACATCGGGATCACCGGCTGCTGCGTGTTGTGCAGCGCCAGGAACCCGGGGTTGTCGCCGCGCGGGCAGTAGACCTTCGACGTGGCGAAGATCTGCTGGAAGTCCTCGGCGGAGAGGGAGCCGGTGGTGAAGGCCCGTACCGCGTCGGCCAGGGAGGGCGGCGAGGGTTCGGGATACAGGGGCTGCTCCCCGTAGCCGCCACCCATCTGGCCCATCTGACCCATCTGCTGCTGAGCACCAGGGTTCTGGTCGTAGCCGTACATGCTGCAAAGAGTAATCGGACACATCTACGGCTTGAGGGGTTGCGCCTTATTACTGACGGGTAGCATCATCGTAGAGGTCAGCTGATAGACCTACGCCTGCCTGTCGCCCGACCCTCATCACTCCCCGGGGCGCCGCGCGCCACTGCTATTGATTACGGAGCCTTCCCATGGGGCACTACAAGTCGAATCTCCGCGACATCGAGTTCAACCTCTTCGAGGTACTCGGGCGCGACAAGGTGTACGGCACCGGTCCGTTCGGCGAGATGGACGTCGACACCGCGAAGAGCATCCTGGACGAGCTCGCCCGCCTCGCGGAGAACGAGCTCGCGGACTCCTACGTCGACGCCGACCGCAACCCGCCGGTCTTCGACCCGGAGACGAAGACCGCACCGGTCCCGGCGAGTTTCAAGAAGTCGTACCAGGCCTTCATGGACTCCGAGTACTGGCGCCTGGGCCTCCCCGAGGAGATCGGCGGCACCACCTCCCCCCGCTCCCTGATCTGGGGCTACGCGGAGCTGCTGCTCGGCGCGAACCCGGCCGTGTGGATGTATTCCTCCGGCCCGGCGTTCGCCGGCATCCTCTACGAGGAGGGCAACGAGGAGCAGAAGAAGATCGCGGAGATCGCCGTCGAGAAGCAGTGGGGCTCGACGATGGTGCTGACCGAGCCGGACGCCGGCTCGGACGTCGGCGCCGGCCGGACGAAGGCCGTGCAGCAGGACGACGGCTCCTGGCACATCGAGGGTGTGAAGCGCTTCATCACCTCGGGCGAGCACGACATGTCCGAGAACATCATTCACTACGTGCTGGCCCGCCCCGAGGGCGCCGGACCCGGCACCAAGGGCCTCTCGCTCTTCATGGTCCCGAAGTTCCACTTCGACTGGACCACCGGCGAGCTGGCCGAGCGCAACGGCGTGTACGCGACGAACGTCGAGCACAAGATGGGCCTCAAGGCCTCCAACACCTGCGAGATGACCTTCGGCGACCAGCACCCCGCCAAGGGCTGGCTGATCGGCGACAAGCACGACGGCATCCGCCAGATGTTCCGCATCATCGAGTTCGCCCGCATGATGGTCGGCACGAAGGCCATCGCCGCCCTCTCCACGGGCTACCTGAACGCCCTGGAGTACGCCAAGGAGCGCGTCCAGGGTCCGGACCTGGCGAACTTCATGGACAAGACGGCGCCCAAGGTCACCATCACGCACCACCCCGACGTGCGCCGCTCGCTCATGACGCAGAAGGCCTACGCCGAGGGCATGCGCTCCCTCGTGCTCTACACCGCCTCCGTCCAGGACGCGATCCAGGAGAAGGAGGCCGCGGGCGAGGACGCCAAGGCGCTGATCGGCCTCAACGACCTGCTGCTGCCGATCGTGAAGGGCTACGGCTCCGAGAAGTCCTACGAGCAGCTCGCGCAGTCGCTCCAGACCTTCGGCGGCTCCGGCTACCTCCAGGAGTACCCGGTCGAGCAGTACATCCGGGACGCCAAGATCGACACCCTCTACGAGGGCACCACGGCGATCCAGGGCCAGGACTTCTTCTTCCGGAAGATCGTCCGCGACCAGGGCGCCTCGCTCAACACGCTCTCCGAGGAGATCAAGAAGTTCCTCGCGGGCGCCCACGGCAACGAGGAGCTGGCCCCCGCGCTGGACTCGCTCGCCAAGGCCGCCGTCGACCTGGAGGCGATCGTCGGCACGATGATCACCGACCTCACGGCGACCGGCGAGGACGTCAAGAACATCTACAAGGTGGGCCTCAACACGACCCGCCTGCTGATGGCCTCCGGCGATGTCGTCGTCGGATACCTGCTGCTCAAGGGCGCGACCGTGGCAGCCGAGAAGCTGCCGAACGCCGGCGCCAAGGACGTCGCCTTCTACCGGGGCAAGATCGCCGCCGCGCAGTTCTTCGCCGCGAACGTCCTGCCGCACGTCTCCACCGAGCGCGCGCTCGCGGAGTCGATCGACAACTCCCTGATGGAGCTGGACGAGGCCGCGTTCTAGGCCTCGCGCCTGCTGCGTACGTCAACCAGTGCCGCCACCCGGAATTCGTTCGGGTGGCGGCACTGTCGCCCGCTGGAGCAGGGACGCGACAGCACGTCCTCGATCGACGGGCCGTGGCAGACCCCCTGGATCTCCCGGTCACCGGATACCGGACCCTGGGTCCTCGTTACAGTGAAGAACATGAGTTCCCCTCTCCGGTTCGACCGTGCGCACACCGATGACCTGATGTCCTTCCTGGCGGCCAGCCCGTCCCCGTACCACGCCGTGGCCAACGCGGCGGCTCGGCTGGAGGAGGCCGGCTTCCGGCAGGTCGAGGAGACCGCCGCCTGGGACGCGTCGGCCGGCGGGAAGTACGTGCTGCGCGGCGGGGCGATCATCGCCTGGTACGTGCCGGAGGGCGCGCAGCCGCACACGCCGTTCCGGATCGCCGGGGCGCACACCGACTCCCCGAACCTGCGGGTGAAGCCGCTGCCCGACAGCGGGGCGCACGGCTGGCGCCAGATCGCCGTCGAGGTGTACGGCGGCACCCTGCTGAACACCTGGCTCGACCGCGACCTGGGGCTGGCCGGGCGGATCTCGCTGCGGGACGGCACCCACCGGCTGGTCAACATCGACCGGGCGCTGCTGCGGGTGCCGCAGCTGGCCGTGCACCTGGACCGGTCGGCCAACACCGAAGGGCTCAAGCTCGACCGGCAGAAGCACATGCAGCCGATCTGGGGGCTCGGCGACGTCGAGGAGGGCGACCTGATCCGCTTCGTCGCCGAGGAGGCGGGCGTCGACGCGGCGGACGTCACCGGCTGGGACCTGATGCCGCACGCCATCGAGCCGCCCTCCTACCTGGGCCGGGACCGGGAGCTGGTGGCCGGGCCCCGGATGGACAACCTCCTCTCGGTGCACGCCGCGACCGCCGCCCTGGCCGCCGTCGCCGGGCAGCCGGACGCCGACATCCCCTACATCCCGGTGCTCGCGGCCTTCGACCACGAGGAGAACGGCTCGCAGTCCGACACCGGGGCCGACGGACCGCTGCTGGGCTCGGTGCTGGAGCGCTCGGTGTTCGCACGCGGCGGCACGTACGAGGACCGCGCCCGCGCCTTCGCCGGCACGGTCTGTCTCTCCTCCGACACCGGCCACGCCGTGCACCCCAACTACGCGGAGCGGCACGACCCTACGCACCACCCGGTCGCCAACGGCGGGCCGATCCTCAAGGTCAACGTCAACATGCGCTACGCCACCGACGGCAGCGGCCGCGCCGTGTTCGCCGCGGCCTGCGAGAAGGCGGGCGTGCCGTGGCAGAGCTTCGTGTCCAACAACGCGATGCCCTGCGGCACCACGATCGGTCCGATCACCGCTGCCCGGCACGGCATCCAGACCGTGGACATCGGCGTCGCGATCCTCTCGATGCACAGCGCGCGTGAGCTGTGCGGCGCGGACGACCCGTATCTGCTGGCGAACGCCCTCGTCGCGTTCCTGGCGGGCTGACCCGGCCGGTCACCCAACCGCCCTCGCGCACATGGTTGTTGCCGGGCCGGGTACCCGAGGCGTACACCGGTCCGGATTCACCGGGCGGTCGAGGAGGCGGGATTCATGGGACTCGGAGGATGCATTCTCCTGATCGGTGGGGGCGCGATCCTGGCGTTCGCCACCGACTGGAAGATGGACACCGTCAATGTCGACCTGGTCGGCTGGATCATGATGCTCGTCGGCCTCGTCGGGGTCTTCGTCTACATGAGCATCGCGCGACGCCGCCGGGTGGTCATGCCACCCACCACCACGGTCGTCCCGGAGGACGAGCAGCGCTACCGCTGACGGCCACCGCGCTCCGGGCCGCCCCGTGAGGGGGCGACCCGGCCGGTCTTCTCAGCCCTGCTCGTCCATGCCTGCGAGCACCAGCGGCAGCCGGGGCGTTCCCTCCGCGGTCACGCGGACGGGGACGCCCCAGTCCTGTTGGTGCACATGGCAGGCCGGGTACTCGTTGGCCGGGTCGTCGTCGCAGGACGCCGCCATCGCGGAGACGTGCAGCACGCCCTCGGTGACCCCGTCCGCGAGGACCAGGTCGCGCCCGAGGTCCGTGCCCGCACCGGAGCCCCCGGCCAGCAGCTCCGGCGGGGTCGAGGAGATCAGCAGCCGGGTCGAGGGCCCGTAGCGGGTGTCCAGCTTCTGTCCGGCGGGCGCCTGGAAGACGACGTCCAGGCGCAGGGTGCCCGGGGCGATCTCGGTGGCGGCGCGCTGGGTGCGGTGCGCCCGGTCGGTGACCCGGACCGCCTCCTCGGGGAGCCGGAGGCGGGTCAGCCGGTGGCGGGCCGACTCGACGACGACCAGGTCGCCCTCGACCAGCACCGCGTCGCTGGGCTCCCGGACGTCGGTGGCCAGCGTGGTGACCTCGCCGGAGGCCGGGTCGTACCGGCGCAGCGCGTGGTTGTACGTGTCGCTGATCGCCACGGACCCGTCGGGCAGCGCGGTCACGCCGATCGGATGCTGCAGGAGCGCCTGGTCGGCGGCCCCGTCGCGGTGGCCGAAGTCGAAGAGGCCGGTGCCGACGGCGGTGTGCACCTGCTCGTCGCGGTCGAGGTAGCGCAGCGCGGAGGTCTCCGAGTCGGCGACCCAGAGCCGCTCCCCGTCGGCGGACACGGCGAGCCCGGACGGCTGGGCGAACCATGCCTCGGCGGCCGGCCCGTCGACCAGGCCCTCGTTGGTGGTCCCGGCGGCGACGCGTACGGTCGCGCTCCGCGGGTCGTACGTCCACAGCTGGTGCACGCCCGCCATGGCGATCCACAGCCGGTCGCCGAACCACGCCACGTCCCACGGCGAGGAGAGGTCCACCTCGCGCGCCGGACCGCTGGTCGGGGTCCCCTGCCACCACTGGCGGCCGGTCCCGGCGAGGGTGCTGGTCACCCCGGTCGTGAGATCCAGAGCGCGGATCGCGTGGTTGACGGTGTCCGCGACGGCGATACGGCCGTCCGGGAGCACGGCGAGCCCCTGCGGTTCGCTGAACCGGGCCGCCTCCGGGCCGCCGTCGGCCAGACCGCGGTCCCCCGTGCCGAAGTGGCGTCGCACGGTCTCGCCGTCGGCGTCCAGCTCGACGAGGCGGTGACGGGTGGTGTCGGAGACCAGGAAACCGCCGTCCGGCAGGAGGAGTGCCTTGCCGGGGAAGCGCAGATGCGTGGCGACGGGCTCGGGCGCCACGTAGGGGCCGTCCCCGCGGCGGAGCGTGCCCTTGGCGGCGTGCTCGGCCTCCAGCTCCTCGACGAGCTTCTCGATGGCATGCGCGTGGCCCTCGCCCGCGTGCTGGGCGACGACATAGCCCTCGGGGTCGATGACGACGAGCGTCGGCCAGGCGCGTACCGCGTACTGCTTCCAGGTGGCCAGCTCGGGATCGTCGAGGACGGGGTGGTGGACCTCGTAGCGCTCGACGGCGTCGACGACGGCCTGGTGCTCGGCCTCGTGGACGAACTTCGGCGAGTGGACGCCGATGATCACCACGGTGTCGCGGTGCTTCTCCTCCAGCTCGCGCAGCTCGTCCAGGACATGCAGACAGTTCACACAGCAGAACGTCCAGAAGTCGAGGATGACGATGCGTCCCCGCAGGTCAGCGAGGGTGTACTGCTGGTCGCCTGTATTGAGCCAGCCGCCCTTGCCGATGAGTTCGGGGGCGCGGACGCGTGCACGTGTTGCCATGTCACCAGTCAACACCGTGATCGCCTGCGCGCATTCCGCCGGGCGTCGGGGGAACCTGTGACGCATGAGACTTCTCGTACGTGAGCGGCTGTTCGCCATCGGCGACGACTACTGGATCGAGGACGACCGGGGCCGCAAGGTCTTCCTGGTCGACGGCAAGGCGATGCGGCTGCGCGACACCTTCGAGCTGAAGGACGCCGACGGCCGGGTCCTGGTCGAGCTGCGGCAGAAGCTGATCAGCCTGCGCGACACGATGCTCATCGAGCGGGGCGGCGAGGAGCTGGCCAAGGTCAAGCGCAAGCGGCTTTCGCTGCTCCGCAACCACTACCGGGTGACGCTGGTGGACGGCACGGAGCTGGACGTCAGCGGCAAGATCCTGGACCGCGAGTTCGCCGTCGAGTACGACGGTGAACTGCTGGCCCAGGTCTCGCGCCGCTGGCTGACCATCCGGGACACGTACGGCATCGACGTCGTCCGGGACGACGCCGACACCGCGCTGCTCATCGCCGTGGCGATGTGCGTGATCGTGCTGGCGGACAAGGAGAACGAGGACTGAGCGCCTGGCCCCGCGCGGGAGTTCGTTGTTTCACGTGAAACAGCGAGGGTCTCAGAGGCGCGGCGGCGCGAGCCCCAGCCGGCGGTCCTTCAGGGCCGGGAACTGCTCCCGGGTCGCCCGCACCTTCGCCGGGTCCAGTTCGACGGTCAGGATCTCCTCGTCCGCGCCCGCCTGCGCCAGCACCTCGCCCCAGGGGTCGACGACGATGCTGTGCCCGGCCTGCTGGACGCCGGCGTGGGTGCCCGCCGTCCCGACGGCCAGGACGTACGCCTGGTTCTCCACGGCACGGGCCTGCGCCAGGAGCGTCCAGTGGGAGCGTCGGCGCTCGGGCCAGCCCGCCGCGACGACGAGCGTCTCGGCTCCGGCGTCGACGAGCCCCCGGAACTGCTCGGGGAAGCGCAGGTCGTAACAGGTGGCGAGGCCCAGCGTGGTGTCCGGAAGGGCGACCGTCACCAACTCCTCGCCCGCTCCCATCATCACCGCCTCGCCCTGGTCGAAGCCGAAGCGGTGGATCTTGCGGTAGACGCCCGAGCGCTCGCCCTCGGGCGAGAAGACCAGGCTGGTGTTGTAGAGGGTGCCGTCGTCGGCGCGTTCGACGAAGGAGCCTGCGTGCAGCCAGACGCCGGCCTCGGCCGCCGCCTTCGCCATCACCTCGTGCGTGGGGCCCTCGAGCGGCTCGGCCTCCTCCGCGAACGCCGTGTAGGCGAACGCCCCGACCGGCCAGAGTTCAGGGAGAACCACCAGGTCGGACCCCTGTTGGGCGACCACCAGCGAGGCGGCACGCGCCCTGCGGGCCTCGACGGATTCGTCCGGGTCTACTGCGATCTGGATGAGGGAGGGGCGCACACTACCACCGTCCTGGCATTCAAGCCGTCAACACGGGCCTACGATCGTCACACGAAAGCACTGCCGGGGTGCCTGCTCGCAGCGTAACTTGGACCGAACCTCCCACGCAGCTCGCCGACAGCGCCGTCAGTGCCAGCCCACCTGCCAGCACTCCCTGCTCTCTCCAGCCCATGCACCGCAGAACCGCACGAGGGGTCCCGTGACCGTCCATCCCAGCCTCCAGAACTACGCCGACGCCGCGACCCACTCCATCGAGGCGATAGCCGAGCTGGTGAAGCCCCTCGCCGAGAGCGAGTGGAACCGCCGTACGCCCTGCCCGGGATGGTCGGTGCGCGACATCGTGTCGCACGTCATCGGCATGGAATGCGAGATGCTCGGCGATCCCCGGCCGATCCACACCCTGCCGCGCGACCTCTACCACGTACAGAGCGACTTCGCCCGCTACATGGAGATGCAGGTCGACGTCCGGCGGCACCACACCGCCCCGGAGATGACCTCCGAGCTGGAGTACGTCCTCATCCGCCGGGCCCGGCAGCTCCGCAACGAGTCGCGCACCCCCGAGACCACGGTCCGCGCCCCGCTGGGCACCGAGCAGACCCTCGAAGTGGCGCTGAACCGGCGGGCCTTCGACGTCTGGGTGCACGAGCAGGACCTGCGCACCACGCTCGGACAGCCGGGCAACCTCGACTCTCCCGGCGCCCTGATCACCCGGGACACCCTGCTCTCCGCGCTGCCGAAGGTGGTCGCCAAGGGCGCGGGCGCACCCGCCCATTCGGCGGTCGTCTTCGACGTGCACGGGCCGGTGGAGTTCCTGCGGACGGTACGGATCGACGCGGAGGGCCGCGGTTCGATAGACGGCGCCCCGTCGCTGGGCCCCGCGGTGACGTTGTCGCTGGACTGGGAGACGTACGTCCGTCTCGCCTGCGGCCGGGTCCGCCACGCGGCGGTTGCCGACCGGATCAAGGTGGAGGGCGACCAGGAGCTGGCCACCACGATCCTGGAGAACTTCGCCGTCACGCCGTAGGGCACGCCGCACCGTCCGTCCCGCGCCCCGGCGGCGCCCGTCCCGGACCCTGGGCGGGCGCGCCGCCGCGCGCGTCACACAAGAGGTCAGGCGGGCACGTGCACGGCCTCGACGCGGCTCACCACGTGGTGGTCGCGTTCCCTGAGCGCCGCCCGGCGGCGCAGCCGCAGGATCTGGGTGACGCCGAACGCCTCCAGGACGAAGACCGAGGCGAACGCGACACGGTAGTTGTCTCCCGTGGCGTCCAGCAGGACCCCGACGGCGAACAGCGTGGTCATCGAGGCGACGAACCCGCCCATGTTGACGATTCCCGAGGCGGTGCCCTGGCGCTCGGGCGGATTGGCCGGCCGGGCGAAGTCGAAGCCGACCATCGAGGCCGGCCCGCAGGTGCCGAGCACCGCGCACAGGACGACCAGCAGCCACATCGGCGTGTGGTCGGCCGGATAGAAGATCGCGGACGCCCAGAGCAGGGCCGTCGCCGCCACCGTGCCCAGCGCGATCGGCACCCGTGCCTCGTGGTGCCGGGCGACGATCTGCCCGTAGACGAGCCCCACCACCATGTTGGACAGCACCACCAGCGTCAGCAGCGTGCCCGCCGTGCCCGGACTCAGCTCCTGCGCCTCGACCAGGAACGGCATCCCCCACAGCAGCAGGAACACCATCGCCGGGAACTGGGTGGTGAAGTGCACCCACATCCCCAGCCGGGTCCCGGGCTCCCGCCAGGCGGCGGCGATCTGCCGGCGGACGTATGCGGCGCCGGCGTGCTCGGCGGGCGGCGGCTCGTGGCCCTCGGGGTGGTCCTTGAGGAACAGCAGGAGCGGCACCAGCACCACGACACCCGCCAGCGCGCTCCCGACGAACGTCGTGGTCCAGCCGTAGCTGTGCAGCGCCCGAGCGATGAACAGCGTCGAGACGAGGTTGCCCGCCATCCCGAACAGCGCCGCGACCTGGCCGATCAGCGGTCCGCGCCGGGCCGGGAACCAGCGGCTGCCGAGCCGCAGCACGCTGATGAACGTCATCGCGTCGCCGCAGCCGAGCAGCGCACGGGCCGCCAGCGCCATCCCGTACGAGGGGGAGAGCGCGAAGCCGAGCTGCCCGACGGTGAACAGGACGACCCCGATGGTGAGGACCTTCTTGGTGCCGAGCCGGTCGACCATCAGCCCGACGGGTATCTGCATGCCCGCGTAGACCAGGAGCTGGAGGATGGAGAAGGTGGAGAGCGCCGAGGCGTTGACCTCGAACCGGTCGGCGGCGTCGAGTCCGGCGACGCCCAGGCTCGTACGGAAGATGATCGCGACGAAGTAGACGGCGACGCCGATGCCCCAGATCCAGGCGGCGCGCCGGCCGCCGGGCGGGTCACCGGGCAGCGACAGGGTGGACGCGGCGGCCGAGCTCACCGGTCCTCACCCCGCACCAGCACCCGCACCCGGCCGACATGGCGGCGCACGACCTGCGCGGCCCCCTCGGCATCCCCGGCCCGGATCGCCTCCAGCAGCTCACCGTGCTCGGTGATGTTGGCCTCGATCCTGCCCGGGTGAGCCTCCATCACCGCGACGCCCATCCGCAGCTGACGGTCGCGCAGCTGGTCGTAGAGGCGCGAGAGGATCTCGTTGCCCGCGTGCTTGACGATCTCGGCGTGGAAACAGCGGTCCTTCACGGCCACCGCCGCCAGGTCGCCGTCCTCCGCCAACTGCCGCTGCTCCTCCAGGAGCTGTTCCAGCCGGGCGATCAACTGCGCGGAGGCGGGCACCGCCTTGCGGGCCGCGAACTCCTCGACCAGCAGCCGGGTCTCCACCACGTCCTTGATCTCCTGCGCGGAGACGGCGAGGACGAGCGCGCCCTTCTTCGGGTAGAGCTTGATCAGCCCCTCGACCTCCAGCCGCAGCAGTGCCTCGCGCACGGGCGTCCGGGAGACGCCGACCGCGTCCGCGAGGTCCCCTTCGGTGAGCAGCGTCCCGCCCTCGTAGCGGCGGTCCAGGACGGCTTCCTTGATGTGCGTGTAGACGCGTTCGGCGGCGGGCGGGCGCTTGAGGGAGGAGGGCGCGGACCGAACGGACGCGGAGGATGCGGCAGGCATGCGCACAGCATAGATACAACATGCACGCATGTCGGCAGCCGTCCGGATTCTGGACCTCCGGATCGACCGGAGTCCAGGGATCGATCGGAGTCCGCAGATCGATCGGACTCCGCCAACAATTCAGGCTTCCCTGAATTCAGGAATCTCTGTACTGTCACCCCATGCTGACCGTCGCTTCCGACATCGAGGTGCTCGCGCGGTTCGGCCGCGCACTCGCCGACCCGATCCGCTGCCGCCTGCTGCTCGCGCTCCGCGAGGCTCCGGCGTACCCCTCCGACCTCGCCGAGGCCCTCGGCATCTCGCGCACCCGGCTCTCCAACCACCTGGCCTGTCTGCGCGACTGCGGCCTCGTCGTCACGGTGCCGGACGGCCGCCGGACGCGCTACGAGCTGGCCGACGAACGTCTCGGCAACGCACTGGACGACCTGCGTTCCGCGGTGGTGGCCGTCGAGACCGACCGCACCTGCCCGGACGCGGAGACGAAGGGCTGCTGCTGATGACCGCGCTCAGCATCGGCCCCTCCCCGGCCCGCCGGGATGCGCTCGCCCGCCGGATACGACTGCTGGTCGCGGCCACCATCGCCTACAACGTCATCGAGGCGGCGGTCGCCCTCACCGCCGGAACGCTCGCCTCCTCCAGCGCCCTGATCGGCTTCGGCCTGGACTCCGTCATCGAGGTCTCCTCCGCCGCCGCGGTCGCCTGGCAGTTCTCCGCCCGCGAGCACGCGGTGCGCGAGAGCCGGGAGAGAACCGCCCTGCGGATCATCGCGGTGTCGTTCCTCGCGCTCGCCGCGTACGTCGCGATCGACGCCGTCCGAGCGCTGGCCGGGACCGGCGAGGCGGAACCGTCCCCCCTCGGCATCGTCATCGCCGCGCTCTCCCTGGCGGTCATGCCGTTCCTGTCGGCCGCCCAGCGACGGGCGGGACGCGAGATCGGGTCCGCCTCCGCCGTCGCGGACTCGAAGCAGACCCTGCTGTGCACCTACCTGTCCGCCGTCCTGCTGGTCGGACTGGCCCTCAACGCCACCCTCGGCTGGTCCTGGGCCGACCCGGTCGCCGCCCTCGCCATCGCCGTCATCGCGGTCAAGGAGGGCCGCGAGGCCTGGCGGGGCAAGGGTTGCTGCGCCCCTACTGCCCAAGGTCAAGCCTGCGCAAATTCACCCGTTCGGTAACACATCCATTGCCCCGCCCCAGGAGTCTTCCCTCCGAGCGGCACCCTTATGTAGCCGCATATCAGGGGCATTTGGAGCGTTCAGTTGAAAATCGGCATCAAGCGCATCAATCGCGTCACCGTCACGGCCACCGTGACCCTCACCGCCGGTGCGGTGCTCGCGGGCAGCGCCTTCGCCTCCACCGCGCACGCCGCCACGCCGCCGACTCCGAAGATCGTCGCCAAGGGCGGCTTCGTGATGAACAACGGCACGGGCAAGACCCTCTTCACCAAGTCCGCGGACACCCGCCGGTCCACGGGCTCCACCACCAAGATCATGACGGCGCTGGTGGTCCTGTCGCAGAAGAACGTGAACCTGAAGTCCAAGGTCACGGTCCAGAAGGCGTACAGCGACTACATCGTCAAGAAGAACGCCTCGTCCGCCCGGCTCATCGTCGGCGACAAGCCCACCGTGGGCCAGCTCCTCTACGGCCTGATGCTCCCCTCCGGATGCGACGCCGCGTACGCCCTGGCCGACAAGTTCGGCTCCGGCAAGACCCGCGCGGCCCGCGTGAAGTCGTTCATCGGCAAGATGAACGCCACGGCGAAGAGCCTCAAGCTGAAGAACACGCGTTTCGACTCGTTCGACGGCATAGGGGGTGGCAACAACTACTCGACCCCGCGTGACCTGACGAAGATCGCCAGCAAGGCGATGAAGAACTCCACGTTCCGCTCGATCGTCAAGACCAAGGCGACGAAGCAGAAGGTGACCACGAAGAGCGGTGGCTACCGCTACATGTCGTGGAGCAACACCAACAAGATGCTCAGCAGCTACAGCGGCGACATCGGCGTGAAGACCGGCTCCGGCCCGACCGCCAAGTACTGCCTGGTCTTCGCCGCGACCCGCAAGGGCAAGACCGTGATCGGCACCGTGCTCACCTCGTCCTCCGAGGCGAACCGCACCGCCGACGCGAAGAAGCTGATGGACTACGGCTTCAAGAAGTAGGGCCCCTGTCCCCGGCCGGGCGAAAGGCCGCTGGGCCCGCGCGGTCGTCGCGCGGGCCCACGCGTCACGGGCCCACCGACAGATCTTTGCCATGTCCGCGTACATCCTTGCGGGCCGCTCATGAGTCTCGTATCGGGGCCTCTCCATATCCCGGTCCCTCAATGCATTCGCGAACTCGGAGCGTTCATTGATATCGAGCCACAAGTCCCGCCCCCAGGCCGATCACAAGGCCCGCAGCAAGCGCCTGCGCAACTCTGTCGTCGCAGCCGTCGTATCCGGTGGCGTGATGCTTGCGGTCACGCCCCTCGCATCGCCTGCCCACGCCGCTGCCGCCCTGCCGACGCTCAGCGCCAAGGGCGCGTTCCTGCAGGACAGGGCGACCGGTGCCAAGAAGTACGGCAAGGCCGCCGACATCAAGCGGCAGATGGCCAGCACCACCAAGGTCATGACCGCCGCCGTGGTCCTCAACACCCCCGGCGTCGACATGTCCCGCAAGGTGACCATCTCGCAGGCCTACCGCGACTACGTCACGGCCCAGGGCGCCAGCACGGCGGACCTGAGGACCGGCGACAAGGCCACGGTCCGTCAGCTGGTCCACGCCCTGATGCTTCCGTCCGGCTGTGATGCGGCCTACGCGCTCGCCGACACCTTCGGCGTCGGCACCACCCGGGCCGCCCGGACCAAGCAGTTCATCGGCCAGATGAACGCGAAGGCCGCGTCGCTCGGGATGACCAACACCAAGTTCGACTCGTTCGACGGCATTTCGGCGGCCGGGAACAACTACTCGACCCCGCGCGATCTCGCGCAGCTCGCCAGCTACGCGATGCGGGGCTCGACACTGCGCGGCATCATGAGCACCACCAAGTACGTGGCCCCCATACCGACCAGCACCGGCGCGGTGCGCACGTACACCTGGTACAACACCAACCAGCTGCTCGGCTCCTACAGCGGCGCCGTCGGCATCAAGACCGGCACCGGCACCGCGGCAGGCCCCTGCCTCATCTTCGCCGCCACCCGGGGCGACAAGACATACGTCGGCGTCATCCTGAACGGCACCGACCGCTACAACGACGCGGCCAAGCTGCTGGACTACGGCTTCGGTTCCGCCACCGCGTCGGCCATGAAGCTGCGCACGCTGCCCCAGGGCGCACAGCGCGACTGATCCGGCACCGGACACAAACGCCGGACACAACAGAAGGGTGCGGCCACCGTCGGTGGCCGCACCCTTTGTCCGTCTGCCCGTCAGGCCCAGGTGATCAGCCGCTTCGGCTGCTCCAGGATCGCCGCCACATCGGCCAGCACCTTGGAGCCCAGCTCGCCGTCGACCAGGCGGTGGTCGAACGACAGGGCCAGCGTGGTGACCTGACGCGGCTTCACCTTGCCCTTGTGGACCCACGGCTGGAGCTTGATCGCGCCGACCGCCAGGATCGCGGACTCGCCCGGGTTGAGGATCGGCGTACCGGTGTCGACGCCGAAGACGCCGACGTTGGTGATGGTGACCGTGCCGCCGGCCATCGCGGCCGGGGAGGTCTTGCCGTCCCGGGCCGTGGTGACCAGCTCGCCCAGGGCCGCCGCGAGCTGCGGCAGCGTCTTGTCGTGCGCGTCCTTGATGTTCGGCACGATCAGGCCGCGCGGGGTGGCCGCCGCGATGCCCAGGTTCACGTAGTGCTTCTGCACGATCTCCTGGTTGGCCTCGTCCCAGGCGGCGTTGACCTCGGGGTTCCGCTTGATCGCGACGAGGAGGGCCTTGGCGATGATCAGGAGCGGGTTGACCCGCACCCCCGCCATCTCCTTGTCCTCCTTGAGCTCGGCCACGAGCTTCATCGTGCGCGTCACGTCGACCGTGACGAACTCGGTGACGTGCGGCGCGGTGAACGCGCTGCCCACCATCGCCTGCGCGATGGCCTTGCGTACGCCCTTGACCGGGATACGGGTCTCCCGGGCGGAGGCGGGGACGGGGGCTGCCGGGGTCTCGGCGACCGCCGGAGCGGGCGCCGCCGGAGCCGGGACCGTCACGGGAGCCGCGGCCGGAGCCGCCGCCGTGTGGACGTCCTCGCGGGTGATGATCCCGTCCTTGCCGGTCGGGGTGACCGTCGCCAGGTCGATGCCCAGGTCCTTGGCCAGCTTGCGGACCGGCGGCTTGGCGAGCGGCCGGCCACCGGCCGGAGCGCCGGCCCGGTCGGGCGCCGCGGGCGCGGGGACAGCAGCGGGCGCCGCGTGCCCGTTCAGCTCGGCCTGCACCGCCGCCGCGACGGCGGCCGCCTCCGGAGCGGCGGCCCCGCCCTTGCGCGGGCGGCGCTTGGTGGAGGCCTCGGCGACCCCGTAACCCACCAGGACCGGGGTGCGGCCCTTCGGCTCGGCCTCCGCCTCGGGCTCCTCCGCCGTCTCCCGCACCGGAGCGGCGGCCGGGGCCGGGGCGTCGCCGCTGCCCGGGGCCACGTCGACCGTGATGATCACCTGGCCGACGTCGACGGTCGTGCCCTCGGCGAAGCGCAGCTCGTGCACCACGCCGTCGAACGGGATCGGCAGCTCGACGGCCGCCTTCGCGGTCTCGACCTCGCACACGACCTGTCCGTCGGTGACGGTGTCGCCGGGCTGGACGAACCACTTGAGGATCTCGGCCTCGGTCAGTCCTTCGCCCACGTCGGGCATCTTGAACTCACGGAAGCGAGCAGACGTTTCGGTCATCGTCGTCACGAACCCTCTCCTCAGAACGCCAGCGAGCGGTCGACGGCGTCGAGCACCCGGTCCAGGCCGGGCAGATACTCGTCCTCCAGCCGGGCCGGCGGGTAGGGCACGTGGTAACCGCCGACCCTGAGCACCGGTGCTTCGAGGTGGTAGAAGCAGCGCTCGGTGATCCGGGCGGCGATCTCCGCGCCGGAGCCGTAGAAGACGGGCGCCTCGTGGACGACCACGACCCGGCCGGTCTTCTCGGCCGACGTCTGGATGGCGTCGAAGTCGATCGGGGACATCGAGCGCAGGTCCAGGACCTCGATCGACTTGCCCTCCTCCTGGGCGGCGGCGGCCGCTTCCAGGCAGACCTTCACCATCGGCCCGTACGCGACGAGCGTGAGGTCGCTGCCCTCGCGGACGGTCACGGCCCTGTGCAGCGGGCCGGGGATGGACTCGGTGTCGACCTCGCCCTTGTCCCAGTAACGCCGCTTGGGCTCGAAGAAGATGATCGGATCGTCGCTCTGGACGGCCTGCTGCATCATCCAGTAGGCGTCGCTCGCGTTGGAGGGCGAGACCACCTTCAGGCCCGCGACGTGCGCGAAGAGCGCCTCGGGGGACTCGCTGTGGTGCTCGACCGCGCCGATGCCGCCGCCGTACGGGATGCGCACGACGACCGGCAGCTTGATCTTGCCGAGCGCGCGGGCGTGCATCTTGGCGAGCTGCGTGACGATCTGGTCGTACGCGGGGAAGACGAAGCCGTCGAACTGGATCTCGACGATCGGGCGGTAGCCGCGCAGGGCCAGGCCGATCGCGGTGCCGACGATGCCGGACTCGGCGAGCGGGGTGTCGATCACCCGGTCCTCGCCGAAGTCCTTCTGGAGTCCGTCGGTGATGCGGAAGACGCCGCCGAGCTTGCCGACGTCCTCACCCATGATGAGGACCTTGGGGTCGTGGTCGAGGGCGAGGCGGAGCGACTCGTTGAGCGCTTTCGCGATGGACATCTTTTCCACGGCCATGGCTACTTGCCCTCCTCGGCGGAATCGGCGAACGATGCCTGGTAGGCGGCGAACTGGGCCCGCTCCTCGTCCACGAGGGAGCTGCCGTCGGCGTAGCCGTGCTCGAACAGGGCCATCGGGTCCGGGTCGGGCATCGCGCGTACCGCTTCCCGCACCCGCTTGCCGAGGGTCTCGCTCTCCTCGTCCAGCGCGGTGAAGAAGGCGGCGTCCGCGAGCTTCTCCTTCTCCAGGTACGCGCGCAGCCGCAGGATCGGGTCCTTGGCCTCCCAGGCGGCCCGCTCCTCGTCGGCCCGGTACTTCGTCGGGTCGTCGGAGGTGGTGTGGGCGCCCATGCGGTAGGTGAAGGCCTCCACGAGGGTCGGGCCCTCGCCGCGGCGGGCCCGCTCCAGCGCGGAGCGGGTGACGGCCAGACAGGCGAGGACGTCGTTGCCGTCGACCCGGACGCCGGGGAAACCGTAGCCCTGGGCGCGCTGGTAGAGCGGCACGCGGGTCTGGCGCTCGGTGGGCTCGGAGATGGCCCACTGGTTGTTCTGGCAGAAGAAGACGACCGGGGCGTTGTAGACCGCGGAGAAGGTGAACGACTCGGCGACGTCGCCCTGGCTGGAGGCCCCGTCACCGAAGTACGCGATCACGGCGGAGTCCGCGCCGTCCTTGGCGACGCCCATGGCGTAGCCGGTGGCGTGCAGGGTCTGCGAGCCGATGACGATCGTGTACAGGTGGAAGTTGTTGCTGTTGGGGTCCCAGCCACCGTGGTTCACGCCGCGGAACATGCCGAGCAGGTTGGTCGGGTCGACGCCGCGGCACCAGGCGACCCCGTGCTCCCGGTAGGTCGGGAAGACGTAGTCGTCGTCGCGCAGGGCCCGGCCACTGCCGATCTGGGCGGCCTCCTGGCCAAGCAGCGAAGCCCACAGGCCCAGCTCGCCCTGACGCTGCAGGGCGGTCGCCTCGGCGTCGAAGCGGCGGGTGAGCACCATGTCCCGGTACAGGCCGCGCAACTCGTCGGCGCTCAGGTCGATGCTGTAGTCCGGGTGCTCGACGCGCTCGCCCTCGGGCGTCAGCAGCTGTACGAGCTGGGGTTCGGAACTCTGCGGCTTCTTGGCGGCGCTGGTCCGCTTACTGGCGCGTCGCGGTTTACGCGCGGCGGCAGTGCTCTCCACGGTCACGTGCGTGCTCCTCCGTCGGTCCGGCCCCCGGGGTCTGCCGGGAACCAGTGCGGCTCGCCTGAATCCGACAACCGCGCACGGGGTGGGTGCCGGTCGGCCGGGATCAGGCGTGACAGGTGCCCCGGCGAGCGCCCTGTCATAGGCACGTTACCCAGTGCATCGCATAACTGCGAAACCCTATCTGACCTGCGATTTTGCTTGGATTTCCAAGTAAATCGAAAAAATCGCGAAGCTCTGCTGGTCACAGCACTGGAAACAGCCTTGCAGGCCGCCGGAACAACGGCACGTTATCCCGCGGATCAGCGCCAGGGAAGAGCGGAGGAGGGGCGAGTGTGTGAGACTGCGGTCGTGCGCGAAGATGGAAAAATCACGGTATTTCTGCTCGACGATCACGAGGTCGTCCGGCGTGGCGTCCATGAGCTCCTCTCCGTCGAGGAGGACATCGAGGTGGTCGGCGAGGCCGGTACGGCCGCGGACGCCATGGTGCGGATCCCGGCGACGCGCCCCGACGTGGCGGTGCTCGACGTACGACTGCCGGACGGCAGCGGCGTGGAGGTGTGCCGGGAGGTCCGTTCCCAGGACGAGAACATCAAATGCCTGATGCTCACCTCGTACGCCGATGACGAGGCGCTTTTCGACGCGATCATGGCGGGCGCCTCGGGATATGTGCTGAAGGCGATCCGCGGCAACGAACTGCTGAATGCGGTACGGGACGTGGCCGCCGGGAAATCCCTGCTGGACCCGGTGGCGACCGCCCGGGTGCTGGAGCGGCTGCGCGACGGCGGCAAGGGCAAGGGTGACGACAAGCTGTCCAACCTCACCGAACAGGAACGCAAGATCCTGGACCTGATCGGCGAGGGCCTGACCAACCGGGTCATCGGGGAGCGACTGCACCTCGCCGAGAAGACCATCAAGAACTACGTCTCCAGTCTGCTGTCCAAGCTGGGCATGGAGCGCCGTTCGCAGGCGGCCGCGTACGTCGCGCGGCTCCAGGCCGAGCGCCGCTGAGGCTGCCCATCGCCGGGACTTTGGTCCCGCGCCAACCGGGGCAGGCGACTCTTACGCGGCCCCTACGGCCGGGGGACAGTGGAATCCATGTCCTTCGACGAACTCCCCGCGACCGGGACGATGCGACGGGTGGCGACCGGCACGGTCGAGCGGGCCGAGCCGATCGAGCTGCTCGGCCGGGTTCCGTACGGCCGCCTCGCGACCAGCATGCGGGCCCTGCCGTTCCTGGCGGTGGCCCGGCACATCGTGAGCGACGGCCGCATCCTGCTGCGGATGCACAGCGGCTTCGGCCATCACGAGGCGTGCGACGGAAGCGTCGTCGCGTACGGGGCGGACAACTACAACGACGCGGCCTCCGGCGACGGCGGCAACCTGTGGTCGGTGCAGTTCACCGGTCCCGCCGAGATCGTGCACCCCTGCCCCGAGCAGGAGGAACTGTTCGGAGCGGCCCCCGTCACCGTCAACGGGGAGCCCTTCGCGCCGGCCTATCTCCGGGTCGACCCGCACTTCGTCACCGAACACACGCTGGACTTCTGAGGCGTCGGGCGCCCCGAGCGGTGTCCCGTCATCCCTTGCGGGTTCCCTTTAGCGCACCCGCGGGCGTGACCGCAAGTCCGCCGAGCGACCACGCAGAGTGATCTAACATCTGGTAAGTGCCGCGCTCATATGTCACTCGTCCACCTGCTCCCCCGGTCGGCGAGGTGCTCTGCCGTTACCCGGGCGTGGGCGAGCCGCTCGCCTGCGAGCCGATCACCAAGGGCCTGCTGAACCACGGATACCGCGTCTCCACCACGAGCGGCTCCTACTTCCTCAAGCACCATCTCGACAAGAAGCACCTCGACGACACCAGCGGCGAACGCGCCGCGATCGTGCGCCAGCACCGCGCCACCCAGCGCCTGCAGTCGCTCGGCGTGCCCGTCGTCCCGCCCCTGACGGACACCCGGGGCGACACCGTCACCATGATCGACGAACGGTGCTACGCCCTGCACCCCTGGGTCGACGGCCTCCACCGGGTCGGCGCCCAGCTGACCCTCGCCCAGTCGCGCCGGCTCGGAACGCTCCTCGGAACCGTGCACACCGGCCTGGAGCAGGTGATGGCGCCGCGCGACGGGCCGCATCCGGTGAGCCGGCCCGCCCGCCCGGGGCACCGCAGCCCGGACGCGGCCGACACCTTCGCGCTGATCGACGACCTGCTGGCCGCCGCCCGCGGGCAGGGCGGCCGGGACGCCCCCCGCGACGCCTTCGACGAACTCGCCGTGCACCGGCTCGTGGAGCGCCGCGCCCTCCTCGAACAGCACGCCCATCGCCGCCCGCCCACGCCGGACGGGCCCGCCACGGGATGGGTGCACGGCGACTTCCACCCGCTGAATCTGCTCTACCGGGGCTCCGACCCCGTCGCGATCGTGGACTGGGACCGGCTGGACGTGCAGCCGCGCGCCGAGGAGGCGGTGCGGGCGGCGGCGATCTTCTTCGTCGGGCCGGCCGGTGAGCTGGACCTCGCGAAGGTACGGGCGTACGCCCGCGCGTACCGGCGGGCGGCCGGGGCGGGGGCCGCGGAGCTGGCGGCCGCGGTGCACCGGGTGTGGTGGGAGCGGCTCAACGACTTCTGGATACTCCGCTGGCGCTACCGCCTCGACGACCGCAGGGCCGACCCGCAGTTCCCCGCGGTGTCGGCCCTGGCGGTCTGGTGGACGCGGGAGTACGAGGCGGTGTGCACGGCCTTCACGGAGTGAAGGGTGATGCGACACGCACGAGCCCGGCGCGCGCCACGAGGGCGCACGCCGGGCTCAGGGGGTGCTGGGCGGCCCGCTACTGCGTGGTGTTGCCCACCGAGGAGGCGCCGGGCGTGGTGCCCGTGCCGCCGTCGTCGCCGCCGGCCCCGCCGTCGTCACCGCCTGCCCCGCCCGGGGTGCCGGGGTCGGTGGCCGGGTCGGTGGGGTCGCCGGTGGGCTCGCCGCTGCCGCCCTCGTTGGTGTTGCCGTCCGACGTACCGGGGTCCGGTTCGGACGGGGTCGGGGACGGGGTGAAGGAGGGCTCGCTCGGGGTCGGGTCCGGCGTCCACGGCGGCGGGTTCGGCTGGGTCTGGCCGCCGCCCGTGGTGTCCGGCTCCTCCGGCTCGTCGCTCTCCTCCTCGGACGGCTCCTCCGAGGGTTCCTCCTCGGACTGGCTGACCGAGGTGGACGGGGTGACCGGGTCCTTCTTCTCGCCGCCGTCCTGCGCCGCGTTGAGCGCGAAGGCGACGCCCGCACCGATCGCGACCAGCGCGAGCAGGACGAAGAGCCACATCTTGCCGCGCCCGCCGGAGCGCCGCTGGCCGCCGCCGTCGTAGCCACCGTCGTCCGGGTTGTACGGCGGCAGGATCGGTCCCTGCGAGGTGTCCCCGTGCGCCGGGTAACCCATCGCGCGGGTGGAACCGCTCATTCCGTGCGGCGGGGTCTGGCCCCCCTCGTGCAGGGCGACCGGGCCGGTGTTCCACGTGCCGGTGTGGCCGCCCTGCACCTGGAGCATCTGGAGGCTGTACTGGACGAGCCCGCGCATCTCCTCGGCGCTCTGGAACCGGTCGTCCGGGTCCTTCGCCAGCGCGCGCATCGCCATCCCGTCCAGCTCCGGCGGCACCACGTCCGAGACCTCGGACGGCGGCACCGGGATGTCCTGGACGTGCTGGTAGACCACCGAGAGCGGGGTCTCACCGGTGAACGGGGGCCGCAGCGCGAGCAGTTCGTAGAGCAGGCAGCCGGTGGCGTACAGATCGGACCGGTGGTCGACGGCCTTGCCGAGCGCCTGCTCGGGGGAGAGGTACTGCGGAGTGCCCATGACCATGCCGGTCTGGGTCATCGTCGACTGCGCGCCGTGCAGCGCGCGGGCGATGCCGAAGTCCATCACCTTGACCGCGCCGGAGTCCGTGATGATCACGTTCGCGGGCTTGATGTCGCGGTGCACGATGCCGTGCTGGTGCGAGTAGGCGAGGGCCTCCAGCACGCCCGAGACGATGATCAGCGCCTGCTCGGGCGGCGGGGCCTCGGCGGTCAGGAGCAGATCGCGGATGGTGCGGCCCTCGACCAGTTCCATCACGATGTACGGGACGGTCTGGCCGCCCACGACGTCCTCGCCGGAGTCGTACACGGCGACGATCGCGTGGTGGTTGAGGCCCGCGACGGACTGTGCCTCGCGGGTGAAGCGGGCCTTGGAGACCGGGTCCTCGGCCAGGTCGGAGCGGAGCAGCTTCACCGCGACGGTCCGTCCGAGCCGGACGTCCTCCGCCGCGTAGACCTCCGCCATGCCACCCCGGCCGAGCCGGTAGGTCATCCGGTAACGTCCGTCACCGACGACGCCGCCGACACCCCAGGCGTCGGAGCCATCCGAAAATCCGCCGCCGTTTGCTTCGGAATCGGGTGCCATCAGTCCTCGCCGTCGTATCTGTCCGCGCGTCCGCGGGTTCTCACGGTGCCTTGCTGCATTGCCACGTCACGCTACAGCCTCCGCCGGACACCCCGGTTCGGCCGCGGCGGGATCATCGGACCGCCCGGCGCGCCCTACACCTGAATTTGATGCGTTTCCTGTAACGCTTCCGAGACGCTTCTTGTGCGTAGGGTCACGGAACGGGCACCCGGCTTGACGTGTCGGACCCCTACGGCAGACTTGGCGCGTAATCGCGTTGTACGGAACCGCGTCGCACGCAACCGCGTCAGACAGAAACATCGCGTGCCACCGCGCGCCGCCGAGGGGGATGCAAGTCATGAGCCAGGACGGCGCACAGGGCCGCTACGCGGGCGGAGCAGTCGCAGGCGGTCGCTATCAGCTGCGCGACCTGCTCGGCGAAGGCGGGATGGCGTCCGTATACCTGGCCTACGACTCCGCCCTGGACCGCCAGGTCGCGATCAAGACCCTGCACACCGAGCTGGGCCGCGAGCAGTCCTTCCGCGAGCGCTTCCGGCGTGAGGCGCAGGCCGTCGCCAAGCTCCAGCACACCAACATCGTCTCCGTCTTCGACACCGGCGAGGACGAGCTCGGCGGTGCGCTGATGCCGTACATCGTCATGGAGTACGTCGAGGGCCAGCCGCTCGGCTCGGTGCTGGCCGCGGACATCCACAGTCACGGCGCGATGCCGGCCGACAAGGCCCTCAAGGTGACGGCGGACGTGCTCGCCGCACTGGAGACCAGCCACGAGATGGGCCTGGTCCACCGGGACATCAAGCCGGGCAACGTGATGATGACCAAGCGCGGCATCGTCAAGGTGATGGACTTCGGCATCGCCCGTGCCATGCAGTCCGGTGTCACCTCGATGACGCAGACCGGCATGGTCGTCGGCACCCCGCAGTACCTCTCCCCCGAGCAGGCCCTGGGCCGCGGCGTCGACGCCCGGTCCGACCTGTACTCGGTCGGCATCATGCTCTTCCAGCTGCTCACCGGCCGGATCCCGTTCGACGCGGACTCGCCGCTGGCCATCGCGTACGCGCATGTGCAGGAGGAGCCGGTCGCGCCCTCCAGCATCAACCGGTCGGTCACCCCGGCGATGGACGCGCTCGTCGCCCGTGCGCTCAAGAAGAACCCGAACGAGCGCTTCCCCAGCGCCGCCGCGATGCGCGACGAGGTCTCCCGGGTGCTGAACGCCTCCGGCGGTCAGACCGGCGCCCCGATGATCGTGGCCGGCGGCGGGCCCGCCAGCAGCGGCTCCGGTGTCGGTTCCGCGGTGTTCCCGCCGGTCGACCAGGGCACCCCGGCGCCCCACAGCGTCCAGACGCCGTACCAGCCGCATCCGCACCAGCCCGGCCCGTACAACAGCCAGCCGACCCCGGCGCCCACGCCGAGCTACGGCTACCCGCAGGCCTCCCAGGGCTACCAGGCCCCGGGACCGCTGGCCCACCAGACCCCGCCGCCGTACTCGATCAGCCCGCAGCACTCGACGGCCGTCGGCACCACCGGCCACGGCGGCTCGAAGCGGAACATGCCGGTCATCGTCGGCTCGATCGTCGTCGCGCTGCTGGCCATCGGCGGTCTGATCACCGCGCTCACCCTCCAGGGCAAGGACGACGAAGCGGGCAAGGGCGGCGACGACCCGGGCACCGGCGAGTCGGTGGAGGGATACCGCCCGCCGGAGCGCAACCGGACGATGAAGGCCACGGACTGCTCGAACGCCTCCGAGGACTCCAACGACCCGAAGAAGGTCCGTGCTCCGAGCTTCATCTACAAGGACGTCCAGTCGGCCAAGGCCTGCGCGGCCGCAGCGGGCTGGACGATCAAGGAGATCGCGGAGCCGGGCAACACGTACGCCGACGGCCAGGTCGTCGGCCAGTTCCCCTCCTCCGGTGCGGCGGTCGACGAGCGCGGCGCCCACTTCGAGCTGAAGATCTCCACCGGCAAGCCCGCCTGAGCCGTCGGTCCGCGGGACACCGCCCGGCCGGACGGTGTCCGATGGTGATCGTTACCGGTCCACGTCTCTTCGCCGTGGACCGGTAAGAAGCCTCTGATTTCCGGATACCGCGTCCGGGATGCCGGATACAGGGGCCCGTGTGACGCTGATCTCATGGCTCCAGGACTTCCGGCCGCATGGCCGTCGAGGTGTGCGGTCTGTCTGCTGGCAGCGGCCGGAGCGGCGCTGGGGCCGTCGGGCGGCTCCGCCCACGGCGCATCGGCGCCCGACGCTCCGTCCATGACCGCCACGGCCCCCGGGACGTCGAGCCCCGCCACCGCGTCCACCGCCCCGTCCCCTCCGGCCTCCCCCTCCACCGCCCCCTCGGGCTCCACGTCCCCTTCGGCGCTCCCTTCCGCCCTGTCTCCGCCGTCCGGCGTCCCGCTGCCGGGAACGTCGGGGGCCGGCCCGGTCCCGCCCCCGGCAGCGACCGGGCACGGCGCGGCAGCCCCCGCGGGGCCCGGGGCCGGACCCTCGCCATCGCTCTCCCCGTCCCCCTCCGCTTCCCCCGACGTGTCCGGGTCGACCGCCCCGCTGGCCGGGCGCGAGGCCGGGGCCGGCAAGGCGCGTCCCGGGCGTTCGCTGTCGCCGCTGGAGCTGGCACGGGCCGAGACGCCCGTCGAGACGGACGAGCCCCAGGAGAGCGTCGTGGACGCCGTCGACCTGCCCGTTTCCACCCCGCCGCCCAGCGCGTTCACCGATCCGGGGCGGCGGGCCGGGCAGGCGCTGGACGCCGCGGCCGTCCGGCGGGTGCAGCAGGTCTCGCTCGGTACGGGCATCGCCCTGGTCGGGCTGGGACTCGGCTTCCTCGCGTTCCGTATGCGCCGGGCGAACTGAGCGTCGCAACCCACCGGTCCCCCGCCCTCGAGACTTGCCAGGACGAACATACTCGGTATACATACTCAGTATGTCCATTCGCCACGGCCTACTGGCCCTGCTCGAACGGGGCCCCCGTTACGGGTCCCGGCTCCGCACCGAGTTCGAGTCGCGCACCGGCTCCACCTGGCCCCTGAACGTCGGGCAGGTCTACACGACGCTCAGCCGCCTGGAACGCGACGGCATGATCGTCCAGGACGGCTCGGACGACGCCGGGCACGACCTCTACACGATCACCGACGACGGCCGCGCGGAGCTGCGCAGCTGGTTCGGGACGCCCGTGGACCGCACCAGTCCGCCCCGCGACGAACTGGCCATCAAGCTCGCCATGGCCGTCGGGGCGCCGGGCGTCGACATCCGCGACGTCATCCAGTCCCAGCGCCACCACACGCTCCAGGCGATGCAGGACTACACCCGGCTCAAGGCCCAGGCCTTGGCCGACGTCCCGGCCAACCGGGACGAGGTCGCCTGGCTCCTCGTCGTCGAGCAGCTGATCTTCCAGGCGGAGGCCGAGGCCCGCTGGCTCGACCACTGCGAGTCCCGGCTCGTCCGGCTCGCCGAGGCCGCCGCCACCGAGGCCGCCGCCGAGCCCGGCCCCGCGGCCGGCCGCGGTCCGGCCCGCTCACCGGCCGGCCGGACACGTTCCTCGCGCTGACGCCGCCCGCACAGCCCCGGGCGATGCCGGTCCCGGCGCCCACTTCCGACCCAGCCCGTTCCTAGGGGGAACCACCCGCCATGCCTTCGTCCGCCACACCGCCGGCCCCTCCGTCCTCCGGGACGCCCGGCGGCGACCCCGTACTCGAACTGCGGGCGCTGACCCGTACCCATGGCTCCGGCATCGCCGAGGTGCACGCCCTGCGCGGGATCCACCTCTCCGTGCACCCCGGCGAACTGGTCGCCGTGATGGGCCCCTCCGGCTCCGGCAAGTCCACCCTGCTGACCCTGGCCGGCGGGCTCGACACCGCCACCAGCGGCCAGGTGGTCATCGAGGGCCAGGACATCGCCGCTCTCGGCCCCAAGGGAATGGCCGCCCTGCGCCGCCGCAGCGTCGGCTATGTCTTCCAGGACTACAACCTCATCCCCGCCCTGACCGCCGCCGAGAACATCGCGCTGCCCCGCGAGCTCGACGGCGTCTCCGTGCGCAAGGCCCGCAAGGAGGCCCTCGCCGCGCTGGCCGAGATGAAGCTGGAGCAGATCGCCGACCGCTTCCCCGACGAGATGTCCGGCGGCCAGCAGCAGCGGGTCGCCATCGCCCGAGCCCTCGTCGGCGACCGGCGCCTCGTGCTCGCCGACGAGCCGACCGGGGCGCTCGACTCCGAGACCGGCGAGTCCGTGCTCGCCCTGCTGCGCACCCGCTGCGACCAGGGCGCGGCCGGTGTCATGGTCACCCACGAGCCCCGGTACGCGGCCTGGGCCGACCGGGTCGTCTTCCTCCGGGACGGCTCGATCGTCGACCAGACGCTGACCACCGGAGCCGACTCGCTGCTCTCCGCCGGAACCGCCGAGGCCACCGCGTGAGCCTCTTCTCCGGCTGGCGGGCCGCCTTCCGCATAGCCCGGCGCGACGCCGCGCGGGCCAAGGGCCGCAGCGCCCTGGTCGTCGCGATGATCGCCCTGCCGGTCCTCGGGGTGACCGCCGCCGACCTCACCTACCGCAGCGCCCTGCCCACCAAGGCCGAGGAGCTGACGGCCGAGCTGGGCTCGGCCGACGCCCGGTTCGCGGCCACCAGCCTGGGCCCGATGAAGCTCCAACAGATGCCCGACGGCGTCAACTGGAACCCGCCCGAGGGCGCCCCGGACCCGACCCCCGAGGAGCAGGAGAGGCCGGTCGACGTGACCGCGACCTTCCCCGAGGGCTCGCGCCATCTCACCGAGCGGAGCGTGCCCGTGTCGGTGACCACCCGGCACGGCATCACCGACACCGAGGTCACCGAACTGCGCATCGCCGACCCGATGCTGCGCGGCCGGATCGAGCTGACCGACGGCGCGTACCCCCGGGCCACGGACGAGATCGCGGCGACCGAGGACTTCATCGAGTCGTCCGGGCTGTCGATCGGCGACCGCGTCACCGTGCGCGGCCCCGAGCAGTCCTACACCCTCACCGGTGCGGTCGAACTGCCCGCCGACCTGCGGGCGGACGCCCTGTACGCGGTCCCCGGCTCGGTCATCGCCCCCTGGCAGAAGACCGCCGACCGCGACAAGAGCATCCTGCCGCCCCAGGCGAGCGACCCGAGGTGGCTGGTCAAGGGCCCGCCGGGAGCGGGCGTGACCTGGCAGGACGTCCTCGCCGCCAATGAGAAGGGCGTGGTGGTCAAGTCCCGCCAGGTCGCCCTGGACCCGCCGCCGGACTCCGCGGTCCCGATGGCCGGGACGAACAACGCGTACGACACGGACACCGCCCTGACCGCGGCCGCCCTCACCGTCGCCGCCATGGCCGTCCTGGAGATCGTGCTGCTGGCCGGTCCGGCGTTCGCCGTGGGCGCCCGCCGTTCGCGCCGGCAGCTGGGCCTGGTCGGCTCGTGCGGCGGCAGCCGGAGCCAGGTCCGGGCGGTGGTGCTCGCGGGCGGCGCGGTGCTCGGCGGGGTCGGCGCGGTCGCCGGTGTCGGAGCCGGGTTCGGCCTGACCGCCCTGTTCCGTCCGATGATCGAGGACTACACGGGCAGCCGCTTCGGCGAACTGACCGTGCGGCCCTGGGAGATCCTCGGCATCGCCGTGCTCGGCCTGGTCACCGGCGTCCTCGCCGCGCTCGCCCCGGCGATCGTCGCGGGCCGCCAGTCGGTCCTGGAGTCGCTCACCGGCCGGCGCGGCACCCGCCGCGGCTCCCGCGTGCTGCCCGTCGTCGGCGTCATCGCGCTGGCCGTCGGCGTCGCCGTCGCCGTCTACGGCGGGATCAGCGGCAGCACCAATCTCGTCGCCGGCGGATCGGTCCTCGCCGAGCTCGGCGTCCTCGGCTGCATCCCGGTGATCGTCGGCTTCCTCGGCCGGCTCGGCCGGAGGCTCCCGCTGACGCCCCGGATCGCCCTGCGCGACGCGGCCCGCAACCGGGGCCGTACCGCACCCGCCGTCGCCGCCGTGATGGCGGCCGTCGCGGGCAGCGTCGCCATCGCCACGTACACCAGCAGCAACGCCGCCGAGCAGGCGTACGACCACGTGCCCAACATGACCCCGGGCACCGTCGCGCTGATGGACTCCGGCGTCGAAGGCGGCGCCGATCTGGCGCGCTCCCGGGCCGCCGTCGAACAGAGCTTCCCGGTCAGCGGCGGGCGCGCCGACATCGGGCGGGTCTGGGCCGGCAGCGACTGCTGGGTCTACTACGAGGACGGTGCCGGCTGCGGCACGCTCGAACTCGTCAAGCCCACCGGCAAGGGCCACTCCTGCCCGCTGAAGGGCAAGGGCGCCAAGGAGCTCGCTCTGCGGATCTCGGCCGACGAGCACAAGCGGCTGATGAACTCCCCGGCCTGCATGGACGAGAACTACACCATGACCGCGTTCGGCACCAACGAGGACAAGATCGTCATCGGGGGCGCGGACGTGCTCGACTCGTACGTGAAGCTCGACGACCCGGCGGCGGCGAAGGCCCTGGCCGACGGCACCCCGGTCCTGCTGAACTCGGCGTACGCGAAGAACGGCGAGGTCGCCCTCAGGGCCACCCACACCTACGACGACCGCGACAAGAAGAACCGGGCCCTGCACCCCGGCAAGGCCCGCACCACCACGGACCGGCTGAAGGTGTACGTCGCACCGGACCGCTACGCGGCGACGCCCGGCATCCGGATGGTCATGCCGAAGAAGACCGCGGAGCGGCTCGGCCTGCACGTCAAGGACCACGGCAGTTTCTACCCGCTCAACCGCGACCCCACGGACGCCGAGACGCAGGCGGCCTACTCGGCGCTCCAGCGGGCCGGGGACCGCGGATACTTCATGACCGCGAACGAGATGTACCGGACGGAGGACGACACGATCCTGCTGATCCTCGCCCTCTTCGCCGGAGTGGTGACCCTGGGCGCGGCGGCGATCACGACCGGGCTCTCCAAGGCCGACGCGGAGGCCGACCTCACCACGCTCAGCGCGGTGGGCGCGCCCCCGGGCGTACGGCGCTCACTGTCCGGCTTCCAGTGCCTGGTCGTCGCCCTGACCGGGGTGCTCCTGGGGACGGCGGCGGGGCTCGTGCCCGCGGTCGCCCTGCGCCTGACCGACCTGCGTGAGGCGCTGGCGGACATGCGGGCGGATCCGATGGAGTCGGCCTACACGCCGATCGTGATGCCGTGGGAGACCATCGGCCTGCTGGCCCTGGTCGTCCCGGTGCTCGCCGGACTGCTCGCCGCCGGCCTCACCAGCTCCCGGCTGACGCTGGCCCGGCGCGCGGGGTGAACGCCCCTTCCGGCGCTCCCGGAAGGCTTCCGGTGCCCCCGAGGACGGTGGATCATCCGTTCTCGGGGGCACCAACGTGGTGTACGGCACGTGTGCGAGACAATGGCGGCATGGAAATGCCGAGGAATGACCGGTCGCAGGAGCACCCGCAGGTCCTTGTCGTGGGCCAGGACGGAATGGCTATCGGCGGCGGTGCCAGTGACGACGAGTCGCGCGAGGTCCCGGTGACGGAAATGGTGGAACAGCCCGCGAAGGTCATGCGCATCGGCAGCATGATCAAGCAGCTGCTGGAGGAGGTCAGGGCGGCTCCTCTCGACGAGGCGAGCCGGGTCAGGCTCAAGGAGATCCACGCAAGCTCCGTGAAGGAGCTGGAGGACGGCCTGGCGCCCGAGCTGGTCGAGGAGCTGGAGCGGCTCTCGCTGCCGTTCACCGAGGAGTCGGTGCCCTCCGAGGCCGAGCTGCGGATCGCCCAGGCCCAGCTCGTGGGCTGGCTGGAGGGGCTCTTCCACGGCATCCAGACGGCGCTGTTCGCCCAGCAGATGGCGGCCCGCGCGCAGCTGGAGCAGATGCGCCGCGCCCTGCCGCCCGGCACGGGTCACGAGGACGAGGAAGGCGGCGCGGACCCGCACGGCCCGATCCGTTCGGGCCCCTATCTGTAACCCGTATCCGCCCCCGGAGACCGAGGACCGACCGCGAGGGGCCCGGCGGCACACCGTGGTGTGCCGCCGGGCCCCTCGTCGTCCGCCCGGCCTTCCGCGGATCAGGCGCCGGCCCCCGGCGCGACCAGCAGGACCTTGCCGATGTGCGCGCTGGACTCCAGCACCCGGTGCGCCTCGGCGGCGTCCGCCATCGGCAGCGCCCGGTCCACCACGGGCCGGACCACCCCGCCGCCGATCAACGGCCACACGTGCTCGCGTACGGCGGCGACGATGGAGGCCTTCTCGTGGAGCGGGCGGCCCCGCAGGGAGGTCGCGGTGACGGCGGCCCGCTTGGTGAGCAGGGCGCCGAGATTCAGCTCGCCCTTGGCGCCGCCCTGGAGTCCGATGATCGCGAGGCGGCCGTTGACGGCGAGCGCCTGCACGTTCCGGTCCAGGTACTTGGCGCCGATGAGGTCCAGGATGACGTCGGCCCCCGCCCCGGCGGTGTTCTCCCGCACCTCCTCGACGAAGTCCTGCTCCCGGTAGTTGATGAGGATGTCCGCCCCCAGCTCGGCGCACCGGGCGAGCTTCTCCGGGCTGCCCGCCGTGACCGCGACCCGGGCCCCGACCGCCTTGGCAAGCTGGATCGCCATCGTGCCGATGCCGCTGGAGCCGCCGTGGACCAGGAAGGTCTCGCCGGGGCGGAGGTGGGACACCATGAAGACGTTGGACCACACCGTCGCGGTGACCTCGGGCAGCGCCGCGGCCTCCACCAGGTCGACGCCCTCCGGTACGGGCAGAAGCTGGCCCGCCGGCACGGCGACCTTCTCCGCGTAGCCGCCGCCCGCCAGCAGCGCGCACACCGGGTCACCGACCGCCCATCCGGTCACCCCGGGACCGAGCGCGAGGATGCGGCCGGCGCACTCCAGGCCGGGGTAGGGGGACGCGCCGGGCGGCGGGTTGTAGAAGCCCTGCCGCTGGAGCATGTCGGCGCGGTTCACGGCGCTGGAGACGACCTCGACGAGGACTTCGCCGTCGCCGGGTACGGGATCGGGCACCTCGGCCCACACGAGCGCCTCGGGGCCACCGGGTTCGGGAATCGTGATCGCATGCATGGCCGCGAGGCTACTCCGGCGCGGCGTACGTTCAGGGGCGCGGCGGCATCGAGTTGTGCGGCACCGAGGCGGAGGAGGGGCTCTTCCGCACGATGGTGATGAGCCGGTCCGTCAACTGCAGCGGACTGGCCGCCGGGTCGTCGTAACCGAGCAGCCGGTGCCCGCGCAGAACGCTGACGACGAGGTCGTCCGTCTCCCGGACGTTCTTGCCCACCTCGGCCTTTATGACCGGCCGTTCCACCAGGTCGAGGCCGCTGCCCTGCTGGATCAGGTCCTCCATCACGGTGCCCGCGCTGGGGCTGAGGACGGAGAGGCCGAGCAGCCGTCCGGCGGCACTGGCGCTGGTGATGACGGCGTCCGCGCCGGACTGTCGCAGGAGGGGCGCGTTCTCCTCCTCGCGCACCGCCGCCACGATCTTCGCCCCGCGGTTCAGCTGACGTGCGGTCAGGGCCACCAGGACGGCGGTGTCGTCGCGCTGAGTGGCGATGATGATCTGACGCGCCTTCTGGAGCTCGGCGCGCAGCAGGACATCGCTGCGGGTGGCGTCGCCGAGCACGCCGGTGAAGCCCTCGGCGTTGGCGGCCTCGATCACCTTGGAGGCCGGATCGACGACGACGATCTGGTCCTTCCGCAGGCCGGTGGTGCAGAGGGTCAGGATCGCCGAGCGGCCCTTCGTGCCGAAGCCGACGACGACGGTGTGGTCACGCAAGTTGGATCTCCAACGCTTCAGCCGGAAGTCCTCCCGGGTCCGTTCCGTGAGGACTTCCAGAGTGGTACCGACCAGGATGATCAGGAAGAGCACGCGCAGCGGTGTCACGAGCACCACGTTGATCAGCCTGGCTCCGTCGCTGAACGGCGTGATGTCGCCGTATCCGGTGGTGGAGAGGGTGACCGTCGCGTAGTAGACCGCGTCGAGCAGGTCGACCTTGCCGTCGGCGGTGTCGTTGTAGCCGCTGCGGTCGAGCCAGACGATCAGCACGGTCGCGGTCAGGACGAGCAGCGCCATCAGCAGACGCTTGCCGACCTGGCGGGCCGGGCCGTCGACGACCCGGCGGGGGAGCATCACCCGGGTCGGCACGACCAGTTCGTCGGCTCGCCTGGCCATCGCATCGTGGCCGGGAAGTTTCACGTGAAACACCCTTCTGTCCACGGCGTCGCCGGGGCCCATGGCAGATCCAGAATCTCCACCTCGGTGCCGGACCGTACCCCGCCCGGCGGCACGACGGCCAACCCGTCCGCCGCGGCAATCCCCCGCAGCATCGCGGGGCCGTTGAAGCGGAGGGGAGCGACATGGTCCCGGCCGCCGGGTCGGCCCGCGCGGTGGACCACGGGGACGAGGCGGGTGTCGTGCGGATGCCCGTGCACCTCGGCATGGACGAGGGCCCGGTACGCGTCCTGGGCCGGGCGGCCCGCGATCCCCGCGAGCAACGGCTCGGCGAGGGTCAGGAGCCCCGATACGGCCGCGAGCGGATTGCCGGGCAGCCCGACCAGATACGGACCGTCCTGCCGTCCGGAAGCCGGCAGCCGCGCCAGCAGCATGGGGTGACCCGGGCGGACGGCGACCCCGTCCACCAGCAGTTCGGCCCCGAGGGCGTCGAGGACCGGGTGCACATGGTCGACCGGACCGGATGCGGTGCCTCCGGTGGTGACGATCAGGTCGGCATCGGAGGAGGCCAGGGCATCGCGCAGCGCCCCGGCGTCGTCGCCGAGGCGGCGGGGCCCGGAGACCTCGGCGCCCAGGGCCCGCAGCCAGGGGCCGAGCATGGGACCGAGGGCGTCACGGATCAACCCGTCGTGCGGCAGACCGGCGGCGAGCAGCTCGTCGCCGAGGACGAGGATGTCGACGCGCGGCCGGGGCACGGCGGGCAGCGCGTCGTACCCGGCGGCCGCGGCCAGACCGAGCACGGCCGGGGTCACGACGGTCCCGGCCGGGACGAGCTGCTCGCCCGAGCGGCACTCCTGGCCCCGGGGCCTGATGTCCTGTCCGGTGACCACGGGCCGCCGGGCGTGCAGCAGCCCCTTGGCCTCGTCGGGGTGCGCGTGCTCGCTGCGGATGACCGCCGTGGTGTCGGGCGGTACGCGGGCGCCGGTGGCGATGCGTACGGCGGTGCCGTCGGGCAGCGCGGTGGCCGGGCCGCGTCCGGCGAGAAGCCCCGCCCCGGCCTCGAACGCCCAGGGCCCCGGCCCGGCGACCGCCCAGCCGTCCATGGCCGAGGTGTCGAAGGACGGCAGATCGGTGAGCGCGCCGAGCGCCTCGGCCAGCACGTGCCCCAGCGCGCGGTCGAGCGGCAGCCGGACCACGGCGGTCGGCCCGGACCGGCCCGCCCGCGCGGCGACGACGCGCGCCCGGTCCCAGGAGAGGGGCGGGGCGGAAGGCCGTACGCGCCTGTCGGTCCGGGCCTCCCGAGCGGGAGGCCGGTCCCCGAGCCCGGGAGGCCAGGCCTCCGGCGAGGGGACGGGTGCACCGTCGGACGAGGGGGGTTCCGGCGGGACTCCCGTGGGGTCCCCCGAGGAGGCCCGGCCGGGCAGGGGGCGCTGATCTCCTGCGGAGGCCCGGGAGTCGGAGGCCCGGGAGGTGGAGGTGCCGTCGGCCGGACGGGACCCCGGACGCGGGCGCCGACTGTCCGGGTCACTGCCGGGCGCGCTGCCAGAAGCGCTGTCAGTAGCAATGTTGGGGCTGTTGGGGCTGCTGTCCAGGTCGCCGCCGGGGGTGCCGCCGGGGGCGTCCGCGCTGCGGCTCGGGCTCCGGCTCGGGCCGAGCCTCGACCCGCCGACCAGGGCGAGCGCCTGCTCGACGGCCCGCTCCTCCTCCTCGCGCGCGAGGTCGCTCCCGGGGCCGACGGGGTCGGGGCCGGTCATGGTGTCCCGGTCCCCTCGCGGCCCGCGTCGGGCTTCGCCTCGCCCGCCGGACCGCCCGCCGCGTCGCTCCCCGCCCCGGGCGCCGCGCTCGTCTCCGCCTCCCAGCGCAGAGCGAGGGCGGTGGCCCTGCGAGCGGCCTCCGCGACCGCTGCGGCGGCCTCGTCGGGCCCCGCGCCGGCGCTCGCCCTGGCTGCCGCGTATCCGACCAGGAAGGTCGTGAGCGGAGCAGCGGGCCGGGCGACTCCATGCGCGGCGTCACGGGCGAGGTCGAGCAGGACATCGGTGTCGACGTCGAGTTCGATTCCCAGTTCGTTCTTGACCGAGGTGATCCATTCGTCCAGCACGGCCCCATGCTCCCTGATCCGGGCTCGGGCGGCGGCGATGTCGTCCCAAGTGTCGCAGTCGAACGCGGCGTCAGGACCCGCGTCGACCCTTGCCAGCTCCAACTCCGCCGTCAGAAGCCGGAGCGGCAGCCCGGCGAGGCTCCCGTACTCGGTGGCGATCAGGGCCAGCTCGCGGCGGAGCGGCTCGGCACGGTAGGCGGCGACGAGCGGCTGGTCACGCCCGTCGGGATCGACGCACAGGGCCCCCTCCCGGCCGGGCTGCCCGGCGGCGGCGAGCAGCGCGTCGACCGTCCCCGGGCCGAGGAACGGAAGGTCGGCGGAGAGGACGAGAACGCGCTCCGCCGTCGTCAGCCGCAGCCCCGCGCCCAGGGCCGCCAACGGGCCGCCGCCCTGGGGTGTTTCCCGGGTCCAGGTGACCGGCCTGGCGGTGGCACGACGACCGCCCACCACCACGGTGCGGGCAGCGTCGGGGCAGGCCGCGAGGACCCGGTCGAGCAGCGCCCGGCCGCCCACCCGGACTCCTGGCTTGTCGGCGCCGCCGAGCCGCTTCGCGGCCCCGCCGGCAAGGACGATCACGTCATAGGCGGTCATCCGTCGAGTATGGGCGGCGCACCGGAGCGACGCCCCCGCCGGGGTGGCCGCAGGACCCTGGCCCGGAGGGGCGCGTCCGGAGAGCAGCCGGATGCGCGGCTACAGGGTGCGCAGCAGCACCGCCGGCTGCTCCACGCAGTCCGCCACATACCGGAGGAAGCCGCCCGCCGTTCCGCCGTCGCAGACCCGGTGGTCGAAGGTCAGGGACAGCTGGACGACCTGACGTACGGCCAGCTCGCCCCGGTGCACCCAGGGCTTGGGCATGATCCGGCCGACGCCGAGCATCGCCGCTTCCGGGTGGTTGATGATCGGCGTCGAGCCGTCGACCCCGAACACCCCGTAGTTGTTCAGTGTGAACGTGCCCCCGGTCAGCTGGGCGGGGCTCAGCTTCCCGGTCCGCGCCAGCTCGGTCAGCCGGGCGACCTCCGCCCCGATCGACTCGGCGTTACGGGTGTGCGCGTCCCGGACGACGGGAACGACGAGGCCCCGCTCGGTCTGGGCCGCGAACCCGAGGTGCACGCCGGGCAGCCGGACGATCTCCCGGGCCTGGGTGTCCACGGTGGAGTTGAGCTCGGGGAACCGGGCCAGCGCCGCCGTGCAGATCCTCGCCAGCAGAGCCAGCACCGACACCTTCGGTCCGGCGGACGGGCCCGTGGCGGCGTTCATCGCGGCCCTGACCGCCATCAGCTCGGTGGCGTCGGCGTCGACCCAGCAGGTGGCGTCCGGGATCTCGGTCCGGCTGCGCGACAGCTTGTCGGCGACCGCTCCGCGCACCCCGCGCAGCGGAATCCGTTCGGCGGCCGGAGCGGCCGGGCCACTCGGCCCCGCCCCCGCGAGTGCCGGGGGAGCGCCGACCGGGGCCGCGACCGCCGCAGGCGCCTGGGCCGCAGATGCCCGCGCCGCCACGGTCTCCTCCGCCTCCCGGATCACCCGGTCGACGTCGGCGCGCAGGATGAGCCCGTCGGGACCCGAACCCGCCAGCCGCCGGAGATCGATGTCGTGCTGCCTGGCCAGTCGGCGTACCAGCGGAGAGACCACCGCCACGGGGCCCTGCCGTTCCGTCACGAGAACCGTCGCCGGGGCGGGGGCCGTAACGGACGCCTTCGCCGGGGCGGGAGCCGTGACGGACGCCTTCGCCGGGGCGGTCACGACGGCGTCGGCCACCGCCCGGTCGAGCCGGTCGGGACGAATGCGCCGACGGCGTGCCGCCGGTGCGCCGGTCCCGTACCCCACGAGGACGTTCCCCGACCCGCCCGAGGACTCCGTGTCAGAGCCGGCCGGGACGGAGGAACCGGAGGACGACGGGGACGGACCGGAGAGATCCAGCCCGTCCGGGGCCCCGACCGCGACCGTCAGCAGCGGTGCGCCGACGGGGAGTTCCGCCCCCTCCTCGCCGAACCGTGCGGTCACCACACCCCCGTAGGGGCAGGGCACCTCCACCATGGCCTTGGCCGTCTCGACCTCGACGACGGGCTGGTCGATGGCGACGACGTCGCCGACCTCCACCAGCCAGCGGACGATCTCCGCCTCGGTCAGTCCCTCACCGAGGTCCGGCAGCTTGAACTCGAGCACCTGCGCCATCAGCTGTCCGCCTCCCACTGCAACCGGGCCACCGCGTCGAGCACCCGGTCCACTCCCGGCAGATGATGCCGCTCCAGCATGGGCGGCGGATAGGGGATGTCGAACCCGGCCACCCGCAGCACCGGGGCCTCCAGGTGGTGGAAGCACCGCTCCGTGATCCGGGCCGCGATCTCCCCGCCGGGCCCGCCGAATCCGGGGGACTCATGGACGACGACCGCGCGCCCGGTGCGCCGCACCGACGCGGCCACCGTCTCGTCGTCGAACGGCACCAGCGAGCGCAGGTCGACCACTTCGAGGTCCCAGCCCTCGGCGAGGGCCGCTTCCGCGGCCTCCATGCAGACCGGCAGGGAGGGACCGTACGTGATCAGGGTGGCGCTGCGCCCGGAACGGCGCACCACGGCCCTGCCGATCGGCTCCACCGCGGCGGGGGCCTCGGGGGACCAGTCGGCCTTGGACCAGTAGAGCCGCTTCGGCTCCAGGAAGACCACCGGGTCGTCCGAGGCGATCGACGCCCGCAGCAGCCCGTACGCGTCGTCGACCGTGGCCGGCGTGACGACGTGCAGGCCGGGTGTGGCCATGTAGTACGCCTCGGAGGAGTCGCTGTGGTGCTCGACCCCGCCGATCCCACCGCCGTACGGCACCCGGACGGTGATGGGGAGCGGCATCGCGCCACCGGTGCGGTTGCGCATCTTGGCGACATGGCTGATCAGCTGCTCGAACGCCGGGTAGGCGAACGCGTCGAACTGCATCTCCACCACGGGCCGCAGCCCGTACATCGCCATGCCGACGGCCGCGCCGAGGATGCCCGCCTCGGCCAGCGGGGTGTCGGTGCAGCGGTCGTCGCCGAACTCCTTCGCCAGCCCGTCGGTGATCCGGAAGACCCCGCCGAGCGTGCCCACGTCCTCGCCGAGCACATGGACCGTGGGGTCCTCGGCCATCGAGTCGCGCAGCGCCCGCCCGAGGGCCTGAGCCATCGTGGCCGGTTTCGCCTTCGCCGTACGTCCGCCGGCCGTCACTGCCGCGGTGCTCATCGTCCCGCCTCCGCGCCGTGCTCGTCGTGGTCCTGCTCGGCGTCCAGCTCGGCGCGCAGCGCGGCGGCCTGCTCCCGGAGCTGGCCGGTCTGCTCGGCGTAGACATGGGTGAACAGGTCCATCGGCGCCAGCTCAGGATCGGCGTTCATCCGGTCGCGCAGCGCGGCGGCCATCCGTTCGGCGGCCTCCTTCGCCTGCTCGATGCCCGCGTCGTCCAGCAGTCCGCGGCCCGTCAGCTCGCGCTCCAGCAGGCGCACCGGGTCGTGCGCCTTCCAGGCCTCGACCTCGCTGTCGATCCGATAGCGGGTGGCGTCGTCGGCGTTGGTGTGGGCTTCCATGCGATAGGTGACGGCCTCGACCAGGGTCGGGCCCTCGCCGCGCCGGGCCCGTGCCACGGCCTCGCTGAGCACCTGGTGCACCGCGGCGGCGTCGTTGCCGTCGACGAGGCGGCCCGGCATCCCGTATCCGACGGCCTTGTGGGCGAGGGAGGGGGCGGCGGTCTGCTTGGCCAGCGGCACGGAGATCGCGAAGCCGTTGTTCTGGACGAAGAAGACGACCGGGGCCTTCCAGACGGCCGCGAAGTTCAGCGCCTCGTGGAAGTCGCCCTCGCTGGTGCCGCCGTCGCCGACCATCGCGAGCGCCACCACGTCGTCGCCCTTGAGCCGGGCGGCGTGTGCCAGCCCCACGGCGTGCGGGAGCTGGGTGGCCAGCGGGGTGCACAGCGGGGCGATGCGGTGCTCGCGCGGGTCGTAACCGGTGTGCCGGTCCCCGCGCAGCAGGGTGAGCGCCTCGACCGGGTCCAGACCGCGCGCGACGGCCGCCAGCGTGTCGCGGTAGCTGGGAAAGAGCCAGTCGCGCTCCTCCAGGACCAGGGCGGCGGCGATCTCGCACGCCTCCTGGCCGGTGCTCGACGGGTAGACCGCCAGCCGGCCCTGCTTCGTCAGCGCGGTGGCCTGGGCGTTGTAACGGCGCCCGCGGACCAGCTCGGCGTGGAGCCGGAGCAACAGCTCGGGATCGACGTCGGCGACCGCGTCCGTACCGAGCACCCGGTAGGGCTCCGGGTCCGGGAGCAGCGGGGCGGGGTCGGTGATCGGCTTCCAGGCCGGGGGCGGCGTGGGCCGGTAGGCGGCCGCGCCGGGCAGCTCTTGGACCGTCATGAGAAGCACCTCCTGGCATCGAGGGAGATCGAGGGGTGTCGATCGGGGGTGTCGATATGAAGCGAGATGTCGAGGGGCGGGCGAGGCACGGATGTGGTGCGCCTCACCTACCGATTGTTCGGTCGCGAGCGCATTTTGGCTACAGGCGCCGCCAGCCTGTGGACAAACGGTTCTCCACAGCCTGGGATAGGGGCAGGTCGTCCACAACAGGGAGGCGCGGGCAGATGGCAGCTGAACAAATGGCCGACAAGGGCAGGGAGCCGGGCCAGGCCGCGCCCCCGGCCACGCCGCCGGCCGCCCCCGCGGGCCCGGCGACGGAACCCCCGGTTCCGCCCGCCCGACCGCTGGACGCCATCGACCGCGACATCCTGCGCATCCTCCAGACGGACGGCCGCGCCTCGATACGGTCCGTGGCCGAACGGGTCCACGTCTCGCGCGCCAACGCCTACGCCCGTATCAACCGGCTCGTCGAGGACGGCGTGATCCGCGGCTTCGGCGCGCGGGTCGACCACGAGCGGGCGGGCCAGGGGGCGTCCGCGTACATCACGCTCAAGATCGTGCAGAACTCCTGGCGCACCGTGCGCGAGCAGCTCCAGGCGCTGCCCGGGGCCACGCACCTCGCCCTGGTCAGCGGAGACTTCGACGTGCTGCTCCTGGTGCACACGCCGGACAACCGGGCGCTGCGCGAGCTGGTCCTCACCCGGATCCAGTCCATCCCCGAGGTGCTCTCGACGCGCACGCTGCTGGTGTTCGAGGAGACGGACCTCGGCCCGCGCCCGGACCGGCCGGCCGAGCTCGCCTGACCGCGTCGGCGGGAGGCGGGAGGACGACCGGCAGCGGCGGGCTCAGCGGCCGTTCGCCCGCATCCCCTCGAAGGCCAGCTGGACCACCGTGTCCGCGAGCTGCTCCTCCCCCGGGAAGCCGCCGGACTGCGGCCGATACCACTCGACCAGCGAGTTCACCATGCCGAACAGCAGCCGGGTCGCCAGCCGTATGTCCACGTCCGCCCGGAGGTCACCCTCGGCCACCGCGGCCTGCAGCAGCTCCGACACCCGCTGGTCGAACTCGCGGCGCCGCTCCAGCGCCCAGCGCTCCGTCTTCGTGTTGCCGCGCACGCGCAGCAGCAGGGTGACGTAGGGGACCTCGGCCATCAGCACGTCGACGGTCCGGCGCGTGACGTACTCGACCCGCTCGACCGCGCGCCCGCGCAGCGCCCCCGGCTCGTCGAGGATGGCGAAGAGACCGTCCAGCGCCCGGCTCACGGCCCGGCGCAGCAGCTCCTCCTTGCCCGCCACATGGTGGTAGATGGAGGATTTCGAGATGCCCGCCGCCCGCGAGAGGTGCTCCATGGACGTGCCGTCGTAGCCACGCTCGTTGAAGACACGAACGGCGACGGTCAGCAGAGTCTCCGGTGTGTACGTGTCCCGCTTGGCCGTGGTCATGTCCGCGATCCTCCCCCATGAGGGATCAGCCCCGCACAGGCGGGGACCATCGAAGTTGTCCACAGGTTTCCCGGGGGCCCCTTGTCCCGACCGATCGTTCGGTTACTCTAACTCCGTCCGTACGTCCCCGCCCGGCTCGATGAGGAGTTGGTCCGCCATGGCCGCCGCGCTCACCCCCCAGCAGCTGTCCGAGACCCACCGGCCCACGCTCGACCAGGCCCTCGACGTGATCAGTACCCGCGCGTACTGGTCGCCGCACCCCGAGCACCCGAAGGCCTACGGCGAGGGCGGCGCCCCGGGCAGTCTCGGAGCCGCCGAGGGCAAGGCCGCGTTCGACGCACTGCTGGGCGCCCGGCTCGACCTGGGGCAGCCGGGCACCGACGGCTGGACCGGCGGCGAGGTCTCGCCGTACGGGCCGGAGCTCGGCGTCGAGTATCCGCACGCCGACCTGGACGTCCTGCTTCCGGCGATGAAGGCCGGCACGGGCGCCTGGCGGGCGGCCGGTCCGGAGATCCGGGCCCTGGTCTGTCTGGAGATCCTTTCGCGGATCAGCGCCCGCACCCACGAGCTGGCCCACGCGGTGATGCACACGAGCGGCCAGGCCTTCATGATGGCGTTCCAGGCGGGCGGCCCGCACGCCCAGGACCGCGGCCTGGAAGCCGTGGCGTACGCCTACCGGGAGCAGGTCCGCACCCCGGAGACGGCCGACTGGTCCAAGCCGCAGGGCAAGCGCGATCCGCTGAAGCTGCACAAGTCGTTCATCACGTCCGGCCGCGGCGTCGCGCTGCTCATCGGCTGCAACACCTTCCCCACGTGGAACGGCTATCCCGGCCTCTTCGCCTCCCTCGCCACGGGCAACCCGGTGCTGGTGAAGCCGCACCCGCGCGCGGTGCTCCCGCTGGCTCTCACGGTGTCCATCGCCCGTGAGGTGCTGAGCGAGGCGGGCTTCGACCCGAATCTGGTCGCGCTGGCCGCCGAGCGGCCCGGCGAGGGCATCGCCAAGACCCTGGCGGTCCGCCCCGAGATCCGGATCATCGACTACACCGGCTCCACCGCCTTCGGCGACTGGCTGGAGGACAACGCCCGCCAGGCCCAGGTCTACACGGAGAAGGCCGGCGTCAACACCATCGTCCTCGACTCCACCGACGACTACCGGGGCATGCTCTCCAACCTGGCGTTCTCGCTCTCGCTGTACAGCGGCCAGATGTGCACCACCCCGCAGAACCTGCTGATCCCCCGGGACGGCATCGCCACCGACGACGGCGCCAAGTCCTACGACGACGTGGTCGCCGACATCGCGGCCGCCGTCACCGGGCTGCTCGGCGACGACGCCCGCGCGGCCGCCCTGCTCGGCGCGCTGGTCAACCCGGACGTCAGGGCCCGGGTGGAGGCGGCCGGGGAGCTCGGCGAGGTGGCGCTGGACTCGCGGACGGTCGCGAACGCCGAATTCCCCGACGCGGTCGTCCGTACGCCGGTCGTCGTGAAGCTCGACGGCACCAAGACCGACGACGGCGCGGCCTACCTCTCGGAGTGCTTCGGGCCGGTGTCCTTCGCCGTCGCCGTCGAGTCGACGTCCGCCGCCCTGGAGCTGCTCCGCCGCACGATCCGCGACAAGGGGGCGATGACGGTCGGCGCGTACACCACGTCCCCCGAGGTGGAGCGTGCGATCGAGGAGGTCTGCCTGGACGAGTCGGCCCAGCTCTCGCTGAACCTGACCGGAGGGGTCTACGTCAACCAGACCGCGGCCTTCTCCGACTTCCACGGCTCCGGCGGCAACCCCGCCGCGAACGCGGCGCTGTGCGACGGAGCCTTCGTCGCCAACCGCTTCCGCGTGGTGGAGGTGCGCCGCCAGGCCTGACTAGCGGGTCTCTCGCGGGTCCGGGACATCGGCGTGGCGCTGCACCCACGCGTGCATCGCGATGGCCGCGGCGGCGCCGGCGTTGATCGACCGGGTCGAGCCGAACTGCGCGATCGAGCACACCATCGTGGCGTGCTCGCGCGCTTCCTCGGTCAGGCCCGGTCCCTCCTGCCCGAACAGCAGGACGCACCGGCGCGGCAGTTCGGTGCGCTCCAGCGGCACTGCGCCGGGGAGGTTGTCGATCCCGATGATCGGCAGCCCCTCGGCGGCCGCCCACGCGGTGAGGTCCGCCGTGTCGGGGTGATGGCGCACATGCTGGTAGCGGTCGGTGACCATGGCGCCGCGCCGGTTCCAGCGCCGCCGGCCCACGATGTGGATCTCCTTGGCCAGGAAGGCGTTGGCGGTCCGCACCACCGAGCCGATGTTGAAGTCGTGGCCCCAGTTCTCCACGGCCACGTGGAAGTCGTGCCGCCGCAGGTCGAGATCGGCGACGATCGCCTCCCGCGTCCAGTAGCGGTACGCGTCGCCGACGTTGCGCCGGTCGCCCTGGGCCAGCAGTTCGGGGTCGTAGCGCTCGCCCTCGGGCCAGGGCAGCGGATGCGGCCCGACCCCGATCGGCTGGCCGTACCCGTCGTCGTACTGGAGGGGCTCCGCCGAAAGGGGCTCCGCCGGAACGGGCTCCGTCGGGGCGGCGTCGGGCTGGACGCCCCCGGGCCTGGTCGGGTCCACCGCTGCCGGGGGTTCTTGGGTTCTGCCGGTCTCACTGCTCACCCGACGAGCGTATGGCCCCCGCCGCCGCCCTGGAGCCGGGGCTCCTCCGTACCGCCGTCCGCCGATCCGGTCTCCGGGGGGTCCGCCGATCCGGGTACGCCGCCGGGCGCCCCGGGCTTCCCCGGCGTACGGGAGCGGCCGGGCAGTCGGGAGACCAGCTGCCGCCTGCCGATCGTGGCGCGGCCGCCCAGCCACACGAGGAAGGCCGTCGGCAGGAACACCGCGTCGGCCGCGATCATCGCCATGGAGAAGAACGGCAGACCCAGCAGCAGGGCGATCCCCGCGTGCTCGCAGATCATCGCGACCAGCAGGACGTTCTTGACCCGCCGGTTGAACAGCGTGAACGGGAAGGCGACCTGGACGATGACCGTGCCGTACGTCAGCACCATCACCATCAGCCCGCTGGCGCCCAGGATGTCGGAGAGGGCGGGCCACGGGGTGAAGTAGTCGAGATTGAGCGGGTAGTAGAGCGCGGTGCCGTCCTGCCAGCGCGACCCCTGGATCTTGTACCAGCCGGCGGTCGCGTAGATCAGGCAGACCTCGGCCATGATCACGGCGAGCGTGGCGTTGTGCGCGAGGTTGGCCAGCACATCGAGCAGGGTGCGTGGCTCGCCGTGCGGCAGGTAGCGGTTCACGGCCCACCAGGCGGCGGCGGAGAGCCAGATCGTCCACAGCAGGGCGGGGAGCCACCAGGTGCCGCCGAGACCGCCCAGCGAGGTGGCCGCCACGAGGACGGGGCCGAGGAGCACCCAGAGCACCGGGCCCACGATGTCCCGCAGGGGCGGCAGGCCCGCGGCGGCACGCCGCGCCTGGCGCGCCGCACGGCGGGCGTCCAGCGACCAGACCTGGGCGCAGCGCGTGAGCACCAGGTAGATCGCCATGAGGTGGACGACGTTGTCGCCGCCGTCGCCCATGAAGATGCTGCGGTTCTGCACGGAGAGCACGCCGACCATGAAGAGGACGGACATGGTCCGGGTCCGCCAGCCGAGCATCAGCGCCGCGGCGGACAGCAGCGTGAGGACGTACACGGCCTCGAACCAGACCGTGCTGTCGGTCCACATCAGGACGGAGAAGGCCTCGTTGCCGTTCGTGAGCTGGCGGGCCAGGTCCCAGTGCCACGGGCTGTCGGGGCCGTACAGCTCATGGCGGTTCGGCAGCTCGCGCAGCAGGAAGAAGAGGTAGGTGGCGGCGAAACCGATCCGGACGACGGCGCTCTGGTAGGGGCCGAGGGCCGAGGCGGTGACGCGCTGGAGGGCACGGGCCAGGCCGTCGCCGGAGCCGCCGAAGCGGGGCGCGGCCGGGCGGGGGCCCGTGGACTGCCGGGCCGCGTCCCGCGGGGTCGCGGGCGGGGGGATGCTCACCGGTTCTCCTCCACGCCCTGCGCCGCGCTCCGGCGCCGTTCCGCCTCGCGGGCGGGGAGATCGTCCGGGGCCACGGTCCACCAGGGGAGTACGCGGTGGACGGGCCGGGTACTGATCTTCTCGTTGCTCCACGGGGGCGGGGCGATGGAGCTGGTGGCCGAGCGGAGCTGAATGCGTTCGATGGTGCCGCCGTAGTCGCGCTCGCTCAGCCGCAGCATCGTGATGCGCCGGATGTAGCGCTCGGAGAGATCCCCGCGCAGGCCGTTGGGGCGGTTCTCGCTGTCGTGGGAGTTGACGTAGAAGTCCCAGCCCCGGCGGAGCTCGTTCTGGTCCACATGGCTGGGGAAGAAACTGCCGCGTATCCCCTCGCTGTCCTCATGGGTGAGGTTCATCCAGCGCGTGGTGCGGCGGCCGTCGGCCCCCACCACTTCGGCCCGCACATGCACGGCGACGTTCTGCTGGAGCGGGTTGGGCGCGAAGAGCTTCCAGTTCTGCTCGAACTCCGGGTAGATCCAGCGGTCGATCGTCTTGCCGTGTTCTTTGGTCAGCGTGTTCGACGGGGCGACGTGCAGGAACGCCATGGCCACCTGCGTGCAGGCGAGGACCCCGATCAGGGACAGCGCCAGGGCCGCGACCACCTGGTAGGGAAAGGAGAGCCCGGCTATGCCCCGGCCGGTGGCGGGGGGCTCGGCCACCGGCGCCGAGGGCGTCGGCGATATGGCTTCGGGGGTGTCCTGCGCTTCCGCCGGCCGGTTCAACGCCTGCGGCCAGGCGTCCTTTCCCCCGCCCGCAGAGCCCCTGTCGTGGTCCGAATCCATCCCGCCCCGATCACCGTCGATCACCACTCAGTTATCCACAGGGTTGACACCCTACGGGCCTCCGACTCACCATTGAAGTCAAGGAACCGAACGATCGGTCGGTAGGGAGCCCGGGATGGCGGCAGTGACTGCGGACCAGACGACGCAGAAGACGCTCGGCACGGCGGATGCGGTGGACGCGGCGGGCGCGGAGCGCCTCGCGGCCTTCGACGCGACCGTGGCGGCGGACGAGCGGATCGAGCCGCGCGACTGGATGCCCGACGCCTACCGGGCGACGCTGGTCCGCCAGATGGCCCAGCACGCGCACTCGGAGATCATCGGCATGCAGCCCGAGGCCAACTGGATCACCCGGGCGCCCTCGCTGCGCCGCAAGGCGATCCTCATGGCCAAGGTGCAGGACGAGGCAGGCCACGGCCTGTATCTCTACAGCGCCGCCGAGACCCTGGGCACCAGCCGCGAGGAGCTGCTCGACAAGCTTCACGCCGGCCGCCAGCGCTATTCGTCGATCTTCAACTACCCCACGCTGACCTGGGCCGACGTCGGCGCGATCGGCTGGCTGGTGGACGGGGCCGCGATCACCAACCAGGTGCCGCTCTGCCGCTGCTCCTACGGCCCCTACGCCCGCGCGATGGTCCGCATCTGCAAGGAGGAGTCCTTCCACCAGCGCCAGGGGTACGAGCTGCTGCTCGCCCTCAGCCGCGGCACCGAGGCCCAGCACGCCATGGCCCAGGACGCGGTGAACCGCTGGTGGTGGCCCTCCTTGATGATGTTCGGCCCGCCCGACGACGCGTCGTCGCACTCCGAGCAGTCCATGGCCTGGAAGATCAAGCGGCACTCCAACGACGAGCTGCGTCGGCGCTTCGTGGACATCTGCGTGCCCCAGGCCGAGGCGCTGGGCCTGGAGCTCCCGGACCCCGACATCCGGTGGAACGAGGAGCTCGGCCGGCACGACTTCGGCGCGATCGACTGGGCGGAGTTCCAGGCGGTCCTCAAGGGCAACGGCCCCTGCAACGACGAGCGGATCACCCAGCGTCGCAGGGCCCACGAGGAAGGCGCCTGGGTCCGGGACGCGGCGGCCGCGTACGCGGCCAAGCACGCCCCGGCCGTGACACCCGCCTCACCGGCAGGGGCCCCGGCACAGCCACCGGCCCACGCATCGGCATCGGCATCGGCACAGAACAGCGCGTCCGCGCAGCATGGGGAGGAAACGGCATGAGCAGCTCGACCGACTGGCCTCTGTGGGAGGTGTTCGTGCGCTCGCGGCGCGGACTGTCCCACACCCATGCGGGCAGCCTGCACGCGCCGGACGCCGAGATGGCCCTGCGCAACGCCCGCGACCTCTACACCCGCCGCTCGGAGGGCGTCTCGATCTGGGTGGTCCCGTCCACCGAGATCACCGCCTCGTCCCCCGACGAGAAGGACTCCTTCTTCGAGCCGGCCGGCGACAAGCCCTACCGCCACCCGACGTTCTACGAGATCCCGGACGGGGTGAAGCACCTGTGAGCGCCGCACTCGCCCTCGGCGACGACGCGCTGGTGCTCTCGCACCGGCTGGGGGAGTGGGCCGGCCACGCCCCCGTCCTGGAGGAGGAGGTGGCGCTCGCCAACATCGCCCTGGACCTGCTGGGACAGGCGCGGGTGCTGCTCTCGCTCGTCGGCGACGAGGACGAGCTCGCCTACCTCCGCGAGGAGCGGTCCTTCCGCAACCTCCAGCTGGTCGAGCAGCCGAACGGGGACTTCGCCCACACCATCGCCCGGCAGCTCTACTTCTCGGTGTACCAGCACCTGCTGTACGAGCGGCTGGCGGCCGGGGACGGTGAGTTCACCGGCCTCGCGGGCAAGGCCGTGAAGGAGGTGGCCTACCACCGCGACCACGCCGAGCAGTGGGTCCTGAGGCTCGGCGACGGCACGGACGAGAGCCACCGCCGGATGCAGAGCGGCCTGGACGCGCTGTGGCGGTTCACCGGCGAGATGTTCCAGCCGGTCGAAGGGCTCGACGCCCCGGACTCCGGTGTCGACTGGCAGACGCTCCAGAGCGGTTGGCTCGCCGCCGTCACCGATGTCGTCGAGCGGGCCGGCCTGGCCCTCCCGGCGGGCCCGCGGTCCGGGGGCTGGGCGGCGGGCGCGGGCCGGCAGGGCCTGCACACCGAGCCGTTCGGCCGCATGATCGCCGAGATGCAGCACCTGCACCGCAGCCACCCGGGGGCGTCATGGTGACCGACACCCGGCTGGAGGCGGAGCTGCGCGGCCTCGCCGGATCCGTGCCCGACCCCGAGCTCCCGGTGCTGACCCTGGCGGAGCTCGGCGTCCTGCGGGACGTTCGGTTGGACGGTCCGGGCCGGGTGACCGTGCAGCTCACCCCGACCTACACCGGCTGCCCGGCGATCGAGGCCATGTCCGCCGACATCGAGCGGGTGCTGCACGACCACGGCGTCCCGGACGTCTCCGTGGTCACGGTCCTGGCGCCGGCCTGGTCGACGGACGACATCAGCGCCGAAGGGCGGCGCAAGCTCGCCGAGTTCGGCATAGCGCCGCCGCGCGCCCACAGCGCCGACGGCGGCCCGGTGCCGCTGACCCTCTCGGTCCGCTGCCCGCACTGCGGCTCCACGGACACGGAGTTGCTCAGCCGGTTCTCCTCCACGGCGTGCAAGGCCCTGCGCCGCTGCGTCGCCTGTCGTGAACCGTTCGACCACTTCAAGGAGTTGTAGATGTTCCATCCGCTCCGGGTCAGCGCGATCGAACGGATCACGGACGATGCGGTGGCTGTGACCCTGGCCGTCCCGGCCGAGCTGCGCGAGACCTTCCGCCACACCCCAGGCCAGCATCTGAACGTGCGCTACACCGTGGACGGCCAGGAGATCCGCCGGTCGTACTCGATCTGCGCACCGGCCACCGAGCAGCCCGGCGAACCGGTGCTGCGGGTGGGCATCCGCATGGTCGAGGGCGGGGCGTTCTCCACGTACGCCCTGAAGGAACTGGCCGTCGGCGACCGGGTGGAGGCGATGCCCCCGATGGGCCGCTTCGTCCTGAAGCCGCGCCCGGGGCTGTTCGCGGCGGTCGTCGGCGGCAGCGGCATCACCCCGGTGCTGTCGATGGCGGCCACCCTGCTCTCACGGGAGCCGACGGCTCGGTTCTGCCTGATCCGCAGCGACCGCACGGCGGCCTCGACAATGTTCCTCGACGAGGTGGCCGACCTCAAGGACCGTTATCCGGACCGCTTCCAGCTGGTCACCGCGCTCTCCCGGGAGGAACAGTCGGCCGGGCTCCCCTCCGGGCGGCTGGACGCCGAACGGCTCACCGCCCTTCTGCCCGCCGTACTGCCGGTGCCGGAGGTGGACGGCTGGTTCCTGTGCGGGCCGCTCGGCCTCGTACGGGGCGCGGAGAAGGCCCTCAAAGCCCTCGGCGTCGACCGGTCCCGGGTCCACCAGGAGATCTTCCACGTCGACGAGGGCCCCGCCGACGCGACGGTGGTCAAGGTCGCCGCCCCGTCCGACTCCCTGCTGACGGCCACCCTCCACGGCCGCTCGGGCAGCTGGCCCGTGCAGGACTCCGAATCCCTGCTGGAGACGGTCCTGCGGAGCCGTTCGGACGCCCCCTACGCCTGTAAGGGCGGGGTCTGCGGGACCTGCCGGGCGTTCCTCGTGTCGGGCGAGATCCGGATGGACCGCAACTTCGCGCTGGAACCGGAGGAGACCGGGGCGGGGTTCGTGCTGGCCTGCCAGTCGCATCCGCTCACCCCGGAGGTGGAGCTCGACTTCGACCGCTGAGGCACCCGCGCGCCGCCGCGCTGTTCCCTTCCCATAGAACCTGTTCTATCTTGACGACCCGTCAGGTCGTCAACGGTTAGCGGGAGGCCGGGACAGTGGACTTCACCTTCACCGAGGAACAGCAGGCGGCCGTCGAGGCGGCCAGGGCCGTCTTCTCGGGTGTCGCGCCCGACCGCGCGCCCAGCCCCGCGCTGACCCCGGGCGCCGTGGCGCAGGACATCGACCGGCAGCTGTGGGACGAGCTGGCGCGCGCGGACCTGCTCGGGCTCACCCTGTCGCCGGACCACGGCGGCTCGGGGCTCGACCCGATCGCGCTCTGCCTCGTCCTGCGGGAGTCGGCCAGAGTCCTGGCGCGGGTTCCCCTGCTGGAGACCTGCGCGGTCGCGACGGCCCTCCAGCGGTACGGCGAGAACAGCCTCGCGGCCGAGCTGCTGCCCCGGGCCGGCCGGGGCGAACTGATCCTGACCGTCGGCGCCAACGGGCGCAGCGGCCACGATCCGGCCGAACTCGCCGTCACCGCACGGCCGTACAGCGAGGCCGGGGAGAACGGGACATCGGCAGCGGACTCCGGCTGGGTGCTGGACGGGGTGCAGTCCGCGGTTCCCTGGGCCCAGGTGGCCGACTGGATCGCCGTCCCCGCGCACACCGCCGAGGGCCGCCCGGTCCTGGCCCTCGTGCCCCGCACCCGCGACGGCGTCACCCTGGCGGACCAGGTCTCCACCAACGGTGAACGCCTGGCCGAGGTCCGGCTCGACGCCGTGCGCGTGGCGGCCCGCGAGCTGATCGACACCGCGGGCTGCTGGGAATGGCTGCGGTCCCTGCTCACCACGGGAACCTGCGCGCTCGCGCTGGGACTGGGCGAGCAAGTGCTCGCGATGACCGCCGAATACACCGGCAAGCGGGAGCAGTTCGGGTTCCCGGTGGCCACGTTCCAGGCGGTGGCGGTCCAGGCCGCCGACCGGTACATCGATCTGCGGGCGATGGAGGCGACGCTCTGGCAGGCCGCCTGGCGGATCTCCACCGACGCCGGGGGCCCGCTGCCCGTCGCGGGCGATGTGGCCGTGGCGAAGATCTGGGCCTCCGACGGGGTCCGCCGCGTCGTGCAGACCGCGCAGCACCTGCACGGCGGCTTCGGCGCGGACACCGACTACCCGCTGCACCGCTTCCACGCCTGGGCCAAGCAGATCGAACTCTCCCTCGGCCCGGCCTCAGCCCATGAAGAGGCCCTCGGGGACCTGCTGGCCGCGCACCCGCTCGGCTGACGCCGGGGACCGGCCCCGGCAGGGCTCAGAGGACGAAGGCCGGCGTGCCGCTGTCCGTGACCATCGGGCGGCCCGCGCCGTCCCAGGCCTGCATGCCGCCGTCGATGTTCACCGCGTCGACGCCCTGCTGGACCAGGTACTGGGTGACCTGGGCCGACCGGCCGCCGACCCGGCACATCACATGCACGCGCCGGCCGTCGTCGGCGGTCGCGGTCAGTTCGCCGAACCGGCCCACGAAGTCGCTCATCGGGATGTGCAGGGCACCCTCGACGTGACCGGCCGCCCACTCGTCGTTCTCACGGACGTCCAGGACGAAGCCGTCCGACGGCACCGCCGCGGCGTCCACCGAGGGCAGCGGGGCGAAATTCATGGGTCATGCCTTCTCTCGTACATACACGGCAGGGTCAAACGGAACGCTACTGCACCATCTCCGCGAGCTCGGCCTCACGCCGCGACACCTCGCCCAGCAGCTGCTCCGCGATGTCCTCCAGCAGCTGATCCGGGTCGTCCGGGGCCATCCGCAGCATCGAGCCGATCGCGCCCTCCTCCAGCTCCTTGGCGAGCACCGTCAGCAGCTCCTTGCGCCGGCTGAGCCACTCCAGCCGGGCGTAGAGCTCCTCGCTCTCGCTCAGCGGCGGCGGCTGCCGCACCGGACCGGCCGCCCACTCCGCCACGAGCTCCTTGAGCAGCTCGACGTCGCCGCGCCCGTAGGCGGCGTTCACCCGGGCGATGAACTCGTCCCGGCGCTGCCGCTCCGGCTCGTCCTGGGCGAGGTCCGGGTGCGCCTTGCGGGCCAGCTCCCGGTAGAGCTTGCGGGCCTCCTCGCTCGGCCTGACCCGCTTCGGCGGCCGGACCGGCTGCTCGGTGAGCATGGCCGCGGCCTCGGGGGACAGCCCGTCGGTGTCCATCCAGTCGTGGAACAGCTCGTCGACCCCGGGCATCGGCATGACGACCGCCCGCGCCTCCCGCGCCTTGCGCTCGTCCTCCGGATCCCCGGTCCGGGCGGCGTACGCCTCCGCGATCAGCGCGTCCAGCTCGTCGAGGCGGGTGTACATCGGGCCGAGCCTCTGGTGATGCAGCCGGGAGAAGTTCTCGACCTCCACCCGGAAGGTCTCCACCGCGATCTCGAACTCGATCAACGCCTGCTCGGCGACCTGCACCGCCCTGGCCAGCCGCGCCTCGGGGCGCGGCGCGGCGTCCTCGGGCCCGGCGGACTCCCCGGCAGCGGCGTCCGCGGCGCCGGAGGCGTCCGACGCCCCGGGGACGTCCTGCCCTTCGGGCGCGGGCTGCGGCGCGTCCTGCCGGTCGTTGTCCTGCCGGTCTTCGTCGTTCCGGGTGGTCGGCACCCCGGCGGCTTCGTGGGTCACCCGTCCAGCGTATGGCCACAGCCGGGCGGCGCCGCACACGCGGTGGGCCCCGGCCCCGGGCCCACCGCCTCACGGACCGGTCATATACCGAACTCGGCGGCCAGCCTGCCCGCCTTGATCGCCCGCACCAGCTCGGCGTGATCCGCCTCCGTGCGGTCGGCGTACGTCACCGCGAAGGCGGCCACGGCCGTGTCGAGCTCGTCGTTCTTGCCGCAGTAGCCCGCCAGCAGCCGGGGGTCGGCGCTGTGCGCGTGCGCCCGCGCGAGCAGCGCGCCGGTCATCCGCCCGTAGTCGTCCACCTGGTCGGCCGCGAGCGCTGCGGGGTCCACGCTGCCCTTGCGATTCCGGAACTGCCGGACCTGGAACTGCCGGCCGTCGACGTCCGCCCAGCCGAGCAGGATGTCGCTGACGACCTGCATCCGCTTCTGCCCGAGCACCACCCGGCGGCCCTCGTGCGCCACCTCCGGCACGTCGAAGCCGACCGCGGGCAGATAGGGCGCGAGCACCGAGGGGCGCGCCTCCTTCACCTGGAGGACGAGCGGCTCACCTCGGTGGTCCAGCAGCAGCACCACGTACGACCGGGTCCCCACGCTGCCGGTGCCGACCACCCGGAACGCCACGTCATGGATCGCGTACCGGGCCAGCAGCGGCACCCGGTCCTCGGAGACGGTGGAGAGATAGCCGCTCAGTCCGGCGGCCACGACCGCGGCCTCGGCGTCCGGCACCCGGCGCAGCACGGGCCGGGCGTCGACGAAGCGCCGGCCGCCGTCGGCGCACTCCTCGGTGGACCGGGCGGCGAAGCGGGCGCTGGTGTTGTTGCGGGCCTTCTCCGAGACCCGCTCCAGGGTCCCGACCAGGTCACGCGCGTCGGTGTGCGAGACGAGCTCCTCGTCGGCGATGGCGTTCCAGGCGTCGAGGGCGGGCAGCCGGGCCAGCAGCCGCATCGTGCGCCGGTAGGCGCCGACGGCGTCGTACGCGCCCCGGCGGCAGGTGTCCTCGTCGGCCCCGGCGGCCCGGCCCGCGAGCACCAGGGAGGTCGCCAGCCGCTTGAGGTCCCACTCCCACGGCCCGAAGACGGTCTCGTCGAAGTCGTTCAGATCGATGACCAGGCTGCCCCGGGCATCGCCGTAGAGGCCGAAGTTGGCCGCGTGCGCATCGCCGCAGAGCTGGGCGCCCACTCCGGTGACCGGGCTGCCCATCAGGTCGTGGGCCATCAGTCCGGCCGCACCCCGCAGGAAGGCGAACGGAGTGGCCGCCATCCGGCCCACCCGGATCGGCGTCAGTCCGGGCACCCGGCCCCGGTTCGACTCCTCGACCGCCCGCACCGCGTCCGGCCGTCCCGACGGCAGGACCAGCGAGTCGTGCGAGGACCGCGGCACGCGGTCGCGGAGCGCCTTGCCCGCCGCCTTCGGGGAACGCGTGGCCCCGTGCCGGGCGAACCCGGGCACGACCGGAATACGCTGATCCGACTTCGCGACACGCTGCTCCGGCATCGCCGTCCCGGTTCCGCCCATGGAGCGTCGCCTCCCCCACCCTCGTACCGCTTCCGGCTGCCCGGCTGTCCGACCGGCCAGCGGCCCTGTCCACCAGCGGCCGAGCACGACGGTACCGCCGATTCGCGGTCCGGGCCGGGGCCTGTGGACAGCCGCCCCCAGTCCCCGGTGGACAGACGGGGAGCGCCGGTCCGGTGGGACGCCGTCAGCAGCCGGTTCCGGCCTCCGGCGTCAGATAGGTGTCCGCCCACTGCCCCAGTTCCTTGAGCGCGGGCTCCATCGCGGCGCCGGCCTCGGTGAGCCGGTACGCGACGCGCAGCGGCGGCCCCTCGTCGACCTCGCGGATCACCAGGCCGGCCGCGCCGAGTTCGGTCAGCCGGTCCGAGAGCATGCGCTCGCTGATCCCGGGAATCGCCCGGCGCAGCTCCGCGAAGTGCACCGGGCGCTGCAGCAGCACCGAGACGATCGGGCCGGTCCAGCGCTTGCCGAACAACTCGAAGACGCGACTGATCCCCACATCGACCCGCCGACAGGTCTGTTCGCTGTGATCCGCCATACCCCTAGCGTACTGCGCCACCGTGGGTAGCTTACTAAAAATAAGTAGCTATGCTATTAGTAGTTACGTACGGAACGGATCCGACACGGACGACCGCGAGGTCTCGTCGACCCGCCCTCGTCCCTTTCCTCTCTCTGTGGAGATCCCCATGGCCACGCTTCTGCACCTCGACTCCGCCGTCTTCCCCCAGGGCTCCGCCTCCCGCGACGTCACCGCGGCGTTCGTCGAGGCCTGGCGCGAGCAGCACCCGGACGGCACCGTCATCCATCGTGACCTCGCCGCCGATCCGCTGCCCCACCTGGACGCCGGGGCCACCGCCGCGGGCGCCGACGACCCGCTGCGCCGGGAACTGGCCGACGAACTGGCCTCGGCGGACGCCGTCCTGATCGGCGCACCGATGTACAACTTCACGATCCCGTCCACCCTCAAGGCCTGGCTGGACCAGGTGATCATCGTCGGGCACAACGCGGGCCCGGACTTCCCCGTCGCCGGAACCCCGGTGACCGTCGTCGCCAGCCGCGGCGGCTCGTACGCTGCGGGCACCCCGCGCGAGAGCTTCGAATTTGTCCAGAATTACCTGGAGAAGGTGTTCTCCGGCATGCTCTCGATCGAGGTGGACTTCATCGTTCCGGAGCTGACCCTCGCCCACTCGCAGCCCTCGATGGCCGAACTGATCCCGCTCGCCGAGGCCTCCCGCGCCAAGGCGCTCGACGAGGCCCGGGAGAAGGCGAAGGCCCTCGCCACCCGCCTCGCCGTCTGAGACACCCACGACCGCAAGAACCGGGAGAACCCGCGAGGACCGGAAGAACCCGGAAATGCGGCAGGCCGCGGAGCTTCCACGAGCTCCGCGGCCCTGCCGCATGATGATCACGATCAATCGGTCGTTTCACGTGAAACACAGCACGTTCCGAGAACAGCACACCCTCAGGAACAGCACGCCCTGCGAGCGGATCAGACGACCCCTCCGGCCGCCACCCGCGCACCTGCGGGCTCCTCGTCGCCCTCCTCGGCGGTCCGCCCCTCCCGCGTACCCCGGTCGGACGGCCCGCCCCGCAGACCCGCGTCACCCGACCGGGAGCCCGAGTCCGTCGCGGAATCGGAGCCGGCGCCCTTGGCCTCCGCGGCGATCCTGGCCTCCTGCTCCTCCCGCTCCGCCTTCTCACGCGCCTGGGCCGCCAGATCCACCCGGCCCTCCGGCTTGATGTGCGCGATGACACCGGGGTGAGCGATCGACGGGAGGATGTGACGCCACATCTCCGCCACCTGCTCCCGCAGATCGGCGCGACCGGAGTCGGCCTCCGAGACCAGCTGAATGCCGGTGAACGAGGCGACGATGATTTTGGCCGACACCATCGGGTCGATCTGCGGGAACACCTCGCCGCGCTCCTTGCCCAGCTCCAGCATCCGGGCCGTCGCGTCGATCCAGTCGCCCCACGGATGCGGTCCGCCGAGGAAGACCCCCTCGATGGAGAGCCTGGTACCGGCACGGGCCATCGCGTTGTGACGCAGGGCGAAGGCGAACTGCTGGCCGCCGTCCACCAGGGACTGGAGCGGCGAGCCCTCCTGCTCGAACTCGACCGTGGCGGTCTGCTCGTCCATGATCGCCTGGGCGATGGCCTCCTTGGAGGCGAAGTGGAAGTACAAGGCCCCCTTGGTGACCTTGGCGCGACGGAGAATCTCCGAGATGGCGGCACGCTCGTAGCCGTAGTCGTCGAAGACACTCGCCGCGGCATCCACGATCGACCGCCACGTCTGAACCGCGCGAGCCTGCTTCGCCATTTCCTGCCTCCGGGACGTTCTGTGCGCTCAGCCCTTCACCGCCGAGCCGCCGTCGATCCAACCTCTGCGGCCAGCGTATGCAAGTACGCCGTTGCACCGGCTATCGGTCTGTCCGGAAACCGTGCCCGCACCCGGTGGATCACCACCTGCGGACGACCGCTGCCGCCCCGCACTTACCCGCCTGTCCGTACCCCGCCCGTCCGCCGAAAACACGGAACAACGGAAGAACCCCCGCTCCGGATCTCTCCGAAGCGGGGGTTCTCTCGAATCAACTACAACAGTCGCAAGCGACTGTCGTTGTGCGCGAGGGGGGATTTGAACCCCCACGTCCCTAAGGACACTGGCACCTGAAGCCAGCGCGTCTGCCGTTCCGCCACTCGCGCATGAGTGGTGTTTTCAGACTCTCGCTGTGTGGTGCGAGCGCCTGGCGACATTCGGAAGATTAGCACGGTGGACAGGGTGGATTCACATCCGTTGTTTCGCCGACTCCGGGAGGGGAAGCGGGAACCCCGACCCATCGCCCCCCACTCCTCCAGAGTGGGTCCCGGGTGCGGGACACTGTGAGGAGGCCACCTCTACGATCCGTGTGAGGGGTGACACTCATCCACAGGCCAGACATGGGGAACCAGCCGATTTCCCGACGCGTGGATACGATCAGTAAGCAGTACAGGGACGATGACACCGGAGGAGGTGCCCCATGGGGGTCATGAAGCGTTTCGAGCAGCGCCTCGAGGGGCTGGTCAACGGCACCTTCGCCAAGGTCTTCAAGTCCGAGGTGCAGCCCGTCGAGATCGCCGGCGCCCTCCAGCGGGAGTGCGACAACAACGCAACGATCTGGAACCGCGAGCGGACCGTCGTCCCCAACGACTTCATCGTCGAGCTCAGCACACCCGACTACGAGCGGCTCAGCCCGTACTCCGGTCAGCTGGGCGACGAGCTCTCGGGCCTGGTGCGCGACTACGCCAAGCAGCAGCGCTACACCTTCATGGGTCCGATCAAGGTCCATCTGGAGAAGGCCGACGACCTCGACACCGGGCTCTACCGGGTCCGCAGCCGCACGCTGGCGTCGAGTTCGTCACAGCAGGACCAGTCGGCCCCGCCCCAGCAGCCCGCGACCGGGCGGCCCGCCGCCCCGCAGGCTCCCGGCGGCTACGGCTACCCCCCGAGCGCCGCTCCGCCGATGCCGGCGGCCCCGCCGCCCGGCGCCGGACGGCCCCCGGGTCCCACGAACGACCGGCGTCCGCCGGCCACGCCCGGCCCCCTGCCGGACGCCCGGACGCGGCGCTGGATCGAGATCAACGGCACCCGCCATCAGATCTCCCGCCCGACGTTGGTGATGGGACGATCCACCGACGCCGATGTGCGGATCGACGACCCCGGCGTATCGCGCCGGCACTGTGAGATCCGGACCGGAACGCCCTCGACGATCCAGGATCTCGGGTCTACCAACGGCATCGTGGTAGACGGGCAGCACACCACCCGCGCTACGCTCCGCGACGGCTCGCGGATCGTCGTGGGCAGCACCACCATCGTTTACCGGCAAGCCGAAGGGTGAAGCGGGGGCAATGTCAGAGCTGACCCTGACGGTCATGCGGCTAGGTTTCCTGGCTGTTCTGTGGCTGTTCGTCATCGTGGCCGTTCAGGTCATCCGCAGCGACCTGTTCGGAACGCGCGTCACGCAGCGCGGCTCACGCCGCACTGCCGCCGACGCGCGTCCCCAGCAGGGCCGCCAACAACAACAAGCGGCGCCGCCCCAGCAGCGCCAGCAGCCCGGCCGGCAGCGCCGCGGGGCACCCACAAAGCTGGTCGTGTCCGAAGGCACGCTCACGGGCACCACGGTCGCGCTCCAGGGCCAGACCATCACCCTGGGCCGCGCCCACGATTCAACGATCGTGCTGGATGACGACTACGCGTCCAGCAGGCATGCCAGGATCTACCCGGACCGTGACGGCCAGTGGATCGTCGAGGATCTCGGGTCCACCAACGGCACGTATCTGGAACGGACCCGGCTCACCACCCCGACACCAGTTCCGCTGGGCGCGCCGATCCGTATCGGCAAGACCGTCATCGAGCTGCGGAAGTAGTACGACAATGAGCGAGCGGAGCGAGCGAGCCGCGGCGGTCCCGACGGCGGACGCTGCCCGGTTCCCGACCGGAGGGTGGGCAGTGTGGCTCGAGACAGGCTGTACCCCGAGCCGACGGACGAGGTGCGCATGAGTCTGTCGCTGCGCTTCGCCGCCGGGTCGCACAAGGGCATGATCCGGGAGGGCAACGAGGACTCCGGCTATGCCGGTCCCCGGCTCCTCGCCATCGCCGACGGCATGGGCGGCCAGGCGGCCGGTGAGGTCGCCAGCTCCGAGGTGATCTCCACGCTCGTCCCGCTCGACGACGACGTGCCGGGATCCGACCTCCTGACCTCGCTCGGCACGGCCGTCCAGCAGGCCAACGACCAGTTGCGCGTCATGGTCGAGGAGGACCCCCAGCTGGAGGGCATGGGCACCACGCTCACCGCCCTGCTCTGGACCGGTCAGCGCCTCGGCCTGGTGCACGTCGGCGACTCCCGCGCGTACCTGCTGCGCGACGGCGTCCTGACGCAGATCACCCAGGACCACACCTGGGTGCAGCGCCTCGTCGACGAGGGCCGGATCACCGAGGAAGAAGCCACCACCCACCCGCAGCGCTCCCTGCTGATGCGGGCGCTGGGCAGCGGCGACCATGTCGAACCGGACCTCTCCATCCGCGAAGTCCGCGCCGGCGACCGCTACTTGATCTGCTCGGACGGCCTCTCCGGCGTTGTCTCGCACCAGACGATGGAAGAGACCCTCGCCAGCTACCAGGGCCCGCAGGAGACCATCCAGGAGCTGATCCAGCTCGCTCTGCGCGGCGGCGGCCCCGACAACATCACCTGCATCGTCGCCGACGTCCTGGACGTCGACGGCAACGACAGCCTGGCCGGGCAGCTCAACGACACCCCGGTCGTCGTCGGCGCGGTCGCGGAGAACCAGGCCCAGCTGGGCGACGGCGGAGCCATGCAGACGCCCGCCGGACGCGCCGCCGGCCTCGGCCGGCCCGTGCCCCCGCCCGCTGGCGGCTTCGGCCCGCCCGGCAGCGGCGACGTCGGCTACGGGGGCATGCCGGACGGCTCCTACGACGCCTACACGGACGACGACTTCGCCAAGCCCGGCGGCCGTAAGTGGCTGAAGCGCTCTCTCTACATCGTGCTGGCGCTGGCCGTGATCGGCGGCGGTCTGTACGGCGGCTACCGCTGGACGCAGACGCAGTACTACGTCGGCGCGCAGGACGAGAACGTCGCGTTGTTCCAGGGCATCAGCCAGGACCTCGCCTGGGTCTCGCTCTCGAAGGTCGAGAAGAACCACCCCGAGATCGAGCTCAAGTACCTGCCGCCGTACCAGCGCAAGCAGGTCGAGTCGACCATCGCCGAGGGCAACATCACCGACGCCCGCAAGAAGGTCGCCGAGCTCGCCGCCCAGGCCTCCGCCTGCAAGAAGGACGCGCAGCGCCGCGCGGCCGACGCCGAGAACCGGGCCCGTACGGGCGAGGGCGAGGCCGGCGGCACCGCCGGAGCCCCCGCCACCAGGACTTCCGCCACGTCCTCCGCCAAGGGGACCAAGCCGACCACCGCTCCCACTCCCGGCCCCAGCCTCTCGGAGGAAGAGAAGAAGCTGGTCCCGCAGTGCGGTAAGCAGTAAGCCGTAGGGGGCCTTCAGCACCATGAGCGTTGTCACCAACACGACCACCATCGGCGCGATCGACGCACCGAGCCGCCGCAACACCGAGCTGGCGCTCGTCGTCTTCGCCGTCGCCATCTCGGTGTTCGCCTACGCCAACGTGGGCCTCGCCCTCAACGGCGAACTGCCCGCGGGCATGCTCGGCTACGGGGCGGGGCTCGCCCTGCTCGGCGGCGTGGCCCATCTTGTGGTGCGCAGGTTCGCCAAGTACGCCGATCCGTTGCTGCTGCCGCTGGCCACCCTGCTGAACGGCCTGGGGCTGGCGCTGATCTGGCGCCTGGACCAGTCGGAGCGGCTGGCGCGGCTCCCCAGCTTCGCGCCCGCCGCCTCCAAGCAGCTGATCTTCTCGGCGATGGGCGTGGCGCTGTTCATCGGTGTGCTGCTCCTGCTGAAGGACCACCGCATCCTCCAGCGCTACACCTACATCTCCATGGTGTTGGCGCTGATCCTGCTGATCCTGCCGATGTTCTTCCCGGCCCAGTTCGGCGCGAAGATCTGGATCACCATCCCCGGCATCGGCTCCATCCAGCCCGGCGAGTTCGCGAAGATCGTCATCGCGATCTTCTTCTCCGGCTATCTGATGGTGAAGCGCGACGCCCTGGCCCTCGCCAGCCGCCGGTTCATGGGCATGTACCTGCCTCGCGGGCGGGACCTCGGTCCGATCCTCGCCATCTGGGCGATGTCGATCCTGATCCTCGTCTTCGAGACCGACCTCGGCACCTCGCTCCTCTTCTTCGGCATGTTCGTCGTCATGCTCTACGTGGCGACCGAGCGCACCAGCTGGATCGTCTTCGGCCTCACCATGTCGGCCGTCGGCGCGGTGGGTGTGGCCTCCTTCGAGCCGCACGTGCAGGACCGGGTCACCGCCTGGCTCGACCCCTTCGCCGGCTGGGGCACTCATGCCGCCAGTGAGCAGATGGCCCAGGTGCTGATGGCCTTCGGCTCCGGCGGCACGCTCGGGACCGGACTCGGCCAGGGCAACTCCGACCTCATCCTCTTCGCGGCCAACACCGACTTCATCCTCGCCACCGTGGGCGAGGAGCTCGGGCTCGCCGGCGTGATGGCGTTCCTCCTGCTGTACGGGCTGATCGTCGAGCGCGGTGTGCGCACCGCGCTGGCCGCCCGCGACCCGTTCGGCAAGCTGCTGGCCATCGGGCTCTCCGGGGCCTTCGCCATCCAGGTCTTCGTCGTCGCCGGCGGTGTCATGGGACTCATCCCGCTCACCGGTATGACGATGCCGTTCCTCGCGGCAGGCGGATCGTCGGTCATCGCCAACTGGGCCCTGATCGGCATCCTGATCCGCATCAGCGACACGGCCCGCCGTCCGGCACCGGCGCCCGCGCCCTCGACCGACGCCGAAATGACGCAGGTGGTCCGCCCGTGAACAAGCCCTTGCGCCGCGTCGCGATCTTCTGCGGCATCCTGATGCTCGCCCTGCTCATCCGGGACAACTGGCTCCAGTACGCCCGCGCCGACGAGCTGAACAGCCACAAGTACAACCGCCGCGTCGAGATCGAGCGGTACGCCCACGAGCGCGGCGACATCATCGTCGACGGCAAGGCCATCACCGGGTCCGCCGAGACCGAGGACAGCGACTTCACGTACAAGCGGGTCTGGAAGAACGGGCCCCTGTGGGCCCCCGTGACCGGCTATTCGTCGCAGGCCTTCGACTCCTCGCAGCTGGAGAACCTCGAGGACGGCATCCTCACCGGCAACAGCGACCAGCTGTTCTTCGACCGGACGCTGTCGATGTTCACGGGCGAGAAGAAGCGGGGCGGCAACATCGTCACCACGCTGAACGGGGACGCCCAGAAGGCCGCCTTCAAGGGGCTCGGCGACAAGAAGGGCGCGGCCGTCGCCCTCGACCCGAAGACCGGCGCCATCCTCGCCCTCGCCAGCACCCCGTCCTACGACCCCTCGTCCTTCGCCGGGAACTCCCTCAAGGATTCGGACAACCGGCAGAAGCTCCTGAAGGACAAGGACAAGCCGATGCTCAACCGGGCCCTGCGCGAGACCTATCCCCCGGGCTCCACCTTCAAGGTCGTCACCGCCTCCGCAGCCCTCGAGAACGGGCTCTACGACGACATCGACGCCAAGACGGAGTCGCCGCTGCCCTGGACGCTGCCGCAGTCCACCACGCAGCTCCAGAACGAGGGCAACATCCCCTGCGAGAACGCCTCGTTGCGCGACGCCCTGCGCGTGTCGTGCAACACCGTCTTCGGGAAGATGAGCGACGACCTCGGCAACAAGAAGATGATCGAGCAGACGGACAAGTTCGGCTTCAACAAGGAAGTCTTCACGCCCGTCCGCGCCGACGCGAGCATCTACCCCGAGGACAACAGGCCGCAGAACGCGATGGCCGGCATCGGTCAGGCGTCCAACCGCACCACCCCGCTCCAGATGGCCATGGTGGCCTCCGCGATCGCCAACGACGGCAGGCTGATGCAGCCGTACATGGTCGCCGAACGCCAGGCGCCCAACCTGGACCCGGTCTACACCCACGAGCCCGAAGAGCTCAGCCGCGCGCTCTCCGGTGAGAACGCCCAGAAGGTCCAGCAGATGATGGAGACCGTCGTCAAGGACGGAACGGGAACCAACGCGCAGATCCCCGGCGTCACAGTGGGCGGCAAGACCGGTACCGCACAGCACGGTCTGAACAACAGCGAGAAGCCGTACGCATGGTTCATCTCGTACGCGAAGACCGACAACGGTTCCCCGGTCGCCGTCGCCGTCGTGGTCGAGGACGGCAACGCCAACCGGGACGACATCTCCGGTGGCGGGCTGGCCGCCCCCATCGCGCGCGACGTGATGAAGGCGGTCATCGACGCCAAGAAGTGAGACCTGTCACGGCTGCCGCCCGTCATACCGGACATCGGATACCGGTCGGATATCGGCTGACGGGTGCGGGCTGATCACGTCACCCGTGCCCGGTAGCGTATGCGCGAACAGCGCACCGCCGCGGACCACACACGGGTGCGGTCGGGACTGACGGAGAGGGCTGGAACAGTTATGGAAGAGCCGCGTCGCCTCGGCGGCCGGTACGAGCTGGGCTCGGTGCTCGGCCGTGGTGGCATGGCTGAGGTCTACCTCGCCCACGACACCCGGCTCGGCCGCACCGTAGCTGTGAAGACGCTCCGGGCCGATCTGGCCCGCGACCCGTCCTTCCAGGCCCGGTTCCGCCGTGAGGCCCAGTCGGCCGCCTCGCTCAACCACCCCGCGATCGTCGCCGTGTACGACACCGGCGAGGACTACGTCGACGGGGTCTCCATCCCGTACATCGTGATGGAGTACGTCGACGGGTCGACGCTGAGGGAACTGCTGCACTCCGGTCGCAGACTGCTCCCCGAGCGCACGCTGGAGATGACGGTCGGCATCCTCCAGGCCCTGGAGTACTCGCACCGCGCCCAGATCGTCCACCGTGACATCAAACCGGCGAACGTCATGCTGACGCGCACCGGTCAGGTCAAGGTCATGGACTTCGGCATCGCCCGCGCCATGGGCGACTCCGGGATGACGATGACGCAGACCGCCGCGGTCATCGGCACCGCCCAGTACCTCTCCCCGGAGCAGGCCAAGGGCGAGCAGGTCGACGCGCGCTCCGACCTGTACTCCACCGGCTGCCTGCTGTACGAGCTGCTCGCCGTGCGGCCCCCGTTCGTCGGGGACTCGCCCGTCGCGGTGGCCTACCAGCACGTCCGGGAGGAGCCGCAGCCGCCGAGCAACTTCGACCCCGAGATCACGCCCGAGATGGACGCGATCGTCCTCAAGGCGCTGACCAAGGACCCGGACTACCGCTACCAGTCCGCCGACGAGATGCGGGCCGACATCGAGGCCTGCCTCGACGGCCAGCCGGTCGCGGCCACGGCGGCGATGGGCGCCGCGGGGTACGGGGGCTACGACGGCTACAACAGCGACCAGCCCACCGCGGCCCTGCGCCCGACCGACCCGAACAACGCGCAGACCTCGATGCTGCCGCCGGTCAATCCGGACGACGGCTACGGCTACGACGACCGCGCGGGCCGTCGGCGCCAGCAGAAGAAGAGCAACACCTCGACGATCCTGCTGGTCGTCGCGGGCATTCTGGTGCTCGTCGGCGCGATCCTGATCGGCCGGGTGATCTTCACCCCGAACAGCGACGACGGCCAGATCAAGGCCCCGAACCTGGTGGGCTCCACGCTCGACGGCGCGAAGAGACTCGCGGAAAACGCCGGCGTCACCGTGAAGGTCGGCACCGAGGAACCGTGCGAGGAGCAGGAGAAGGGCGAGATCTGCTCGCAGGATCCGACGGCCGACGCGCTGATGGACAAGGACGGCACCGTCACGGTCGTCGTCTCCGCCGGAGCGCCGAAGATCGAGGTCCCCAACGTCCTGGAGAAGTCCGAGGACGGAGCCCGCGAGGAGCTGGAGAAGAAGGGCTTCACGGTCAACGTCACCACGGCGGAGTCCGAGGAGACCGAGGGGACCGTGATCAAGCAGGACCCCAAGGGCGGCGAGAAGGCCGAGGACGGGGCCGAGATCACCATCACGGTGGCCATGCAGACGACCGACCCGATGCCCAACGTGCTCACCCGTCAGTACGACGCAGCGGTGACCCAGCTCAACCAGCTCGGGTTCACCAACGTCTCACGGGCCGACGTGGACTCGGAGAAGCCGGCCGGTGAAGTGGTCGAGCAGACCCCCGCGGGCCCGAGCAAGCAGGCCAAGGACGTGCAGATCGTCCTGAAGGTCTCCAAGGGGCCGGCGCAGCCGGAGAAGGTCCAGATCCCCGGTGACCTCGGCGGCAAGTCGTACCAGGACGTGAAGGGCCAGCTCGAAGGGCTCGGCTTCGTGGTCGCACTCTCCCCCGGTTCGGTCGACAAGCCGAACGCCCGGGTGATCACGAGCAGCCCGGCGCCGAACACCCCGGCGGACAAGGGCAGCACCGTCACCGTCGTGACCATCGAGGGCGGCGGCGGAGACAACGGGAACGGCGGAGGCGGCCTCTTCGGAGGCGCGGGCGACTGACCGCCACCGCGCACCCCACCGCGTACGGCGAAGGGCCCCGGTCACCACGATGGTGACCGGGGCCCTTCCCGTGGGCGTGTGCGCGCTACGCGTACGCGTGCTCGGCGCGGACGGCTCAGCGCAGCTCCACCGGCCGCGTGCGGTCCTTGTCGACCTTCTCCGTACGCTCCAGCTCGCCCCAGACGATGTACCGGTACTTCGAGGTGTAGACCGGGGTGCAGGTCGTCAACGTGATGTAGCGGCCCGGCTCCCCGACGCCCGACTCCTCCGGGACCGGCTGGATCACGTCGACGTTGAACTTCGACGTCTCGGGGAGCGTCTTGTAGACCTTGTAGACGTACCAGGTGTCCTTGGTCTCGAAGACGACCGGATCGCCGTTCTTGAGCTTGTGGATGTTGTGGAACTTGGCGCCGTGCCCGTCGCGGTGGGCGGCCAGCGTGAAGTTGCCCTCGTCGTCCCAGGGGAGGCCCGACTCGACGGGGTCCGTGTAGTAGCCCGCGATGCCGTTGTTGAGGGTCTTGGGATCGGTGCCCTTCTTGACCAGCACCTCGCCGTTCTTCATGGCGGGCACGTGCAGGAAGCCGATGCCGTCCTTGGTGTCCAGGGCGCCCGGCCCGTCCGCCCACCTGCTGCGGACCGTGTCGCCCTGTCTGTCGGCCTCGCGGTCGGCGAGCACGTTGGTCCACCACAGGGAGTACGCGACGAACAGCGCGAGCACCAGGCCCGCGGTGATCAGCAGTTCACCGAAGACGCTGACGGCCGTCGCGACGGGGTGGCGGACGCGCCGGCGCGCCGGGGGCGGGGATGTGTCGGTCCGCTCGTCGTGCTCGGTCCTCGCTGCCACCGCACCGTCCCTGTCGTGAGGATGTTCAGCCGACGAGCGCGTCGGGCTTTCCCTCGCTGCGCGGCCGTTCGTCGACCATCTTGCCCCAGACGATCAGCCGGTAGGTACTCGTGAATTCCGGGGTGCAGGTCGTCAGCGTGAGGTATTTGCCCGGCCCCTCGAACCCCGAACCGGCCGGGACCGGCTCGATCACCGAGATGTTGGACGGCGAGGTCTGCGGGAGGATGCTGGCCATCTCGTACGTGTAGTAGGCGTCCTGCGTCTCGACCACGATCGGGTCACCGGGGACGAGCTTGTTGATGTAGCGGAACGGTTCGCCGTGGGTGTTGCGGTGACCGGCCACCGCGAAGTTGCCCTGTTCGTCGGAGGGCATCGCGGTCTTGAGCTTGCCCTCGCCGTAGTGGCCGATCATCCCCCGGTCGAGGACCTTCTCCTTGTCGATGCCCTCGGCGATCGGCGCGACGACGTCCAGCTTGGGAATGTGCATGATCGCGAAGCCCTGGCCGGGTGCGAACACCCCGGGCTTCCGGTCGCCGTTGGCCCATTCGTCCTGGATCCGGTTCGTCTCCTTGCCGGCGATCTGCTCGGCCCGGATGTTGGTCCACCAGAGCTGGTAGGTGACGAACAGCAGCATCAGCACGCCCAGCGAGATGAACACCTCGCCGACCACCCGGCTGGCGACGACCGCCGGACTGTCCTTCGCCGCCCGCGCCGCGCGCCGGGCCTCCACCCGGGACATCGGGGCGGCGGCCGGGGCGGCCTGCTCCGCGACCGCTCCCGGACGCCGACGGCCGCGCCCCTTGGCCGCCCGTCGCCGCTCGGCCCGCCCGCCGGAGGGAGGCGGGCCGTCGCCTCCCACGTCGTCGGCGGGGGTTTCCGCGCCGGCCCCCTGCTCCTGGGCCGGCTCGAACGGCGTGGCGGTCCCGTACGCCCCGGCGGGCTCGGCCGGGATGCGGGGGATGACTTCGGTGCGCGGCTCGGCGGGCCCCCCGGCGACTGCGCCGATGACCTCGGTGCGCGGCTCGGCGGAAGGGTCGGGGACCGGGGCCCGCTGCTCGGCCGCCGCTATTCGCGCAGACGGCTCCTGAGGCGCGTACCAGTCCCGTTGGTACCCAGCGGGGTCGTACCACTCGCTGGGGGCTCCCTGGGGCTGCTGAGACCCTTGGTGGGGTGCATACCCGGCTTCGTACGCCGGTGCCGCCGCCGTGCCCGGGTCGCCCGGGATGTTGTCCGCCCGGAACCACGGCGAGCCGTGCCCACCGGGCAACGGGTCGGTGAGCGGGTCCACGCCGGGCAGCGGACCGTTGAGCGGGTCCACGCCGGGCAGCGGGTCGTTGAGCGGATCCGCGAGGCCGTCCACCGCCGCCACGAACGCGTCGTCGGGCCCGTACGGCCCTCGCGCGTGAGGGCCCTCCGGTCCGGCGTCCGGCCCGGGACGGCCTGCGGTCACGCGGCGGCCTTGCCCACCACCGGCGCGAGCCCCGCCGACCGCGCGACGGCCCCCTCGTCCCCGCACTGCTCCAGCCAGTTGGCGAGCATCAGGTGGCCGTGCTCGGTGAGCACCGACTCGGGGTGGAACTGCACGCCCTCCACCGCCCGGTCGCGGTGGCGGACCCCCATGATGATGCCGTCCGCCGTGCGGGCGGTGACCTCCAGCTCCGGAGGCAGCGCGCCGGGTTCGGCGGCGAGCGAGTGGTAGCGCGTCGCGGTGAAGGGGGACGGCAGCCCGGTGAAGACGCCCTTGCCCTCGTGGATCACGGGGGAGGTCTTGCCGTGCAGCAGCTCGGGGGCCCGGTCGACGACACCGCCGTACGCCACCGCCATCGACTGCATCCCCAGGCAGACGCCGAAGACCGGAACGCCGGTGTCCGCGCAGTGGCGCACCATCTCGACGCAGACACCGGCCTGCTCGGGCGTGCCGGGGCCCGGCGAGAGCAGGACGCCGTCGAAGCCGTCCTGGGCGTGGGCGGTGGTCACCTCGTCGTTGCGCAGCACCTCGCACTCGGCACCGAGCTGGTAGAGGTACTGGACGAGGTTGAAGACGAAGCTGTCGTAGTTGTCCACGACGAGGATGCGTGCGCTCACTGGTCGGCTCCTGCTCCACCGGCGCTCGCGCCGTCGACGGTCACGTCACCGAACGGAAGCAGCGGCTCGGCCCAGGGGAAGACGTACTGGAACAGTGCGTAGACGACCGCCAGAACCAGCACGAGCGAGATGACGCCCCGCACCCATGCGTTGCCCGGCAGATGCCGCCAGATCCAGCCGTACATGCTGACCCCTCCGTTCGGTACCGCACCAGACTAGAGGGCCGCGGCCGGGGCGTGGGTCAGCTGGGGAAAAGCGCGGGTCAGCCGGAAAGCTCCGGCGGCCTGCCGTCGCTCACCGGCCGCGTCGCGTCCAGATGCGCCCAGACGATCAGCCGGTGGCTGCTGCCCCATTCCGGCTCGCACGTGGTGAGCGTCAGATAGCGTCCGGCGCCCTCGAACCCGGAGCCGCGGGGCACCGGGTCGACGACGGCGGTGTCGGTGGGCACGGTCCGGTACGGCTGCTTCGCGATGCGGTACGTGAACCAGGTCGTGCCGTCGTTGACGACCACCGCGTCCCCGGCGCGCAGCTTCGGGAAGTCCTTGAAGGGGTCGCCGTACGTCCGCCGGTGCCCGGCGACCGCGAAGTTGCCCCGGTCGCCGGGGCGAGCGGTACCGCTGTAGTGCCCGAGCCCCCTCTGCAAGGTTGTGACCTCGGTGTTCTCCAGGACGGGCCACTCCCAGCCGGTGCCGAAGCGGGGGATATGCATCATCGCGAAGGGCTTCCCGTCACGGTAGGGAACCGGCGGGGCCGGGGTGGAGGGCTCGGCGGAGGCGGGCGGCGGGGCCGGCGTCACGGGGCCCCGGGCCCACTGGCTGTGCAGGGTGTCGATCTCGCTCTCCGCCGCGTCGGCGGCCTTCACACCCGTCCACAGAAGGACGTACGCCACGAAGAGAATGATCAGCGCGCCCACGGTGATGCAGAGCTCACTGAAGGTTCTGACGACGATGCGCACCGACACGGGACGGGCCTCCCCGGGCTCGGCTGGGGCTCAGCCAGGACTCACTGCACAGGCTGTGCGTAGTGGAGATCCACTGTGCCCGAGTACCCCGGAAGAGTCACCGCCTCGTTCTCGTCGACTTTCCAGCCCAGGCCGTACGCCTTCACGTACAGCAGGTAGTTCTGGATCGCGGTGGAGCCGTTGAGGGCCCGCTTGAGCTTGCCCGGGTCGCCGACCGCGGTGACCTTGTACGGCGGGGAGTAGACGCGGCCCTGGAGGATCAGGGTGTTGCCCACGCAGCGGACGGCGCTGGTGGAGATCAGCCGCTGGTCCATCACCTGGATTCCGCGTGCCCCGCCCTGCCACAGCGCGTTCACCACGGCCTGCAGGTCCTGCTGGTGGATGACCAGGTCGTTGGGCTGGGGCTCGGGGTAGCCGGGGTTGGCGGTGGCGTCGGGGGGCGCGTCGTCGAGGGTCACGCTGACGGAGTCGCCGGTGATCTTCGTGGTGCCGGCCGCCTTCTCCAGGGCCTTCAGCCGGGCGTCCTCGGCCCTGGTGGAGCCGTCGTCGCGCTGGGCGAGCGCGTCGATGTCCGCGCGGGCGCCGGCGACCGCGTCGTTCAGCTCGCCGTTCTTCTCGCTGCGCTCCCTGATCAGGTCGGAGAGCTTGAGGAGGGAGGAGTCACTGCGCAGATTGGTGCCCTTGGCGGTGTTGGCGCTGGTGACGAAGATGAGTCCGGCCAGGGCGAAGACCGCAGCGGTCAGGCCCCGGACCGCCCACACGGAGGTGCGTCGGACCGGGCCTTCCGGGGAGTCGGCAGAATTGCTCAACGTACCCTTATCTCATCAGGCGCCAGAGAAGCACTACGCTAACGGACGCTCGGGGGAGGCAGTATTCCCCCTGGCACCCCGCCCCCGGCGCCCGCCACAGATCCCTGCGCGGTCACGCAGCGCATCGACAGGAGAGTCCCTCGTGCCGAAGTCACGTATCCGCAAGAAGGCCGACTTCACGCCGCCCGCGGCGAAGCAGGCAACGAACATAAAGCTGACCAACCGCAGTTGGGTTGCGCCGGTGATGCTGGCCCTGTTCCTCATCGGGCTGGCCTGGATCGTGGTGTTCTACGTGACCGAAGGTGATCTGCCGGTCGACGCCCTGGGCAACTGGAACATCGTGGTCGGCTTCGGCTTCATCGCCGGCGGCTTCGCCGTGTCGACGCAGTGGAAGTGACGGACCTCCTCCGCGCAAGCCTTGCCCTGAGTTACCCACAGAGTTATCCACAGTCGGGGGAAAAGGTCAGACGATCTGTGGATAACCTCCACTCAAGTTGACGCCGGTGTGACTGCAGCCTCCCTCACCGAGGGGGGCTGCACCCCGTTATTCAGGCGGAAAGACCCAGCTCAGCGACAAGGGGAACAGCTGTTCCTCTTGCCATGCACAAGATTCTCCGCACACTGTGGACAACTTCGGTCCGCCTGGGGGTGGAGGGCCTCGTTCCGCTCGGGCTCCGGCCCCAGGGCGCCGCTCAGGTGAGGGACATCGTCCGGGCGATGATGATCCCGACGGTCGCCAGCAGGACGAGCGCACAGGTGCCGGTCTGCACCGCCGTACGGCGCTCACGCGGGGCGTGGACCATGCCGACCGCGATGATGACGCCCGCGATCAGACCGCCGACGTGCGCCTCCCAGGCGATGCCGCCCCAGGTGAAGGTGAAGACCAGGTTCAGCGCCAGCAGCACGAACACCGGACGCATGTCGTGGTTCATCCGGCGCATCAGGACGGCGGTGGCGCCCAGCAGGCCGAACACCGCACCGGAGGCACCCAGCGAACCCTGGTTGGGCGCGGCGATCAGATACGTGAGGGCGCTGCCCGCGAAACCGGACAGCAGATACAGCGCGAGATAGCGGGCGCGGCCGAGCGCGGCCTCCAGCGGCCCGCCGAGCCACCACAGCCCCAGCATGTTGAACCCGATGTGCATGACCTCCTGGTGCAGGAACATCGAGGTCAGCAGGCGATACCACTGGCCTTCGGCCACGCCTTCGATGGATCCCGGCGGCGGGCTCGGGTCCCAGGCCCGCCCGAGCAGCGTCAGATCGTTCACCAGGGCGGGGCGCACGGCGACCAGCAGGAAGACGGCGAGATTGATGCCGAGCAGGATCTTGGTGACCAGGCGCGGATCGGCGGCCACCGAGCCGCCCGCCAGCGTCCGCGGCCGGCTGGCCGCCGGGTGGTGCCCGGTGCCCGAGCCCTGCCGTACGCAGTCGGGGCACTGGAAGCCGACCGAGGCGCTCACCATGCACTCGGGGCAGATGGGCCGCTCGCAACGCGTACAGCTGATGCCGGTCCCGCGGTCGGGGTGGCGGTAGCAGGTCGGTGTCGGCACACCGCTTCCCGCGGCGGCACGGTCCCCCGGCGGCTGCTGGTCCATCGGTCCTGGCCTGCCTCTCGGTCCTCGTCGCTCGGGCGGCGCGGACAGGGCCGCCCCGCTGGTCCGCTATGTATCACTACGGACGGGCAGGGCGGTTGGTTCCCGCGAAGGGGGCGTCCGACGAGGTCTGCCGCGGAGGTCTGCGGCGGGGTCCGGCGGGGAACGGGCCGTCAGCGGGTCTCGACGACCACGGACTCGATCACCACGTCCTGCACCGGACGGTCGGTGCGCGGGTTGGTCGGGGCGGCCGCGATGGCGTCGACGACCTTGCGGCCCGCCTCGTCGGCCACCTCGCCGAAGATGGTGTGCTTGCCGGTCAGCCAGGCGGTGGGGGACACGGTCAGGAAGAACTGCGAGCCGTTCGTCCCCGGGCCCGCGTTCGCCATGGCCAGCAGATACGGCTGGGTGAAGCCCAGCTCCGGGTGGAACTCGTCGGCGAACTTGTAGCCGGGGCCGCCGGTGCCGTTGCCCAGCGGGTCGCCGCCCTGGATCATGAAACCGCTGATGACGCGGTGGAAGACGGTGCCGTCGTACAGCCGGTCCGTGGATTTCTCGCCGGTCTCCGGATTGACCCACTCACGCTGCCCGGTGGCCAGCTCGACGAAGTTCCTGACCGTCTTGGGGGCGTGGTTCGGCAGGAGCCGGATCTCGATGTCGCCCTGACTGGTCTTCAAGGTGGCGTAAAGCTGCTCGGCCACGATCTGCCTTCCTTCGTCCTTCGCCTGCCGTCAAATCCTTCGCTGACGTCCGCCGATCCTCCCACGGAGCCGGGAAATGTACGGCCGGATGCAGGGCGAAACGGCGCGTTCGGCACCGAACCATGGCATTGTCGTCGGCACACTTCACATGTGCCGTTTTGACCGCAAATGACGATCATGACCCGGATGCCCGCCCCGCATGCCGGGCATGGCCGCAACAGGCATGATTTCGAACTGGGCGGACAGGCGGAGTACCTACCCGCCACCAAGGAGGAGGATCCCGTGACCCGCATCGACAGCGTGCGCGCCGCAACCGACTCGGCGAAGGACAGCGCGCAGCACGCCGCGGAAGTGGTGGCGCCCTACGCCGACACGGCCAAGGAGCAGGCGGCCCACTACGCGCACGAGGCGCGCGTACGGCTCGCACCCAAGGTGACGAAGGCGGCCCAGCAGGCCCGTGTCCAGTACGCGTCCCACCTCGCACCTCGCCTCGAACAGGCCCGTACGCATGTGCCGCCCCGGGTGGACGACGCCGCCCAGCGCGCGGCGTCGTCCACCCGGAAGGCGGCACGCAGCGCCGCCGACTACACCGCACCCCGCGTCGAGCACGCACGGGCGGTGGCCCAGCCCATCGCCGAGCAGGCTTCCGCCCGCAGCGCGGCCGCCCTGGCGGCGCTGCGCACCCAGGTGACGGCCAAGGAGATCCAGAAGCTGGCCAGGAAGCACCGGCGACGGGCCAAGGCCGGCCGGGCCGCGAAGGGGGTCCTGGTGCTGGGCGTCCTGGCGGGCGGCGCGTATGCCGCCTGGTGCTGGTGGGACAAGCAGGCCAACCCGGACTGGCTGGTGGAGCCGCCCGTCGCCACCGAGGTCGGCGACGAGCGGTCGCCGCTCAGCTCGGTCGACGGCAGCGAGCGGGCCGACCTCGACCCCGAGGTCAAGGCCAAGCAGGCCGAGTCGGACGAGGGAGGCACCCCCGGCCTCGACGACCGGCCCTGACCCGGGCCGGCGGGCAGAGGCCCGTGCGCACTTCCTGACAACACGAACGCGGCTGCGGTGACCGCCCAGGCGGTCACCGCAGCCGCGTTTCGTGCTGCCACCCCGGGCCGCCGGCCCGGAACGACCGGACCTACCGGCTCACGGCGAAGCGCATCAGAGCCTGCTCGTCGCCCTGCTTGATCTTCCCGGTCTCGTTGATCACCTGGAGCTTCCAGCCCGCGCCCTCGCGGATCGCCTTGGCCACGGCGACGCCGTTGTCCTGGGTCAGCATGCTCGGCCAGATGTCGGCGACCTGCTGCGTGCTGCCGCCCGTCGCGTCGTACACCTTGAAGCTGATGTTGCGCGCGTTGCTGAACGCGCTGCGCTTCTTGTACGCGGCCGCGATGAAGACGATCGACGTGATGTTCGAAGGAATCTTGGCGAACTCGACGGTCACCGTCTCGTCGTCGCCGTCCCCGTGCCCGGTCTGGTTGTCCCCGCTGTGCACCAGCGAGCCGTTGCCCAGCGGGTCCAGGGAGTCCAGCCCGGCCAGCCGCACCGGGTCCCCGCCCTGCAGCGCGATGGCGATCAGGTCGAGGTCCGTGCCGGCCTTCTGCCGGATCTTCCCCATCAGGCCGCCGCTGCTTCCGACGGTCGGGTCCCAGGACGCCCCGATGGACAGGTGGGTCACCCCGCCGAGGTCCGCCGGGCCGTCTTCCTTCGTCAACGTGATCATGCCTGAGTCCTTTTGTGGCTCGACTGTTTACGTATGAAGTGTGCCTGGTGCCTCCGGCACACGGCCCCGGAGGAAACGAGATAGTTCCGGATCGTACGAGATCGAGGCCCCGGACAGCGGCGATACGGAGGCGGCGCGTGGGTGCGTACGGACCGGCCATGGCCCCGACCGCGATCCGCGGTACCGGCGGGGGAAACCCGACGAGGCCGGCCGCGCGGGAGAACAGAAGAACCCCCTGACCATGTTTCCTCAGGTCAGAGGGTTCTCACTATGTGGAGCCTAGGAGATTCGAACTCCTGACATCTGCCTTGCAAAGGCAGCGCTCTACCAACTGAGCTAAGGCCCCGGGCCACAACGAATGAGGGCAACGCCCAGCACATCCGCGCCAGGGCTACCGTCGCAGACCAGAGTACCGGGTGACCCCCGCAATCCTGCAAAAGGGATAGGGGCTCCCCGTGGACGACCACTCTCCGTAAGATGCTCGCAAGGTTCGCAGCAGCGAAGCCGCAGCCAAGGGGAGACGCCATGGACGCAGCGCAACAAGAGGCGACGGCAAGAGCCAGAGACCTTCAACGCAGTTGGTACGGGGAGCCGTTGGGGGCGCTCTTCCGTCGACTGATCGATGATCTCGGCCTGAACCAGGCCCGGCTGGCCGCTGTTCTCGGGCTTTCCGCCCCGATGCTCTCCCAACTGATGAGCGGCCAGCGGGCCAAGATCGGGAACCCTGCGGTGGTCCAGCGCGTCCAGGCCCTCCAGGAGCTGGCGAGCCAGGTGGCCGACGGCAGCGTCAGCGCGGGCGAGGCCACCGACCGCATGGAGGAGATCAAGAAGTCGCAGGGCGGGTCGGTCCTGACCGCCACCGGCCAGACCACCTCCACCGGCGGCGCTCCCACCGTCCGCCGTGTGGTGCGCGAGATCCAGTCCCTGTTGCGGTCGGTCGCGGCGGCCGGCGACATCATCGATGCGTCGGACGCTCTCGCCCCGACCCACCCGGAGCTGGCAGAGTTCCTCAAGGTGTACGGAGCGGGACGCACCGCGGACGCGGTCGCGCACTACGAGGGGCACCAGAGCTGACGGCTCGGGACACGACGGACGACGGAGCCAGGGCAGGCGCGCCGCGCAGCGCCCTGGTACCGGCAGGACACGGGGGCCGGACACGGGCCGCGGCAGAAGCCGCGGCACCACAGGAACGGGGAGCGGGCGCAGCACAATGGGTGAGGTCTTCGCTGGTCGGTACGAACTGATCGATCCGATCGGACGCGGTGGGGTCGGCGCCGTCTGGCGGGCCTGGGACCACCGCCGCCGCAGGTACGTCGCGGCCAAGGTGCTCCAGCAGAGCGACGCGCACACGCTGCTGCGCTTCGTCCGCGAGCAGGCCCTGCGCATCGAGCACCCGCACGTGCTGGCCCCGGCCAGTTGGGCCGCCGACGACGACAAGGTCCTGTTCACCATGGACCTGGTGAGCGGTGGCTCACTCGCCCATGTCATAGGCGATTACGGTCCGTTGCCCACACGCTTCGTCTGCCTGCTGCTGGACCAGCTGCTCTCCGGCCTCTCCACCGTGCACGCCGAGGGTGTGGTGCACCGCGACATCAAGCCCGCCAACATCCTGATGGAGGCGACCGGAACGGGCCGTCCGCATCTGCGCCTCTCCGACTTCGGCATCTCGATGCGCAAGGGCGAGCCCCGGCTGACCGAGACCAACTACGTGGTCGGCACGCCCGGTTACTTCGCCCCCGAGCAGATGATGGGCGCCGAGCCCGACTTCCCCGCGGACCTCTTCGCGGTCGGCCTGGTCGCGCTCTACCTCCTCCAGGGCCGGAAGCCCGACTCCCAGGCGCTGGTGGAGCACTTCGCCGCGCACGGTACCCCGAGCGCCCCCAACGGCATTCCCGAGCCGTTGTGGCAGGTTCTCGCCGGTCTGCTCCAGCCCGACCCGCACGCCAGGTTCCGGACCGCGACGGGCGCGCGCAAGGCCCTGACCGCGGCGGTCGAGATGCTGCCCGAACCCGGCCCGGACGACGAGTCGGTGGAAGTGTTCGATCAGATCGGGCCACTGCCGGCGGGATTCGGCCCCGACGGGCCCGTCACCGCCCCTCAGCCGCCCGGGGAGCCCGCACCCGGCCCCGGAGCCGTACCGGTCCCGGGAGCCGCGCAGCCGTCCGGTCAGCAGGCCCCCACGCCGCCCCCCGTCGCGATGTCGCAGACGGGCAGCTTCCATCTCGCGCCCCCGCCCATGGCCTCGCCGCCACAGCAACAGCCCTACCCGCAGCCGGGGTTCCAGCAGCCGCCGACCCCGGTGGACCCGCCGCTCCCGTACGCGGCCGGCGCGCCGGACCCCTCCCGGGCGCCGACCTCCGGCGTGCCGCACGATCCCGCCGCCACCCGCGCCTACACCTCCCAGCAGCACGCGCCGGCGCCCGGCGGCCCGGTGCAGCACGCCGCGTCCCACGTCCCCGTACGGCGAACGCGTCCGGGACCGCCCCCGAAGGTGGCGGTCCCGGTGCTGGTGGTGGCGCTGATCTGCTTCGCGGTCGGGATCTGGGCCCTGACCCAGGTCTGACGTCCCCGCGCCGACGGCGGCCGCCGAGGCGGGCGGGTCGGCGGGGCGGCGGGTCGGCGCGGGGACGCCGCCGGGCCGGACTACCAGCCCTGCGGCGGCTGATGGCCTCCGGCGGGCGGGAATTCGGCGGCCGGGGCTCCGGCGGCGCGGCGGCGGGCCAGCAGCGTCCAGACGCCCAGCCCGAGCACCAGCACGGAACCCGTGCCGATCCCGGCCGTGGCGACCACCTTCATGGGGCCGCTCTTCGCGGCCTGCCCGGCGTTCTGCCCCTTCCGGGCCACTTCCCGGTCCTGGTCGGTGACGCCGAAGACCCCGGCGTCACCCTCGTACGGGGACTCACCGGCCGTGTTCTTCACCTGGACCGCCAGCTCGAAGGGGATCGGCTCGGCGCCGTAGAACTCCTTCAGCTTCGGGCTCAGGGTCACCGACAGGTAGTACCAGCCCGCGAAGCGCATGGCGCTGACCTGGGTCGAGGAGGCGAACCGGTTGCGGTAGGCGACCGGCGGCAGCGGCCGCAGCGAGGCGGACGCGGGCCCTCCGGAGTACGAGAGCGTGGCTTCGGAGACATGCCCCTGGGCCGGGTTGTCCAGCGACAGGTTGAGCGCGTTGCCCACGAAGTCCGTAGCGCCTGACGTGCTGTTGGAGAGCCCGGCGGTGGCGTGGATCTGCTGGCCCCAGCCCACCGGCACCCGGTAGAAGCGGGTCTGGCCGGGAGCGACGGTGTCCTGCCAGCGGCCGCCCTCCAGGCTGGTGGCCTCGGAGTACCCGGCCCCGCCGGACCGCTTCTGCTGCTTCCCGGTCAGCGGCTTCGCCGAGGCCGACGGCCAGCTTTCGGGCGCGTCGGTCGGCATGGACGGCCCGCTCTTCAGCTGCGGCTCCTGGAGGAAGCGCAACTCCAGGTCCCAGGTCTCGGTGTCGGCCGCCGATTTGGTCTCGCGCTCGACGAGGACGTCGTAGGGGCCGCTCTCCTGGCAGGTGGTGCCGCCCTCCTTGACGGTCCGGGAGGCGTACGCGGCGATCGGACGGGCGTACTCGCCCGAGCCGAAGACCGCCTGCTCCGAGCTGCACCGGGTGTCGTCGGCTTCCCGGAGGCTGACGGTGATGCCGTCGCCGTAGGCGACCTCGCCGCTGTCGCCCGGCACCGCGACGGCCGAGACGTAGGCGGCGGAGACGTCGTCCAGCACGACCCGGTAGTAGAGCTTCTCGCCGGGCCTGATCGTGCTGCGGTAGGGGACGCCCTCGTCCAGCTCGGAGGCCTCGACGTTCGCCATCGCCCCCTGCACCTTCTTCGCCCCGGCGTCGAACGCGTACGTCCCGGGCCCGGCCGCGTGCGCCTGCCCCGGCAGCACCGCCACCGCGCACATCGCCGCGAGTGCCGCGGCCACCACCCGGCCCCTGTTGCGCTGCCTCTTCACGCGCTTCCCCTCGTCGTCCTCACGCGCCGGCGTCCGTCGACCGCCCGGCCGCGATGCCGGTCCATCCTGCCCCGCCCGCACCGCTGTTGTCTCCGGCCACGGCCGGATTACCCCTCTTGTCCGCGTTCCCGCCCTCGCCGACGCCAAGACGGAGGTTCACTTGAGTAATTTATTCATTTGCTCAAGTGAACTCAAGAGGCGCGGGCAGCACAAAGGGCCCGCACGCCGGCGAACGGGCCCCGAACAGCACGAAGCCCCGGCCGCTCAGCGACCGGGGCCCGTAACAGACTGTGCCGTCTCACACACCCGAACCTGCGGGCACGGAGTCGGTCGCCTCCGTCCACAGATCCTGCTCGGCGCGATCCGCCTGGATCTGGCGGTACACGAGGAGCCCGCCGATGGCGGCCAGTGCGACCAGGAGAAGCTTCTTCACCGCGCGACCTCGTCTTTCCTTGGCGTAGGGGCCTTCTGACGCCGACTATACACACCGGCCGATACCGATCGGTGACCTGCCCGGGACCCAAAAGCAGCCCCGTATCGGCGTCCCGAACGACCTCCCGGCACCCCGTTCCGACCGCCCGGAAGGGACTGTCCACCCCGGTTGCACCATACGAGTGGTGTTAATCCGAAGATCGGCGCAGTGCGGGCGTCGCTCCCCGAAAACGCGGCCCGGATCCACATGATCGGAGAAGTCAGCAACCGGACCGTCCGAAAGCGAGGGGCCATGAGCACCTTCCAGCCCAAGAACCTCTGGACCGCCTTCATCACCGCCTTCTTCGCCCTCCTGGCGTCGCTGGGCCTCGCCACCGCCACGGCGAGCACCGCGAACGCCACGAACGCCGCCGCGCAGCCGAGCGCCACGACCCAGGAGCACACGGGCGCCACCGCGGCAACCCCGATCGCCCCCTCGGTCCGATGGACCCTTCCGCGTGACCGGGCCCTTCCGCCCACGATGAAGCAGCGCATCCGCGCCGAGGCCCACGGCTCCTCCCCGGCCACCCGCCACCTGTCGCTCGACCCGGCGGAGACCGCCCGCACGACCGGCCCCGCCGGCTCCCACCACACAGCCCCGGAAGGCGACTCCCCGGCCCCGCCCCCCTGAGCCCGGCGCCACCGCACTCCGGGGCCCCTGGTCCGGTTCACACCGGACGGGGGCCCTTTTCGTGCGCCCGGGACCCTTCGCGTACGCCGGGCCTTTCCGCTGCGCCCGGAGCCGCCCCCGTAAGCCCAGATCCTTCCGCTGCGCCCGGGACCCTTCTCCATCCAGTCGTTGCACGCCCGCCCAACCTCCTTGTCCTTGGCCTCCGCGAACGTCTGCCCACAGAATCGCGGAAAGGTCGGGAAGCAGAGCGAGGCCTCCACATGGTTGATGTCCATATCCGCGAGTCGCGCCTTGCAGCCGGTGCGAGAGCGAGGAGACAAGGGACAAGGGAAACGATCTGGCTCGGCGGCGCCGAGTGGTCTGCCGTCCTCCGCATCGTCCTCGGCCTGTGGTGGTTGGAGAGCTGACGCCACAAGGACAAGAAGGACTGGTTCGCCGGCTGCGGCATCTCGTGGGCCTCGGGCGTCGCTGCGGAGCACCGGTGGCCAGTCGTCCGCCGGGGCTTCGACGTCGTGTGAAGCCACGCCCTCGTTCGGTGGCCTACCTCGTCGCCTACGCCGAGCTGGCAATCGGTTTGGGCCTGATCATCGGTTCCCTGACCCCGATCGCCCTCGTAGGCGGGCTCCTCCTCAACCTGATCCATCTCGTGCTGATGGTCCATGACTGGGGCGAGCAGGGGCAGAACCTGCTGATGGCCTTGATCTCCGCAACCGGACTCTTCGCCATGAGTCGGCAGGTCCGGTCACTGGACAATCTCTTGGACTTATTTATGTAGCCGCGACCTTCGAGCGCGCGTTCGCCGGCTCCGAATCCACCGACGACTCAGGGGGCACCCACGGCTTCCGGCCCTGCTTGGACAACCCCCCGGCGCCCAAGGCGATGGTTGCGAGTAATCAGCCCGGCCGTCGCCCACGCGGTCGCACTCGGCGAGCGTCCCGTCGAGCAGTACATACTCCGGTTCATGCTCACGCAGGACCTTCAGCGGGCCGGGCACCCAAGCGGCCAGGAGGTCGATCACCGCGGCGATTCAGGTGTGGGCGGTGCCGATCGAGACACCGAAGCCGGCAGCCATTTGCGCGAGAGTGTCGCGTTTGCGCAGGTACACGAGACCGACGAGCACGCGCTGGTCCGGCAGGAGCTTTAGCGGCGGCCACCCTCGCAGGCGACCCACTCGACCAACCCATGAGCCAGGTCAAGTGCGGCAGGATGAAGAACCAACGAGGCACCTACACCGATGAGTTGAGACTTCGAGCATCTCCCTAACGGCCTGGATTCCTCGCGCGTTGCACTCTCACCACCACCTCACCGCAGCCACTCCAAGAACACTCAATGGTGAAAGGAAATATGCGGAACCATTCCATCCGCTCTCGAATCAACTACTTCCACTTGACTCACCATGAACCTCAAATCTTGCTCAGATCAAGGAAATTCCCTTCCGGCGGCGGACGCAAGACCTTAAGTTCTCATTCTGTCCGCTCCCGACAGGGGAGCGATAACTAGGGGGAAGAGCATCAAGGTTAAAAGGGGAGCACTCAGCACCGCAGTCGCGCTGGCAGTCGTCACCGGGCTCGGCACACCTGCACTTGCCGCCACCGCCGTCGCCGCGCCCGTGAGCGCCATCGCTCCGGGCAGCGCTGCACCGGCTGATGACGGACCCATCGAAGGCGAGCCCGTTGAGGGCGAGTACGACGAGGACCTGCCGATTCCGGGTGAGCCGCCGGAGATCAAGTTCCCGGACGACGAGCCGGACACGCCGGACGGACTGGAGTGCAAGCCCGGCTGGTTCTTCAAGATAACCAAGAACAAGAAGAACACGATGTCCGTCAAATACCGGACGTTCGTCGAGAACAAGAAGAGCTACGCCGTCGACTTCAAGTTCACTTCCAAGAAGTCAGGAACGACCGAGGTAGGCGCTTCGGTGACCATCAGCGCCGATATCGGCGTCAAGATTCTGGGGTCGATCAAGGCCGAGGTTCAGGCCAACGCCAAGAAGAGCTGGACCTCGGAAATCGGCATTGAGGCCTATGGCAAGGTGAAAGCGAAGTCCACCGTAAAGGGAGATTACGGTATCAGCAAGGAGAACATTTACGGCTACAAGTACCATCGCGGCAGCGCCTGCCAGAAGAGCAACAAGCAGTACATGACGGCCTGGGCGCCCTACCGCGAGGGCTGGGTCATCAACTAGGTCCAGAGAGCAGGGGGGCCGCCCCTCAGCCCGTCCGCTGCCCGGTCCTGACGTACAGGGCCGGGCAGTCCGTCGCACTCCGAGGAGTACACCTTGCGCCGACGCATTCTCACCGCAGCCGCCCCGCTGGCCGCCGTCCTTCTGGTCGGTGGCTGCAGCGGTTCCGCCAACACCGGCACCCCTGAGGGCGCCGGCTCGAAGACCACCCTCACGGCAAGTGGATCCCCCGCGTCCCCGACCTCATCGCCCTCCGCGGGCGGCGCGTCCGCACCTGGGTTGGAATACCCGGAGAAGGCGCAGGCACTGGTACCGGAGACCTCCGGCGCCGGAAACAAGAACCTTCCCGAGTTCACGCCCGCCGAGGAGACCTACACCATCTACGCGGACTGCACGGGGAAGGGCTCGGTCACCGTCACGGACCGGGACAACCCGGACGGGGAACCTCATCCGATCGCCTGCGACGACGTGCCGACCGTAGGCGTCATCCACACGGAGACCGTGCCCCAGCGCCTCACAGTCAAGGTCACCGGCGGGGCGGCACAGTGGGTGATCGCCATCGTCGCGGGCGACCAGCGGCCCGTCTGACCGGTAACGGTCGCGGCAGTCCTCCTGGGTGCACTGGACGACTTACGCAATGGAGCAGAACCGCACCAAGGCCGAGCTCTTGACCCGCTGCGACAGTGCCAAGCTGAGCGCGTATGAGACCTACGTCGACACTCTCCTTCCGCGAGATCAACGCGTTCGCACTCCGAGGTCGATCCGGCACTGCTCGCGGCAGGACGCGCCCCGGCTCCAGACGCCTCGTAGAGGGCCCGTACAGGCCCGCACAGGCCCCAACTGCCACCTTGAGCCAAGAGGGGCAACCGTCAACGTCGCGCCCCTGAGCCACAGGTGAGGCGCTGCCGTCCGCATGGACGGACCGTCCGGGGGAGAGCCTGGGAGAAAGCGGGGAGACGATCACGTCCGCCTGGTCCCGCCCGCACCGATCCAACCCAACGCGTCCCAAGACCACGACCTACCGCAGAAACGCCGAGAGGACCCTCCCCACCTGGGGGAAGGCCCTCTCAACACTTGCTACGCACTGTGGGGCTAACAGGATTTGAACCTGTGGCCTCATCCTTATCAGGGATGCGCTCTAACCAACTGAGCTATAGCCCCGCCGCGCTGTCGCGCTGACTTCTGAAGATTAGCGCACGTCGGGGCCAGTCCCAAAATCGATACTCGGCGCGCTACTCGTCCTCGGCCAGCGTGAGCTCCACGCCGCCCACGAAGCCCGCCGAGAGGTTGTAGATGAAGGCGCCCAGCGTCGCCAGCGCGGTGGCCAGCACCACATCGATCACGGCGATGACCGAGGTGAAGATGAGCACGCGCGGTAGCGACAGGAACGACTGCAGATCGAAGCCGTTGCTCTCGTTCGAGCCGGTGGCCTCGCTGATCGTGCCGCCGACGGTCTCGAAGACGCCCATCGCGTCCATGACCATCCACAGCACCGCCGACGCCACCACCGTGCAGATGCCCAGCGCGATGGACAGCAGGAAGCTGACCTTCATCACCGACCACGGATCGGCCTTGGCCACCCGCAGACGGGCCTTGCGGGTCCGCGGAGTGGTCCGCGCCCCCGTGCGCGGTTTGCGCGTCGCCTGGGCGCCGGCCGCGCCCTGCGCACCGCCCAGGGTGCCGCCGACCGGCTGTCCGGGGCGCTGCTGGCCGCCCTGGGTGCCGCCACCGGGCGCCTGGTACGCCTGGGGCGGGTGGTACGGCCCAGAAGGCCCCGGTGCGGGCTCACGCTCGCCGGGCAGCGGCCCGGTCGCGTAACCCTCGTACTGGGGCTGAGGCCCTCGTGTGTCCGTCACAGTGCCCCCTTGGGAGTCCGTGGCAGGGCCACGGGCACCGTTCGCGCCGGCTCCGGAAGCGGCCGAACCGGCGCCCGTGGCTCCACTCACGCTCTACTCCTCGTGCTCCCCGGTCGAAGGCTCCGTGCCCTCGACAGTGCCCTCTGTCACGCCCTCGGCGTGGACCTCGGCCATCTCGCCATCAGCATCATCGGCCCCATCGACCTCTTCCGCCTCACGGCCGGCCTCGGCATTGCGCGCGATGCCGACGACGGCGTCGCGCTTGCCCAGATTGATCAGTTGGACGCCCATGGTGTCACGGCCCGTCTCCCTGACTTCATTGACTCGCGTGCGAATCACACCACCGCCGAGCGTGATGGCGAGAATCTCGTCGGTCTCCTCGACCACCAGCGCACCGACGAGCGATCCACGGTCCTCCACGATCTTGGCGGCCTTGATACCGAGGCCGCCACGGCCCTGGACGCGGTACTCGTCGACGGGAGTCCGCTTCGCGTACCCGCCGTCGGTGGCAGTGAACACGAACGTACCGGGCCGGACGACATTCATCGAGAGCAGTTCGTCGCCCTCGCGGAAACTCATCCCCTTGACGCCCGAGGTGGCACGGCCCATCGGGCGCAGCGCGTCGTCCGTCGCGGTGAACCGGATCGACTGGGCCTTCTTGCTGATGAGCAGCAGATCGTCCTCGGCCGACACCAGCTCGGCGCCGATCAGCTCGTCGTCGCCGCCGTCCGGCATCTCGCGCAGGTTGATCGCGATGACCCCGCCCGAGCGCGGCGAGTCGTAGTCCTTGAGCGCGGTCTTCTTCACCAGACCGCCCTTCGTCGCCAGGATCAGGTACGGCACGGCCTCGTAGTCGCGGATCGCCAGGATCTGGGCGATCTTCTCGTCCGGCTGGAAGGCCAGCAGGTTGGCAACGTGCTGGCCGCGCGCGTCCCGGCCGGCGTCCGGGAGCTCGTAGGCCTTGGCCCGGTAGACCCGGCCCTTGTTCGTGAAGAACAGCAGCCAGTGGTGGGTCGTCGAGACGAAGAAGTGGTCGACGATGTCGTCTTCCCGGAGCTTCGTCCCGCGCACGCCCTTGCCGCCGCGCTTCTGCGAGCGGTAGTCGTCCGTCTTCGTGCGCTTCACATAACCGCTGCGGGAGATCGTGACGACGATGTCCTCCTCGGCGATCAGGTCCTCGATGGACATGTCACCGTCGAAGGGCACCAGCTGGGAGCGCCGGTCGTCGCCGAACTTGTCGACGATCGCCGCCAGCTCCTCGCTGACGATGGTGCGCTGCTTGGCGGGCGAGGCCAGGATCGCGTTGTACTCGTTGATCTTCGCCTGGAGCTCGTCGTGCTCGGCGGTGATCTTCTGGTGCTCCAGCGCGGCCAGCCGGCGCAGCTGCATCTCCAGGATCGCGTTCGCCTGGAGCTCGTCGATCTCCAGCAGGCCCATCAGGCCCTCGCGCGCGATGTCCACCGTGTTGCTGCGCCGGATGAGGGCGATGACCTCGTCGATGGCGTTCAGGGCCTTGAGGAGGCCGCGCAGGATGTGCGCCCGCTCCTCGGCCTTGCGCAGCCGGAACTTCGTCCGCCGGACGATGACCTCGATCTGGTGCGTCACCCAGTGCCGGATGAACGCGTCGATCGACAGCGTGCGCGGCACCCCGTCGACGAGCGCCAGCATGTTCGCGCCGAAGTTCGTCTGGAGGTCGGTGTGCTTGTACAGGTTGTTCAGGACGACCTTGGCGACCGCGTCCCGCTTGAGGACGACGACCAGGCGCTGCCCCGTACGCGAGGAGGTCTCGTCGCGGACGTCCGCGATCCCGCCGACCCTGCCGTCCTTGACCAGGTCGGCGATCTTCTGCGCGAGGTTGTCGGGGTTGGTCTGGTACGGAAGCTCCGTGACGACCAGGCACTGGCGGCCCTGGATCTCCTCGACCGCGACGACCGCGCGCATCGTGATGGAGCCACGGCCGGTGCGGTACGCCTCCTCGATGCCCTTGCGGCCCACGACCAGCGCGCCGGTGGGGAAGTCGGGGCCCTTGATGCGCTCGATCAGCGCGTCCAGCAGTTCCTCGTGCGAGGCCTCGGGGTGCTCCAGATACCACTGGGCGCCGGAGGCGACCTCGCGGAGGTTGTGCGGCGGGATGTTGGTCGCCATGCCGACCGCGATGCCCGCGGAGCCGTTGACCAGCAGGTTCGGGAAGCGCGCCGGCAGGACCGTCGGCTCCTGGTTGCGGCCGTCGTAGTTGTCCTGGAAGTCGACGGTCTCCTCGTCGATGTCCCGGACCATCTCCATGGACAGCGGCATCATCTTGCACTCGGTGTACCGCATGGCGGCGGCCGGGTCGTTGCCCGGAGAACCGAAGTTGCCGTTGGAGTCCACCAGCGGCATGCGCATCGACCAGTGCTGCGCGAGGCGCACCAGGGCGTCGTAGATGGAGGAGTCGCCGTGCGGGTGGTACGTGCCCATGACGTCGCCGACGACGCGGGCGCACTTGTAGAAGCCCTTCTCGGGGCGGTAGCCGCCGTCGTACATCGCGTACAGCACCCGGCGGTGGACGGGCTTGAGGCCGTCCCGTACGTCGGGCAGCGCACGCGAGACGATGACGGACATCGCGTAGTCGAGGTAGGAGCGCTGCATCTCCGTCTCGAGCCCGACGGGCTCGACACGCATGCCGACACCGGGGACGGTGTCTTCCTCGGGCGTCACGGGTTCAGGTGTCACAGGGGTGTTCTCGTCGGCCATTGCTGGTCAAAGTCCTTTCGAGCTGCGGCGTCGCTGGTACGGCCGACTCAGATGTCGAGGAAGCGGACGTCCTTGGCATTGCGCTGGATGAACGAGCGCCGTGCCTCGACGTCCTCACCCATGAGCACCGAGAACAGGTCGTCGGCCTGCGCCGCGTCGTCCAGAGTGACCTGGCCGAGGACCCGGTGGTCGACGTCCATGGTCGTGACGCGCAGCTCTTCGGCGTTCATCTCGCCGAGGCCCTTGAAGCGCTGGATCGAGTCTTCCTTGATCCGCTTGCCGTTCTGCTTGCCGAGCGCCACCAGGGCGTCGCGCTCCCGGTCCGAGTACGCGTACTCGAAGTCGTCCCGGCCCCACTTGATCTTGTAGAGCGGCGGGCGCGAGAGGTAGACGTGCCCGGCCTCCACCAACGGCCGCATGAAGCGGAAGAGGAAGGTCAGCAGGAGCGTGTTGATGTGCTGGCCGTCGACGTCGGCGTCCGCCATCAGAATGATCTTGTGATAGCGGAGCTTCTCGATGTCGAAGTCCTCGTGGACCCCGGTGCCGAACGCCGAGATCAGCGCCTGGACCTCGGTGTTCTGGAGGATCTTGTCGATCCGGGCCTTCTCGACGTTCAGGATCTTGCCGCGGATGGGCAGGATCGCCTGGTACATCGGGTTGCGGCCGGACTTCGCCGAACCGCCGGCGGAGTCACCCTCGACGATGAAGATCTCGCACTTGGTCGGGTCGTTCGACTGGCAGTCGCTGAGCTTGCCCGGCAGCGAGGCGCTCTCCAGGAGCCCTTTGCGCCGCGTCAGGTCGCGCGCCTTGCGGGCCGCCACCCGGGCGGTCGAGGCGGCGATGCCCTTGCGGATGATGTCGGCGGCCTCGTTGGGATTCCGGTCGAACCAGTCCGTCAGCTGCTCGTGGACGACCTTCTGCACGAAGGTCTTGGCCTCCGTGTTGCCCAGCTTGGTCTTCGTCTGGCCCTCGAACTGCGGCTCGCCCAGCTTCACCGAGATGATCGCGGTGAGACCCTCGCGGACGTCCTCACCGGTGAGGTTGTCGTCCTTCTCGCGGAGCAGCTTCTTGTCGCGCGCGTACCGGTTGACCAGCGAGGTCAGCGCCGCACGGAAGCCCTCCTCGTGCGTGCCGCCCTCGTGCGTGTGGATCGCGTTGGCGAAGGAGTAGACGCCTTCGGTGTACTGCGTGTTCCACTGCATGGCGATCTCGGCCGAGAGGAGACGGTCCTTGTCCTCGGCCTCGATGTCGATCACCGACTGGTGAATGACGTCGCCCTTGCGGGAGTTGAGGTACTTCACGAAATCGACGATGCCGTTTTCGTAGTGGTACGTGACCGAGCGAGCGGCTTCCTCCTCCGCGGGCTCGACCGCGTCCGCGCTGTCCGCGCCCGCCGTCGCCTTCGCCGACTCCCGCTCGTCGGTGAGCTGGAGGGTGAGGCCCTTGTTGAGGAACGCCATCTCCTGGAAGCGGCGCGAGAGGGTCTCGAAGCTGTACTCGGTGGTCTCGAAGATGTCCCCGTCGGCCCAGAAGGTGACCGACGTACCGGTCTCCTCGGTGGCCTCGTGCTGGGCCAGATCGGCGGTCGGGACGCCGAGCTTGTAGTCCTGGGTCCAGCGGTAGCCGTCCGTCTTGACCTCGACGCAGACCCGGGTGGACAAAGCGTTGACGACGGAGACGCCGACGCCGTGTAGACCGCCGGAGACGGCGTAACCGCCGCCGCCGAACTTGCCGCCCGCGTGCAGGACGGTCAGCACGACCTCGACGGCCGGCTTTCCTTCGGACGGCACGATGCCGACCGGGATGCCCCGGCCGTTGTCGATCACGCGCACCCCGCCGTCGGCGAGGATCGTGACGTCGATGGTGTCCGCGTGGCCGGCCATCGCCTCGTCGACCGAGTTGTCGACGACTTCCTGCACGAGGTGGTGCAGGCCGCGCTCACCGGTCGAGCCGATGTACATGCCAGGTCGCTTGCGGACCGCGTCCAGCCCTTCCAGCACGGTGATCGCGCTGGCGTCGTACGAGGCGGTGACCTCGCCGCCCTCACCGGCTGTGGACGGAATGTTCTCGTTGGGGTTGCCGGAATCGGCCACGAAGCGCCCTTTCTGGCACAGCACAGGCCGTTCTCCGGACAGGCGGGAGCGGCTGCGTCGTTCGGCTTGTATCGACGACTCCCGCCTCAGCGGCGGGATTACTCACCAGTCTACCGGTAGCGCCGACATGAATGGGGGTTTGCCGGTACCTGAGTCCGCATGTGCCGCCCTGAATGAGCGCCTGACGACTCCCCATATTCAGGAAGGGTCCCCAAGAGGCCCTGACGGGCATTGAGCGCTTCGGCCAGTCAACCTCCCGCTACGGTGAGGAACAGTCCGGCCGTACCGCCCGGTTTCCTCGCGAGCGAACCATGACGAAACCGGCGTCACGCTCGCCCGGGACACGACAATTTTAGGCCGAAACCGCAGCTCAGGGTCGCCGAGCCGTGATCCTCACCGAAGCAGCGAGGAAGTGGCGGAGAAGCGGGAAACCCGACCGCGGGGCCCCGTCGGGCCGGACCTTCCCACCGGCGGGCCCGACCTCACCCGTAGGTGTCCCCCGGCCCCTTGCTGCCCGGCGCCCGCAGCGGACCGAACCGGCGCTCCGGGCCGCCCGGCCCGACCACCTTGATCATCCGTACGGTGCCCTGGCCCAGATCCGCGTTCAGCCGGGCCACCAGCTGCGGCGCCAGCAGCCGCAGCTGCGTCGCCCACGCCGTCGAGTCACAGCTCACGGTCAGCACCCGGGCCTCCGGGTCGTCGTCGTACCGCAGCGGTACGCAGTGGTTCGCCAGGTCGTCGCCGACGATCTGCGGCCACCGCCCCATCACCCCGCCGACCGCGGCGGGCGTCTCCCAGCCCCGCTCGGTGATCAGCCGGTTGATCGCGGAACCCAGCGCCTGCGGATCCCGGCCGTCCGACCGGGCCCCCGAGCGCAGCCCACCGCCCCGCCGGGCCTGCTTCTTCTGCTGGGCCGCCGCGCCCCGCGCCCTGGCCTGCTCCTTCGCCGCCCGCAAGGCGACCCGGGCGAGATCGACCCCGGTCACCTCGGGCGGCTTCGACGCCCCGGCGGACTCCCCGGAAACGGCCGGATCCGGCAGGGCCTCTCCCGCGCCACCGGGCCCCTCGGACCGGTCCGCGCCCACGCCCTTCGCGCGGGCCGCACCCGCGCTGTCCGCGCGGGAGGCTCCCGTACGGCCCCCGCGGGAGGCCGATCCCCGGCGGCCCGCCGTGCTATCGCCCCGGCCGGTCATACGCGCTTCACCTCGCCCGCGGTCACCGCGTACCGCGTCCCCGCCAGCACGCCCGGAACGTCCTCCGCCACCGCGGCCGTCACGAGCACCTGCTCGCCCGGCGCCACCAGCTCCGCCAGCCGCTCCCGGCGGCGGGCGTCCAGCTCGGCGAAGACGTCGTCCAGGACCAGCACCGGCTCGTTGCCCTCGGAGCGCAACAGCTCGTAACTGGCCAGCCGCAGCGCCAGCGCGAAACTCCAGGACTCGCCGTGACTCGCGTACCCCTTCGCCGGCATCGACCGCAGACTGAGCACCAGGTCGTCGCGGTGCGGGCCCACCAGCGTCACGCCCCGCTCGATCTCCTGCTTGCGGACCCCCACGAGCGCCGCGATCACCTGCTCGTACAGCTCGTCGCGGGTACGCCCGGGACCCACGTCCTCGCCGACCGAACTGCGGTACTCCAGCGCCACCGGACCGCCGCCCGGCGCGACGTCCCCGTACGCCTTGTCGGCCAGCGGCTGGAGCGTGGCGATCAGATCGAGACGCTGCGCGAGCAGCTCCGCGCCCACCCGCCCCAGGTGCTGGTCCCAGACGTCGAGGGTGGACAGGTCCATCGAGCGGCCGCCGTGCCGCCGGGCCATCGCAGCCGACTTCAGCAGGGTGTTGCGCTGCTTGAGCACCCGCTCGTAGTCCGAGCGGACCCCGGCCATCCGGGGCGAACGCGCCGTGATCAGCTCGTCCAGGAACCGCCGTCGCTCGCCGGGGTCGCCCTTGACCAGGGCCAGATCCTCCGGGGCGAACAGCACGGTCCGCACGATGCCGAGCACATCACGCGGTCTGACCTGCGAAGACCTGTTGATACGGGCCCGATTGGCGCGGCCGGGGGTCAGCTCAAGCTCGATCAGCTGCGAACGCTCGCCCTGCGTCACCGCCGCGCGGATCACCGCCCGCTCCGCGCCCATCCGCACCAGCGGGGCGTCCGAGGAGACCCGGTGGCTGCCGAGGGTGGCGAGATAGCCGACGGCCTCGACGAGGTTGGTCTTGCCCTGTCCGTTGGGCCCCACGAACGCGGTGACGCCCGGGTCGAGAGGAACCTCGACCCGGGCGTACGAGCGGAAGTCGGCCAGCGAGAGATGGGTGACATGCATGTGCGCCGACCTCCCGGGCCTTTCCGTTCCGCTGTGTCGTGCTGTGTCGCCGGCGCCGCAGGGTGCCGGCGGCGGGGTTACTTCTTGTTCTCGACCGCGTGCCCGCCGAACTGGTTGCGCAGCGCGGCGATCATCTTCATCTGCGGCGAGTCGTCCTGCCGCGAGGCGAACCGCGCGAACAGCGACGCCGTGATCGCGGGCAGCGGCACCGCGTTGTCGATCGCGGCCTCCACCGTCCAGCGGCCCTCGCCCGAGTCGGCGGCGAAGCCACGGAGCTTGTCCAGGTGCTCGTCGTCGTCCAGCGCGTTCACCGCGAGGTCGAGCAGCCAGGAACGGATGACCGTGCCCTCCTGCCAGGAGCGGAAGACCTCGCGCACGTCGGTGACGGAGTCGACCTTCTCCAGCAGCTCCCAGCCCTCGGCGTAGGCCTGCATCATGGCGTACTCGATGCCGTTGTGGACCATCTTCGCGAAGTGGCCGGCCCCGACCTTGCCCGCGTGCACCGAACCGAAGTCGCCCTCGGGCTTCAGCGCGTCGAAGATCGGCTGGACCTTCGCCACGTTCTCCTCGGTGCCGCCGTACATCAGGGCGTAGCCGTTCTCCAGACCCCAGACGCCACCGGAGACACCGCAGTCGACGAATCCGATGTCCTTGATGCCCAGCTCGACGGCGTGCTTCTCGTCGTCGGTCCAGCGCGAGTTCCCACCGTCGACGACGACGTCGCCGGGCGAGAGCAGCGCGGCCAGCTCGTCGATCGTGGACTGGGTCGCGGCACCGGCCGGAACCATGACCCACACGACCCGCGGGCCCTTCAGCTTGCCCACAAGCTCTTCGAGACTGTGGACATCGGCGACATCCGGGTTGCGGTCGTAACCGATGACGGTGTGGCCTGCGCGGCGGATGCGCTCGCGCATGTTGCCGCCCATCTTGCCGAGGCCGACGAGACCGAGCTCCATCAGAGATTCCTTAAGCGTCGTGGCGATAAGCGTCGGGGCTGTGTGCCCGGGACCGAGCCTACGCCCGGCCGGGGACAGCACGGCGGGCCCGCTCCGCGCCGAGCGGGCCCGCCGAGAACTGCCGCAGGACGGCCCCCCGGTCGGCCGGGGGAAGCCGCTGTCAGCCGGAGAGGCGCACCGGCATGATCAGGTACTTGTACGCGTCGTCCGCCTCGGCGTCGACGGCCGGGCGGCCGCTGAGCAGGGCGGGCTTGGTGGACGTGGTGAACGAGAGCTGCGCGACGGGGGAGTCGATGGCGCTCAGACCGTCCAGCAGGAACGTCGGGTTGAAGGCGATCGAGATGTCGTCGCCCTCCAGCACCGCGTCGACGCGCTCCACAGCCTGTGCGTCGTCGCTGGAACCGGCTTCCAGGATGAGCACGCCCTGCTCGAAGCTGAGCCGTACGGGGGTGTTGCGCTCGGCGACCAGGGCCACGCGCTTGACGGCCTCGACGAAGGGGGCCGTCTCGATCACCGCGACGGAGTTGAACTCGGTCGGGAAGAGCGTGCGGTACTTCGGCAGGTCGCCCTCGAGCAGCCGGGTGGTCGTGCGACGGCCGGCGCCCTCGAAACCGATCAGGCCCTCGCCCGCACCGGAGCCGGAGAGCGCCAGGGTGACCGTGTCGCCGCTGGTGAGTGCCTTCGCGGTGTCCAGGAGCGTCTTGGCGGGCACCAAGGCGACCGCCGAGATGTCGGCGCTCTCGGGCTTCCACAGGAACTCACGGACGGCGAAGCGGTAGCGGTCGGTGGAGGCGAGGGTGACCGTGTCGCCCTCGATCTCGATCCGTACGCCGGTGAGCACGGGCAGCGTGTCGTCGCGGCCCGCGGCGATGGCGACCTGGGCGGCGGCCGAGGCGAAGACCTCACCGGGGACGGTGCCCGTGGCGGTCGGCATCTGCGGCAGCGCGGGGTACTCCTCCACCGGCAGTGTGTGGAGGGTGAAGCGCGAGGAGCCGCAGACGACCGTGGCCCGCACACCGTCGGTGGAGATCTCCACCGGGCGGTTGGGCAGGGCGCGGCAGATGTCGGCGAGCAGCCGGCCCGAGACGAGCACCGTGCCGTCCTCGTCGATCTCCGCGTCGACGGAGACCCTGGCGGAGACCTCGTAGTCGAAGCTGGAGAAGCTGAGAGCCCCGTCCTCGGCCTTCAGCAGAAGGCCCGCGAGAACGGGCGCCGGCGGACGGGCCGGGAGGCTGCGGGCCACCCAGGCCACCGCCTCCGCGAGTACATCGCGCTCCACCCGGATCTTCACCGGAACCGCCTCCTGCTGTTGCTCGCTCGCCCTGCTGGCCTTCGTCGTCTGGACCGGAGCTCCCTGCCGAGGGCTGGGGAGGCTCCGGGGTCCAGTCTGACGTACCGCGCCGACAGTCGTTGCTGCTCGGGGTCAAGTCGGGCCAAGAGCTTCGCGGCGGTCGAAGGTCGAGTTGTACACAGGCCCCACTTCGAAGCTGATTCCTGGCTAACTCTGGGTGGTAGTAGTAGTAGGCCTTGTGGATACCGTGGATAACGTCGTTTTCGCAGGTCAACGACTGTTTTTTGTCCACCGGTCCTGTGGGTGGCGCCCGTGGACAACCGGGGCTTTCTGTGGACGGGCGAAAGTTCTGCACACCCGATGCACAGGAGGGGGCCACTTCTCCCCAGGCCTGTCCCCAGCTTTACCCACGTTCCCCACAGCCCAACCGACCACCTTGGTGTGACGCCTTTCACTCCGGACGGTGAGAGCGTGTGTTGCGTTGCCGAACAGTGGACAGGGGTGTGGAGAAGCTGGGGACAACACGGCTCGGCCTGTGGGTCGCCGGTGGACAACATCGGCGACCCCCTGTGGACGAGAATTCTGTCCACAGGCTGTGGATCACGGTTGACCACAAATCCCCAGCCACGTGACCTGGCCTGATGGAGTATCGGCAGCCCGGCCTGTGGACGCAATATGGACAACTTCCCGGTCCCCAGGCTGTGGACGGAAAATTCCCGGCACATCTGTGGAGAAGGGCCTCTGAGCAGCCCGGATTCGAACAGCGGGGCTTCGGGGAGGCGTTCGGCGCGGGCGCTGGGAGGCCGGTGGCGGGCCCCGGGGAGCCGGCTGCGGGCCCCGGGAACGCGAAAAAGCGCCTGCCGCGGACCGTGGAGGTCAGCGACAGGCGCCTTTGAGGAGCGCGCCCGGAGAAGCCGGGGAAGCCGGCGTCAGCCGTTCTTGATGCGGTTGGTCAGCTCGGTGACCTGGTTGTAGATGGAGCGGCGCTCCGCCATCAGCGCCCGGATCTTCCGGTCCGCGTGCATCACCGTCGTATGGTCGCGGCCGCCGAACTGCGCACCGATCTTCGGCAGCGAGAGGTCGGTCAGCTCCCGGCACAGATACATGGCGATCTGGCGCGCCGTCACCAGGACCCGGCTGCGCGAGGATCCGCAGAGGTCGTCCACGGTGAGGCCGAAGTAGTCCGCGGTCGCCGCCATGATGGCCGGCGCGGTGATCTCCGGGGCCGACTCCTCGCCGCCCGGGATCAGGTCCTTCAGGACGATCTCGGTCAGACCGAGATCCACCGGCTGCCGGTTCAGGGAGGCGAAGGCGGTCACCCGGATCAGGGCGCCCTCCAGCTCACGGATGTTGCGCGAGATCCGCGAGGCGATGAACTCCAGGACCTCGGGCGGGGCGTTGAGCTGCTCCTGCACCGCCTTCTTCCTGAGGATCGCGATCCGGGTCTCCAGCTCGGGCGGCTGGACGTCGGTGGTCAGGCCCCACTCGAAGCGGTTGCGCAGCCGGTCCTCCAGCGTCACCAGCTGCTTGGGCGGCCGGTCCGAGGAGAGCACGATCTGCTTGTTCGCGTTGTGCAGCGTATTGAAGGTGTGGAAGAACTCCTCCTGCGTCGACTCCTTGCTCGCCAGGAACTGGATGTCGTCGACCAGCAGGATGTCCACGTCGCGGTAGCGCTTGCGGAAGGTGTCGCCCTTGCCGTCGCGGATCGAGTTGATGAACTCGTTGGTGAACTCCTCCGAGCTCACGTACCGCACGCGGGTCCCCGGGTAGAGGCTGCGGGCGTAGTGGCCGATGGCGTGCAGCAGGTGGGTCTTGCCGAGCCCCGACTCCCCGTAGATGAAGAGGGGGTTGTACGCCTTCGCGGGCGCCTCGGCGACGGCGACGGCCGCGGCGTGCGCGAACCGGTTGGACGCCCCGATGACGAAGGTGTCGAAGAGGTACTTCGGGTTCAGCCGGGCGTGCGGTTCGCCGGGGCCCGGCGCGGGGGCCGGCTGGGCTCCCATCGGGCCGGGGACCGAGCCGCCGGTCCGGCCGGGGCCGTGGCGGTGCTGCGGCTGCTGGTCCTGCCGGTCGGGGCGCTGCTGCTCGTACCCCTGGTGCTCGGGCGGCTGCGACCGGTAGTCGCGCTGCGGCTGCTGGGGGCGCCCGGAGCCGTACGGCTCGCGCCACTGCTCGGAGGGCTGCTCGCGGTACTGCTCGTTCTCCCGGTACGCATCGGACTCGCGGTAGGGCTCGCCGGAGGGCTGCTCGCGGTCCTGGTACCCGCCGTGCCGCGGCTGCTGCCAGGAGAGGTCCTCCTGGGTACGCGGCCAGGCGCCGGGCTCCGGGCGCTGCTGCTGGTAGTCGGGGTAGGCCGGGCGGGCCGTCGGCATGCCGTCGTCGGAGGGCCGGTGACCGTATCCGTCGTAGGACTCGCCCCGCGCCGCGTCCTCGCGCGGCTGCGCCGGGTAGCGGTGGCCCTGCTGGCTCTGGTGCGACTGGTGCATGGGGGGCGCCGGCGGAGCGGGCGGTTCGCCCGCTGAGTCGTCGACGGTGATCGCGATCCGGATGGGGCGGCCGCACTCCCGGGTCAGCGTCTCGCTGATGAGCGGCGCGAGCCGGCCCTCCAGGACGCGCTTGCCCCATTCATTGGGAACGGCCAGCAGTGCGGTGTCGGCGACGAGTGCCAGCGGCTGGCAGCGTTCGATCCACTGCTTGTCCTTCGGCTCGATGCCCTGCTGGCCTTCCCCGAGGAGTTGTTCCAGCACTCGCGGCCACACTGCGGCAAGATCGGCAGGTACGTCAGCCACAAGGCACGCTCTCTCGCAGGTCCCACGAATGTGTGGTTCTCGGGACGGGATGGGTCGGGTCGGGTGAGGCCCGGCAGTCGGGAAGGAAAAGAACCGGAGTCCAGCCACGGTAGTCAGGCCGACCCGCGCGGTTCAAGTTGTTGTCCACAGGCTGTGCACAATGAGGGGTCGAGCCAACCCGGTTTGACCGGATGGCGTAGCCGCGCGTACCGTGACCAGGTCGAGTTGTCGATGGCTGCTGCCGCCTGCCTCCGATGGGCAAAGATCACGATCTGTGATTGTGAAGCGGTGCACTAAGGCGTTTACGCGAGTTCCTCGTGGGCGCACGGTGACAGCCAGGCGATGTCCCGCCAACACACGAATCATTTCTGGAGCCCCCGAGTGAGCAAGCGCACCTTCCAGCCGAACAACCGTCGTCGCGCCAAGACCCATGGCTTCCGGCTGCGCATGCGTACCCGTGCCGGCCGTGCGATTCTCGCGAACCGCCGTGGCAAGGGCCGCAGCAGCCTGTCCGCCTGATCGCTTACAGGTCCATGACGTGCTGCCTACCGAGAATCGGCTGAGGCGGCGCGAGGACTTCGCGACCGCGGTACGACGAGGACGTCGAGCCGGACGTCCGCTGCTCGTCGTCCATCTACGCAGCGGTGATACGGACCCGCACGTGACGGGGGAGACTGTTCCCCCGCCGCGTGCGGGTTTCGTTGTCAGCAAGGCCGTGGGGGGCGCCGTCGTCCGTACCGCGGTGAAGCGGAGGCTTCGCCACCTGGTCCGCGACCGGCTGGCTCAGCTGCCCCCCGGTAGCCTTGTTGTCGTACGGGCGCTGCCCGGTGCGGGCGACGCCGATCATGCACAGCTGGCCCGAGACCTGGACGCCGCTCTTCAGCGGCTGCTGGGAGGGGGCGCGCGATGAAGTACCCGCTGCTGGCTCTCATCAAGCTGTACCAGTGGACGATCAGTCCACTCCTCGGGCCTGTCTGCCGTTACTACCCGTCGTGTTCCCACTATGGATATACGTCGATCGACAGGCACGGTGCCATCAAGGGAACAGCGCTGACAGCCTGGCGCATCCTGCGGTGCAATCCGTGGTCACCCGGTGGTGTGGATCATGTTCCGCCACGCAAGCGTCCGCGGTGGCACGAGTTGCTGCGCAACGCCCTGCGCGGCGAAAAGGGCGGGGAGTCCGCCGCTGATGTGCCGTCCGGGGGGTCGGTCTCCGAACCTCCGAGCCCGGCCGCAGAGACCTCGCCCAATGCTCAAGGAGCCTGATTAGTGGACACGATTGCCAGTCTGTTCAGCTTTATCACCACACCCGTCTCATGGGTCATCGTTCAGTTCCACAAGGTCTACGGGGCGCTCTTCGGCGACGACTCCGGATGGGCCTGGGGCCTGTCGATCGTGTCCCTGGTGGTGCTGATCCGGATCTGCCTGATCCCGCTCTTCGTGAAGCAGATCAAGTCGACCCGCAACATGCAGGTGCTCCAGCCGAAGATGAAGGCGATCCAGGAGCGCTACAAGAACGACAAGCAGCGTCAGTCCGAAGAGATGATGAAGCTGTACAAGGAGACGGGCACCAACCCGCTCTCCTCGTGTCTTCCCATCCTGGCGCAGTCCCCGTTCTTCTTCGCCCTGTATCACGTGCTGTCGTCCATCGCCTCGGGCAAGAAGATCGGGGCGATCAACCAGGACCTGCTGGACAGCGCGCGTCAGGCACACATCTTCGGCGCCCCGCTGGCCGCGAAGTTCACTGACAGCGTCGAGAAGGTCACCTCGCTCGACGCCTCTCTGATGGACGTCCGGATCGTCACCGCGATCATGATCGTGCTGATGTCGGCCTCGCAGTTCTTCACCCAGCGCCAGCTGATGACGAAGAACGTCGACCTGACGGTGAAGACCCCGTACATGCAGCAGCAGAAGATGCTGATGTACATCTTCCCGGTCATCTTCGCCGTGATGGGCATCAACTTCCCCGTCGGTGTCCTCGTCTACTGGCTGACCACGAACGTCTGGACCATGGGTCAGCAGATGTACGTGATCAACCAGAACCCGACGCCGGGCAGCAAGGCGCAGGACGCCTACCTCCAGCGGGTCCTCAAGAGCGTGACCTCCCACGAGCAGGTGCGCGGCCGCACCCGGCGCAACACCGTCAAGGCGATCGTCGCCAAGGGTCCCGACCGCAACGACATCGAGCGCAAGTTCATCACCGGTCTCGGCAAGCTGGGTCTCGCGGCCCAGGAGGACGGCACCGTGGAGAAGAGCGAGACCGCCGCCGTCGACGCCGAGGGCAGCCAGGCGCACAAGCGCCAGCAGCCCAAGCGTCAGACCAAGGCGAAGCGCCAGACGGCCACCGCCACGGCCGGTGGAGTCAAGGACACGGAGTCGGCTGCCGACTCCAAGACCTCGCTCGAGAAGAAGGACGCACCGCAGGACGACCAGCCGAAGTCGGCGGGCAAGCCCGCCTCCGGCTCCTCACGCCAAGCCAAGTCCGGACAGCGCAAGGGCCCGCAGCGGCCCAAGCACCCGTCCAAGAAGTAAGAAGGAGTCCATCCGTGACGGAAGGCACCACTTCCACGGCCGCCGCTGAGGCCGGCAGCGACACTCTGACCCGCCTGGAGCAGGAGGGCGAGATCGCGGCCGACTACCTCGAGGGACTGCTCGACATCGCCGACCTCGACGGCGACATCGACATGGACGTCGAGGCGGACCGGGCCGCGGTGTCGATCATCAGCGAATCGGCACGCGAACTGCAGAAGCTCGTGGGCCGCGACGGTGAGGTCCTGGAGGCGCTCCAGGAGCTGACGCGGCTGGCCGTCCACCGGGAGACCGGCGACCGCAGCCGTCTGATGCTGGACATCGGCGGCTTCCGGGCCAAGAAGCGCGAGATCCTCGCGGAGCTGGGTGCCAAGGCCGCGGACGCGGTCAAGAGCTCGGGCGAGCCGGTGAAGCTGGATCCGATGACGCCGTTCGAGCGCAAGGTCGTGCACGACGCGATCGCCGCGGCCGGTCTCCGGAGCGAGTCGGAGGGCGAGGAACCGCAGCGCTTCGTCGTCGTTCTCCCGGCCTGACCGGATCCTTGTACTGTCGGCCCCGTCTGTTCGCAGGCGGGGCCGATCTTTGTCAGCCTGATAGTCAGCCACCCACAGTGCGCTAGTGCGGTATGGAAGGACGGTCCCCGTGACGGAGGCAGCAGAGCTCCCCCAGGCACCTGAAGAGGCGCAGGCGGTATTCGGAGAGCTCTTCCCGGAGGCTGTCCGGTACGCGGAGCTTCTTGCGGATGCGGGGGTCAAGCGAGGCCTGATCGGGCCGCGTGAGGTCCCCAGGCTGTGGGAGCGGCACCTGCTGAACTGCGCGGTGCTCTCCGAGGTCGTGCCCGAGGGCGTCACCGTCTGCGACGTGGGTTCGGGCGCGGGTCTGCCCGGCATCCCGCTGGCGCTGGTGCGTCCCGATCTCAAGATCACTCTGCTGGAGCCGCTGCTCCGGCGGACGAACTTCCTCCAGGAGGTCGTGGAGCTGCTCGGCCTGGACCATGTGACGGTCGTGCGCGGCCGGGCCGAGGAGGTTCTCGGGACGCTTCAGCCCGTTCATGTGGTGACCGCCCGTGCGGTGGCTCCGCTGGACCGGCTGGCGGGCTGGGGTGTGCCCCTGCTGAAGCCGTACGGGGAGATGCTCGCGCTCAAGGGGGACACCGCCGAGGAGGAGATCAACGGTGCCAGGGCCGCGCTGAGCAAGCTCGGCGTACTGGAGACCGAGGTGCTTCAGGTCGGCGAAGGCGTGGTGGATCCACTGTCCACGGTGGTCCGTGTCGTGGTGGGCGAGAGCCCCGGCGGTGTGAGGTTCGCCGCAAAGAGAGTCAAGGCCGCCCGGACGGGCCGCACGCGCAGGCGTCGCTGACGGGGCACTGCTCGGCGACATCGCCGTCCGTCCGGCAGCCCGAGAGGTCGACTGAAATGCGTCATCTATTGCTTCCTGTGCCACTTAGCAGCGATTCAGCCGGAAAGTAGCGATACATACCCCGTGCGGAGTGTCGTGGCCTGGTAGTTGCCTCGCGGGGGCATCGTGTTTCACGTGAAACGTCGCTCTCTGCTGCAGGGAATCATCGGCCGCGGTCGTGCGGCTGCCACGCCGCGCGACCGCAAGCCCGGACGGGTTGCCGAGTTGTCCACACGCACGGATTCATCCACAGAACAGCGGGCCTCGCTGGTTCACGACCCCGAAAGCATGGCAGGCTCTGTTCATTGCGAGCCTGAAGTCGAGGAGAGTGAATCCTTGCGGTCCGACGCCAACATCGCGGGACCGATGACCGACCCGGTCCCCGGTCCCCGAACCGAGTCCGTGGGTGAGGGTGTTTCACGTGAAACACCGCCGCCGATGGACGACACACCCATTGGTCGTGCTGCTCAGCTGGCGGTCGAGGCCCTCGGCCGCGCCGGCGAAGGGCTGCCCCGTCCTGACCGCACCCGCGTCATGGTGGTGGCCAACCAGAAGGGTGGGGTCGGCAAGACGACCACGACGGTCAACCTTGCCGCCTCCCTGGCCCTGCACGGCGCGCGCGTTCTGGTGGTCGACCTCGACCCGCAGGGCAACGCTTCCACGGCTCTGGGGATCGATCACCATGCCGATGTTCCCTCGATCTACGACGTCCTGGTGGAGAGCCGTCCGCTCTCCGAGGTGGTCCAGCCCGTACCGGACGTCGAAGGTCTCTTCTGCGCCCCCGCCACCATCGATCTCGCCGGTGCGGAGATCGAGCTGGTCTCGCTCGTGGCACGGGAGAGCCGACTCCAGCGGGCCATCCAGGCGTACGAGCAGCCGCTGGACTACATCCTCATCGACTGCCCGCCCTCGCTGGGCCTGCTGACGGTGAACGCGCTGGTGGCCGGGGCCGAGGTACTGATCCCTATCCAGTGCGAGTACTACGCGTTGGAAGGCCTGGGGCAGCTTCTGCGGAACGTCGACCTGGTCCGGGGCCACCTGAACCCGGATCTGCACGTCTCGACGATCCTGTTGACCATGTACGACGGTCGGACGAGGCTCGCCTCCCAGGTCGCCGAGGAGGTCCGTACCCACTTCGGCAAGGAGGTGCTGCGGACGAGCATCCCGCGGTCGGTGCGCATCTCGGAGGCGCCGAGCTACGGGCAGACCGTGCTGACCTACGACCCGGGATCCAGCGGTTCGCTCTCGTACCTCGAAGCCGCCCGGGAGATCGCTCTGCGGGGCGTCGGGGTGCACTACGAGGCCCAGCACGCCCACACCAGCAGTCAGAACAGCCAGCAGAACGTCTCGGAGGGCATTCAGTGAGTGAGCGTCGTAGAGGGCTGGGGCGTGGACTCGGTGCGCTGATCCCCGCCGCTCCCCAGGAGAAGCAGGTGTCGGCGCCCGGAGGCGGCGCGGCATCGTCCGGCACGGGTCCGGTCCTGACAGCGGAGCGCGGGGTGGCCGCGGCGAAGGTGACCGCACTGCCGTCCGTCCCCGTGGTGCCGGAGCCCGCGTCCGCCCCGGAGGACCGGTCCGAGCCGGATGTCGCGACGTCCGGCGCGTACTTCGCCGAGCTGCCGATCGGGACGATCACCCCCAACCGCCGCCAGCCCCGTGAGGTCTTCGACGAGGACGCGCTGGCCGAGCTGGTCGTCTCCATCAAGGAGGTCGGCCTCCTCCAGCCGGTCGTCGTCCGGAAGGTGGGCCCGGACCGCTACGAGCTCATCATGGGTGAGCGTCGGTGGCGGGCCTGTCGTGAAGCGGGCCTGGAGCGGATTCCCACCATCGTCCGCGCCACGGACGACGACAAGCTGCTGCTGGACGCGCTGCTGGAGAACCTCCACCGGGCTCAGCTGAACCCGCTGGAAGAGGCCGCTGCGTACGACCAGCTGCTCAAGGACTTCAACTGCACCCATGACCAGCTGGCCGACCGGATCGGCCGCTCCCGTCCGCAGGTGACGAACACGCTGAGGCTCCTGCGGCTTTCGCCGCCGGTGCAGCGCCGGGTCGCCGCAGGCGTCATCTCGGCCGGTCATGCCCGTGCCCTGCTGTCCGTGGACGACTCCGAGGAGCAGGACCGGCTGGCACACCGCATCGTGGCCGAGGGGCTTTCGGTGCGCGCGGTCGAGGAGATCGTGACGCTGATGGGCTCGCGCCCCACGGCCTCGCCGAAGTCCAAGGGACCGAGGGCCGGCGGCCGGCTGTCCCCCGCTCTGACCGACCTGGCGACCCGTCTGTCCGACCGCTTCGAGACCCGGGTGAAGGTCGACCTGGGGCAGAAGAAGGGCAAGATCGTCGTCGAGTTCGCCTCGATGGAGGATCTGGACCGGATTCTCGGCAGCCTCGCCCCGGGCGAGGGCCGTGTGCTGGAGAGTCGGCTCGCCGAGACGTCCGAGGACGACGACGAGGGCTGAGCACCGGGACCTTGGAAGGGCGGGCCGTGCGCCGGTGGATACCGGAACACGGCCCGCCCTTTGCCTTCTCTCGGTATCCGCATCACCTCTGGGTGGATACGATGCGTTCTGGGATGGCGCATCCATGGTGATCGACCTCAGAGGAGGGCGGAGGCCTTGCGAAGAGTGAGCCGCAGTCGGCTCGTCACGGTCGGGCTGGGCCTGGGCGCCGTCGGGGGATTCGTCGGCAGTCTGTTCCATGAACGGAGCGCGCTGGCAGCCGCACGTGATGTGGCGGGCGAAGGAAATGAGGAATCGCCGTCATGGGGCGTCGGCTCGTACCACTCACCCTGGACAACCTTCCGGATCTCCCCGAGCGTTGCCGCTCGTGCGTCTTCTGGGAGCTTGACCCGGTCAGTGGGGAAGCCGCGGTAAAAGCGGGCAAGCCGCAGTTGGAGAAGGAAGCCTGGATCTCCGCGGTCCTCCTGGAGTGGGGCTCCTGCGGCCGGGTGGTCTATGTGGACGACGTGCCGGTCGGCTTTGTGCTCTACGCCCCGCCGGCGTACGTCCCCCGCTCGACGGCTTTCCCGACGAGTCCGGTCTCCCCCGATGCCGTCCAGCTCATCACTGGGGCGATCATTCCCGAATACCAGGGCCAGGGGCTGGGCCGCGTCATGGTGCAGACGGTGGCCAAGGACGTCCTGCGCCGGGGCTTCAAGGCGATCGAAGCATTCGGAGACACGCGGTCCAAGCAGGCCACGTGCGTACTCCCCGCCGATCATCTCCTGGCCGTCGGCTTCAAGACCGTGCGGCCGCATCCCGTGTACCCGCGGCTGCGGCTGGATCTGCGGACGACGCTCTCCTGGAAGGAAGACGTGGAGATGGCGCTCGATCGGCTTCTGGGGGCGGTACAGAAGGAGCCGGTGCTGCGTCCGCTGTGATTGCCGTCCCGCCGTCGGCCGCCATGCGAAACGGGCCCGCCCTTCGAGGGTGGGCCCGTTTCACGTGAAACATCGAGCCGAGGTGCTGCTGCTCGGCTAGGCGCTGATGAAGCCTTCGAGGTCGCGAAGGATCGCGGCCTTCGGCTTGGCGCCGACGATGGTCTTGGCGACCTCGCCGCCCTGGTAGACGTTCAGGGTCGGGATGGACATCACGCCGTACTTGGCCGCGGTGGCCGGGTTCTCGTCGATGTTGAGCTTGACGATCTCGATCTGGTCGCCGTGCTCTGCTGCGATCGCCTCGAGCGAGGGGGCGATCTGGCGGCACGGGCCGCACCAGGCAGCCCAGAAGTCCACCAGAACAGGCTTGTCGCTCTTGAGGACGACCTCGTCGAAGGTGTCATCCGTAACGTGCTTCAGGTCGCCGGCCACGGCGGCCTCCTTAGTCTCTCGGGGTGTGGGGTGCGGTGCGGACGTTCAGACGACCGGGGTCTTCTCCGGCTCGGCGGGCTCCGAGTCGGCCAGGGCCGAGAGGAAGCGCTCGGCGTCCAGGGCGGCGGAGCAGCCGGTGCCCGCTGCGGTGATGGCCTGACGGTAGGTGTGGTCGACCACGTCTCCGGCGCCGAAGACACCCGTCAGGTTGGTGCGGGTGGAGGGGGCCTCGACCTTCAGATAGCCCTCGTCGTCGAGCTCCAGCTGGCCCTTGAAGAGCTCGGTGCGCGGGTCGTGTCCGACGGCGATGAACAGTCCGGTCACGGGGAGCTCGGACGTCTCGCCGGTCTTGGTGTTGCGCAGGGTCAGACCGGAGAGCTTCTGGTCGCCCTTGACCTCGGCGACCTCGCTGTCCCAGGCGAACTTGATCTTCGGGTCGGCGAAGGCCCGGTCCTGCATGGCCTTGGAGGCACGCAGGGTGTCACGGCGGTGGACGATGGTGACGGACTTGGCGAAGCGGGAGAGGAAGGTCGCCTCTTCCATCGCGGTGTCGCCGCCGCCGATCACGGCGATGTCATGGTCCTTGAAGAAGAAGCCGTCGCAGGTGGCGCACCAGGAGACGCCGCGTCCGGAGAGGGCGTCCTCGTTGGGCAGTCCGAGCTTGCGGTGCTGGGAGCCGGTCGTGACGATGACGGCCTTGGCGCGGTGGACGGTGCCCGCGGTGTCGGTGACCGTCTTGATCTCACCGGTGAGGTCGACCGAGACCACGTCGTCGGGGATCAGCTCGGCGCCGAAGCGCTCGGCCTGGGCCCGCATGTTGTCCATGAGCTCGGGGCCCATGATGCCGTCCTGGAAGCCGGGGAAGTTCTCCACGTCGGTGGTGTTCATCAGCGCACCGCCGGCCGTGACGGCGCCCTCGAAGACCAACGGGTTCAGCGAGGCGCGGGCGGTGTACAGCGCGGCGGTGTACCCGGCCGGTCCGGAGCCGATGATGATCACATTACGGACGTCGCTCACGGGTTTCTTCCTCGTTTCTGCAGACTGCCTAACCGCTGACGGGGTCGGTTCAACGACTCTCACCCCACCCAACGGATCCTACGGGTGATGCATTCCCGAACGTGCCGCGGCGGGCGCGGACGGTTTCAGGGGCGGCTGTAGGCGCGGGTGAGCAGCAGCTGGCCGGTGGACTCCGGGGCGGCGTCCACGCAGGAGGCGGCCACGAGGTAGGCCTGTACGCGTGAGGGGTCGTTCCGGTGCGGAAGGACGACGAGGTAGGTGTCCGTCCCCCGGTAGGTCCCCTCGTCGATGGCGAGGGCCGGTGTGGTGCGGCCGGTGGCCATCTGGACGCAGGGGGGCACGACGACGACCGGGGCCTTGAAGGGGGTCTGGGACCCCTCGGCCTCCGGATTGACGGCCTCGCCCGTCGACTTGGTGTCCGCGTCCGGCGGCACCTTTTTGGCACCGGGGCTTTCCTGGCCCGCCTTCTCGCCGAGGAGGTCCTGCACCTGGCCTTCGAGCGTGCCGTCGGCGTAGGCGTGGGCGCCGCTGTCCGCGGCGCTGACTCCGCTGTCGGACGCTGGCTTGGAGGCGTCGCCGGACGGGGCCATGGACTGAAGGAAGAAGACGCTCATCCCGATGACCGCGGCGCCGAACGCCGTGCCGAGGACCACGGCGCGCCGGCGGCGGCGGGCGGGACGGCGGCCCGGTCCGGTGGCGGCGGATCCCCGGCCCGCGGGGCGGGCCGGAGAGGTGGCGCCGGTGCTCATGGAAGCGGGCCCGGTCGTCGCGTTGTGACGCGTCGTACCGTCGTCGGTCGTTGTTTCACGTGAAACAACGACCCGCTCGTCCCCGGCGGGGGTCGTGGGGCGGGCCTCCGCCGCGAGAGCCGCGTCGATGCGGGCGGCGATGTCCGCAGGCATCGGCTCGGGGTCGGGCATCGTTCCGAGCAGCCCGCGGATCTCTTCCAGGGAGTCCTGTACCTCCGAGCAGAGCTCGCACCCCGCGATGTGCCGTCGGACTTCCGCCGTACGGGGAGGGGAGAGCAGTCCCTCGGTGAGATCGGAGATCTCGGAGACCTCCGGGTGCTGAGCCGTGTCGGCCGTGGATGTCACGGGCGCCCACCTCCTCCCTTCGTCGCGGCAGGATCGCTTGCTCCTGCGTCTCTGTGTCCTGACGCAGGTGGGACGGATGGTCCGGGCGTCCGGTTCCTTCCGGAGGCGTCGTTGTCCCCATCGGGGGTCCGGCCCCCGGTTTCCGCGCGCAGATGGCGGACCAGGGGGGCCAGTCTCGCCCGGCCCCGGGCGCATCGGCTCTTCACGGTGCCGGTCGGCACCTCCAGGATGCTGGCCGCCTCCGCGACGGGATACCCCTGCATGTCGACGAGGACCAGGGCTGCCCGCTGCTCGGCGGGCAGTGTGGCCAGGGCTTCCTGGAGCTGGCGGTGGAGATCCTGCCGCACAGCGGGGGCCTCGGCCGATTCGTGCGGCTCCAGGAGCTGATCGAGCCGTTCGGCGTCGTCCACCGGGGATGTCTTGCGGGAGGCGGCCTTGCGGATCCGGTCGAGGCAGGCGTTGACGGTGATCCGGTGCAGCCAGGTGGTGACGGCGGACTGACCGCGGAAGGTGTGGGCGGCGCGGAAGGCGGAGACCAGGGCGTCCTGGACGGCGTCGGCCGCTTCCTCCCTGTCCCTCAGGGTGCGCAGCGCCACGGCCCAGAGCCGGTCGCGGTGGCGGCGTACGAGTTCACCGAAGGCGTCGGGGTCGCCCGCTACATGCTGGGCGAGCAGGTCCGAGTCGCTCGGTGCCTCTGGTGGAACGGAATCCACCCTGCTCCCCCTCCGAACCGGATCCGATGTCACATGTGAGCCGCGCCCGTCGAAGCGGTGCGACGGGGAGAAGCCTGCCGTCATGGGTGTGACGGCCGCAACCCTTGTCGTCGCAGGCGCTCGGTGGGGCGGATGGTCCGCCCCACAGTATCGGGCCCGTGGATCAGCCGAGGACGGAGATGTCGGTGATGCCGCCCCGGTAGCCGCCCGTTCCGTCCGACGGGAGTTCCGTGATGTGGATCAGGACGTAGCGGGTGCGGACGGGCTTGTCGAGCTTCTCCTCGAGCGTCGATCCCGCGACCGTGCGCTTGACGATCGACTGGCCGAAGTCGGCGGTCGTGGACGGGGACGAGGCGTCCGGATCCGCGGCGAGCACGGTCGTCGTCTGCCCGCTCCGGTACATGGACACGTCGATGCCGGAGACGTCCCGCACCTTGCCCAGGTCGACGATGATTCCGCTGCCCTGCTTGCGCTGGGGGAGGTTGCCGAAGTTGGCGAAGCTCTCGTACCGCGGGGTGACCCAGGACGTCGCCGGGCTGCCGTCGATGGAGTTCGCCACGTCCCGCTGCTTTATCCCGGATCCGTCGGGCATGAACTCCGTGGCCCCCGCGATGTCCAGAGGTTCGGCGGAGGGCGCGGGCTTGTCGTCCTTGTTCTTGTCGTCCTCGTTCGGCTCGGTGATGCCGCTGTCGTCGGAGCCCTTGGTCCGGTCGAGCAACGCCTCCGCGAGCTGCCAGCTGCCGAGTCCCAGTGCGGCGATGAGGAGCGCCGAGACGGTCCACTTGAGCATGCGGCCCGCACGGCTCTGCAAGGGGGCCGGAGGGGCCGGCATCACGGGCTGGGTGACGGCGGACGGGTGGGAGGACGGGCGCCCGTACGTGCCCTGCTGATAGGTCGTGCGCTGGTACGCCGGCGGCGCCGTGTACGTGGGCTCCGGCGGGAGGATGCGCGGCATGGCCGCGACGGCCCTCGCCAGCTCGTCCGGGGTGGTGCAGGGCGGTTCCTGCCGGGAGGCGGTGGCCCCGTCGTTGGCGAGCGCCCGCATGGCGAGCTCGGAGAGGCCGCGGTGGACGCCGGCGCGGACCTGGTCCGGGGCGATGAGCCCCAGCCCCTTGGGCAGGCCGGCGAGCCCGTGGGCGTCGTCCCCGTACGGCCAGCGGTGGGTCAGTGCGGCGTACAGGAGGGCGCCGATGGCCTCGGTGTCCGTACGGAGGGGACGCTCGGCGGTGATACCGCGCAGGGCGGCGTTCACGGCGAGGCCCCGGATGCGGTACTGCCCGGTGGAGCTGCGCAGGACCGCGCCGGGGGTGAGCCGCAAGTGGGCCAGACCTTCGCGGTGGGCGGCGGCCATCGCCTGGGAGACCTGGCTGACGAGCTGGTAGGCGTCGTGGGCCTCCATCGGCCCGGTGGCCAGCAGAGCGGTGAGCTCGGTGGCGTCCGGCAGCCATTCGTGGACCACGTAGACGAGGTCGTTCTCCTCGACGGCGTCCAGGACCTGGACGAAGCGAGGGTCGCCGAGCAGGGCCGAGGAGCGGGCGGCGGCCAGTACCGAGCGGGCCCGCGGATGGTTCGCGGGCAGCAGGTGGACGCCCACCGCCCGGCGGAGCTTCTCGTCGACCGCGCGCCAACTGCTGAAGCCGTCCAAACGGGTGACGCACTCCTCCAGGCGGTAGCGCCCGGCGAGTTTGTGACCGCTGTGCAGATCGGGTGAGGCCGGAACAGCCTCGGAGCGCCCCCGACCACCGTCCGCGCTCTCGGTGTCCTTGGGGCTCGCGCCCTTGCTGTCCTCGGCTTGCGCCGTCCCGTCGGTCGTGGCCTCGTCCGCCTTGGCGGTCAGCGGCTCGTCGCCGCCGTTGTCGGCCACGTCGACGGCAGCCGTGCTACGTTCCGCCACCGTCGTTCCTGCCTCCCCATCCGTTGCGCGATGCCAGCCAGCTCTGCACAGTCACGCCAATTGTGCCCACACTATGGCGCTATGCACGACACGCGGAGTGCGGCGATGGTTGTGCGGTCGGGCGCTCATTCAGCGTCCGAGCCGTCCACGGACCATGCCGACCAGGCCGTTGACCTCTTCGATGCGCATCTTCTTCGCCGCGACGAAGAAGATGCCCAGGAGGAGCACACCACCGCAGGTCAGCGCGGCCAGTGAGCCGAGAGCGCCGCTGCCGACAAACTCCAGGATCCCGAAGCCGACGGCGCCGCCGACCAGGGCGGCGGGCACCGCGGCCATGCAGAGGCGGGCGTAGGTCCGCACGATGTGCGCGCCGTCCAGGTCGCCGCCCAGCCGGTTGCGCAGCCGGCGCCAGGCGACGCCGACTCCGACCGCGTAGGCGAGTCCGTAGGCGAAGGCCATGCCGACGACCGCCCAGCGGGCGGGCAGGATGACGTAACAGAGCGCGGAGGCCGCGGCATTCACGGCGGCCACGATGACGGTGTTGTAGAAGGGGGTGCGGGTGTCCTCGTAGGCGTAGAACCCGCGGAGCACCACGTACTGCACGGAGTACGGAATCAGGCCCAGCGCGAAGGCCATGAGGATGAAGCCCATGGAGCGGGCGGCCTCGGCGCCGCTGGAGGCGTACAGCAGGGTGCACATCGGCAGGCCCAGCGCGAGGAAGGTGAAGGCCACGGGCACGATCGCGACGGCCGAGTTGCGCAGCCCCTGCGAGATGTCGTCGCGGACCGCACCGGGGTCGTTGTCGTGGGCGGCCCGGGAGATGCGGGGCAGCAGCGCGGCCATGACCGAGACGGTGATGATGGCCTGCGGCATGCCCCAGATCAGCTGGGCGTTGGAGTAGGCCAGGAACCCGGTGCCGTCCTTGCCGGCGAGCTTGCCCGCCGAGGTGGCGAGCTGGGTGACGACCAGGACGCCCGCCTGGTTGGCCAGGACGAACAGCACGGTCCACTTGGCGAGCTTGACGGTCTTGCCGAGCCCGTGGCCCTTCCAGTCGAACCGGGGGCGGAAGCGGAAGCCCGTCTCGCGCAGGTAGGGAATCATCGCCAGGGACTGGACGACGAGGCCGAGCAGGGTGCCGATGCCGAGCAGCCGGATGCCCTCCGGCGGGATGGTGTCGACGCCCATCCGCGATTCGGCGGAGGTTCCGTAGACCCAGATGAACAGCCCGAACGTGATGATCATGACGATGTTGTTGAGGACCGGGGTCCACATCATCGCGCCGAACTTGCCGCGGGCGTTGAGGATCTGACCCATCACCACGTGCACACCCATGAAGAAGATGGTGGGCAGGCAGTACCGGGCGAAGGTGACGGCCACGCTGTTGGCGGCCACGTCGTCGGCGATCGTGCTGGACATCAGCTGGATCAGCACCGGTGCGACCAGGACCGCGGCGGCGACGATCAGGCCGAGCGCGACCATCACCAGGGTCAGGAGCCGGTTGGCGAAGGCCTCGCCGCCGTCTTCGTCGTCCTTCATGGCGCGCACGAGCTGAGGGACGAAGACCGAGTTCAGGCCGCCGCCGACGGTGAGGATGTAGATCATCGTCGGCAGGGTGTACGCGATGGTGAAGCTGTCGCCGAGCAGTGCGGCGCCGAGTGCGGCGGTGATCACCAGGGACCGGACGAAGCCGGTGAGCCGGGAGACGAGCGTGCCGGCCGCCATGACCGCGCTGGACTTGAGGAGTCCGGAGACCTTGCCGCCGCCCTTGGCGGTCGCCGGCGCGGGAGCCGGTTCGGGCTGTGGCGGTACCGGAGGCTTCCCCGATCCTTCCTGGTCCCGGAAGAGGTGGGCGAAGGCGTCCGGCTCCTGCCGGTCGTCCGACGCCCGGGTGACGAGGTCGTCGACGCCGACGAACTGGGTGGTCGCCGGGCGGTCCCCGTACGGCAGGTGCCGGGAGGGCCCCGCCGGCTCGGGGGGCGGGGTCTGGGCCCAGATGCGCGGGTCCGGGGCGTACGGAGCGGCGGGCGGCTGCTGGTAGAGCGGCTGGGGCTCCTGGTAGGTGCCGGGCGGCGGTGGCGGGTGCGCGGCGCGGTCGTAGAGCGCCTCGTCCACCGGGTCCTGGGCGGCCAGGTCCTGCGCCCGGTAGGGGTCGTCCTCGTAGGCGTGCTGGAGGTACGGGTCCGGCGGCACGGAGCCGTCCTGGCCCGCGCCCGGAGGAACCGGAGGCCCGCCCGGAGACGCTGCTCCGCCCGCGCCCTGCCCACGGTCACCGTCGTACGGCGCGTTCATCGAAACCCCTACCTCATCGTCCCCGGCCGACCGGCCACGACAGACATCGCTCAACGGTCCACTTTCTCACCCGTTCCCGACGGGGCCCCGCTTTCCGGACCGGTGTCCGGAGTCGGGTCACTCGGCTGCTCGGGTCCGTTGCCGTTGCCGTCCGCCGTGTCGCTTGCCGCGGCGCGCTTGCGGTGGGTGTACATCCTGACGCCTGCCAGGACCAGCAGCAGCAGTCCGCCGGCGATCACGAGCAGCACGGTGGGCGTCACCTCGGAGACCTTCACGGTGAAGGTCATCTCGTCGCCGTACGGGGTGCCGTCCTCGGTGAACAGCCGGGCGGTCACCTGGGCCCGCCCGTTGGCGCTGGTCGCCGTGTCGAACTTCACCGACTGGCTGTGCCCGCCCGCGATGCTGACCGGCAGTTCGGCCCTGGTGCCGTCGTCGTTGAACTTGAGCCGGATGTTGTCCGAGGTCAGCCGGAGAACCAGCCGGTCGACGCCCTGCACCAGCTTGTTCTGCACGGTGACCGGGATCGTCGCGCTGCGCCCGGAGAGGGTGACGTCGGACTTCTCGATGAGCTGCACCTCGGTGGTGAGGCTCCGCAGGTAGTCGCGGACCGCGTCCCGGTACTGCTGCGCCTCCAGGGACTTTCCGCGCCAGGACGTCGACATCGAGCGGTTGACGGCGTTGCCGAAGGGCGTCACCACCCGCTCGGGCTGCGTCAGGATCGTCTCGAAGCTGTCGAGCGAGCCCTGGGTGGTCCGGATGTCCTGGAAGGCCTGTGTGGGCAGTTCCTGGGCGCGGAGCTTCTTCGGGTAGGCGGAGGCCCGGGGGACCCTGGAGGTGGCCCCCGGGTCCGGCTTCACCTCGGCGGCGGCGACGAGGTCGAGGGGCTGCGTCCAGCGGTTGTCCGCCAGGCCTTCCAGGGCGCGGGCCATCGTCTGTGCCTGGGCGGCGGTGGGCATCCGCGGCGGAGCCACGACGATGCTCCGCTCGTTGTCCGGCGCCTGTTCGGTCAGCGCGAGGGTCTGGGCGAGGAACTTCTGGACCGCGAGGGTGGAGGCGCCCGCCCTCGACATGTCGCCGTTGAACAGGGTCGAGAGCCGCGCGTCCGCGACGACCGCGGTGGTTCCCCCACCGATCGGCCGCGCCGCGGTCGGCGTGTAGGGAAGCTCCGTCGTCTCCCGGAAGCTGTCGCTGCGGGCGATGACGTTGTGGGCGCCCGCCGAGGTCGCCACGTCGACGATGGAGGGGTCCACCGCGCCGTTCACGGGCCAGGCGAAGTCGGTGGACGGTTTCACGTGGAGGATCGTCTCCACCGTGGTGGCGGCCACCGTGGAGGCGTTCTGCAGATGGCTGAGCGTTCCGGAGACGGTCTTGCCACGGTGCGCGATGGAGGCCAGGTCGGGGTCGGCGAACGGCAGCGCGATCACCTTGCCGTCCTCCACCACCTTCTCCAGAGCGGTGAGCCACTGCTTGGCGACGGCCTGGTTCTTGCCGGGGACGGTCGTGTCACCCGACTTGACCTCGTACCTCCCGGCCATCGCCGCGACGCTCGCCAGGAGGTCCGGGTCGACGACCCAGGTGACGGGGAGCCGACTGCCCAGGGACACCAGCTGCTCCAGACGGCCGCCGGGGGCCAGCTCCTTGGCCAGATCGTCGTCGGTGAACACGGGTGTCTGCTGTTCGTCCGAGCGGGTCTCCGCCGTGACGTGGGGAGACGCGATCAGCGGCCAGAGGAAGGTCAGCTTCGTCCTGCTGTCGCTCGCTTCGGGCTGCCAGGGCAGGAACGAGCGCTCGATGCCCAGCACCTGCTCGTAAGGGGCGGTCGTCGTCCGGCCGGAGACCGAGACGCCGAGCTGGTAGACGCCCGGGTCGTTCAGGCCCAGCTTGTCGACGGGCACGGTGAGCGTGAAGTCCTGGCTGATCCCTCTGCTGAGCTTGGGGAACTTCACCGTGTACTTGTCCCCGACGGTGACCGGGTCGGCGCCCGGGACGTATCCGGAGCGCTTGGCGGCATCGTCGACTTCGCCCCGGCCGGAGAGCCGGGGGCCGACCCGCAGATCGACCTCGGCGCTGCTGATCGTCTCCTTGCCCTTGTTGGTGAGCGTTCCGGAGACGACCAGGGTGTCGTCCTCCGCGGGAACGGTCGGGGAGAGCGTGTTCAGGGACACATCGACCGTACGGGAGCCCGTGGGGGCTTTGGAGGGCTCGGCGGCCGGGGCGGCACCGGCGGTCGGAACGGCCAGGAGACCGGCCAGCAGCGGCGCTCCGAGCACCGCTGAGGCTGTGCGCCGCAGCCACCGGCGGGCAGGAGAGGGATACGTCCCCTGGAAGTCTGCCGCCTCGGCCACGCGTCTACCCGTCCCTCGTCGTCGTCAGATGCTGTCGATCGTTGTCGGTCCTGCGTCCACGCATGGTAACGAGGTGCGGCGGGCCGAAGTGCTGGGGTCCATCGCACATGATCGCGGGGATGGCGCAGGGTCCCTGTAAACGATGACGCCGCGGCCGGTCCGTGCACGTACCCTTTTCTGTTGTGCCGAACGCCAACGAAGAGAACGCCAGTGCACTGAGCCAGGTGCAGCACCGCGCGGTGAGTGAGCTGCTGCGGGTGTCCCCCGTCGCCGACGACCTCGCCCGTCGATTCCAGGAGGCCGGATTCGGTCTCGCGCTGGTCGGCGGATCGGTCCGGGACGCACTGCTGGGCAGGCTCGGGAACGACCTGGACTTCACCACCGATGCCCGGCCCGAGGACGTGCTGAAGATCATCCGCCCGTGGGCGGACTCGGTGTGGGAGGTCGGGATCGCCTTCGGCACCGTCGGCTCCCAGAAGGACGGCTATCAGATCGAGGTCACGACCTACCGGTCGGAGGCGTACGACCGGACCTCGCGCAAGCCGGAGGTCTCCTACGGCGACTCCATCGAGGACGACCTCGTGCGACGCGACTTCACGGTCAACGCGATGGCCGTGGCCCTGCCGCAGAAGGAGTTCGTCGATCCCTACGGAGGCCTGAAGGATCTCGCCGAGCGGGTGCTGCGCACCCCGGGCACGCCTGAGGCGTCCTTCTCCGACGACCCGCTGCGCATGCTGCGTGCGGCCCGTTTCGCCGCGCAGCTCGACTTCGAGGTCGCCCCCGACGTGGTCACCGCCATGACGGAGATGGCCGCGCGGATCGACATCGTCTCCGCCGAGCGGGTTCGCGACGAACTCAACAAGCTGCTGCTGTCCCAGCATCCGCGCAAGGGTCTGGGACTTCTGGTCGACACGGGGCTCGCCGATCACGTGCTGCCCGAGCTGCCCGCGCTGCGCCTGGAGAGTGACGAGCATCACCGTCACAAGGACGTCTACGAGCACTCGCTGACCGTCCTGGAGCAGGCGATCGGTCTGGAGGAGAACGGTCCCGACCTCGTACTGCGTCTGGCCGCGCTGCTCCATGACATCGGCAAGCCGAGAACCCGACGCTTCGAGAAGGACGGCAGGGTCTCCTTCCATCACCACGAGGTGGTGGGCGCGAAGATGACGAAGAAGCGCATGACGGAGCTCAAGTACTCCAACGAGCTGGTCAAGGACGTGTCGAAACTGGTGGAGCTGCATCTGCGCTTCCACGGGTACGGCGACGGCGAATGGACCGACTCCGCGGTGCGCCGGTACGTGCGCGACGCCGGGCCGCTGCTGGAGCGCCTCCACAAGCTGACCCGGTCGGACTGCACCACGCGGAACAAGCGCAAGGCGAACGCGCTTTCTCGCACCTACGACGGGCTGGAGGAGCGCATCGCCCTGCTGCAGGAGCAGGAAGAGCTCGACTCGATCCGCCCCGATCTCGACGGCAATGAGATCATGCGGGTCCTCGAGGTCGGCCCGGGGCCGGTGATCGGCAAGGCGTACGGGTTCCTGCTGGAGCAGCGCCTGGAACACGGGCCCATGGAGCGGGACGCCGCGGTGGCGGCGCTCAAGACGTGGTGGGCGCAGCAGGGCTGAGCCCGGCGGGCGACGTTTCACGTGAAACATCGCCCGCCCGATGTGCCGAGGGGCGTTGTTTCACGTGAAACAACGCCCCTCGGTAGATCCGTGACCCGCTACTGCTGGGAGCCGGCGCGCCGCCAGCGGAACATCGTCACCGCGACCGCCGCGTACAGCGCGGACACGACTGCCACGACCGTGACCGATCTGCCGTCCGGCGGGAGCATCAGGGCCGCCACCCCTGCGGCGCTCACGAACGCGACGTTGAAGAGCACGTCGTAGAGCGAGAAGACCCGGCCGCGGAAGGAGTCGTCGACCGAGGTCTGCACGACCGTGTCGGTCGCGATCTTCGCCCCCTGTGTCACGACGCCGAGCACGAACGCGGCGATCAGCATCGGGACGAGCGTGAAGGAGAGTCCCAGGGCGGGCACCAGGACCGCCGCCACCCCGGCGCAGCCCACGATCCATCCATACCGGCCGAGCTGCCCCACCGCCCACGGGGTGAGGAGGGCGGCGACGAAGAATCCCGCACCGGACACCGCGACCGCCAGACCGAGCAGGGCCAGCCCGTCGGACTCGGTGTCCGACCAGGCGTAGCGGCACAGCATGAGCACCATCACGGTGAGTGCCCCGTAACAGAAGCGGATCACGGTCATGGCGGCCAGTGCCCTGGCCGCGTGCCTCCGCTGTGCCAGATGACGCAGCCCGGCGACGAGCCCGCGTGCGGTGACGGCCAGAGCGGCCCGCAGGCGCAGGGGGCTCCCATCGGTGTCCGGTCCCAACAGAGTGCGGGGCAGGCTCAGGGACGCCAGCGCGGACAGCAGGTAGAGCATCGACCCCAGCAGCACGACCGCCGCGTCGGACTCGTCGGCCACCAGCCGGACGGCGAAGGCGAGACCGCCTCCCGCGGTCGCCGCCAGGGTGCCGGCGGTCGGGGAGAGGGCGTTGGCGACGACGAGGCGATCGGCGTCGACCACCCGGGGCAGAGCGGCGGACAGGCCGGCCAGCACGAATCGGTTGACGGCGGTGACGCAGAGGGCCGAGGCGTAGAAGAGCCAGTCGGGGACCGAGGCGAGGATCAGCAGAGCCGTGCAGCAGGCCAGGGCGGCCCGCAGGAGGTTTCCGTAGAGGAAGACCTGGCGTCGGGGCCAGCGGTCCAGCAACACGCCCGCGAAGGGCCCGATGAGGGAGTAGGGGAGGAGGAGCACGGCCATCGCGGAGGCGATGGCGGCCGCCGACGTCTGCTTCTCCGGGGAGAAGACGACGTATGCGGCGAGGGCGACCTGATAGACGCCGTCGGCGGACTGGGACAGGAGCCGCACGGTGAGCAGGCGGCGGAAGTTCCGTAGACCCAGCAGGGTGCGCAGATCACGCGCGACAGACATGTGAGCAAGCGTCACACAGGTCGGGGGTCCACGGGCGGATTGCCCGGGGACCCCCGACATGCGGCAGGAAGCGGTGAGCGTCTTGGCTCAGAGCTCAGGTGAGGCTGTCAGCCGAGAAGGCCGGTTCAGCTCTCGGTGTCGCCGTTGATGAACTTCTCGACGTTCTCGCGCGCCTCGTCGTCGAAGTACTGCACCGGCGGGCTCTTCATGAAGTAGCTCGAAGCCGAGAGGATCGGGCCACCGATGCCGCGGTCCTTGGCGATCTTCGCCGCACGGACGGCGTCGATGATGACACCGGCCGAGTTCGGGGAGTCCCACACCTCGAGCTTGTACTCCAGGTTCAGCGGGACGTCGCCGAACGCACGGCCCTCGAGGCGCACGTACGCCCACTTGCGGTCGTCCAGCCAGGCCACGTAGTCCGAGGGGCCGATGTGGACGTTGTCCGCGCCGAGCTCACGGTCGCGGATCTGCGAGGTGACGGCCTGCGTCTTGGAGATCTTCTTGGACTCCAGGCGCTCGCGCTCGAGCATGTTCTTGAAGTCCATGTTGCCGCCGACGTTCAGCTGCATCGTGCGGTCGAGAACGACACCGCGGTCCTCGAAGAGCTTCGCCATCACGCGGTGCGTGATGGTGGCGCCCACCTGGGACTTGATGTCGTCGCCGACGATCGGGACACCGGCCTCGGTGAACTTGTCCGCCCACTCCTTGGTGCCGGCGATGAAGACCGGGAGAGCGTTGACGAACGCGACCTTGGCGTCGATGGCGCACTGCGCGTAGAACTTCGCAGCGACCTCGGAGCCGACGGGCAGGTAGCAGACGAGAACGTCGACCTGCTTGTCCTTGAGGGTCTGGACGATGTCGACGGGGGCGTCCGCGGACTCCTCGATCGTCTCGCGGTAGTACTTGCCGAGACCGTCGTGGGTGTGGCCGCGCTGGACGGTCACGCCCGTGTTCGGCACGTCCGCGATCTTGATGGTGTTGTTCTCGCTGGCGCCGATGGCGTCCGCGAGGTCGAGGCCGACCTTCTTCGCGTCGACGTCGAAGGCGGCGACGAACTCGACGTCGCTGACGTGGTACTCGCCGAACTGGACGTGCATCAGGCCGGGCACCTTGCCGGCCGGATCGGCGTCCTTGTAGTACTCGACGCCCTGCACCAGCGAGGCGGCGCAGTTGCCCACGCCTACGATGGCTACGCGAACCGAACCCATTCCGGTTGCTCCCTGTGTAATCGGTGTTTCCGATGAAGTCGTCGCGGAGTGCGATGACTTCACTTGGCGGTGTCGTCGGACGGATCCGGCGGGGTGTTGTCCCGGTGCCGGGGCAGGCCGCCCGTCTCTCCAGGTGTGTCCTGCTGAGCAGAGCCCTCGGGCGAGGATCGTCGCTGATCCCGTCCCGACCGCTCGCTCTCGATGAGCTCGTTCAGCCAGCGCACTTCGCGCTCCACGGATTCCATGCCGTGCCGCTGCAGCTCAAGTGTGTAGTCGTCGAGTCGTTCACGGGTGCGGGCGAGAGAGGCGCTCATCTTCTCCAGGCGCTCCTCCAGCCGGCTGCGCCGGCCTTCGAGCACACGCATCCGCACATCGCGTTCGGTCTGGCCGAAGAAGGCGAAGCGTGCTGCGAAGTGCTCGTCCTCCCAGGCGTCCGGACCGGTGTGCGACAGCAGCTCCTCGAAGTGCTCCTTACCTTCTGCGGTCAGCCGGTAGACGATCTTTGCCCGGCGTCCCGTCAGTGAGGAGGAAGAGGTGGCCGCGCGTCCGGTGACCGGAGCGGTGTCCGCCGGGACACCGGCGGGCTCCTCGATCAACCAGCCGCTGGCGACCAGCGTCTTGAGGCAGGGGTAGAGCGTTCCGTAGCTGAACGCACGGAAGATCCCCAGCGAAGTGTTGAGGCGTTTGCGCAGCTCATAGCCGTGCATCGGCGATTCGCGGAGCAGGCCGAGAACGGCGAACTCGAGGATGCCGGAGCGTCGGCTCACTGCTGCCTCCTCCTTCTCCCGCTGCTTCCGTCGGCACGGTCCACCGGATCCTCCGGCGTACTTATGCCGAGCTGATGTATCGACTCGATACATCAGCACGATAGATCGGTCCGTCCTGTTCGACAAGGGTGACCTTCGTGAACGGCGTCACATCAGCAATTCCCAGGGTTCGACTTGCGTCGTTTGGGGTGAAGTTCGGCCCTAGGAGGGTTTTGACCGTGCGTAGTCTGTGCGGCATGCAGACCACCGGGAACCGCGAGGCGCGTTCGTGCGTCAGTCATCGCGGACTGCCGGATGTACTGCGGATGAGCCTTCCGCAGTGGCTTGTCCGTAATTCGGGGGGACCGGATCTCAACTGCCGCTTCCAGGCGCTCTCGCCTGCCCGAGGAGTAGTCGTTCCATGAGCGAGCACCGTCGCAAAACGCCTCAGCCACAAGGTGGCGGGCGTGCCGCGGCCAGACGAGCCGCCCAGCAGTCGACCGGACGCCGAGCAGTCCCGTCACGCAGAGCCACTTCGGCATCACCTTCCGAATCGTCGTCCGAGTCGTACGGCGAGGAGCGTCAGTACGGCAGTCGCGCCGAGGCCCGCCGTGCGGCCCAGCGTGGAGGCCGGCGCCGTGGCGCCGACGCCGGGGACCACGGCGCGGGCGGCGGCGGTGGTGGTGGCGGCCGACGGCGCGGTGGCGGCGGTTCCGAGGGGCCGGGAGGCCGTGGGAACGGCCGCGGCGGCCCCGGCAAGAAGCGCTTTATCGACTATCCGCGCTACGGCAGATACGGGGTCCGCCGCTGGCTGCCCTCGTGGAAGCTGGTGTCGGGGCTCTGTCTGGGGTTCCTCGGGCTGCTGATGGGCGTGGGGGGCATCTCCTACGCCTTGGTGAGCACGCCCAAGGTCAATGAGACGGCCGAGGCCCAGAACAACGTCTACTACTGGGCCGACGGCAGCCAGATGGTCGCGACCGGTGGTGCGGTGAACCGCCAGATCCTGAAGTACGAGCAGATCCCGGTGGAGATGCGCAACGCCGTGATCTCGGCGGAGAACAAGAGCTTCGAGTCGGACAGCGGCATCGACCCGATGGGCATCGGCCGTGCGCTGTTCAACATGGCCACGGGCGGTGAGACCCAGGGCGGCTCGACCATCACCCAGCAGTACGTGAAGAACTCCATGCTCACCCAGGACCAGACGATCAAGCGGAAGTTCCAGGAACTCTTCATCACGCTCAAGGTCGCCGGTGAGGAGGAGAAGGAAGACGTGATGGCGGGCTACCTCAACGTCTCGTACTACGGACGTGGGGCCTCGGGGCTGCAGGCTGCGGCTCGCACCTACTACAACAAGGACGCCAGCAAACTGGACGCGAGCGAGTGCGCCTTCCTGGCCACCCTGCTCAAGGGCGCGAGCTACTACGACCCCGCCGGCGCTCCCGACATCGACAAGGCCAACGCGACCAAAGAGAAGAACACCGCGCGGGCCAAGGCGCGTTGGGAGTGGATCCTTGACGAGCAGGTCAAGGACAAGCGGATGACGGCGCAGGAGCGCGCCAAGTACAAGAAGTTCCCCATGCCGCGGCCGCCGATGAAGGACGCCAAGCTGGGCGGCCAGACCGGCTATCTCGTGGAGCTCGCCAAGAAGTACTTCCTGGCCAACAACGACCGCAACATCGACGCCAAGCAGCTCGAACTGGGCGGTTTCGAGATCCACACCACTTTCCAGAAGAAGAGGGTGGAGGAGCTCCAAGCAGCGGTGGACAAGGTCTACAAGGCCAAGATCCGGCCCAAGGATCGTCCCAAGACGGACACGCACGTCGAGTTCGGCGGGGCGTCCGTGGATGCGAAGACCGGCGCCATCATCGCCACGTACGGCGGCCAGAACGCCACCACGCACTTCACGAACAACGCCGACGCCACCGGCGCCCAGGTCGGTTCGACGTTCAAGCCGTTCGTGCTGGCCGCGGCCATGCAGTACGGCGTGCGCGACCCGTCCCTCGGCAAGGAGCAGAGCAACTCCGAGCGCACGCAGGTCTCGCCGGAGAGCATCTACAACGGTGACGACGGCCTGCGGATCAGGGACTACACGGGCAAGATCTGGCTGAACGAGAACGACGAGGAGTGGCGTCAGACCAACGACGGCAACTACGACTACGGCGAGATCGAGCTGCGGAAGGCCATGGAGCAGTCGGCCAACTCGCCGTTCGTGCAGCTCGGCATGGACGTGGGGACGGACAAGGTCAGGGACGTCGCCGTCGCCTCCGGTCTGAAGAACGACGATTTCATGGCGGACGCGACCGTTCCCTCGTTCTCCATCGGCACCTCTTCGCCCAGCGCCATCCGCATGGCGGGCTCCTACGCCACCTTCGCCACGAGCGGCCAGCAGAACGACACGTACTCGGTGACCGAGGTGAAGCAGGAGGGCGTGGTCGTCTTCCAGCACAAGAAGAAGCCCAAGCGCGCCTTCAGCCCGGTCATCGCCGACAACGTCACGGACGTGCTGAAGAACGTCGTGGAGAACGGGACGGGCAAGCCCGCCCGGCTGGAGGGCCGTGAGGCCGCGGGCAAGACCGGTACGACGGACGGCAACCGGTCCGCCTGGTTCGTCGGGTACACCCCTCAGGTCTCGACCGCCATCAGCATGTTCCGGCTCGACGACGACGAGACGAACACCAAGCGCGAGTTCGAGAAGATGTTCGGCACCGGTGGCGAGGAGAAGATCCACGGAAACTCGTTCCCGGCCTCCATCTGGCACGACTACATGACCGGGGCGATGAAGGGCAAGAAGGCCATCGCCTTCCCGGAGCCGCGGGACCTGGGCGATGTCGTGTGGGGTGGTGGCGCGGTCAGCCCCAGCCCCACACCCAGCCCCACGCCTTCGGCGACGCCCTCCGAGGAGACGTCTCCGACCCCGTCCCCGTCGCAGACCACTCCGTCGCCGAGTCCGACGCCGAGCGGTACCTGCGGCATCTTCGACCCGAACTGCCAGGAGGCCGACGGCGGGGCGAACGCCGGAGCCGACGGTGGAGGCCAGAACGGCGGAGCCGACGGCGGGGCCGACAACGGCGGAGCCGACGGTGGGGGCGACACCACCGGGACGACCGACGGCAGTGACAACGGCGGGGCCCAGGGAGCCAACGGCAACCCAGGTGGAACAGGATCGATCTGGGGCAATTCCGGATAGCCGGAAAGCAGGCCGGGACCCGCAGGGGCCGGCTCAGCGCAGTGGCGAGGGCCGCCGTACCCATCCCGGTACGGCGGCCCTCGCCGCGTCCGGGGCGGCGGGCCGAGGCGTCCCGGCACTCCTCCCGTGTCCCCCGGGCGGTCCTTGCCCCGGGCACAGCCCCGTACGGCAGGATGTGCGGCATGCCAAGCTCCAGCGCAGAAGACACGAGCGTGCACCAGGAACGGCCCGTCGTGCGGCCCACCGATCAGGACGAGGTCGCGGCGGCCGGCAGTGAGCTGTTCGGTGGCCGGATCGGACGCTGGGCGCGGCTCGGCGACGGTCCGCTCACGCCCGTGCGCGTCGTCGCGCTGGTGATGATCGGGATGTTCGCCCTCGGCATGGTGCAGAAGATCCCCTGCTACGAATGGGCCTGGTTCCGCGGGGCCACCTCGCAGTACACGCACGCCTGCTACTCCGACATTCCGCATCTCTTTCTGGGGCGCGGCTTCGCCGACGGCATGGTGCCGTACTTCGACCGGCTCAGCGGCGATATGCAGTACCTGGAGTACCCCGTGCTGACCGGGGTGTTCATGCAGGTGGCGGCCTGGCTGACGCTGACGCCGGACAGCGACCCCATCCAGCAGCGCGAGCAGATGTACTGGATGGTCAACGCGGGCATGCTGATGATCTGCGCGGTGGTCGTCGCGGTGTGCACCGTCCGCACGCACCGCCGCCGCCCCTGGGACGGTCTCCTGGTCGCGCTGGCGCCCGCGTTCGTCCTCACCGCGACGATCAACTGGGACCTCCTGGCCGTCGCCCTGACGGCCGCGGCGATGCTCATGTGGTCCCGGGGCCGGGTGCTCGCGTTCGGCATCCTCATCGGCCTGGCCACGGCCGCGAAGCTCTATCCCGTCCTGCTGCTCGGTCCGCTCCTGGTGCTCTGCTGGCGGGCGGGCAGGCTGCGTGAGTTCGGTAGGGCCCTCTTCGGCGCGGGGGCGGCCTGGCTGGTGGTGAACCTGCCGGTGATGCTCCTCGCCCCCGAGGGATGGCGGAAGTTCTACACCTTCAGCCAGGAGAGGCCCATCGACTTCGGCTCGTTCTGGCTGATCATCACCCAGCGGACCGGCAGGCCCATCGACGTGGAGACGGTCAACACCGCCTCGGTCGTCCTGATGGTGGTGTTCTGCGCGGGCATCGCCGGCCTGGCGCTGTCCGCGGCCCGCAGGCCGCGCTTCGCCCAGCTGGCGTTCCTGGTGGTGGCCGCGTTCATCCTGACGAACAAGGTCTACTCGCCGCAGTACGTGCTCTGGCTCATCCCGCTGGCCGTCCTGGCCCGGCCGCGCTGGCGCGACTTCCTCATCTGGCAGGCCTGCGAGGTCATGTACTTCCTCGGGATCTGGTTCTACCTCGCCTACACCAGCGGTGGGGACAAGCACCAGGGGCTGCCGCAGGAGGGCTACCAGGTCGCCATCGCCCTGCACCTGCTGGGCACGCTGTACCTGTGCGTCCTGATCGTCCGGGACATCCTGCTGCCGGAGAGGGATCCGGTGCGCGGGGACGGGTCGGACGACCCGTCGGGCGGGGTGCTCGACGGGGCTCCGGACGCGTTCGTGCTGGCGCCCGAGGCCCGGCGGGCCGGGCACACGGCTCCGACGGTCGCCGGACCCCAGGTGGAGTGGGGCGCGGCGGCCACCCGGGACAGCTGACCCGGGTCTCCGGCGCGGCCGTTCAGGGCCGCGCCCGGCGGCTCAGCGGTCGACGAGCCGGTCGAACTGTGTGGTCGTGTGGCGCAGATGGGCGACCAGCTCGTCACCGACGCGCGGCTCCTGGGCGTCCGAGGGCACGAAGAGGATCGACACCTGCATGTGCGGCGGCTCGGCGAACCAGCGCTGCTTGCCCGCCCAGACGAACGGCGACAGGTTGCGGTTGACCGTGGCCAGGCCCGCGCGGGCGACGCCCTTGGCCCGCGGCATCACGCCGTGCAGCGCTTTCGGCGCCTCCAGGCCGACCCCGTGGGACGTACCGCCGGCGACGACGACCAGCCAGCCGTCCGACGCGGCCTTCTGCTGGCGGTAGCCGAACCGGTCGCCCTTGACGACCGGTGTGACGTCCAGGACGGCCCCCCGGTACTCGGTGGCCTCGTGGTCGCCGAGCCAGAGCCGGGTGCCGATACGGGCGCGGAAGCGGGTCTGCGGGAACTGCTGCTGCAGCCGGGCCAGCTCCTCCGCGCGCAGATGGCTGACGAACATGGTGTGCAGCGGCAGCCGGGCCGCGCGCAGCCGGTCCATCCAACCGATGACCTCCTCGACGGCATCGGAGCCGTCGGTGCGGTCCAGCGGCAGGTGCAGGGCGAAGCCTTCGAGCCGTACGTCCTCGATCGCCGCGTGCAGTTGCCCGAGCTCCTCCTCCCTGACGCCGTGGCGCTTCATCGAGCTCATGCACTCGATGACGACGCGGGCGCCCACCAGGGCGTGCACCCCGTCGACGGAGGAGACGGACCGGATGACGCGGTCCGGCAGTGGTACGGGCTCCTCACCCCGCCGGAACGGGGTCAGGACCAGCAGGTCGCCGCTGAACCAGTCCTTGATCCGGGCCGCCTCGTAGGTCGTCCCGACGGCGAGGGTGTCGGATCCGAAGCGGATCGTCTCGTCGGCGAGGCGCTCGTGGCCGAAGCCGTAGCCGTTGCCCTTGCAGACGGGTACGAGACCGGGGAACTGGTCGATCACGGACTTCTGGTGCGCCCGCCAGCGCGCGGTGTCGACGTAGAGGGAGAGCGCCATGGCCGGCCCGGAACCTTTCTGGTGGCTGCGGTGAATCAGGAACGAACGGGGTGTGCGAGATGTGCGGTGGAGCGGGTCAGCGGCGCGACATATAGATGTCGAGCGCCTTGTGGAGCAGCTTGTTGAGCGGGAAGTCCCACTCGCCGACGTACTCGACGGCCTCGCCCCCGGTGCCGACCTTGAACTGGATCAGACCGAAGAGGTGATCGGTCTCGTCCAGCGAGTCGCTGATCCCGCGGAGGTCGTAGACGGTCGCGCCCATGGCGTAGCTGTCGCGCAGCATGCGCCACTGCATCGCGTTGGACGGCCGGACCTCGCGCCCGATGTTGTCGGAGGCGCCGTAGGAGTACCAGACGTGTCCGCCGACGACGAGCATCGTGGCCGCGGAGAGGTTCACGCCGTTGTGCCGGGCGAAGTAGAGCCGCATCCGGTTGGGGTCCTCGGAGTTGAGGACGGTCCACATGCGCTGGAAGTACGAGAGCGGGCGCGGCCGGAAGTGGTCGCGCACGGCGGTGATCTCGTAGAGCCGCTGCCACTCGGCCAGGTCCTCGTAGCCGCCCTGGACGACCTCGACACCGGCCTTGTCGGCCTTCTTGATGTTGCGGCGCCACAGCTGGTTGAAGCCCTTGAGGACGTCCTCAAGGGAGCGGTTGGCCAGCGGCACCTGGAAGACGTAGCGGGGCTGGACGTCACCGAATCCGGCGCCGCCGTCCTCGGCCTGCTGCCAGCCCATCTTCCGCAGCCGGTCCGCGACCTCGAAGGCGCGCGGCTCGATGTGTGTGGCCTCGACGTCGCGCAGGCGCTTCACGTCCGGGTCCTGGATGCCGGACTTGATGGCGGCCGAGTCCCAGCGGCGGATGACCACCGGCGGGCCCATCTTTACGGAGAAGGCGCCCTGCTGCTTGAGGTGCGCGAGCATCGGTTGGAGCCAGTCGTCCAGGTTCGGTGCGTGCCAGTTGATGACCGGGCCCTCGGGGAGGTACGCCAGGTAGCGCTTGATCTTGGGCAGCTGGCGGTACAGGACCAGGCCGGCGCCGACGATCTCGCCGTTCTTGTCGAACCAGCCCAGGTTCTCCGAGCGCCATTCGGTCTTCACATCAGCCCACGCCGGGACCTGGCAGTGACTGGCCGAGGGCAGGCTCTGGATGTAGGCCAGATGCTGCTCTCGGCTGATGGTCCTCAGGGTCAGGCTCATGCGGGGCGCTCCTCGGCAGGTGTGTCCCCATCGGTCAGGGGCTCCGGCTCTCGCGCCGAAGCCTACTGTGACCGAGGGGCACCCGGCCTGGCCCCGGGGGGCGGGAACGCACGGCGGACCGGCACGGGCGCCTGGGCGCCCGCACTGGGCGGTGCTCCGGCCGAGGCCCCGGTCAGGTGATCACGCCGCCGAAGAGGCCGCCGTGGGCCATGCCGAGGTAGAAGCCGACCGCCGAGGCTCCGATCCCCATGACCAGGCCGAACCTCTCCCATGTGGTCTTCGAGATGTACTGGCCGTAGACACCGGTCAGAATCCCGACCAGCCCGGCCCAGGAGCTGATCAGGTGCAGATGGTGGAACATCGCCGTGACGAACGCGAGGACGCCGAGCACCCCGGTCACCACCATCAGGACGTCCTGGACGGGGTGCGGCCTGCCGTCCGTCGCGAAGAGCGAACCGGTGGCGGGGCGGATGGTCTGTGCCATGGAGTACCTCCTGGCCGGACGGGTGGGCGGCGTGTCCGGCGCCCCTCGCATCGCAGCCGCGGGTGTAGCGCCTCTCACACCGCCATCTGTATCGATTGTGCCCTCTGAGCTCCTGATTTCAACCGGAAGCCGGTCTACGGGTAGTCTGTACGGTCTGCACCGGTGTCTGCCCAGGCCAGCACGGCGAGCCTCTCCCCGAACCCCCTCCACGGGATCGTTCGGGAGCGGATTGTCAGTGCCGGGTGTTCTCCTCGGGAACGCCGTTGCACTACGCATCACGACCCTCCTGCCACGGAACGACCGTGGCCGCTGAGTCCAAAGGAGGTGGGTTCCACATGCGTCACTACGAGGTGATGGTCATCCTCGACCCCGATCTCGAGGAGCGAGCAGTCTCCCCGCTGATCGAGAACTTCCTCTCCGTCGTCCGTGAGGGCGACGGAAAGGTGGAGAAGGTCGACACCTGGGGCCGTCGTCGGCTCGCCTATGAGATCAAGAAGAAGCCCGAGGGCATCTACTCGGTCATCGACCTGCAGGCCGAGCCTGCGGTCGTCAAGGAGCTCGACCGCCAGATGAACCTGAACGAGTCGGTCCTCCGGACCAAGGTCCTCCGCCCCGAGATCCACTGAGCATCTAGCTCAGCGGTTTTCGGGTTCGAGTAGCAGCAAGCAGCCAGAAGCAATCCCCGCCGAGAGGTTCACCCATGGCAGGCGAGACCGTCATCACGGTCGTCGGCAATCTCGTCGACGACCCCGAGCTGCGCTTCACCCCGTCCGGTGCGGCGGTCGCGAAGTTCCGTGTCGCGTCCACTCCCCGCATCTTCGACCGGCAGACCAATGAGTGGAAGGACGGCGAAGGCCTGTTCCTCACCTGCTCGGTCTGGCGTCAGGCGGCGGAGAACGTCGCGGAGTCGCTCCAGCGAGGCATGCGCGTTGTCGTGCAGGGCCGGCTGAAGCAGCGGTCCTACGAGGACCGTGAGGGCGTCAAGCGCACGGTCTACGAGCTGGACGTCGAGGAAGTCGGCCCCAGCCTCAAGAACGCCACGGCCAAGGTCACCAAGACCACCGGTCGCGGTGGCCAGGGCGGCCAGGGTGGGTACGGCGGCGGCCAGCAGGGCGGCGGCAACTGGGGCGGCGGTCCCGGTGGCGGTGGCCAGCAGGGCGGCGGCGGTGCACCCGCCGACGACCCGTGGGCGACCGGCGCGCCGGCAGGCGGCCAGGGCGGCGGGGGACAGCAGGGCGGTGGAGGCGGCTGGGGCGGAAGCTCCGGCGGTTCGACCGGTTCCGGCGGTTCCAGCGGCTCCTCTGGCGGCGGCTACTCGGACGAGCCTCCCTTCTAGGGCTGCTCGTACCCCCACTTCTTGATCACACAGGAGAAACACCATGGCGAAGCCGCCTGTGCGCAAGCCTAAGAAGAAGGTCTGCGCGTTCTGCAAGGACAAGACCCAGTACGTGGACTACAAGGACACGAACATGCTGCGGAAGTTCATTTCCGACCGCGGCAAGATCCGTGCCCGCCGCGTCACCGGCAACTGCACGCAGCACCAGCGTGACGTCGCCACGGCAGTCAAGAACAGCCGTGAGATGGCGCTGCTGCCCTACACGTCCACCGCGCGATAAGGGAAGGGTGACAAGAGCATGAAGATCATCCTCACCCACGAGGTCTCTGGCCTCGGTGCCGCCGGCGACGTCGTCGACGTCAAGGACGGGTACGCCCGTAACTACCTGGTTCCGCGTGGCTTTGCCATTCGCTGGACCAAGGGCGGCGAGAAGGACGTGGCGCAGATCCGCCGCGCCCGCAAGATCCACGAGATCGCGACGATCGAGCAGGCCAACGAGATCAAGGCCAAGCTCGAGGGCGTGAAGGTCCGTCTGGCTGTTCGCTCCGGCGACGCCGGCCGTCTCTTCGGCTCCGTGACCCCGGCCGACATCGCTTCGGCGATCAAGGCTGCCGGTGGTCCCGACGTCGACAAGCGTCGCGTCGAGCTCGGCTCGCCGATCAAGACGCTCGGCGGACACCAGGTGTCCGTCCGTCTGCACCCTGAGGTCGCAGCGAAGCTCGGCGTCGAGGTCATTTCTGCCTGAGGCAGAGTTCGACTGAGTCAGTGAAGGGCCGCACCCACCGGGTGCGGCCCTTCACTGTGTCCTGACGCTCTGGTGCGGACGTCGCCCTGCTCCGGGATCCGTGGTGTTTCACGTGAAACACCACCGGTGGTTCACGTGAGACAGTCGGCCTGTTTCACGTGAAACAGGCCGTGGAACGTCGGGATCACCGCGTAGCCCCGGTGACAATCCACCGGCCCGATCGGGTACGCAGCCAGAGAGTGACGAGGCGGACGGTCATCATCAGCGTCATCGCCCACCAGAGTGCGGTGAGCCCGCCGCCGAGGGAGGGCACCAGGAGCGCTAGGGGGGCGAAGACGGCGAGCGTCACGAGCATCGCCCAGGCGAGATAGCGTCCGTCGCCGGCTCCCATCAGAACGCCGTCCAGGACGAAGACCACGCCGGCGATCGGCTGGGAGACCGCCACGACCAGGAGCGCGGGGAGCAGGGTGTCCTTGACCGAGGGGTCGCTCGTGAAGAGCGGGATGAACAGAGGCCGGGCGAGCACGATCAGGACGCCGAGCAGGATGCCGCAACCGATGCCCCACTCGACCATCCGACGGCAGGCCTCGCGCGCACCCTTCTCGTCGTTCGCCCCCAGATAGCGGCCGATGATCGCCTGCCCCGCGATGGCGATGGCGTCGAGGGCGAAGGCGGTGAGGCTCCAGAGGGAGAGGACGATCTGGTGCGCGGCGATGTCACTGTCCCCGAGCCGGGCGGCGACGGCGGTGGCGATCATCAGGACGGCACGCAGCGACAGGGTCCGGACCAGCAGGGGAACGCCGGCCCGTGCGCTGGCCTTGATGCCCGCCGCGTCGGGGCGCAGCGAGGCGCCGTGCTGACGGGCTCCGCGGATCACCACGACGAGATAGACGGCGGCCATGCCGACCTGGGCGATGACCGTTCCCCACGCGGATCCGGCGATGCCGAGCCCTGCGCCGTAGACGAGGGTCACGTTGAGGACGGCGTTCGCCGTGAAACCGCCGATGGCGACGTACAGCGGGGTGCGGGTGTCCTGGAGGCCGCGCAGCACACCGGTGGCGGCAAGCACGACGAGCATGGCCGGGATGCCGAGGATGGAGATCCTCAGGTACGTGATGGCGTACGGTGCCGCGGTGTCGGACGCGCCGAAGATGTCGACGAGCCAGGGGGCCGTCGGGACCGCGAGGGCGACGACGGCGGCTCCGAGCAGGAGGGCGAGCCAGATGCCGTCCATGCCCTGACGGATGGCGGCGGGCAGATCGCCGGCCCCCACACGGCGGGCGACGGCCGCGGTGGTTGCGTAGGCGAGGAAGACGAAGATGCTCACGGCCGTCATCAGGAGGGCTGCGGCGATGCCGAGGCCGGCCAGTTGCGGGGTGCCGAGGTGGCCGACGACGGCGCTGTCGACCATCACGAACAGGGGCTCGGCGACGAGTGCGCCGAACGCCGGGACGGCCAGGGCGACGATCTCGCGGTCGTGCCGTCGGCGGCTGTTCTTCGGGGTCGCGGAGGCCTGGGTCATGGGGTCAATCTAATCTTCCACAGGTAAGAGATGCAATGGCCCATTGGCCCTTACTGGTGTCCGCTGGGGGCGTTCCCTCCCGCGCCGTTTGCGGTGATCTTGAAATGAGGGCGAAAGTTTTTCTCCCCCACAGTCGGTGGATGGAGAATGCGCAGGTCAGGGTAGTCGCGCCGATATCGCTATGAGTTTGTCCACAGTGCTGTCCCCCGGTCCGTGCACAGGTTCGGCGGGGTTCTCCACAGCATCTGGTCCGTCGTCCACATGCCCTGTGGATAACCAGATTGGCTGACGGTGCGGAGGGGCCTACCGTGGTGCGGCGCCCGCACTCCGTTCCGGCACCGGAATCCACCGAACCAGACGCGCCGGAAGTGGAGTCGGGCGACCTGTTTGTCGGTGCCGTGCCGTAAGAAAGAGTGGCACGGCTAGGTCCGCGATGCGGACGGGAGGAGGCGGCCCGGTGAGCATTCCCGAGCCTTTGGACGACCCCTGGACCGAGACCGGTCCCGGGGACCGTCTGCCCGTCTCCCGACAGCGCCGCGGGGACCGCAAGGGGCGCGAGGACCGCCACGACCGCGGCTCGGACGAGGCATGGGAGGGCGGCTCCCCCGGGTTCGAGCGGGTGCCGCCCCAGGATCTCGACGCCGAACAGTCGGTGCTGGGCGGCATGCTGCTGTCCAAGGACGCCATCGCCGACGTCGTGGAGATCATCAAGGGGCATGACTTCTACCGCCCCGCCCACGAGACCGTCTACACGGCGATTCTCGACCTCTACGCCAAGGGCGAGCCGGCCGACCCGATCACGGTCGCCGCCGAGCTGGTCAAGCGCGGCGAGATCACCAAGGTCGGCGGAGCGCCGTATCTGCACACCCTGGTGCAGTCCGTCCCCACCGCGGCGAACGCCTCCTACTACGCGGAGATCGTCCACGAGCGGGCGGTGCTCCGGCGGCTGGTCGAGGCGGGCACGAAGATCACGCAGATGGGATACGCGGCCGACGGGGACGTCGACGAGATCGTCAACTCCGCCCAGGCCGAGATCTACGCGGTCACCGAGCAGCGCACCAGCGAGGACTACCTCCCTCTCGGCGACATCATGGAGGGCGCGCTCGACGAGATCGAGGCCATCGGTTCGCGCAGCGGCGAGATGACCGGCGTGCCGACGGGCTTCACGGACCTCGACGCCCTGACGAACGGCATGCACCCCGGCCAGATGATCGTCATCGCGGCCCGTCCCGCCATGGGCAAGTCCACGCTGGCGCTGGACTTCGCCCGTGCCGCGTCGATCAAGAACAACCTGCCCAGCGTGATCTTCTCCCTCGAGATGGGGCGCAACGAGATCGCGATGCGCCTGTTGTCGGCCGAGGCGCGGGTGGCCCTGCACCACATGCGGTCCGGCACGATGACGGACGAGGACTGGACGCGGCTCGCGCGCCGGATGCCCGAGGTCTCGGCCGCGCCGCTCTACATCGACGACTCCCCCAACCTGTCGATGATGGAGATCCGCGCGAAGTGCCGCCGGCTCAAGCAGCGCAACGACATCAAGCTCGTGATCATCGACTATCTGCAGCTGATGCAGGCCGGTGGGTCGAAGCGCTCCGAGAGCCGCCAGCAGGAGGTCTCGGACATGTCGCGAAACCTGAAGCTGCTGGCCAAGGAGCTGGAGGTGCCGGTGATCGCGCTCTCCCAGCTGAACCGTGGTCCCGAGCAGCGCACGGACAAGAAGCCGATGGTGTCCGACCTGCGTGAGTCCGGCTCCATCGAGCAGGACGCCGACATGGTCATCCTGCTCCACCGCGAGGACGCGTACGAGAAGGAGTCACCGCGCGCGGGCGAGGCCGACATCATCGTCGGCAAGCACCGTAACGGCCCGACGGCCACCATCACGGTGGCCTTCCAGGGGCACTACTCCCGTTTCGTGGACATGGCGCAGACCTGACGCCGGCCGTAGCAGGTGTAAAATTCCGTCCGGCGGGAGCTACCACCACACAGTGAACTGCGGTCTGGGTATACGGAGATGACGCCGTGTTTGAACGTGGCTGCAGCTGCTTTCATCCCCCTCGTCCTGGGTTCATGGGCTGTCACGGGGAAGACTGCTCCCTGTGACGTCCCGTACCCCGCGCGACTCCAGGCTGCGGCTTGTCCGCCGACGGGCTCTGACCACGGCGCAGCGGGCCGTGGCCACCCGACGACTGCGTCCGGCGCCCCGTCCGCCGGAGGGCACCCCGCCCCCCGCGGAGCTGGCCCGTCAGGCCAGGACCGCTCTCGACGACGCCGTACGGATCGCCCGCTGGGCGGCCGAAGGCGCGAGCCCCGGCACGCCACCCCTGGCCGCCCAGGCTCTGGAACGGGCCGCGGCGGCGCTGGAGTTGTCCCCGGCCCAGGTGCGCTCCGGCTGGGACCGGGCCCGGCTCGCCGGACTCGTGGAACTGCATGGCGGGAGCGCACGCCCCGGCTGGCGGCTGCGGGCCTGGGACCGTGACGATTCCGCGGTGCTTCGTGGCTGGGTGGCGCTCTTTGACGCCTGGTCGCTCGTCCATGCCGCGCCCGAGGGCATCGAGGCGGGCGCCGTCGCCGAAGCTGTCCAGGCCGTGCCTCAGGTGCTCTCTCTCCTCCAGCTGTCCGCGGGCCCTGTCACGGTCCCTGCCCTGCTGGATCTCCTTGGCCAGCGGGTCGCCGAGCTCCAGGAGGAGCGCTGCGAAGTGCCCCTGGGACCCGGCAGAGCCGCCCCCGCTCCCGTTCCCGCCCGCAGCGCCGACCTCAACGCCCTGCTGCTGGACTGGGCCCTGGAGGGGCTGGCCGCCGTGGGGGCGCTGACCCTCGGGAAAGGGCAGGCCACCCTGACCCCGCTCGGGAACTGGGCGGTCTGGGTCAAACTCGAGCAGATCTGCGTCGCGGCCCAGAGCCCCGCCGGGAACATCGAGCAGTCCGCCGCCGACATGCTGCTGGGCTGTGCCCGCCTCACCCCCGGCCCGGCCCGTGACGAATACCGCGCCTGGCTCGCCGCCCGCACTGTCGGCAGCGCCGTCGCCGAACTCCTGGCCGTCGCCCGGGGCGAGGACGCCCTGCTGCGCGGACTGGCGTTCGAGGCGCTCCGGGTCGTCGGCGCACCGGCCGAACCCGAGGTCCGCGCCGTGCTCACCGAACCCTCGCTGCGGCCCTACGCGCTGCTCTGGCTCGCCGAGTACGAGGGCAACGACCCGGACGACGCCCAGGACGTCCTCAGCCGCGAGGAGGCCACCTGGCTCTGGGTCGACACCGCCGCCGCCGTCGCCGACCACGGCGAGACGGGACTGCTGGTCAGCCACCTCGACTCGGCCGTCCAGGGCACCGTCCCGGCCCTGCTCGACGAGGTCAGGGCCGTGGGCCACCCCCGCACCGTGCAGGTCCTGGTCGCCCTCGCTGCCGCGCTTCCGGACCCGGCCCTCGCCAAAGCCGTTCGCCGGGCCGCCTTCCAGGTGCATGCGGGGATACCGCCGGCAGGCCCCGTACGGCCGACGGGCGGCAGCGCCGAGCCCGCTGCGGTCCCGGAGGACAACCTCGGCAAGGACGACGTAGAACTTCCCGCGCGCTCGGCACTGCCGCGCTGCCGTGCCCACCTGACACTCCTGGACGACGATCCCCGGGCCGGAACCCCCGTACGCCTGTCCGTCGAGTTGGTGGCCGAGCCGGCGCATCCTTGGGCTCGCTCGGAGGCTCGGCCCCCACTGGACATCGTGGCCGTGCCGTTGAGCAGTGCGGAGGTTACGCCGGCCACCTCGCTGTACGGCCCCGGGAGCGCCGAATCCCCGCAGTTCCGCCTCACGGCCGCGGAACCCGGCACGCACCGGATCCGCTTCACCGTTCTGCACCACCACACCGGCGTGGTCCTGCAACAGGTGGAGACGGACCTGGACATCGCGGCCGCCGAACCCACCGGGGCTGAGGAACGACGAGTGCAGCCGCTCAGGGAGAGGTCCTGACCCCCGTGCCCCGCGCATTGACCACCCGCGTCGTCCAGGACCCCAGCGACGGCTTCCGCTTCCTGCCGGACCTGGAGACGCAGCCGCCCGATCTCCGCGTCAGCTTCGACGTCCTCGGCGGCGGCCGGATCCGGGCCCGTATGTCGGGCACCTCGGTTCCGGCGCTGAAGGGAACCGAGCACAAAGTCGACCTCAGCGCCCGGCCCGATGAGGTCCACGGCGCGGCGGCCAGGCTCTGCGCCCGCTGGAAGGAGCAGTTCGTCGATCTCCAGCCGGTCGACGCCCAGGGCAGGGCCTTGCGGGACCGGCGGCGCCCCTACGCGACGGCCGCCGACCTCAGCGCCGAGCCGGAGGACGAACTGCGCTGGGTCGTGGCCAATCTGGCGCGCAGTGGAGAATCCCTGCTGTTCGACACGCTGCTGCGCGGAGACGACGTACGGATCGAGACGTTCCGCGCCTATCTTCGGTCGGCCCTGTCCCAGGAGGGGCTGCGGGTACGATTCGATTCCGATCTTCATCTGCCCTGGCCGATGCTCTGCACGGCCGAGGAACCCACCGCGCCGGCCGCGACTCTGGACGCCCTGTTCGCCCGTTTCCTCGGCCACCGGCATCTGATCGAGCACACCGGTGACGCATACGCGTGGATCGGACCGACCTTCACAGCTCTGCGGCAGCCGGCCGTCAGCCTGAACCACGACGTCCGCGTGGGCCGCACGACCCGAGCGGACGAGGTCGCGAAGGCACTGGCGGAGGGCACGGCGTGCACCGTGCGCACCACCTACGAGGAACTGGTCCGCGACTTCGCGGATGCCGACCTGGACGAGCAGTTGACCTACTTCTGGTGCCACGGTGAGTTCATCGGCAACGAGCCCGAACCCCAAGTCCTGGTCGTCCGACTCACCGACGGCATCCCTTTCGACGGGCACACCGTACGCGAGCTGCGAGCACGCCACCGGCACAGCCGATTCCGGCCGCTCGTCCTGCTCAACGCCTGCCATGCCGGAATCACCGGGGCGAGCACGGACCGTTCCTTTCTCGGGCGCATGCTCATCGAGCACGGCGCACAAGGCGTGCTCGGGCCACAGATCGCGATGCCGCAGGCATTCGCCGCCGAGTACGCGCTCGAGTTCGTCATGCGGTATCTGCGCGGCGAGACGACCGCCGGCCGGATCGTGCACGAGCTGGCCCGGCACTTCGCCTCCCGATACCGCAACCCCCTGGGCTTCGCCTATGGGTTGCACGGCGGCATGGACGCCCGTTTGGACCGGATGAGCGGAGGCGAGGAATGAACCACGCCCCGGTGGAGACCGTCGACCTGGACGAGACCGGTTGGCTACGCGACGCCGACTCCGGTGAGCCGGTGCCCGATCACCGGCTGCGCGACTACTTCGCGGAACGCCTCAGTCCGCCGGCCTGGGCGACGGACATCTTCGTCTACGTCCACGGCTGGCAGACGTCCCCCGACTCCGCCCACCGCACCGGCGAACGACTGATGACCCTGGCGCACCGCAACGTGGCGACGGTCCCGGCCCGGTATCCGGCGCTGGTGGCCGGAGGCTTCGACCCGTGGTGTGTCGTGGTGCGCTGGCCGTCGTCCAGCCTGGTCACTCCCGCCGGCTACCGCAGGATCCGGGACCGGGCACACGCCATGGGCGCACGTGACACGGGTGGTCATGCCGCGCACATCCTCGGCCGACTCCTCGGATATCTGGACACCGAGCGCGCCGACCCCGGGGCAGCCCCGTTGCTGGCCAACCGCGATGGACAGTACCTGCACCTCGTCGGGCACTCCTTCGGCTGCCGGTTCTTGTGCGAGGCGGTGCAGTGGGCGGCGGAGGCCCACTTCGACGACACGCTCGGCTGGAGCACGGTGGGCCCGTCACCCTCGCGCCCCTTCACCGCGGACAGCATGCTGTTGTTCCAGATGGCTGCACGACGCGACGCGTTCCTCTCGCTCTTTCCGCACATCCTGCCGAACGAGGGGCACGAGGGTGCTCCGCTGCGAGGCCCCATCGTCGCCACCTATTCCCGCCACGACCGGGCGACGGGGTTTTGGCACCTGCGGGCGGAACAGCAGCCCGGCATCGGCCACTCCGGGATCGGTCCGGCGCCCGCACCCATGTTCACCACGAGCCTGCTGCCACTCGACGAGCGGTATCCGCTGTCCGCACTTGACCACCGCTTCGTCAACATCGACGCCTCCGACGTGTACGTCCGTGGACGCCGCCTCAACCCGGCGGGCGCCCACTCCGACCACGTGCGCCCGGAATCCGCCCATCTGCTGCTGTCCCTCGCGGACTACTCGCGCTGAGCGGGACGATGCCGGTCGGGACATACGCGGGCCATCCGGTGCGCACTGCCCTCGGGATGGGCGCCGGGACGGGCGAAGCAACCCGCCTGTTCGCTCAGCGGAGCCGGGCGAGGAGCGGGAGCAGACGGTCCCAGTGGTGCCGCAGCGCGGCCGGGGCGAAGGTGTCGGTGTCGGCCATGGTGAAGCCGTGGACGGTGCCGGGGTAGATCTCGGAGGTGTAGCGGATCTCCGCGGCGTCCAGGGACCCGTTGAGCTCGCCGAGTTCCTCGGGCGTGATGTCCGTCTCCGCGTGGCCGAAGTGGACCTCGGCGGTGAGACGGCGCAGGCTGTCGGGCCCGTCGGCGGCGACGGGGGCATGGAACGCGGCGACGGCGGCCACCTGGCCGGGGTGGGCCACGGCGGTGCGCGTCGCCAGGAGGCCGCCGATGCAGTAGCCGGTCACCCCGACCGGTCCGGCGGCGACCTCGGGCTGGGCCGTGAGGAAGCTGAGGTAGGAGTCGGCGTCGCGCCGTACGCGTTCGGCGGTGTGCGCCTCGATCAGGGGCATCAGCCGGGCGACGAGCGCGGGCCGGTCCGCTTCCGTGATGTGCTCGGGAAGGTCGAGGAGCGGTGCCGGGCCGTGCCGGTAGAAGAAGTTGGGGACGAGCACGTAGTACCCGTGCCCGGCCAGTTCGCTGGCCATCTCCCGCAGTACGGGCCGGAGGCCGAAGGCGTCCGCGTACATCAGCACCCCGGGATGCCGGCCCCCGTTCTCGGGGTAGGCGGCGAAGGCGTCGGCCTGGCCGTCCGCGGTAGGGATCTGCACCGTTTTGGTAGGAATGGCGGATCTTCCTCTCCTGGAGTTCGCCGGGCTAACGTTTATTGCACTAACGTTATCGGCGCGAGCGAACGTACAGCGTTCGCCGGACCGACGCAACGAGAGGGCGGACGTCATGGGCGGAGACAGGACGTCGGACATCCCCGACGGCGGCGCGCCCAGGACGCCCGAAAGGCTGCGCCGGCGGGCGAGCCGACTGCTGTCGCAGCTGACCCTGCGGTCGGACCGGCTGATCACCGACGGGCTGGTGCGGGTCGACGCGCGCAAGTGGCACTACGCCGTGCTCGCCTCACTGCAGGAGTACGGGCCCGGCAGTCAGGCCGAGCTGAGCAGGCGTTCCGGCATCTACCGGAGCGACATGGTCGGCGTGCTCAATGAGCTGGCCGAGCGCGGCCTCGTCGACCGGGTGCCGGATCCCGAGGACCGGCGCCGCAACGTCATCACGATCTCCACTCGAGGCAGCCGGCGGCTGAGCGTCCTCGACGGGGTCCTGGACGGTCTCGACGGCGAACTCCTCGCACCGCTGAGCCCTCCCGAACGCGAACAGCTCGTCCGGCTGCTCACCCGCCTGCTGGACCACCACGCCGGGGCCTCCTGACCTCGCGTCATGGGGCTTTTCTGCTTGCGGGTTCGAGGTCTAGGGGTCCGCCCGAGCCGGGACGGCGTCACGGCCCGTCGGGGATGATCCGGCTCACGACGGTGTCGACCAGGCGGTCGAGACCGGTGTCGCCGAGCATGTCCGGGAGCGTGAAGTGCTCCAGAAGTACCCCGGTCATGGCCAGATAGAGGACCAGAAAGGCGTCCTGATCGCCGGGCAGGGCCCGGTCGCGGTGGAAGGAGAGGCTCTCCTCGAAACCGGCGCGCACGGTCCGGGTCAGCTGGGTGCGCAGCTCGGGTCGCCGGGTCGCCTCCAGGCGGAGTTCCAGCATGGCCAGATAGCCGGTCCGGTCGTCGGCCATCCGTCGGATCAGCCAGTGCATCAGTTCGGTGACCAGCTCCCGGGAGGGGGCGGGGAGCATGGCCTGTTCGACCTGGTTCGGATCCGGTGTCATCCGGCTGTTGATGCGGGCGCCGGTCTGCATCAGGAGGTCGTCGCGACTGCTGAAGTAGTTCGACGCGGTGCCCACCGGTACGCCCGCGCGGGCGTCCACGGCGCGGAAGGTGAGCCCGCGTGCGCCGTCGTGCGCGAGGACGTCGATCGCGGCGTCCGTGAGCGTCACCCTGCGTTCGGGGTTCTTCGCCATGAGCTCTCTCCCTGTCCGGGTCGGCCTCGGAAAGAGGCTTGCACGACCACTACATGTGAAGCACTATAAATGACGTGGTTGGAGCGGTCGCCATGCTGTCGCGGCTGCCGCTCCCTCAGGGCCGTCCGGCCCGTGCCCACCGACGGAACGGGGAACTCATGCGCAAGCTCACCTACTTCATCGCCTGTTCGATCGACGGCTTCATCGGGGACCCCAGTGGCGACGCCTCGGCGATGATGGCCTTCGTCAGCGAGGAGTTCCTCGGTTTCCTGAAGTCGGAGTACCCGGAGACCATCTCGTCCGAGGGCCGTCAGATACTCGGGTTCCACGACGCGGAGAACCAGCGGTTCGACACCGTGGTCCAGGGGCGGCGGAGCTACCAGCTGGCTCTGGACATGGACATCACCAGCCCGTACGGCCAGATGAGGGAGTTCGTGGCCTCCCGGACGCTCAAGGAGTCACCACACCCGAACGTCGAACTGATCGCGGAGGACCCGGTCGACCGGATCAGGGAGCTCAAGGCCGAGGACAGCGAGCTGGACATCTGGCTCTGCGGCGGATCCCGGCTGGCGGGGGAGGTGTTCGACGAGATCGACGAGCTCGTGATCAAGACCTACCCCATCGTGTACGGGAACGGCATGCCGATGTTCGGATCCGGGTTCGCGGCCACCGAGTTCACCCTCGAGGGAGTGCGCACCTTCGAGAACGGCGCGCTGGTCCGGACGTATCACCGCAAGCGCTGAGCCTTCCGGTGCGGCGCGCCCCTCCGCGGGCCGTGCCCGGCGGAAAAGGGTTCGTCAGGAAGGGCCCCGTCGGGTAGGGGTTGGACCATGACCTCTCTCGACGAAGACCTGCTTCCGAGTACCCGGCGCGCCCTGCTGCACCGGATCGCCGTCGCGCAGCGGGACGGCCGTGCGCCGTCCCTCGTCGCCGCGGTGCGGCGACAGGGGCGTACGGCCTGGAGCGGGGCGCGTACATGCGTCGAGGGCCATGCTCCCGACGCTGATACGCAGTACCGGATCGGCTCGATCACCAAGACGTTCACGGCGGTTCTGGTTCTGCGGCTGCGGGACGAGGGTCTGATCGACCTGGACGATCCCTTGGAGAAGCACCTCCCCGGCACGGGCGCGGGCGGGGTGACCATCTTCCAGTTGCTGGGCCACAGTGCGGGGCTGGGCGCGGAAGCGCCGGCCCCCTGGTGGGAGCGGACGCCCGGCAGCCTGCGGCCGGAGCTCGCCGATGTGCTGGGCGACCGCCCGCGGACGCATCCGGCAGGTCATCGCCATCACTACTCCAACCCGGGTTACACCCTGCTCGGTTCGCTGGTCGAAGCGGTACGCGGCGTCTCCTGGGACGAGGCGTTGCGCCGCGAGATCCTGGAGCCGCTGGGCATGCGCCGTACGACGTCCGGGCCGGTGGCACCGCACGCGGGCGGTTGGGCCGTCCACCCCTGGGCCGACGTCATGCTGAGCGAACCCGCCGAGGATCTCGGGCTCATGGCGCCCGCCGGTCAGCTCTGGTCCACCGCGGAGGACCTGCTGCGGTTCGCCGCCTTCCTGACCGAGGGCGACGACCGGGTCCTGTCGTCGCCCTCCGTACGGGAGATGCGGACGCCCGCCGCACCGACCGAGACGGGCGCCAGCGGCTACGGTCTCGGACTCCAGATCGTCGGGGGCGAAGGACGCGTGCTCTTCGGGCACTCGGGATCGCTTCCCGGATTCGTCGCCGGCCTCTGGATCAGTGAGGAGGAGGACGTGGCGGCGGTTGTCCTCGCCAATGTCACGTCCGGACTGCCCGCTGCGATGGTGGCAGCCGAACTGCTGGGGATCGTTGTCGAAGCCGAGCCGCGGATCCCGGATCCCTGGCGTCCGCTGCCCGAGGTGGACGACGAGCTGCTCGCGCTGACCGGGATCTGGCACTGGGGCACCCAGACGTTCACGCTGCGGCTCACGGGGGACCGGGGCCTGCAGCTCACGCCGCTGGGCGGCAAGGGGCGCGGCGCCGCGTTCACGTTCCAACCGGACGGCACCTGGACGGGCCAGAGTGACTACTACGCGGGGGAGACCCTCCGTGTCGTCCGTAAGGAAGACGGCTCGGTGGACCACCTCGACCTCGGCTCGTTCGCCTTCACCCGGGAGCCCTACGAGGCCGGGGCGGCCGTGCCCGGCGGTGTCGACGCCGAGGGCTGGCGCGGGCTCGGCGGCTGAGTTTCCGGGCCGGGAGTGAGTGTCTCCGGGTCGGGAGTGGGTGGGTGTTTCACGTGAAACACCCACCCACTCCCGGCTCTGTCAGAGCGCCAGCTTGAAGCCCACATGGCTGGCCGTGAAGCCGAGCCGCTCGTAGAAGCGGTGTGCGTCCTCGCGGGTGACGTCCGAGGTCAGCTGGACCAACTGGCAGTTCTGGCGGCGGGATTCGTCCACCGCCCACTGGATGAGCTGGGTGCCGAGGCCACTGCCGCGTTCGTCGCCGTGGATGCGGACGCCCTCGATGATCGAGCGGGTCGCGCCTCGGCGGGACAGCCCCGGGACGATGGTCAGCTGAAGGGTGCCGACGACTCGGTCCTCGCGAACGGCGACCACCACGTGCTGGTTCGGGTCGTCGGCCAGCCGCTGGAACGCCTCCCGGTACGGGGTGAGGTCGTCCGGGGACTCGCGCTGTGCGCCCAGAGGATCGTCGGCGAGCATCGCGACCACCGAGGGCAGGTCGTCCGGGCCGGCGGGTCGTATGTCGAGATCACTCATGATCGGCATCCTAGGGCGTGTCCGGCGGATCGTGATGGGTTCTGATCCGCCGGCCACGCCCGGAGAGGTCCGACCGGTCAGACCGGGACCTTCAGCTCTTCGACTGCCCTGACCAGGGGGGCGAGCTCCGGGTTCTCCGCCGCCTCGTCCAGGGCCGCCCGCAGGGCGATGTCGTTCGTCGGCCGGGCGGCCTCCAGCAGCGTCAGCCCGGCCTCGGTCACATCGGTGTAGATGCCCCGGCGGTCCGTGTCGCACAGGTAGCGGGTCAGCAGCCCCCGGTCCTCGAGCCGGGTGACCAGCCGGGTGGTGGCGCTCTGGCTCAGGACGACGGCGTCGGCGACCTGCTTCATCTGGAGATGCCCGCCGACGCCGCTGTGCTGCCGGCTCAAGACGTCGAGCAGGGAGTACTCGCGTGCGCTGAGCCCGTGGCCGGCCTGGAGGGCCCGCTCGATACGGGCCTCGATCTTCCCGTGGAGCAGGGAGAGGGCGCACCAGCTCTGGGCGATGGCGGTCAGGGCGGGGTCGGTCGCTGTCATGTCTCTCTCCTCCTGGCGGGAGCTGCGTGACTCCAGAATAGAGGACGTCTGCAATAGCCCGCGCTTGCAATTAACCAGCGTCTGCAATTATTGTGGACGCTCGTAAGGCGCAGACGCAATCTTCAGGGAAGGTGAAACCCATGCCGCTCGCGCTCCTCGCCCTCGCCATCGGGGCTTTCGGGATCGGGACGACCGAGTTCGTGATCATGGGGTTGCTCCCCGAGGTCGCCGGTGACTTCCAGGTCTCGATCCCCACCGCAGGCTTCCTGGTGACCGGCTACGCGCTCGGCGTCGTCCTCGGCGCCCCGCTGATGACGCTGCTGGGCACCCGAGTCACCCGTAAGCGCATGCTGATGCTCCTGATGGGGCTGTTCATCGTCGGCAACCTGGTGTCCGCGCTCGCCCCCGCCTTCGGCGTCATGCTCGCCGGACGGGTGATCGCCTCCCTCGCGCACGGCGCCTTCTTCGGCATCGGGGCGGTGGTCGCGGCCGATCTGGTCGCCCCGCAGAAGAAGGCCGGGGCCATCGCGATGATGTTCACCGGGCTCACCGTGGCCAACGTCGTCGGCGTTCCGCTCGGCACCTTCATCGGACAGACCGCGGGCTGGCGGACCACGTTCTTCGTCGTCGCCGCTCTCGGCGTTGTCGGACTCCTCGGCGTCGCGAAGCTCGTCCCGGACCAGCCGAAGGCGGAAGGCGTGCGGATCCGCCACGAGCTGGCCGCGTTCCGCAACGTCCAGGTGCTGCTGGCGATGGCCATGACCGTCCTGGGCTTCGGCGGGGTCTTCGCCGCGATCACCTACATCACCCCGATGATGACCGAGGTCGCCGGCTACTCCGCCTCGTCCGTCACCTGGCTGCTGGTCCTCTTCGGCCTCGGCATGGTGGGCGGCAACCTGATCGGCGGCAAGTTCGCCGACCGCCACCTGATGCCCCTGCTGTACGTCTCGCTCGGCGCACTCGCCGTGGTCCTCGGCCTGTTCACCGTGACCGCCCACAACAAGGTCGCCGCAGCCGTCAGCATCGTCCTGATCGGCGCCCTGGGCTTCGCGACGGTGCCGCCGCTGCAGAAGCGGGTCCTCGACCAGGCGTCGGGTGCGCCGACGCTGGCCTCCGCGGTCAACATCGGGGCCTTCAACCTCGGCAACGCCCTCTCCGCCTGGCTCGGCGGCCTCGTCATCGCGGCCGGTCTCGGCTACACCGCCCCCAACTGGGTCGGCGCCGCGCTCGCAGCGTCGGCCCTGGTCCTGGCGGTGTTCTCCAGCCTGCTGGAGCGCCGGGAGACCGGCACGGGGCGGATCGTCGCCGGGAGCAGCCCGGAGCCGACCGGCGTGGCGGCGGCCCGGCGCTGAGCCCCCCGCTCCCCCGCACAGCGCATCGGCCGCACCGCCCTCGTGGCGGTGCGGCCGATGCGTGTCAGCCCGTCGCGAGGGTGAGCGGGGCGAACCTGCGGGCGGCGTCGCCCGGCAGGTCCGGGATGCCGTAGGTCATCACGGTGGTCCAGGTGAGAGGCTCCAGCCCGTGCTCCGCCAGCCAGCCGAGGAATTCCTTGTGCCGGGCGTCGACATCGGCCCGCAGCGGCCGGTCCGTCGTGGCGGCCAGGGCCGCGACCAGGGCCTGCGCGGTGGCCGTGTCCCGTGCGATCAGCGGGCCGACCACCTCGGCGGGTCCGCTCGGCCAGAGCGCCGCGTAGCCGACCAGCTCGCCGTGCTCCTCGGCGACCTGGAGCCGGTCGGAGAAGGCGGGCAGCCGGGCGAGCAGGTGCGTCCGGTCGGCGCCGAACGCGGGGAGGTCGAGCCGGACCATCGCCTGCAGATCGTCCGCCGCGGCCGGCCGGGTGGTCACGGACGAGCGGGAGGGGGAGGCCATGGACGAGGAGGAGTCGCCGGGACCGACCGTCCCGAAGCGGCCGCCGATGCGTTCGGCCCGGCCCACGGCGGAGAATCCGAGGCCTTCGTAGAGCGGCCGTCCCTGCTCGGTGGCGTACAGGGCGAGCGGGGTGTCCCCCACCGCCTCCATCACCTGGCCCATGAGCCGGTGGGCGAGCCCCCGGCGTGCGTAGCGTTCGGCGACGAGCAGCATGCCGACGGCGGTGAGGCCGGATCCGTACGGCATGGTCAGACAGGTCCCCGCCAGGCCCTTGCCGTCCGGGGCGTCGATCCCGTACCCCGTGCCGGCCGAGAGGAGCAGCCCCCACCGGTGTTCGTCGCGTGGCCAGCCGCGGTCCTCGGAGAGATCGGCGCAGGGGACCAGGTCTCCCCGATTCAGGCGCCGGATCGGCAGGTCTACGAGAGAGCGGGGTGAGGGGCTGTGCATGGGGTCAGGCTGTCTGACGGGGTGATCGCGCGTCCACCGATTTCGCGGAACTGGCCGAGATCCGCAGCCGCCTGCCGCGCCGGGTGAGCCCCCAGGGCTTGAGCACCGAGATCGCGGTGATGAAGAGGTAGGTGGCCGTGGCCACCGACGGCGCGATCACGAGGTTGATGTCCACGGCTCCGTCGGCGACCGCCGCGTCGATGCCGGGGCGCAGGGAGAAGATCGACAGGCCCGTTGTGATCAGCGTCAGCCAGAACTTGGTCCACACCCAGCGGTGCCGGGCCAGCCCCCACGGAGTGCCCAGCGCCAGCACCAGGCCGCTCACCAGGGCGAGCAGCGCCACCGGGACCACCAGCCAGTCCCCGAAGATCTTCATGGCCCGGGTGGCGGCCCCTGCGGTGGCGGGATCTCCGGTGGCGAACGCGGTGATGCCGAGCGTCAGCAGGCCGACGGTCAGACCGAGCCAGCTGACGGAGACGGCGACATGGGCGACGAGGAGTCCCCGGCGTACGGAGCGCTTGAGTGGTTTCACGTGAAACACGATGCCGAGCCGGAGGCCCGGGGTCGTCCCGCAGCGGGAGTATCCACCGGTACCGGCCGGGGAGTACGCGCCCCGGCCGGGCCCGCGGCGGGGGCCCGACGAGGGATACGTCAGCCCAGGTCGGGGGCGTGCATCGCCCGTACGCCTTCGATGTTGCCGTCCAGGTAGTGCCGCAGGGACAGCGGAACGAGGTGCACGGCCGCGATCCCGACCCGGCTGAACGGCACGCGGACGATCTCGTACTCCCCGCAGGGCTCGTCGATCTCCGGGCCGTGCCGCAGGGAGACGTCCATCGACGCCAGTCGGCAGACGAAGAAGTGCTGGACCTTCACTCCGGTCACGCCGCCGTCCGCGATGTGCTCCACGGTGTCGACGAAGCACGGGACCACATCGACGATCTTGGCGCCGAGCTCCTCGTCGACCTCGCGGTGCAGTGCTTCGACGACGGTGGCGTCCTCCGGCTCGACCCCGCCGCCGGGCGTGAGCCAGTACGGATCGACTCCCGGCTTCGTGCGCTTGATCAGGATGAGATCGTTGCCGTCGAGCAGGATGGCGCGTGCGGTGCGCTTGACCACAGGACGTTCGGTCATGGCAAGAGAGTGGCCCGTACAGGACCGTCTGAAACTCCTCGGGCCTACCCGACCGCCGCGTCCAGTGCCTGTTCGACGTCGGCGAGCAGGTCCTCGGGGTCCTCCGCACCGACCGAGAAGCGCACGAAGCCCTCGGCCACGGCGTCGCCGCCCCAGCGTCCCCGGCGCTCCGCGGTGGACCGGACGCCCCCGAAGCTCGTCGCGTCGTCGACCAGGCGCAGCGCGGACAGGAAGCGCTCCGCGGTTTCCCGGTCGGCCAGCTCGAAGGACACCACGGACCCGAAGCGCCGCATCTGGCGCGCCGCCACGGTGTACGACGGGTCGGTGGTCAGCCCCGGATACCGCAGCCCGGTGACGTCCGCACGCCCTGCCAGCGTCTCGGCGAGGGCGAGGGCGGTGGTGCACTGCCGGTCGATGCGCAGGTGGAGGGTGGCCAGCGAGCGGTGCGCGAGCCAGGCCTCCATCGGCCCCGGAATCGCCCCGACGACCTTGCGCCAGCGCCGTACGTCCGCCGTCAGCAGGGGATCGCGGCAGGTCACATGGCCGAGCAGGATGTCGCCGTGCCCGGTCATGCCCTTGGTGTCGCTGGCGACCGAGAAATCGGCGCCCAGCTCCAGCGGGCGCTGGCCGATCGGGGTGGCCAGGGTGTTGTCGACGGCTACCAGGGCGCCCGCCGCGTGCGCGGCCGCCACCAGCCGCCGGATGTCGCAGACGTCCAGGCCCGGGTTGGACGGGCTCTCGATCCACAGCAGCTTCGCCCCGGCCAGCAGGGCCAGCTGGGCGTCGCCGCCGGTCGGCGCGGTCCGGACCTCCACCCCGTACGCCGCCAGTTGTTCCCGTACGAGGGGGAGAGCCTGGTAGCCGTCGTCCGGCAGGACGACGGCGTCGCCCGAGCGGACCTGGGAGAGCAGCACCGCGGTGATCGCCGCCATGCCCGAGGCGAACACCGTCGTGCCCACCTCCTCACCGGGAGCCTCCAGCTCGCCGATGGCCCGCTCCAGGTGGGTCCAGGTCGGGTTGGTCTCCCGGCCGTAGGTGTAGGGGCCCACCGGTTCGCCGGAGAGATGGAAGTGCGCGGCGAAGACCGGGCCGGGCAGGGTGGGTTCGAACTGCTCCGGTTCCGGAAGCCCGGCGCGTACCGCACGCGTTCCGTCGCCCATGGTGCTCATGCTGCTCCTTCACTGCCCGCGCCGGCGGTGGACCGGTGTCACCTGCACTCTTTCAGAGGCCTCGGAGCGGTCTTCTCCCAGATCCGTGTCAGTCCTCGTCGGGCAGAACGACATTGAGCGCCCAGGACACGACCGAGATGATCAGGCCGCCGAGCACCGCCGCCCAGAAACCCTCCACGTGGAAGCTGAGGTCGAACACGTTGGCCAGCCAGGAGGTCAGCAACAGCATCAGGGCGTTGACCACCAGGGTGATCAAGCCCAGGGTCAGGATGAACAAGGGGAACGTCAGCAGCTGGACCACCGGCTTCACCAGGAAGTTCACCAGGCCGAAGATCAGCGCGACCAGGATCAGGGTGAGGACCTTGCGGCCGGTGCTGCCGCCCTCCAGCGTGATATTGCCGATCAGCCAGATGGCAACGGCCAGCGCACCCGCGTTGGCGATCGTCTTGACTACGAAATTCTTCATGTGTCTGATCGTGGCAGACATGATCGGTGGTGGACACCGGCAGCGCAGACACAGCCGACAGCGTGGGTACGAGGGGCGTGACGGGCCATGAAGGCATTCAGACTGGACGAGCTGGAGGCGGAGCGGGCCGCCAACGACGGCGCCTATCTGCAGTTCGTACGGGAGCGCAATATGTCGGTCGGCCTGTACGCCCTGGACGCGGGCGAACTCGATCCACAGCAGCCGCACCAGCAGGACGAGGTCTACTTCGTCGTCAGCGGGCGTGCGGCGATCACGGTGGGGATGGAGACGACGCAGGTCGGCAGGGGAAGCGTCGTCTACGTCCCGGCGGGCGTGGCCCACAAGTTCCACCACATCACCGAGGACCTGCGGGTGATGGTCGTCTTCTCGCCGCCCGAGGGCTGAGCGCCCGCCCCGGATTCCCTCCGGGGCGTCCGTCCCGGGGATCCCTAGGGGCTCGATCAGGGGTCTTCAAGGGCTGCCCGGCCCCCACGAGGGGCCTTCGCGCCTCTAGCATCGAGGCAAGGACTCAGAGAGACGAGGTAGAGGCGATGGCCGTGCGGGAGATATTCGCGGGAATGCCCTGGTGGGTGAAGTGGATCGCGGTGCCCGTCATTGCGATCTTCGTGTTCGGCGGTCTGATCGCCAGCGTGGTCGGATTCGTGATCAGCCTGCTCTTCAAGGCGCTGGTCTTCGTCGTCGTGGTCGGCGGGCTGATCTTCGTCGTCCGCAAGTTCATGTCGTCGTCGTCCTCGCGCGGTGACTGGTAGTACAGGGATCGCGGGCCGGCGCGGGGGCCGGCCCGTCCCGTTCACCCCGGTCGGCTGTGACCCGCGGGATGTGGTCCAGTCAGCTCCGGCCCGGGAGGATTAGCCCAGCAGAGCTAAGTCCCGGAGGAAACCACCCGTCTGCCGCAGACGGCCGATACAGTGGCATACCACTGCCGCCATCCGGAATGTGACCTTCCGTCACCACATCGGTCGCTCGACCGATCCTGGGTACGACAGTCCGGTCGTTGGCCTCCGATCGCCGGCGCCCGGACCGGTCCTCGCCGGTCACGGGTCACCGGATCTCCGGTCCCCCCGGTCCTCGGGATCGCGGCAGGCCCGTGGGGGCGGCCCCCACGGGAGGGCTGATGGCCCGTCACCATGCGTGGGGGTGACCTTTGACCACGGCATCGAGTACCGCTGTCCCGACGTTGATCGGTTCGGTTCAGCGGGCGTTGAGGCTGCTGGAGGCTGTGGGCGCCCATCGGAACGGGGCGCCCGCCAAGCAACTGGCACGTGAGGCGGGGCTTCCGCTGCCGACCGCGTACCACTTGCTGCGCACTCTCACCCATGAGGGCTATCTCCGCCGCGAGAACGGCGTCTTCCTCTTCGGCGCGGCCGCCGAGAACCTGACCGCCGCGTCGGCGCTCAGGAGGCCACCGCGCCCCGCCACCGTCGCCGACTCCCTCGGCCACTGGCGGGACGCCATCGGCGCCCCGGTGTACTGCGCCGTCTACTGCGACGGCGAGATCGAGCTCATCGCGGTCGCGGACGCCCCCGACACTCCGGCCGTGGAGGAGTGGGCCTCGTTCCGGGAGACCGGTCACGCGCATGCGATCGGCCAGTGTCTGCTCGCCCAACTCGACGAGAGGGCCCGCGAGGACCACCTCGACCGGCACCCCGTGCGCCCGCTCACCCGTTACTCAGTGCGAGATCGCGCCACACTCCTGGAGCGGCTGCGAACCCTCCGACGAGGTGAACCGGTCATCGAACGCCAGGAGTACGCACTGGGCACCGTGTGCGCCGCGATCCCCGTCACGGCCGGTGCCACCATTGCGGCGATGGCCATTTCCGTACCCCTGGACCGCGAAGAACGGTTGCTGCCCGCAGTCGAACAGCTACGTGGCGAAGTCGCCAGCCTCTTGCGTTCGTTCGTGTTCTCTATCAGTATCTGAAAAATCACTCCTTGTGATCTGCTATCGCGTGCACCACGATGGCGTCAATAGGGCCATGGGGGATCATTCCTGGCCAGTTTCATCTACTGCGGGGTTGAACGATGCGCGAGTCGGTTCAAGCAGAGGTCATGATGAGCTTCCTCGTCTCCGAGGAGCTCTCGTTCCGTATTCCGGTGGAGCTCCGGTACGAGGTCGGCGATCCGTACGCCATCCGGATGACGTTCCACCTGCCCGGCGATGCCCCTGTGACCTGGGCGTTCGGTCGCGAACTGCTGCTGGACGGGCTCAACAGCCCGAGCGGCGACGGAGACGTGCACATCGGGCCGACCGAGCCCGAGGGCCTCGGCGATGTGCACATCCGGCTCCAGGTCGGCGCGGACCGTGCGCTGTTCCGGGCAGGGACGGCGCCGCTGGTGGCGTTCCTCGACCGGACGGACAAGCTCGTGCCGCTCGGTCAGGAGCACACGCTGGGTGACTTCGACGGGAACCTGGAGGATGCGCTCGGCCGCATCCTCGCCGAGGAGCAGAACGCCGGCTGACCGGGGTGCTCGTGGCGGCCCGTCAGCCCGTCTTGCGGCGGCGGCCCCGGCCGGTCCGCGCGGGTGCGGCCGTAGCCGCCGATGCGCCACCGGGCCCCGGGCGGTCCGCGGAGACGACCAGCGCGGCGAGTGCCGTGGTCACCGGCACCGAGGCGACCAGGCCGATCGACCCGACCAGCGTGCGGACGATCTCCTCGGCGACCAGCTCGCTGTTGGCCACCGTCCCCACACTGCTCTGGGCGATGGAGAAGAGCAGCAGCAGCGGCAGCGCCGCGCCCGCGTACGCCAGCACCAGGGTGTTGACCACCGAGGCGATGTGGTCCCTTCCGATCCGGATCCCTGCCCGGTACAGCCCCTTCCAACCCATCTCCGGGTCCGCCTGGTGCAGTTCCCAGACCGCGGAGGTCTGGGTGACCGTCACATCGTCGAGCACGCCGAGCGAACCGATGATGATGCCGGCCAGCAGCAGACCGCTCATATCGATGTCCGGGTAGAGGCCGTGGATGAGGCCGGTGTTGTCGTCGGTGTTGCCGCTCAGGCTCGCCCAGCCGATGAACAGGGAGCCCAGCAGCCCGATCAGCAGCAGTGAGATCAGCGTGCCGACGACCGCGACCGATGTCCGGGCCGTCACCCCGTGGCACAGGTAGAGGGCCGCCAGCATGATCGCGCTGGCCCCGATCACCGCCACGACCAGCGGATTCGAGCCCTGCAGGATCGCGGGCAGGATGAACAGGGTCAGAACGGCGAACGACACGACCAGCGCCACCAGCGCCATCAGCCCGCGGAGCCGGCCCACCAGGACCACCGCCAGCGCGAAGATCCCCGCCAGCAGCGCCATCGGAAGCTTCCGGTCCACGTCCGTCACGGAGTACTGGAGGTCGCGGGGCGCGTCGGGGGCGTACGCCACGACCACGCCCTGACCCTCGCTCAGCTGTCGGGGCGCGTCCGGCTGGACCACCTCGACGAACCTGCGGCCCTTGTCGTCGCCGCTGGTCACCTCGATGGTGGCCTTCGCGCACTCCCCCTCCTGCTCGTTGACGGCCTCCCGGCCCGAGGGCGTGGAGGTGTCGCCGGTCGGGGGCACCTGCGCGGCGTTGACGTCCGCGCAGTCGACGTTGACGACCTGGACGACCTTGCCGTCCTGGGTCTGCCGGTCGAATCCGACGCCGGTGCGCTCGTGGTCGGGCGCGCCGCCGGGCCAGAACGCGATCAGACCGACGACGACCGCCGTCGCGAACGGAATCAGCACGGCGGCGATGACCTTGCGCAGGTGCCGGGAGACCGGGGCGGCCGGTCCGTGGCTGTGGGTGTGGCCGTGAGTGTGGCCCTGGGGCGGCTGGGGAGCGGGGTCGCTCTGGGGGGAGGTCACGGGGCGATCATCGCAAGAATGGGAGGGCCCTCTGGTCAGCTCGCCGGAAAGGACGCTAGCGTGGAGGCACCTTTGCACACGCGGGAGCTCGGAGCACCGGGCTGAGAGGGCGCTGATCGCCGTACATCCGTACGGGAAACGCTGCGCCGACCGCCGAACCTGTTACCGGGTAATGCCGGCGTAGGGAGTAGGTCTCATGACCACAGCGGACGCACGCACGCCTGCCTCGAAACAGAACGACGGAACGCCGAACGGCACGACGCCGGACGACGGGATCCGGAACGACGAGGCCGGGAAGTCCATCGGCTGGCACAAGGGGTACGTCCAGGGCTCGCGCCCGGACCTCCGGGTGCCGGTCCGACAGGTGCACCTCACCAACGGCAAGGACGTGACGCTGTACGACACGTCGGGGCCGTACACCGATCCCTCCATCGACACCGATGTCCGCCGCGGCCTCGCGCCCCTGCGGGAGAACTGGATCATCGCCCGCGGCGACACCGAGGAGTACGCGGGCCGTCCGGCCCGCCCCGAGGACGACGGGCTCAAGCACACCTCGCCGCGCGGCGGACTGCGCAACCTCGACGCCGTGTTCCCCGGCCGCCCGCGCCAGCCGCGCCGCAGCCGCGACGGCCGTCCCGTCACCCAGCTCGCGTACGCCCGACGGGGGGAGATCACCCCGGAGATGGAGTACGTGGCGATCCGGGAGAACGTCGAGGCCGAGGTCGTCCGCGAGGAGATCGCGGAGGGCCGGGCCGTGCTGCCGGCCAACGTCAACCACCCCGAGATCGAGCCGATGATCATCGGTAAGCGGTTCCTGGTGAAGGTCAACGCCAACATCGGCAACTCGGCCGTCACCTCCTCCATCGAGGAGGAGGTGGACAAGATGACCTGGGCGACCAAGTGGGGCGCGGACACGGTCATGGACCTGTCCACCGGCCGCAACATCCACGCCACCCGCGAATGGGTGCTGCGCAACTCCCCCGTGCCGATCGGCACCGTTCCGCTCTACCAGGCCCTGGAGAAGGTCGACGGCCGGGCCGAGGAGCTGACCTGGGAGATCTACAAGGACACCGTCATCGAGCAGGCCGAGCAGGGCGTGGACTACATGACGGTGCACGCCGGAGTGCGCCTGCCGTACGTCCCGCTGACGGCCCGTCGCAAGACCGGAATCGTCTCGCGCGGCGGCTCGATCATGGCGGCCTGGTGTCTCGCGCACCACAAGGAGTCGTTCCTCTACGAGCACTTCGAGGAGCTCTGCGAGATCCTCGCGGCGTACGACGTCACCTACTCCCTGGGTGACGGGTTGCGTCCCGGTTCGATCGCGGACGCCAACGACGAGGCGCAGTTCGCCGAGCTGCGCACGCTGGGCGAGTTGAACTCGATCGCCAAGCGGTTCGGCGTCCAGACCATGATCGAGGGCCCCGGGCATGTCCCGATGCACAAGATCAAGGAGAACATCGACCTCCAGCAGGAGATCTGCGAGGAGGCGCCGTTCTACACGCTCGGCCCGCTGACCACGGACGTCGCGCCCGCCTATGACCACATCACCTCCGGTATCGGCGCTGCGATGATCGCTTGGTGGGGTACGGCGATGCTCTGCTACGTCACGCCCAAGGAGCACCTGGGGCTGCCCAACCGGGACGACGTGAAGACGGGTGTCATCACCTACAAGATCGCCGCCCACGCGGCCGACCTCGCCAAGGGGCACCCGGGCGCGCAGGAGTGGGACGACGCCCTCTCCGACGCGCGGTTCGAGTTCCGCTGGGAGGACCAGTTCAATCTGGCCCTCGATCCGGACACGGCGCGGGAGTTCCACGACGAGACGCTGCCCGCCGAACCGGCGAAGACGGCCCACTTCTGCTCGATGTGCGGGCCGAAGTTCTGCTCGATGAAGATCTCCCAGGACATCCGGCGTCAGCACGGCGGTTCTCAGGAGGAGATCGAGGAGGGCATGGCCGCCAAGTCGAAGGAGTTCGCGGCCGCCGGCAACCGGGTCTACCTGCCCATCGCCGACTGACCGTCCGCCCCGACCCCTGGCCGCCGGCCGTCCCCGGCGGCCAGGGGTGTTCTGTTCCTTATGAGTAACTCGGGCCGTTTAGCTGCACTTTGGCGTGATTGACCGCCTTATTAAGCGACAGTATGGACACAGTCGTGTGGCAGCTGTATGTACGTTTGGTCCTCAGCTCACCAGCGCTTGACCCTTTCCTTATCTGTGGCTTACTTTCCGGCTTGCTTGGCTGAATTTGGTGCCCCCCTCGAAACGGGGGCCGGGGAGGGAATCACAGTGAACTGGTACCTGGACGTACTCAAGAACTACGCAGGCTTCAGCGGACGCGCGCGCCGCAAGGAGTACTGGATGTTCGTGCTCTTCAACTTCATCATCGGCGTGGTGCTGTCGGTCGTCGGCACGGCGATCGACACGCAGATCCCGTACTACCTCTACCTCGCCGCGGTGATCGTCCCGTCGCTGGCGGTCGTCGTCCGCCGTCTGCACGACACCGGCCGCTCGGGCTGGTGGTTCTTCATCGCGCTCGTCCCGCTGGTCGGCACGATCATCCTGATCGTCTTCCTCGCCTCGGAGGGCAAGCCGGAGACGAACGAGCACGGCGTCAACCCGAAGCTGGCTCCGCACGCCATCTGATCCACCGCTCCGGTCCGACCGGAGCGTCCCCCGGGCCGGGCGCGGCACTTGCCGCCCCGGCCCGCGGTGTGTCCGGAGGCGGACGCGGCCGGAAGGGGAAGCCCGGAAGGGGAGGACGCCGGGACCCCGCCGGACCTCAGTCCGGATGGTGCTCGGGGCCGCCGAAGTCCGGGCTCGTGAAGTCGGGGCTGGTGAAGGTCGGCCGGGGGCCGGCCGCCGGGCCGTCGTCCGGACCGGAGAAGTCCGGCCTGCTGTACCCGACCTTGGGGATCCGGTTGGGCGAACGGTGCGGGGTCCGCGCGGCGGGCCCGGCGGTGGGGTCGGCCAGGGCGTCCCGCAGGAACGGGAGGATGCCGCGCTCCAGCAGGGCGTGACGCCAGGCCTCCCTGGCCCGTGCGACCTCTTCCGGAAGTTCCTGTTCCTCGTGCTCGGCGGCCAGCGACGTCGCGCTGTTGCGGAGCGCGGTGACGAGCAGCCCCACGGCCGCGACCAGGATCGCCGCGGCGGCGACCGCCGCGAAGAACCACCCGGCCGTCACCATGGAGTCGCCGAAGGCCACCGACGGGCTGACCGCCTTGAGCAGGTAGCCGACGAGCAGGAAGATGACGGCCGCGGTGCCGGCCAGCAGCGGGGTCAGGACCGTGACGACCGCGCCTATGCCGGCGCCCGATCCGGCCGCCGTGCTCTGCGGCCCGTCCAGGGCCGGGGCTTCGTCGGTTCCTTCGGCGGTCGGCGCCCGGCGCAGCTCGCCCCGGGCCTTGACGTAGTGCTCGTACTCGGTGGCCGCGGCCGCCGTGATCAGCGCCGTGGCGCTGAGCGCCATGGTGCGCAGCTGTTCGGTGTTGAGCCGGTCCCCGACGCCCTCCAGGTCCGGGCGTTCGTGAGCGTGGCGCAGTGCGTCGCTCAGGATCCGCTCGTACTCGGGTCCGTCCTCGGCCAGCAGGTGCGGAGCGCTTGTCATCTGCATCCCCCGATGCTCCGTCGGTGCCCGGCTGCCCGCGTGGACCGGGCGATCGGGCGGAAACGGAGGAGAGCCTGCCACTGATACGCCGATGGTAGAGCGCTCACGGCACGGGGTGACAGGGTGTTTCCGGAATTGGGCCCGGTGACGGGCCCGGTGATCAGCGGGGTCGGCGCAGGCGGAACCTGAAGCGCCTTCCCCGCCGACGGTCAGTCATGCAGAGGCAGTTGGACGACCAGCAGCTTTCCGGCCATGGTCACTCCGCCGTCCATGGCGATGGCGAGGCCGTCCGCGTACACGTGCGGGCCGTTGACCACGGGCCCCGAGCTGTCCTCGCCGTCCTCCGTGCCGACCTCGCCCAGCAGGTACGGAATAGGGCTGTGACCATGGACGACGCGCTGTCCGCCGTACGTCGTCATCAGCTCGCGCACCGCGTCGGCGCCGCCCTCGTCCCGGAAGGCGAACCGCTTGGTGAGCTTGCGGAAGAGGTCCCAGCACTCGTCCGCGTCGTTACGCGTGAGAATGGCTGTGATCGTGTCGTTGACGTCCTCGATGGTGGACCCGTAGTCGAGGTAGGCCGTCGTGTCGGAGTGCATCAGCAGATGCCCGTCCTCCTCGACGACCGCGTCGAGCCGGGACATCCACTGGAGGTGGACGTCCTGGAGGCGCTCCATGTCGGTCTTCTGGCCGCCGTTGAGCAGCCAGGCGGCCTGGAAGGTGGCGGTGCCGGCCCCGGAGTTGACGGGGGTGTCGGCGAACCGCTTGGCGCCGAGCAGCAGCAGTTCGTGGTTGCCCATCAGGGCCTTGCAGTAGCCGCCGGCCGCCGCCGCCTCGGCGGAGAGCCGCATGACGAGGTCGATGACCCCGATGCCGTCCGGGCCGCGGTCGGTGAAGTCGCCGAGGAACCACAGCCGGGCGTTGCCCGCGGCCCAGTTGCCGTCGGCGTCGATCAGGCCCTGCTCGCCGAGGGCGGCCAGCAGCTCGTCCAGATAGCCGTGGACGTCGCCGACGACGAAGAGCGGGCCGCGGCCGTCCTCGGGCTCGGGGTGCGGCTCGGAGACGGCCTGCACCTGGACCGTGTCGCCGCGGCGGATGACCGGGAGGTCCCGCTCGGTCGGTGTGTAGCCCGCCGGCTCCGCGCCGCCCACGACGGCGTTGCCGGGATGCGGCAGCCGGGGCGGCGTGGGTGTGCTCGGCGCCGGCGCACGTGGCGGCACCGAGGAAGGAGGTGCCACCCGCGCCTGCGGTGGCACGGGTGTTTGCGCATACGGCGGAACCCGGAAGTCACGCAACGTCGCCGTCCGCACCACGGGTTCCTGACCGGCCCCCTGAGTCATCGACCCCTCCACCACCGTCGCGCCGCCGTACACCTGACGGGCCCTGCCTGGTAGAGGTGGTCCGCGGTGTCGTGCGCCCATCATAGGAATGCGGATCGATCTGTGTGACGCACCAGGGGTGGTGAATCCGGGCGCACGCACGGTTCACCGGTCGATTGGTCCGAAAAGAGTCGATCAATCCCCGCTGGGGGAGCGCGGCGCGCTGACCGTGGTGCGCGGTGGACGGCGTTGCGAGGAGGTCCGGACGATGAGCTCCGTCGGTATGACCTGCTCCACGGGGCCGTCGTGTTCGACCCCTTCGATGGCGTCGATGAGGAGCTGGACGACGGCCGTGCCGATGCGGCGGGGCTTCAGCGAGAGCGTCGTGATGGGCGGCTCGGTGGCCGCGTACACGGTGGACTCGCTGCAGCAGACCAGCAGCAGGTCCTCGGGGACCCGCAGCCCGTAGCGGCGGGCGGCCGCGAGGAGATCGGTCCCATTGGGGTCGAAGAGCCCGTAGACCGCGTCGGGGCGGTCCGGGCGGGCGAGCAACCGATCGGCGGCGACCGCCCCCGCGCAGGGGTCGTGGGCCGGGTAGGACTCGTAGACGGGATCCTGGCCGACCCGCTCGCACCAGTGGAGGTAGGCGGTGGTGGACAGCCGGGTGTACGTGTCGGTGGTGTTGCCGGTCAGCAGGCCGATACGGCGGGCTCCGGCGGCGGCGAGATGGTCGAGGAGGTCGAGCACGGCGGCCCGGTGGTCGTTGTCGACCCAGGCGGTGACGGGGAGCGTCCCGGCCGGGCGGCCGTCCGAGACTACGGGCAGTCCCTGGCGGACGAGTTCGGTGACGACCGGGTCCTGGTCGGAAGGGTCGATGACGACGGTCCCGTCGAGCGCGACGTTCGACCAGACGTCGTGCCGGGAGGTGGCGGGGAGGATGACGAGGGCGTAGCCGCGGGCGAGCGCCGCGGAGGTCGCGGCTCTCGCCATCTCCGCGAAGTACGCGAATTCGGTGAAGGTGAAAGGTTCATTCCCGTACGTGGTCACGGTCAGGCCGATCAGGCCCGATTTGCCCGTACGGAGGGTTCGGGCCGCGGCGGACGGGCGGTAGCCCAGGCGCTCGGCGACTTCGCGGACATGGCGGCGGGTGGCGTCCGGGAGCCTGCCCTTGCCGTTGAGCGCGTCGGAGACGGTCGTGATCGAGACTCCGGCCGCGGCGGCCACATCACGGATCCCCGCCCGTCCTGGCCGGCCGCTGCGCCGGGGTGTCTCCGTCCGGCTCACCTGGTGCTTCCCTGCTGCTGTCATGGCGAGCCGATAGTAGGGCTCCGAGGGGGGGTCGGTCCGGTCGCATCTGCGCACGTTGACAGGCACGTTTCTGCAAGGTCATTGCCTATCAAAGTCCTTTCAATGAAAGGTAGTTGGGCGCCATTGCAGACGTGGTTCAGGTGCTGGCGGGTGGCAGCCTGCTGTATGTGCGATGTCTCGAAGAGGTCTCAACTCACCACTTCGGGGGACGCGCGCCACGGCGTGAGCCACCGGCGCGCGCCGGAACGGCACGTGCTCCCCCGGGCAGAGCCCTCGGACCGGCCCCGTGCGGGGGTCCATTCCCGGGCACTGTGGTCGATTTCCCGCTCGGGCCATTCGCAGGGAGGCCCAATCCTCATAAGGTGAGCAGTATTGCTGTGGACGGACGGTCGAGGAGGACCTGCGGTGAGCGAGAAGAGCCCCAAGCTGCGCGCCGAGCTGGACGGCGTTCCCGCCTATGTGCCGGGGAAGCCGGCGGCGGCCGGTGGACCGGTCGCGTACAAGCTGTCCTCCAACGAGAATCCCTATCCGCCGTTGCCCGGAGTGCTGGAGTCGGCGGTCGCCGCCGCGGGCAACTTCAACCGCTACCCGGACATGGCGTGCACCGGTCTGATGAACGAGCTGGCCGACCGTTTCGGTGTGCCCCTCGCGCATCTCGCCACCGGAACCGGGTCGGTGGGCGTGGCCCAGCAGCTGCTCCAGGCCACCTCCGGACCCGGCGACGAGGTCATCTACGCCTGGCGCTCCTTCGAGGCGTACCCGATCATCACCCAGGTCAGCGGCGCGACCTCGGTCAAGGTCCCGCTGACCGAGGGCGATGTGCACGACCTCGACGCGATGGCGGACGCGATCACCGACCGGACCCGGCTGATCTTCGTCTGCAACCCCAACAACCCCACCGGCACGGTGGTGCGCCGGGCCGAGCTGGAACGGTTCCTCGACCGGGTGCCGAGCGATGTGCTGGTGGTGCTCGACGAGGCGTACAAGGAGTTCATCCGCGACGCCGAGGTGCCGGACGGCATCGAGATCTACCGGGACCGGCCCAATGTGGCGGTGCTGCGGACCTTCTCCAAGGCGTACGGCCTGGCCGGGCTGCGGGTCGGTTTCGCGGTGGCCCACGAGCCGGTGGCCGCCGCGCTACGCAAGACCGCCGTGCCCTTCGGTGTCAGCCAGCTCGCTCAGGACGCGGCGGTGGCCTCGCTGCGCGCCGAGGACGAGCTGCTGGGCCGGGTCGGCTCGCTGGTCGCCGAGCGCACCCGGGTGAGCGCGGAGCTGGTGCGCCAGGGCTGGACGGTGCCGGAGTCGCACGCGAACTTCGTCTGGCTGCGGCTCGGCGAGCGGACCCTCGACTTCGCGGGGGCCTGTGAGCGGGCCGGGGTGGTCGTGCGGCCGTTCGCGGGTGAGGGCGTGCGGGTCTCGATCGGCGAGAACGAGGGCAATGACCTGTTCCTCAAGGCGGCGGAGGCGTTCCGCGCGGAGCTGTAGTCGCCGGGCGCGCGAGGGACTCCTCGCGCGCGGTGGCGCCGGTACGGCCGGGGTGGCCCCGGACCTCGATCAGCGAGGTCCGGGGCCCTTTGCGTGGGCGGGCGGCGAAAAGGGGTACCCCCGACGAAGGCCCTGAAAGTGTGTGCGCCATAATTGCTTGTGAATGTGAACGCGTTCACAAGCGTGCCCCGTTTCCTCCTGTGATCGGTGGGATCATCCCCGTGATCAGTAGGACCAAAGGGGCATAGTGCCGGTGTGACCACGGCGATGTAAGGAGACTGACGACGTGGACCTAGCTCTGGCGCCGGAGACCCTGGCGCGATGGCAGTTCGGCATTACCACCGTCTACCACTTCCTCTTCGTCCCGCTGACGATCTCGCTCGCCGCGCTCACCGCCGGCCTGCAGACCGCCTGGGTGCGGACGGAGAACGAGAAGTACCTCAGGGCGACCAAGTTCTGGGGCAAGCTGTTCCTGATCAACATCGCCATGGGCGTCGTCACGGGCATCGTCCAGGAGTTCCAGTTCGGCATGAACTGGTCCGACTACTCGCGCTTCGTCGGCGACGTCTTCGGTGCTCCGCTCGCCTTCGAGGCGCTGATCGCCTTCTTCTTCGAGTCCACCTTCATCGGTCTGTGGATCTTCGGCTGGGACAAGCTGCCGAAGAAGATCCACCTCGCCTGCATGTGGATGGTCTCGATCGGCACCATCCTCTCCGCCTACTTCATCCTGGCGGCCAACTCCTGGATGCAGCACCCGGTCGGCTACCGGATCAACGAGGAGCGCGGGCGCGCCGAGCTCACCGACTTCTGGCGGGTGCTCACCCAGGACACCGCGGTCACTCAGTTCTTCCACACCATCACGGCGGCGTTCCTGGTCGGCGGGGCGTTCATGGTCGGCATCGCCGCGTTCCACCTGGCGCGCAAGAAGCACATCCCGGTGATGCGGACCTCGCTGCGGCTGGGGCTGATCACCGTCGTGGTCGCCGGACTGCTCACCGCGGTCAGCGGCGACAGCCTGGCCAAGGTCATGTTCCGGCAGCAGCCGATGAAGATGGCCGCCGCCGAGGCGCTGTGGGACGGTCAGGAGCGGGCGCCGTTCTCGATCTTCGCGTACGGGGACGTCAGCGAGGGCCACAACTCCGTGGAGATCTCGCTCCCCGGAATACTGTCCTTCCTCGCCAACAACGACGTCGACTCGTACGTCCCCGGCATCAACGACGTCAACAAGGAGTCGCAGGAGAAGTACGGGCCCGGCGACTACCGTCCCAACATCCCGGTCGCGTTCTGGAGCTTCCGGTGGATGATCGGCTTCGGCATGGCCTCCTTCGGCCTCGGCCTCCTGGGGCTCTGGCTGACCCGGAAGAAGTTCCTGCTGCCACCGGCGATGCGGACCGGTGAGGACGAGGTGCCGCATCTGGTCCTGTTCCGGAACAAGGCGCTCAGCCCGAGGCTCACCAAGCTCTACTGGGTCGTTGCGCTCTGGACGCTGCTCTTCCCGCTGATCGCCAACTCCTGGGGCTGGATCTTCACCGAGATGGGCCGCCAGCCGTGGGTGGTCTACGGGGTGCTCGAGACCCGTGCCGGGGTCTCCCCCGGCGTCTCCCAGGGCGAGGTCCTCACCTCGATGATCGTCTTCACCCTGCTCTACGCGGTGCTCGCCGTGATCGAGGTGAAGCTGCTCGTGAAGTACATCAAGGCCGGGCCCCCGGAACTCACCGAGGACGACCTCAACCCGCCCACCAGGATCGGCGGCCACGACGAAGACGACGCCGACCGGCCGATGGCCTTCTCGTACTGAGCACAGGAGCTGAGAGATGGAACTCCACGACGTCTGGTTCGTGCTCATCGCCGTCCTCTGGACCGGCTACTTCTTCCTGGAGGGATTCGACTTCGGCATCGGGGTCCTCACCAAACTGCTGGCCCGCGACCGCAAGGAGCGCCGGGTCCTGATCAACACGATCGGGCCCGTCTGGGACGGCAACGAGGTCTGGCTGCTCAGCGCGGGCGGCGCGACCTTCGCCGCCTTCCCCGAGTGGTACGCCACCCTCTTCTCCGGCTTCTACCTGCCGCTGCTGATCATCCTGTTCTGCCTGATCGTGCGCGGTGTCGCCTTCGAGTACCGCGCCAAGCGGACCGGGGAGCGGTGGCAGACGAACTGGGAGACCGCGATCTTCTGGACCTCCCTGCTCCCCGCGGTGCTGTGGGGCGTGGCGTTCGGGAACATCGTGCGGGGCGTGAAGATCGACGCCGACATGGAGTACGTCGGCAACTTCCTCGACCTCCTCAACCCGTACGCGATCCTCGGCGGTCTCGTCACCCTCACCCTCTTCACCTTCCACGGGGCGGTGTTCGCCGGTCTCAAGACGGCGGGCGACATCCGGGTCCGGGCCCGCGCCCTGGCCCTGAAGCTGGGGCCGGTCACCGCGGTGCTCGCGCTGGGCTTCCTGCTCTGGACCCAGGCCGACAACGGGGACGGCTGGAGCCTGGTGGCCCTGATCGTGGCGGTGATCGCGCTCCTGGGTGCGATCGGGGCCATCGCCAAGGGGCGCGAGGGCTGGTCGTTCGCGTTCTCGGGCGTGACGATCGCGGCGGCGGTCGCGATGCTCTTCCTGACGCTCTTCCCGAACGTGATGCCGTCCTCGCTGAACGACGCCTGGAACCTCACGGTCACCAACGCCTCGTCCAGCCCGTACACGCTCAAGATCATGACCTGGTGCGCGGGCATCGCCACGCCCGTCGTGCTGCTCTACCAGAGCTGGACCTACTGGGTCTTCCGCAAGCGCATCGGTACCCAGCACATCGCCGACGCGCACTGAGTCCGGTGGACCGCTCCGGCCCCGCGTCTCCCGCGGGCCGGGGCGGCCGCCGATCCCGCAGAGCTCACCGACCCCGCCGGGGGGATGTTTCACGTGAAACCGATCGATCCGCGTCTGCTCCACTACGCACGGGCCACCCGCCTCTTCCTGGCGGCCGTGGTGGCTCTCGGCCTGGTCGGCGCCCTGCTGGTGATCGCCCAGGCGATGCTCATCGCCGAGATCGTGGTGGGCGGCTTCGAGGGCGGGCTCACGGTCACCGCACTGCGCACCCCTCTTCTGCTGCTCGCCGCGGTCGCCGCCGGGCGGGCCCTGGTCGCCTGGCTCACCGAACGGGCGGCCCATCGCGCCAGCGCGGCCGTCAAGTCCGAACTGCGCGGCCGGCTCCTGGAGCGGGCCGCGCGGCTGGGACCCGACTGGCTGAGCGGGCAGCGCACCGGTTCGCTCGTCGCGCTGGCGACCCGGGGGATCGACGCGCTCGACGACTACTTCGCCCGCTATCTCCCGCAGCTCGGTCTCGCGGTCGTCGTGCCGGTGGCGGTGCTCGCCCGGATCGTCACCGAGGACTGGGTATCGGCGGCGATCATCGTCGTCACGCTGCCGCTCATCCCGCTCTTCATGATCCTGATCGGCTGGGCCACACAGTCCCGGATGGACCGTCAGTGGCAGCTGCTGTCCCGGCTCTCCGGGCATTTCCTGGACGTCGTCGCCGGGCTGCCGACCCTGAAGGTCTTTGGCCGGGCCAAGGCGCAGGCGGAGGCGATCCGCACGATCACCTCCGACTACCGCCGGGCCACCCTGCGCACGCTGCGGATCGCCTTCCTGTCCTCCTTCGCACTGGAACTGCTGGCGACCCTGTCGGTGGCCCTCGTCGCCGTCACCGTCGGCATGCGGCTCGTCCACGGCGAACTCGACCTCTACACCGGTCTGGTGGTCCTGATCCTGGCCCCGGAGGCGTATCTGCCGATCCGCCAGGTCGGGGCGCAGTACCACGCGGCGGCCGAGGGGCTGTCGGCCGCCGAGGAGGTCTTCGCGGTCCTGGAGACCGAGCTGCGGACCTCGGGCACGCAGGACGTCCCGGACACGCTGCGGCTGGAACTGGCGGACGTGACCGTACGCCACGACGGCCGCACCGAACCTTCGTTGGACGCCGCCTCGCTCACGGTCGAGCCGGGGGAGACCGTCGCTCTGGTCGGCCCGAGCGGGGTCGGCAAATCCACCCTGCTCAACGTCGTCCTCGGCTTCGCCGTGCCCGACGCGGGGCACGTCCGGGTGGGGGGCAGGGACCTCGCGGACCTGGACCTCGAACGGTGGCGGAGCCGTATCGCCTGGGTCCCCCAGCGCCCCCACCTCTTCGCCGGCACGATCGCCGAGAACGTCCGCCTGGCCCGGCCCGACGCCGACGAGAAGGCGGTGCTCGCGGCGCTGCGGGACGCGGGCGCGTACGACTTCGTCGCGGCGCTGCCCGACGGGGTGCGGACGGCGCTGGGCGAGGACGGCGCCGGACTCTCCGCGGGCCAGCGCCAGCGCCTCGCCCTCGCCCGAGCGTTCCTCGCCGACCGGCCGATCCTGCTGCTGGACGAGCCGACCGCGAGCCTGGACGGCGCGAGCGAGGCGGGCATCGTCGACGCCGTACGGAGGCTGGCCGCCGGGCGGACTGTGCTGCTGGTCGTCCACCGCCCGGCGCTCCTGGCGGTCGCCGACCGTGTGGTGACGCTGGAGCCGCGTACCGACGTTCCTGCACGGGCCGAGGGGGCGAGCCGGGAGACGGGTGCCGTCGCCACCGGCCCGGCCGTCCCGCAGCCGCTCGCCGGGGGCGAACTCCTGGACGCCCGCCGGGCCGAGGAGCCGCGCGCGGCCGACCGAGGGCCGGGCGAGACCGGCGCGCCCTCCGGACGGGTGCTCGCCCGCGTCCGCGCGGCCGCCGGGGCGCAGCGCGGACAACTGGCCCTGGCCCTGCTGCTGGGCAGCCTGGCGGTCGGCTCGGCCGTGGGGCTCATGGCTGTCTCCGGCTGGCTGATCTCCCGCGCCTCCGAAGAGCCGCCGGTCATGTACTTGATGATGGCGGTCACTGCGACCCGCGCCTTCGGCATCGGCCGGGCGGTGTTCCGCTACGCCGAGCGGCTCGTCTCGCACGACGCCGTGCTGAAGCTCCTCGCCGGACTGCGCGTCGCCGTCTACCGGGGCCTCGAACGCATCGCTCCCGCCGGTCTGCGCACCGCACGCCGCGGCGACCTGCTGTCCCGCCTCGTCGCCGACGTGGACGCGCTCCAGGACTACTGGCTGCGCTGGCTGCTGCCCGCCGGGACCGCCGTCGTGGTGGGGACCGCGGCCGCCGGGTTCACCGGCTGGCTGCTCCCGGAAGCGGGCGTGATCCTGGCGGTCGGGCTGCTGGTCGCCGGGGTCGGCGTCCCGCTCGTCAGCGGCGCCTGCGCCCGCCGTACGGAGCGTCAGCTCGCGCCCGCCCGCGCCGCTCTGGCCATCCGGGTCACCGACCTGCTCGGCTCCACCGCCGAACTGACCGTCGCGGGCGCGCTGCCCGCCCGGCTGGCGCACCTGCGCGCGGCCGACACGCTGCTGACCCGGATCGCCTCCCGGGCGGCCGCCGCGACGGCGCTCGGCGGTGGCCTGTCCGCCCTGGTCTGCGGGCTCACCGTGGTGGCCGCCGCGCTCGTCGGCGTCCCCGCCGTGCAGGACGGCCGGCTGTCCGGGGTCGCGCTCGCCGTGGTGGTGCTGACCCCGCTCGCCGCCTTCGAGGCCGTCGCCGGGCTGCCGCTCGCGGTGCAGTACCGCCGGCGGGTGGCCCGGAGCGCGGAGCGGGTGTTCGAGGTGCTGGACGCACCCGTGCCCGTACGGGAGCCCGAGATCCCCGCCGAGGAGCCCGCCTCGCCCTTCCCGCTGGAGGTGCGGGGGCTGAGCGCCCGCTACCCGGGGGCCAGGCAGGACGCGCTGGCCTCGCTCGACCTGACGCTGACGCCCGGACGGCGCATCGCGGTCGTGGGCCCCTCCGGTTCGGGCAAGACGACGCTCGCCCAGGTCCTGCTGCGCTTCCTGGACGCCTCGTCGGGGACGTACCGGCTCGGCGGGGTCGAGGCGTCCGCACTGGAGTCGGACACGGTCCGGCGCTCGGTCGGGCTGTGCGCCCAGGACGCGCACGTCTTCGACAGCTCGATCCGGGAGAACCTGCGCCTGCCCCGCCCCGGGGCGACCGACGCCGAACTGCGCGACGCGCTCTCCCGGGCCCGGCTGCTGGACTGGGTGCTGGCCCTGCCGCAGGGGCTCGACACCCCGGTGGGCGAGCACGGCGCGCGGCTCTCCGGCGGCCAGCGCCAGCGTCTCGCCCTGGCCCGCGCGCTGCTCGCCGGCTTCCCCGTACTCGTCCTGGACGAGCCGGCCGAGCACCTCGACCTGCCGACCGCCGACGCCCTCACCGCCGATCTGCTGGACGCGACCCGGGGCCGCGCCACGGTGCTGATCACCCACCGGCTGACCGGCCTGGAGGCGGTCGACGAGGTACTGGTGCTGGACGCGGGCCGGGTCGTGCAGCGCGGACCGTACGCCGAACTCGCCGCCGAGGACGGGCCGCTGCGCCGCATGCTGGAGCGCGAGAGGGAGACGGTGGGGGCGGGGGTGTGAGGACGGGGGACGCGTACGGCCGGTGGTATCCGGCCCATCACACGCATTCTCGACTTTCGCCCCCAATCGGCACTAACTAGGCTCGGGTCATGGCAGAGCCCGACCCGCAGGAATCCCTCGACGCCGCCACCCGGGCCACCCGCAGCCTCCAGGGTCTGTCCACCGAGCTCACCGCCCGGGTGCCGCAACTCCTGGAAGCGATGCGCTCCGTCGGCGCGGGGCTGGAGCTGCACTCCACCCTGGACCGGATCTGCGAGACGGCCGCCGAGCTCGCCCACGCCCGGTACGCCGCCATCGGCGTCGTCGACGAGCGGGGCGAGGGCCTCACGGACTTCGTCACGTACGGCGTTCCGCGGGAGGTGGCCGAGGAGATCGGGCGGCGGCCCGACGGCCACCGGGGGTTGCTCGGCGCGCTGATCCACGAGCCCGCCCCGGTCCGCCTGGCCGATCTGGCCACCGACCCGCGCGCTGCGGGATTCCCGCCGGGACACCCCCGGATGCGGACCTTCCTGGGGGTGCCCATCCGGGTCCAGGGGGAGATCTTCGGCAACCTCTACCTGACCGAGAAGCGACACGGCCTGGAGTTCAGCGACTACGACCTCCACATGGTCCGGGTGCTCGCCACGGAGGCCGGGATCGCCATCGGCAACGCCCGGCTGTACGAGGCGGCGCGGCAGCGGGAGCACTGGATCGACGGTTCGGTGGCGGTCACCACGGCGCTCCTGTCGGGCGGGGACGCCGACGACGCGCTGTCCGTGGTCGCCGAACAGGCCCGCCGGCTCGCCGACTCCGCCGCCGGGATCGTGCTGCTGCCGGCCGAGGAGGGCGGTCTGGAGATCGTGGCCGTATCGTCCGACGACCCCTCGTCCTCGCTCGGCGTGATCATCTCGCCCCGGAGCACGGTGGTCGCGAAACTGCTCGCGGGCGAGGCGGTGTTCATCGACGACTCGGCCACCGACAGCCGGATGGTGACCAGGCTGGCCGACCGGTTCGGCCCCAGCATGATGTTGCCGCTCCACAGCGGCGGCCGGGTGCTCGGCGCGCTGGCCACCCCCCGGTCCCGGGGGGCGCGCCCGTTCACGGAGACCGAGCGGACGCTCGCCACCCAGTTCGCCTCCCAGGCGGCCCTCGCGCTGATGATGGCCGAGGCGCAGCGGGACCGGGAGCGCCTCGCGGTGTACGAGGACCGTGACCGGATCGCCCGCGACCTCCACGACCTGGTCATCCAGCGGCTGTTCGCCACCGGGATGATGCTGGAGGGTGCTCAGCGCAGGTCGGTGGTGCCCGAGGTGCGGACCGGGGTCGGCCGGGCGGTCGACGAGCTGGACGTGACGATCCAGGAGATCCGTACGGCCATCTTCGCGCTGCAGCAGGAACCGGCCGAAGCCCCCTCGGGGCTGCGCACCCGCGTGCTGCGGGAGATCAACATGGCGGCCGTCCCGCTCGGCTTCAAGCCCGCGCACCGCTTCCTGGGGCCGGTGGACTCGCTTGTCGGCGAGCTGACCGGGAAGAACCTGGTCGCCGCGCTGCGCGAGGCCCTCTCCAACGCGTTCCGGCACGCGGGGGCGTCATTGATCGACGTGGTCGTCGACGCGACGGTGACCCTGGAGGACGGGCGGGGAGCGGTGCGTCTCTCGGTCGCCGACGACGGGGTGGGGATCCCGGAGGGCGGCCGCCGCAGCGGTCTGCGCAATCTGGCCCGCCGCGCCGAGTCCCTGGGCGGGTCGAGCCGGATCGCGCAGGGGATCGGGGCGGACGGCGGCGGTACGACGGTGGTGTGGGAGGCGCCCCTGTGAGGGCGTGGCAGACGCGCTGCGGCAGGTGCCGAAAGGTTTCGGCAGAGTCGTTCAGCGGGTCTCCGCACGGGCGGCGAGGATCCGCTCGATGACGATCGCGACCCCGTCCTCCTCGTTGGTGGCCGTCCGGCCCGAGGCGGCGGCCAGCGCGTCCGGGTGGGCGTTGCCCATCGCGAAGGAGGCGCCCGCCCAGCTGAGCATCTCGATGTCATTGGGCATGTCGCCGAAGGCGACCACCTCGGCGGGCGTGATGCCGCGCTCGGCGCAACAGGCGGCGAGCGTGGTGGCCTTGGAGACGCCGAGCCCGCTGACCTCCAGAAGGGCGGAGGGGCTGGACCGGGTGAAGGCGGCCCGGTCCCCGGCCGCCGTACGGGCCAGGGCCAGGAAGGCGTCGGGCGCCAGCTCGGTGTGGTGGGCCAGCAGCTTGAGCACGGGCGCGCCGGCGCCCGGGGCGTCCTCGTGCAGCAGCTTCTCGGCGACGGCCACCGTGGCGCCCGGGTCCAGGTGGAAGGGCGGGTAGGCCGGTTCGTAGTTGATGCCGGTGGTCGTCTCGACGGCGAAGGAGGTGCCGGGGGCCGCCGCGCGCAGGGTGCGCACGACGTGCAGGGCGGCGTCGCGCTCCAGCGGCCGCACGGACAGCAGGGAGCCGTCCGTCCGCAGATCGGTGACCACCGCGCCGTTGGCGCAGATCGCCGTGCCGTGGCTGTGGACGTGGTCCCGTACGACGCCCATCCAGCGGGCCGGCCTGCCGGTCACGAAGAAGACCTCGATCCCGGCCTCCTCGGCCGCGGCGAGGGCCGCGACCGTCCGCGCGGACAGCGTCTTGTCGTCGCGCAGCAACGTGCCGTCGAGGTCGGTGGCGATCAGCCGGGTCACGGCGGGGAGAGGCGCATCGGTCACTGAGGTCACCCGGTCATTCTCGCCCACGAAGGTGCACGGGCGTGCAGAGGGGCGCACATGTGAGTACGGAAGCCGCTGATCTGCGGAAAATTCCTCCGGCATATGTCAACGGTCATCGGATGCCCGCCGGACGCGCGTACGGTCGTAGGCTCGTGGGCATGAGCCTGCGCCTGAGCACCGTGATCCTTCCCGTCCATCGCTGGCACGAGGGCGGTCGCGACCGCTGGCAGCGCGCGGAGGAGCTGGGCTTCCACACGGCCTACACCTACGATCACCTGTCCTGGCGGACCTTCCGGGACGGCCCGTGGTTCGGGGCGCTGCCCACGCTCACCGCGGCGGCGACGGTCACCGAACGGCTGCGGCTGGGCACCCTGGTGACCTCGCCGAACTTCCGCCACCCGGTGACACTGGCCAAGGAGCTGATCTCCCTGGACGACATCTCGGGCGGCCGGATCACCCTCGGTGTCGGCGCCGGCGGCAACGGCTTCGACGCCACCGCCCTGGGCCAGGAGCCGTGGACCCCGCGCGAACGCGCCGACCGGTTCGCCGAGTTCGTCCCGCTCCTGGACCGGCTGCTCACGAAGGACGCGGTGACCGAGCGCGGGACGCACTACGCCGCGGAGGAGGCCCGCAACATCCCCGGCTGCGTCCAGCGCCCCCGGCTGCCCTTCGCGGTCGCCGCGACCGGGCCGCGCGGTCTGAAGCTCGCCGCCCGCCATGGGCAGGCATGGGTCACCACCGGCGATCCCAAGCTGTACGAGAACGGCACTCCGCAGGAGTCACGGGCCGCGCTGCGGGCGCAGGGCGAGAAGCTCGCGGCGGCGTGCGCGGAGATCGGCCGGGACGTCTCCGAGCTGGACCGGATCCTGCTGACCGGCTTCACGCCGGACCGCAACGGCCCGCTGGAGTCCGTGGACGCCTTCGTCGACTTCGCGGGGCTCCACGCGGAGCTGGGCTTCACCGAGATCGTCGTCCACGCCCCGATCCCGGACTCGGACTTCGCCACCGACCCGAAGGTCTTCGAGCGCATCGCGACCGAGGCGCCCGCGCAACTGGCGTAACGGCGGGCCCGGAGAGCGGGGGAGCTCCCTCAGTCGCGCAGCCGCAGGAACTCCGGGGGTACGGCGTCGGCGAGCCAGACGCCGTTGGCGCTGACCCGGAAGACATGGCCGGCGCGGTGCATCGCGCCCGCGTCCACGGTCAGGACGAGGGGGCGGCCGCGGCGGGCGCCGACCCGGGTGGCCGTCTCCCGGTCGGGCGACAGGTGGACGTGGTGGCGGGCCATGGGGCGCAGGCCCTCGGCCCGGATCGCGTCCATCACCCGGGCGACCGTGCCGTGGTAGAGGTACGCGGGCGGTTCGGCCGGCGGCAGGTCCAGGTCGACGGCGACGGTGTGACCCTGATTGGCGCGGATGCGGTCGCCCTCGACGGTGAAGCGGCGCTTGTCGTTGGCGGCGACGGCGTGGTCGAGCTCGGCGCGGGAGAGGGCGAAGCCGTGCCCGGCCGCGGCGCGCAGCAGCTCGTCGACCGCCACCCAGCCGTTGTCGTCGAGGGTGAGGCCGATGCGTTCCGGCTGATGCCGCAGATGCTTCGAGAGGTACTTGGACACCTTGACGGTGCGACGTTCGTCCATGGCGTCAGAGTGCCCGTGGCGAGCCGGTCGCTGCATCCGTATTTCGTCTCGTCGCTTCGTCTCGTCGCTTCTTCGGCCTTCCCGGCTTGTGGGCTTTCCGTTCGGTCGGCCCTTCGTCCTATCGGCTCTTCGTTCTTTCGCGCTTCCCCGCTTCTTCTTCTCCATCAGGTTTGATCCACAGTCAACTCGGGTTATCCACAGGCTATTTAGCGATTCTGTGGACAACGAGCTTGACATTCATAGGCTTTCGGCTATTTCGCCCTCTTTGAGGTGTATTGAAGCGAGATGGTCCAACGTGCGTGTCTGGAGCTCCCGTTCGGTGGCCGCCGCGACGAATGCGGCCACCTGCTCCGCGCCGACCAGATCCTGAACTGCCCGCGCTGTCCTGGACGGAAGCAGGACGGGCCGGGTCGCGCCCTCCTCGATCGGGGCGTCCTCCGCGCCGAGATGGTGATGCAGGTGCCGGGTGGCGAACGTCCTCATGGCGCGGGCCAGTTCGGCGTCCACCGTCTGCTGGGCGAGCGGCCGCAGACGGCGCACCAGGGAGGCCGCCTCGGCCGCGTCGGTGTCGGTCGGCGGACTGTGGCCGAGATAGCGGGCGAAGACGTGCTCCGTGGTGAACTCCAGGAAACGGGAGGCTATGTGTTCCATCTGGCCGCGAAGTTCCCGCAGGTGGCCGGAGATCGCCGGCAGTGGGACGCCGGCGGCGTGCAACTCGACCGCCACCGCCAGCTCTTGCGGGCTGGGCACGAGAAACTCGTCGTCCCGCCCGGGAACCCGCTCCAGCACGCCGAGCGCTATCGCCTCGGCGATGGCCTCGTCGTCCTGCCGGCCGCCGAACTTCGCCTCCAGCGCCCGGCGGCTGATCCGGTCGGCCTCCTCGTCCGTCCACGGGCCGTGCACCTCCGCGACGAGGCCGAGCACCCCGCCGAGCCCCCGTCCCGCGTCCCAGGCCTCCAGCAACTCCTTGATGCTGGCCAGGGTGTAGCCCCGGTCGAGCAGCTCCGCGATCTGCCGCAACCGGGCCAGATGGGTCTCCCCGTACACATTGGCCCGGCCGCGCCGCTCGGGCGTCGGCAGCAGCCCCCGGTCCTGATAGGCGCGGATCGTGCGCACGGTGGCCCCGCTGGCGTGGGCCAGGTCCTCGATCCGGTACTCGGCGGCCCCGGCTCCCGCGCCGGTCACAGCGGAGGCTTCAGCCGGGCGACGGAGCGCAGGGCTCCGGGGCTCAGCCGGGACAGCAGCCGGGCGCCGCGCGCCTCCGGGGTCACCGGCACCACGGCCTGATTGCGCACCACCGCCCGCAGGATCGCGTCGGCGACCTTCTCCGGGGGGTAGTTGCGCCGCCCGTAGAGCCGGCTCGTCCGCTTCTGCAGCCGCTCCTCCTCCGCCGCGTCGGCCCCCGCGAATCGCGTGGTGGCGGTGATGTTGGTGTTGACGATGCCGGGGCATATCGCGCTCACCCCGATCGACTTCTCCGCCAGCTCGGCCCGCAGGCACTCGCTGAGCATCAGCACGGCCGCCTTCGACGTGCTGTACGCGGGCAGCGCCCGGGAGGGCTGGAAGGCGGCGGCCGAGGCCGTGTTGACGATGTGGCCGCCCTGGCCGCGGTCGGCCATCTGCTTGCCGAAGACCCGGCAGCCGTGGATGACTCCCCACAGATTGACGTCGAGGACCTTCTTCCACTCCTCGCTCGTGGTCTCCAGGAAGGAGCCGGAGAGCCCGATCCCGGCGTTGTTGACCAGGACGTCGACGATGCCGTACTCCGCGGCGACCCGGGCGGCGAGCTTCTCCATCGCGGCCTCGTCGCTGACGTCGACCGCCTCGCCCCAGGCCGCCGGCGCCCCGATCAGCCGTGCCATCTCCGCGGTCCGGACCGCCCCCTCCGCATCGCGGTCCACGGCCACGACCCGGGCGCCCGCCTCGGCGAAGGCGAACGCCGTGGCCCGTCCGATCCCGGAGGCCGCGCCCGTCACCAGGACCAGCTGACCGCCGAACCGCTGTGCGTAGGGCCCCTTCGCCGCCTGCTGCACGGGCGCGCCGTCCCGCCCGGCGGACTCGTTCGCCGTGACGAACTCCTCGATCCAGGAGGCCAACTGGTCCGGCCGGGTACGGGGCACCCAGTGCTTGGCCGGGATCGAGCGGCGTACCAGCGTGGGGACCCAGTCCTCCAGCCCGTCGTAGAGCCGCTTGGAGAGGAAGGAGTCCCCGGTCGGCGTGATCAGCTGGACCGGTGCGTGGGCGTAGGCGTCGGCGCGGGGCCTGCTCAGCCGGGCGCGGACGTTGTCGCGGTAGAGCCAGGCCCCGTGCGCCGCGTCGTCGGGCAGGGAGGCGGTGGGGTAGTCGCCCGCGGGCACCTTCTCCAGCCGCTCCAGGATCCGCGGCCAGCGCTTGCCGAGCGGCCCGCGCCAGGCGAGCTCGGGCAGGACCGGCGTGTGGAGCATGTACACGTACCAGGATTTCGCGCCCTGACCGAGCAGCTGGCCGACCCGGCGCGGGGTGGGGCGGGTCATCCGGCGCTTGATCCAGTGCCCGAAGTGGTCCAGGGACGGGCCGGACATCGAGGTGAAGGAGGCGATCCTGCCCTCGGTCCGGCCGACCGTGACGAACTCCCAGGCCTGGACGGACCCCCAGTCGTGGCCGACCACATGCACCGGCCGGTCCGGGCTGACCGTGTCGATCACGGCCAGGAAGTCGTCGGTTAGCTTCTCCAGGGTGAAGCCGCCGCGCAGCGGTTTCGGGGCGGTGGACCTGCCGTGCCCCCGCACGTCGTACAGCACCACGTGCCACTGCTCGGCCAGCCGCACGGCGACGTCCGACCAGACCTCCTTGCTGTCCGGATAGCCGTGGACCAGCACCACGGTCGGCCGGCCCGCGTCGCCCAGCTCGGCGACGCACAGCTCGACGCCTCCCGTACGGACGCGTCGTTCACGCGCATGGGACAGATTCACGCCGCCACCTTCTCCTCGGCCCAGCGCCGCACATGCGGCAGATCGTCGTCCAGCCAGAAAGCGCTCTGCTCGGGGTCCTTGGAGTCGGTGACGACCAGGATCTCCTCGAACTTCGCGCCCGTACCCCGGAATCCGAGGTGGGGTTCGACCGCCCACAGGCCCGGTTGCGGCGGGTGGTCGGAGAAGCGGTAGGGGCTCCACAGCGGCGACCAGCCGTCCCGGTGGCCGTGCAGGGCGTCGCTGACCAGCCCCTTGAGGGACTGGGTGCCGAAGCCGAACACCTGCGGGGACCAACGCCGTTCGGCGACGCGGTCGACCTTGTGGGCGATCACGCCGAAGGGATAGGCCCGGTGTCTGTTCGCGTATCCCTGGGTGGTCATGAGGCGTTCGACGTCCTCATAGATCTCGCGCAGCGAACGGCGCTCGCGCACCTCCCGCAGGATCAGCTCGCGGTGGGCCTCCAGATCGGCCAACAGCCTGTCGTGCAGCGGATTGAGGCCGAGGCACCCCGCATACCCGACATCGGCGGTGAATCCCTTGTACACCGGGGCCATGTCGAGGATGAACGGCATGCCCGGCTCCAGCTTCCGGTCGGTGGGGAAGAACTGCAACGGCACCTTGAACCCGGCGAACGCCGTGCGGTCCCCGAACCAGGCGAACGGGAGGTGGAACCAGTCGCGCACGCCCCGCTCGCGCAGCCAGACGCGCTGCATCCGGGCCGCCTCGCGCTCGGTCACCCCCGACCGCAGCTGGCCGGCGACCGCCTCCGCGCAGGCATAGGCGAGGCGCTGAACTTCTCTGAACCCCCGCAGCTCCGGGGTGATTTCGTCCTGCACTGCCGAGGCCATGCCGGTCATGCCACCGTCCGTTCCCTGCCGTGTGCGGTACGTGCCCGTAACGTGACACTGATGAATGTGACAATGTCCGGCGGCTGCGTCAAGAGGTCTGCACGGCCTGTGGACAACGGCGGGCGCCGACCTGTGGACAACCCCCGGAACTCGCTCCCCGGAGGCACCCGGCCGCGCTGCCCGTCCCGGAGTTCCGGCCTCGTCCTTCCCGGGGTCCCCCTACGGGCGCGTACGTCTGGAGGCTGACGCGGATCCAACCGTCAGGGCTGACGACCCCTGTGGGCAGCGCCACTAACGTCATTTCCGTGACAGCCGTAATCGCTACCGAAGCCCTGAGCATGCGGTTCCCCCGGGTGACCGCGCTTGACCGGCTCACGTTGGACATCGGACCGGGTGTGACCGGTCTGGTGGGTTCCAACGGAGCCGGCAAGTCCACACTGATCAAGATCCTGCTGGGTCTCTCCCCCGCCACCGAAGGCCGGGCCGCAGTGCTCGGGCTCGACGTCGCGACCAGCGGCGCCGCCATCCGGGAACGGGTGGGATACATGCCCGAGCACGACTGCCTGCCGCCCGACGTCTCGGCGACCGAGTTCGTCGTGCACATGGCCCGCATGTCGGGGCTGCCGCCCACGGCCGCCCGCGAGCGCACGGCGGACACCCTGCGCCACGTCGGCCTGTACGAAGAGCGCTACCGCCCCATCGGCGGCTACTCGACCGGCATGAAGCAGCGGGTGAAGCTGGCCCAGGCGCTGGTCCACGACCCGCAGCTGGTCCTGCTCGACGAGCCGACCAACGGCCTCGACCCCGTCGGCCGGGACGAGATGCTCGGCCTGATTCGCCGCATCCACACCGACTTCGGCATCTCCGTGCTGGTGACCTCGCACCTCCTGGGCGAGCTGGAACGCACCTGCGACCACGTCGTCGTCATCGACGGCGGAACGCTCCTGCGCTCCAGCTCCACCAGCGACTTCACCCAGACCACCGCGACCCTCGCGGTCGAGGTGACCGACAGCGACACCCACCCCGACGGCACGGGCGCGCTGCGCAAGGTCCTCACCGACGCCGGGGTCACGCTCGTCGGCCTCGACGGGATCGACACCGAGGGGCTGCCGGGCGCGGGCCACATCCTGCTGATCGAGGCGGCGGGCGAGGAGACGTACGACCTGGTCCGCGACAGCGTCGCCGGGCTCGGGCTCGGCCTGGTCCGCATGGAACAGCGCCGCCACCACATCGCCGAGGTCTTCCGTACCGAACAGGGCGGGGCGCGGAACACCGCCGCCCCGGCCGTGGCCGCCACCGCCGGGGCCCTGCAGCAGAAGGGGAGCGGTCGCGATGAGCACTGAGACCGGGACCGCGGCCGGGCGCGACGCCTCCCGGATCCACAACATCGGTTACCGCTCCTACGACGGACCGCGGCTCGGCCGGGCCTACGCCCGCCGCTCCCTGTTCTCGCAGACCCTGCGGGGCTCCTTCGGGCTGGGCCGTTCCGCCAAGTCCAAGGTGCTTCCCATGCTGCTGTTCGGCGTGATGGCGCTGGTCGCGGCGATCCTGGTGGCGGTCTCCATGGCCGCGCCGGACGCCAGCAAACTGGTGGTCGAGTACACCTCGTACGCGATCTACCTCCAGGCCGTCATCGGCCTCTTCATCGCCGCCCAGGCACCTCAGGCGGTCTCCAGGGACCTTCGCTTCAAGAGCGTCCCCCTCTACTTCTCGCGGCCCATCGAACGCGCCGACTACGTGATGGCGAAGTTCGCCGCCACGGCCGCCGCGCTCTTCATCCTCACCGGTGCGCCCCTGCTCATCCTCTATGTGGGCTCTCTGCTGGCGAAGTTCGACTTCGCCGATCAGACCAAGTGGTTCGGCCAGGGGCTGGTGTCGGTGGCGCTGTTGTCCGTGCTGTTCGCCGGGCTCGGGCTCGTGATGGCCGCCCTGACCCCGCGGCGCGGCTTCGGCGTCGCCGCGGTGATCGCCCTGCTGACCATCACCTACGGAGCCGTCTCCACGGTCCAGGCCATCGCCTGGGAGACCGGGTCGGAGGGGGCCGTGCAGTGGCTCGGCCTCTTCTCGCCGATCACGCTGATCGACGGCGTCCAGACCGCGTTCCTCGGCGCGACCTCCGCCTTCCCCTCCGGGGAAGGCCCGGGAGCCGGCGCCGGCGTGGTCTACCTGATCGTTGTTCTCGCGCTCGTCGCCGGCTCGTACGCCGTCCTGATGCGCCGCTACCGGAGGGTCGGGCTGTGACCACCATCGAGATCGACCACACCTCGCGCTGGTTCGGCAACGTGGTCGCCGTCAACGACGTCTCCATGACCGTGGGGCCCGGCGTCACCGGACTGCTGGGTCCGAACGGCGCCGGAAAGTCCACCCTCATCAACATGATGGGAGGCTTCCTCGCCCCTTCGACGGGGAAGGTCACGCTCGACGGGCGGCCGATCTGGCGCAACGAGGCCGTCTACAAGAAGATCGGCATCGTCCCGGAGCGGGAAGGGATGTACGACTTCCTCACCGGCAAGGAATTCGTCGTCGCCAACGCCGAACTCCAGGGTTTGGGCGGGGCCGAGGCGCAGAAGGCGCTCGCCACGGTACAGATGGAGTACGCGCAGGACCGCAAGATCTCCACGTACAGCAAGGGCATGCGCCAGCGCGTGAAGATGGCGTCCGCGCTGGTCCACGAGCCCTCGGTGCTGCTCCTGGACGAGCCGTTCAACGGGATGGACCCGCGCCAGCGGATGCAGCTGATGGAACTGCTGCGACGCATGGGCGCCGAGGGGCGCACGGTCCTGTTCTCCTCCCACATCCTCGAAGAGGTCGAGCAGCTGGCCTCGCACATCGAGGTGATCGTGGCGGGCCGTCATGCCGCGTCCGGCGACTTCCGGAAGATCCGCCGGCTGATGACGGACCGGCCGCACCGCTACCTGGTGCGCTCCAGCGACGACCGGGCCCTCGCGGCCGCGCTCATCGCCGACCCGTCCACGGCGGGCATCGAGGTCGACCTGACCGAGAAGGCGCTGCGCATCCAGGCCGTCGACTTCGGGCGGTTCACCGAACTGCTGCCGAAGGTGGCCCGTGAGCAGGGCATCCGGCTGCTGACCGTCTCACCGTCCGACGAGTCCCTCGAATCGGTCTTTTCCTACCTCGTAGCGGCCTGAGTAGTGGCCTGAAAGGAGCTGTGCACCTCATGTACGACCCCACAGTCGCCCGGCTCACCTACCGGGCCCTGCTCGGCCGGCGCCGGGCCGCCATCCTGTTCGTCCTGCCCGCACTGCTGCTGATCATCGCCGCTGCCGTGCGCATGTTCGCCGGAGCCGACGACCAGATCGCCTCGGACGTCCTCGGCGGCTTCGCCATCGCCACGATGGTGCCGCTGATCGGCGTGATCGCGGGCACCGGGGCGATCGGCCCCGAGATCGACGACGGCTCGATCGTCTACCTGCTCGCCAAGCCGGTGAAGCGGCCCACGATCATCTTCACCAAGCTGATCGTGGCCATCGCGGTGACCATGGTGTTCTCCGCCCTGCCGACGCTCCTCGCGGGCCTGATCCTCAACGGCAACGGGCAGCAGGTCGCCGTCGCCTTCACCATCGCGGCGCTGGTCGCCTCGATCGCGTACAGCGCCCTGTTCCTGCTGCTCGGCACGGTCAGCCGACACGCGGTGGTCCTGGGCCTGGTGTACGCGCTGGTCTGGGAGGCCCTCTTCGGCAGCCTGGTGCCCGGCGCCCGGACGCTCAGCGTCCAGCAGTGGTCCCTGGCGGTCGCCCAGAAGGTCGCGGGCGACGGCGCGGTGACCTCGGACGTCGGCCTGCCGCTCGCCACGGTCCTGCTGGTCGCGGTCACGGTCGCCGCCACCTGGTACGCGGGCCAGAAGCTGCGCACGCTGAAGCTGGCGGGCGAGGAGTGAGGCTTCCGGCCTGAGCCCCGTGCGCCTCGACGACCCCCGCCCTTCCGGAAGGGCGGGGGTCGTCGTATGACCGGACAGGCGGACAGGTGTGCGCGTGACCGTACGTTTATCGGGTCGTTGAGCAGGGCGCGTGGAGGCAACTGGAATCCGTGGCGTCGTAGCGATCGTGAAATCGGGGAGTGCCGGCACCGGGTGAGGCTCAGCCCACCGGACCGGTCATCGAGTGAGTGGCAACCGTGAGCGTCCTCCACCCCTGAAGCCCGGGGTATGGGCCGTCCTCGTCATTCCCTCGTACGAAAGGCACACCCATGCCCACGGAAGTCGCCCTGCTCGAATCGCGCGCGCTGCGCGGGGAGCAGATCGGGCGCGTCGACGTCCTCGACAAGGTGAAGAGCCTGGTCATGCTCCCGGACGGAATTCACGTTCGCACAGAGGACGTGGCTCGTTACTTCGAAGTATCCACAGAGACCGTGAAGAAGGTGATCCAGCGGCACCGGGCGGAGGTCGAGGAGAACGGTCTCACTCTTCTGCGCGGCTCTGAGCTGCGGATCTTCCAGAGGGACATGTTGTCCCTATGGGAGGTGGAGCAGGGCGAAAGTTATCCACAGGCTGCCACGCAGCTGACCCTCTACACCCGCCGAACCGTCCTCAACGTCGCCCTGCTTCTTCGCGACAGCGACATCGCCCGATGCGTGCGTACGTATCTCCTGGACGCCGAGGAGGACCTGCGCACCCGGTACGCCTCCCTCGACCAGCGCGTCACACGGATCGAGAGCTGCCTCACCGGCGTCGGCAGCGCGCTCCAGGAGCTGGGGCCGGTGCTGGTGCGGATGTCGGAGCGGCTCGACAGTCTGGACCGGAAGGTGGAGGTGACCCACCAGGTGATCGGGGCGATGAGTCTGCGGCTGACGGATGTGCAGCAGGACGTCGTGCGCCTGGACGGGCGGCTGGACTCCTTCGCTCGACAGCTGAAGGAACTGCGCCGCCGTAGCGTGCAGCGCTGACACCGGCGGCCCGGCACCGTGGGAGACGGTGCCGGGCCGCTGTCGCGCTCTTCGGTGGTGGGCGGCCTCTACCGCACGGGCGCCGAGCGGAGGAGCTCCTCGAGCACCACCGCGATGCCGTCCTTCTCGTTGGAGGCGGTGACCTCGTGGGCCACGGCCTTCAGGTCGTCGTGGGCGTTGGCCATGGCCACGCCGTGCTGCGCCCAGCCGAACATCGGGATGTCGTTCGGCATGTCGCCGAAGGCGATCGTGTCGGCCGCCTTCACGCCGAGCCGGCGGGCGGCCAGCGAGAGGCCGGTGGCCTTGCTCAGGCCCAGCGGCAGGATCTCGACCACGCCGGCCCCGGCCATGACCACGTCGACCAGGCTGCCGACGGCCGCCCGCGCGGCGAAGGCCAGTGCGTCGTCGTCCAGCTCCGGATGCTGGAGGTAGACCTTGTTGAGCGGGGCGGTCCACATCTCGGCGGCGTCGTCCACGAAGACGTACGGCAGCGGCCCTTCCTGCACCCGGTAGCCGGGGCCCACCAGCACCTCGCCGTCCAGGCCGTCACGGCTGGCCGCCAGGTGCAGCGGGCCGACCTCCGCCTCGATCTTGGACAGCGCGAGACCGGCGAGCTGCCGGTCCAGGGTCAGCGAGGTCAGCAGCTTGTGCTCGCCCGCGTGGTAGACCTGCGCGCCCTGACCGCAGACCGCGAGCCCCTCGTAACCGAGGTCGTCCAGGATGTGCCGGGTCCAGGGGACGGCGCGTCCGGTGACGATGATGTGCGCGGCGCCGGCCTCGGTGACCGCGGCCAGGGCCTCGCGGGTGCGCTCGGAGACCGTGCCGTCGTCACGCAGCAGTGTGCCGTCGAGATCGGTGGCGACGAGCTTGTAGGGGAAGGTCACTTGGCGACCGGTTCCAGGACCTCGCGTCCGCCCAGGTACGGACGGAGCACCTCGGGCACCCGGACCGAACCGTCGGGGAGCTGGTGGTTCTCCAGGATCGCCACGATGGTGCGCGGTACGGCGCAGAGGGTGCCGTTCAGCGTGGCCAGCGGCTGGACCTTCTTGCCCTCGCGCATCCGGACGGACAGGCGGCGGGCCTGGAAGCCGTTGCAGTTCGACGCGGAGGTCAGCTCGCGGTACTTGCCCTGGGTCGGGATCCACGCCTCGCAGTCGAACTTCCGCGAGGCCGATGCGCCGAGGTCGCCGGTGGCGACGTCGATCACCTGGAAGGGCAGCTCGAGGCCGGTGAGCCACTGCTTCTCCCAGTCCAGGAGCCTGCGGTGCTCGGCCTCGGCGTCCGCCGGGTCGACGTAGGAGAACATCTCGACCTTGTCGAACTGGTGGACCCGGAAGATGCCGCGGGTGTCCTTGCCGTACGTGCCGGCCTCGCGGCGGAAGCACGGGGAGAACCCGGCGTACCGCAGGGGCAGCTTGTCGGCGTCGATGATCTCGTCCATGTGGTACGCGGCGAGGGGTACCTCGGAGGTGCCGACCAGGTAGTAGTCGTCCTTCTCCAGGTGGTACACGTTCTCCGAGGCCTGGCCGAGGAATCCGGTGCCCTCCATGGCGCGCGGGCGGACCAGCGCCGGGGTCAGCATCGGCACGAAGCCGGCCTCGGTGGCCTGCGCGATCGCCGCGTTGACGAGGGCGAGCTCCAGGAGCGCGCCGACGCCCGTGAGGTAGTAGAACCGCGAGCCGGAGACCTTGGCCCCGCGCTCCATGTCGATGGCGCCGAGCGCCTCGCCGAGCTCCAGGTGGTCCTTGGGCTCGAAGCCCTCGGCGCCGAAGTCCCGGACGGTGCCGTGCGTCTCCAGGACGACGAAGTCCTCCTCGCCGCCGACCGGCACGTCCTCGTGGACGATGTTGCCGAGCTGGAGCAGCAGCCGCTTGGCGTCCGCGTCGGCCTCGTCCTGGGCGGCGTCGGCCGCCTTGACGTTGGCCTTGAGCTGTTCGGCCTTCTTGAGGAGCTCGGCGCGCTCCTCGGGGGTGGCCTTGGGGATCAGCTTGCCGAGCGACCTCTGCTCGGCGCGGAGTTCGTCGAAGCGGACGCCGGACGACCTGCGCAGCTCGTCGGCGGAGAGCAGGGCGTCGACGAGGGCGACGTCCTCTCCACGGGCGCGCTGGGAGGCGCGAACACGGTCGGGGTCCTCACGGAGCAGGCGAAGGTCAATCACCCCTCCAGGCTACCGGTGCGCGGTTCTCGCACTCGAACCGATATCGCCAAGCGTGTCACTATGACCGAATTGCCGGAATTGATATTTCTGGAGAGGAATCACGGATGACGTCGGCGTCGAGGAGGCGGGAAGGGCGTCAATAACGGCGGTTAACTCCCCTGAACAGGGCAGAGGGTGCGGTTCACCTTGACGTACCGACCTTGGGCGGGGCGGGAGTTGGGAGCGTGTCGGCCGCCGTTGTCCACAGGGGGTTCGATGTCGGAATAGTTATCCACAGGCTGTGTGGAAGTTCTGTGGATGCCGGATGGCATTGTTCCGGAGGTCGGGCGAAGGCCCGTGGGATCTGCACCCAAACCCGTCCCGCGTGCTCATTCGGGTGGGAATGCGTCGCCCCAAAGAGTTGATCAAGGGAATTGAGCTGACACATGGCGACTCGTGTCGCCTCGCGGTTCTGTGGACGGCTCTGGGGCGACTGGATTGATTTGTCGACGATGTCGCATTGCGGTGTCGACTTGTCCCCAGGTCGAGAGCCCCCCTGTGGATAACTCTCCGGAGGGCGTGACTATCTGTAGATCGCACCGCTGCGGAACGCACGAGGAGGTGCGAGGAGGCTCCCGGCAGCGCTCGCGCCGGGCTCTCTCCCGCTCTTCTCTCAGATCCGGCCGTCCTGGCTGCGCGCCAGCCAGTCGGAGGCCTCCGTGAACGCCGAGTCCGACGTGCCCGCCCGCAGCGGCCTGACATCCTCCGGGGAGACGCCCGCCCGCGGGTACGAGCCGAGGAACCGCACATTCGGGCTGATCCGCTTCAGCCCCATCAGGGCCTCCCCGACCCGCCGGTCCGCGATATGTCCCTCCGCGTCCACGGCGAAGCAGTAGTTGCCGATGCCCTCGCCGGTCGGGCGGGACTGGATCAGCATCAGGTTGACGCCGCGCACCGCGAACTCCTGGAGCAGCTCCAGCAGGGCGCCGGGGTGGTCGTCCCCCAGCCGGATCACCACGGAGGTCTTGTCCGCGCCGGTCGGAGCGGAGGGCCGGGCGGGACGCCCCACCAGGACGAAGCGGGTCTGGGCGTTCTCCGCGTCGTGGATCTCCGTCACCAGCGGCTCCAGGCCGTAGGTGGCGGCGGCGAACTCCCCGGCGAACGCGGCGTCGTACCGGCCCTCCTGGACCAGCCGGGCCCCGTCCGCGTTGGACGCCGCCGACTCCCAGAGGGCGCCCGGGAGGTGGGTCGCCATCCAGTTGCGCACCTGTGGCTGGGCGGCCGGATGCGCGGTGACCGTCTTGATGTCCGACAGTTTGGTCCCGGGCCGCACCAGCAGCGCGAAGGTGATGGAGAGCAGCACCTCGCGGTAGATCATCAGCGGTTCCCCGACGGCCAGCTCGTCGAGCGTCGCGGTGATACCGCCCTCGACGGAGTTCTCGATCGGTACGAGCGCTGCCGCCGCCTCGCCGTTGCGCACGGCGTCCAGAGCGGCCGGTACGGACACCATCGGGACGAGTTCCCGGGTGGCGGCTTCCGGGAGCGTACGGAGGGCGACCTCGGTGAAGGTGCCTTCGGGGCCGAGATAGGCGTAGCGCGTGGCTGACATACGGTCACCCTAATGCGCCCCGGGAAGCCCGCCTCGCTGTCTCAGAATGCGATCGGGAGCCCGCGGGCAGGCGGGCCAGTCCCCGGGGCGCTCCCGGCCGGGGCGGGCGGCTCCCTACGCCTCCAGGAGCCGCTGTCCCACGTACTCCCCCTCCGCCGCCCCGCCCGGGACCGCGAACACCCCGCTCGCCTCGTGCCGGAGGAACGGCGACAGCGCGTCGCCCCGGTCGAGCTTGCGCTGCACCGGCACGAAGCCCCGGAACGGGTCCGCCTGCCAGCAGACGAAGAGGAGCCCGGCGTCCGGAGCACCGTCCTCCGCGATGCCGTCGTGGTACGAGAACGGGCGGCGCAGCATGGCGGCCCCGCCGTTCTTCTCGGGCGAGGAGATCCGGGCGTGCGCGTTGTCAGGGATCACGAGCCTGCCGTCCGGACCCGCCTTGTCGAGGTCCATCTCCGTGGTCTCGGTCCCCCCGCTCAGCGGCGCCCCGTCCGCCTTGCGCCGTCCGATGACCCGCTCCTGGCGCTCCACCGGGAGCTTCTCCCAGTCGTCCAGAAGCATCCTGATCCGGCGGACGACGGCGTACGAACCGCCCTCCATCCACTCCTGCGGGTCCTTGGGGGACGCCGGGACGAAGACGCGACGGTCGAAGTCCTCGTCGGCCGGCTTCGGGTTGCCGGTCCCGTCGATCTGGCCCATCAGATTGCGGGCGGTCATCGGCCGGGCGGTGGCGCCGGGGGTGCGGTTGAAACCGTTCATCTGCCACCGCACCCGTGCCGCGCCCGCGGCCTCCTTCTGAAGGGCCCGCAGCGCGTGGAAGGCGACCAGCGCGTCGTCCGCGCCGATCTGCGCCCAGAGATCGCCGTCGGACCGCTCGGCGTCCAGATGGTCGGAGGAGAACGCGGGCAGCGGGTCGAGCGCGGCGGGCAGGCGGGCGGTCAGACCGGTGCGCGCGAAGAACGTACGGCCGAAGCCGAAGGTGACGGTGAGGGACGACGGCCCCGCGTCCAGGGCGATACCGGTGTCGTGCCCGGGACCGTCCGGCCCGCCCGCCGCCGGGCGGCCCGCCATCAGCTCCTTCGCCACCGCCGACCAGCGCCGCAGCAGCGCCGCCGCCTCCTTGCGCCCCGCGCCCGCCACCAGGTCGAAGGCGACGAGATGACCCCGGGCCTGAAGCGGAGTGGTGATCCCCGGTTGATGTTTCCCGTGAAACATCGCCTCGGTCGATCCGACGGTCGTCAGCGCGGCCGGTTCGGCGGGGCGGGTGGCGGCGTATCCGGCGGCCCCGCCCCCGGCCCCCAGCACCAGCCCCGTGGCGCCCGCCGCGCCCGCGGTGCCCAGCAGCCGACGCCGCGATACGCCGCCCCCGGCGCCGTCGCTGCCGCTACCGGGGGAGCCGGTCGTGGCGGTCGCGTCCGGGGCCTGCTTCTTGGTCTTGCTCACTGTGCTCAGCCGATCTTCGCGTTCTTGTCGATGGTGACCTGGTCGATGTCCGACGTCCGTACCGTCACGTCGACCTTCCAGTCCCCGGCCATCGGAATCTGTACACCGCTCGCCGACCAGTGCCCCTCGGCCAGCCGGTCCGGGACGACCGGCAGCGGGCCGATGTCCTTCGACTCCAAGGTGAGGGCCAGCTTCAGCTCGGGGACGTCCATCGGCTTGCCGTCGCTGCCGTCGATCCACACATGCAGCTCGTTGGAGCCGGTGCCGCCGGGATCGATGTCGATGCGGACGGTGCCCTTGCCGTTCTGGCCGCCGGTGTCGAACGGCATGCTCAGGTTGACCGGGCCCCCGGCTGCGGGAGTGGCCGCCGCGCTGGCGCCTGTCGCGGCCTCCTCCTCCGTACGGCCCGGTTCGGTGGAGGTCAGCAGGGTCGTGACGGCCAGCAGGACGACGGCGACGGCCGCCTCGGCCAGGACCGAGCGGCGCAGTCCCGAGCGCTCCGGGTCGGCGTCCCGTATCCGCTTCTTCTTCGTCGAGGTCAGGACGGCCCGCTGACGGGCCAGTTGGGCGGCGCGCTCGGGGTCCACGTCGGCCGGAGCCTCCTCGGGCCCGGTCGCGTCCTCGTCCTCCTCGGCACCCTTCTCCTCGGCGGCGACCGCCGTGTCCGTCAGCCGTCCCGTCCAGCGCCGGGAGAACCAGGCGACCGCGAGCAGGACGCCGATCAGCGCCACCTTGAGGATCAGCAGCTGCCCGTAGCGCGTCCCGGTCAGCGCCGACCAGGAGCCGACCTGCCGCCAGGACTGGTAGATGCCGGTCGCGGTCAGGACCACGACGCTGCCGAAGGCGACCGCGGAGAAGCGCCGTACCGCGGCGCTCCCGATGTCCGGGGTCCGGTACAGCGCGACCAGGAGCGAGGCGAGTCCGCCGAGCCAGGCGGCGACGGCCAGCAGGTGCGCCACGTCCACCGGCATGGCGATGGACGCCTGGATGCCGGTCGAGGCGTGCTCGGACATCGCCCAGGTGGCGGCGATGCCCGCCGCGACGACCCCGCCGCCGGCGGAGAGGCCGAAGGTGATGTCCTTCTTCTCCCGTTCGTCCTCGCGCCGGGCGTAGGTGCCGAACAGCACGGCGATGAACAGGGCGGCGGCCCCGAGCAGCAGCAGCCGGGAGACGAGGGCGGCGCCGGGCTTGGTGTCCAGGACGGACTGCAGTCCGGCGAGGTCGAAAGCGTCGGCGAACTTCCCGCTGCCGGTGTACGGGTTGCGCAGCAGCAGCATGACCAGGGTCGCCGCGGTCAGCGTGAGCCAGCCCCGGACCACGAGCCGCTGCATCGGCAGGGCGGTCGCGCCGCGCTGCCAGCAGACCAGGACGAACGCGCTGCCACCGACGAGCAGGACGAACCCGCCGTACGCGGCGTACCGCGCGATGTCGTAGACGACGCCGACCGGCCCGCCGCCCGCCTCCTGGGAGGGCACGGACACCGTGGTCTCGGACGGGGCGCCGATGGAGAAGGTGAAGGCGCCGGAGATCGGATGGCTGTCGGCCGAGACGGCCTGCCAGGCCACCGTGTAGGTGCCGTCCGGCAGCCCGGTGTGGAGGGAGACGCCGTACCGGACGGTGCCGCCCTCGGACAGATCGCGCGGCTCGGCGCCGGTGTCGGCGCGCTTGCCGCTGGGGTCGAGGACCCGGATGGAGTCGTCGCCCACGGCGATGGCCTCGGAGAAGCTGAGGCTGACCTCCTTGGGCGCGGTGTCCACCACCGCCCCGTCCTGCGGGTCGCTCCCGGTCAGGGCGGCGTGCGCCGACGCCGGGCCCGCGCCGGCCAGCAGCAGCCCGAACACCAGGCTGACGAGGGCGGCGAGGAGCGCGGCGGCGGCCAGGGGCCGGCGTATCGGGGGCGGTCCGGCGTACGGGGCGGTGGCAGACATGTGGGTTCAGTCCCTCACTGCTTCTTCGGGTTGTGGGTGGTTTCCTTCACCGGCAGGTCGACCGTGATGGGGTCGGCCTTCTCGAAGTGCAGCTCGATGGAGACCTTCTCGCCCTGCTTGGGCTTCTGCTTGAGCTTCATGAACATGATGTGGTTGCCACCGCGTTCGAGATCGAGCTCGCCGTTCGCGGGCACCTCGAAGGAGGAGACCTCGCGCATCTTCTGGTTCTTCGTCTCATGGATCGTGACGTCGTCGGAGAGCGGACTGGTCACCGAGGTGAGCCGGTCCCCGGTCCCGCCGCTGTTCTGTACGACGAGGAAGCCCGCGGCCATGTCGCTGACGGGCTGCGGCAGATACGCGTCGACGACCTTCAGTTCCGGCTCGCTCTCGGAGGAGCACCCGGCCAGCGTCAGCCCCACGGTCAGGGCGAGGACGCCGGCGAGAGCCGGTCGGCGGTTCACGGAGTCGCTCCCTCGATGAGCTCGGGGAGGTCCTTCGCGTACTCCTCGGCGCTGGTGTCCTCGCCGTAGAGCACATACCCCTCGTCCGTCTTCGGGGAGAAGGCGATGACCTGGGCGCCGTGCATCGAGACGACGGTGCCGTCCTTCTCCTTCTTCGGCGCGTCGATGCCGATGCCGATCTGCCGGGCCCCGGCCTGGATGGTCGGGAAGTCGCCGGTGAGTCCGGTGAAGGTGGGGTCCTGGGCGGAGAGCCACTTGCCGAGCGAGGCGGGGGTGTCGCGCTCGGGGTCGGTGGTGACGAAGACGACCTGGAGCTTGTCCTGGTCGGCCTTGGGCAGCTCCCGCTTGGCGAGGGAGATGTTGCTCATGGTCAGCGGGCAGACGTCGGGGCAGTTGGTGTAGCCGAAGTAGATGAGCGTCGGCTTGCCCTTGGTCGCCTCGCGGAGGTCGTACTCCTTGCCGTGGGTGTCGGTGAGGACGAGATTCGGCTTGGTGAACGGCTGGTCGAGGACGGTCGCGGCCTTGTCCTTCGGCGCGGCGCTGACGTCGGCGATGGACGAGGAGCCCGCCTTGTCGTCACCGGTGCCGCAGGCGGAGAGGGCCAGTGCGGCCGCGGCGGCGAACGCCACGGCCGTCACTGCTTTTCTGTTGCGCATGAAAGAGGTGTCCTGAACGTGGTGCGGGTGAGGGAAGCGGCCGGTCAGGCCGAGCGGCGACGGCCGGCGAGCACGCCGTAGGCGATGCCGCCGATGCCGATGACGATGCCGATGATGCCCAGGGTGCGGGCGGTGGTGTCGCTGGAGGAGGAGGACGCGGCGGTGCCGGTCTCCTTGGACGACGTGTCGGCGGCCTTGTGGTCGTCGGCCTCCTTGGCGTCGGCGGCCGCGCCGCCGTGGTGGTCCTCGGCGGCGGCGGTCAGCTTCAGGACCGGGGCCGGGCTGTCGGGCTCGTCGCCGCCCGCCGTGGGCTCCTCGATCCAGCGGACGACTTCCTTGTTGTCGTACGTCTGGATCGCCTTGAAGACGAGCTGGTCGGCGTCCTCGGGAAGCGCGCCGACGGAGACCGGGAACTGCTGGAAGTAGCCGGGGGCGATCTCGCTGTCGTCCGCGGTCCAGGTCACCTTGGAGACGGCCTCGGTGATCTTCTTGCCGTGCACCTCGAGAGGCTTGTCGAGCTTGCTCTTGTCGATCGTGATCTTCCAGCCGGGGACGGCCTGCGGGGTGACGGACGACAGCGGGTGGTCGGCCGGGAAGTTCACTTCGAGCTTCACCGTCGAGGCCTGGTCGCGCTCGTTGGGGACCTTGAAGTTGAGCGTGGCGTATCCGCCCTTGGCGGCCTCGCCGACCGGCTGGACGCTGACGTGGGCGGCGGCCGGGCCGGCGATCAGCAGGACGGTGGACGCGGCGACGCCACCGGCGAGGGCGATACGGGAAAGCTTCATGGCAGGAATCTCCACAGGGAAGCGGAACACGGTGGTCCGGCGCGCGAATGCGCGACGGCATCACGACACCTCGGGGTCCCGTTCCGCGGGAGGTCGCGCACACGGAGGTGCGCGGACGGCCCGTGCGGGGGCGGTGGAGGCGTCGTGTCAGGCTGCGAGGGCGTACGGGGCCGGAGGCCCGCGCCTGATCACCAGGTGCTGCAGAGGATCCCCGGCGGCCGGGACCGGGACGTCGTCGTGCTCGCGCGGAACGCGCGGCCGGGCCGTGAGCTGCTCGCGCCGCCCGGCCCGCAGGGCGCGGACGAGGGCGAGTGCGGCCCGCAGGGACCGCAGCCGGGCCCCGGCCGCCAGCGCCTGGGCGCTGTGGGCGGAGAGCCGGGCCAGCCGGAAGAGGGCGATCTCGCCGCGCCGCAGCAGCCAGCCGGTGGCGAGCGCGACGAGGACGTGGGCCAGGAACATCGGCAGGCTCGGCAGCAGCGCGGACACCGTGGCGCAGACCGCCGCGATGCCGGACGCGCCGTCCGGAACCGCCGGCGCGGCCGCCTGGGCCGCCCCGGCCCCCGCGCCCGCCGCGAGATGACCGTGGCCCTGTGTGAGCGAGGACGGGTCGATGCCCGCGGACGAGACGATGCGGTGGGCGTCGGCCGCGTTCAGCTGCGCCGGTCCCGCGCCGCACACGAGCCCGGCGGCGAACCGGATGAGCGGGTTGTCGCCGCCCCCGGACGCGCCGGCCGGGGCGCTGCCGTGACCGCCGTACGAGAAGAGGACGTGCAGGAGGATCTGTCCGCCGCCCAGCGCGCCCACGATCGACGGAAGCGAACGCTCGCGCCCGGCGAGGACCGTGGCGACCGCCAGGACGCCGAGGAATCCGGCGAGCAGCGTCCACCCGGGGACGGCCGCGCCCGCGGCGAAGACGTGCCCGGCCGCGGACAGCACGACGCAGGCCGCGGTGAACACCGCGGCCCTCATGAACCGCAGACCGGCTCCGGCGCGTGCAAGAGGCGTGGACATGGCCGAGACATCATCGCACTGCACCCCCCTGCGCCGTACGGCAGGTCCGGAAGATCAGGCTCCGTCCCCAACCGCGCTTGTTGCGCCTGTTCGTGGGGGATGTACGGAGCGGGGGCGCCCGCCCCAGGTCACCGGAGAAGACCCCCGGTGACCTGCCGCCGGGCGGGTCCATACACCGGGCGGCCGAATATCCACATCCGCCGAATGAGGGCTCTCTCACCCGATCCGTGCTTACGAAGTGCCGAGGGCGGCAATACGTATCGATACGTCGAGCCGCAGCCAGGAGGCTGAAAGATGAGCATCTGGTGGTCTCTCCATTTGCGGCGCGAAGCTGCGAGCGTTCCGCTCGCCCGTCGTTTTCTGCTCGGCACCATGGAAACCGCAGGGGTGGATCCGGACATCTCCTTCGACCTGTCGGTCGCGCTCAGCGAGGCTTGTGCGAACGCCGTCGAACACGGCGGCGATCGGACGGGGCTCGGGGAGCCGGAGGATTCCGGGTACGGACGCCCTGCCGCGGACTCCGGGCAGTACCGGGTCACGGCTTATCTGGACGGCGAGAAATGCCGTATCGAGGTCAGTGACTCGGGGCCGGGCTTTCCCGCCCGCCGCGCGCTTCGCCCAGCCGCGCAAACAGAACAGCAACCCGTCCACCCCGACCCCGCGCCACGCGCCGCCGAAGCCGAGAGCGGCCGGGGCCTCGACCTCATCGAGCAGCTCTCCGACCACGTCCAGTTCGGCAACCGGCCGGGCCACGGCGCGGTGGTGAGCTTCGACAAGGTCCTGAAATGGCGCGAGGGCGCGCTGCTCACCGTGTAGTGAGCGGCGCGCCCCGCGCGGTGTTCCGTCGTACGGGAGGGATCAGCCCTTCAGCCGGGCCATCCACGCCTCGACCTCGTCCGAGCGGCGCGGCAGCGTGTCGGAGAGGTTCCGGTTGCCGTCCTCGGTGACGAGGATGTCGTCCTCGATCCGGACGCCGATGCCCCGGTACTCCTCGGGCACGGTCAGGTCGTCGGCCTGGAAGTAGAGCCCCGGCTCGACCGTCAGGCAGACGCCCGGCTCCAGGGTGCCGTTGACGTACGCCTCGGTGCGCGCGGCGGCGCAGTCGTGGACGTCCATGCCGAGCATGTGACCCGTGCCGTGCAGGGTCCAGCGACGCTGGAGGCCCAGCTCCAGGACCTTGTCCACGGACAGGTCGCCGAGCAGGCCCCACTCGACGAGCTTCTCGGCGAGCACGCGCTGCGACGCGTCGTGGAAGTCGCGGTAGTCGGCGCCGGGCTTCACGGCGGCGATGCCCGCCTCCTGGGCCTCGTACACCGCGTCGTAGATCTTGCGCTGGAGCGGGGTGAACGTGCCGTTGATCGGCAGGGTGCGCGTCACGTCGGCGGTGTAGAGGTCGTTGGTCTCGACCCCCGCGTCCAGGAGCAGCAGCTCGCCCGCGCGGACGGCGCCGTCGTTGCGGACCCAGTGCAGGGTGGTGGCGTGCGGGCCCGCGGCGCAGATCGAGCCGTAGCCGATGTCGTTGCCCTCGATGCGGGCGCGCAGGAAGAACGTGCCCTCGATGAAGCGCTCGCTGGTCGCCTCGGCCTTGTCCAGGCTCCGTACGACGTCCTCGAAGCCGCGCGCGGTGGCGTCGCACGCCTTCTGCAGCTCGGCGATCTCGAAGGCGTCCTTCACCAGACGGGCCTCGGAGAGGTAGACGCGCAGCTCCTCGTCGCGCTCCGCCGTGACCTTGTCGGTGAGGGCGGCCTCGACGGACGCGTCGTGCCCGCGCACGCCGCGGACCGGGCCGGTGGCCTCGGTCAGCGCGGCGGCCAGCTCGCGGACGTCCTTCGCGGGGATGCCCAGCAGCTGCTCGGCCTCGGTGAGGGAGTGCCGGCGGCCGACCCACAGCTCGCCCTGGCCGTCGAGCCAGAACTCGCCGTTCTCCCGGTCGGAGCGGGGCAGCAGGTAGATCGTCGCTTCGTGGCCGCCCTCGTCGACCGGCTCCAGGACGAGCACGCCGTCCTGGGTCTGGTCGCCGGTGAGGTACGCGTACTCCGTGGAGGCGCGGAAGGCGTATTCGGTGTCATTGGAGCGGGTCTTCAGGTTGCCCGCGGGGATGACCAGGCGCTCGCCGGGGAAGCGGGTGGAGAGCGCGGCGCGTCGGGCGGCGGTGTGCTCGGCCTGGGCGATCGGCTGAAGGTCGTGCAGTTCCGTGTCGGCCCAGCCCGACTTCATGTTCTCGGCGAGCTCGTCGGAGACGGCCGGGTAGAGGCCGTTCTTCCGCTGCTTGACCGGTTCCGCTGCTTCGTTCTCTTCGGTCTCCTGCTCCGGGTTCTCCGGGATGAGCTCCTCAGACACGATTTGTCTCTCCTTGATACGACACTGGACCGTCACCCATCGTACGGGCGTACGGAAGGGGGCCCAGGGTCGAAGGGCCTATTACCGGAGAGAGCCCGCGACCTCAGTCGAAGTGGGCGGCGAGGATCACGACGTCCTCGGTGGAGTCGCTCCGGTCGAGGCCGTCGGGGAGCATCGTGCGCAGGACGTGGTCGGCGACGGCGGCCGGATCGTGCCGGCCCGCCTTCGGCACGGAGGCGGCGGCGGAGTGCAGCCGGGCGAAGGCGCGGTCCATCGCGTCCCCGGTGCGGCGCAGCAGCCCGTCCGTGTAGAGCAGCACCGTCTCGCCGGGCGCGGGGCTGAACTCCACGCTCGGCGCCTCCCAGCAGGCGAGCATCCCCAGCGGGGCGGAGAGCGTGGTCTCGACGAACTCGCAGCGCCTCTCGCCGAGCACCAGCGGCGGGGTGTGCCCGGCCCCGGCCAGCACCACCTTGCGGGCGGCGGGCTCGCAGTAGGCGAACAGGGCGGTCGCGGTCCGCGCGGGTTCGGTGAGCCGCAGCAGCAGCTCCAGGTCGGAGAGGACGGCGACGGGGTCCTCGCCCTCCATCACGGCGTACGCCCGCAGGCTGGCGCGCAGCCGGCCCATGGCGGCCATCGCGCTCGGTCCGGACCCGCCCACGGAGCCGACGGCGAGGCCGAGCGTGCGGTCGGGCAGCGGCAGCGCGTCGTACCAGTCGCCGCCGCCCCGGGGGCCGGTGCGGTGCCGGGCGGCGATCTGGACGCCGGGGATCCGGGGCAGCCGGCTGGGCAGCAGTTCCTCGGCGACGGCGGCGACGTCCGCGCGGGCGCGCTCCAGCTCGATCAGGCGGGCCAGGTGTTCGGTGGCGTAGCGCGCGTAGAGGCCGGCGAGGTGACGTTGCTTCTGCGCGGGCTCGGCGGGTTCGTCGTAGAACCAGACGGCCGCGCCGAGGCGGCCGGCCGCCTCGGAGGAGAGCGGGAGCGCGTAGCTCGCGGCGTAGCCGAGCCGGGTGGCGACCTCGCGGTGCCGGGGGTCCAGGTTCTTCTCGCCGAGCAGGTCGGGGCTGGCGACCCCGTCGGCGGTGTCCGGGAGCCCGTCGAGGACGCGGCCCAGGGCGGTGGCCGCGCGCGGCACGGTCTCCAGGTGCCCGAGCTCGGCGTGGGTGAGCCCGAGGCCGAGGGTGGCGCAGGGCCCCTCGCCGTTCGCCGGTTCCAGAACGAGAAGTCCGCGGCGGGCCCCGACGAGGGCGGCTCCGGCGTGCAGGAGTTCGTTCAGGGCGGCGTCCAGGGTGTTCGTCCCGGCCAGCCGCTCGGTGAGCTCGTGCAGGGTCGTGAGGTCCGAGACCCAGCCCGCCAGCCGGTCCTGGATGAAGGCTCCGGGCGGCCCGGGGACCTCCGTCAGGGGGGCCGGAGTGTGCGTTGAAACCGGAACCTCTGGATCGATTCCAGCCACTTTCGGCAGGTGTGGGGCGCTCATGGCAGCCAGCTTTCCGACCGGTGCGATTCGTCGAATAGCATCGCAAACCCCCATGTGATTCTGCGCCACTATCAATGCATCCACATGTACACGCACAAGTAACCCGATGTCCAGCATTGTCCCTGCGGGGTCCGGGCGATTCGCGCCCTCCCAGTGTGGGTTAACTTGGCCAAAAAATGCACCCTATGGACGCTATTTGCGATCGACTGGGGCTGCTCAACAGGGGTACCTCCGGGGTCAGGTCGCCGGAGGAGCGTCATTCCGGGCATGCTGGGTACGTAAACGGTGATGCGCGGGTGCGGTGGTCATCACCCAGGAACCCGGCAGCGGGTTCGGGCGTCCCTACCTGTGACGGTGACGCACCCGCCCCGGACGGCGGGGTTCGCACCAGGGACGGCAGGCGAGGCGCAGGCCACCCTCGCCCGGCGATCGCCGGCCCGGCTCGACCCGCTCGGTTCGACCCGCACGACTCCGCCAGGGCAGCACGACCCGCTCGGTCAGTTCGACTCCGCTCGGTCAGTTCGGCCCCGTTCGGTTCGACCCCGCTCGACTCTGCTCGATTCGGCTCTGTTCCACCCCAGATCGGTTCTATTCGGACCGGTTCCACTCGGCTCGGCTCGGCTCACGCTCGGTATCGACGGCACGCCCGTACCGCAGAACTGATGAGCACGTACGCACAGCGAAGAGATACGCACGTGGTGTCACGCACGCGTGCTGTCATGTGGACTCGGCGTTCAACGGAAAGGAACGAGCGCTCATGCGCGAGATCCTCGGAAGGCGACGCAGGCTCCGGCTCCGGCGGAAGGAGGGGACCGCCCGGCTCGACGCGGCCCTGACCTGCGCCACCGTATGGCAATGGCCGGTGCTCCCCGGAGTGGGGACGGCGCCGGCCGCCCCCGGCGGTGAGGGCGGCGGCCTCGGCTGCGCCTGCCCCGAACCCGACTGCGCCGTACCGGGCGCACATCCCTTCGATCCCGGCCTGCTGGCGGCCACCACGGACGAGCGCATGGTGCGCTGGTGGTGGACCAACCGCCCCACCGCCCCCGTGATGCTGGCGACCGGCGACCGCGCGCCCTGCGCGGTGAGCCTGCCCGCCGTGGCCGGCGCCCGAGCGCTGAGCGTCCTCGACGAACTGGGCATGCGGCTCGGCCCCGTCGTGGCGACGCCCACCCGGTGGTCGCTGCTGGTGGCCCCGTACACCCTGGAACGGCTCGGCGAACTGCTGTACGCGAAGGACTGGGTGCCCAGCTCGCTCCGGTTCCACGGCGAGGGCGGCTACCTCGTCCTGCCGCCGTCCCGGACCGGCACGGGCCAGGTCCGCTGGGAGCGGCCCCCCGCGCCGCTCGGGGACGCCGCCGCGCCGGTGTCCCGCGGGCGGACGAAGGACTCGGGCCCCGTGGTCGCGGCCCCCGTGGCCGCCGCCCCCTGGCTCCCGGACGTCGGGGCGGTCCTGGACGCCTTGGTCGAGGCGAGCACCGGCGCCCCGGGCGGCGGGAGCCGGCTCGCCTACTGACGCCTCGGGAGGGCGACGGCGAAGCCGGGCGTCCGGCTCACTCGAACGGGTGTGAGCCGGGCCGGATCCGCGGTAAACGGGTGCCGGGCGACCCGGCGGCGCGCATTCCGCCGATATCGTCGCCCCGTCGTCAGAAATTCCACGCAGTCGCCAGGTCAGGTGGGGCCACCATGAATCTCCGCATGATCGGTCTCACGACTGCCGTCGTCCTCGCGTGCCTGATTCCGCTGATTGCTTCCGCAGATCCCGCCGGTACTCCGGATGCCGTATCGGGTGATCCGGCCGACGCGAAATATTCTGTCGCATCGCCAGAAAGCATGCAGCGAAAGATTTCTGATGGCGCATCCGGAGATGAGGCCGCAGAGCGTTCTTCGACAAGGTCGAAATCGCCATCGAAAATGAACGCAGAAGCAGGATCCCCGCCCGACTTTGATCGTTCGCCCGCTTCCGGTTCGTCCTCTTCCGGTTCTGCCGCTTCCGCTGCGGGGGATCGCGGGGACGGCGAGGGCGGACGGCGTACGGACGCGGTGGCACGGTGCGGCCCCGAGCTGGTCGCACCGGAGGGCATCGAGGCGCAGACCTGCGTGATGGCCCAGGACGGCGAGACCTGGGCGCGCACCTACTACCGGAACGTGACCGGTGAGGAACTCCGTTCCGTGCTCACGCTGATGGGTCCGGGCGGCCGGACCGTGGTGCTGCACTGCGCACCGGCCGCGCACGACGAGCCGGGCACCTGCGAGACGCCGCGCCTGCGCTCCTCGGGTGCGCCCCGGTCCTACACCGCGGTGGTGGAGTTCGTGGGCGCCGGTCCGGTGGAGGAGGCGCCGCTGCTGCTCCGAGCCGGATCCGAACGGGCGCCGGGCGCCACGGACTGAGCGCGACCGCCCGGCGTGACGCACGGAATCCGGCGCGGCGGGCGGGGTTTCGGGGCGGGTGCGGCCTCCGCGCCCGGGGTGTCACAGGGCGGGCCGCAGCCGGAAACGAGGACGCCCGGTCGCTGGCGACGGGGGATGCACCAGCGACCGGGCTTCTAGAACGGTAACAAGAGATCTGCCGTTCGCAAATTCGATCTCGCCTGTAGGGACAGCGATTTACTTACGAGTACGGCGAGTTGTGACGCGGGTCACCGTCGGTGGCGCCCTGTCGTCACCGTCAGCTGAGGGTCACCTGACGGTTGGTGAGACCGCCCCGGGCGCGGCGTTCCTCGGCGGTGAGCGGGGCGTCGGAGGCGAGCGCCGTGGCCAGCCGCTCGGCGAACGCGACGGCGGGCTTCTCGCACGCCTCGGCGCCCATCGAGCTCGGCAGGTCCCAGACGGGGACCACGAGGCCGTGCGCCCGGAACGAGCCGACCAGCCGGGTGTCGTCGCCGAGCGAGGAGGTGCCCGCGGCGTGCAGCCGGGCGAGCGCGTCCAGGAGCTGCTCCTCGGGGTGCGGCATGACCCAGCGCAGGTGGTTCTTCTCCGGGGTCTCGCACCAGTACGCGGCGTCGACGCCGGACAGCAGCGTCGTCGGGATCGCGGCGGCGTTCGCGCGCTCCAGGGAGGCGGACACCTCGGGCGTGGCGTTCTCCGCGTCCGGCACCCAGAACTCGAACCCGGAGTGGACGTTCGGCTCGAAGGAGGCGTCCGGGGCGAGGAGGTCCTGGAGGCGCGGACCGTCGGCCGGCACGCGGCGGGCGGTGACCGGAGAGCCGGGCTCGGCCTCCAGGGCGCGCTGGAGGGTGTCGGCGAGGTCGCGGCTGAGGTCGCCGGAGGAGGTGTCGTTCTGCAGGGCGAGCAGGACGGAACCGTCGTCGCGGCGCAGCGCCGGCCAGGCCATCGGCAGGACCGTCGCGAGCGTCACCGACGGAACTCCCTCGGGCAGCCCGTCCTTGAGGGTCAGCTCGACCGTGGCGGCGGGCACCAGTTCGCGCAGCGCGACCCAGTCGCACTCGCCCGCGAGTCCCTCGAAGGGGCGGTGCACGAGCTCGGTCACGGCGTGGGCGGCGGCGCGTCCGTGACACGCCTTGTAACGACGGCCCGATCCGCACGGGCAGGGCTCACGGGCCCCGACGACCGGGATCTCACCGTCCTTGAGCTGCTGCTTCCCGGCCTTGGTCTGAGGGCGCTTCTTGGCCATGGTGGGCATTCTCCCGATTGCGACAGTGCGGACTCGGCGCGAGCCTAGCCGCCCGGGGAACTCCGCTCGGCCCACGCCCGCACTCAGCCGGGGCCGGCCGTGCGCTCGGCGCACGTCGTTCGTCGCTTCGGCTAGCGTCGTTCGTCGCCTCGGCCCACGTCGTTCGTGTGCTCAGCCCGCGTCGTCGAAGGCCTCGGAGAGGTCCAGTCCCTCGAACCCGGTGAGCCCGCCGACGCCGTTCGCGCCGGAGCCGTTGCCGTTCGTGGCGTTGCCGTTCGAGCCGGAGCCGTTCGAGGCGGAGCCGTTCGCGCCCGAGCCGTTGCCGCCGATGCCGGGCGGCTTCTTGGAGGAGACCAGGGCCCAGACGGTGACCTCGCCGGACGAGTCGTCCCGTACGCCCCATTCCTGGGCCAGGGCGCTGATGATGTTGAGGCCCCGGCCGCCGCGTGCCGTCACCGAAGGGGTGGCCGGAACCGGGCGGGTCGGGCCGCCGCCGTCCGTGACCTCCACGGTGAGGGCGCCGCCGGTGTCCACCCGCCAGGCGGCGCGGATGTCTCCGTCGCCGACGTCGGTGTGCCGTCCCAGGGGCCTGCCGTGCCGGCAGGCGTTGCTGAGAAGTTCGGAAAGGATCAGAACGGCGTCGTCGACGACCGCGTCCGACACCCCGTTGCCGCGCAACTGCTCACGCATCCGGTGTCGTGCCTGCCCCACGCCGGCAGGGCCATGAGGAATGGCCATGCTCGACGACGCGGGCACTTCTTGTGCCACCACCAACGCCACCCCCGAGACCTCCTTTGCCCCACGCCACGGGTTGGATGCCCCACTGAGCTGGACCGGAAACCGTCCCATGCGCTGCCGGTGACGCACTCGTAACGATCGAACGCGCACCGAATGCGCCGGAGCACACCCTGTAACGGTGGAGGTCGGAGCCCTGGCGCACCCCCTACGTACCGATTCAGCCTAAATGTGCACTAAATCCGACCCAGTTGGGACAGGACCTGCTTCGGGCGGTTGGTGATGATCGCCTCGACGCCCAGCTCGGCGCACATCTCGACATCGGCCGGTTCGTTCACGGTCCACACGTGCACCCGGTGTCCCGCACGGTGCAGCCGTTCGATGTATCCGGGGTGGCTGCGCACGATCCGCATGCCGGGTCCGGCGATCCGGGCCCCGGCGGGCAGTCGCCCGTCGCGCATCCGGGGCGAGACGAACTGCATCAGGTAGACCGTGGGCAGCGTGGGCGCGGCCGCCTGGACGCGGTGGAGGGAGCGGGCGGAGAAGCTCATGACGCGGATGGGCGAGGGGCCTTCGGCGGGCGGATCGGCCAGCCCGAAGCGCTTCAGTAGGTGCAGGAGCCGCTCCTCGACCTGCCCGGCCCAGCGGGTGGGGTGCTTCGTCTCGATGGCCAACTGCAGCGGCCGCCCGGCGGCCCGCACCTCGGTGAAGAGCTCCAGGAGCCGTTCCAGGGTGAGTACGGAGGTGAGCTCGCCCGGCACCGGATCCCAGTCGGGCGACTCCTCGTGGTCCTTCCAGGAGCCGAAGTCGAGGGCGGCGAGATCGGCGAGCTCCAGTGCCGACACGGCGCCGCGCCCGTTGGACGTACGGTTCACCCGCCGGTCGTGGACGCAGACGAGATGGCCGTCGGCGGTGAGCCGGACATCGCATTCCAGCGCGTCGGCACCGTCCTCGATCGCCTTGCGGTAGGCGGCCAGGGTGTGCTCGGGGGCGTCGTCGGAGGCCCCGCGGTGGGCGATGACCTGGATGGAGGTGTGCGCGCTGCGCTGCCGTGCGTGGGTCACCCGCGCCATGGTGTCACCGCCACGGGGATGGCTGAGCACATGTCACCCTGGAGGTCTGTTTTGTCGGATGTAAAGATTGGTGTGCGGATGCACAGGTCCTGCTTACAGTGGCCCGACGTGTTGTGGGAAAAGCTGACCGCAGACACGTGCACAGCGGATTTCTTGCCGAACGCCGACTGGATGCCGAGTGGAACCGAGGAGTAAAGAGCTGTGAGCACCGAGAACGAGGGCAACGAGGGCAACGCGGTACCGGCCGTGCCGTCCGTTCCGTCCGCACCTCCCGTGCCGGCCGAAACTCCTGAACCGGCGACCGACGGAGCCGCGCCTGTTCCGCCGGCGGCTTCACCGGTGACCGACGGAGCCACGTCTCCGCCACCGGCGGCCCCGGCCCAGGACGCCGCGCACGAGACGGCGCACCACCCCGCGCACGACCCCACCCATGACACCGCGCGCCTTCCCGCGTACGACACCGGCGCAGCGGAGACCTCCCCGCACGCCCCCGGCGCGGGGACCCCGGCGCCGGCAGCCCCGGCGCACGCCGATGCGCCCCGCCACGACCCCACGCACCAGGGCTCGCCCGGCGCGCAGGCTCCGGCCGCGCCCGCGTACGCCCAGGGTTCCCACCCGACGCCGCCGCAGCAGCCCCAGCACTTCCCGTACGGCGCGGCGCCCGAGCCCCCCGCGGCGGCCGCCTCCTGGCCGCCGCCCCCGCCCGCCGTCCCGTCGTACGCCGGCGGGGACGCCGGTCACACGTCCGGCGGTATCGGCAACGGCAGCGGCCACGGCCCGGTCTGGGGCGCTCCGGTCCCGCCCGGCTCCGAGCCCCCGAGCGGCAGGAGCGGCAAGGGCCGCGGCAGCGCTCTGGTGGCGGCGGTGGCCGTCGCGGCCCTCGTCGCGGGCGGCATCGGCGGAGCCCTCGGATACTGGGCGGCCGACCGCAACGACAACGGGAGCTCCGGCGACTCGACCACCATCTCGGCGTCGGACACCCCGAGGGACCTGAAGCGCCCGGCGGGCACGGTGGCCGGGGTCGCGGCGAAGGCGCTCCCCAGCGTGGTCACCATCGACGCGCAGGGCGGCGACGGCGAGGGCGGCACGGGCACCGGCTTCGTGTACGACAAGGAAGGCCACATCCTCACCAACAACCACGTGGTGGCCTCCGCCGCGGAGTCCGGCGAACTGTCGGCGACCTTCTCCGACGGCAAGAAGTACGCCGCCGAGGTGGTCGGCCGGGCCCAGGGCTACGACGTGGCCGTCCTGAAGCTGAAGAACCCGCCCGCGGGCCTCGCCCCGCTGCCGCTGGGTAACTCGGAGGGCGTCGCGGTCGGCGACTCGACGATCGCGATCGGCGCGCCCTTCGGTCTCTCCAACACGGTCACCACGGGCATCATCAGCGCGAAGAACCGCCCGGTGGCGTCCGGGGACGGCTCCAGTAACAAGAACTCGTACATGAGCGCCCTGCAGACCGACGCCTCGATCAACCCGGGCAACTCCGGCGGCCCGCTGCTGGACGCGACGGGCGCGGTCATCGGCATCAACTCCGCGATCCAGTCGACCGGCGGCGGCCTCGGCCAGTCCCAGGCCGGCTCCATCGGCCTCGGCTTCGCGATCCCGATCAACCAGGCCAAGAACGTCGCCGTGCAGCTGATCAAGACCGGCAAGCCGGTCTACCCGGTCATCGGCGCGACGGTGACGATGGAGGAGAAGACGGGCGGCGCGGCGATCTCCTCCGAGGGCGCGGGCGGCACCCCCGCCGTCACCCCGAACGGCCCGGCGGCCAAGGCGGGCCTCAAAGCGGGCGACGTGATCACGAAGTTCAACAACACCGTGGTCGACAGCGGCCCGACCCTGATCGGCGAGATCTGGACCCGCAAGCCGGGCGAGAAGGTGACCCTGACGTACGAGCGCGACGGGAAGACGGCCACGGCCGAAGTCACCCTGGGCCAGCGCGAGGGCGACAGCTGACCGGCTAGGCTGTCCCACGCGTCGAACCGGGCCCCACGCGGGCCTGACGGCCCATCGGCTTGCACAGCGACCGGGCCGCCGACGCGGGGTGGGTTGCCCGAGCGGCCTAAGGGAACGGTCTTGAAAACCGTCGTGGCAGCGATGTCACCGTGGGTTCAAATCCCACACCCACCGCCAGGTGAGAGAAGTAGCAGGTCAGAGGGCGGGTCTCCGGAACGGGGGCCCGCCCTCTGCGCTCACCTTGTCTCACTCCGTGCCCATGTTTCCCGGTGCCGACCAAGGCGCGTGGGCCACGCGCGGGCCAGGATCGGCCCTAATCTTCGGCACTAAGTCCCAGCTCAACGAGCCGGTTGGCCGCCGCTGACCCTCCCTTGAGGAGCTTGGCGTAGAACCGGTAGAGCACCGCGAGGCTGTGGCCGGCGCGGTAGGCGGCTTCCACCGGGTCCATGCCGGACTTGATCCACAGCGAGATCGCGGCGTGCCGCAGCGCGTACGGGACATCCGCCAGCGGAGTGCGTAGCTCCTGCTCGCTGAGCACGGCTTTGCGAGCCTCGCTCCAGACCTCGGAGTACTCATTCGACGTGAGGCGACCGGTGCGCGCTGCCCGGAAGAGCCTCCCGTCCGATCCCACACCGAAGCGCTCGATGTGGGATCGGACCATGCGGACGTAGACCGGCGGGACGGGGACGGCTCGGATGGCCTTCCGCGCCCGGTGCTTCAGGCCGCGCTCGTCGTGGGACTTCCCGCTGTCGGTCCAGCCGCTCCCGACCTCGGGATGACTCTCCGACACCAGTACTTCCCCCCATGCCTCCGGCTCGCTCTTCGGGGGCAGGACGAAATCCGACTCGCGCAGCGCCACGGCCTCACCGGGACGTGTCGCCAAGTAGTAGACGGCTCCGTAGAACGCCTCCAGATGTCCGCCGCGGTCTCCCTGCTTTGCCACGGCGGCCAGTAGCTCCCGAGTGAGCCGCGGGCCGGGCACCCAACGGAAATCGACTTCATCGGAGGTCTTCGGAGCCGCCCAGTCCACCGACAGGAACGGATGACGGGAGAGGAGAGCGCGCTCCTCAACGGCGTAGCGGAAGGCGTTGCTCAGCACCATGCGCTTCCGGTTCGCGGTGTTCTCGGCCGCAGGCTTCCCGTTCAGGAGCCGGGATAGGGCCGTCAGCGCCGCGCGGACATGCTCCGGTTTCGCTGCTTCATCCACCCGCATCGAGTGCTGCGCAACCCACTCCAACGCCTTCCGGACGGTGTCTGGAGGCTCTTGGGCGTCGGCTCGCGCGACGGGCTGGCCCTTCGGTCCGTCCACGGCTCGGAACGCCCACTGATACAGGGCCGCACGGAGTACGCGAGCATCAGGACCGGTGCCGCCTCTGGCCGTGAAGACGGGCGTCACGACAGCGAGGGATTCCGCGATGCTCGCTCGATGTTTTGCTGCCGCCCCGGGCCACTTCATCAGGGCGTACGCCTTCGCGTGCTCGTACCACGTCGGCATCGCGAGAGCGGCAAGCTCCTTCTCGGGGAGTCCGGTCTCCTCGTCGAACTGCTGCCCCGCTTTCAGCGCGGCCATGAGCTGGGAGCGGCGGCCGTCTGCTTGCGGTTTGAGGGTGAAGCTCTTGGAGTGTCCCTCGGCTCCAACGCGCCAGCGGAGTTCCCAGGGCTTCGGCCGGCCTTTGCGCTGCCGGATGGACCAGAAGACGACGTCGAAGGTGAGCATGTCTCTCCATGCTGAGAGGGCCCGCCGTGGCGGGCCCTCTCAGGTCTGGTCGGTGCGGACTCAGGCGGCTTCCTCGTACCTGGTGAGCCAGGCGTCAAGGTCGGCGCGGCGTACGCGCACCTGGTGGTTGGGGAGCTTGATGAGCTTCGGGGCGAGACCCCGGGCGCGCAGGCGGTAGAAAGCGGCGCGGCTCATGTTGAGTTCGTCGAGGACTTCGGGGAGCTTGAGCATCTGCGGGCGTGCCATGGTCCGACTCCTTGGCTCGGTTCGGTCTCACAGGTGCGGTTACATCGGTTACATCGGTTACGCCGCAGGTCAGGGTCCTGTTTCTTGTAACCGATGGGTGGGGCGTAACCGATAGCTTGCGGTTACAGGTGGCGGCCGGGTGGGCGGTGTAACCGGAGGTGTTCCGGTTACACCGCCCACATCGGTTACAGGTGCTTCGCAGGTCAGACGTCCAATGCGAGAGGTGTAACCGATGTAACCGAGGATTCGGGAGGCGGCGGGCAGTAGCGGTTCCAGGCGTCCGTCAGGTCGTCGCGGTGGTAGCCCTTGACGATCTGTCCGCCGATGCGCAGGGCCCGGGGGGAAATGGGCTTGCCCTTGGCGGTGACGTATTCCTTGAGGGTCTTGGAAAGAGCGCGGGCGTTGAGCGGGCGACCGTCGAGGTCGCCCCAGGGTGATTCCTCCATGGCGTTGAGCAGGTGCAGGATCTCGATGGTGGAGACGCTGTCCTCGCCGGGGAAGACGTGGTCGCGCAGGTCGGTGAGGAGCTTGACTCCGAGTGAGGCGCGGTCGTCCTCGTTCACCGCAGTGACGAGATCGACGCAGGCTTGGCGGGCCCGGTCGGGCCAGGTTCCGCCGGCGGCATCGGCCACAGCGAGCAGCGGTTCCCATACGTCGGCAGGTCGGTCGGTGATGCCCTCGGGCATGTCGGGGAAAGCGCCGTCGATGCGTGGCCGGACCTGCTCGGCCCAGGTGGTGAGCTGGTCGCGCAGGGCGTGGCCCTGCGGTTCGTGGATACGGGCCCGGAACGGTTCTACGTGCTCGTTACGGGCCCGGCGGCGCATCCGGATGATGACGGAGCGCGCCAAAATCGTGTCGGGCATGGAACCGAGACCGCCCAGGGCAACGGCACAGTAAGACGGGAAGGCCACAACTGTCTGTGTGCCTCCGTCTCCGACGCACCGGTAGGAGACGCCGCTCTTGCGGTGTCCGGCGTTCAGCAGCCCGCGCAAGTCCTCGTTGTCCTTGGCTTTGGGGCCAAAGACGGTGTCGATCTCGTCGAAGAGGATCGTGGGCCGTCCGGCCTCATCGGCCACCGCCCTGAACAGCGCAGCAGGTGAGGCATTCACGGCGTGCATGGGGTGGGGGACCAGGGTGCTGATGACTTCGAGGGCGCGGGTCTTTCCGCTGCCCGGTTCCGGGGAGAGGAAGGCGAGTCGCGGGGTGGAGTCGAAGCAGTCGAGCAGGTGCGTGTGCGCGTCCCACAACGCGACGGCCACGTAAGCCGCTTCAGTCGGGAAGGCGTTGAACCGACGGTGGAAGGCTTCAACTTCATTGAGCAGGGCCGCGCCGTCGATGGGGCCGGTGGTCTTCTCTGCGGTCATGCGGCGGTCCTCCGGTGCTGCTTGGTGGCGTGGGGGCAGTGCCCCACGCGGGCGCGGGTGGTGAGTTCGGTGACGGCCTTGCGGCCTCGGGCGCGTTCGTGGTGGCCGCAGGTGCACAGCCAGTCGGCGACGGGGATCTCGTTCCGGTCGAGGCCGCGGATGTGAAGTCCGGGGACGATGCCGGTCACGGTGACCATGCGCGGGTCCGGACGAAGGGATGGAGGGACGGCCTGCCGGCCGACGACCTTCGGCGTGCTACTGCCGGATGCGGCCGGGGCCGGTTCGGCGAGGCCGGGGCCGGTGGGCGGTGCGGGACGGCCTTCCAAGCGGGGACGGGGCGGTGTGCTCATGCCGTCTCCCGGGGCCGGGCGGTGCGGATGGAGCTGTCCAGGGCGCTGCGGATCGTGGCGCGGCACTCGGCAGCGGTGAGCCCCCGCGCCTCTCCCGCCCCTTGGAAGGCCTCCTCAACCTCGTGCCGGGCCAGGTCGCCCCACGCGACGAAGCGCCCCACCTTGAAAGCGCTGCGGTTTAGCGTGTTGTTGCCCTGCTTCCCCGGCGCCGCGACGACCTTCCGGCACTCCCGCTCCAGAGCGGCTCGCCCGGCGCGGCTGCCACTGACAACCGGCACGGTCAACGGCCCGACCGGCTGACGGAGTGCGGGCTGGAGCAGGGTGAGCAGCCAGCCGGGCAGCGGTGCGACGGGAGCCAGGTCGGTGACCTCGTACCGGCCGCCCGGCGTCGTGCTACCGGCAGCGACGACGTATCCGCCCCATGCCCGGGTGTCCACCAGGGGTGCCAGGGTGCCCGCGGTGTTGCCCAACCGGGCCCCGGACGGGGTGGTGAAGTACAGGTGGTGTCCGCCGGACGCGGTCCGGGTGCGGTAGGTGGTGGGGACGGGCTGCCCGGCGCGCTCGCAGAGCGCTTTGAAGGTCGTCACGCCGGAAGGCGTGTCCGTGCTGCTGTTCCTCTTGGGCACGTCCAGGTCCACGACCAGCAGCCCGGAGGGTCCGGTTGCGATGCCGATGTTGAAGGGGCGGTCGGCCCAAGCGCGGCGGATGCGGTCGGGGTCGATGGTGGCCCGGTCCTCCCACTTGCGGTGACCGCCCGCGCAGTCCCCGGTCAGCGGGCACGCGGCCTCACCGTGGAGGGCGGGGCGCTTGTCCGCGGGGCGGAGCGGGAAGACGTGCCAGTCGTACTCGGCGGCGGCCAGGGCGGCTGAGAGGTGTGCGCCCTCTCGTCGGATGGGGACGGGGTGGGTCATGCTGGTGGCCTCCACTGTTGAGTTGGGTGGAACGAGGGCGGCCCCGGTCATTGGCGTGAGGGGGCCGCCCTCGGCGTTTGGTGGGGTTCAGCCGTGGAAGTGGCTGCGCTTGATGACGGCCTTGCGGATGTTGACCGTGGTGCCGGTGCGGCCGGTCGAGCGGGTACGGCGGCTGGTGAGGAAGAGGGCCGCGAGGACGGCGAGGACGGCGATGGACATGACGGCCTGACCGAGCGCGGCGAGGATGTCGTCAATGTGAGCGAGGCCCGGGGCGGCGGCCCCGATCCCGTATCCGGCGAGGGCGACGAAGCCTCCGGTGGACAGGGCGAGCGCGCTGTACTGCCACACCCACCCGGGCACCCCGGTGTGGGCGGGGGCCTGCGGGCGGGCGGGGTTGGTCAGGGCGGCGGGCACCGGGGGTGTGGCCTGGTCGTGGGCCGGGGTCGTCTGTCCGGTGCGGGTTTCCTCTTCGCGGCGGATGAGGGACCAGACGCGGGCCATGTACAGCTCGTCGGAGAGCAGTTCGCGTGCTTCGGCCGGGTCGATGGGCGCGTGCCCGGAGTCGGCCGGGGCGGCGGGGGTCCAGTTGGCGGGGGCGAAGGTGGTGTCGGTATTCACGCGGGGCTCCTCGGTTGGTCAGGCGGTGAGCTGGGCGAGGGCGGTGACGATGCTGTTGAGCGTCTGGTTGATGGCGGGGGCGATGCCGGTGGAGGCGGTGAAGAAGCCGAGCAAGGCGGCGGCGATGGCGGCGCCGAAGCGGAGGTAGCCGGTGCGCAGCATGATCAGGACGATGATCAGGAACAGGACGACGGCGGAGACGGTCAGAGCCATGGGGCGACGACCTCACGTGAGTTTCGGTTACCGGGAGTGATGTGTGGGGTGTGGGGCCACACACACCGCCAGGAGGGCCCGGAACCCCCTCCCGGGAGGGGGTTCCGGGGTTCTTCCGGGAGGGGGTTGTGTGTGACGCACATGCCCCACACGGGCAGGTCAGGGACCTACACGCGTCTGTGTGACGCACACGGGCTGTGTGGGTCGGGGTGTGTGGGTCTGTGTGGGGTGGCTGTGTGGGTCAGGTGCCGGGCCGGGTCACTGTGTGTTGCGGTAGCACTGGATGGCTTCGGCCAGGGTTTCGGCGAGGTAGCCGCTCTTGGACTCGTCTCCGATACGGACCGTGCCGACTCCGGGGCGTTCGACACCGACGTCGCGCAGCAGACGGTTCAGCTCGGTGCCGAAGGCGCGGGGGTCCAGGCCGTGGGCGGCGGCGAGGTCGCTGCTCCACATCCGCCCGCCGGCGGCGACGACGTGCTGGTGTGCCTCGGCCAGGAGCTGGGGGACGGGGCTGGGCCGGTCCTCGGGGGTTCCGGCCTGCTGGATGACGCGGCCGAAGTCGGCCCGGATGACCGTGGCATCGTCCCCGCCGCTGGTGGTGGCCGGGGCCTGGGCGGGGGTGGTGCGAGCCGTGTTGAGGATGATCGACAGCAGATCGCCGCTTACTTGCGGTCCGCTCCGGGCCGGTGCCGGGGAGGCCGCGGCGACGGTGCGGGGCGCGGGCGCGTTCTCGTCCTCGGGGTCGGTGGCGGTGGTGATGGGGATGCCGGTGAGCTGGTTGATCGGCGGGTAGAGGGTGTCGCCGCTGGTGAAGGGGGCGGTGGTGGGGGCGAGCTGTCCGGCCTTGTAGAGGCGGGGGAGGATGCGGCCCCACCGGCTGGCGTAGTACTCGCCCGGCTCGGTGTCGAGGAAGACGTCTTCGAGCTTCGGCCGGCGCTCCGCGTAGGTGACGGACAGCACCCGGATCTGCTTCGGGGTGATCCGGTACGCCTTGAACGCGGCCGGGTCGGACACGACGTCGTCGGCGTCCGGTGAGGAGTAGAACCCGCAGCCCTTGTACGGGGCCGACTTGGGGTTGATACGTGCCCCGCCGGTCGGGAACAGGTGGGACAGCTCCTCGGGGTCGGAGACGCGCATCCCGACCCGGCCCCGGGACTGCTTCTTCATCGCGGCGGTGATGACGTCCTGGGTGGCCCTGAGTCCGCAGATCAGCACGCGTACGCGGACGGCGCGGCCGGTGTTGACGATGGTGTCGAGCTTGCGGAGCAGTGCCGGGGTGAGTTCGGCGATCTCGTCGACGGCGACCACGACTTCGGGCAGGTCGTGGGTGACGGTGAGCTTGTCGTCCTCGGTGAGCTTGTCCTGGTGGCCGGTCTTGCGGGCGGCGATTCCGGCGATGACGGTGTCGCAGAGGATGTGGGCTTCTTCGACGGTGTCGGCGGTCCAGTCGATCACCGGCACCCCTGCGGTTCCCTCGGCGGCCCATGTGTGGAGCCAGGGCAGGCTGATGCCGGCGCCGGTGACGTCGATGTGCATGACGACGGTGTTGTCGGTGCGCAGGAGCCCGGCGTTCGCTGCGTTGAGCAGGTTCGTCTTGCCGGACCCGACCTGGCCGACGACCAGGACGCAGTCGTCGACGACCGCGATGCGGGCCTCTTCGGCGTCGGGCTTGAGACCGAGCGGGATGCCGTCGTAGATGCTGGTGACGGTGGTGTCCGGCGGGGTGTCGGGGAGGTCGATCTGCTGGGCGAGGACGTCGACGGCGGTGACCCGGATCAGGGTCTGCCCGTAGGTTTCGCCGTCGAGGATCTGGATGCCGCCGCCCTTGGGGAGGCGGAGGTCGACGGCGAGCTTGCGCACGGCGTCGGCGGGGAGTTCGGGGGTGTTGGAGGGCATGGTGACCAGGACGGTGTAGCCGACGTCGCCTTTCCAGGGGCGGACGCCGTCGACCTGGTGGCCTTCCAGGCGGAAGAGGCGGTGCAGGCGCTCGTGCCATTCACCGGCCTGCTTGTTGGCCCACTTCTGGAGCTTACGTTCGTGGCGTTCGGTGCGGGCGGTTTCCTCGGCGCGGACCAGGCCCCGGGCCAGGGTCATGCCGGCCACGGTTCCGGCGGCCCACCAGCCGGTCATGCCCCAGGTGAGAGGGGTGTGGTCGGCCAGCGCGGAGGCGGTCCAGCCTCCGGCGGTGAGCCAGGCAGCGCAGCGGGCGACGATGTGGCCGGCGGGCCGGTGCTGGACCAGGTCGGCCAGGCTCTGGGCGGCGGCCCCGGCCCCGGCGACCATGAGGGCGTGGGAGGGAGGAAGGCCGGTGACGGACCCGGTCGCGGCCAGCGCGTAGGCGCCTCCGGCGACCAGGGCGGCGGACGTGGCGGGGGTGTGGTTCCAGCTCCAGTCCAGGACCGGAGCAGCGGCGGGCTTGGCAGCCATCAAGGCTCCTTCGACGAACACGGATCAGGACAGGGGATGTGCCTGTGGGCCGTACACCAGCCGGTGCACGGCCCACAGACGATTGAGCGGGGTGAGGTGGTGGTTCAGGTGGTCAGACGTCCCACATGGCTTCGGACTCTTCGCCGTTGCGGGGGGCTTCGTGGCGGGCGATGTCGGGGGCGTGGAGACGACGGAAGGACGGCATCAGCTCCTGCGCGGCAGACGCGGCCTGCATGAGGAGCTGGTGGACGTCTGTGATCGCGTCGACAACGGCCTTGTCGACGGGGTAGCGGTCGTTGGAGCGGACCTGGAGCAGGTTGATCGCGGCGGCGATGTTCTCGATGCCGGCCGGGATGCCCTCGTACTCGGCGGCGACCTGGTTCATGTGGCCGGGCTCGTAGCGGGAGTAGACGTGCGCGACGTCCTGGGCGACCGCGACGAACCGGGAGGGCTCACGTTGGTCGAACCCGCCGTCCTGGCGGCGCTCCAGGATGTTCCACATGTGCTCACCCGGGCGGGGCTCCTCGAAGCGGCGGAGGTCGTTCTCGTGGACCTTCGCGAAGAGGGGGCCGACCTCGGCGGCCTTCTGGGCGGCCTGGTGGAGCAGGGCGTAGACCGCGGCGACCTGGTCGGCCATCTTCGCGTCGGCGGGGTACTTGTCGGCGGTGTTGACCGCGAGCTGCCGTACCGCCTCGGCCACCGAGGTGACGCCCTCGGGCAAGCCCCAGTACTCGGCGGCCACGGCGAGCATCATCGGCGGGTCGTAGGCCGAGTATGCCTCGCGCACGGCCTCGGTCTCGGTCTGGAACACGGACACGAGGTTTCCTCCGAAGTAGTCGGTACCGAACGGGTCGACGGTGGTGAGGGGGCGGGTGTGGCCGGGCTCGTCGAAGTCGGTCATGACGTCGGGCCGGGTCTCGGCCACCAGCTGCTTCTTCGCCTTGGCCATCAGCCGGGTGTGCACCGTCTTGGCCAGGTGGATGGACCAGCGGGTGAAGTGGACGCCCCACTTGGCCCCGGTGCGCGGGGCCAGGCGCAGCAGCCGCAGGAGACCGCCCATCGCGGCGGCCCCGGTCCGCAGCAACAACCCCGGGACCAGGGCCAGGGTGCCGACCGCACCGGCCGCGACCTTCGCCGCCGCACTGCGCAGCACGTACCGCACCCCGGCCTTTCCCTTCTTCATCAGGCTCCGCCGCCCGGTACGGATACGGTCCGACAGGGCACGACCAGCGGCGGAATCACGAGTCGCACGGCCCGCACCCAAGGTCTTGGCGAGGGTTCGCATCCCGGACCGGGCGGCACGACGCGTCCACGCACCGACCGTCGACCGCCCTGGCCCGCCACCACGGCCAGCACCCGATCCCCGCTCCTTGGAGAGCGACCCGGAACCGGCCCCACCAGCGCCGTTGCGGTGCGGGGAAAGCCGCCGCAGCAGACCGCCCTTCCCTCCCGACCCCGACCCCGCACCGGGGCCGGATGGCGAACGGCCGGCGAACCCGCCCACACCGGCCCCGCTACCGCCCGTGCGCTTGTTCATCCTGTTCAGGACGGGGCTTGTCCTGGTGGGCGAGGCAGAAGAGGTGGAGGACGGGCGGGAGCCGCTGCGGGGGGAGGAGGCTCGGGAGCTGACCGCACCGAGCCCGGAGGAACGCCCCCGGCCACCCGTACGGAGACCACGACCGCCACCCGCTCCCAGCCCGGCTCCGCTGCCACGGCCACCCGAACGGCCCCGGCCCGAGGAGGCGTTGGGGGTGGTGCGGGGGCCGGAGGGGCGCAGTACCCGCCCGCCGGGACCCTTCGGCTTGGTGGTGCGGGAGCGGTAGGCGGCCACACCGGCGGCGATCAGACCGCCCCCGGCAGCAACCCCCGCAGCCGCCAGCACACCCGCCGTGCCGGCCGCCGCGTAGGCGGCGGATGCCCCGGTGGTGGCAGCCTCGGTGCCGAACAGGGCCACCGGCCACGCCCGCAACCGCCCCGCACTCTCCTGAGCAGGCACAGGCCCGGTGCTGTCGGCGGGCTGCTGGTTGAGAGTGATCTCGATCGGCACCGGCTGTCCATTCGGCCCGTCGACCGACGTCAGCACCTCGGGCACGGGCGGGGTGTCGGGCGGTGCTTTCGTACTCGTCTCGGTGGTGGACACTGGTCACGCTCCTTCAGGAGTGGAAGGCGGGTGCCCGGCCGGGCCCTGGAAAGCAGGCCGGGCACCCTCGGGGGTGTCATGGCAGGTCACGCACATGCCGAGCGACCGCGGGATGCAATACCCCACGTCCACAAGGCAGTTGGGGCAGGTGCGGCGGGCCCGCATCGCCGCGGCGAGCGCCGCGCGGCGGGCCGGGGTCATGGGCCGGACCGGGTGGGCGCGGTCGATGCGGTAGAGGTAGGCCACCAGCGGGGCCCGCCGGCGGCGAGGCCGGTGGACCTCCGCGACGACGTCCTGACCACCCGGCCGCAACCCCAGCGCGCGCAGCTGACGGCGGGTAGCCAAACCGTCCGGTGCGAGGCGCCACCGGTAGGTGGGCAGGGCGCTCACCGGGTTGCCCCGAGGAGAACGGGCTGGATACGCCACCGGACCTCGGAGGCCGGGGCGGTGGTGCCGTCGCAGCAGGTGGTGTGCGGAGTCCATCCGACGCGTGCGGCGCCCTCGGCCTCGGCGGCGAGCTCAGCGGCGGTGGACGTGGCGTGGACGCTGTGGAGCTCACCGAAGCGGAAGAGGACGTAGACCCGGTCGGCCCGCTGGTTCTGCTTGCGGGTCGCCCGCAGCAGGGTCCGTAGGGCCTGGCGGTCCTCGGTGTCCAGCAGCACCTGGGCCCGCAGGGCCTCCAGCTCGCCTTCGAGCCGCGCCGCATTCAGCCGGGACTGGTCCAGCTCGGCCCGCAGTTCCTCCGCGACGTCGTCGGCATGGGTCAGGTGGTCGAGCAGGTCGCCGCTCTGCTCCAGGCACGCGTTCGCCTCAACGCGGGCCGCCTGGGCTTCCGTCTCGGCCGTGGCGAGGTCGGTGCGCAGGGTGTTCAGGGTGCGGGTGCGGATCAGGGTGATCATGCGGTGACCTCCTCAAGGTCCGGAGCAGAAGCGCCGGCGTCGGCGGCGGTGGTGTCGCGGTGTTCCTGGTAGCGGGCGGTCACCCACCCGACCGACCAGCCACACAGCTCGGCCGCCTGCCGGATCGGCAGACCGGCGTCGAACGCGGCCCGGACCGTGGCCCGCGCCAACGGCTCCTCCTGCCGCTCCTCGGCAGGACCGCCGGACAGCAGAGCTTGGCGTGCACGCTCGGCCCGCTGCTGTTCACGCTCGTGTTCACGGCGTTCACGGGCCTCCCGCTCCCGGGCCTCCAGCTCCCGGCGCTGGGCCGCCTCGCGCTCAGTGCGTTCACGCTCCTGCTCACGCTGTTCACGCTCGGCCTCACGGCGCTCACGGGCTTCACGCTCGGCCCGCTCCTTCGCCTCGGCCCGCTCGCGCTCCTCCCGCCGTGCGGCCTCTTCCCGGGCGGTCTGCTCCCGGTCCAGCACTGCTTCGTGTTCACGCTGTTCACGCGCCAACAAGGCCGCGTGCTCGCGCTCCTCACGGCGCCGACGCTCAGCGGCTTCCCGGCGTTCCTCGGCGGCCCGCTCCCGCTCCGCACGCGCAGCGATCTGCTGGGTTTCGCGGGCGGTACGGGCGGCGGTGATGGCCCGCCGGTAGGCGAGACCGGTCTCTGCCGTGACGATCAGCAGCAGCGGTGCCACAGAGTGGACCGCCACACCCACCAGGTCCTTCTTCAGCGCGCTGTCAGCGATGTTCAGGGCCAGGGTCATGCCGCCGGTCATCCACCGCAGCGCAATGGGCCACCGGCCACCGTCCCCGCCCAACGCGGCCAGAACCGAGTCGAGACGGACCACGATCACCACGGCCGCGTCCACCACGAGCGGCAGGATCGGGGCCGTCCACTCCCACCCCTTGGGGCTGTGGCGCTCCATCAGCGGGGTGACCGTGAGGATGGAGAACAGCATCGCCCCACCGACGATCAGCCACGTCCCGACCGACAGGGCGCGTTCCGCTGAACGGATCTGAACACTGTTCACGACAGGCCCCCGTCCCGTGAACGCACCCGGACCGAAGCCAGCAGCAGGACCGGCGACGTGTCGTCGTCCGGCCTCTCCGGGTACTCCTCCCACACCCACGCGGCCTCGTCCGTGAACACGAACCCGAGCCCGGTGAGCGCACGTGAACGCTCCGCCGGAGTCGGCACCACCCCGGTGCCGAAGTCGTGCTCCGGCCACTGCGAGACCGGAACACCCATCAGTGCGACGTACAGGGTCCACCTGCCGTCACGGACGGACATCTGCGCGGTGTGCTCGCTCACGCGGCCACCCCCGAACCCGTCACCGACACGACCGGGCGAACCGCACGGCGCGGACGGCCGGCCGCGGTCAGGGGCTTGAGGGGCAGGGTCCGCATCAGGGACCGGGCGTAAGCGGCGGCCTCCGGGTCCGTGTCCTCCAGGTCCGCCAGGACCTCGGACGCCACGTCCAGGCGCGCCGCCCGCTCCAGCGGCGACTCGACGGCCGGACCGGTGAACAGCTCCAGGTCGATCCCCAGAGCCAGCTCGACGAACTCGGTCGCGGTAACGGGCTCGCGACCAGCAACGATGTTCTTCATGGGTCGTGCACTCCTTAGACGGTTGGGCGGCCCGAAGCACCCCCGGAGTTGCCTCTCCGGGGGTGCGGCCGTTCACGGGGTGGGTGGTTCAGGGGCGGGACAGGACGCTGGCCGCCATGGCGGTCAGGGCGTCGGCTGCGGATACGGCCGTCTCGCGGTACGAGGCCAGCGCCTCGGCGGACCGCGCACCCCGCATCGCGTAGACGGCACGAACAGCCGCCTCGATGTCGAGACGCAGCGCGGGAAGCAGCATGGTCAGGGCGACCTGCGGAGCGGTGAGGGCGGAGCGGGTCACGTGGCTCGCCTCACGAGCCTCCGCCACCTTCTCCGCAGCCGCATTGGACAGGCGCAGATCCTCACGGACCCACGTCGCCCTGCGGTGATCCGCCAGCGCGATACTCAACTGCGCCAAGGCGGCCATGGCCCTATCCCGCAGCGCCTGCCGACGCTGCGCCCGGACCACCAGAAACTGCTGGATGCCGACGACGCCGGCGCCCAGCACGGTGCCGACGACCGCGATAGCGGCGACAGCGATCTCCATCGAACTCCCCCTCTCGGGGCCAGACTCTCCGGCTCCCCTCAACCCCGCCCGTACGGTCGCCGCCACGAAGGCGGGCCGGACGGGCAGAGGAGGCAACCGGCGCGGCGATAGCCGCCGCGAATCGGTGGAAGATGACCGGCCGCCCACAGAGCCCGGAAGCTCTGACGAGCGAGAGGTGAAGCGGCGCTGCCCTACCGGTCTGTCACGGGAGCGCCCGGGTATGTAACTGCCTCACTTGATGACTCCTTCACGCCGCTGAACAGGGGATACGCACTGCAAGGGGGACCACGTCCCCACTCTCCGGCCGTTGCTCGCGGTCGCCGGGCCACCTCGCCAGTCGGGCCGAAGCCCATTGCGTCCTACCTGGCCTTTAGCGGGATTGCAGCGTCCCCGCCCTCTGCACTCGTGCAGGTCGAAGCAGCCCAAAGAAGGGCCCCTTCTGCGCTTCCGCCTGACGGCTGATGCGGTACCTGTATTACAGGTTCTGCATGGAGGTTCTGTCAAGCGAAGCGGTGGTGACTTCTTGATTCGCGCCTCGACCTCCTGGCGCACCATCAGCATCTGCCCAGGCCAGGGGCGTTGTTTACCCCTCCCGTGGACAGCTGAAGTTCATCTGGCTACCTTCGAGAGGTCCCAAGACGTCCCACGGGGGTTGAGATGTCCAACGAGCGTTTACGGTCGGCCCTGCTGGCACAGGGCATGACCATCCAGGAACTTGCCGACTCGATCGAGGTCAACCCGAAGACGGTCGAACGCTGGATTACGCAGGGAAAGATCCCGTACAGGCGGCATCAGTACGCCACGGCCGCGAAGCTCAACGTCGATGTGACGACACTGTGGGATGACTCGCGCGCTGTCGCTACTTCAACCGATCTGAGCAAGGCTGAGATCGTCACCATCTACCCGCACCGCCACCAGGTGCCGAACACCTTGTGGCGCGAGATCTACGAGCGAGCCGAGTCCCGGGTCGATGTCCTCGTGTACTCCGGGCTCTGGCTTTCGGAAGACCCTTTGTTTCATGACCTCTTGAAGAGGAAGGCGGAAGGAGCCACGCAGGTGCGGATCCTGCTGGGGGATCCGGACTGTGAGGCGGTGCGACAGCGCGGAATAGACGAAGGGCACCGCATCATGGACGGCAAGATCCGCAACGCCCTGGTGAACTACCGTCCGCTCTTCGCCAGCCATCCGGACATCGGCTTCCGCCTACATGACGGGACGCTCTACAACTCCCTCTTCCGATCTGATGACGAGATGTTGGTGAACACCCACGTCTACGGAATCGGGGCCTACATGGCGCCCGTCCTGCACCTGAGGCGGCTGCCCGGCGGCGGACTCTTCGACACCTACGCGAATAGCATCGAACAGGCATGGGGCAGTGCCCGCCCGGTCTCGGACCACGACATCACGGGAGCTTGAACATGGGACGCATCGACTACCTTCACGACCCCGACGCCCCGCCGGCCAACTCGGTCGTGCCGTCCGTCGTCGCCTTCGTCCAGAACGACGCAGGCGACGTACTGCTGATCCAGCGTTCGGATAACGGCCGTTGGGCGCTGCCCGGCGGAGGGCACGACGTGGGTGAGTCCATCAGCGACACCGTGGTGCGCGAGGTGCGGGAAGAGACCGGCATCAAAGCCGAAGTCGTCGACATGTCTGGGATCTACACCGACCCCGGGCACGTGATGCTGTACGACGACGGTGAGGCACGTCAGCAGTTCAGCATCTGCTTTCGCGCCCGCCCGGTCGGTGGCGACGTTCGTACGAGCGACGAGACGACGCAGGTCCGATGGGTCAGCCCATCGGACCTGCGGGAGTTCGATATTCACCCCACCATGCGGCTCAGGATCGAGCATGCCTTGGATCGGGAGCGGGCTGCGCCCTACGTAGGCTGACGCTTGGCGGTGGCGAGTCGCTCAAGGACGCGCACCGTGCAGCCGAGGATCTCCGGTTCGGCGCGCCGGATGAACGTCCCGATCAAGCTCTCCGGACCGTAGCGACCAGCAATCTCGTTGATCCGGTCCACCGGATTCGTCGGGGTGCCGTCCGGCGTGGTGTTCATGTCGCAGAAGCAGAGAGCATCGCTCAGGTGGGGCGCCTCCCGGGGGAACTCCTCCTCCAACTCGTCCCGGACACCTCGGGCTTCCGCCTCCATCCACGCGCAGGAGTGATGAGCCACTAGGCGCACCAGCCTTTCGTCAGCGCGAGCTACATCCCGTAGATACCGGGCCCCGTCGAGCGGGTGAAAGCCGGTCTTGGCGAGGCTGGGCGCATAACCGATGTCGTGCAACACGGCTGCAGCTTCCAGGAGATCGGCGTCTGAACCGAGAATCGGACCAAGCACACGGGCCCTCTCTGCCACACCCTGCGAGTGCGCCCATCGACGCGGCAAGGACTCGGAGAGCAGCGACGCGGCAAGGGGGTATGCCCAGTCGGTCATTGCCTTGGTGCTCACGGGCTGGCACTCTCCTCTCGCTTCGGCAGGGACAGCACGGTGCGAGGCTTGCCCTGCTTGCCTGCCGACAGAAGCCCAGAAGCTTCCAACTTGTTGAGCGCCTTGGCCAGGGTGGGTCGGGAGACGCCGAACCGTGCACACAGGTTGGTCGCACTTGGGAAGGGTGCCCCCACAGGGAGCTGGTCATTCGTGATCACGTCGATGAGCTGATCAGCCAACGGCCGACGGTCGACGGCTTCCCCGCGCCGCACCACTCGCAAGCGACTGCCAGCGACGCGTTCAGCAACGCCCTGCTCGTGGAGGACGTCGAAGACCCGAAGAGCTACGCCTCGGGAAACGCCGAACTCGCCCATCAGGTCCGCAGCCGTTGGCAGCTCGGTCATCGTCGGGTCGGCATCGATCCGAGCCTTCACGACTTGAGCGATCTTCAGGAAGGTCCCGCGAGGGCTGGCCTGCTGCGACACGCGTCTTCCCTCTTCTCTTCGTAGGTGCCTCAAGCCTGCCATCTGCTCCTTCCGACGTACGCCCGTACCTGCCGGGACACGGCTATGCCGATGGGCTTGAAGGCGAGTATGACTCGAATCGACCGAATTTAGAGCAAAAGGCACCTTCACTTGAGTCGATATGGGGTGGCATCTCAGCTTCGCGCTTACCCGAATTCCAGCCTTTCCTGTGTCATTCTCAAGCGCTCCCCAATCAAGACATTCTCTCGCTCGGCAGCGGTTAGGGAATCCCTTGCTGCTTCAAATTCGGATACGGTTCGCCGCAGGTTGTCCTCTGCGGCTGCCAGTTCGGCAATGAAATTTTTCGAGTCCGGATGGGAAGTCCGCATATGGTTCACTCTGTGCCGTGCTGTGGCTGCCTCGCGCTCGGCCATAGAAATCTTTTCGCGAAGGGAGATGGTTGCATAATGGAACTCCATCATTTTCTTCTCGCTGGAATCAAAAACTTCCTGCCATCTCCGGATCTCTTTTTTCAAGTCTTTTTTCTCGGTCGAGATTGATCTATCTTTTACTTGGTTAATTGTGTCCTGGCTTACCTGCACTTCGAGCACATCGGCAGCCCGAGAGAGGAATACTGCCAGGGGGAGGTGATGGTATGCGACCCCGGCCAAATTGCGCATCTCTTGCACAAGCTCGGGACGGGGGCCAATGGAGAATCCGCACTGCTTGCGAACCCAATCGTCTTTCATGTCCGTAGAAACGAAAAGAATGTCTCGTTTGGTTGTTTTTGCGTGATCAATAACTTCCCGCCAAATGAAGTAATCTCCTACCCCCTTTTCGCCCTTGCTCTGTGCGTCCTTGTATCCCGGGGGAATTTCCTCCTCCGCTCGTCGCAGCGCCTCCGCTGCTGCGCCCTTGAGATCTTCTGCGGGGATGCCCAATCCAACCTTTCCGTCGAATAGAGAAGAAAGGCGCGCCAGGACCGGATCGCCAGAAAGTAGGTCCGACGCCTTCAGGTCGTACTCTTCCACTTCTCTTTTGACGGAACCTACGATATCGGAGATAGAGTCGTTCAGCGGCTTCAGATAGTCCGACGATCTGCCGTCTGCCAGCGAGTGCAATTTAAAAAAGTCGCGCAATGCCGATCTAAAGGATTCGGCAGATTCGGAAACTGTTTCGGACTTCCCCTTAAGTGAGTTTACGTGCGAATCTACCGTAGAAAGCCTGTTCTTGTGGAACTCGTCGGCCACTTGCCTCGGGATCCAGACTCTGGCTTCGATCTTCTGCAATACTTGAAGGTATTCATTACGTGCTGACTTTTTCATTCGATAAAGATTTAGGATTGCATTGGTGTCTAGCACGATCGTGCTGGTTTTGATAGCCGAATCTACGAACTTTTGCGGCTTTCTCCAGAATTCTTCGTACCCGTGCGTGAATGAACTGGAACTTGGGGCTGACATTAATTGCTCCTATCTCTGGAGGGCTATGGTATCTCCGTGGTGATGAGGATGTAAGTCTGCCAACAGAATCGGATAGAACATTCTCCTTGGGTGGCGTACCAGATGCCAAAACTGTTGGTGAGCGCCTGTTGTGCTGGTGTCAAGCGTGTGCGCTGGCCACTGCCACAGGCCGCTGCTACTCGTGATTCCTCCCTGCTGGCCATTGAACCGCTGGGCAACTTCTGAGCGCACGGCTGGAGAGTGTGGTGTAGAGGCAGTAGGGGGTACGGCATGGGCCATATGCGGGCCAGAGCAGACGTGCTGAGTGGTGCCTCAAGAGTCGTTGCAGGTCAACATCATGGTGGCGGCTCCTGCTGAACGGTCTTGAAAACCGTCGTGGCAGCGATGTCACCGTGGGTTCAAATCCCACACCCACCGCAGATGAACGGCCCCTGACCAGGTGAATCGGTCGGGGGCCGTTCGCGTGGGCTCCATCCGTCGGTGGTCGCGGGCCCCGGGGTTACCAGGCCGGGCGCGGATCCTGGCGCTCCGGGGAGAGGCCCGCGGGCACACTGCTGCCCGTGTCCGTTCGCCAGAGGTAGCCCGGGTTCGGTGCGAACTCCTCGGTGGGGGGAGCCGGTGAGTGGAAGCGCTGGGTGTGCGGGAGGGGCACCTCGGTCAGGCGGCCGTCGTGGATCATCCACAGCCCGAAGCAGTCGTCCTCCTCGTCATGGATCAGGACCTGTACCTGTTCCGGGTTCGGCCAGGGCAGCGATGCGAGGTGTCCGAGGAGTCCGGAGCGCGGTGCCACCCGGTTGAACTCGATGACCCATCCGCCGACGAACAGGTTGAGGGGTTCGAAGTGACCCTGCCAGCTGCGCGACTCGTCGGGGCGGGTCAGGGGTTCCATGACCTCGTCCGCGTACGTCGCCAGGACGATGACCTGCGCGATTCTGCTCATGCCGGAGTATCGCCGCAGGCCGCGCGTCGGCCGCACCCCTTTTTCGGGTGCGCGGACCGTCGGGTCATGGCGCCGGCGGTCACGCGCCGAGGGGGAGGTCGTCCCTCGGCAGTCCGCCGTATCGTGGCCGGCATGGTCGATCGTCTGGAGATCAGCGTGCAGCCGTCGGGGCCCCGGTTCGGGGCCCATCTGCGGTTCCGGGTCAATGGCGAGGACGTGGTGGAGGCGGCGGCCGGCGTGGAGGGACGGGGGCTGTTCACCGCCGATGCGCTGCCGGCCGGGGGCCTCGGTCCGCTGCGGGCCACGGGGGAGCCGCGGCGGGTCGACCTGGGCGAGCCGGAGTGTGCGGGGGACTGTTGCGGGTTCCTGTCCGTGGTCGTTCAGCGTCTTGGGGGCATCGTGCGGTGGGCCGACTGGCAGGCTCCGTACGGGGAGACCGCTCCGCCGGAGTTCCACTTCGATGCCGTTCTCTACGACGCCGAGCTGGCCCGTGTGGACGTGGAGGCGGGGCGGCCGCCCTCGGGGTCCGTCAGGTAGGGCCCCGGTAGCCGGCGTCGCCCGCGTACCGTTCGGGACCCGCTCATGATCATGCCGGGGCCGGGAGGTGCAACGCACCGCCGATGTCGTCGCGTTCCCGGCAGCCATCGTGCCGAACAGGGTCAGGAACGTGCCGCCGCTGATCGTGAGGCCGACCCTGTCAGGGGAACGCCCTGGACGAGCGCTGCTTCCTGCCTGGAGTCGGCAGTGGGCGGGAACCGCTGGGCCCTCTCGCGGCGAGAGCTCCGTCAGGCCGCGCCGCCCGTCTCCTCGCCCCGCCCCGAGGTCAGCCGGGCCGCCGAGGCGATGGCGGCGCGGGCTTCGTGTTCGGGCAGTCCGGTGCGGACGGCGGCGGCGGTGAGCGCGTCCGCCAGGGCGTCGCCGAAGCCGTGTTCGTACGCGCGGCAGGCCGCCCAGAACAGGCGGGTGTTGCGCTGGCCCTCGTGCGCGGCCAGGACGAACTGGATCAGGCCCTCCCCGCGACGGGCCGGTGCGCCGGAGCCCGTGACGGAGGAGGGGGAGGAGGAGGCGGTTCCCGTGCCGGGGGAGGGGGCGGAGCCGGAACCCGTACCGGAGGCGGAAGCCGTGCCGGGTCCGTTGGTCGTGCCCGTGCCCGTGCCCGTGCCCGTGCCGGAGGCGGTGAACGGTGCCCCGATGCCCCGGCCGGGTTGCGGTGACAGCAGGCGGAGCAGGGCGCGGGGGCAGGGGGCCGGGGTGAGATGGGCGGTGCCGGGGGCCAGGCGGTAGCGGCCGTGGGCGGTGACCGAGCCGGGGCCGACCAGATAGCCGCCGCTGCCGCGGATGTCGATGCCCGGGGCGAGGCGGCCGGCGGAGTTGGGGACCGTCGCATCGGCGGGGCCGGTCAGCCAGAGGTGGCGGCCGCCGCTCGGGGTGAGCACCGTGACCGTCGGCGGGATGGTGAACAGGTGCTGGAGGGCCAGCTGCCGGAGCGCGCCCGCCGCATCGCTGCCGTACGCGGGGTCGACGTCCAGGTCGATGCCGATGAGGCGGTGCGGGGCGCGTCCGCAGGCGATGCCGTAGCCGGTGGCCCGGGGTGCGGCGGCGAAGAGGGCCCGGACGGCCGCGGGGTCGGTGGTGGCGTCGTGCACCCCGTGGCCCGGCAGCCCGCACGCTCCCCGGCAGTGCGTCGGTGGCTGCTCGCCACGGTGCGGCGAGCGCAGCGCGGGGAGCTTGGTGGCGGAGAGAGGGAAGACGGGGAGCCCGCGTCCGGCGGCGGCGAGGGCATGGGCGAGGGCCAGGGTGGGGGTCTGCCGGTCGATGGTGGCCATACAGCTATGTTCGTACACTCGTTCGAATAAAGGAAGAGGGAGAGGTGGAGGGCGGGGGTGGGGCGTCCGGGAGGGGGTGCGTGGCGGAACGCTTCTTCCCGGGCGTGCCAACGGATTGTCGGGTTGGTCCCGCAGATCTGGGCTTTCCTCTGGCATGGGAGGTTTATCCGCTCTTCGTCATACGTGAGAGGGAATCGGGAGGTGATGAGGGGTTCGCCGGGGATGTGCTGGGCAATTCTGGTCTCGCGACGTTGTGAACAGCACCGGGGCGGTCGGCCAACTCCCCCGGAACCAGCCGAATATGAAGCCGCAATTCCGTTTCCTGGAGGAAATGACATGGCAAGTATCCGTACCGCTCGCGCCCTCGCCGCTGTCGCCGCGCTGCCCCTGACCATCGCGCTCTGCGGAGGGGTGGCCATGGCGGACAACGGCTCCTTCGCGAACGACGGATCGAACGCGGCTGTGGCGACGGTCGGCGGCAGCGGTGTCGGCGGCAACAACTCCGGCAATTCGTCCACGACCCAGCAGCAGGCCGTCGGTACCGGCGCGTCGAACCAGAACACGTCCGCCCAGGTGAGCAACTCGGCCTTCGTGCCGATCGACCAGTCGGACCACAGCGTCGCGGTGAACTTCACGCCCTTCTTCTGGTGATCACCCCCAGGTGACGCGGTCGTCGGGACCTCCCGGGGGTGGGTCCCGACGTACTGAACGGCAGCCCGCGCGACGGCACTTCGGTGTCCTCGTGCGGGCTGTCGTCGTCTTGACAGGAGCCCTGTATCTGACGGACAGTCAGAAATGTTGGAGCGTGGGTCGTCGGTCGACGGAAGGCCGGCCGGGAGCGCTTCGGCGTTCCGCGTCCACAGCTCTGGAGGCCCCTCCCGTGCATCTCGCTCCGACGGAACGCCAGCAGCGGCTCCGTGCCGAACTCCGTTCGTACTTCCGTGCGCTGACGCCCGATGCGGCGGACGGCCGCAGCGGCGGGGACGCCGGGCAGGACGCGGGCGAGCAGCGGCGGCTGCTCCGCCGGATCGGCGCCGACGGTCTGCTCGGTCTCGGCTGGCCCGAGGAGTACGGCGGCCGGGGCCGGGGCCCCGACGAGCAGTTCGTCTTCTTCGACGAGGCCTACCGGGCGGGCGCTCCGGTCTCCATGGTCACGCTCAACACCGTTGGCCCGACCCTGATGGCGTACGGGACCGAGGAGCAGAAGGCGTACTTCCTGCCCCGCATCCTCCGCGGCGACCTCGTCTTCGCGATCGGCTACAGCGAGCCCGAAGCCGGTACGGACCTGGCGGCGCTGCGGACCCGCGCCGTGCGGGACGGCGACGACTGGGTCATCGACGGCCAGAAGATCTTCACCAGCAACGCCCAGCAGGCGGACTGGATCTGGCTCGCCTGCCGTACGGATCCCGAGGCCCCCAAGCATCGCGGCATCTCGATCATCCTGGTGCCCACGGACTCCCCCGGATTCTCCTGGACGCCGATCGACACGGTGGGCGGGCTGACCACGACCGCCACCTACTACGACGGCGTACGCGTCCCCGCCACGAACCTCGTCGGCGCGGAGAACCAGGGCTGGAAGCTGATCACCAGCCAGCTCAACCACGAACGCGTCGCCCTGGCCGCGATCGGCATGCAGGCCGAGGACTTCTACGAGGAGGCCCTCGCCCATGCCCGCACCCCCGACCCCCTCACCGGGCGCCGCCGGATCGACGAGCCATGGGTGCGCGCCCGGCTCGCGGAGGCGTACGCCCGGCTCGCGGCGACGCGCCTGCTGAACTGGCGGCTGATCGATGCCGTCGGGGCCGGCGCACCGGCCCCCGGAGAGGCCAGCGGTGTGAAGTTCGCGGGCACCGAGAGCGCCGTCGAGGTCTACCGGATGTGCCAGGAGGCCATCGGCGACACCGCTCTGCTCCGCGCCGGTTCTCCCGGCTGCTTCGGGCCCGGCGGCGAGCTGGAGCGGATGAACCGGGCGGCCCAGATCAACACCTTCGGGGGCGGCGTCGGCGAGGTGCAGCGCGAGATCGTCGCGACGGCGCGGCTCGGGATGACCCGGAGCAAGCGATGACCGGACAGGAACGCGAAGGGCAGGGACATGGTGGGCAGGAAGGCGGCGGCCCGGATCAGTTGTACGCGCAGCTCACCGCGTACGAGGGCCGGTACGCCGCCACCGCCGGCAGGGGCAAGGATCCGGTCAACGCGCCGATGATCCGGCACTGGTGCGAGGCGATGGGCGACACCTCGGCCGCCTACCGGGGCCCGGACGCCGTCGCTCCGCCGACGATGCTCCAGGCGTGGACGATGGGCGGACTGTCCGGCCACACGGATGCGCCGGCGACCACGGACGCGCCGGGCACCACGGACGCCACGGGCCGTACGACCGGCAGGGACCGCACCGACGCCGGGGCCAGCACGGACCGCACCGACACCACCGTCGCCACGGGTCGCTCCGCGGCGTACGACGCGATGTTCGCCCTGCTCGACGGCGCCGGGTACACCTCCGTCGTCGCGACCGACTGCGAGCAGGAGTATCTGCGGCCACTGCGCCCCGGCGACCGGATCACCTTCGACACGGTCATCGAGTCAGTCTCTCCGCGCAAGACGACCAAACTCGGCACCGGCTACTTCGTCACGACCCGCACGGACGTCCGCGCCGGCGGCGAACCGGCCGGGACGCACCGCTTCCGGATCCTCAAGTACCGCCCCGCGCCGCGGAGACGGGCAGCGGCGCAGGAACCGCCCCGCCGCCCCCGGCCCGTGATCAACCGGGACAACGCCGGTTTCTGGGCCGGCGTCGCCGAGCACCGGCTCCTGATCCAGCGCTGCACGGACTGTTCGGCCCTGCGCCTGCCCTGGCTGCCCGGCTGCAACGCCTGCGGTTGCGCGGAATGGGACACGGTCGAGGCGGGCGGGGTGGGCACGGTCTTCAGTCATGTCGTGATGCACCACCCGCCGTTCCCCGCCTTCAGCGCCTCCGGCGACGGCGGACCGTACGCCGTCGCGCTGGTCGAACTGGCCGAGGGCGTCCGCATCGTCAGCAATGTGATCGGTGTGCCGCACGACAAGGTCCGCGTCGGCATGCCCGTACGGCTGGAGTTCCTGCGTACGGACCCCGACCTGGAACTACCGGTCTTCCGGGCGGACGGGAACGGGTGGGCCGGGACGGTCGAGGAGGGCGGTTGAGATGGACTTCACCCCGAGCGAGGAGCAGTCCGCGGCGCAGGGTCTGGCCGCGCGGATCTTCGGCGACCTGTCCACGCACGAGCGGCTGGCGGCGGCCGGTACGGGTACGGACGCGGAGCTGTGGAAGGAGCTGTGCGCGGCGGGGCTGCCCGGCGCGGTCGAGGAGGTCGGGCTGCTCGGCCTGGTCCTGCTCCTGGAGGAACAGGGCCGCACCACCGCCCAGGTCCCGTTCGCGGCGACCTGTGTGTACGGGCTGCTCGCGGTCGCCGACCACGGCACGGCGGAGCAGCGCCAACGCCTGCTGCCCGGTCTGCGCGACGGTACGGCGGTGGCGACGGGCGCGTTCCCCGCGCGGGGTGGCGTACACGCTTCGGGCGGTGCGCTGTACGGGGCCGTGCCCTGGGCGCCCTGGCTGCGCGACGCCACCCAGGTGCTGGTGGCGGACGCCGGGCGCGGCCTGTGGATCGTCGAGGCGGGCGCGCCCGGCGTCGACGTGGTGCCGGTGGAGACGACCGCGCCCTGGTCGGCGGGGCGGCTCGTCCTGGACGGCGTACGCGGGGAGCGTCTCGGTGACGGGCCGGGGGCGTACGCGGCCGTCCTCGCCACGGCCCGTACCGCGTTCGCGGGGCTCCAGGCCGGGGTGTGCGCCGGCTCGCTCGCGCGGGCCGTCCACCACACCGTCACCCGTGAGCAGTTCGGGCGTCCGCTCTCCACCAACCAGGGCGTCCTCCTCCGCGCCGCCGACGCCCACATGGACACCGAGGCGATCCGGGTCACCGCGTACGAAGCGGCCTGGCGGCGGGACGACGGGCGGGACCACGGGGCGGCGGCGCTGACCGCCGCCTGGTGGGCCTCGGAGGCGGGCAAGCGGGTCGTCCACGCGGGCCAGCATCTGCACGGCGGCACCGGCGCCGACCTCGACCACCCGGTCCACCGGCACTTCCTCTGGGGCCGTCAGCTCGACGCGTATCTCGGCTGCGGCAGCGAAGTCCTGGAGGAGCTGGGGCTGTTGCTCGCGGACGGCCCGGGGGAGGGGAAGGCATGAGCGGCGAGCACGGCAGGACCCACCGCGTCGGCGACGAGCTGCCGCCGCTGGAGATCCCACTGACCCGGACCCTCATCGTCGCCGGGGCCATCGCGTCGCGCGACTACCAGGACGTGCACCACGACGCGGACCTGGCCCGGGAGAAGGGCTCCCCCGACATCTTCATGAACATCCTCACCACCAACGGGCTCGTCGGCCGCTACATCACCGACCACTTCGGCCCCACCGCGGTCCTCCGCAAGGTCGCGATCCGCCTCGGCGCTCCCAACTACCCCGGTGACGTCATGCGGTTGACCGGCCGTGTCATGGGGCTCACCGGCGAGGCGCCCGTTCTCGCGGAGGTCTCGGTCACCGGCGACAACGGCATCGGGCGGCACGTCACCGGCACGGTCACCGTGGCCCTTCCGGACACGGAGACGGAGACGGACACGGACACGGACACGGAGACGGACACGGAGACGGACATCGGCACAGGCACAGGCACGGCCACGGACACGCAAGGGGCCGGAACATGAGCATCCGCAGAGCCGACTCGCTCGGCGGGAAAGCGGCGATCGTCGGCATCGGGGCCACCGAGTTCTCCAAGAACTCCGGCCGCAGCGAGCTGAAGCTGGCCGTCGAGGCCGTCCGCGCCGCGCTCGACGACGCGGGCCTCACGCCCGCTGACGTGGACGGTCTCGTCACCTTCACCATGGACACCAGCCCCGAGATCACCGTGGCCCAGGCGGCAGGGATCGGCGAGCTGTCGTTCTTCTCCCGGATCCACTACGGCGGCGGCGCGGCCTGCGCCACTGTGCAGCAGGCCGCTCTCGCGGTGGCGAGCGGGATCGCGGACGTCGTCGTCTGCTACCGGGCCTTCAACGAGCGCTCCGGCCGCCGCTTCGGCTCCGGTGTCCAGCAGCGCGAGCCCACCGCCGAGGGCGCTGCGCTCGGCTGGAACCTGCCGTTCGGGCTGCTCACCCCGGCCTCCTGGGTGGCGATGGCGGCCCAGCGCTATCTGCACGCGTACGGCCTCGACCCGGAGGTCTTCGGGCAGGTGGCGGTCGTCGACCGGCGGCACGCGGCGCGGAACCCGGCGGCGTACTTCCACGGGAAGCCGATCACACTCGCCGACCACGCCGCCTCCCGCTGGATCGTGGAGCCGCTGCGGCTGCTGGACTGCTGCCAGGAGACGGACGGCGGTCAGGCCCTCGTCGTCACCAGTGTGGAGCGCGCCCGCGACCTGCCCCGGCCGCCCGCGGTCGTCGTCGCGGCGGCCCAGGGCGCGGGCCGGTCGCAGGAGCAGATGACGAGCTTCTACCGGGACGGGCTGACGGGCCTGCCGGAGACGGCCGTGGTCGCCCGGCAGCTCTGGCGCAGCTCCGGACTGTCCCCGGCCGATATCGACGTGGGCATCCTGTACGACCACTTCACCCCCTTCGTCCTGATGCAGCTGGAGGAGTTCGGTTTCTGCGGTCCTGGTGAGGCCGGGGCGTTCGTCGCGGCGGACGCGCTGCCCCTGAACACGCATGGGGGTCAGCTGGGGGAGGCGTACCTCCATGGGATGAACGGCATCGCGGAGGCCGTCCGGCAGATCCGGGGCACCTCGGTGAACCAGGTGGCGGGAGCGGCAAGGTCCCTGGTCACGGCCGGTACAGGCGTCCCGACGTCGGGCCTGGTCCTCGGTGCGGACGGCTGAGCGGCGACGGCCGGGCCCCGGGGGTACCCGGGGGCGGACCCTGACGGCCGCGCGGAGGACCGTCCACCTTCAGGAGGTGCACGGTGCGGGCCCCCTACAACCTGAGGCGGACGGCGCTTCGGGACCTGGGGCCGATCCCCTCGGCGGCCCCCGCTCCTAGCGTTGAGTACATGACCACGCCAGTCTGCACAGGCGCCTCCAGGGCGGCCTCTGCCACCGCCGCCGGCCACCCCCACACGCCCTACGCGTCGTTCTCCTCGTACGTTCGGGCCCGTGGACCGGTCCTGCTGCGTACCGCGCGCTCGCTCACCGCGAACCCGTGCGACGCGGAGGACCTGCTGCAGACCGCGCTCGCCAAGACGTACGTGGCGTGGGAGCGGATCGAGGACCACCGGGCGCTGGACGGCTACGTCCGCCGGGCCCTGCTGAACACCCGTACCTCGCAGTGGCGCAAGCGCAAGGTCGACGAGTTCGCCTGCGAGGAGCTGCCCGAGCGCGAGACCGTCCCGGCGCCCGACCCGGCCGAGCAGCAGTCGCTGCACGACGCGATGTGGCGCGCGGTGCTCAAGCTTCCGGACCGCCAGCGCGCCATGGTCGTGCTGCGCTACTACGAGGACCTGAGCGAGGCCCAGACGGCGGAGGTGCTCGGAGTGTCCATCGGTACGGTCAAGAGCGCCGTCTCCCGCGCCCTCGGCAAGCTCCGTGAGGACCCGGAACTGACGCCGGTCCGCTGACCGGGATCACTGGGCACGCTCCGGCACAGGGGCCCCGGAGCGGAATTTTTTCCCGCGAGTAGTGACATACCGCGTGGTATGTGCGCAGAATCAGCGGACCTTTACTGCCGCGTAGCCACCCCGGGAGGACGCCCGTGCTGAGCACCATGCAGGACGTACCGCTGACTGTTACCCGCATCCTGCACCACGGGATGACGATCCATGGGAAGTCGCAGGTCACGACCTGGACCGGCGAACCCGAGCCGCACCGACGCACCTTCGCCGAGATCGGCGAACGCGCGACCCGGCTGGCCCATGCGCTCCGCGACGAGCTGGGCGTCGTCGGCGACCAGCGGGTCGCGACGCTCATGTGGAACAACGCGGCGCATGTGGAGGCCTACCTCGCCATTCCCTCCATGGGGGCGGTGCTCCACACCCTCAACCTCCGGCTGCCGCCCGAACAGCTCGCCTGGATCGTCAACCACGCGGACGACAAGGTGGTGATCGCGGACGGCACGCTGCTGCCGCTCCTCGTGCCGCTCCTGCCCCACCTGCCGGGCATCGAGCACGTGGTCGTCTCCGGTCCCGGCGACCGCTCGGCGCTCGCCGGGGTCACGCCGCGCGTGCACGAGTACGAGGAGCTGATCGCGGGCCGCCCCACCACCTTCGACTGGCCGGAGCTGGACGAACGCCAGGCCGCCGCCATGTGTTACACCTCCGGCACCACCGGGGACCCCAAGGGCGTCGTCTACTCCCACCGCTCGATCTACCTGCACTCCATGCAGGTCAACATGTCCGAGTCGATGGGGCTGACCGACAAGGACACCACGCTCGTCGTCGTGCCCCAGTTCCATGTGAACGCCTGGGGCCTGCCGCACGCCACGTTCATGAGCGGCGTCAACATGCTCATGCCGGACCGCTTCCTGCAGCCCGCGCCGCTCGCCGAGATGATCGAACGCGAGCGCCCGACCCACGCGGCCGCGGTCCCCACCATCTGGCAGGGCCTCCTCGCCGAGGTCACCGCCAACCCGCGCGACCTCACCTCCATGGCGAACGTGACCATCGGCGGCGCGGCCTGTCCGCCCTCCCTGATGGAGGCGTACGACAAGCTCGGCGTCCGGCTCTGCCACGCCTGGGGCATGACGGAGACCTCACCGCTGGGCACCATGGCCCACCCGCCGGCCGGCCTGAGCGCCGAGGAGCAGTGGCCCTACCGCATCACCCAGGGCCGCTTCCCGGCCGGGGTCGAGGCGCGGCTGGTCGGCCCCGCCGGCGAGCACCTTCCGTGGGACGGCGAGTCGGCCGGTGAGCTGGAGGTCCGGGGCGCCTGGATCGCCGCCGCCTACTACGGCGGGGCCGACGGCGAGCACCTGCGGCCCGAGGACAAGTTCAGCGCGGACGGCTGGTTGAAGACCGGCGACGTCGGCGTGATCAGCACCGACGGCTATCTCACCCTCACCGACCGGGCCAAGGACGTCATCAAGTCGGGCGGCGAGTGGATCTCCAGCGTCGAGCTGGAGAACGCGCTCATGGCCCACCCGGATGTCGCGGAGGCGGCCGTCGTCGCCGTACCGGACGAGAAGTGGGGCGAGCGGCCGCTGGCGACGGTGGTCCTCAAGGAGGGCGTCACCGGGACCGACTACGAGGCGCTGAAGGCGTTCCTCGCCGAGTCGGGCATCGCCAAGTGGCAGCTGCCGGAGCGCTGGTCGGTGATCCCCGCGGTGCCGAAGACGAGCGTCGGCAAGTTCGACAAGAAGGTGATCCGGAAGCAGTACGCGGAAGGCGAGCTGGACGTCACCCAGCTCTGAGGCCCGGTTTCTTCCCCGGTTCCTCCTCCGGGGCCTCCTCCGCCTCTTCCTCCGCCTCTTCCTCCGCTTCTTCCTCTGGTTCCTTCTCTGGTTTCACGTGAAACAGGGCGGGGGCGGTACGGGAATCCCGTACCGCCCCCGCCCTGCTGTGTGAGGTCAGTTGGTGCCGATCTTCGCCAGCAGGTCGACGATCCGCGACTGGACCTCGTCGCTGGTCGACCGTTCCGCCAGGAAGAGAACGGTTTCACCCGATCCAAGGCGCGGCAGTTCCGCCTGGTCCAGCCCGGCCGAGGTGTAGACGACCAGCGGAGTGCGGTTCAGCTGCCCGTTCGCCCGCAGCCAGTCGATGATCCCGGCGCGCCGGCGGCGTACCTGCATCAGGTCCATCACCACCAGGTTCGGCCGCATCCGGCCCGCCAGGTCGACGGCCTCGCTGTCCGTCGCGGCGCGCGCCACCTGCATCCCGCGCCGCTCCAGGGTCTGCGTCAGCGCCACCGCGATCTCCTCGTGCTCCTCGATGAGGAGTACCCGCGAGGGATGCTGTTCGCTGTCGCGCGGGGCCAGCGCCTTGAGCAGGACGGCCGGGTCCGCCCCGTACGCCGCTTCCCGGGTCGCCTGCCCCAGACCGGCGGTGACCAGCACCGGGACCTCGGCCGCCACGGCCGCCTGGCGCAGCGACTGCAACGCGGTACGGGTGATGGGCCCGGTCAGCGGATCGACGAAGAGCGCGGCGGGGAACGCGGCGATCTGGGCGTCGACCTCCTCGCGGGAGTTCACGATCACCGGACGGTAGCCGCGGTCGCTGAGCGCCTGCTGGGTCGGCATGTCGGGAGCGGGCCAGACCAGCAGCCGGCGCGGGTTGTCCAGCGGCTCGGGCGGCAGCTCGTCGTCGACCGGGTGCGGGTGCGGCCGGTTGGCGACCTCGACCGCGCCGCCGGGGCCGTCCAGCGGCTCGGGACCCTCGGCCCCCTCGTCGGGCGCGCCTATGGCATAAGCGCGCCCCTCCGCGACGGGCGGCGCGAGCAGTTGCCCCTCGCCGTAGGCGGCACCGGGGCCGGGGCCGCTCTGACCCGGCTGGCCCGGTTGGCTCGGCTGACCAGGCTGGCCGAGGTCCTGCGCCGGACCGTGCGACAGGGGCTGCGACGGGGTCTGGTGGTGCGGTGCTCCGGGCGCGGAAGCGGAAGCGGGAGTCGGCGCCGGCACGGGGCTCGTCCCCTGTGCGGGCCGGGCCGGCCGGTCCTGCTGGGGCGTGGCCTGCGGGCCGCCGGCGGTCCGGGCCGGGGCGCGGTCGCCCTCCGGCGGGGCGGCGAGCTTGCGACGCCGGCCGGCCCCGCCGAGGCTCTGATGCGGCTGGTTCTGCTGATGCGCGAGGTGCTGGGCGAAGGGCACGCCCTGGCCCAGCGTCCGCACGCTGAAGGCCCTCCCCTGCGTCGAGTCGGGATTGCCGTCCGCCATCGGCTCCTCGGCGGGCAGCGGCTGCCGCCGTGCGTCGGGGGCCGGGCTGCCCGCTTCACCGTCGGCCGGGTGCGCCGCCGGTTCGGCGACGGCCGCGACGCCGGTGGTGTGGGCGGTCTGCCCGGCGTCGCCCCAGGAGGCGTTCGCCGGATCCGGGGCCTGCGGGAGGCCGCCGTTGTCGTACGGGCCGGGCGCGTGCGGTGCTTCGGGCCCGATGGGGAGGCCCTGTCCGGACGTTCCCCCGGGGATTCCCTGCCCGGAGGTCCCGTCCCGCTGCGGGCCGTCCTGCGCCGGGGCGACGGGGTGCGCCTGCGGAGGCGTGTGACCGGCCTCCGGTGCGGTACGCGCGTGGTGCGCGCTCGACCCGTCGCCGGGGCCCGCCGGGGCGTCGGGGGCGACCGGCGCCCGGTCGGCGTCGGCCGGCGGCAGGGCGAAGGCGGTCCGCGGCCCGGCCTCGGCGGCGGTGCGCTCCTGGGCGGCGGCCAGCGCACGCCGGGCCCGCCGCCCCCCGGGCTGCTGGGACGGGTCCTGGTCCGAGGTCCCGCCATCGCCGCCGTTGCCGGACGGGAGGGCGGGGAGGGCGGCGATGGCGGGGTTCCCGCCCTCCCGCCGGGCCCGCCGCCCGGTCGGCGGAACGGTCTGCTGCGGGTCCACCGGGACGCCCTGGGGCGGCACGGTCTGCCCGAGCTGCGGACGACCGCCGGCGCCCTGGGCATTCTCGGCCGCGGTGACGACCGACCCCTCGGACGGCGCGGAAGGCGCGGAGGTCAGGGCCAGAGCCTGTCGCTGTGGTTGCGGCTGCTGCTGCTGCCGCACGCTGTTCCCGGTGTCTCTCGGAACCGCGTCCTGGGCCGCCTCGGTGGGACTGGGACGGCCGCGCCGACGCCCGGAACCCTCGCCCTGCTGGGCGGGGACCAGCTCGGCGGCCTGCTGCTCCTCGGGCGCGGCCGCTCCACGGCGAGCCCGCCGCCGCCCGGTCGGCTCGCCCGCCGGACGGTCGTCGGGAGCCGGGGCCCCGGCCGGACGGTCGACCGCGCTCTCCGACGCCGCCCCGGGGCTGTCCAGGAACGCGTCGGTGGAGGACCTGCGCGCCCGTCGCCGCCCACCGCTGGTGACGCCCGGCGCTCCGAGGCCCTCGGGCGACGAGGACGCGGAGGGAGCAGGCTCGGGCAGCAGGGCGTCGCCGCCCGCCTCCGGGGGCGTGATCGTGCCCGCAGCCGCGCCGATGGGCACGTCGAGCACGTACGCGCTGCCGCTCATCCCCGGCATCTCGTGCGTCTGGAGGACCCCGCCGTGAGCCTGGACGATGCCGCGCACGATCGGCTCGTGCACGGGGTCGCCCCCGGCGAACGGGCCGCGCACCTCGATCCGTACGACGTCACCGCGCTGGGCGGCGGCCACGACGACGGTGGAGTCGACATAGCCGCCCCCGGGAACGGCCCGGGTCTTGCCGGTCGAGTCGACGCCGGCGACGTCCGCGACGAGATGGGCGAGGGCGGTCGCCAGACGGCGCGCGTCGACCTCGGCCTCGATCGGCGGGGCGTGCACCGCGAACTGGGCGCGCCCGGGGCCGATCAGCTCGACCGCCCCGTCGATCCCGCTCGTCACGATGCCGTCCACCAGTGCCGGGGCCTTCTGCAGCCCCTCCACCCCCGCGTCGAGGCGCTGGTAGCCCAGCACGTTGTCGACGAGCGTGGTCATCCGGGCGTACCCGGCGGCGAGATGGTGCAGGATCTGGTTGGCCTCCGGCCACAGCTGCCCGGCCGGGTCGGCGGCGAGCGTGGACAGCTCGCCGCGCAGCTGCTCCAGGGGCCCGCGCAGCGAACCGCCGAGGACGGCGGTGAGCTGGGAGTGCTGGGCGCCCAGGGAAGCGAGCAGCTCGGCCTGCCCCTCGACCTCGGCGGCGTACCGCTCGGTCCGGTCGGCGAGCTCGGCGGCCTGCGCCTCCTTCAGCGCGGCCAGTTCGGCGGCGTGCGCTTCCTTGAGCGCGGTGACCTCGGCGGAGTGGCTCGTGGTCAGTTCGGCGACGACGCTCGTGTGCTGGGCGGACAGCTCCTCGTACGGGCGGCGGTCGGTGAACGTCATCACCGCGCCGACGAGCTGGTCCCCGTCCCGTACCGGTGCGGTCGTCAGGTCCACCGGCACCTGCGCGCCGCTCTTGGACCACAGCACCTGCCCGCGCACCCGGTGCTTGCGCCCCGACTTGAGGGTGTCGGCGAGCGGGGAGTCCTCGTACGGGAACGGCTCGCCCTCCGCCCGCGAGTGCAGGATCAGCGGGTGCAGCTCCTGGCCGCCGAGGTCGCTGGCCCGGAAGCCGAGGATCTGTGCGGCGGCGGGGTTGACGAGGACGACGCGCCCGTCGGTGTCCGTGCCGACGACGCCTTCGGATGCGGCCCGCAGGATCATCTCGGTCTGGCGCTGCGAACGGGCCAGCTCGGCCTCGGTGTCGACGGTGCCGGAGAGATCCCGTACGACGATCATGAGGAGCTCGTCGCCGGTGTAACTGGAGTGGATGTCGTTGTACGCGGCCTGCCCGCTGTCGAGGCTCGCGCTGGTGACCTCGACCGGGTACTCGTTGCGGTCGGTGCGCCGCGCGATCATCCGCGTCGGCTTGGTCCTGCCCTGCTCGTCCGCAGCCTCGGGCCGGCGCATCGATCCCGGGATCAGCTTGGAGTCGAACTCCGGCAGCAGATCGAGCAGCCCGCGACCGACGAGCGCGGTGCCCGGGGTCTCGAACATCTCCAGGGCGATCGCGTTGGCGTTGACGACCGTGCCGTTGCAATTGACGAGCAGAAGCCCGTCAGGAAGGGCATCGAGTATGGCTGCGAGGCGAGCAGTGCCTCGGGATGGCCTGCTGCTCACGACGACGCTTCCTCCCTGATTACCGCACCTTGCCGACAGCGGGCCCCATCTTGCCCCTCGGGCCGCAGACTGTCACTGGAGGAGTCTAAGGGCAGGGGAGGCCCCGGGGGCGGCGGATGAGGGGGAGCTCTCACCAAGGTTCTGTGCGCGCGGTGTACGCCGCGGGCCTATGACGTGAGCGTCCGCGCACCCTGTGACGTGCGCGGACGCAGGGTGCGGCCCGTGCCCTCAGGGCCTCCCGAGGTCCCTCGGCGCGCTGGGAGTCCCGCCGGAGGCGAACGTCTTTACGCCGCTGCCGATGGGGCTATCGGACATCCGGGAGCACCGGCACGAGGCTGTTCCAGCGCGCGATCTCGCATCCGTCGCGGCGGCTCGCGGTGGTGTCCACGGCCCGGCCCTCCCAGGTGCCCACGATGCGAGCGGTGGCGTCGCCGCCGTGGATCATCGTGCACATCGTGCCCTCGGGGGTCGGCCGGAACAGCTCCTGCCGCCCGGCCCGGGTGGCTCCGGCCTCTGCCAGCCGGTCACAGGCGGCCTGCCCCTGCGGGTGGCTGCCCCCGGTGGGCCCGCACTCGAGCTCGAACGTGCCGTCGGCCCCGGCGACCCCGGTGTTCTCCACGCTCACGGTGAGCCGGGTCGGCACGGCGTCGGCCTCACCCGTCCCCGTACCGTCCCCGCCGTCGAGGAATCCGGGCAGCGGGAGGGGCAGGGGCAGCGGGCCGAGGGAGGGCCGGGCGGCGGCGAACGGCCCGGAGGTGGGCTGGGCGGCGGGCACGGGCCCCGAGGACACGGGTCCGGAGGCGGTCGAGGCCGGCACGGCGGTGGCGAGCGCGGCGAGCGAGACGACGGCGGTGAGGGCGAGACGGCGCAGCATGCGGAAGCTCCAGGATCTCTGCAGCACGATCGGCCACGGGCGGCCACGGACGAACACTGGCCCGCCCCGGCACGACGGCTGACGGACGGCTGACTGGCGACGACGACTGACGGAGACCGCGGTCCCCACCCCTCTCTAACGCGCGCCACGCCCGGACGTTGCGCCACCACGCCGAACTGCTTTGCCTAGGCCCCCGGGGGCCTAGTAACGTTGGCAGCGATTGGTGACGGGACGCTCGTCTGTGTCATCATCTGCACGCACCACTCGCGTTCGCGCGAAGTGTGTGGAGGCGTCGCCTAGTCCGGTCTATGGCGCCGCACTGCTAATGCGGTTTGGGTCTTAAAGCCCATCGAGGGTTCAAATCCCTCCGCCTCCGCTCCGTCCCGAAGCCCCGTGCCCCTGGCACGGGGCTTCGGGCGTTCCGGGCGGGGAAGGGCGCGCAGGGGCCGGTTCCAGGGGGTGGCTGGGAGGTGCCTCATGAGGCTGTTTTCGCAGCTCAGCAGCGGTGCGGCTAATGGATTTCGCGTCACGGCGCAGGTCATGTAATGTTGTTCTCGCAACGCCGACCGGGGAGAAAAAGCCCGGAACGCCAAGCACTCGTAGCTTAACGGATAGAGCATCTGACTACGGATCAGAAGGTTGCAGGTTCGAATCCTGCCGAGTGCACAGCAGGCCAGAGGCCCCCGGAGAACATCCGGGGGCCTCTCGCGTTGAGGCGTACTGCTGCGGAATACAGCAACAGCGTCAGCGGCTACACGTGAGTCGTACGGCTGAAGCCGAGGGAGATCAGCCCCTCGGACAGGCACAGCTTGTCGGAGGGGCCGCCGACCTCGGTCTGGAGCAGTTGGTAGGCGGCACCGTGGCGTTGACCCCAGTGCATCGCGGCCCTCCACAGGAGCCTGCCCAGGCCTTGGCCGCGGGCATGGGGCAGGACGGCGAAGTACTGGGGCATGAGCTGAGGACGCCTGATCGCGTCGGGGCGGACTTCCATGGGGCCGATCACGCCCACGACGCGGTCGGCGACCGTGGCGGCGAGAACGGGACCGCAGCGGCCGGCCTGCATTCGGGAGTGGAGGAAGGCCAGGCCCTCCGCAGCCATGGCCTTGGCGAAGGGCGCGAACGTCTCCTGTACCCCGGTCGGCCAGTCGGTGACAGGGCCGACCGGACCGTCGGGAGCGGGGCAGGATCCGGCGGAGAAGTCCTTCAGCTGGATGCGGGTGCCGCGAGGCTGTGCGGTCTCGGGACCGAGAGGACGAACGACCCTGGCGTCGACCACGCCGTGCCGGGCGGCGACCTTGGCAGCCAGCTCGCCGGCCTGGTCCACGACGGTGTCGCGGAGCCCGTAGGCGAAGACCTTCACAGTGCCGCGTCCGCGCCGGGTCAGGGTGGGGATGAGGGTGTGCTCGCGCTGGTGGACGACGTCCTCGCGGAGGACTCTCTCGTCCTTCTCGCCGCCCCAGCGCCGGTCCTTGTCGTAGCGCAGGAAGTCCCCGGTTTCGGCTGCTCTCAGGATGTCCTCGAAGATGCCGACGGTCAGGGTGTCGGGATGGACGGGACCGAGGGTCGGCACGATCGGTGCGGACAGTTGGGGCCGGAGCCAGTCCCAGCGGAAGAACATGAGCGGCACCCTAGCGCTGGGACGGGCAGGGCTCAGGCCCCGCCGCGAGTACGCCGGGGCCTGAACGGAGTTGACCGGATCGTGTCGGTCAGTGGGGGTTGTCGTCCCCGGCGTCGCAGGAGCATTCCGCGCTCTCCACGATCACGTCGAGGTCCTGGACGGTGGTGATCGACGCGGTCGCGACGGGTGGCGCGGCGCGGCGGGCTGAGGCGGGCGGGCCGGGGAGGATGGTCACCGGTACGGGCGGGGTCATGAGGCGGTCTCCTTGTCTCCGTGCTGGTTGTCTCCGTGCTGGCAGTAGCTGTGCAGCGGCGCCTTGGCCTCCTGGTAGTGCTTGGCCAGGGGGCGGCAGACCCGGCAGGTGCCGGACAGGGCGCAGCCCTCGCACCCACCGGTGCGAAGCATGAGGCGGTCGGCGATGGCGCCGAGTCGGGTGAGGCCGTCGATGCCCTCGGCCATCAGGTCGATCTGGTCGTCGCGGCCGACCTTGCAGATCGACACCTTGGCGTGCGGGTCGGCGTGGAAGAAGGTGTGTCCCGCGTTGCAGCCGGCGAACGGCTTGCGCTGCCGCAGGTGAGCGGCGGACTGGGCGAGCAGCGGCTCACCACCGCCGTAGATCGTGGGCGTCATGTTCGTGTACGCGTGGTTCTCGACGTTCCACTCGTCGGCGAGGGCGGCCATCGCTTCGGCCTCGGAGGCGTTGTCCTCGGTCACCACGACGTTGATGCGCAGCGGCAGGCCAGCCTCACGTGCGGCGTCCATGCCGCGCCGGAACGCCTTCCATGCCCCACGGCGCTGGGTGAGCGTGTCGAAGGACTCCTCGCTCGCCCCGTACATGCTGACCACCAGCCGGTAGGGCGGGCAGTCACGGAAGAGCTGGAGGAGGTCCGGCCGCCAGAGCAGCGAGCCGTTGGTGGAGATGGTGAGCATCATCCCGGCCTGCCAGGCGTACCGGTAGGCGTCCTGGAAGTGGGGGTCCATGGTTGGCTCGCCGCCGGTGATCTGGAGCCAGAGGACACCGGCCTCGCGCATGATGTCCAGCAGGCGCACCTTGTTCTCCCAGCCGAGCCCGGAGAAGGGGCGCTCGCCGAGGTAGCAGTGCTTGCAGCCGAAGTTGCAGCCGAGGTTGATCTCCCAGGACGCCCGGCAGTAGCCGTACGGGGATGGCTCGCGCACGAGCACGGTGCCCTGCGCGGTCTGGCCACCCAGGTCCAGGCCCCATACGTCGGCGGCGGTCTGCACCGCCCAGGCGGGAAGCGACTCACCGTCGGTGGCGGCCAGGCGCAAGCCCTCGAAGTGGTCGGCGGAGATGCGGGCGCCGGCCCTCGCTCCCTGCTTGAGGAGAAGGTGTCCGTCGAGGAACGGGGAGGCGATCAGAGCGTGGGCCATCAGCGGCCCTCCTTCCGGATCACGGAGCGGTACAGCACACGGGACTCCTGGTGGCCGGCGCGGCAGTGGATCTCGCCCAGGCCGCTACAGGTACCGCAGGTCTTTCCGGACGGGTTGCCGCCGCTGCCGCCGCAGTCCCCGCACTGTTCGTTGCGAGGCGAGCGAGGGTGCCGGGTCTTGTGCGGGCTCGCGATCAGTTGGTGCACGAGACCGCCTCCCGGGCGTCTTCCCAGGTGTGCTGCTGGGCGTGGTCGGTGAACAGACAGCAGCCGTCCCCGTCGGGCCCCGGGGCGGCCACCGGGCAGTCCGGCAGTACGACAAGTTCCGTCTCGGTCAGCTCGTGCCAGCGAAGCCAGAGTGCGGTCCCGTACGCGCAGGCGTCGGTGAGGAGACCGAAGTGCTCACCCTCATCGTGCGCGGACAGCTGGCACTGTGCCGCCCTGTCGATGTACGTGGCGGCCGACTTCTCCCGTGCCTCCCGTGCCAGGTCGACCGGCACCCGGCACCAGTGCACGCACCGCATCACGACACCATCCGGAACGACGCGACGGCATTCCGTTCCAGCTGCGAGCACCGGGGGCAGACGCACGGCGGGTAGCGGCCCGGATTCTCCGGAACCACCCGGTCCTCTCCCACGCGTACCTCCGTGAGAGGCCCCCACGTCTGGCCGGAGTCGCGGGAGACTCGCAACGTCATCCGTACGTCATCATGTCCGTTCGTCATGGCCAGGAGCATCGCGATGCGCGGGCCCGGCCAGAAAGGCCAAGCGGATTACCCAACATGGGTAACATCACCCTCGGTTGACCAAGTGCAGCGATCCGTAGTCCTCATGCCGGAGCGTGCCCGATGCCCGAGCCATCTCGCTCGAAGGAACTCCCGGTCGGCCTGCTCACGGACCCAGTGATGATCGAGGCATGCCAGGCCAGGGACTTCGGCCGCATCTTTCGGCTGGTCAAGGCACGAGCAGGCATCTATCCGTCGATGATCGCGCGCCGCTGCGACCTGACCCCGAGCCGGGTGGGCGAGGTGATCGCCGGACGGCGGCAGTTGTTGCACATGGATGTGATCGAACGGATCTCGGACGGGCTACGCATCCCTGGTCACATGCTCGGACTTGCCCGACGTTCCTGGGAGACGCCGCCCAGCCTGACGGTGACGCCCCGCGAACCGGCCGAGGTGCCGGCCTCAACCGCCGAACCGCTGGTCGCCGGGCTGCCGGGGGCGGACGTCGACAGCATCCTCGCCATGGCGGCAGATCGGGACCTCAGCGCGTCGACGCTGGACGCTCTGCACTCGTCGATCGCGGACTACTGGCGCCGGGACGACGAGCACGGCGGCGAGACCTTACGGCCTGCGGTCGTCGGCCAGCTCCGCTACGTCGTCGACCTTCTCAAGGAGCAGCGTCCGGCTCCCCTACGGGACGGCCTGCACAGCATCGCGGCCGAGCTGGCCCGGCTCACCGGATGGACCTACTTCGACGCCCGCCAGTACAACCAGGCACGCGCCTATTTCACCGAATCCCTCGGTCTGGCCAAGGCCATCGACGACCACCAGTTCATGGCCAACGTCCTTGCCTGCATGAGCCTCCAGGCCACCTACCAGGACAAGCCTGGCGACGCCCTCGCGCTCGTCACGGCAGCTCAGGATCAGGCCCGAGAGGCTGCGGGGACGACACCGCGCGTGCTGGCCATGCTCGCGATGCGCGAAGCTTTCGCTCACGCGACCCTGGGCAACCGTGGCGCGACTCAGAACGCGATTTCGGATGCCCACGCCGAGTTCGGCCGGATCGGTACCGGTGATCCGGACCCGGCCTGGGTCGCCTACTTCGATGAGCCGAAGCTGATCGTGGATACCGGCATCGCGCACGCCCGGCTGGGCGAAGCCGCTCTTGCCGAACCTCTTATCGCGGACGCCCTCCGCCGAGAACACCAGACCAATCACCGAGGTCGCGCCTTTCACGCCTTCTGGCTCGCCCGTACCCAGCTCCAGCGTGGCAAGCTCGACGAGGCATGCCACACGGCCATGGAGGCTCTGGCCCCGGCGGCTGCAGTCAGCTCGCAACGAGTCGCCGGCCATCTACGCGAGTTTCACGAGCAGTTGGAGCCGTTCCGACGTGAACCGGCCGCGGTGGCGTTTGAGTCACGACTCCGTCAAGCGCTGCCCCGCCAGATCAGCGGATCGCCTCGTCCATGAGCACGTAGAGCAGCCCGACGAGGGAGCCGCTGCTGACGATCTCGCGCCGGTCGATCATGCCCCGCACGTCGGCAAGCGGGATCCACTCGATCCGGTCCGACTCGTTCTTCTCGGTCGGCGGACCCTCGTACGTCGCTTCGTCAGCCCGGAAGATGTGGTGCTGGGAGTCGGTGATGCCGTTGGCCGGCTCGGCGTAGATGAGCGGCTTGATCGGACCGGGCCGCCAGCCGGTCTCCTCCAACACTTCCCGTACCGCCGCTTCGGCAGGCGTCTCGCCCTCCTCGACCAACCCCATGGGCAGCTCCCACGCCCATGCGTTCGTGATGAAGCGGTGCCGCCACATCATCAACACCTCGCGCCGCTCGTTGACAACGGCGGCCACGGCCAAGTGCCGGAGCTTGACGACGTGGTGCTCCCAGCGGTGCCCGTCCGGCGTCTCGACGTCGGTGAGCCACAGGTTCACCCAGCTGTTCTCGTAGATCGGACGTTCCCCGTGGATCTTCCACTGCATCGCTGCGGCCCCTCTCGATCGGACTTCAGCATCGCAGAGATGGGGGCGGGGGACCGTGAATCAGGCGAGTTCGCGTCACATTGACGCATACGGGAGATGTACGCGGTGCGGAAAGGGCAGGAGGTGTACGTCTGGGGAGTGCAGTCCCCACCTCTGGCCGATCTTTAGCGCACCGGCTGGTGTTGGCAGAGGCGGCACGCACCATTGAGCGGGGCGCTCAAAGAGCTCACCGGGCGAAACCTCATCAAGGCACCCGGCTGCGCTCCGCTCCGCCGGGCGCGCTTCCCGGCTCTGGCTGCGCCCGCGCTCCTGCCTTCGGCCCGCTCGGCGCTGCCGCCGCCGACGCGCGCCCACAACTGGATAGGCCCGGGGGCATGAGTCGAGACCAGAGCCCGCGGCTTCAAGAGGATGCCTCCGGCGGGGGCGCTCAGACTCCGGGATGGACGGGGCGCCGTTCGCGAGTGCCGGCCGGAGCGTGGCGAGCGTCGTGGGGCTCCCATCCCGACCACCTTCGACCCAGGCAGAGCCGAGCAGTCGCGGCCCAGGGCGTCAAGGTCGTTCGTACAGTGGCGCGCTCCACCTTGACGCCCTGAACCACGACCGCTCCACGGTGTGTGGGTCGAAGGGGGACGGGATGGGAGCTGGGGTGAGTAGTGGTGGGTGGATGTGGGATGACGTCCAGCTACCTTGCCCTCTTGAGCTGTTCAGTCAGGCTTTTTAGCTCTTCCTCCGTGAGCTGGAACTGGTCAGGATTCCAAGCCACCTTGTAGTGAGGCTCAAGCTCGGCGATCGCCTGGCGCATCCCGTAAGTTGCCTCGAAGAATCGTTCCATGCGTCGCGTCAGGAGCTGATCAGCGAACTCCTGCGCATAGGTGCTGTCACCGATCTGGCTGCGATCAACGTGCGTGGGGGCCGCGTATGCGTACAAGACAGCTTTGACCGCAGCGATGGCCCGATCGAACGCCTGGTGCCGCTCGTGGCGCCGATCAAACCGGGCCTTAGCCCAAGGCGCCAGGAAGCCGCCGCTCATGCCACCGATAAGAGCCGCTACCAACGTTGCCAACCAGCTCGCCATCTCAACTCCCCCGTTCGAAGGGTCTCGGTGAGCGTATCGAGGACCACCGATACCATCTGCTGAGGCTGTGCCCCAGCCGTGCCCGATCGAGCGGGAAACCATGAGGAACACCGGGAAGCCAAGGGGGCCGGGCAAGCGAGCGGCCCCCGACCGATTCACCTGGTCAGGGGCCGTTCACCTGGCGGTGGGTGTGGGATTTGAACCCACGGTCACATCGCTGCGACGACGGTTTTCGAGACCGTGCCACCTGCCTAACGAAACCACACTGAATTGCGCCTATGGCCTGCGCAAGCCCTCATACACCTCGCCCGACCCGTGTATGGCCATGGCGACCTCTTCGCCCCAAAGCAACTCGACAAGCGCGCTGTCCCTGGGCTGCTGCGCCCGCGCTTATGGTCCGCTGGCGTCCACGGTTGGTCGTGGTCGTGCATCGCGATACTGCCCGTATCGCGCAGAGCATCAGACCCCGGCACTCGACTCCTTGGCCTTTTGCAGCAGAGCCTCCTGGTTGCGACGGTTGCGCACATCATCCTTGCGCAAACTCCTGCCCTCGTCCAAGACAAACTGAAACTCGTCGGCGGCAAGCTCGAATGCGGCAGTGATCGCTACTTCAATCTTCTCCGAGTCCGAAATCTTAAACTTCAGCCTCTTAGCACCCCTCAGCAGCCGTCTTGCTGTGTCTGTCTCAGGAGTTTCGAAGATAGGAACAAGTTCCGGCGTGATCAGAGCGGACACCATCATTGCAATATGATACTTCGCGGCTTTGAGAGTGGTCGAGTCGGGTGTTCGGGCGAAGAATCTGTCTACCCGATACAAGATCCAGGCCGCGTAGTAGTAAGCCTCAACAGAGTATTCACCCCAAACGAACGAGCCCTCAGCCTCTAGCTCCTTCGGAGCGCCGATCGCTCGGAAAGAATCGCCGAAAAGTGTAGCAGCGACCGCTCGGTTGAGTTCGGGAGTCGTGACAACGCGAGTCCGAGGGAAATCAAGGGACGCATGCTGGTTTTGCCGCAGATAACGCAGGCCGTTTACGCCCGACTGGTCGAAATACTCTTCCACATCTTTCGCCATCTGGGAACTCGCCTGAATGTCAGTTGAGCCGATGGGAGTTTGCAGGTTAGTAGCGATCGCCACGCTCGTTCGCACCCCAACGTCGTCTGAACTGACGATCTTCACTGGGATCCAAAGGTCAGAGAGTAGGGTCGGCGTGGTCTTAACCGCTTCACTTGCCGCCCACCTAACGAGCTGGTGACTCGTCTGGCCGCCATTTACGATCTGATACCCAGAGATGAAGAACCTGTCACCCGACCCTCGGAGAGATGTCGCAATAATCGTGAGTCCGTTGTTGAGGAAGGGAAAATGCTCGCGGTCGTCGCTCCGAAGGGTTCTCGTGATCCGGGTATTAACTGGGTTGTGGCTACCGAGATCGAGACGTACGTTGTCGTCGAAGATCCCTGGTCGTACGGAACCAGTTTCATCCGTGAGCAGCTTCATCAGCTCCGTGCCGGACATGAGCCCGATGTAAGCCTCACTTACACGCTCAGTTGCAGGAATGGTCTGCCGCTTCTCAAAGTTGAACCGAATGTTCTGTGGCCCGTGACGCTCTTTCAGCTTTGCGGCTAGTGCATCGTGACCATGAGTGTTGAGGTGCAAAGATTCTGAATAAATGCCGAGAGATTGAATACGTTCGATCGCTTCTGTGACCTGAAGCTCCTGCTGTGCGCTCTTCCCGTCATTTCCGCTGGTGGTGACGTAGAAGAGTTCGCATGGGATTCGCGTGTCTTGAAACTTGTCGCCGCTCTCTGCGATCCGATCGATCAAAGAAGCCAGGTCGACCAAGGCCGGAGGAAGCTTGACGCTCTTCGCCTTAATCGCGTACTTCGTCACGGCTTCGACGCCGTGGAGGAACTTTGCGATGAGCTTAGAGTCGTAGGACTCGCTTGTCTTAGCCTGGATGAAGAGTACCCTCGCTGAATTAGACGTCTGGTCTGATATAAGATCGTCAATTTCTGAGGGTTCGAAGACGATCTGCCCGTTGACTACGACGACAGCGATGTCGATGCCCTCGTCAGTCCCACCGCCGAGAACGGTGCGCTCAATCTGCTCGACATCGTCCCGCACGTAGGGGAAGAGATAGTTGGCTGCGACGTACAGCTCGAATTGCTTCGCCTCGCCGCCCTCGAAGCCAAAGTCCCGCGCAAACTTGGTCACTCGCTTTCCCGTGAGCGTGTGCACGTCATCCCCCTAGCCAGCGCGAGCGCTGATCATCATTGCGGTGTTTGCCAGTGAGCGTAGCGTCTGATTTGCCGTCGACGTGAGCGAATAGTCAGGAAACATGACTTGCCTTCCGGTAGCCCTCGGTCGAGCTTCCTCCACCACGACCTCGGTGTGCTCAGTACACGACGGATTCGCCTCTTCCCGTTCGTGGACGCGCGTCGGCGCAGTGCAGGGGAAGCGGGCTGAAGGCAGGAGCGGCGCCCGCAGCGGAGCCGGGAGCGCGCCCGACGGAGCCGCGCGCAGCCGGGGCTTGACGGGGGAGGCCGAGCGCTGACGATGGTGACGTGATCCGAAGGGTCCTTCTTAGGCTGGAGCTGATGTACAGCAGAGGCGTACCGCAACCACGGCAACCGCCCCCGTCCGCCACCACTTCCCCACGGCCTCGTAGCGGCTGGTATGACCACCGCTGACCGATCCGGCTAGAGCTACGGATCAGAAGGTTGCAGGTTCGAATCCTGCCGAGTGCACAGCAGGCCAGAGGCCCCCAGGAGAAATCCTGGGGGCCTCTGTCGTGTGTCGTGACGGCAGGGGAGTGACTGCGGCAGCCTCTTGAGGTGGTCGCCGTAGTCTCCGCCCGTGCTCTTCGCCGGATCTAGTCGCCGGTCGTGCCGTCGAGCATTTCGCGCAGGAGGTCCAGGTGGCCGTTGTGGCGGGCCGTCTCCTCGGTGAGGTGGAGCAGGATCCAGCGCAGGTCGACGTGGAGGCCGCTGCGGATGGCTCGCTGGGCCTGTTGGTCCAGGCTGGTCCCGGCGACCAGTTCGCGGTAGCGGGCGCTCTGTTCGGCGTATTCGTCGAGCAACTGCGGGAGCGGGAAGTCGACGGCGATGCGCATCTCGCGGTCGGGGTCCTCGTCGGTCCAGGGGCCCTGGTCCTCCTCGCCGAGGAAGACCACCTGGAACCAGTAGTACTCGACCCAGCGGAGGTGGTTGAGCACTCCGCTCATCGTCATCAGGGGTGAGCCCGGCAGGAGCGCCTTGCCGGCGTTCTCCGCGGAGACGCCGTCGCACTTGGCGCGGGCGGTGGCGCGTGTGTAGTCGAGAAACGTGGTGAGCTGGGTGCGCTCGTCCCACGCAGGCGGTGTGTCGTCGATTTTGCTCATCGCGCGAAGCGTCCCCGATCACCGCGACCGATGTCGAGGTATTTGTCGACGGGAGGGCCGGGATGTCATGAGGGTTTCGCGACGTGTCCCAGAGCGACCAGCCCCACGCCGATCGCGAGAAGCGACGGGGAGTCCAGATTCCAGCTCACCAGCATGAGCAGGGCCCCTGCTCCCCACAGGCGTGGTTGCCGCACCAGACGGTCTAGCCACTGGCCGGGCATGCGGCCGAGGAGCAGCGCGTGCACCCCCAGGACAGCCCAGCCGATCGCCGCGGCGATCAGCGCCACGAAAAGCACTCCGATGATCAACATCGCCACCCCCGGCGCTATGACGTCGTCGGCAGTTTCTCATCCGCCGGGTGCACAGCCGCCAGAGGCCACCAGGAGGAATCCCGGGGGCCTCTCGCGTTGGGGTCGGGTTCGGGGTCGGAGACTCAGGCCGCTTCGGTGGCGGTGGCGGCGGCGGTGGTTTCCGTTCGCGTCGGCTCCGTCGCGATCCGGCGGCGGCGGGTCGGCAGGCCCATCGTCGGGTTCGCGACGCCCCAGGCCGCGCCCTTGCAGACGACTTCCTTGTAGAAGGCGGCCAGGCGGCCGGTCAGGGCTGCGCTGACGGCCCGGTCGTCGGCGGTGACGTACTGGATCAGGCCCTCCTTGCGGCCCAGGGAGATGCACTGGTTGAAGTAGCGCAGCGGGGTGGTCGGGAGCTTTCCGGCGGTCAGGCGGGCCGCGATGGAGTCGGCGGCCTGCCAGGCGGTGGGGATGCCCGAGGCGCAGGACATGCGCAGCGGCTTGTCGCCGGGGCCCGCGACCAGGGCCGCGTCGCCGATGGCGTACACGTCCGGGTGCGAGACCGAGCGCATCGTGGGGTCGACCACGATCTGGCCGGTGTCGGCGGTCTCCAGCGCCGTGGCGCGGGCGATGGGGTGGACCGCGAAGCCGGTCGTCCACACGGTGACCGCGGCCGGGATGTCGCCCTCGGCGGTGGTGACGCGGTCGGCCGCCACCGCGGTGACGGCGGTGTGTTCGTGTGCGGTGATCCCGAGGCCGGTGAAGACCTTCCGCAGGTGGCGGGCGCCCTTGGGGGAGAGCCAGTCGCCCAGTGCGCCCCGGGCGACCAGGGCCACGTCGAGGTCCGGGCGGACCTCGGCGATCTCCGTCGCGGCCTCCACGCCGGTGAGGCCGCCGCCGACGACGACCACGGGCCCGCCGGGGGCGAGCGCGGCCAGGCGGTCGCGCAGACGTCGGGCCCCGGGGCGGCCGGCGATCTCGTGGGCGTGTTCGGCGGTGCCGGGGACGCCCTGGGTGTTCCAGGCGCTGCCGAGGGCGTACACGAGGGTGTCGTACTCCAGGTCCTCCGGCTCCCCGGCGCTGTCCGGGCCGGTGACGGACACCGTCCGGCGGTCGACGTCGACCCCGGTGACCTTCGCGAGCCTCAGCCGGACGCCCGTGCCGGCGAACATCTTCTTGAAGGGCCGGGCGCGCAGGTCCTGGCCCACCGCCAGCTGGTGCAGCCGGACGCGCTCGACGAAGTCCGGTTCGGCGTTGACGAGGGTGATGGAGACGTCCTCGCTGCGCAGCCGCCTGGCGAGGCGTCCGGCGGCACTCGCTCCGGTGTATCCGGCTCCGATGACGATGATGCGGTGCTGCTGCATGTCCTGGCTCCTGTCTCGCGCGGTTTCGCCCCTTGAACCGGGCAGCCCGCCGATTCCTGACAGGTGGGGGATGTGACGCGCGCCACAGGGGGGTCAGAAGGCGTGGAACAGGGGTTCTCCGTGGTCCGTGGCGGCCCAGTGCCGGTTCACGCGTTCGAGCTTGTCGGGGTTGACCTGGTTGCGGAACGCCGCGATGCCGTCGGCGGTGATCTCCATGCACATGACGCCGATGACCCGGCCGTCGACGACCGCGACGACGGCCGGGCCGCCGTTGGCCGACGTGATGTGGACCCCGGCGGAGCCGCCGACGAGGGCCCGCTTGGCCTTGCCGGGGGTGAACAGGCCCCGCATGAACTTCGCGACGGCGAGGGCCCCCTCGAACGCCCTGGCGCGGGCCGGTACCTTCCCGCCGCCGTCGCCGATCGCCACGGCGTCCGCGGTGAGCAGCCGGACGAGCGGTTCGGTCCGGCCGCTGGTGGCGGCCGTGAGGAACTCCTCGACGATGCGCCGGGCGGCGGCCTCGTCGATCTCGGTACGGGTCCTGCCCTCCGCGATGTGCTTCTTGGCGCGGTGGAAGATCTGCTGGCCGGAGGCCTCGGTGATGTCGAGGATCTCCGCGATCCTGCGGTGCGGGTAGCCGAAGGCCTCGCGCAGCACGTACACCACCCGCTCGTTGGGTGACAGGCGCTCCATCAGGGCGAGGACCGCGTACGAGACCGATTCGCGCTGCTCGACGGTGTCGGCGGGGCCGAGCATCGGGTCTCCGGCCAGCAGCGGCTCGGGCAGCCACTGGCCCACATAGGTCTCGCGCCGGGCGCGCGCCGAGGTGAGCTGGTTGAGGCAGAGGTTGGTGAGGACCTTCGTCAGCCAGGCCTCGGGGACCTCGATGCGGTCGATGTCGGCGGCCTGCCAGCGCAGGAACGTGTCCTGCACGGCGTCCTCGGCATCGCTCGAGGAGCCGAGGAGGCGGTAGGCGATGGCTTTCAGCCGGGGCATGGAAGCCTCGAACAGGTCCGTCTGGTTCCCGGTCAGCGCCATGTCCGGATCCTAACGGGAACGGTTGCGCACCCCGGGACCGGCGGCGCGGGACGATGCGCCCCGCCGCGTCCCGCCCCGCCGCGCCCCGCCGCGCCCCGCCGTCTCCTCGGTGTGGGGAGAGGCGGGGCGGGACGGGGTGGCGCGCGGTGGGGCGGTGCGGCCGCGTGGGTCCCTTCGCAGTGGCGGGCCGTTCCGGTTGCGCGGTCCCGTCCGGAGTGGTGGGCCGGTGCGGCCGCGTGGTCCCGTCCGCAGTGGTGGGCCGGTCCGGCTACGTGGTCCCGTCCGCAGTGGCGAACGCGGTCTCCAGCCGCGGGATGTAGTCGGCCAGTGCCGGGGCCCAGCAGCCGTAGTTGTGGCCGCCGTCGCAGGTGGACGCCAGCGAGGAGCCGTCGCCGTAGTCGACGTGACGGGCCAGCAGGCCGAGCTGGTCCAGGCGCGCCTTGACCGTCCTGGCGGCGATCGCGGTGAACGAGTCGATCAGCCCCTGGTCACCGGTGTAGAGGGCGACCTCCGCGCCGCCCAGCCGGGCGAGGTTGGCCGAGGCGGCCGGGTTGACCGCGTTCCAGACGCGGTCCGCGTCGAGGACCGGGTAGGGGGAGCCGAAGACGGCGTCGCTGTCGACGTAGGGCCCGTAGCCGGTGCAGGTGCCGGTGCCCGACGGTGTGGAGGTGCTCACCGCGCACCACGCGCCGGTGAGGTTCAGCTCCGTGGCGACGACGGCGGCGCGGATCGCCGGCATGCCGAAGTCGATGCCGCCGGACAGCGAGGCGACATGGCCGAACAGGTCGGGGCGGGCCTCGGCGTAGCGGAGCGCTCCGTAACCGCCCATCGAGAGGCCGACGACGGCCCGGTGGTCCTTGTCGGGCAGGGTGCGGAGGTTGGCGTCGATGAACGGGACGACCTGTTCGAGGTGGAACGTCTCCCAGTTGGCCGCGCCCTCCGCGGTGTTCTGCATGACCCAGTCCGCGTACCAGCCCTTCAGACCGCCGTCCGGTACGACGGTGATCATCGCGTTCGAGCGCAGCGCGGGGGCCGCGGCGGCGTCGTCCACGGTGCCGCCACCGCCGTGCAGGAAGTACGTCACCGGCCAGCGTCTGCCGGGGTCGGCCGCGTAGCCCTCGGGGAGGAAGACGCGGATCTTGTGCGGGCCGGACACCTGCGCGGTCGTCACGGTGAGCGTGAAGTCGGTTCCCGAGCGCACTTCCGTGGCGTCGGCGACCCGGGTCAGGCCGTGGCTGTCGGTGAAGTCCGGGATCCCGGCGGCGTCGGCCTGTGCCACCGGTGCGGCGAACGCGGTCAGCATCGTCATCGCCGCGGTCGCGGCGGCCGCGGCCGCCGCCCTGGCGCGTAACCCGGCGAGGGCCCGAGCGCCGGACAGCAAGAGGTTCATGGGGTGGTTCTCCTTCGGGGCGGAGCGACGGGGCGGTCGGAGCGGTCGCGACGGTCGGCCTCGGTGGGCGGTCACGGGTTGTCGGTGACCTGGAATCCCGCGCCGTGGACCCCGGGCTGTGCGATGTCCCGGGCGCGCAGGTCGGCGAGGATGTTCGCGGAGCTCGTGTAGATGTACGGGGGCACTCCCAGCGCGATGGCCTTGGTGATGCCAGCCCAGGGACCGGACGCCTGGAAGCCGTTCTCCTCGGAGGGGTAGGCGCTGCCGGGCACGTGCCAGATGGCCGGGCCTCCCGAATCGCCTGCCTTGTGCGGTGCCCACGACTGGTAGATGCCCTGGGCGGCGTTGGTGACGCGGCCGTAGTAGACGCCGAGCTGGCCGGAGACCACCAGCTCGTTGTTGTTGTTCAGGGCAGCGCCGAGGAGGCGTTCCTCGGGCGGTGCCGGGCTGACGGCGTTGGGGCTGGGCTGCCCGTCGGGGACCTCCAGCGAGCCCGTCTGCTTCAGGTACGGGCCCTGCGAGGAGAGGGCCACGGTCGGCTCCAACTCGATGATCATGTAGTCCTTGGTGGCGTGCCCCACCGACGAGCCCTCGGGGTCCTTGAAGTACCGCAGGTGTCCGATCGGACCGAAGTCGCTGTCGTTCCGGTCGTAGACGGGCTGGATGTTCTCCGGGATCTCGCGGTCGGCGTACTTCTTGTCGTTCAGGCAGTGTCCTGCCGAAATGGCGATGCTGCGCTCGTACTTGTCCGTGCCGACCGCTCCGATGGTGCAGAAGGCGTTCGGCGTGTCCGGCCGGAAGATGATCTGCATGCCGTTGAAGACGCGCTTCGCGGCTTCCGCGTCGGAGGCGGTGGTCGCCGTGGACGTGGTGGCGGCAGCGGCGGTGGAGGCCGTGACGCCGGTCAGGGACAGGGCGAATCCCAGGGCTCCGGCGAGTAATCCGAGTGTCCGTTGCTTGCGCATGTGTATTCCCTTTCGGTCGGTGCGGTTGGTGGTCGTGTGGTGGCGGGTTCAGCTCTCAGCGGCGGCACCAGGCCGCGAGGATCAGCAGCACGATCGTGATCCCCAGGAATGGCAGACAGCCCAGGCCCCCCTGCGGATTGCCGCGGTGGAATTCCACATGGCCGCCGGGCGGAATTCCGGGATGCTTGCGGGTGTAGTGATCGATCTGATGCTGCTCGGCCAGGGGCTTGCCGAGCCATGGCGTCTTTGAGGTGCATTCACCGCACCAGTACCGATAGGCCATGCCGAATCCTCACCCGTCGTTCCTCGCCTGCCACTTCCGACGATCGCGTTTCCGCAGCTCGGAGGACAGGCCAGGACACCGGCCATCTGTGGCCGGTCCGGTCGCCGCGCTAGACTCGCCGCCGTCCGGGCGGGCTAGGCGGGGGACCGAAGTGACGGATCGGCTCGGCATATTGGTGCGCCGGTTGCGCACTCAGGCGGGACTGACGCAGGAACAGATGGCGGAACGCTCCGGGGTGAGCGTGCGCACCATCCGTCGGCTGGAGACCGGAAAGGCCGCCGACCACCGTCTGGGTACGGTGAACCTGCTGGCCGATGCGCTCGATCTCGGGGCCGAGGAACGGCGGCACCTGGCCGCCGTTGTCGCCTCGGCGCGCACCTCACCGATTCCCGTACAGGAAAAGGCGGAAGCCGATCCGGCAGAACATGCCGAAGCCGAAGCCGGTGGGAATGTCGGTGGGAAGTCCGGTGGCGTGCTCGCCGACGCGGCCGGGGAATTGGCCCGGGAGGTCGGGCGGCGTTGGCAGAAGGAAGAGGAACAGCGCCGGGTTCACGACCCTTTTCCGCTGCCCGTGCGCTGGAACCGGGCGGCCGCGCAGCTGACCGACCATGCGGAGAACATCCAGCGCCTTCCTCCGGGGGGCCGGCCGGAGCGCATGGACCTGGCCGGTGATCTGCGGAGCGTGGCCGAGGTCTACCGGAGCATTCCGTCCGGGCGGCTGGTGATCCTCGGCCGGGCCGGTTCGGGCAAGTCCATCATGGCGATCCGGCTCGTCCTGGACCTGCTCGCCGGTCCGGACCGAACCGGCCGGGTTCCGGTGATCTTCGGTGTCGGAGCCTGGGACGTGACGGCCGTCGCCTTACGGGACTGGCTCGTCGACCTCCTCCTGCGCGACTACCCGCACCTCGCCCGCCGGACCCCCGCCGGTGCCACCCTGGCCGCCGCACTGGTCGATGCCGGGCTCATCCTGCCCGTCCTGGACGGGTTCGACGAGATCGCCGAAGGGCTGCGGCAGGAGGCGCTCGAAGCGCTGAACGCGACCTCGCTGCCGCTCGTTCTGACCAGCCGGGGCGGGGAGTACGCCGAGGCGGTACGGGCCGCTCGTGCGCCGCTGGTCTGGGCTGCCGGGATCGAACTCACCGGTCTCACCCCCGACGACCTCATGGCCTACCTGTCGAGGGCCGCCCGCCCGGCCGGCCGGGGCACCCGAGAAGGCGACGGGAGCGGCCGGCGGGACGAGGGTGTCGCGGCCGCCTCGTGGGATCCCGTACTCAAGGCGCTGCGGCTCGGCCAGGACCGGGCCGGCGGACGGCTCGCCGAGGTGTTGAGCACGCCGTTGATGACCGCTCTGGCGCGCACGATGTACGGCGAAGCGCCGGGCCGGGACCCGGCCGAGCTGCTGGACGCCACGCGGTTCTCCACCGTGGGGTCCTTGGAGGACCACCTGCTCGCGGGCTTCGTGCCCACGGTCTACCGGCCGCGCGTCGCCGAGCGGGCCGAGGCCGGGGTCCGGGCCCGGGACCGGCGGCGGAACTGGGATCCCGACCGAGCCCGGCACTGGCTCGGCCACCTCGCGGATCACCTGGTCCGGCTCGACCGGGACCGGCAGGACCTCGCCTGGTGGCAGATCGGCGAATCGCTGCCCCGCTCGACGCGTGTCCTGGCCGTCGCCCTGGTCTCCGCGCTCCTCATCACCGTGTCCGACTGGGCCGTCGTGCTGCTCGTGGCCGGGCTGCCGCTCGGCGAGGCGCTGGTGCAGGGAGCCGTGGTCGGGCCGGTCGGCGGGCTCGCCTTCGGGTCGTTCTACGCGGTGATGGCCGCGTACGGCGGCTCCTTCGCTCCCAGCCAGGTGCGCCTGCGGCTGCGCGGCAGGGCCGACGGCGCAGGGCGCAGACCGGTGCGTACGTTCACCGGCCGGTTCGCGGCCGTTCTGCCGGGCGGGTTCGTCACCGGGATCGGGTGCGCGTGCGCCTTCGCCCTCCAGCGGGCCCTGTACGAGGGGCGCTCGCTCACGGATCCCGGGCTGATCGAGACCGTGCTCATCAACATGCTGGCCTTCGGGCTGATCTTCAGCTCGGCCGCCGGTCTCGTCTTCGGGATCCTGGCCGCGCTCGAAACGCCTTTGGACGTCGGCTCCGCGGCCACTCCGGCCGGCCTGCTGTCGGCGAACCGGGCGACCGTGTACCGGCAGATCCTCGTCATCGTTCCGATGCTCACCCTGGCCATCGCGTTCGGCGGAGGGCTGATCGTCCGTCTGCTCCGGGGTCTTCTCGGGCCGATGACCTGGCATCTGCCGGAAGGTCTGGTGATCGGGGCGGTGGGCGGGCTCGGCGGCGGACTCTCGTACGCCTTCTGCTTCACGGCCTGGGGCCAGTGGCTGATCTTCTCCCGGTTCCTGCTGCCGCTCACCGGGAAGCTGCCCTGGCGTACGGACGCCTTCCTCGACGACGCCTATCGGCGAGGCGTCCTGCGCCGCTCCGGCGCGGTCTATCAGTTCCGCCACGTCCGGCTTCAGCACCACCTCGGGCACACCTACCGCCAGCAGCGGGGCAACTACGCACCGGCCAGGTATGCCGGGCCGGAGCCGGTGTCCCGTTAGCATCTCCGGGCCGGTTCGACCGGTGATCTGGTGCCGAGGTGAGCGGGGTCCGGGGTGGCCGGTGGATGGTGGTGCACCGGGGTGCGGTGGCCCGGGGAGACGCCCGAGCTCGGGTGGAGCAGGGGCGGTGACCGGCGGGTGAGCGTGCTCGCGTACGGGGCCGGCCTCGGGTTCCGGGCCCTCGGGGAGCGGCACTGTGCGGGGGCCCGGGGGAACGTGTGCCCGCTGGGGGCCGTGGTGGCCGGGCGCGGTACCGGGGGGCGGTGCGCCGAGTGTGCGCGGCTGGACCGGGCGCACTCGGTGGCCGCCGACACGCTGGCGGACGACCCCCGGACGTACCGCGTGTACCTCGCGTGGTTCGGGCCCGGCCTGGTCAAGGTCGGGATCACCGGGGAGGAACGCGGGGCGGCCCGGCTGCGGGAGCAGGGGGCCGTGGTCTTCAGCTGGCTGGGGCGCGGGCCTCTCATGGCGGCCCGGCGGACCGAGGAGGTGCTGCGGGCGGCCCTCGGGGTGCCCGACCGGATCCCGTACGCCAGGAAGCGGGCCGAGCGCGGTCGGCTGCCGGGGGCCGGGGAGCGGGCCGCCGAGGTGGCGGAGTTGTACGGGCGGGCCGCGGAGCTCGAAGGGCGCGGCTGGCCCGAGTCGTTGGAGCGGCTGCCCCTCGAAGTCGTCGATCAGGCGGGGATCTTCGGGATCGACCGCTCGCCCGCTCCCGTCCGGTCGGTGCGGGAACTGGTCGACGGGGGCGTCGTCGCGGGGCGGCTCGTCGCGGCGGCCGGGCCCGATCTGCACCTGGCGGTGGACGGCGTGGGGGTGGTCGTGCTGGATACGCGGCTGATCACCGGGTGGGATCTCGCGGCCGTACCCGCAGGGGCCGGGTCCGCAGCCGGCATGACCGGAAGAGCTGTGACCGGAGGGGCCGCGTCCGCAGGGGCCGACGGCGATGTATGTGTCCCCCTCATCGACATCGGCAGCGGCGGTGTGCAGGGTGGGTTGTTCTGACCGTCGACCGAAGGAGAGCGTCCGTGGGGCCGGAGAGCGATGACGTGGTGCGGTTCTGGGAGCGGCTCGGGCTGCCCGGGATCATCGACGTGCACACCCACTTCATGCCCGAGCAGGTCCTGCGCAAGGTGTGGGCCTACTTCGACTCCGCCGGGCCGCTCACCGGTCTGGAGTGGCCGATCACCTACCGGTACGAGGAGGACGCGCGGCTGGCCGTGCTGCGGTCGTTCGGGGTGCTGCGCTTCACCGCCATGCTCTACCCGCACAAGCCCGGCATGGCCCGCTGGCTGAACGACTGGGCCGCCGACTTCGCCGCCCGGACGCCCGACTGCCTGCACACCGCGACCCTCTTCCCGGAGGAGGGCGCCGAGCTGTACGTGAAGGAGGCCGTCGAGAGCGGGGCGCGGGTCTTCAAGTCGCACCTCCAGGTCGGCGCGTACGATGCCAACGACCCGCTCCTGGAACCCGTGTGGGGGCTGCTCGCGGAGGCCGGGATCCCGGTGGTGATGCACTGCGGGTCGGGGCCCGCGCCGGGCGCGTACACCGGGCCCGAGCCGATCGGGCGGCTGCTGGCCCGCCATCCCCGGTTGAGGCTGATCGTGGCGCACATGGGGATGCCGGAGTACGCGGAGTTCCTGGCGCTGGCGGAGGCGTATCCCGAGGTCCGGCTCGACACGACGATGGCGTTCACCGACTTCAGCGAGGGGTTCAGCCCCTTCCCGGCGGCGGAGCGCGGGCAGCTCGCCGATCTCGGGGACCGGATCCTGCTGGGGACCGACTTCCCGAACATCCCCTACCCGTACGTCCATCAGCTGGAGGCGCTGGAGCGGCTCGGGCTGGGGGAGGAGTGGCTGCGGGCCGTCTGCCACGGCAACGCGGAGGCCTTGTTCCCCGCCCGGCCCTGACGATGACGAGTCGGGAACGTGGGCGCGTTGTTCCCCGCCCGGCCCGGGGCCCGGCCCCGCTCGGCCCTGACGGGCCTCGGACGGACCGCTTTCTCAGGGAATTCACAGGAACGGGTCAGGCTTCTCTCACGGGTGCCTCACAGAGTGGTGCCCATGACGACGACGACCTCGCCCCAGGGGCGTACCGAACTGCTCAGGCCGGACCGCACCCCCGTACGGGTGCTGGTCGTGGACGACGAGGCTCCGCTCACCGAGCTGCTCTCGATGGCGCTGCGGTACGAGGGGTGGGAGGTGCGCAGCGCCGGGGACGGAGCCGGAGCGGTCCGGGCCGCGCGTGACTTCCGGCCGGACGCGGTGGTCCTGGACGTGATGCTCCCCGACATGGACGGGCTGTCCGTGCTGGGCCGGCTGCGCCGCGAGTACGCCGATGTGCCGGTCCTCTTCCTGACCGCCCGGGACGCCGTCGAGGACCGGATCGCCGGGCTCACCGCGGGCGGCGACGACTACGTGACCAAGCCGTTCAGCCTGGAGGAGGTCGTGGCCCGGCTGCGCGGGCTCATCCGCCGCTCGGGCTCGGCCGTCGCCGCCGGCCGGAGCGAGTCCACGCTCGCCGTCGGGGACCTCGTCCTGGACGAGGACAGCCACGAGGTGAGCCGGGGCGGGGACGCGATCCACGTCACGGCCACCGAGTTCGAGCTGCTGCGCTTCCTGATGCGCAATCCGCGCCGGGTCCTCAGCAAGGCGCAGATCCTCGACCGGGTCTGGAACTACGACTTCGGCGGCCAGGCCAACGTCGTCGAGCTCTACATCTCCTACCTCCGCAAGAAGATCGACGCCGGACGCACGCCGATGATCCACACCCGGCGCGGTGCGGGGTATCTGATCAAGCCCGGTGAGTAGGGGTCGGGGCGGGGGAGTGCTGAGGCGGCCGTGGACGCTGCGGACCCGGCTCGTCGTGTCCGCCGTGTCCCTGATCGCCGTCGTCGCGGCCGTCATCGGGTCCGTCACCGCGATCGCCTTCCACAGCTACATGTACGGCAAGCTCGACGACCAGCTGCACTCCATCGCCGTTCGCGCGGAGCGGCCGCCCGGCCCCCGGCCGGTGCCCGACGTCCTGCGCGAGACGGGTCCGCTCGGCTTCGTCGGCGGGGGCGGGCAGCCGCTCGGCACCTTCGGGGCCCTCGTCGGCGACGACGGGGACGTCACCGCGTCGAAGGTCGTCGAGGACAGCGGGCTGCGCGCCCAGGAGAGTGCGAAGCCGCTGACCGGGGAGCAGCGGCGCGCTCTGGAGGAGGCCGCCGCTCCGGAGACCGGCGATGGGGCCCGGAGCGTGGATCTGCCGGGGCTCGGCGGCTACCGGGTCGAGGCCGCGACCACCACCGAGGGGTACACCGTGCTCGTCGGGATCCCCAGTGCCGAGGTGAGCGGTGCGCTGACCACGCTGATCGTCGTCGAGGTCTGCGTCACCGCCGCCGGGCTCCTCGCCGCCTCGATCGCGGGCACGGTGCTCGTCGGGGTCGCCCTGCGGCCGTTGCGCCGGGTTGCCGCGACCGCCACCCGGGTCTCCGAACTCCCCCTGCACAGCGGTGAGGTGGCCCTGCTGGAACGGGTGCCGGACGCCGAGGCCGACCCGCGCACCGAGGTCGGGCAGGTCGGGGCCGCGCTCAACCGGATGCTGGGGCACGTGGGTTCGGCGCTCACGGTCCGGCAGGAGAGCGAGACGCGGGTACGGCAGTTCGTCGCCGACGCCAGCCACGAGCTGCGCACCCCGCTGGCCTCGATCCGGGGGTACGCCGAGCTGACCCGGCGCGCCACCGGGGGGCGGGAGGCACCGGAGTCCGATCCGGTCACGCGGCACGCGCTCGGGCGGATCGAGTCCGAGGCGGACCGGATGACGGGCCTGGTGGAGGATCTGCTGCTGCTGGCCAGGCTGGACGCCGGCCGGCCGCTCTCATACAGGAGGACCGATCTGCTGCCGCTGGTCGTGGACGCGGTCAGCGATGCGCGGGTGGCGGACACGGGAGGACCGGGCGCGGAGGCCGGGCACCGGTGGCGGCTGGAGCTGCCCGCCGAACCCGTGACCGTCATCGCGGACGCCGCCCGGTTCCAGCAGGTGCTGGTCAACCTGCTGGCCAACGCCCGGACGCACACGCCGCCGGGGACCACCGTGACCGTTTCCGTCACGCCTGCCGTGTCCACCGGGGGACCGGTCACGCTGGAGGTGCGGGACGACGGGCCCGGTATCCCGGCGGAGTTGCTGCCGCACGTCTTCGAACGGTTCGCCCGGGGCGACGCGTCGCGTTCGCGCGGCGCGGATCCGGGAAGGGCGACCGGGTCCACCGGGCTCGGCCTCGCCATCGTGCAGGCCGTCGTGTCCGCGCACGGCGGGCGCGTACGGGTGGACTCCGCGCCGGGCCTGACGGTGTTCGTGATCGAGCTGCCGGCGGAGGAAGCGCCCCGCTCGGACCCGCGGGGCACGGACGCGCGGGTCACGGACGCGCGGGTCGCCGGCCCGCCGGCCGCTGACACCCGGGTCGCGGACTCACAGGGCAGGGACAGGCTCAGCACACCGCTGTGACAGCGCGGGCGGCGAACGTCGGAGCATGACCACCGACAGCCTCCGGAGCGGCCCCGGCGCGACCGGCCGCAGCAGCGGGAACAGCAGCGCCGGCAGCGGTGCGAGAAGTGGCGGCAGCGGCCTCCTGCCGGTCAGGGCGCACCTGCCGGCCCATGCCCCGGCCACCGCGTCCGGCGTCCCCGTGCTCGACGTCGTCGTCCCCGTGTACAACGAGGAGAAGGACCTCCGCCCCTGCGTCCTGCGCCTCCACGGCCATCTCGCACGCACCTTCCCGTACCCCTTCCGCATCACCGTCGCCGACAACGCCAGCACCGACGCCACGCCCGCCGTGGCCGCCTCGCTCGCCGCGGAGCTGCCGGGAGTCCGGTGCGTACGGCTGGAGGAGAAGGGCCGCGGGCGGGCGCTGCGCACGGTGTGGTCGGCGTCCGACGCACCGGTCCTCGCCTATATGGACGTCGACCTTTCCACCGACCTCAACGCCCTCCTCCCGCTGGTCGCGCCGCTGATCTCCGGCCACTCCGACCTGGCCATCGGCTCGCGACTGTCCCGGAGTTCACGTGTGGTGCGCGGGCCGAAGCGGGAGTTCATCTCGCGCGCCTACAACCTGATCCTGCGCTCGTCGCTGGCCGCCGGCTTCAGCGACGCCCAGTGCGGGTTCAAGGCGATCCGGCGCGAGGTGGCCGAGCGGCTGCTGCCGATGGTGGAGGACAGCGGCTGGTTCTTCGACACCGAGCTGCTGGTCCTCGCCGAGCGGGCGGGGCTGCGCATCCACGAGGTGCCCGTCGACTGGGTCGACGACCCCGACTCGACCGTCCACATCGTGCGGACCGCCACCGAAGACCTCAAAGGCGTGTGGCGGGTGGGGCGCGCGCTGGCCGTCGGCGCGCTGCCGCTGGACCGGCTGGCCCGGCCCTTCGGCGATGACCCGCGCGACCGGGCGCTCAGCGGCGTGCCGCGCGGACTGGCCCGCCAGCTCGTCGGGTTCTGCGTCGTGGGCGTCCTGTCCACGCTGTTCTACCTGGCGCTGTACTCCCTCTTCCGGCTCGGCGTCGGCCCGCAGTTCGCCAACGGCGGCGCGCTGCTCGTCTCCGCCGTCGCCAACACCGCCGCCAACCGGAGGCTCACCTTCGGCGTACGCGGCCGGGGCGGGGCCGTCCGGCATCAGGCGCAGGGGCTCGTGGTCTTCGCCATCGGCCTCGCGCTGACCAGCGGCTCGCTCGCGGCGCTGGGCGCGGCCTCCGGATCGCCGTCGCACGGCACGGAGCTGGCCGTACTGATCACCGCCAACCTCGCGGCCACCGTGCTGCGCTTCCTGCTCCTGCGCGCCTGGGTCTTCCCCGAGCGACGCATCACCGAACAGGCCTACGACGACGGCGCGTCGACCGGCACCGGTACCGGCAGCACCGGTACCGGCAGCACCGGTAGTGGCACCGGCACGGCCTCCCACGCCTCCACCTCCACCGCCGTCGCCGTCGTCGTCCAGGCCCGCAACGAACCCGAGGACGTCCGATGACCACGCCCGCCGCCTTCTCCCCGAACCCGATCCCGATCCCGAGCCCGGTGCCGACGCCCGCGCCACGGCTGCCGGAGCCCGATCCCGGCCCGCGCTGGGCACGTCCCGCGCTCTTCGGGCTCCTGCTGGCCGTCGGGCTCGCGTACTTCTGGAACCTCAGCGCCTCGGGATACGCCAACTCCTTCTACTCCGCCGCCGTTCAGGCGGGCAGCCAGAGCTGGAAGGCCCTCTTCTTCGGCTCGCTCGACTCCGCGAACGCCATCACCGTCGACAAGCCGCCCGCGGCCCTGTGGCCGATGGCCCTGTCGGTGCGGCTGTTCGGGCTCAACTCCTGGGCGATCCTGGCCCCTCAGATCCTGATGGCGCTCGCCACGGCGGCCGTGCTGAACACCGCCGTGCGCCGTCGATTCGGGCCGGTCGCCGGGCTGATCGCGGTGGGCGTGTTCGCGCTGACGCCCGTCGCCGCGCTGATGTTCCGCTTCAACAACCCGGACGCGCTGCTCGCCCTGCTGATGACCGTCACCGTGTGGTGCGTGCTGCGGGCCCTGGAGCGGGGGCGGACGACGTGGCTGCTCTGGGCGGGCGCGGCGGTCGGCTTCGCGTTCCTGACGAAGACCCTCCAGGCGTTTTTGATCCTGCCGCCGCTGGCCGTGCTGTACGCGGTGTGCGCCCCCGTTCCCGTACGGAAGCGGCTCGGCCAACTCGCCCTGTCCGCACTGACGATGGTCGTCGCCGGTGGCTGGTGGGTCGCGATCGTCGAGCTGATGCCGGCTTCCTCACGCCCGTACGTCGGAGGCTCGCAGAACAACTCGTTCCTGGAGCTCACCTTCGGCTACAACGGGCTCGGCCGGATCAACGGCGAGGAGACCGGGAGCGTCGGCGGCGGTGGCGGCGGCCGTGGGGGCGGTGGCGGTGGCTGGGGTGAGACCGGGCTCGGCCGGATGTTCAACTCCGAGGTGGGCGGCCAGATCGCGTGGCTGATTCCCGCCGCGCTGATCCTGCTGGTGGCCGGCCTCTGGCTGACCCGGAAGGCGGCGCGCACCGACTCCGCGCGGGCCGCGTTCGTCGCCTGGGGCGGTGCGCTGCTCATGACGGCGGCCGTGTTCAGCTTCATGGCCGGGATCTTCCACCAGTACTACACGGTGGCCCTCGCCCCCTACGTCGCCGCGCTCGTCGCCATGGGCGTCACGGTGCTGTGGGAGGAGCGGGGCGCGTGGTGGCCGCGTGCGGTGCTCGCGAGCACGGTCCTCGTGACCGTGGTCTGGGCGTACGTCCTGCTGGGCCGCACGCCGGATTACCTGCCGTGGCTGCGGTGGGCGGTGGTGGCGGGCGGGATCGTCGGCGCGCTCGGGCTGCTGGCCGCGGGGCGGTTCGGCGGACGGGGGCCGGTCCTCGCCGCGGTGGGGCTGAGCTTCGCGGCCTCGCTGGCGGGGCCGACGGCGTACACCGTCAACACCCTGAACAGCGGGCACCAGGGCTCGATCGTGACCGCCGGTCCTTCGGCCGGGTTCGGCATGGGCGGACCCGGGGGCGGCGGCGGCCGGGGCGGTCCCGGCGGCGGTGACGACGGGCAGCGCGGCGGCATGCAGCAGCCCCCCGGCCAGGGCCAGGGCCAGGGCCAGACTCAGGGGATGCCTCCCGGTCAGGGGCAGGGCAACCAGCAGGGCGGTCAGCGGGGCAATCAGCAGGGCAACGCGCCCGGCGGCACGGGAACCGGCACCGGCACAGGCATGGGCGCGGGCGCGGGCTTCGGCGAGGGCATGAGGGGTGGAGGCGGCGGCATGGGCGGGCTGCTCAACGGCGCGTCCGTCGACGCCGACGCGAAGGCGCTGCTGGAGAAGGGCGCGGACGACTACACCTGGGTGGCCGCGGCCGTCGGCGCGCAGAACGCGGCCAGCTACCAGCTCGCCACCGGTGACCCGGTGATGGCGATCGGCGGCTTCAACGGGAGTGACCCGTCACCGACGTTGACCCAGTTCAAGGAGTACGTCGCGGAGGGGAAGGTCCACTACTTCGTCTCGGGCGGCGGCATGGGCGGGGGCGGCGGTAGGGGTGGCGACTCCGGCACCTCGTCGCAGATCTCCTCCTGGGTGACGGAGAACTTCACCGAGGTCACCGTGGGCAGCGCCACGTTCTACGACCTGACGCAGCCGGCCGGTTGACCGCGGGGCGTACGCGGCCGGGCTCAGAACCCGGCCGCGTACGTCCAGAAGTCCCGCATCACCGGGGGCGCGACGGGCCCGGCCAGCTCCATCTGGGTGAGCAGGACGGCGACCGTGCCCGTGGACGGGACGATGTGGGCCGTGGTGCCGGTGCCGCCGATCCAGCCGTAGCGGCCGAGGACGTTCCAGGGGGCCGCGATCTCGACGTCCACCGAGCCGCCGAATCCCCAGCCCTGGCCCTCGGTGAACAGCCCGCTCGCGGCGCGCTGTTCCGGGGTCAGGTGGTCGGTGATCATCTGGCGGACCGATGCGGCGGCCAGCACCCGGTGGCCGGCGTCGTTCAGGCCCCCGGCGAGCAGCATCCGGCCGAAGGCGTACCAGTCGTCGACGGTCGAGACCAGGCCGCCGGCACCGGACGGGAAGGCGGGCGGGCTGCTCCACTGCCCGTCCGGAGCGTCGACCAGTACGGGCCCGCCCGTAGCCCCCTGCGGCCCCTCTGCCCCCTCTGCCCCCTCCGCCCCGGCCCGGTAGTAGCTGGTGAACCGGTCCAGCGCGGCGGGCTCCACGGAGAACCCGGTGTCCGTCATGCCGAGGGGTTCGAACAGCCGCTCCGCCAGATACGCGGGCAACGGGCGGTCGGCGACCCGGGCGATGAGGACGCCGAGGATGTCGGAGCACGTGTTGTAGAGCCAGCCGTCGCCCGGCTGGTGCAGCAACGGGATCCGGGACAGCGCGGCCATCCAGGCGTCCGGCGCGGGGACGCCCTGTGGCTCGGGCGAGCCCTGCTTCAGCTCCGTGAACAGCGGGGCGACGCCCGGGAGCGAGAAGTCGGACGGGAAGCCGTAGCCGGCCCGGAAGGTCAACAGGTCCAGCAGGGTGATCGGGCGGACCGCCGACACCACGTCGCCGACCGGGCTCTGCGGGGTCCGTACGACCAGCGGCGAGGCCAGCTCGGGCAGCCAGGCCGTCACGGGGTCGGCGGGGGCGATCAGGCCGTCCTCGATGAGCGTCATGGCCGCCGCCGCCACGATGGGCTTGGTGATCGAGGCGATGCGGAAGAGCGTGTCCCGGCGCATCGGCGCGGACCCGGCGAGGCCGGCCGTACCGGCCGACACCACCTCGACCCGCTCGCCCCGGGCGACCAGGGCCACCGCGCCCGGCATCGATCCCCCGGCGATGTGGGTGTCCAGCAGTCCGTGCAGGGGGGTGGTGGTCATGGTCGTCCTTCGTCCGGTGCCGCATGTGCTGTCAGAGGCCTGCCCTCTCGCAGATACCGCCCGCGGGCGGTGGACGGTGAGCGCCCTCGGGTAGGAGGACGCTCACCGGCGGTAAAAGGAGGCATTCAGGCCGAAAGTGGGGACTCCCGGCCCACGCCGGACTCATCGGACCTGGACTCATCGGCTCCGTGCTCATCGGCTCCGGACTCTCGGGCGCGGGCCCCGCAGCCGCGGACTCAGCGGGGCCGCCGCCGTAGCAGCAGGTCCGCCACCACGGGCCGGTGGTCCGATGCGGTGCTCTCCGGCACCCACGCCTTCCGCACCGCGATCCCGCCGCGCGGGCCGTCCTTCGACACCGCCACGAAGTCGATCCGCTTGACCGGGGCCTGCGCCGGGAAGGTGGGCGCACCCGGGTCGGCATCCGCCAGCTCCTGCCACAGCGGGGCCAGTTCGGGGGCGGCGGGCTCCGCGTTGAAGTCGCCGAGCAGGATCCGCGGCCCCCGGTCCTCGGCCATGATCCGCCGGGTGTCGGCGACCTGGGCGACCCGGACGGCGGGGTCCGGGCGGTAGTCGAGGTGCGTCACATACACGTGTACGGGCAGCCCCCGTACGCGTACGACGACCTCGCCGAACCCCGGGGCGGGGGCGGGGACGGGGTTCGGGTCCTGGGTCGAGAGGCGGGTGATCTCGTGGTTCTCGGCGCTCACGATCCGGTGCCGCGACAGCACGGCCACCCCGTACTCCGCCCGGGGATCGCCCGGTCGGGGCGGGTCCAGGCTGTAGATCGGAGCGAAGGAGACGTGCATGCGCAGCCGCCGCGCCAGCTCGCCCGCGAGGTCCCGCCACCCGCTGCGGTCGCCCCAGTGCCGGTCGACCTCCTGAAGCCCGATCACATCGGCGTCCAGCGAACGGAGTTCGGCGGTCTGGCGGTCCAGGTCGAAGACGCCGTCCGGGCCCGCCCCTGCATGGATGTTGTAGGTGGCGACCCGCAGCGGCAGGTCCCCGCCGGAAGGGGGCCGGGGCGTCGTGGCGGCCGCGGCGGGCGGCGCGAGGAAGGCCCCCAGAAGGGTGGCGGCGAGCAGGAGTTGAGGGATGCGAGGGGTGGAGCGACGCAGCGACATGGCTCTCCAACAGGCCGGGAATCGTGCACTTTGTCAGGTCAGCGTCGAGAACCGTACCGCCTGGTCACCGCGCGGGTCCCACCGGCGCGACCGGTTCGTCGGCAGGGAATCGCAGGGGAATCGGGAGGGGGCGGACAGGGGTGAGGCACGGGGGCCGGCCCGGATATATGGACTTGTACGTTGTACAGGGACTGCCTTACGGTGTACATCGCCCACGCCCCATACGCCGTACAACCACCCCGGAGCGAGCTGTCGCCGCCGCACCGGATCCTCAAGGAGCCCGCATGACGGCGCCCGCCGCACAGCGACAAGAACGCGCCCCCCAGGGGCATCCGCAGCGCTGGCTGATCCTCGGCGTCATCTGCCTGGCCCAGCTCACGGTGCTGCTCGACAACACCGTCCTCAACGTCGCGATCCCCTCCCTCACCACGGAGTTGAACGCCTCCACCGCCGACGTGCAGTGGATGATCAACGCCTACTCGCTCGTCCAGTCCGGGCTGCTGCTCACCGCGGGCAGCTCCGCCGACCGCTACGGGCGCAAGAAGATGCTGCTCGTGGGCCTCGCCCTGTTCGGCGTCGGATCGCTCGTGGCCGGGCTCTCCCAGTCCTCGGGCCAGCTCATCGCGGCCCGTGCCGGGATGGGCGTCGGCGGCGCGCTGCTGCTCACCACCACGCTCGCCGTCGTGGTCCAGATCTTCGACGACACCGAGCGCGTCAAGGCGATCGGGATCTGGTCGACCGTGAGCTCCCTCGGATTCGCGGCGGGCCCGCTGTTCGGCGGTTTCGTCCTCGACCACTTCTGGTGGGGCGCGATCTTCCTCATCAACATCCCGGTCGCGCTGATCGCCCTGGCGGCCGTCGTCCGGCTCGTACCGGAGTCGAAGAACGGCCAGGGGGAGCGGCCCGACCTGCTGGGCGCGCTGCTCTCCACGATCGGCATGACCGCCGTCGTCTTCGCGATCATCTCCGGGCCCGAACACGGCTGGGCGTCCGGCCGGGTGCTGCTGACGGCGTTCGTCGGGGTCGCGGTGATGGCCGGGTTCGTCCTGTGGGAGCTGCACATCCCGAACCCGATGCTCGACATGCACTTCTTCCGGAACCAGAAGTTCATCGGCGCGGTGGCGGGCGCGATCCTGGTCGCCTTCGGCATGGGCGGTTCGCTCTTCCTGCTCACCCAGCATCTTCAGTTCGTGCTCGGGTACGGGCCGTTGGAGGCGGGGCTGCGGACGGCTCCGATGGCGCTCACCGTGGTCGCCCTCAATCTGACCGGCCTGGGCGCCCGGCTGGTGCAGAAGATCGGGACGCCCGTCGTCATCGCGGCGGGGATGAGCTGCCTGGCCGCCGGACTCGCCGCCATCGCGCTGCTCGGGCGGGCCGGATACGGCGGCATGCTGTTCGGCCTGGTCGTGATGGGGGCGGGGATCGCGCTGGCGATGCCCGCGATGGCCAACGCCATCATGAGCGCCATCCCGCCGGAGAAGGCCGGGGTGGGCGCGGGGGTCAACGGCACGCTCGCGGAGTTCGGCAACGGGCTCGGGGTCGCGGTGCTCGGCGCGGTGATGAACGCCCGGTTCGCCGCCCTCGTCCCGGCCGCCGTCGGCGCAGCCTCGCTGCCCGCGGCCCTGGCCGCCGCCGACGGGCCCGCCGCCCGTGAGCAGATCAAGGACGCCTTCGCGTCGGGCCTGGAGGTCAGCCAACTGGTCGGCGCGGTCGCGGTGCTGGCGGGCGGTCTGCTCGCCGCGTTCCTGCTGCGCCGGGCCGAACGGGCGGAGGCGTCGGCCGCCGCGTCGGCCGGTCCTGCTGAGGGGACGGCGCCCGCCGCGTCGGCCGGGGCGGGAAGTGCCGCCCACGCCGAGCGGGCCGCCGGCCAGGTGGAGAAGGCCGGGGACCGGGCAGACTCGACGGGCCCGGCGGCATAGCATGCGGACGGACGCGCGTACCGGACCGTCAGCGTCCGGTACGCCGCCCTTCCGGCAGGACCCGCCCGGTCCCGCCGTTCCGGCAGGACGGCTAGGTGGGGCGGTCCGAGCAAGACGAGGAGAGTGCTCCATGGTGTCCGCGTCCGAGTCCGGATCCGGGTCGGCATCCGCGTCCGCGTCCGCGTCAGGGTCAGGTTCCGATTCCGAGTCCGCGTTGACGTCCGCGTCCGAGACCGAGGCCGAGGCCCGCACCGAGACGGTGTCCGAGCCCGAGGCGGTGTCCGAGACCGAGCCCGAGCCCGAGCCCGAGCCCGAGACCGGGACGGCGTCCGAGCCCGGGTCCGAGACCGCGTCCGAGCCCGACCGCGCGAGCGACGCGGCGCGGACCAGCGTGTGGCTGGACCGGCGGACCCCCTCGCGCTCCCGCAGGTCCGAGTCCCCGGCGGGCCTGGACCGCGGCCGGATCACCGAGGCGTCGGTGCGGCTGCTGGACGCCGACGGCCTCGCCAAGTTCTCGATGCGCCGGCTCGCCGCCGAGCTGGACGTCACCGCGATGTCCCTCTACTGGTACGTCGACACCAAGGACGACCTCCTGGAGCTGGCACTCGACTCGGTCTACGCCGAGATCGCCCCGCCCCGCGAGGAAGCCGACTGGCGGGACCGGCTGCGCGAGCTCGCCCGCACCTACCGCGAACTGCTCGTCCGTCACATCTGGATCTCCCCCCTGGCCGGGACCTTCCTCAACATCGGCCCGAACTCCATGCTGTTCTCGTACGCCGTCCAGGACGTCATCCGCGCCACCGGCCTGCCCCTGGAACGGCAGACCGGCGCGCTCTCGGCGGTCTTTCAGTTCGTGTACGGATTCGGCACCGTCGAGGGCCACTTCAAGGCGCGGTGCGACGCGACCGGGCTGACCCAGGACGAGTACCACCAGCGGGCGATGGGGACGATCCGGGCGCAGCCGCACCTGCGGAAGATCGTCGATTCCTCCGCCGCCCTGATGGCGGCCCGGGGCGGGGAGACGGTCGAGGAGATGCGGGAGCGGGACTTCGTCTTCGCGCTGGACCTGGTGATCGCGGGCATCGAGGCGATGCGTGACCGGACGGGTTCGCCCACTCGGTAGCCGGACCGGACCCGCGTTCGGCGGCCGCCGCGACCGGACCGGCTGCCCGTCAGTAGCCGCGCCCCACGTCCACGGTCAGCTCGGGCCGGCGGCCCGCCGCCACGGCCTCCCAGCAGGCGGCGAAGTCCACGGCGACGTCCTCGTCGGCGGTGATCCCCGAGGAGTGCGAGGTGATGACCGTACGGGGCAGCTTCCACACCGGGTCCCCGGGCGCGGCCGGTTCCTCCGGCAGCACGTCCAGCACCGCCCGCCGCACCGCTCCGCCGCGCAGCGCGGCCTCCAGCGCCGCCAGGTCCACGGTCGCGCCCCGCCCCACGTTGACGAACGTCGCCCCGCGCACCGCCGCGAACCGGGCGGCCCCGAAGAAGCCCTCCGTGGCCGCCGTCAACGGCAGGGTCGAGATCACCCAGCGGGCGGAGCCCAGCGCTCCGGTGTCCTCGCCGGCCCCGATCACGCGGTCGAAGCCGGGCACCACCCGCTCGGAGCCCGGTGCGGGACCGGACCGCGCCGCTCGGGCGACGCCCACGGTGCGCACCCCGCAGCCCTGCAACAGCCGTCCGACAGCGGCCCCGATGCGGCCGGTCCCGTAGATCAGGGCGGTCTGCCCGGCGATGAGCTCGGAGGGGAGGCGCTCCCAGTGCGCGCGGGCGTGCTGGGCGGTGAACTCCGTGACCGACTGGCACTCGGCGAGCAGCCAGGCCAGGACGTACTGGGCCATCCGCTCGCCCATCCGGCCCACGGTCCGGGTCAGGAGCGCCGCGGCGGGCCAGGGGCCCCCGGCGAGCAGCGGGTCGGTCCCCGCGTTGACGCTGTGGAACCAGAGCAGACGGTTCGTCCGCAGCGCGGCGGGCAACGTCTCGCCCACGCAGAGGAGGGGCACGTCGGACGGCGGCGGGATGTCCTGGAGGGGCTCCGCGCCCCGTCCGGCGATCCGCTCGAGCTCCCGCACCAGGCCGCCGTCCAGCGAGGGAGCGACCAGCAGCCGGGCCCGCACGAGGGCGTCGGGCGCGGGCAACGGCGTGGGCGCGGGCAGCCCGCACGCGAGCGCGGAGGGCAACCGCCCCGGGACGGACGAGGGCGGCACCCGCCCAGCGCCCCCGGCAGTCGCGTCCCGCCCGGCGGCCCCGGCGCCCCTGACGCTCACGTCCCGCTCGGCACCCCCGACCGTTCCGGCAGTCACGTCCCGCCCAACACCCCCGGCGCTCACGTCCCGCTCGGTGCTCCCGGTCATCGCGGGATCAGCTCCCCGGAGCCAGGTGCGCCGGGAAGCCGCCGGTGGCGACGGGACCCCAGCGCTCCGGGGTGACCCGGATGATCGACTTGCCCTGCTTCACCATCGCCGCCCGGTACTCGTCCCAGTCCGGGTGCTCGCCCGAGATGTTCCGGAAGTACTCGACGAGCGGCTCGACCGAGTCCGGGGCGTCGAGCACCTCCGCCGAACCGTCGACCTGCACCCACGGCCCGTCCCACGCGTCCGACAGCACGATCACGCTGACCCGCTCGTCGCGCCGCGCGTTGCGGGTCTTGGCGCGCTCGGGGTACGTCGACATGACGATCCGCCCCGCGTCGTCCACCCCGCAGGTCAGCGGGGACCCCTGGGGGCGGCCGTCGGCCCGGGTGGTGAGCAGGACCGCCCGGTGCCGGGGGCGTACGAACGCCAGCAAGTCGTCGAGCTCCACAGCGGTGTTGGTCGCGATGTTCGGTGCCATGCCCACCACCCTACGACCGGCTCCAGGAGCTAAGGGCTGGCCCGTAATCCCTGGTGGATCAGCGCGCGGCGTCAGATGCGGTGCATCGCAAGGCGGAGGGGCGTCCGCATACTGGATGTATTCGGGCGTTCCGACAACGCGGCGAGGTGCCGTAGCTGTCGTCGCGCGCCCGCCAGGGATTACGGGCCAGCCCTTAGCCGGGCAGCGCCTCGCCCTGGACGGCCTGGATGTCCAGCTCCACGCGCAGGGTCGTGCCGATCGCGGAGATGCCGGCCTGGAGGACCTGGTTGTAGTTCATCGCGAAGTCCTCGCGGCGCAGTTCGGCGGTGGCGTGGAAGGCCGCGCGCACCCCGCCCCACGGGTCGGGCCCGGTGCCGAGGTAGCTGAGGTCCAGGTCGACGGGGCGGGAGACGCCGTGCATGGTCAGCTCGCCGTGCACGGTCCAGCGGTCGGGGCCGGCCGGGACCAGTGAGGTGGAGCCGTAGGCGATCTCCGGGTACCGGTCCACGTCCAGGAAGTCGGGCGAACGCAGGTGCTTGTCCCGCATGCCGTTGCCGGTGTCGATGCTGGCCGCCCTGATCACCGCGTCGACCCGGCAGCGGGCGAGGTCGTCGGAGATCTCGATCCGGCCGCCGAAGTCGGTGAACCGGCCGTGCACGCTGGAGATGCCCAGGTGCTGGGCGACCGCGGCGACCGAGGAGTGCGCGGGGTCCAGCGACCAGGCGCCCGGCGGCGGCAGTTCCACCCCGCCCTGGCGGGCCAGCACGATCTGGCCGGCCTCGATCCGGCCGCTCGCGGTGACGAGGGCGGTGGAGGCGGCGGGGGCGTACCCGACCGCCGTGACGATCACCGTGTACGCGCCGGCCGTCAGCGAACCGTCCGTGCGGACGGCCCCGTCCTCGTCGGCCGCGGCGCGCAGCACCTGGGCGCCGGTCATGTCGGTGACGGTCACGATGGCGTGCTGGACCGCCCAGCCGTCCCGCGTCCGTACCTGTGCGCGAAGTCCCATCCCGTATCTCTCTCCTAGCTCGATGACCCGGACGCGGCCCGAAGGAACGCGGGGGTCACATGAGTCGGGCCCCGGGGCGGTCACGGCAGGCCGTCCCCTGCCTGCCGTACCCGCCACCGGGGCCCATTTCCACCCGGCCGCGACAGCCTCTCCGCTGGGAGTGCTGTCCGGCCAGGGGTCTTCGCGATCCCTTCACGTGCTCACGTGAAAGGAACCCGTCACTCGCCGGGGTGGGCGAGCTCGATGTCGTGCCCGTCGACTCCCCGGCCGCTCACGGTGAGGGAGCCGGCCACCGGCGGGTAGCCGGTCGCGACGACCGAGTACTCGCCCGCGTCCAGGTCGGTGAAGGCGTACGCGCCGTCCTCGCCGGTCGTCGCGGTGGCGACGACGTTGCCCGCCGCGTCGATCAGCGTGACCCGGGCGTCGGCCAGCGGGCTGCGGGCGGACCCGGCCCGCACGAGGCCCTGGACCAGCGCGCCGGAGCGCAGTGCGGCCTCGACACGGGTGACGCCCTGGCCGCCGATCTCCACCGGCAGCGCCAGCGGGCGAAAGCCGTCCGCGTTGACCGCGACGGTCACGGAGCCCGGGATCAGCTCGCCGAAGGCGAACTCACCGGCCGGGCCGGACGCGCCGGTGGCCAGCACGTCGCCCCGGACGTCGGTCACGATGACCATCGCGCCGCCGACGGGAGCGCTGGACTCGGCGGCCTTCACGGTTCCGGCCAGTCCGCTCGTACCGGACAGCAGGATGTCGAAGGCCAGCGGCTCCGCGCCGACGACCACCGTGGACGCCTGCGGCTGGAAGCCGTCGGCGGAGGCGATCAGCACGTAGCTGCCGGAGCCGGGGGCGTCCAGGGTGTAGCCGCCGTCGGGCCGGGCCACGGAGCGTCCGAGCTGCCGGCCGCCCAGCGAGATCAGGGTGACGGCCGCACGGGCGACCGGAGCGCCCTCCGCGCCGCGCACCACACCGTGCACCGGTGTGCCCCGGACGGTGCCGACGGTGTCGAAGGCGGCATGCGGGACAGGGGCGTCGGAGGTGTCGACCGAGGTGACCCCGGCCGCGCCCTCGGAGACGAGCCCGGCCGCGCCGACGGCGGCGGGTACGGGGACCTCGGCCGTCTCGGCGGCGGCCGGAGCCTCGACGGGAGTGTCGTTCGCGGCGCTGCTCTTCAGCGCGACCTCCTTGATGAAGATCGTCACGATGAAGGCGACGAGCGCGGCCGGAGCGGCGTACAGGAAGACGTCTCCGACGCCGTGCCCGTACGCGGCCTCCATGACCAGGCGCAGCGGCTCGGGCAGCTTGTCCAGGTCGGGGATGCCCCCGCCGCCGGTGCCGCCGTGGCCGAACGCCGCACCCTCCGGGCCGAGGGCGGCGATGCCGTCCTTGACGTAGTGGGTGACCCGGTTGCCGAGGACCGCGCCGAGTGCCGAGACGCCGATCGCACCGCCGAGGGACCGGAAGAAGGTGACGACGGAGCTCGCGGAACCGAGGTCCTCGGGGGCGACCTGGTTCTGGGTGGCGAGGACCAGGTTCTGCATCATCATGCCGATGCCGAGGCCCATGACGAACATGAAGATCGCGACGTGCCAGTACTCCGTGTCGTACCGGATCGTGCCGAGCATGCCGAGCCCGGCCGTGACCAGGAAGCCGCCGCTGACCAGCCACGCCTTCCAGCGTCCGGTCTTGGTGATGACCTGGCCGGAGATGGTCGAGGAGAGGAAGAGCCCCGCGATCATCGGGATGGTCATCACGCCGGACATCGTCGGCGACTTGCCGCGCGCCAGCTGGAAGTACTGGCTGAAGAAGACGGTGCCCGCGAACATCGCGATGCCGACGAACAGCGAGGCGATCGAGGCCAGCGTGATGGTGCGGTTACGGAAGAGGCGCAGCGGGATGATCGGCTCGCTGGCCCGCGACTCGGTGAAGACGAAGAGCAGGCCCAGCAGGACCGAGCCCGCGACCATCACGTAGGTCTGCCAGGACACCCAGTCGTACTTGTCGCCCGCGAAGGTCACCCAGACGAGCAGGAGCGAGACGGCGGCGCTGATGAAGAACGCGCCGGTCCAGTCGATCTTGACGCCCTCGCGCTTGACGACCGGGAGCTTCAGGGTCTTCTGGAGCACGACCAGGGCGATCATCGCGAACGGCACACCCACGTAGAAGCACCAGCGCCAGCCCATCCAGCTGGTGTCGGTGATGACGCCGCCGAGCAGCGGGCCGCCGACGGTGGCGACGGCGAAGACCGCGCCCAGGTAGCCGCTGTAGCGGCCGCGCTCGCGCGGGGCGATCATCGCGGCCATGACGATCTGCGCGAGGGCGGAGAGCCCGCCGACGCCGATGCCCTGGACGACGCGGCAGGCGATGAGCATGCCGCTGCTGGTCGACAGACCGGCGACGACCGAGCCCAGGACGTAGATGAGCAGGGCTATCTGGACCAGCAGCTTCTTGCTGAAGAGGTCCGAGAGCTTGCCCCAGAGCGGGGTGGTGGCGGTCATGGCCAGCAGCGAGGCCGTCACGACCCAGGTGTAGGCGCTCTGACCGCCGCCGAGGTCGGAGATGATCTCGGGCAGGGCGTTGGAGACGACCGTCGACGAGAGGATCGCGACGAACATGCCGAGCAGCAGCCCGGTCAGCGCCTCCATGATCTGCCGGTGTGTCATCGGCGTGCCGTCGGGGGCGCCGGAGGCGGTGTTGCCCCCGTGCCCTCCGTGCTTGGCGTGGCCGCCCCGCACACCGGTGGGTGTGGTCGTAGCCATTGAGTTCCTTATCCGTGCGTATTTGCTTCTGTTACACAGGTGTACGGGTGTGAGCCTCGTCGCCGAGGCGGGTCCTGCACTCGCCGGTGTGACGTCCGGGCGCGCAGCCGCCGGATCCGCGACAGGCGAAGCTGTCGCGCAGCCGGGACAGCAGCGCATTGAGCCGGCCGACGTCCTCGTCGGACCAGTCCTGAAGGTTGTGGGCGAACATCTCGGTGGTCCGCCGGGTCAGCTCGTCGAGCTGCGCGAGACCGCCGGGGGTCAGCCGCAGGATGCGGGACCGCTTGTCCGCCGGGTCCGGGGACCGTTCGATCCAGCCGCGATCCGCCACATGGGCCACATGGCGACTGGTCACCGACATGTCCACGGACAGCAGCTCGGCGAGCCGGCTGATCCGCATCTCGCCGTGCCGGTCCAGGAGGGTCAGTACGGCGGCGGATCCCGCGGGGCACTCGTGGGGCAGCGCGCGGGCGAGCCCCCTTTTGACGGCCCCGACGGCGCTGAGCTGCCGGGCCAGTTCCTCGTAACTACTCCGTGCGGCCACGGGAACCCCCACCACAATCACGACTATGTTGTTGCTTAGGGCAACGATAGAAGCCGTTGGTTGCTGCAGGCAAACGAAAACGGGCTTGCAGAAGTAAAGGAACGCAAAAGCCTCTGTAGGGTCCAGGTCAAGCCCGTTCTCCGTGCGCGCCGCCGCAGGTCGGACGGGGTCCCGGGCGGCCCCGGGGGTTGGGCCGGGGGCCCGAGTTCGCTAGGGTCCTGCCCCATGGCACACAACCCCCACGCCCCTCAGCCGGGCCCCGAGGGCAACCCCGACCCGGCGGGCAGCACGCAGATGTTCCGCGCCTTCGTCGACGAGGGTGAGCCGCAGCGCCGGCAGCAGCCCGCGGCGACCTCGTCCAAGCCGAGAGTCGGGGTGATCGCGGCGGTGGTCGCGGTCGTCGTCGTTCTCATCGCGGTGGCCTGGCTCGCACTGGGCTGACCCGCGACGGCACGACCGTACGGCAGCACGACCGTACGGCTGCACGACAGCACGATCCGGCCGCACGGGTGACGGACAGCGGAGCCGCGACAGCCGGCCGCCGCTCCGCCCCCGAGCGGCCTTCGTGCGTTGGGGAAGGTCCGGAGCAGTCCGCTCCCGCTCTCCCTTTCCCTCTCTCGCCCTCCCCGTGCGGGCCCGGGTCACTTCCACACGGCGGAGACGTCCTGTGTCTCGACGCGCATCCCCAATGGGACCCGCCAGGACTCCACGCAGACGGTGTACGTCTCCGAGCGCGCCGCGCCCGCGCCGATCGGGGCGGGGAGGGGCTGGGACGAGGTGATGGTCGCCCAGTCCACACCGAGGGCGCCGATGATGTGCGTGGCGAAGGTGACGGTTCCCGAACGCGCCGGGGAGCCGCCGGTGTTGCGGAATTCCACGGTCACCTTCTCGCACCACCGCTGGTCCGCCGCCGCACGCTGCGGCGCGCTCCACGTCAGCGCGGCAGGGGTCGCGGGCGGTGCGGGAGGGCTCGGGGTGCCGGGGGCGCCGCCCCCCGGAGCGGGGCCGTCCGGGGGCGAGGGGGTGCCGCGCCCGCCGCCGGGAGAGGACCCCGAACCGCTGCCCGGCGTCGAGGGCTTCCCGCCCGGCCCGGCGGGTGAGCCGGCCCCCTGACCGCCCGGCGTCTGTGTACGCGCCCCGCCGGGACCTTCCTGGGCGCGCCCAGGCCCGCTCGCACCCGGGGAGGAGGGCGCGGGCGAGGGATGACCGGAACCGCGGCTGTCAGGGCCGCGCTCACGGCTCCCGCCGCTTCCGCTTCCGCTGTCGCCGCTCCCGTCCAGCGGGACCAGCTTCACCTTGCCCGAGGGCTTTCCGCCCCCGTCGGCGGGCCGCTCCCCGCCATCGGCGGCGGCGCCCACCGCCACGTATCCGTCGTCGCCCGGCCCGCCCCCGCAGGCGACCAGGAAGCCGCCGCCCAGACACAGCGCGGCCGCCGAGGCGGCGATCACGGTGCCCCGGCGGCCGATCGGTCCGCATGTCTGACGTCGCATCGCGCCAGTGTCACTGACGCTCCGTCAAATCTGAACCCTCGTGCAGGGCCCGCGTCCCCGCACGTCTCTCTCGCTGCTCCGGCTCAGTCCGCGATGAGCCCTTCCCTGAGCTGCGCGAGGGTGCGGGTCAGCAGCCGGGAGACGTGCATCTGGGAGATGCCGACCTCCTCGCCGATCTGCGACTGCGTCATGTTCGCGAAGAACCGCAGCATGATGATCTGGCGCTCGCGCGGGGCGAGCTTGGCCAGCAGCGGCTTCAGCGACTCGCGGTACTCGACGCCCTCCAGCGCCGAGTCCTCGTACCCGAGGCGGTCGGCGAGCGAGCCCTCGCCGCCGTCGTCCTCGGGCGAGGGGGAGTCCAGGGAGGAGGCGGTGTAGGCGTTGCCGACGGCGAGGCCGTCGACCACGTCCTCCTCGGAGACCCCGAGCGCGCGGGCCAGCTCCGGGACGGTCGGCGAACGGTCGAGCTTCTGTGCGAGCTCGTCGCTGGTCTTGGTCAGCGCGAGACGCAGCTCCTGGAGCCGGCGGGGGACCCGCACGGACCAGGAGGTGTCGCGGAAGAAGCGTTTGATCTCGCCGACGACGGTCGGCATCGCGAACGTGGGGAACTCCACGCCCCGTTCGCAGTCGAACCGGTCGATCGCCTTGATCAGGCCGATCGTGCCGACCTGGACGATGTCCTCCATCGGTTCGTTGCGGCTGCGGAACCGCGCCGCGGCGTACCGCACCAGCGGGAGGTTCAGTTCGATCAGTGTGTCCCGCACGTAGGTCCGCTCCGGACTGTCCGTTCCCTCGGGGCCCGAGGCGGGTCCGAGTGCGGCGAGCCGCAGGAACAGGGAGCGGGACAGCGTGCGGGTGTCGATGGCTTCCGGTGAGCTGGTGAGCACGGCGGGTGCCGGCACGCTCTTCGTGAGCGTGAGCACCTTCGAGCTGCCCTGTTCTTCGGACATGCCACCCCCTTGAGGTCGCGGACGGTCGCGGTGGCCGCGACCATCGGAGGAACGCAGCCTCCACCTGAATACCGGAGGCGGGGCTGCGGCAAACGCGCTTCGAGCAGAATGTCACATGTCGGCAACACGCTGTAGTGACATGTCGACAAGTCAGCGCCGAATCCGCCCTGGAAACAGGGGGTGTAGACCTTTTGTGCCGCCAGAACTGCTCTCCGGACGGTCTACCCGTTCCGGTTACGCCTCGATCCTGTTTGCGGATCTCAGTCGGGCGAAACTTCTGGCGAGAAGCCTTGACACATGCATCTGGGAGACACCCAGTTCCGCGCTGATCTGAGACTGGGTCAAGTTGCTGTAGTAGCGCAGGAGGAGGATGCGCTGTTCGCGCTCGGGAAGCTGGACGAGGAGGTGGCGTACGAGGTCGCGGTGCTCGACGCCCGCGAGCGCGGGGTCCTCGTAGCCGAGCCGGTCGAGGAGACCGGGCAGTCCGTCGCCCTCCTGGGCGGCTTCCAATGAGGTCGCGTGGTACGAGCGCCCGGCTTCGATGCAGGCGAGCACTTCGTCCTCGGAGATCTTCAGCCGCTCGGCGATCTCGGCGGTCGTCGGGGACCGTCCGTGAGCGGTCGTCAGGTCCTCGGTGGCCCCGGTGACCTGGACCCAGAGCTCGTGCAGCCGGCGGGGGACGTGGACGGTGCGCACGTTGTCGCGAAAGTAGCGTTTGATCTCGCCGACGACGGTGGGCATCGCGAACGTGGGGAACTGGACCCCGCGCTCCGGATCGAACCGGTCGATGGCGTTGATCAGGCCGATCGTGCCGACCTGGACGACGTCCTCCATCGGCTCGTTGCGGCTGCGGAACCGCGCCGCGGCGTACCGCACGAGGGGGAGGTTCGCCTCGATGAGGGCGGCCCGGACCCGGCGGTGCTCCGGAGTGCCCGGCTCCAGGTTCTTGAGCTGGCCGAAGAGGACCTGGGTGAGCGCCCTGGTGTCGGCGCCGCGAGCCCTGGCGGGCCTGGCCGAGGGGTCCGGGGTCTCCGTCTGGATGTCCTCGGTCTGGACTGCCTGGACGGTCTGGACGGTCTGGGGAGGCACTTGAGGCGCTGTACTGGCCGGCACGGTGACGCCACCCCTTCGCGGTCAACTACGATCAACTCATCCGTCAAAAGCGGTCATAGCATCACAAGACATGTCCACTGTGTGCAAGCACCGCATAGTGCCGTGTTGAGGTCATAAGGGTTTAAACAGAACAAAGAAACCCCCCGCCTGAACGGCGAGGGGTCGGCGTGACCGGGACGAATCCGGTGACGGGGGAGCGTCAGAAGGGGTAGTCGGCGATCACCCAAGTGGCGAACTCCCGCCACTGTCCCGTGGCGGCCTGGTGCGCCGGGTGCTCGATGTACCGCTTGAGCGCGTCCTCGTCGGCGACCGCGGAGTTGATGGCGTAGTCGTACGCGATCGGCCGGTCGGAGATGTTCCAGGCGCACTCCCAGAACTCCAGCTCCGGAACCTGCCCCGCCAGCTCCCGGAAGGCCCGGTCCCCGGCGACGACCCGTGGATCGTCCCGCTCGACGCCTTCGTTCAGCTTGAAGAGGACCAGGTGGCGGATCATCGTACTTCTCCTACTTCACCAGTTCTGACATGAAGTCACCGACGCTCTGCGCGGCGGTGGAAATGCCCTCGAACCCTACCTGGACGAGCTCGGCCGCCCGCTGGGGAGACATGATGATCGTGTACAGCACGAAGACCACCAACATGTAGATGATGATCGTCTTTGCCTTGGCCACAATCCTGCCTTCCAGTCGACCGTGCGTGCGATCGGGCGATTCTATCCGCACGTATGGCCGTATCCGGCGGCTGTTTCTGATCACTGATGCGTCCTTTAAGGACCTACGACCCCGTCATCAAGGTCTTTTGCCCGCCCGTACGGCTTCTGCGGCCCGGCAGGATGGATACCGAGCCCAACGGGACCAGGCAGGACCCGAAGGGCCGGAACAGGACCTCTCTGTGGGGTCACCGCCGCGCGATACCCCCCTGACCGCGGCGGACGACCAGCAGGTCCTGTTCTCACCGGGGGAAGCGGCTTGTCCCCCCGACGCCGCTTCCCCCGACCTGAGCCGGAGCGCCCGGTCGCCGTACATCCTCTGTACGGCGACCGGGCGCTTTGCTGTGCGCCTTGCCTGCGCGGGGACGGCGGCAACTAGATTCCGTAGCTCCGGTCCGGCCGGGTCGGCTGGTCGGCCGGGAGGCATGAGTCAGTCCGTGGCCGTCGATCTCAGACAGTTTTGAGGAGATCGCGGAGGTTGGTCATGTGTGCCTTGACATCGGGGACCTCGGCGGGGTCGGTCGAGTTCTCGCCGGCCTCAGGGCAGTGGGCTTCGCGGCAGGGGCGACAGAGGCCGTCGGGGAGGGCTTCCGGGTGGCCGGGGCGGCCGCAGTCGGTGCATTCCATGAGGATGCGGCGAGCGGGGGCGCGGGTGCCGGGTGAGGTGCTCCCGGTGGGCAGTCGGGGCGGGATCTTGTCGGTGAGGCGGCGGCGTAGGAATCCCACGGGGGAGTCGACGTGGGCGGGGAGCCCTGCGGTGAGGGCACTGGTCAGGTAGTCGACGCTCACGCCTCGGGCGAGCCATTCCGTCGCCTGCGCTTCCAGGGCGGCGCAGTCGTCGGCGGAGAGGGCGAGGCGGTGGTCGTCCCGGCCGAGGCGGGCCAAGGCGAGGTAGGCGGGGGAAGGGCCGGCTGCGGAGCCGCCGGGCGCTGCGGGGGCGGCGTCCGGTGCCTGGGGCGGGACGCGTTGGTGCGGTACGGCCTTGGATTCGGGGGCCTGTTCCCTACCGGTGTCCTCCGGCGGCGCGGGCAGCGGTTCCTCGGTCGGGGCCCAGGGCGGCGGGGGAGCGGTGTCGGGGGCCGAGGCATCCGGCGCGGAGCTGACCGCCTGGGTGGCGTTCTCGGTGGCGAGGTAGGTGTTCCACCACTCGTTGTCGTGGGCGGTGCGGGACCAGAAGGTGCGGAAGACCCAGCGCGTTTCGTCGCCCGCGCCGACGGAGCACCGTACGCGTCGCAGGTGCCCGGCGACGGAGAGGGCGGTCAGGGCGGTGGAGATGGCCTGTTGCCCGTAGAGCGGCAGTTGTTTGGCCAGGTGCTTGACGCTCATCGCCGCACCTTCGGGGAGGTGGTCGACGAACCCGGCGACGTACCGTTCGCGGGTCGGGAGGAGGGCGAAGTCGTGCCGAGTACGGGTCTGTTGGTCCGGTGCGGAGCGCTTGCCGTAACCGGGCTTCGCCATCGGGTACGCGGCTGAGGAGGCTGCGACATGCAGGGCAGAGCTATGGTGCTGGATAGCCACGGGATCGCCTTGTCTCGATCTTGCGGTGAGACCCCGGCCCGGTGCTACAACACCGCGTCGGGGTCGCTTGGTTCTCGCACCGTAAGCAGTCGTGACGCTGCGCCGCAAGCTGTCACGATTAGTCATACTTCCTGGTCGTGACGGGGTGGGTAGGTAGGGGAGGTTTTCCCAACCCGCTATATCCACCCACCAGTTAAAGAAGGCGCTCGAACCTCGAATCTCGCATCCCGACACCCGAATCCCGGGTCCCGAGCTTCGGGCCGGAGCGCCGCCCACGTACCCCTGGAAGAGTGACCCGACCACCCCGAAGCCCGAGTCTTGCGGCTCGGGCCCCGAGCTTCGGTGGATGCCTGCGGCTTGCCTTGGCTCAGAGTGGTGCGTAGCCAGTCGAGCAGCTTCGCGACGATCGTGGCGATCAGCGCCGTACGCCACGAGTGCTCGGCCGCCACGCTTTCCGGATCACGGACCCCGGCCATCCACCAGCCGGTGCGCCGCGTCTGCTTGAGCGTGCCCGCCTCTTACAGGAAGCGGCTCACCGCGGACAGGTCGTCAGCCACGACCTCCGCCTCTCACGCCTCAGCAAGGCGGATCTGCTTGCCTGATCAGGCGTTGTGAGGCTGCGCCTGGTGCGCTGCCGCGATCCGGTCGATCCGTGCGGCCAGGTCGAAGTCGGCTGCGGTGAGCCGGTGCCCGGCGTCGTGCGTCGTGATCGCGAACCGCACGTGATCCCATCGCAGGTCGATGTCCGCGTGGTGTCCGATGAGACGCTCGACATCTGCGACGTTCACGATCAGGGCAACGCCACCGTGGTACCGGATCCCGAACGTCCGCGTGATCGTGTCCCCTTCCCGTATCCAGCCTGGCAACTCGACCAAGCACGCCGCAATTTCTTCGTCCGGCAACGGATCCTTGCCCATCTTCAGCTCCCCTCGGTCACTGGTGCCAGGATCTCCGCAAGGTCCTGACCGACCGGGGCATCGTGCCACGGGTGCATCGCCCGTTCTAGCGTGGCAAGTTCGCGGCACATGCGGGCGGAACGGGTCTCGACGGCGATCGTGGCCACGGTGCGGGCGATCTCCACCGCCTGGTCCGGCTCCCGTGCCGTTGCGGCGGCGGTTGCCTGCCGGGCCATGTATACCCCGCGGTCTCGGCGGGCCGTCTCCGGCACCCCCGCCAGTACCTGTGCCCAGAGGGAACCTGCTTCGGTACCTAGGCCGAGCCGCCCGTAGCAGGTCGCTCGCTGCACCTCCAGGTACCCGGGCGTTCGGCGACACGCGTTGCCCCACGGCAAGTCGTCGTCGACGCTCGGCAGAAGGCGGTCGGCCCGGTCCAGGAGCTGATCGACGACCCGGCGCTCGCCGGTGAGGCTGGCACCGTGGGCCTGTTGCTGCATCGCCATGACCCGTACTTTCGGTACAAGCCGGTCGGCGTCATCAAGGACGGCCGCGCACAATTCGACGACCGCGTGCCCGTCACCCAGATCTGTACGTACTTGCGCCTGATTCACCAGTGAGTACCCGATCAGGTGCGGGTCGCGGGACCGCACCGCGATCTCCTGCGTCACTCCTCGCCAGAACGCGGCTCCGTCCATGTCACCGGCATCCTGGTACAGCCAGCCGACGAGTGCCGCGTAGGCCGCGCCCGCACGTAGGAGCCCACGCCGCGTCTCGCCCTTCGCGGACCGCACCAGCTTGTCGATGAGCTGGTACTGCGCGGACACCGTGCCGATCAGGTCATGGGGGCCCAGGAACATGTCGGCCCGGTAGTGCCCCTCCAGCTGCTGCTGGAAGTAGTCGACCAGAGCAGGGTCGACGTGCTGCGGGGCCATCGGGCCCGTGACGAGCGCAGCCGCCGTGACGGAGGTGAAGGCTCGGCGGTTCACCTGCTCCTCCTCGTGGTGCTCGGGCCGGATCCAGCCCGGCGGGGTCGTGAAGCCCAGGTCCTCCGGCCACCGGCCGAGGGCGTCGTGGAGAACGATCGCGGTCTCTTCCGCCGGCCAGCCGGGACGCTCACCTTCCCAGCGACGCCACGTCCGCGCGGACACGGTGAACTGGCGGTCGTCCAGCAGCTGCTGCCCGTGCCTGGTAAGTGCCCCGGCAGCGGCCTCGATGCTCCGCCATCCACGGCGCAGGCGGGCAGCTCGTAGCGCATCGTTGCGGCCCATGCGTTCAGTGTGAGGTGTCATCGTCCGTGCTCCTGGCCGTGGCCGCCGGATGGCCACACGTGGCCATGGGACGACCTATTCCTTACTCGACGTACTCGCACATCATCAGGGTGTGACAGCGGGCCATGCAGCGGAATGGCTGAGAGCCCGACGATTGGTCAGGGAGACGGCCGTGCCGATGACGCTAAAGGTGTACGAGGTGAACCGCACAGGCACTGTCCGTGTCCTGCGGGAAGAGACCGAGGTGATCCCGTTCGAAAGGCCGGAGACGTCGCACGACTTCCCCGCATGCGAGTGCCCCACTTGCGCCGAGGGCACGTCGTGAAGACCATCGCCCTGGGCGACACCGCCTACAAGACGTGGCTCGGGCACACCCAGTGCTGCCCCAGCTGCCGTGCTGGAGTCTCCTGTCCGACCGCTGTCCACCTTGGCCGTGCCTGGCGGGAGGTGCGTGGATGAGGTGTTACGCGGAGGGCGACGCGCACGATTTCCCGATCGAGGACGACGTGGGGGCTTACTGCCCGGAGCATGAGGTGACGTTGCTCTGGCGGGGCGATCCGATCACCGCCGCCGATGCGACCGGAGGTGCGGGCGCCGGCCTGGACGGATTGTCGGCGGGGGCGGACGGCCCGTACGGCGTTGTCTGCCGCAGTGCGTTGGTGACGGACCTGGCTGGCGTGCACGCCCTCTGCCGACGTCCGGACTGTGCCTGCCCGTGTCATGCGGCGGCCACCGCTCTCCGGAAAGCCGGATGAGCATCAACTTCTCGGCAACAGATGTCCGTACGTGCGAGGCGTGTTGGTGCGCACCGGTCACCGCCGTACGGCGCACCGGGGGCGGCCGGGATCTGTTGTGTCGGGTGTGTGCCGAGGGTGGCTGTCCGCGTCGGGTCGATCTGTTTCCGCCGTACGGGATCTACCGGCTTCACGACCCTGCCAACCAGTCAGCTTCACCGATCAGAGGAGATGGATGATGACCACCGACCCCGTCCCGGCCGAGGCCGGCAAGCATGGTGGGCCGCCGTCGGACAAGCCGTGGACCCCGCCGTCGGAGCCGAAGCCGTCTCCGGACGGCAGCCGTCCCAGTTACGTCCCGCAGTCGTGAGCACCGCGCAGGAGGTCCCTACGTATCCGGGGCTGGTACAGGAGTTGGCCGATCGTGGGTTGCTCACCGGCCGGTGGCGGCAGGTGTTCGAGGCGGTGCCGCGTAGCCGGTTCGTTCCGGCTGAGGTCTGGCGGCAACTGCCCGACCAGTGTGAGCCGGTGGTGGGGGCGGATGCGTGGCTGGCATTGGTGAACAGCGATGAGCTGGTGGTCACGCAGCTCGACGACGGGGCCTTGGGCGGGCCCGGTGTGGCGACGTCGTCGAACTCGATGCCCTCGATGGTGGCCCGGATGCTCGGGTTGCTCGAAGTCGAGGACGGTCAGTTTGTGTTGGAGATCGGGACCGGTACTGGGTACGTGGCGGCGTTGCTGTGCGAGCGGCTCGGTGACGATCTGGTCCACAGCGTTGAGCTGGACCCGGTCGTGGCCCGGCAGGCGGCGCAGGCTCTGGCGGAGGCCGGGTACCGGCCGCATCTGCGCGTCGGGGACGGTGAGGAACCGTGGCCCGGCCTGGGGCTCGTGGATCGGCTGATCGCGACGTGTGCGTTGCGGTACGTCCCGTACGCGCTGCTCCGGCAGGTCCGGCCCGGCGGGGTCGTTGTGGCCCCGCTCGCCCGGGAGTTCTGGTCCGGGGCGCTGGTTCAGCTTCGGGTTCAGGGCGACGGCACTGCGATGGGTCCGTTCTGCGGCGGGGCCACGTACATGCCGATGCGGTCCCATCGCGTGCCTGACCTCCACGAGGTGTGCGGGGAGGGGCGGGCCCGTGCGGCGGGCCTGGACCCCGCCCTGATCCTCGGTCTCGGGTTCGCTCTGTATGCGGGGGCGCGGCTGCCCGGCGTACGGCTCATCCACCAGAGCACCGCCGAGGGTGTTCAGGTGTGGGTGACCCGCGAGGACGGCGGCGCTGCTACGGCTGCCACGGGGGAGGGGGTGTGGCAGTACGGGCCCGGGTTCCTGTGGGAGGAGATCGAGCAGGCCTGGTGGGAGTACGAGTCGGTGGGGCGCCCCGACGCAGATCAGTTCGGGCTGACCGTCACCGACCGGGGGCAGCAGGTGTGGCTGCGGGAGCCTTGCGAGGTAATCCGGCCCTCCAGGAAGTGACCCGGATACGCCGGGGGCCGCCGTGCGGACTGCGGGTTCCTGATTCTGCCGGGTCGCCGGTGGCCGGGTACATGAGGCGGAACGCAGCGAAGGGGCAGAACCGGAATGGCTGCCCTTTCGCTGATCAGCGGCAGCGGTGGGATTTGAACCCACGGTGACGGGTTACGCCACACTCGCTTTCGAGGTCAGTTCGTGCTGCTCAGAGCATGACCCGAGCCCGTTCACAGCCGTTCGTCTGCTCTGCAAACGATCGCCCCCGGACGGCCCTGAACGGGGCTGGATGAGACGGAAACTGAGCCGGGTCCGGTGCCCAATCCTTGTAAGTGCTCAGAATCGTGGCTCTTCTCGGCGCGACGGTTTCAAGGCCGCGCCTCCTTGGGTTGCCACAATTTCCTGACCTAGCCCTACGGCCTCCGCAGCCTCTGGAAGGCCCGCCCTGGCCCACAGATGGGCCCGCGACGAAGCTCGCGGCTCCTGGCAACTAATCCACCAACCCGCTTTCCAACTGTGCGCATGAGCGTTCTGGAGGTTCAGAGACGTGCAAGTTCCAGCTAAGGGCTGTCCCGTAAATGATCTCTGAGTGGTCTCGGGCAGGGTGGGCCGCTGTACGGCTTGGTGATCTATCCGGCGAGGGCGAGATTGTGCATCCGCGCGATTCCGAGCATGGCGTGGTGGGCGCCGTCGCTTTTGAGGCGGCAGTCGCGGAGAATTTTCCAGGTCTTCATGCGGGCGAAGACGTGCTCGACGCAGGCGCGGACCTGCTTGTGGGTCCGTTTCCAGTCGGGCAGTTCCTCGCCCTTTCGGCGGCGGTGGGGCATCACGAGCCCGGTGCCCGGATAGTCACCATCGGCGATGGTCATGGTTGTGCCGACAGCGGCCGTCGCACCGGACTCCTCCCACGCCTTGCAGTCGTTGCGGCTGCCGGGCAGGGGCCGGCCGACGACCACGATAAGCCGGATGCTGGCGTCGATGACCACCTGGTGGTTGGTGGAGTACCGGTAGTTTTTTCGACTGCTCGGCGATGGTGTGGTCGCGGGTGGGTACCAGGGTGCCGTCCACGATCAGCACCGTGTCCTTCGCGAACCACTTGCGGGGCTGGAGGGCGAGCATCGGCCCGAGGTGATCGATGATCCGGGCCGCCGCCGACTTGGAAACCCCGAACAGCGGGGCAAGTTGGCGCATGGTGAGGTTCGTGCGCGAGTACGCCGCGACCAGCAGGGCCCGGTCCTCCAACGGCAGGCCCCTGCGAACCGCGTCCACACCCTCGCACCGCAGAACCGTGACCAGTTTCCCGAACTGGCGCGGGCTCAGCCCGGTGAACGGGGCTATCCAGGACGGCTCCGACGCCGTGATCACACCAGCCACACCAAGATCATCCCAGGCCGGTTAGGGTGCCTTCTTCTAGCCGATGGACTGGAGACTGATTATGGAGCAGGACGAGGCCCTACAACTCGCGGCGGGGTTCATCGCGCACAGTGAGCGCGATGACGAACCGCCTCTCGCCATCGACGCAGAGCGGGTCCGTGAGAGCAACGGGCTGCTGATCGTGCCCTGCAACTCTGTGCAGTACCTCGCCTCGCGTGATCCGAGAGAGCAGCTGTTGGGCTGCTGGCCTATCCTCGTCGACCTCGCACGTGGAGACGTGCGATTCGGGACCCTGGACGAGCGACATCTGTGGAGGAGTCCGAGCATCTGACGAGCCTGCGGCTGTTCGCCACAGCAGTTACGGGACAGCCCTTACGAGCTCGTGCACGGTAGGCGGTGAGACGTCGAGGCTGTCGGCGGGGCTCGGTGTTCACCTCTGCCGTGTCGACGTCAGGTCCGCGGTCTGCTGATGGGACAGCAGGCCGGCGACGGCTTGGACGGTGTGGCTCATGTGCTCGCGGCGGCCGAGGTGGCGGGCCAGGGCACGCCAATTCTTCAGATGGGCGATGCCGTGCTCGACCCGGATCCGCCTTGAGGAGTGTGCCTTGCGCTGGCGTTCGTACATCTCCTCGTACCAGTCCGGGGCGTTCTTCTTGAACTTGCGGTGCGGTGGTGTCACCACCCGGCCGCCGGTCTGCGCGCCAAGGCCCTGGTAGCCGGCATCGGCGAGAATCTCGACCGCGGGCCCGTCGGCCAAGAGCTTGACCAGCCCTAATTGGCGGGCGTGAGTGATGTCCGCGCAGCTTGCGGGTCGTGCTGGGCTGCACCACAGCACGCGGCCTTCGGCGTCCGTGACCACCATGGACTTGACGGCGTTCTGCTTGTTCTTGCCGGAGATGAACTTGTCGCGGTCCTTCCGTCCGGCGGCGGGCCGACGGACCCGGATCTCGGTGCCGTCGATGATGCCGGTCGTCCCGCTCGCGCCGAGGTGGTCGACGACGTCGGCCTGAGTTCGCAGCCGCACGTCGGGGCTGACCGTGCAGCCTCGCTCGGCGAGCAGGGGCCGCACCTCGCCGACGGCCCGGGTGATGGTGGAGCGGTCCACGCCGAACCAGCAGGCCAGCACGTCGTGGGTGACCCCGTGACGAAGATGGACGAGCGTGGCCAGCAGCCGATCGACAAACACCAGCCGGTGCTTTGCGCCGGCGCCCACGGCCCGCTTCCGTGGCCGGGAGGTGAGCCGGGCCTGGTGACGCTCTTGCCACAACGGGCCGATCTCCTCGACGAGTTCAGCAATCACTCCCACAGCCAGGCCCGTGATCCGCCGATTGCTGATGATCACCGCACGCGTTGAGTTCCCCACCACAAGACCATGATCGAGGATCAGGAGCTCGATGTCTCACCGCCTACCGTGCACGAGCTCGTTAGCCCGGGGCGCGGGCATGGCGGTGAACTGTGCTGTGCGCAGGCGAACTGAACAGAGACCAAGACAACAGCAGCCGGAGTCTTTCGCGCGTCGGGGGCGAGCCAATGTTGCTCAGTGTCTGCATCAGCAGGTTGAAACTTCATGGCAGAGCCGTTGCAGTCGCGCTGTTATTTCTCGTCCGTTGCTGTTTCGGATCGGGAGTGAGCGGAGCACGGAAAGACAGGAGAGAGGGTGAACACAGATGATTCACCAGCAATGTGACAAGTAGAAAAAGGCGGCAAGATAGCTGATGCCAAAAAGCAAGGGCATAATCTGTTCTGCGGACGTCAGTCGGAAATATTTTCCTTGTCTTCCTGATCTAATATATGCACCCCATTCCCCCTTGGAGTAGGGGCGAGAGGGAAGCTTTTCCTCAAGGATTTCAATCACCGCGTACTTAGCCTTGCTTAGCTGCCTATAAGAGCGAAGTGTGTAGAACCACACAAAACACTCGGCTATCAGGGCAAGTGCCCCTATAAAGGAAGCGAAGTTGTTCCAATTCCCTGAAGTTTTGGCAGCTAGTGACCCTACGGTTCCTAGCGCGGCCAAATTTACCGTCAAGAAGAAGGAATTTGTGAGCGCGCGGCGGGCGCTCGTCCTGTCCGCCATTTCTACGTAGAGCCTGTACTGCTCCAGCAGGACTTGAACCCCGAAATCTGAACTGCCCGTCGTTGGCGGTATGACAGAAAAGTCAGGGTTCCACACGGCACTACGGAGCTCATCTAGGGAATCTGGCATATTCTCTCCGAGTTTGGGTTTGTATAGAGTGAGCCGTTCTAATATTTCATGCCGAGGATTCTACAACCAGGAAATTCCGATAAGCGGGATGGATCTGGTAACGCTCTTCCCTTCCCTCGCGACGCGAGGTGTTGCGTGCCAGTATTTTCGCTTTTCGCAGCTGATCAGCTCTTTCCGGATACCAAATTTCCCCTTCGCGAACCTCAATGCCCAAGAATGAGATTTTCAGGAGACCGTCCAAGCACTCCTTGGCCTCTTTGTCACCTCTTTCTAGTCCTGCAGAAATCAGCTCAAGTGCAGTGGAGCGCGACAGGATGTGGTCGCTGCCGGTGAATTCGTAAATCACATCTTCGAGACGTTCCATGGTCGAACCATATTCGACTAGAAGAGCGTCTACGGCGAAGTTACTATATGCTTTCTCCGCCTCATAGATATCGGTTTCTTCGACCATTGAATGACGCGCGTTAGCGGCATTCTGAACCGCTGCTTTACAGAAGTAGACCAGGTCTCTGGGCCGGGGCAGGATGGTTGCAAGAATGTGTTCTAGGGTTGGTGTGCCATCGACTTCAGTGCAAAAGAATTTTCTCCAGAGCTCGTCAGGAGAAGCGGCTGCTGGCCTCGCTGAAAGGTACCTCTCGTCCATCACTCGCTTCAGGAGCTCCGGCTGGTTCCAATCGATTCGCTTCGTGTTGATCTTATCTGGCTCCCGCGCTTCCTTAATAACCTCGTCATAAATGTCGGCGCGGAGGAAAACGCTGATTGTGACGTTGACAGACTGGAGGCGGTTGTTCTCCTTCTGGAAGTCTTCCGCGATGCGGCTTACAGCGCCAAGCAATCCAACCAGTAGAACGGCTTGAGATTGCAGCTGCCCTGTCTTTGTCCAAGCGCTGTCGAGATTGTCTACGAGCAGTGCTACACGGTGACGATCCCTGAGGGCTTCTCCGAGAAGTCGCCTGAGGGTGCCGACAATATTGCCGTGGAGAACGTGAGCGATGCGCTCTCTTTGCTTCTGGATTGTACTTCCCTGGGGCTCCTCCTTAAGTTCCAAGAGTGCACCCTCGATCACCTTTTCTAGGCGGACAGAGAAGTCGTCAGAGATATCATTCTGCGCTAGGTAGTCGCGCAGAGTCGAAATGGGAGTTCCAGGGTTAATGCCAGCGGGGAGTCTTTCGGCGGCAGCCACAGTAGTGATGGCGACCTCTGAATAGAGCAGGAATCGCCAAAAGCTCTCAACGAGGAATGATTGATTTCCGTCACCGCTTATCGACTGCAGGACATCCACTAGACCGTCCAGGTCGTAGTTGGTGGGACGAATCAAACAAACAAGGTTACGCCTGTCATCCCTCAGTACCTGAGAAGCGCGAATCATATTCGCTGACTTACCCATTCCTTTGCGACCGACGAATACGACACTGCTTTCACGTAAAACCGCTTCATATTCTGCTGTCTCGACGAAGTATTCGTCAAGCGTATCGCTCTCATTCTCCGCGACGTAGTCACCAAATTTTAGTTCCTTCAGTTCGGTGGCAATCTCCATCCTGGGAACGTTGGGGTGAGTTTCCTGGGTCTTCTCGCGGCTCCAGTCATCAAATGCCTTACTGAGCCACTCCTTCATCTTCTCCGTAAGTCTTTTCTTGTTGTGGTAAGTGAAGAGTGTGTCCTTGTAATCAACAGGGGCTTGATATTCCTCGTCTACGACAATCAGGAGAGGGCGATTCAAGCCTCGGGCGAGTCCGGCAATGAACGCAGTGCGAGCATTATGCAGTCGGTTTCGGTCGTGCTTCTCGGCGGACATCTGCAGCAATGTTGCGGTAGATGAATAAACGGCGTTTACGTACCAAGACAATGGCGCTGACCCTTGTTCGGCTGGGTCGGCAATGGTTACCTTGGTCCCTAGATCTCTTTCTTTACTTACAATCCTCCGAAGGTTCCGCTCGGCTTCCGATGTGTGGTAGGTGGGAACGTAAAAGATTGAGTTACTGATTTGTCCGTCAAGCGATGGTGAGACATCATCCCACAGCGTCTTTTCGCTCGCGGCTGCCATCCCCGTCATAAATTTGTAGGCGAGCTCGCTCCCTGTTTCATAGGGGATGCGTCCGATGGTTGAGAAGATATCGAATGAGCGCCAATCCCGCTCGTATTTTGGTGTTTTGTGCACGGAAAGCAAAAGATGCTTCTGTCGACTGAAGGCGTAACCGACTTCGAAGAGCACATTTTCGCTGAGTGTGGAGACATCGAAGAGACAGATTGTGCTATCGTCGATCGCTCGAAGGACCGTCTCAATGATTAGGCGGCCGGTCGCGGGAGTTGCTTCCCAAGTTTGAGCTTCTGCAAATCCGCTCTTATTGACTACATTGGCGGCATGTAGAATTTCCTGGGATACGTCCGCAGGGTTCTTTGAGTAACCGAGAAATGCCTTGTGCTCCACATGTCCCCCTGGTCGCAGCGATCGCCCGGACGCGGAAACTCAGCCCCTGTCCGCTGTGTAGCTCAGTGAGCATAGGTTACGCACTGTGAACGTGGTAGTGGGTAGTTTTGCGATGTTTCCGTAGGCGGGCAAGCCTGAGGGCAACGTGCTGGCCGAGGTCAGGAGGGTTGGGCCTCGGCGTTGAACCGCCGTCAAGTAGCTGGAGAAGCAGCGAGACAGCGGCGCCGTACGCAATGCCGGCCGCGCCTGGACCATAGAGGCATGGCTGACCCATTGGGTCGAGACCATCGCACCGCTCGCGGTCAACGAGAACACCATGGTCGGGCACGGCGTCGCTATCCGGAAGCACCTCGTTCCCGCGCTGGGAGCGCACCGTCTGGACAAGCTCAGGCCGGAGCGCATCGAGCGGTTCTAGGCCGGATGCAGGCTGACGGCCGCCGCGCCGGGACGATCCATCAGATTCACCGCACCTTCCGGACGGCCCTGAACGAGGCGGTCCGCCACGGTGACCTCACCCGGAACCCGGTACAGCTCGCCCAGGCCTCGCGTCCGAGTGACGAGGAGATCGAGCCGTACACCGTCGACGAGGTCAAGCGCCTCCATGTCGCCGCCGACAAGCGGCGGAACTCGGCCCGGTGGGCCGTGGCGCTGGCGCTCAGGCAAGGGTAGGCGCTGGGACTGAAGCGGGCGGACGTGGACACGGCGCGGGGCGTCCTGATGGTCCGTCGCAGTCGCCGCCCCCGCTATGCCCACGGGTACGGCGACTCGTGCTGGCGGAAGGCCGGCTACTGCCCGCAGCGCAAACGGACCAACCCGGAGACCGCCGACACCAAGTCGCGTGCCGGACGCCGGGTGGTCGGTCTGCCAGCACAGCTCGCGAACCTGCTGACGGTCCACCAGGTGAAGCAGGAAGCCGAACGAGTGAAGGCGGGCGATAAGTGGACGAACGAGGGACGGCTGTTCGCCACTCCGGACGCGCGGCGCCTCGCCCCGCACCGACTACGACGACTGGAAGGAGCTGCTGAGTGCCGCCGAGGTGAGGGACGGTCGTCTGCATGACGCCCGGCACACCGCCGCGCCCGTCCTGCTGATCCTCGGCGGCTCCGAGCGGGCGGTGTGGGTTTCATGGGGTGGTCCACCACCGACATGGCGGCCCGGTATCAGCACATGGTCGACACCGGGCGTACGGGCATGGCGCGACAGGTCGACGCTGGAAACCGCCGGGAGAGCGGCCGGACGGCGATGACGACGGAGCCGCCGCGGTGCTCGTACCGGCCAACTGAGACGCGAAACTGAGACGGAGGCCAAAGCGAAGGGCCCGACTCATTGAGTCGGGCCCTTCGTCTACCTGCGGTAGCGGTGGGATTTGAACCCACGGTGACGGGTTACGCCACACTCGCTTTCGAGGCGAGCTCCTTCGGCCGCTCGGACACGCTACCGAGAGAGAGCTTAGACCATCCCGGGGCGTGGACAGAAATCGGTTCTCGGCGGTGGGGCCGTACCTGGTCAGAGGGTGCGGAAGAAGGCCGTCAGCTGTTCGGCGCACTCGTCCTCCAGGACGCCGCCGATCGCCTCCGGGCGGTGGTTCAGGCGGCGGTCGCGGATGACGTCCCAGAGGGAGCCAGCCGCGCCGGCCTTCTCGTCGCGGGCCCCATATACGACCCGGTCCACCCGGGACTGGACCAGGGCGCCCGCGCACATCGTGCAGGGCTCCAGCGTGACCACCAGCGTGCAGCCGGTCAGGCGCCACTCGCCGTGGGTCTCGGCCGCCCGGCGCAGGGCCAGGATCTCGGCGTGGGCGGTCGGGTCGCCGGTGGCCTCGCGCTCGTTGTGGGCGGCGGCGAGCTCGGTTCCGTCGGGGCCGAGGACGACGGCGCCGACCGGCACATCGCCGGCCGACGCCGCCTGCGCGGCCTGGGCCAGGGCGCGGCGCATCGGTGTCTGCCAGGGGTCGCGTACGGGATCGGGTACGGGATCCGGGGCGGACTCGGTTGAGGGGTTCGGCGGTGGTGCGATCACCCGCGGACCCTAACGGACGGGACAGGTGGTGGAGCGGCGAGTTCCGGCCCGGTCAGCGGACCGACTCCAGGACCTCGGCCGCTCCCACGGCCTCCGCGATCTCCGCGAGCGCGTCGGTCTGCAGGGTGAGCAGCTCCTTCTCGGACATCCCGAGGTCGGCGAGGACCCCGAGCTCACCGATCGGGCCCGCCGGCACGGCGTCCGGGTCGGTGTCGTCGTCCGGGTCGACGGCCGCGGGGGTGGGCCGTTCCGGCTCGCCGTCCTCGGTGCCGTCGAGGTCGACGAGCTCCTCCAGTGCGGCGATCTCGTCCTCGGCCCCTGGTTCGCGGCCGAGCATTTCGTCGGTGAGCAGGATCTCCCCGTACGAGGAGCGGGCGGCGGCGGACGCGTCCGAGACGTAGATACGGGGGTCCTCCTCACCGTCCACCCGGACGACGCCGAACCAGGCGTCCTCCTGCTCGATGTAGACCAGGACCGTGTCCTCGTCCACCGAGGCCTCCCGGGCCAGATCCGTCAGATCGGACAGGGTCTCCACATCGTCGAGCTCTGTATCGCTCGCTTCCCACCCGTCTTCGGTGCGCGCGAGCAGTGCGGCGAAGTACACCGTGACTCTCCCACTGGTCATAGGCGAATCGGTCCGGCGGGAGGGTGCACGGTGATCCGTCCACCCTGAGCCCCGCCCAATCGGCATCGTGGCAGAAACAAGCGCCGTGCGAGACCTCTTCGACCGTTGCGTCGGCCATCAGTTCCAGGAGTGCCTGGTCGGCCGTCTTCCTGACGAACCCGATCGGAGGGGGGTGCGCGCCGGTGGTACGGGACGGTTCACCAGCGGAACGTGCGCATCCGCATCTGTTGCCGCATACGGGCGGCGCGGGCCCGGCGCGGCTGCACCCGGTCCCGCAGCTGTTTGGCCTCGTGGAGCTCACGGAGGAACTGGGAGCGTCGGCGGCGGCGGGCCGCGTCACTCTCCTGCGCGTCCTCGACGTCACCCGCCGCGTCCTGAGCGTCGCGCGCGTCGCGCGTCCCGCGCGAGGCCGGGTTGCGCCGCAGTTCCCCGTCAGCCATCGACACACCACCCCAGTGCTGGGTCCGTATGTCCCCACCTTCCCCCCGAACAGGTGGTTGATGCCAGCGCAGAGTGCCGGGCAGCGCGGTTACTGTTGGCGCATGCGGATCCACGTCGTCGACCACCCGCTGGTGGCGCACAAACTCACCACGCTGCGCGACAAGCGCACCGACTCCCCGACCTTCCGGCGGCTCGCCGACGAGCTGGTCACCCTCCTCGCCTACGAGGCCACCAGGGATGTGCGCACCGAGCAGGTCGACATCGAGACCCCGGTGACGCCCACGACCGGGGTGAAGCTCTCGTATCCCCGGCCCCTGGTCGTCCCGATCCTGCGGGCCGGCCTCGGCATGCTCGACGGCATGGTGCGGCTGCTGCCCACCGCCGAAGTGGGCTTCCTCGGCATGATCCGCAACGAGGAGACGCTCCAGGCGGAGACGTACGCGACCCGGATGCCCGAGGACCTCTCCGGCCGCCAGGTCTACGTCCTGGACCCGATGCTGGCCACCGGCGGCACCCTCGTGGCGGCCATCCGCGAGCTGATCAGGCGCGGCGCCGACGATGTCACCGCCGTCGTCCTCCTCGCGGCGCCCGAGGGCGTCGAGGTGATGGAGCGCGAGCTGGCCGGGACCCCGGTCACCGTCGTCACCGCCTCGGTCGACGAGCGGCTCAACGAGCACGGCTACATCGTGCCGGGCCTCGGTGACGCGGGCGACCGGATGTACGGCACGGCGGACTAGCCCCGAGCCACGGCAGGCACGACGGCAGGCACGACTTCGCGCCCCGTTCCAGCAGCGTACGAGACCGTACGCCGCCGGAACGGGGCGCTTCTGTTCGGCCTGCGGGTGGCTGCCTGCCCTGCCGTGCCTGCCGTGCTTGCCTTGCCCTGCTGTGCCTGCGGGTGCCCCGAGGACCCGCAGGCGCCCGGGGTCCGCAGGAGGACGGGGGTCAGCAGGAGGACGGGGCCGGGGCCGGCTTCGTCAGGGCCGCCATCGCGGCGGTGGCCTCCTTCGGAGTGCTGAACGCCTTGAACTTCGTCCCGAGGATCAGGTCGACCTCGCCCGTCCTGCGGGTGTCGGTCTTCTGCACCGCGCCCGCCAGCTGGGTGCCGAGCACGGTGAAGCTGCCCTTCGTCGCGGCCGGTGCGCCGAGCAGGACGCCCGTGCCGGGCACCTTCTTGTCGTACTCCTTCGACGCGTTGCCCACCTCGCCGATGGCGAATCCGCGTTTCTTGAGTTCCTCGGCGGCGGACTTGGCCAGCCCGCTGCGCGGCGTCGCGTTGTAGACGTTGACCTTGATGGCGGCCGGTTTCGGCAGTGCCCCGGCGGGGGCCGCCGACGGCTTCGCGGTGGGGCAGTCCCGCTTGTGGTCGGCCGCGGTGGCGCTCTTGTCGCCGCCGGTGAAGACGTCGATGAGCTGCAGCGTGCCCCAGCCGGCCAGGCCGAGGGCCACGACGGCTCCGATGCCCGCGAGGACCAGCCTGCGGCGGTGCCGGGGTCGGCGCATGCGGGGGTAGGCGTCGCCCGTGATGCGGTACTTTCCGCCCATGCCGGGGGGAGTGAGCATGCTCATGGAGGCAGCGTAGTGCGACCTGGGGATGATGCGTACTAAATGATCAACGTATGGCACCCGGATGAGCGTGAAAGCACCCGAAAGGCCCGAATCGGGTCTCGGTGGGGTGCGGAACCCCGGTGGGGTGTGCGGGGTGCCTCGCGGTGGGGTGCGCGGACGCCGGGGCGGGTGTCAGCCCATGTCGAGGACGCGGGCGTGCAGCACCTGGCGCTGCTGGAGCGCGGCCCGGACCGCCCGGTGCAGCCCGTCCTCCAGATAGAGGTCGCCCTGCCACTTCACGACGTGCGCGAACAGGTCGCCGTAGAACGTGGAGTCCTCGGCGAGGAGGGTTTCCAGGTCGAGCTGGCCCTTGGTGGTCACGAGCTGGTCCAGGCGAACCGGACGCGGCGCGACATCCGCCCACTGGCGGGTGCTTTCCCGGCCGTGGTCGGGGTATGGCTTCCCATTTCCGATGCGCTTGAAGATCACACGGAAAGCCTACCGGGCAAGGGCCACCGGGCGCAGCCAGGGAAGCTCACCACGATGCCGGTGCAAAGGTCGTATAGCGCCGAATAGAGCGTGATACCCGGACAGGGTGAGCGTGGAGGCGAGTGGGTCCGGTACGGGGTCCGAACCGGGCCCACTCGCGGTTCTCCTACGGGTGTCTGGGCCGGTCTCCTGCCGGCTCCTGGGCCGGTCTCTGCGGGCTCCGGGGCCGGGTGCTACTCCGAGACCCGGCCGTGGCCCTCACGCAGGCCGCCGCCGCTTCCGGGCACGCCGGTGCCGGTGCCGGTTTCGGGGGTGACCGGGCGGGTCAGGGAGCGCAGGTCGTGGGCGTACGTTCCGACGGCGTTGGCGATCACGTCGATGTTGGTGTCGAAGTGGCCCATGTCGATGTTGTCCAGATCGTCGCAGGCCGCGTGGTAGCAGGGGTCGTAGGCGATTCCCGCCTCGCCGCCGAACACCTCGGCCTGGGCCGCCGTCTTGATGCCCTCCGCCCCGGTGTCCGTACCGCCGGAGGGGATGCCGACCTCGATGAACGGCCCGTAGTCCGAGCGGCCGGTGAAGTCCGTGCCCTCGTGCGGCTTGCCCTTGCCGTCGAGGAACGCGTTGATGTCGCGCTCCAGTTGGGCCGAGCCCTCCGGGCCGGGGCCCTCGCCGACCTGGTCGGAGTCGTCGCCGTCGAAGACGAACTGGACGCCGTTCGGCGAGGCGATCATGTCGAAGTTCAGATAGAGCGCGATCTGCTCACGCTGCTTCTCGGAGAGCGCCGCGACGTACTTCTCCGAGCCGATCAGGCCGTTCTCCTCCGCCGACCACCAGGCGAACCGCACCTTGTTGGCGGGGTTGCTCTTCGACTTCGCCAGTTCCAGGGCCACTTCGAGCAGCCCGGCGGATCCGGAGCCGTTGTCGTTGATGCCGGGGCCCTCGGTCACCGAGTCGAGGTGCGCGCCGAGCATCACGGTCCGCGCCGCGCTGCCGCCGGGCGTCTCGGCGATGACGTTGCGGGTGGGGCGGTCCTCCTGGAGCTCGCGGATCTCGAAGGAGACCGTGACCTCGCCGCCCGCGAGGTCGGCGACGAGCTTCTCGCCCTCCTCCTGGGTGAGGCCGCCGGTCGGGATCTTCCCGGCGGCGACCTCGCCGAGCGTGCCGGACAGGGCGCCCTCGACGTTGTTGTAGATGACCGCTCCGGCCGCCCCGGCGTCGGCCGCGGCCGCCTGCTTCTCGGCGAAGGAGCAGCCGCCGCGCTTGATCAGGGCGATCTTGCCGGTGAAGTTCGCGGAGGCGTAGTCCGCCGCCTCGCAGCCCGGCGTCTCGTCGTCGGGGACGCCGAGGAGTCCTGCCGTCAGCCCGCCGGTCTTCGTCGACGGCGTGTACGTCATGGCCTTGATCGTGATGTCGCGGGGCGTCGGCGTCACCACGGAGAGCTTTTCGGCCAGCGTCTCCGTGTAGGTGAAGCGGAAGCTCTCGTACGAGACTTTGTACCCCGCCCGCTGGAGCTGGCGGTAGACGTAGGCAGCCGAGGCGTCGTGGCCCAGCGATCCCGCGGCGCGGTGACCGTCGGTGGAGTCGGCTATCGCCTGGAACTGCTCGAGGTGACGGTGGGCGTCGCGTGCGGACGCCTTCCTCACCAACTCCCGGGACAGTTTCGCCGCTTCCTTCGCGGGGTCGTGCGGCCCGGGGCGTCCGGGGTGCGGGGACGCGGCCAGGAGGAGCGGGGTGGCCAGGGCGGTGGCGGCCACGACAGCCATGGCTCTGCGACGTGTTGCGTGCACAGGGGTCCTTCCGGTCTGAACGACTGGATCTCTGAACGGCTGAACGAATGTGCTGCGAAGCTAGCGAGTGGGGTGCCGCCTGGGAACCTGTGTGGCCGATTTTGATCGGTGGGACCGGTGCATCGTCCTGTTCCGGCGCAGGGGCGCGTCACTTCTTCCGTGAGGTACCGGGCTTCTTCGCCGCTTTTGCCGCTTTCGCCGCCGCCTTGGCCTCCTGTTTGTACGCGCGGACCTCGACGAGCGACTCCGGGCCCGTGATGTCGGCGACCGACCGGTGCGATCCGGCCTCCCCGTACGGACCCGCCGCCTCCCGCCACCCCGTCGGCCGTACGCCGAACTGCTTGCCGAGCAGCGCCAGGAAGATCCGGGCCTTCTGGGCGCCGAAGCCGGGCAGTGCGTTGAGCCGGGCCAGCAGGTCGTCGCCGCTCGCGGCGTCCCGCCATACCGCGCTCGCGTCGCCGCCGTACTCCGCCACCAGGAACTGGCACAGCTGCTGCACCCGCTGGGCCATGGAGCCGGGGTAGCGGTGCAGGGCCGGTTTGGCGGTGAACAGCTCGGTGAAGGCGTCCGGGTCGTAGGCGGCGATCCGCCCCGCGTCCAGGTCGTCCGAGCCCATCCGTTCCGCGAGGGTGTACGGGCCCGTGAACGCCCACTCCATCGGCACCTGTTGGTCCAGCAGCATGCCGACCAGGGCGGCCAGCGGGCTGCGGCCGAGGAGCTCGTCGGCCTCCGGATTCTGGGCGATCCGCAGGGTGATGTTCTTGCCGCTGTCGCTCGTGGTCATGCCGCCGATCATCGCGAGCACGGCGGGGGACGGCGACCGGGACTGCGCCGATGGCCTCTTCTCTGTCGGCCGAAGGGAGTAAGGAGGGAGCCAAGGGGGGCAGGGGAGTAGCGGAGTCGGGGGGAGTGGGGGCCTCAGGGGGCCTCAGTGGGGAGGAGGCTTCGGCTGCCCCGATCGTCGCCCGGCCAGCATCTTCCGCTGCACCCGCCTGCCTCGCGCGACCGCCAGAGGGCCGGCACGCAGTCCGAGCGAGGGGAAGACGTCCGCCAGACGCGCCTGCAGCCCTCGCAGGCCCGGTATCGCGGTGACCGGGCGCGGGCGGTCCAGGACCTTGCGCACCGCGTCGACCACCTCCTCGGGTTCGAGCAGTCGGCCGGAGAAGGACAGTGCCGATGCGGGGTCGTCGAGTTTGTCGTGGAGCATCGGGGTCCAGATGCCGTCGGGGCAGATGCAGGAGATGTCGATCTCCTGGATCCCGGCGAGGCGCAGGTCGGCGAGTGTGCTCAGGCTGAAGCCGATCGCGGCGTGCTTGGACGCGGCGTACACCGCCTCGCCCGCCACCGCGGTGAGCCCGGCCAGCGACACGATGTTGACGATGTGTCCGCCCGTGCCGCGCATGGCCTCGATCGCGGCGACGGTGCCGTTGACCGTGCCCAGCGCGTTGACCTCCAGCATCAGTCGGCGTACGGCGGGCGGCTGCTCCCAGGCCGGCCCGGTCACGAGCACACCGGCGTTGTTGACCCAGACGTCCAGGCGGCCGGCCTCTGCCACCACGAGGTCCCGGGCCGTGGCGGTCTGGGCCTCGTCGCGCACGTCGACGCAGGCCCACAGGACGTCGGGCCCGAGCTCGGCCGCCGTGGCGCGTGCCGCGTCCCCGTCGACGTCGGTGACCAGCACCCGGTGGCCACGCTCGACCAGAGCCGCGGCGATCAGCCTGCCGAGGCCGCGGCCCGCCCCCGTGACCACCGCGCCCGCCGGCGGGCTGTTCATCGCCGGCCCCCCTCGATCTCGCCGTAGGCGATCCCGCCGTGGACGTAGGTGGGCACCACGGGCCAGAACCGCTTCCAGGGGGCGAGTTCGGTCGAGGGCAGTATCTGCAGCCAGCGCGGGTCCGCCTTGCAGCGGTCGGCGAGGGTCTTCTCCTTGACCATCGAGTCGTACTGGTCGAGGGAGTCCTCCAGCGTGTTGGCGTTGGGGCAGATCTCGCGGCCGAAGTCCTCGTGGTAGCGGCGCACGCCGGGGATCCTGGACAGTTCGGGCTGCCAGTTGTCCAGCGAGATGCCGTTCTCCGAGGACACCCACACGCCGTCGGGGGTGTTGAGCGCCAGCGAGTGGTTGCCGTCGGTGTGCCCGGGGGTCCACAGCAGCGCGACACCGGGACCGAGCTCGATGTCCTCGTCGAAGGTGACGAACATCGAAGGGTCGACGCCGCCCAGTCCGCCGTCGACGTACCACGCCCACTGCATCGGGTGCAGGGACCGCAGAGTCGCCAGCTCACGGCTGTGCACGAGCATCCGCGCCCCGCCGAAGAGCGGCTTCCGCGGCGTCCCCTCGCCCTCGATGACCTCGGTGGAGCCCAGGATCATCCGTGGGTCCTGGACGTGGAGGTGGTCGAAGGTGCAGAAGTCGATGTCGTCCGGGGTGAGTCCCAGCCGGCGCAGGACCTCGCCGGGCTCCGCGTAGTACCTCAGGACCATGCGCTCCAGCAGCTTGCCGCCGGGCACCCTGTCCGTCAGCTTCCGCAGATTGCGGTAGAACGGCGCCTCCGCGGAGCCGTCCGGCACCGTCGGCTCGAAGACCAGCGTGCGCGCCCGGCCGTCGAAGTCGTCGTACTGCACCACGATCATGCGGTTGATCATCGAGATCAGCGGGAGTGTGGGGACCGAGACGGCGTCGTGGAAGGCGTACTTCACCGGATACGGGGCCGCGGCGATATCGACCGACTTCACGGCGCGCACCCGGCCCTGGGCCTTGAAGCGCTCCTTGTACGCCGCGGCGGCCTCGCGGACCGCCCGCAGCCGTTCGCCGCGCGGCCAGACGTCGTGGACGCCGGCGAACTCGGGTATCGGCCGCGCACCGATCCCGCTCAGGTGGTCGGTTCCGGGGGGTGCCATGGGCCACTCCTCGCTCTCGTCGGGGCAGCAGAATGCCCTCCCGGTCGAGGCGGGATTTGTTTCAGCGCGACAATCTCAGAAGGTGCCCAGCACCCGGCGGCGCACCTCGCTCGGCGTGGCGTCCTCCCACCGCCGTACGGCGTGACTGAGAGCGGACTGGTCGGCGAACCCCGCCATCGCGGCCACCTGCCCGAGGGGCAGGTCGGTGGTGGTGATGTAGCGCAGCGCGAGATCCCGTCGTACGTCGTCGAGGATCTCCTCGAAGCCGGTCGATTCCGCCGCGAGCCGCCGTTGCAGCGTGCGGGGATGCATCGCCAGGAGCCGCGCGGTGCGGGCCATCGCCGCGGGGGTGGTGCCGATGCTTCCGGCCAGCGCCCGCCGGACCTGCGTGGAGACCAGGCGCTCCGGGTCGGTGTGATGGCCGGCCAGGTACGCGACGGCGAGCCGCCGGATCTCCGCGTCCGCGCTGCGGAACTCCTGGTCGAGCAGTCTTCGTTCCACCCGCAGCGCGGCGAACCGGCACCCGAACTTCACGTCCGCGCCGAAGAACCCGGTGTACCGCGACACCGGGGAGAGGGGCTGGTGCGGCAGCTCCACCGACCGGAGCCCGGCCAGGCTGCCGACCAGCGCCAGCGCCACCTGATGGAAGAGGCCGAGCCCGAGCTCGATGGCCTGCGGGGAGTACGGCGACTCGCGCAGGTCCTTGCGGTACGTCAGCGCGACCACCTCACGCCGTCCCCGAGGATCGGGTTCCACGCCGATGCTCAGCGCCGGGCTGTGGACGAACATGAACCGTGACGCGCACTCCAGCGCCTCCGCCACCGTCGATGACGCCTGGATGGCCAGCGCCAGCCGGCCGAGGATGCCGAGATCCTGGCCGGAGGCCAGGCGGAGGCCGAAATCGGGGCACCGAAGGTCACGGGCGACCGCGTCGAGCATCAGGTCGTGGCGGGTGATCGGGACGAGCCCCTCATCGGAGGTGAGCGCTTCCGGAGGGATCGCGAACCGTCCCATGAAGTCTCCGGGGTCGCCGCCGAGCTCTTCGACGAGGCGGGCGAACCCGCGCAGGCTGGTCCCTCGGATCATCGCCCCCACGGGGCGATGCTAACCGCGGTTACGGAGTCGGCCCGGTGTCCGCCCCCAGCCGGTCCGCGCGCATGCGCAGATAGCGGGTCTCGGGCTCGCTGAGCGTGGCGTCGGCGGCCGCGCGGTAGGCGGTGCGGGCGGCTTCCGGTTCCCCGGCCCGCTCCAGGAGATGAGCGCGTACGGCATCGAGGCGGTAGGGAGGCTCCACCGTCCCCGCCAGGGCGTCGACCGCCGCCAGTCCCGCCCGGGGCCCGTGCACCATGGCCACGGCGACCGCCCGGCCCAGCGCGGCGGCGGGGTCGGGGGTGCGCCGGACGAGGAGGTCGTACAGGGCGAGGATCTGCGGCCAGTCGGTGTCCTCGGCGCGCTCCGCCTCGTCGTGCAGGGCGGCGACGGCGGCCTGGAGCTGGTAGTCCCCGGCCGGCCCCTGGGCGAGCGCCTCCTCGGCCAGCGCGGTGCCCTCCGCGATCGCCGTACGGTCCCAGCGGGCGCGGTCCTGTTCGTCGAGCGGGATCAGCTCACCGTCGGGCCCGGTGCGCGCCTCGGTGCGCGCCTCGGTGAGGACCATCAGGGCCAGCAGCCCGGTCACCCGTCCTTCGCGGGGCAGCAGCCGGCGGACGGCGCGGGTCAGCCGGATCGCCTCGCGCGCCAGGTCGGTGCGGTGGAGGTCGGGGCCCGCGGTGGCGGTGTAGCCCTCGTTGAAGATCAGGTAGAGGACCTGGAGCGCGGCGGCGAGCCGCTGGTCGCGGTCCCGGGCGTCCGGCTGCCGGAACTGCGCACCGCGCACCGTCCGCTTGGCCCGGCTGATCCGCTGCGCCATCGTCGCCTCCGGCACCAGATGGGCGCGGGCGATCTCCGCCGTGGTCAGGCCGCCGACCGCGCGGAGGGTCAGCGCGATCTGGGCGGCCGGGGAGAGCGCGGGATGGCAGCAGAGGAAGAGCAGGGTGAGCGTGTCGTCCTCGGAGGGGGCCCGGCCCTCGCCGGGCGGCGGCGCGACGAACGCGTCGGCGGGGGTGAGGGCCGCCGCCGACTCCTCGCGTCGGCGACGGGCCTCGTCGCTGCGCAGCCGGTCGGTGAGGCGGCGGGAGGCGACCCGGATCAGCCAGCCGCGCGGGTTGTCGGGGACCCCGTCCGCGGGCCACTGTCCGGCGGCCGCGATCAGGGCCTCCTGCACGGAGTCCTCGGCCGGGTCGAAGTGACCGTACCGGCGCACGAGCGCGCCGAGGACCTGCGGCGCGTGGCGGCGCAGCAGGTCCTCGATGTCGTCGGTCGTGCGGTCCACCTGGACCTTTCGGCTTCTGTCAGTCGTCGATCCCGCCGTCGACGGGCCGGATGAGCACCGGGTAGTCCGGCGCCCCGGCCGGCTGCGGACAGCGTGCCACGCGGGCGGCGATCTCGGTCACCCTTTCCAGGCTCTCGCAGTCGAGCACCCAGAACCCGGCGAGCAGCTCCTTCGTCTCGCTGTACGGCCCGTCCGAGACCACCGGACGGCCCTCGCCGTCGAGGCTGACGGCCCGGCCCGAGGCGGGCTCCCGCAGCCCGTAGCCGGTGACCAGCTCGCCCGACTCGGCGAGGTCGTCGTTGATGCTGCCCATGTAGGCGAACATCTCCTGCATGGCCTTCTCGTCCCAGGCCGGGCTGTCGGGGTTCCCCTTGCCGGTCTGCGCCTCGTAGTCCGCCTGGCTGCCCTGGACCATCACCAGATACTTCATGACCGTCGCCTCCGTGGTCGTTCCCGGTTGTTCTTTCCGCTTACACAGGGGACGTCGGCGCCGGTGCGGGGTTCTCGACACCACGCGCGAAGTTCTTTCGGATTCACCCGCTGGAGGGGCGTTCACCCGCCGGAGTGGGCGGAACGGGGCGTTCAGTAAAGTTCGGCTGCGCCTCGTCTCCGCTCGTCGCGCCCGTTTCCCACCCGCTCCGAACGACGAGGTCCCGGCCCGTGTCTCCCTCTCCAGACCCGCTTCCCCACCCGGTCTCCGTCGTGGGGATCGGCGCCGACGGCTTCTCCGGCCTGTCCGGTACGGCACGGGAGGCGCTGTGCGCGGCGGAGGTGCTGATCGGCGGGGCGCGTCAGCTGGAGCTGCTCCCGCCGGAGTGCGCCGGTGCCCGGGTGGGCTGGCCGTCCCCGCTGAGGCCGGCCGTCCCGCGGCTGCTCGCCGAGCACCGGGGGCGCCGGATCGCGGTGCTGGCGAGCGGGGACCCGATGTTCTACGGGATCGGGCGGGCGCTCGCGGAGGAGCTGGGGCCGGCCGGGCTGCACGTGCTGCCGCACCCGTCGTCCGTCGCGTACGCCTGCGCCCGCCTCGGCTGGCCACAGGAGGACACGGAGGTCGTGACGCTGGTGGGCCGTCCGGCGGCACGGCTGGCCGCTTCGCTGTACGAGGGCCGTCGGCTGCTGGTCCTGAGCGCGGACGCGAGCACGCCCGCCACGGTCGCCGCGCTCCTGACGTCCCACGGCTTCGGCCCGAGCCGGCTGCGGGTGCTGGAACAGCTGGGCGGCCCGGACGAGAGCTGCGCCGAGGGCCTCGCGCGGCAGTGGGCGCACGCGCCGGGGGACCGGCTGAACGTCATCGCGATCGAGTGCCGGGCGTCGGCGGACGCGCTGCGGCTCGGCACGGTCCCGGGGCTGCCGGACGAGGCGTACGAGCACGACGGCCAGCTCACCAAGCGGCACATCCGGGCCGCCACGCTCGGGGCCCTGGCCCCCGGGCCCGGGGAACTGCTGTGGGACGTGGGCGGCGGCTCGGGCTCGATCGCGATCGAGTGGCTGCGGGCGCACCCGTCCTGCCGGGCACTGAGCGTGGAGCGGGACCCGGTGCGGGCCGAGCGGATCACCCGTAACGCGGAGCGCCTCGGCGTCCCCGGCCTGCGGGTCGTCACCGGCCCGGCCCCGTCGGCCCTGGCCGGACTCCCGGTCCCGGACGCGGTGTTCATCGGCGGCGGCCTGACCGCGCCGGGCCTGCTGGACGCGTGCTGGGAGGCGCTGCGGCCGGGGGGCCGGCTGGTCGCGAACACGGTGACGCTGGAGTCGGAGGCGCTGCTGGCCGAACGGCACAAGGCGCACGGCGGCGAGCTGGTGCGCCTGGCGGTGGCGCACGCCGTCCCGGTCGGCGGTTTCACCGGATGGCGTCAGGCGATGCCGGTGACGCAGTGGTCGGTGACCAAGCCCTCGAGTTCCGGGGCACGTTCGTACAAGGGAGATGGATCATGACGGTGTACTTCATCGGCGCGGGCCCCGGCGCGGCCGACCTGATCACGGTGCGCGGCGCCCGGATCCTCGCCGCCAGTCCGGTCTGCCTGTACGCGGGCAGCCTGGTCCCGGTGGAACTGCTGGCCGAGTGCCCGAAGGACGCCCGTCTGGTCGACACGGCGAATCTGGACATCGAGCAGATCACCGCCGAGCTGGTCCGGGCCCGCGCGGACGGCCACGACGTGGCGAGGCTGCACTCGGGCGACCCGTCGGTCTTCAGCGCGGTGAACGAGCAGATGAAGCGCCTGGACGAGGCGGGCGTCCCGTACGAAGTGGTCCCCGGCGTCCCCGCGTTCGCGGCGGCGGCAGCGGCGCTGAAGCGCGAGCTGACGGTCCCGACGGTCGGTCAGACGGTCATCCTGACCCGGGTCGCCCAGCGCGCCACGGCGATGCCGGAGGGCGAGGACCTGGCGACGCTGGGCCGCAGCGGCGCGCTGATCGTGCTGCACCTGGCGGCGCGCTACGTGGACCGCGTGGTGGCCGAACTGCTCCCGCACTACGGGGCGGACTGCCCGGCGGCGGTGGTGGCGATGGCGTCCCGCCCGGACGAGATCATCCTGCGCGGCCCGCTGGACTCGATCGCCGAGCAGGTGAAGGCGGCGGGGGTGATCCGGACGGCGGTCATCATGGTGGGCCGGACGCTGGGGGCCGAGCAGTTCCGGGACAGCCATCTGTATGCGGTGGGGCGGGACCGGGGGGCGTGCTGAGCCTCTGGTTCCCGCCTGTGTCCGTACGGGGGTAACCCCCAGTACCACCCCTGAGGTCAGCGCATCGGCACGGCGGGGGGAGAGCCGGATGGGCCGATCCCCTCATCGCTGGTGGGATGGTCGTCGACCCCGGCGCCGGGGGCGGAACCCCGTGGGCCACCGCCTGAGCGCCGGACACGCAGGCCATCCGATCAGGGCGGGAATCATCATGCATGTGTCAGGACGACGTTGGCGGGACCTGCTTGTCCTGAGCAGCCTCGGCGCGGTTCTCCTTGCCACGTCGACCGGGACGGCGGCGGCGAAGCCGGCGCACGCCGATCCGCTCCAGCGGCAGGTGGACGCGGTCCACGAGAGCGGGGCCGTGGGGGTCTCGGCGGAGGTGACGTCACCGGACACCCGGGACGTCGCGCGCGCCGGGACGGCCCGGAAGGGCACGGGGAAGCCGATGCCACGGGACGGCAGATTCCGGATCGGCAGCGCCACCAAGACCTTCACCGCCACGGTCGTGCTGCAACTCGTGGGCGAGGGGCGGCTGTCCCTGGACGACACCGTCGAGCACTGGCTTCCGGGAGTGGTCAGCGGCAACGGCAACGACGGCAACCGGATCACCGTGCGACAGCTGCTGCAGCACACCAGCGGACTCCATGACATCGGGCCCGAGCTGTCCGTGCTGAAGAGCGCGGACGGCTATCGGGCCGAGCGGTTCCGCACCCGCACCCCCGAGGAGTTGGTGCGGCTGGCGATGGAGTATCCGCCCGACTTCACCCCGGACGAGGGCAAGTGGTCGTACTCCAACACCAACTACCTGCTCGCCGCGATGATCACCCAGGAGGTCACCGGCCGGAGCTGGGCACGGGAGGTGAAGGACCGGATCATCCGTCCGCTGGGCCTGAAGGACACCAGTACGCCCGGCGCCTTCCCGTTCATCCTGGGACCGCACGCCCAGGGCTACGCGTTCGACGCCGGCATCGACGTCACGGTGCTCAACTCCAGCATGGCCGTCGGCTCCGGATCGCTCATCAGCACCGCGCACGACCTGAACCGGTTCTACGCCGCACTGCTCGGCGGCGGACTGCTGGATCCGGAGCAGCTCGAGGAGATGACGGCGTCCGTGGACGCGCCCGAGCTGGGCGTGGGTTACGGACTCGGCCTGGCCGAGATCCCGTTGTCCTGCGGCGGCAGCTACTTCGGCCACCGGGGCGAACTGCTCGGCTACATCACCTGGGGCGGCGCCACCAGGGACGGAAGCCGGACCGCCGTGGTGTACGTCACCAGCGGCGGCGGCAAGGAAACCCAGCAGGCCATGATGACTCTCGTGGACCGGGAGCTGTGCGGGACTCGCTCCTAGCGCTCCACCCGGAAGAAGCGTCCCGGCACCGGAAGTTCCTGCCCGCGGCCTCTCCGGCAGAGCCCCGGACATGCCCGTGCCCGGCGGCGAACAGGTCGCTGCCGGGCACGGGAACGGGCTCAGCCCCGGGTAGAGGCGTCGCGCGTCAGCCCTTGATCTCGATCTCGCCGTTCTTCGCGGCCGAGGAGTCGGCCGCCGGGGCGTCCGGGGTCGCGGGAGCGGGCACCGTACGGCCCTTCAGGTTCTGGAGGAGGGACGTCATGTCCACGCCCGTCGTGGAGGTGAGCAGCTCCATGCCCTGGGCGACGTTGTCGGTGACCGTGCGGGCCAGCTGGCTCGCGCCGTCCGTGGAGATGACCGTCATCTTGTCGATGGCGCTCAGCGGCTCGGAGGCCTTCGCCACGACGCTCGGGAGGACCTCGACCAGCATCTGGAGGACGGCCGCGTCGCCGTACTGCGCGAACGCGTCGGCCTTCTTCTGCATGGCCTCGGCCTCGGCCGCACCCTTGGCGGCGATCGCCGCGGCGTCCGCCTCACCCTCGATGCGGACCGCGTCGGCCAGCGCCGAACGGTGCAGCTTCTCGCCCTGACCGGTCAGACGCGAGCGCTCCGCGTCGGCCTCGGCCTCCTTGACCTGGGCGATGCGGCGGGCCTCCGCCTCCTGCTCGGCCTGGTAGCGGGCGGCGTCGGCGGGCTTACGGACCTTCGTGTCCAGCTCGCGGTCGGTCAGCGCGGCCTGGCGCTCGGCGACCTTCTCCTGCTCCTGGAGGACTTCCTGCTGGCGTGCGGCCTCGGCGAGGGGACCGGCGGCGTTGGCCTTGGCGGACGCGGCCTCCGTCTCGGCCTTGATCTCGGCCTGCTTCAGGTAGTACGTCCGCTCGGCGATGGCGATTTCCTCGGCCGCCTTCAGCCGGGCCTGCTCCGAGGCCCGCTTCGCGATGGCCTCGGCGATGTCCGCCTCCTGCTTGGCGCGGGCGGCCTCCGGGCGGCCGAGGTCCTCCAGGTAGGAGCCCTCGGTGGTGATGTCCTGGATCTGGAAGGCGTCCAGGATCAGGCCCTGGCCGGAGAGGCTGGCCTCGGCCTCCTCGGCGACCTGGCCGGCGAACGCGGCCCGGTCCCGGATGATGTCCTCGACCGACATGCGGCCGACGATCGCGCGCAGCGCTCCGGAGAGCACTTCCTGGGTGAAGCCGACGATGCCGTCCTGCTGCTGCAGGAAGCGCTGGGCGGCGGCGCGGATCGCGTCCTCGCTGCCGCCGACCTTGACGATCGCGACGCCTTCGAGGTTGGACTTCACGCCGCGCAGCGTCACCGCGCCGCGCACGGAGATCGGGATGTGCCGGCTGGAGAGGTCCAGGGTGAACTTCTGCTGGACGAACGGCACGACGAAGACGCCGCCGCCGACGACGACCTTCTGGCCGCTGTTGTCGATGCTGGTCTGCCCGGTGACCGGGTCCGTCGACTTCTTGCCGCGACGGCCGGTGATGATGAACGCCTCGCTGGGCCCGGCCACCTTGTAGCGCGTGATGACGACGAGGCCGAGCAGAACGAGGAGTACGACGATGCCGATGACGGCGATGACTACTGGACTCATGGGATTTGTCCCCCCTGCCTCCCGTGGGGGGACGGCAGATCGTTGTGGAGCGGGGCGGTGCTAGGGAGTTGGTCGGTGCGGTGTGCCGCTTAACGGTGGAGCGCGACGGTGGGTGGCCGGCGGGGGTGCGTACGGTGGTGGCGTGGTCAACGCTCCACCGGGCGGACCGCGACCGAGGTCGTCGACAGGGCCTCTTCCACCCAGATCTCGGTCCCGCGCGCGACGGCCGCGGCCGACTTGGCCGCGTACTTGACGGGCTGGCCGCCCAGGCGCAGCAGCACTTCGCCGTAGCCCCCGACCGGGATGGCCGTCACGACGGAACCCGAGGTGCCGATCAGGTCGGAGCCGCGTGGCGTGGCGTCCGTCTGGTCCCGCATCAGGGCCTTGCTGAACTTCCAGGTCAGCCAGCCGGCCACCAGTCCGGTGGCGCCGCCGACGACGGTGGCCAGGAGCGTTCCGGCGCTCGTCGTGCCGAGCACGATGGCTCCGCCGAAGCCGAGCATCGAGAGGAAACCGGCGATCACCGGAAGCGAGAGCAGCCCGTCGAAGAGGCCGTCGAGAACGCCGTCGAAGAGTCCTTCGAGGACCCCGCCGAAGATCAGGGAGAGCGCGAGCAGCACGATCCCCGCAAGGCCGAGGCCGAGAAAGAAGGTCACGCGATCACTCCCCTGATGTCGACTTCCCCCGAGCGTTTTCCGTCGATCTGGCTGGATGATCCCATACACCACCTGCTTCGGTCACTGCCGGGTTCCGGCAATCTTTACGCTTCTTTGATGCCGGACAGGCGGTCGGTGAGGGTGGAGAGTGACTGGAACGTGGCTCCGAGCAGCGCCACGTGCTTCCAGCGCAGCACCCCGTCCGGGCCGATCAGGAAGACCGCCCGCCGCACCCCGATGCCCGGGGCGGACACTCCGTACGCCTTGGCGATCTCCCGGCCCTCGTCGGCCAGCAGCGGCATCCGCAGGTCGAAGGCGCGGGCGAACGACTCGTGGCTGTCCACACCCTGTGGACTGATGCCCCAGACGTCGGCGTCGAGGCCCTCGAAGGCCTCCATGCCCGAGGAGTACGAGCACAGCTGCTTCGTGCAGACGCTGGTGTTGTCCCCCGGGTAGAACGCCAGGACCACGGACCGGCCGGCGGCGGACGACAGCCGGTAGTCGGCGCGTTCGAAGGAATCCCCCGAGAGCACTCCGCCCGGGAGAGTGAAGTCCGGTGCTGCGTCGCCGAGTTGAGGTCCTGATGCCATGGCGGGCTCCTTCGGTGTCGTATACGGGGATGGTGGTGATGGCACGAATGGTTCCGCGATCGTGACCGTACAGTGGACGGCACTCTCCGCCCCCGTCGAGTCGGCGCCCCGTCGGACCGGCGGTCCGTACGCCCATCCGGAGCGGCCTCGGCGCCGAATACGGGGGAGAGGGGGCCCTGCGCCCCGCACCCGGACCTGGAGGTACGCGTGGCCCAACGACCGCCGTCGGCAGCGGTTCTCGTTCTGCACGGGGGCCGCGAGACCGGGGCGCAACCCCCGCCGCCCGGCCCGCTGAACCTGCCCGGCGTACGGATGCGCCCCTTCGTCCGGGCCGTCGCGCGGGCCGCCCGCGCGGCCGGTGAGGACGTCCTGCTGAGGCAGGTCCGCTATGCCCACCGGGGCTGGAACGGCACCCGCGCCGATCCCTTCCACGACGCGGTGGCCGCCCTCGACGCGCTGCGGGAGGACGCGGGCGAGGACCTGCCGGTGGTGCTCCTGGGCCACTCCATGGGGGCGCGCGCCGCCCTCCGCGCCGCCGGGCACCCCCTGGTGCGGGGCGTCGTCGGGCTCGCCCCCTGGTGTCCGCCGGGGGACCCGGTCACCCAGCTCGCGGGCCGCGACGTCGTCCTGGTGCACAGCAACCGGGACCGGATGACCAGCCCCCAGGCCACCCAGTCCCTCACCACCCGGGCCCGTCGCGCCGGAGCCCGTACCTGCATGGTCACCGTCCGGGGCGGCGACCACGCCATGATCCGGCGCGCCCCCGCCTGGCACCGCCTCACCACCGCCCTGGTCACCGGGCTGCTCGGTTCCGGCAGTCTGCCGGGCCCGGTAGGCGCGGCCCTCGCCCTGCCGCACACCGCCGAGGCCACCGAGGGCACCCTCGACCTGGACCTCGATCTCGACCTCGGCCCGCTCCGGGACCGGACGGGCGTCCGCCGCTGACCGGCGCCGCTGCGGATGCGGGTCCGGAGGCGGCGGCCGACGATGGAGTCCCGGGATCCGGGGCCGACGACGGCGGGAGGCATGCTCTTGCAGGCCGAGACGTGCGCCGACGGCATGCCGTCGTTCTTCGACCCCAGAACCGTCGCGGCCCTGTTCGACGGCAATCCGGCCGCCGTCGCGATCCTCGACCAGGATCTCCGCTACACCTACGTCAACCCCGCCCTCGAACGGCTCAACGGCCTCCCCGCCGCCTCCCACGTCGGGCGCACCTTCTCCCAGGTGCTGCCCGACCTGCGCGGTCAGGCCGCCGCCCTGCGCGCCGTGCTGGCCGACGGAGAGCCCCGCGAGGAGACGATCCAGGGGCAGACCTGGGCGGTGTCCGACGAGGACCTGCGGTTCTGGCGCGCCACGTACCACCGGCTCGACACGGGCGGGGCGGCACACGCCCTGATGGCGATCGTCGTCGAGATCACCGACATCACCCGGGAGCGCGCGGAGCTGCGGCAGGCCCGCGGCCACGTCGCCCTGCTCAGCACCGCCGCCGTCCGGATCGGCACGACGCTCGACATGGACACCACCTGCCAGGAGCTCGCCTCCTTCGTCGTGCCCGCGTTCGCCGACATCGCGGTGGTCGACGTGTTCCCGCCCGAGGTGGGGCACTCCGTACGCCGCTCGGTCCCCGGCGTCGTACGGCTGCGGCGGGCCGCGGTGCGGGGCGCCGGTGACCTCGACGAGCAGGTGCAGCGGTTCGGCCACCCCGGGGAGTACGTCGACTTCGCGGCGGACTCCGCGGTGACCCGCTGCCTGGCCGAGAACGAGCCGGTGCTCGACGACTGGGAGGACCACCAGCGGGGCCGGAACGCCTTCACCTCGGAGCGGATCGCCGCCTGCCGGGACCTGGGGCTGCGCCAGGCGCTCGTCGTCCCGCTCACCGCCCGGAGCCGGCCGCTCGGCACGCTCAGCCTCGTCCGGTCCGGGCGCGGGCCCGCCTTCAGCGACCAGGACGTGGCCGTCGCCCGCGAACTCGCCGTCCGGGCGGCCGTCGACCTCGACCACGCCCGCCGCTACGACCGCGAGCACAGCATCGCCCGCGAACTCCAGCGCGCCCTGCTCGCCGAACCCCGCGGCCTCCACCCGCACGTCGAGGTCGCCACCCGCTACCTCCCCGCCGACCGGGGCGTCCTGGTCGGCGGGGACTGGTTCGACGTCGTACCGCTCAAGGACGGCCGGCACCTCAAGGCGATGGGCGACGTGATGGGCCACGGGGTGGAGGCGGCCGTCGCCATGAGCCAGTACCGCTCGCTGCTGCGGCTGCTGGCGGGGGAGGACCTGCCGCCGCACCGGATCCTGGAGCAGCTCGACATCATGGTGGAGCGGTCGGGCCTGGACCGGGCGGCGACCTGTCTGCTCGCCGTCGTCGACCGGTTCGGCGGGGTGTGCGAGGTGGCCAGCGCGGGCCATCTGCCCCCGGTCTTCATCGACCCGGGCGCCGCCGGGGCCCGGGTGGTCCCGGTGCCGGTGGGGCCGCCGCTGGGCACCGGGTTCGGCGGCTACCGGACCGCGTCCGTGTCCTGCGGACCGGGGACCGTGCTGTTCATGTACACCGACGGCCTGGTGGAGCGCCGGGGCGAGGACATCGACGTGTCCGTGCGGCGGCTGGCCTCGCTGACCCTGCCGCCGGGCGGGCACCTGGAGGACCTGCTGGACCGGGTGCTGGACCGGTTCGGCGCGGACGCGGAGGACGACATCGCCGTCCTGGCCTCCCGGATCCGCGAGGGACCCCCGGTGGTGCGGCCGCCCCCTGCACGGTGACGGTCCGCCTGTGCCCGGTGACGGTCCGCCTGCCGTCCGGGAGCGGCGCGGCTCAGCCCAGCTCCAGGCTCGTGATGCCGTACAGGCCCGGCCGGTCGATCTCCGGCTCCGGGCCCGCGTACATCCGGGCCGTGTCGAACGACGGGGCCAGGCCCAGCTCCCCGGCCAGCCGGACCGCCGCCGGGTTGACGTCGGGTACGTCGACGGCGACCGGGGTGCCGGGGGCGGTGGCCGCGAGCGCGCTGACCAGGGCCGCCGCCACGGCGGGGGAGGCGGCGTACAGCGGGCCGATCCGGGACGCGGCGCGGCAGGCCCGGAGCACCGCGAGGCCCTGGAGCCCGCCGTCGCGGACGGCCGCCAGGGCGGTGCGGTGCGGGGCGGTGATCCAGGAGGCCAGGAAGGTGTCCCGGGCGGCCGGGAAGTACCGCCGGTCGTAGGCGGCGAGCAGGTCGAACGGCACGCTCCGGGCGTCGACCAGGGCGGTGCCCGGCGGCGGCGCGAGGTCCGGCGGGGGCGTCCCCTCGCAGCGCGCGTTGCTCCAGCAGGCGCGGAAGCCGGAGCGGCGGTAGCGGTCCTGCTGGGCGGGCACCCCGTCCAGTCCCACGACGCGTCCGGCGAGCCGGTCCGTCCCGGCCCGCCAGGTCCGTCGCCCGTAGCCCTGTCCGCGCAGGTGGGGGCGGGTCAGGTAGAAGCCCAGGAAGCCGTACGCGCTGCCGTAGCGGACGACGGAGACGGAGCTGACCGGTTCGCCGTCCAGACGGCCGAACAGGAAGCCGCCGGGGTCGGTCGCGAAGAACACCCCGCCGTCGGCCAGGCCCGGGTTCCAGCCCTCCTCGTGGGCCCACTCGCCCAGCGTCACGATGTCCTCGGCGCTGGCCGCGGTGATCTCGAAGGGGTTCGGCACGGCGGAGTCCCGAATCCGGCGCAGGCCCTGGCCCATGTCCCGGCCGACGTGTCAGGCCGCTTCCGGGTTCTTCTGCCGTCGGCCGCGCAGCTGCCGCAGGACGAGGGCGGCCGAGGTGATCAGCGGCAGCAGCCCCGCCACCGCGTCGGCGGTGGTCAGCTTGTCGTGCGAGCCCTTGGTCCGGCGGACCTGCTTGGACGCCCTGATGACCGCGAGCGCGCTGCTGCCCAGGCTCAGTACGAGCCCGGCCTTGCCGCCGCGCGGGCCCTTGGCGGACGTTGACCGGTTCTTCGCCATCGGAGCTACCTCCAGGTGCGGGCCGTCCCGTTCGCGGGCGCGCCCTCCCCGTACACGTAACCGGCTGTCCGCCGCCCCCGCAAACGGGGGCGGCCCGCGGGCGGGTGAGCTCCCGCCGTGGCACCACAGCGCCATCCCCCGTTCACGCCGTGTCCGCGCCGGGGTCGTCGCGCCTTGCGATCGTCCCTGCGGAAGACCATCACGCGGGAGGGGACGTCCATGAACGGATCGAGGGCGAGGGCACGGCTGCCACGGCGCGGGGCGCTGCTGCTGGCCGGTGCGCTGGCGGCGAGCACGGTCGTGGCCGGTGCGGGCACGGGAGCCGCCGCCGCGGACCCGTGTACCGGGAGCGGACCGCTGCCGCACACCTGCGCGCAGCCGGGGGACCTGATCGACGTCACGCTGGGCGAACTGCACCCCACCCAGGCGGTGCTCGGCTTCGACCAGGTCTTCTACAAGCTCGGCCGGTACGGCAGCGACCGCGACGAGGCGGCGGGCGACGTCAACAAGCGCTTCGACGACTGGTGCGAGACCAACGGCCAGGAGGAGGCGGCCACGGCCGGCCCCGGAGCCCGGCTGGACGACCCGACGAGCTTCTCCTGCACCGTGCCGGTCGGGCAGGAGACCCCGCAGACGATCGCCCCGATGAAGACGGCCGTCGTCGGGCCGGGCGGCACGCTGTATCTCACCGACGGGCACCACACGCTGACCTCCTTCCTGGAGGGCCCCGACGGCTCCAGGGACCTGCACATCCGGCTCCGCGTCACCGACAACTTCAGCTCGCTGTCCACCCCGGACTTCTGGCAGCGGATGACGGCCGGGAAGAAGGTGTGGCTGCGCGACGAGAACAACCGGCCGCTCGGCGTGGACCGGCTGCCGGACCGCCTGGGCATCACGCACTTCCGCGACGACCCGTACCGCAGCCTCGTCTACTTCACCCGGGACATCGGCTACGAGGTCCCCGACGGGGCGACGGAGTTCCTGGAGTTCTCCTGGGGGGCCTGGCTGCGCGGCGAGCACGACGCGGGCGCGTACGACCTGACCGCCCCGGGCCCGTACCTCGATCTGGTGAGGAGCGCCTCGAAGTCGATGGCCGCGCTGGACGCCGACGCGGTCGTCGACGACGGGAAGACCGCCGCGGAGCTCGGCCGGATCGACGAGTGGAACGGCGGCAAGAAGGAGACCGGCGGGGAGTTCGCCAAGCTCGGCAGGCCCCTGAGCGACCCGAAGCCGGGCAAGCTCGCCGAGGCCCTCGACTACAAGGCCCGCGTCCTGCCCGTCCCGGCCTGCACCACCACGCTCACCGGCCCCCGCAACGGACCGCTGACCGTCACGAGCGGCGTCACCTGCCTGGACCGCGCCGCCCAGCGCGGCCCGGTCCAGGTCCGCCCCGGAGCGGCCCTGGTGGTCACCGGCTCGACGCTGGACGGCCCGCTCCAGGCCGACCGGGCGGCGGCGGTCCACCTCTGCGGTTCGCGCGTCGAAGGACCGGTCTCCGTGAGCCGCACCGCCGGTCCCGTACGGGTGGGGGGTCCGGGCTGCACCGCGAACACCGTCGCCGGCCCCGTCGTGCTGACCGGCAACACCGGAGGCGTGCTGCTCGCCGCCACCACGGTCACCGGCCCGCTCGTGTGCTCCGCCAACCGGCCGGGCGTGGACGACACGGGCCGCGCCAACGTGGTGGGCGGACCGCGCACCGGTCAGTGCGCGGCGCTCTGACCCGGTAGGGCCGAGGTCGCTCAGACGAACGCGTACGCCACCGTCGTCGCCGCCCCCAGGCCCGCTCCGGCCACGGTCTGGGCGACGGTGTGGTAGCCGAGGGCGACCCGGGACCAGCAGACCGCCGTCGTCAGCGCGTACGCGGCGATCCACCAGGGGGAGTGCACGACGGCGAGGAGGGAGACGGACGCCGAGGCCACCGCCGAGTCGACCGAGATCTTCCACACCGTGTTGACGGCCAGCAGGCCGATCGTCATCACCCAGAGCGCGAGCATCGCGACGAGGATCCCGGTGGGCGCGTTCCCCAGCACCATCACCATCGAGCCGGCGCCGATCGAGCCCAGGATCACGAAGAAGATCGGCGCCCGCTTGGTGCGGTCCACCACATGGCGGTCGCCCCACGTGCCGCGTCCGCGCTCCCACTCGATGTACCCGGCCGGGATCAGCCCGGCGCAGAGCGCCCCGAGGAAGCCCCAGAGCAGCCCGGTCCAGTCGCCCGCCGCCGCGACGCCGATGCCGAGCATGCCCGCCAGCAGGACGTTGCGGGGCTGGAGGACGTCGGTGACGGTCCTCGCCACCGAGACCGTCCGGGCGCCGGATGCGGGGGTCCCCTCGCCGGTCGTGCCCTCGCCGGTGGTGGTGCCGTCGGTGGTGCTGCTCATGCCGTCGTCTCCGTCGTGCCGTGGGTCTTCGCCGTGGTCGCCGGTGCGGTCGCGGCCGCGAGGACGGCGCGGGCGCGCTCGTCGCCGACCGTCCGGTACGCGGCGGCGACCCGGACCAGCCGGGCCACCTCGCCGTCCTGGTCCGCCGCGTGCTGGGAGGCGACCGCCGCCGCTCCCCCGGCGGGCGCGCCGGAGTCCTTCGAGATCAGGGCCGCCCGGATCCAGTACGCGTCGGTGAGGGCCTCCGCGCGGCGCGGGTCGTCCGTGTCGTGTGCGGCGGCCCGTCCGGCGGCGGCGAGCAGCCCGTCGGGCACGTAGTGGCGCAGCTTCTCGGCCGCGTCCGCGATGTCGGCGGCCCAGCGGTCCACCCGCAGGTCGGCCGGGACGTTGAACCGGGTCAGCTCGCGGGCCAGTGAGGCGGGCGGGTCGAACGGCTGGTCCGGGAACGCGGCCATCAACTCGTACCAGAGGGCGTGCAGCCGGACCTGGGCCCGCCACAGCCGGGCCCGCCGGGCGCCGGCCGCGAAGGCGGGGATGGACGCGCCGAGGGCGAAGAAGGCGAACAGCACCAGCTGCGCGGCCTCGGTGACCTGGTCGAACCGCAGGGCGAACGCCTCGCTCGGCTCTTCCACCACGCTGATCCACAGGAAGAGGGTGCGGCTGACGGTGTAGCCGACGCCGATGAACATCGCGAACGTCATCATCCCGAGCCCGATGCGCAGATGGCGCCGCCGGGCGTCGAGGGTGGCCAGCGCCCACTGGAACGCGCACACCGCGGACGCGGCCCCGAGGTAGAGGTAGAAGACGCTCATGTAGAGCGTGGCGCCCCACTCCCCGGCGTGGTCGGAGACGAAGCGGTCCGAGGGCCGGTGGCGGTCGACGACGGTGAAGAACAGGACGGTCAGCAGGATCAGCGTGGCGACGGAGGCCTTGGCCGCCAGCTTCTGGACAAGCCGCGCGAACCGTACGTGGCGGGGGATCGCGCCCTCTTCGGGGTAGCTGCCGTAGATGGCCACGATGTAGCTGAGGATGGCCAGAATTGCCACGGTGGCGGTGTAGTGCTTGATGAGGACGGCGAGGTCGGTGACGGCGCTGTTGTTGAGGCCGATGCGCACTGCCTCGGTCTTCGTCCACAGCGCGATGGCGAATCCGGCGTAGCAGCCCCACAGGGCCCGGCGTCTGCGGTCCTCCTCGTCGCCCCACAGGGCAGCGGGCATACGCCACAGGGCAACGGCCGTCATCAGGCCGGCTATCAGGTAGCCGGCGAGATCGAGGGGGGTCACGGCGGTGTTCGTCCTCGGGGTCGGGAGGCGGGGTGGGGGGGCCCGCGGGCGGCGCGGTGGCACGTGTCAGGCGCTGTCGGGCCGTCTTCCGGGGAAGAGGCCACGCCTGCGGTGGGCCACCGGGCGGGACAGGGAATTGTCCAGCCGCCCCACCATGTCATCGGTGGTGAGGTCCCGCGCCATCCGCGGGATCAGGGAGGCACCGAATTCGGCCATGCGTTCGTCATGGGTGTCGTACTGCGCACGGGCCTGGACGGTGCCGCCGCCGGAGGCGAAGGACTCGGCCGCGGCCGGCGAGATCATCCGGGCGATCAGCGAGGTGTCGAAGACCGGCAGGAGGGTGCGCAGCTGCTCCGCGTCGAGCGTCGTCCCGTGGTCGAACCACTCGTGGCACAGCTCGTGCAGGATCACGTGCTCGGTCTGGTACGCGGTCGGTCTGCGGCGGTAGAGGACGAGGCTGGTGCCGCCCGCCTTCAGGCGCAGCCCGCAGGCGGCGTTGACCCGGGCGAGGCGGTCCGGCATCTCGTGCAGGCGGATCGTGCGCCCGCTCGTCTCCTCCATGTTCGCCACGAGTGCGTCCAGCGAGAAGGGAACCGGGAGGGGCAGGTCGGCGAGCCCGGCCTCGCACTCTTTCCGCAGCTTCCGCAGGGACATGACCAAGACGCTACGCTGCCGGGCCCCCGGGGTGGTGAATCCCGGCGGAATCTTTCCCACCGCTCTCTCCGTCGGGGCCCTCCTTCTCCCGGGCCGCGTCCTCCAGCAGGGCCAGCGCGAACCGCAGCAGTTCCGGCGGGAGGCCGTCGTCGTTCAGCCCCCGGCCGGCCAGGCCGCTGATCTCGCCGGTGCGCCGCTTGGCCAGGAACTGGAGTCCGGCGACGACGTCGTCGACGACCTCGGACTCCTCCTTGAAGAACCGCCAGTCCACGCCGAACCCCACGCCGAGGGCCTTGAGGATGTCCTCGGAGGGCTGGGTGACCTTGCCGGCCAGGATGTTGGAGAAGTAGCTGTGCGACAGTGAGCCGCCCCGGTCGCGGACCAGGTCGGCGAAGACCCGGCCGGAGATCTTCTGGCCGGGGAAGGTCTTCTCGACCATGTACTCGACTTTTTCCCGCAGTGTGCCGAGGCGGGGCAGCTCGTCCGGACCGGGGGGTTCGACGGGTTCCGGACCGCGTTCGTCGCCGTCGTCCATGGCCACCCGGGCCTCCACGATCACCTCGGAGTCGGAACTGAGCTTGCGTAAACACTCTACGTCACTGTTAACTCGAAAAAACACGGGCAGGGGACCACGAGGGGAGTCCCTTGCCCGTGAAGTTCTGTGCCCCGCGACGTCCGGAGCAGGCTCCGGACAGGGGTGTAGCCCTTCACGACGGGGGATGCGTGAAGGGCTACGCGTGCATTATGGCCCCGCGGTCCGCCCGACGACAACTGACCGGTCGGTCAGTGATCTGCCGCGGCGGCTTCGCCATGCCCTGGTCGCTGGCCCAAATCTGTTCCGGCCGCGATAGACATGACCTTGCCCGGCGATTAGGGTTTCTTGTGCAGTCACGTGAAACAGCGGTACGCAGCAGAGGCGCACCCCGCAGGCGTACGGCGCCCGGCTCCTCCGGTCACGCGTGACGGAAGAGGTGCAGATGCCCCCGGAGACCCCCTCGCACGCCACCGATCGGCTCGACGACGACGACTACCCCGCCTACACGATGGGGCGAGCCGCGGAGATGATCGGTGCGACGCCGGGGTTCCTCCGGGCCATCGGTGAGGCCCGGCTGATCACCCCGCTGCGGTCCGAGGGCGGCCACCGCCGTTACTCCCGCTACCAGTTGCGCATCGCCGCCCGCGCCCGCGAGCTGGTCGACGCCGGCACGCCCATCGACGCGGCCTGCCGCATCGTCATCCTGGAGGACCAGCTGGAGGAGGCGCTGCGCCTCAACGAGGAGCTGCGCGGCCGGTCCGCCCGCTCCGGCGGTCCCGCCGAGCGCTGACGGCCCCCGCGCCCCGGGCGCGGGAGACCCCGCGCGGCCCCGGGGAAATATCTGCATTCGTCAGCACAGAATTTTGCGCAATGTGCGATGAGGCTTTTATGTTCCGACACGGCCGGTGATATTAGGCACCCGCCTCTCCCGGCCTCATCGTGCTAGTGTTGATCTCAGTTGCAGTTGTGGTTCCCAAAAACTTCAAGTGCTCTTGCCGGTCGGATGTCGGCGGGCGCACTTTTGTATTTCCGGTGTTCTTTCCGGACGGGGTAATCATCGCGGCGACGTGGGGTCCGCACAGTGTGGACCCGCGGGCTCTGCCCCTAAAGGAGATATGACATGGCTACTGGCACCGTGAAGTGGTTCAACGCGGAAAAGGGCTTCGGCTTCATCGAGCAGGACGGCGGCGGCGCCGACGTCTTCGCCCACTACTCCAACATCGCCGCCAGCGGCTTCCGTGAGCTGCAGGAGGGCCAGAAGGTGAACTTCGACGTCACGCAGGGCCAGAAGGGCCCGCAGGCCGAGAACATCACCCCCGCCTGATCACTCAGGTAGTACTGCGCAGCTGGGGCCCGCACCTTGGGGTGCGGGCCCCGGCTCGTTGTCGTTTCCGGGGCCCGCTCTGCGTGCCCCTGACGAAGCCGCGTCCGGTGCACTGATTCCCGGCGGCCGGGTTTCGTTTTTTTCTTTTGTCATTTCATCGGCTCGTTCTTGCGATTCTGGGTGCCGTTCACGGTCGCTCCCCGAAAAAGAATCCCTCGATACGTGCCCCATCGAGGAAAGGTTCTGCATGAACCGCGAACGCACGCCCCGTTCGAACGACCGATTTTCCCGCACCCGCTCCGGCAGCACCCCCCGCTACTCCGGTGGCGGCGGCGAGCGCCGGGCCGCCGGCTTCGGCGGCGGACCCAAGCGCTCCGGCGGCTCCGGCGGCTCCGGCCGGTCCGGTGGCTACGGCCGCCGCTCCGCCTCCGGCGCCAAGGGCGAGTTCGCCCTGCCGGTGACCGTCACCCCGGCCCTCCCCGCCTCCGAGACCTTCGACGAGCTGGAGATGCCCGCACCGCTGAAGGCGGCGCTCGTCGCCGAGGGCATGACCGTGCCCTTCCCGATCCAGGCGGCCACCCTGCCGAACTCGCTGGCCGGCCGGGACGTCCTGGGCCGCGGCCGCACCGGCTCGGGCAAGACGCTCGCCTTCGGCCTCGCGCTGCTGGCCCGCACCGCGGGCCGCCGCGCCGACGCCAAGCGCCCCCTCGCCCTGGTCCTCGTCCCCACCCGGGAACTGGCCCAGCAGGTCACCGACGCGCTCACCCCGTACGCCCGGTCGCTGAAGCTGCGCATCGCCACCGTCGTCGGCGGCATGTCCATCGGCCGCCAGGCCAGTGCGCTGCGCGGCGGCTCCGAGGTCGTCGTCGCCACCCCCGGCCGTCTCAAGGACCTGATCGAGCGCGGCGACTGCCGGCTGGACCGGGTCACCATCACCGTCCTCGACGAGGCCGACCAGATGGCCGACATGGGCTTCATGCCGCAGGTCACCGAGCTGCTCGACCAGGTGAACCCCGACGGGCAGCGGATGCTCTTCTCGGCCACCCTGGACCGCAACGTCGACCTGCTGGTGCGGACGTACCTCAACGACCCGGTCGTGCACTCCGTCGACCCGGCCGCCGGTGCGGTCACGACGATGGAGCACCACGTCCTGTACGTCCAGGGCTCCGACAAGTACGCCACCACGACGGAGATCGCGGCCCGCGACGGCCGCGTGATCATGTTCCTGGACACGAAGCACGCGGTGGACAAGCTCACCGACCACCTGCTGCACAGCGGGGTCCGCGCGGCGGCGCTGCACGGCGGCAAGTCCCAGCCGCAGCGCACCCGCACCCTGGAGCGCTTCAAGACCGGGCACGTCACGGTGCTGGTCGCCACCAACGTCGCGGCGCGCGGCATCCACGTCGACAACCTCGACCTGGTCGTCAACGTGGACCCGCCGAGCGACCACAAGGACTACCTGCACCGCGGCGGCCGTACCGCCCGCGCCGGGGAGTCCGGCAGCGTCGTCACGCTGGTGCTGCCCAACCAGCGCCGCGAGATGACCCGCCTGATGGCGGACGCCGGGATCAGCCCGCAGATCGCCCAGGTCCGCTCCGGCGAGGCCGAGCTGAGCCGGATCACCGGCGCGCAGGCGCCCTCCGGAGTCCCGGTCGTCATCACCTCCCCGGCCAAGGAGCGCGGCAGCAGCCGCGGCGGCGCGTTCATGGGGCGCGGCACCAAGCGCGGCGGCGGGGCTCCGACCCGGGGCCGTCGCCCCGGGACGCCGACGCCCGAGGCCCGTGCGGCCGCCACACAGCGCCGGAACAACCGCGCCGCGTGATCCGCGCGGCTGGCGGTCCGCCGCCGGCCGCTCCTCGTACGGCACTCCGTACGCCCCTCGTGCACCCGGCACGTCCCCCGTGCACCCGACCCCTGTTGAGGAACCATGCGCTGTGTCATCGCCCGCTTCCCCTTCGATCTGTTCAAGAACGAGGTGGAGGACTCGATGAAGGGCATCAAGCCCGAACCCGTCACGGGCGACGCGGTGGTCATCAGCCGCCGCGTCTACCCCGTCAAGCAGGTGGGTGAAGTGATCACCCGCCAGGACCGCCGGGACTTCAGCTCCGCCGAGGTCGTCAGGGCGCTGTCCAAGCTCGGATTCACCTGCCGGACCGCCGAGTCGGCCGTGCCCGCTCCGGCCCCCGCCCGCTCCCCGCTGGAGACGGCCTCCGCACTCCTCGGGACTCCGGCCGAGGCGCGGAACGAGGCTCCCGGAGCGGTGTCCGCACCCGGGTCCGACGGGGTCTGAGACCCGCTTCTCCGCCCCGCGGCGCCGTCTTTCGGGCGCCGCGGGGCGTGCGATCATCGGCGCCATGAAGAGGAAGATCACCGCGTGGGGCGTGTCCGTGGTGGCGTCCGTGCTGCCCGCCACCGCCGCCCACGCCGACGAGACGCACACCGACGCCCACAACGGGCCGCAGGTGGCTCTGATCGCGACCGGCCAGATCGACGATCCGCTGGAGGACGTTCTGGAGCACGTCGCGGTCCTCGGCCGGACCGTCGTCGTGGATCACTGAACCCTTCCGCTCCGCCCGGCCTCTTCGCCCCTCAGGGCGTCGTGGTGGCCGACGGCGGCTTCTGCCGGGCCCACGCCATGCGCGGCTCCAGCAGCGGCCGCAGCAGCCGCCGGACCGGGGGCGTGCAGAGCAGGGTGATCATGAGGATCGCGCCCAGGGTGACGGCGACCGTGCCCATCGTGGTGTCGAAGAACGGGTCGTCGTAGAAGCCCCCGTACGTCAGCCCCCGGACGACGAAGCCGTGCAGCAGGTATCCGTACAGCGTGCAGGTGCCGAGCGCGGTCATCCAGTTGCGGCCCTTGGGCACCCAGGCCAGGAAGCACGCGCCGAGCACGATCGCGGCCAGGAACAGCAGCAGGGTGGCGGTCGGGCCGGTCCACTCGGCGGTGTCCATCCGCTGGGTGCTGTTCTTGCGGAAGAACCACGAGGTCGAGATCCGGGGCACCAGCCAGTACGCCACGAGCAGCCCCACGGCGAACACCGGCACCGAGACGACCCGTACCCAGGTGGAGCGGAGCAGCGCGAAGTGCTCCGGGCGCAGCCGCAGGCCGAGCACGTAGAACGGCAGGAACTGCAGGATGCGCTGGACCTGGAGCCCCCCGTCGGCGGTCGGCGACACCGTCGCCAGGGCGGCGATGACGAGGGAGACCAGCACCGGGAAGCGCACGGCCTGCCACAGCGGGGTGGACAGCCGCCAGAGGAACAGGGCGGGCAGGAACCACAGCAGCCAGTAGGGCGCCAGCAGCGAGAGGGCGAAGTCGGGCTTGTCCGCCGCCCGCTCGAAGAGCGTGTAGAGCACCTCGAACAGGACGTAGGGCACCAGCAGGCTGGTGACCAGCTTCCACACCCGGTCTGGCCGCAGCTCGAAGTTCCGTGAGAAGTAGCCCGCGATCAGGATGAACACCGGCATGTGGAAGGTGTAGACGAAGGTGTACGCGGCTTCCACGAGGCGGCCGGAGGGCAGGGGTTCCCACGCGTGTCCGATCGCCACCAGCACGATCGCCAGATACTTCGCGTTGTCGAAGAAGTAGTCCCGGCCGTCGGCGTGCGGAGCGCCGGTCCCGGGGGAAGCGGCAGCCGTGGGACGCGGCAGCTTCGAGGTAAGGGGGGAAGGCATTCTGACACCCTAGGGTGTGCGGACGTTCCCTCCGCCTGCTGTGTCCTTCCTCACGCCCGCCCGGCCCGTTCGGGCGGCCCCGCGCTCCCCTCGGCGTCCAGGTGCGGCAGGATCCGGTCCAGCGGCCCCGGGATCCACCAGGCGGCCCGGCCCAGCAGCGTCATCACCGCGGGGACCAGCAGCAGCCGGACGACGGTGGCGTCGATGAGCACGCTGGCGGCGAGCCCCAGGCCCAGCATCTTCACCACGATGTTGTCGCTGATCACGAACGCGGCGAAGACGCTCACCATGATCAGCGCCGCGCAGGTGATGACCCGGGCGGTGATCTCCAGCGCGTGCGCCACGCTCGCCTTCGCGTCGCCGGTGCGCACCCAGGCCTCGTGGATGCGGGAGAGCAGGAAGATCTCGTAGTCCATGCTCAGCCCGAAGACGATCGCGAACATCATCATCGGGACGTAGCTCTCGATCGGCACGTCTCCCGACACCCCCAGCGCCGGGCCGCCCCAGCCCCACTGGAAGACCGCCACCACGACCCCGTACGAGGCGGCGATCGACAGGACGTTGAGCACGGCGGCCTTCACCGCCACGAGCAGGCCCCGGAAGACCGCCAGGATCACCAGGAAGGCCAGGGCCACGACGACCGCGATGATCAGCGGCAGCCGGCTGGAGACGATGTCCAGGAAGTCGACCTGGGCGGCGGTCGTGCCGGTGACGTAGGTGCTCGCGTCGGTGCCGGAGACGGCCTGCGGCAGGACGTCGTCGGTGAGCCGGTTGGTCAGGGAGGTGGTCCGCTCGTCCTGCGGGGCGGCCACCGAGTAGGCGGTGGCGGTCAGCACGTCGCCGTCCGAGGTGGCGGTGAGCGGGGTGATCACCGCCGCGTCCGGTACGCCCGTCAGCGCCTTCTGCGCCTGGTCGGCGAGGGCCGAGCGGTCGCCGGACGGCACCTTGCTCTGGTCGATGACCAGGGTCAGCGGGCCGTTGGAGCCGGGGCCGAAGGCGCTCGACATCAGGTCGAAGGCGCGGCGGTCGGTGAACGACTTCGGGTCGGCGCCGTCGCCGATGTGGCCGAGCTGGATGAAGAAGACGGGGAAGGACAGGACGGCCAGCAGCGCCACGCCGCCGGCCAGGAACCACCAGGGCCGCCGCTCCACCCGCTGCGCGTACCGGTGCCAGCCGCCGGGCTCGGCGCCGTCCTCGGCCGGCACGGTCTCGGCCACCGGCTTCCGTACGTGCACCCGGTCGATGCGGCGGCCGATGAGACCGAGGACCGCCGGTACGAGAGTGAGGGCGCCGATCACCGCGGTGACGACGGTGACCGCCGCGGCCAGGCCGAGCTTGCCGATGAACCCGATCCCGGAGACCCACAGCCCCGACAGCGCGATGATCACCGTGCAGCCGGAGAGCAGCACGGCGTGCCCGCTGGTGGCGGCGGCGTTCCCGGCGGCGGTCACCGGATCCTGGCCGTCGACCAGGTTCTGCCGGTGCCGGGTGACCAGGAAGAGGGCGTAGTCGATCCCGACGCCGATGCCGATCATCGTGGCGAGCGTCGGGGAGACGGTCGCGAAGGTCGCGGCGGCGGCCAGCAGTCCCAGCAGCGCGAGCCCGCACAGGGCGCAGACCAGCGCGGTGACCAGCGGCAGCAGGGCGGCCAGCAGACTGCCGAAGCCGATCAGCAGGACCACGATCGCCACTCCGAAGCCGATCGCCTCGCTGGTGCGGTCGCTCGGCTCGGGCCGGGCCAGCTCGCCGAGCGGTCCGCCGTACTCCACCGCCACCCCGGCCGAGCGCAACGGCTGCACGGCCTCGTCGACCCCGTCCAGGTAGGACGGGTCCAGGGTGGAGGGCTGCACGCTGAACCGGACGGTGATGTAGGCGGTCTTCTGGTCCGTGGAGAGCGGCCCGGTGTTCGGGTCGGGCGGCGGGGGCGGGGTGGAACCGGAGGACGGCAGCGGGTTCTGCACCGAGAGCACGTCGGGCAGTTTCTGGAGGTCGGCGACGGCCGTGGCGACCTGGTCGGAGAAGGAGGTGAGCGGCTTGTCGGCGTCGTGCAGCACCACTTGGGCGCTGTAGCCGCCCGCCTGCGGCGCGTGCGCCTTCAGGACGTCGAGGCCGTCCTGCGACTGGGTGCCGGGCAGCGAGAAGTCGTCGGAGTAGTCGCCGCCGTACGCGTGCTGGAGGACCTGGAGCCCGGCGAGCGCGGCCACCCACAGGACGAGGACGGTCACGAAGTGCCGGGCGCACCACTCTCCGGTGCGCCGCAGCGTCCCCCGGTGGCGCGGGGCTGCTGCCCGGTCCGGGTGGGCCTGTGTCGACGGCATGCGGGGCCTGCTTTCCTGCCCGCCCGGCGGGGAGCTCCTGCCGGGACGCCTCGGACTTCGCATTCAACGGCCCCGGCCGCCGCCCGGCACGCCGGTGCGGGGGAACGGGTGACGGGTGCGGCCCGGGGGGCTCCTCCGGGGGGTGTCCCCACCCCGGTCCCACCGGGCTCCCGCATGGGCAGCGCGCCCCGGTTCAACAAGGCTGTGTCCATGACGACTTGGACCCGTAAGGCCTTGCTTCTCACCGTCTCCGCCGCTGCCGCGGCCGGCACGCTGACCGCCGTCGGCGCGCCCGTGGCGCACAGCCGCCCGGCGGGCCCCGCCACCTCCCCGCTCACCTGGGGCCCCTGCGCCCCGCGCCCGGGACCGCCCGCCCCGGCCGGGCAGCAGTGCGCGACGCTCCGCGTCCCCCTGGACTACCGCGCCCCCGGCGGGCGCACGGTCGACGTGGCGGTCACCCGGCTGCGCACCGACCGGCCCGAGGCCCGGCGCGGCACGCTGCTGGTGCTCCCCGGCGGCCCCGGCGGCTCGGGGGTGCAGCGCCTCGCGCAGAAGGGCGAGGCGCTGCGGGCGGCGACCGAGGGGGCGTACGACCTGATCAGCATGGACCCGCGCGGGGTCGGCGGCTCCACCCGGGCGAACTGCGGCATCCCCGAGGCGGACCGGCACCTGGTGACGCTGCGGTCCTGGCCCGCGGCGGACGGCTCGATCGCGGAGAACACCGAGCGGGCCCGCCGCACCGCCGAGCTGTGCGCCCGCGACGGCGGCCCGGTGCTGCGCTCCTTCACCACGCGGAACCAGGCCCGCGACATCGACCGGCTGCGCGCCGCGCTGGGTGAGCGGAAGGTGCCCGTCTGGGGTTCCTCGTACGGCAGTTACGTCGGGGCGGTGTACGCCCAGGAGCACCCGGACCGGGTCGACCGGCTGGTCCTGGACAGCACCGGCGACCCGGACCCGGCGAAGGTGGCGCACACCTGGCTGGCCAACATGGCCCCGGCCGCCGCCGAGCGCTTCCCCGACTTCGCGGCCTGGGCGGCGGACCCCGCCCGGGACGCCGAGGGGCTCCGGCTGGCCCGGCGCGCCGAGGACGTGCGGCCGCTGTTCCTCGCGCTGGCGCGGCAGCTGGACCGCGCGCCGAAGGAGTCGGACGCGCCCGGCGCCCCGCTGACCGGGGACCGGCTGCGGCAGGCGCTCCAGAACTCCCTCTACAGCGATGCGGCGTTCGCCCCGCTGGCCCGGCTGATCCGGTCGGCGCAGGACCCGCAGGGCCGTCCGGCGCTTCCCCCGGAGCTCGCGGGGGCGATGCCGGACGAGGACGCGGCGCTGATGGTGGCGGTGATCTGCAACGACGTGCGCTGGCCGGGGCCGGCCTCCGGGTACGCCGGCCGGGTGGCCGCGGACCGGGCGCGGTATCCGCTGACGGCCGGGATGCCGGCGAACATCACCCCGTGCGCCTTCTGGAAGTACGACGAGGAGCCGAGGCCCACCCGGATCACCGGCGACGGCCCCTCGAACGTCCTGATGATCCAGAGCCTGCGCGACCCGGCCACCCCCTTGGCCGGGGCGCTGAAGATGCGGGCGGCGCTCGGCGAGCGGGCCAGGATGGTGACCGTCGGACAGGGCGGGCACGGGATGTACCTGGGCAACGGCAACGCCTGCGGCGACCGTGCGGTGAGCGACTTCCTCATCACCGGGAAGCGCCCGGCGCGGGACACGCACTGCCCGAACTGACCGGTGTTCCGGCGGGTGCGGCGGGTGTCATAGCGGATGATTCCGGGGCGTTCCTTGCTATACACGAGCGATGGAGCACCCCGGGACCCTCGTCCTGATCATGGCCCTGGCGGTTCTCGCGCCCCTGCTCGGTTACACGACCGGGCGGTGGCTGCCGGTCCCCGTCGTCATCTTCGAGATCGTGCTCGGCGTTCTGGTCGGGCCCGATGTGCTCGGCTGGGCCCACCACGACCAGGTCATCGACACCCTGTCCGACCTCGGGCTCTCGATGCTGATCTTCCTGGCGGGGTACGAGATCCGGTTCGCCGAGGTCCGTGGCTCGACGCTGCGCCGGGCCGGCGGGGCCTGGGTTCTCTCGTTCGCCGCCGGACTCGGCGTCGCGCTGCTGCTCAGCGGGGCGGACCTGGCGAAGAGCCTGGTCATCGGCACCGCGCTCACCAGCACCGCACTGGGCGCGGTGCTGCCGATCCTGCGGGACTCGGGGCGGCTGGAGGGGCGGTTCGGGTCGGTGGCGATGGCGTTCGGGTCGGTCGGCGAGTTCGGGCCGATCATCGCGATGGCCCTGCTGTTCAGCGGCCGGAGCCCGGGTGCGGCGAGCGTGGTGCTGGCCGGGTTCGCCGTCGTCACGGCGGGCGCGGTGTTCTGGGCGCTGCGGCCCCGGCCGCCGTGGTTCGCCCGGATCATCGCCCTGACCCTGCACTCCAGCGGCCAGTTCGCCGTCCGCTTCGTGATGCTGCTGCTCGCCGGGATGCTGGGCCTCGCCCACGTCTTCGGCCTGGACACCCTGCTCGGCGCGTTCGCCGCGGGGATGCTGACCCGGCTCGTCCTCCAGGGGGCGGTGCCCGAGCGCAGCGGGGAGATCCTGGAGCGGATCGAGGCGATCGGCTTCGGCTTCCTCGTGCCGTTCTTCTACATCGTCACGGGCATCGACTTCGACCTGGCGGCGCTGCTGGACGGCGGGCGCCCGCTGCTGCTCCTGCCGGTCTTCCTGCTGCTGTTCCTGCTGGTGCGCGGGGTTCCGGCGTATCTGCTGGCCCCGCGCGACCTGACCGGGCGGGCCTCGCGGTCCGCGCTCGGGCTGTTCGCGTCCACCTGTCTGCCGCTGGTGGTCGCGATCACCGCGATCGGCCTGGACGAGAAGGTGATCGGGGCGGGCGAGGCCGCCGCCCTGGTCGCCGCCGCGATGGTGTCGGTCCTGGTGTTCCCCCTCCTGGCGTTCCGGCTGCTGCGCCGGGAGGAGGGCGGCAGGGGCGAGGCCGTGCCGGACCGCGCGGCGGAGAGCGGTGAGGCGTGGTGAGGCGTGGCGGGGGGCCCCGCCCGGTCGGCCGGCTACGGCTGCGGCCGCTGGGGTCCTTCCTCCGTCGGCACGCACAGCACCGGGACCGCCGACATGTGCAGCAGCTTGTGCGGGGTCGAGCCCAGCAGGGCTCCGCGCATCGGACTCTCGCCCCAGGTGCCGACCACGATGACCCGGGCCCCGTGCCGTTCCGCGGCGTCCAGCAGGGCCTGTGCGGGCTTCTCGTCCAGCACCTCGACGGAGGCCTCGACGCCCGCCTCCTCGGCCGCGGTGAGCGCGTGCTCCAGGCCGGTGCGCCCGGCCTGCCGGATCGCGTCGTAGTGGCTGCGGTACTCCGCGCCGTCCCGCAGCCCCGGGGCGGCGGCCCCGTAGACCAGCACCAGGTCCTCCCCGTACGCCGCCGCCACCTCGATGGCGATGCGCAGGGCGCGGGCGGCGCCGGGGGACTCGTCGTAACCGAGGACGACCGACATCTCAACGCCCCTTCCCGTCACCGGGGTCCGTGACCGTCCCGTGCACCAGGTCCGGGTCGGCGACCCCCGGCCGCTCCTGCCAGAACACCGCGTCGCGCAGCCGCCACACCACCATCAGGACCACGCCCACCAGGGAGATGGCGATGCCGATGACGAGCGGCGGACCGAGCCCGAACCAGGAGGTGCCGCTGTAGGAGTTGGCCGGGTCGGACATGTCGATGATCGAGCGCACCAGCAGCCAGGCCAGCAGTCCGGCGCCGACCACCGGGCCGAGGCCGATGAGAAGGAAGTTGCGCACGCTCTCGGTGAGATGCCGCCGGTAGTAGACGGCGCAGGCCACCCCGGTGAGGGCGTAGTAGAAGGCGATCAGCAGCGACAGCGCGGTGAGCGAGTCGAAGAGGGCGTTGGTGGAGATCTGGTTGACCACCAGGTACCAGGCGATGGCGATCCCGGCGACCCACCACGTACTGACGTCCGGGGTGCGGAACCGGGGGCTGATGTGCCCGAAGTGCCGCGGCAGCGCCTGCCGGCGGGCCATCGACAGGGCGGTCCGGGACGCCGGGATGATCGTGGTCTGGGTCGAGGCGATGGCGGAGGTGGCCACCGCCAGCAGCAGGATCCAGTCCCAGCCGCCCAGGACGTCACCGGCGAGCTGGGCGAAGATGAACTCCTCCTCGCCCGCGTTCTCCGCCAGGAACGCCGTGCCGGCGAAGGCGACGACCGCGATGGCCACCGACAGATAGGTCACCAGGAGCACCACGGTGGACCACAGGCCCGCCTTGCCCGGCGCGCTCGCCGAGTTCTCCGTCTCCTCGGTGAGGTTGACCGCGGACTCCCAGCCCCAGTAGATGAACACGCCGAGCAGCAGCCCGCCGGTCAGGGCGGCCCCGCCGGCGCCGAACGGGTCCAGCCAGCCGAGCGAGGGTTCGATCGAGTCGAAGCCGGTCGTGCCCGCGTACACCCGGTAGAGCGCCACCGCGACGAAGACCAGCAGGAACGCGACCTGGAGGAGGATCAGCGCGTTCTGCACCTTCGCCGACAGCTCGGTGCCGATCACACAGAGCCCGGTCATCACGATGATCAGCAGCACGGTGAGCAACTGGCGTACGAAGTCGTTCTCGACCCAGCCGTCCAGGCCCACCGCCAGCAGCGTGAAGCTCACCGCCACATCGGCCAGCGAGCCCACCACCAGGACGCCGGTCATGGTGATCGCCCAGCCGCCCAGCCAGCCCGCCCAGGGGCCCATCGCCCGGGTCACCCAGGAGAACGTCGTGCCGCAGTCCTGGTCGACCTTGTTCAGGTAGTAGAACGCCGAGGCGATCAGCAGCATCGGCACGAACGAGGCGAACATGACGCCCGGGGCGTAGATCCCCACCAGGGCGACGATCGGGCCGATGACGGCGGCCAGCGAGTACGCGGGGGAGGTCGCGTTCAGACCGATGACAAGGGCGTCGACGAACCCGATCGCGTTCGGCTTGAGGCCGACCGCCGGTTCGTCCCGCACACGGTCGTGGGCCATGGCTCCTCGTTCCGCCGGGCATCCCCGCCGGGAGCGGGCGATGATCCGGATCTCATCGTAAGGAGACCCGGTGAACCCCGCATTCCGGACGAAAGGCCCCTGCCGCTGGACGGTCGGCGGCGGGTCGGCGCAGGGTCACCCGATCGGCCCGCTCCTCTGCGAAGCCGGAGGTCAGGGCGCAGGGTGGAGTCCATGTGGTCCCGCCGACTCGCCCTGGGCGTCCTGCTTCTGCCCCTGGCCCTCCTGGTGTTCGGGGACGGCCCGGCGTTCCACGCGCCGCGGACGGAGCTCGCGGCCGGGCCCCGGCCGCCGCGCGGACTGCCGCAGCCGGCGGTCGTCAGCCGCCGCGACTGGGGCGCGGACGAGGGCCTTGTCAGGGAGGGGCCGCACTACACGGGCGCGGCGCGGGCGGTGTTCGTCCACCACACCGGCAACCCCAACGACTACGACTGCGCGGACGCCCCCGATCTGATCCGGGCCGTCCAGAGCGACCACATCCGGCAGGACGGCTGGGACGACATCGGCTACAACTTCCTCGTCGACCGCTGCGGCACCGTCTACGAGGGCCGCGCGGGCGGCGTGGGGCGCTCGGTGCTCGGGGCGCACACCAAGGGGTTCAACACCGACACGGTCGGCATCGCGGCCATCGGGAACTTCGGCGAGGGGGCCGAGGTGCCGAAACCGATGATGGACGCGCTGGTGAAGCTCGCCGCCTGGAAACTCCGGCCCGGCGCCGACCCGCTGGGCACCGTCGACCTGGTCTCGACGAACGACGAGAGCCGCTTCGACCGGGGCCAGGTGGCCCGGCTGCACGTCATCTCCGGCCACCGCGACAGCTTCGAGACCCGCTGCCCCGGCGACGTCCTCTACGGGCTGCTGCCCGAGCTGCGAAAGCGCGCCGCGCAGCTGCGCGCCGCCGCCCCCGGGCACTCGGCGGCGGCCCGGCTGCGCCCGTACGTCTGAGCCCGTACCTCCGAGCCCGGACGGCCCGGCTAGCGGGCGACGAACTGGGTGAGTATGGCCTGCACCTCGTAGATGTCGACGCCCTTGGTGAACGTCTTCTGGAGCGGGGTCGCGTTGCCCGAGATCCAGATCTTCAGCTCGGCGTCGAGATCGAACGTCCCGGCCGTCTCCACGGCGAAGTGCGTGATGCTGCGGTACGGGACGGAGTGGTACTCGACCTTCTTGCCGGTGATGCCCTGCTTGTCGACGAGGATCAGCCGCCGGTCCGTGAACAGGATCGTGTCGCGGATCAGCAGGAACGCGGCGTGCACCTGCTCGCCCTGCCCGAGCAGCCGGGCGTAGTCCTGCTGAGCGGTGGCCGGTTTGATCGTGTGCGCGTTGCCGAACAGTGCCATGGGTCCCCGTTTCTCGGTCGTGTCCTAGGGAGTACGTGTACAACGGGCTTCTGGTTCCCGTACCGGAGCGGCCGGCACCTCCTCCCTACAGCGGGACGACCGTCGCCTCGGTGGCCTTCACGCTGGTCCAGACGGCGCTCCCGTCGGCGATCCCCAGCTCGGCGGCGGCCCCCGGGGTGATCTCCGCGACCAGGTCCGGGGCCTCGGCCGAGGTGATCAGCAGCCGCAGCCGGCTGCCGCCCGAGGTGATTTCGCGGACCGTGCCCGGCCAGACGTTGCGCGGGCTGCCGGTGGGCCGCTCCCGGTGTACGGAGACCGCTTCGGGGGCGATGACCGCGAGGGCGTCCGTGCCCGCCGGAAGGGGCTCGGCGACCACGAGGTGGCCGCCGCCCTCCAGGGCCAGGCCGTCGGCGGTGGCGGTGCCGGGCCAGGCGTTGCGGCCCAGCATCCGGGCCACCCACGGCGAGCGCGGGTGCCGGGTGACCTCGGCGGGCGGCTCGTCCTGGAGCACCCGGCCGTCCTCCAGCACCAGGACCCGGTCGGCCAGCGAGACCGCCTCGACCGGGTCGTGGGTGACGATCAGACAGACCCCGCCGAAGTCCGCGAGGTGCCCGCGCAGGGTGTGCCGCACCCGGCTCCGGGTGGTCTGGTCGAGGGCGGCGAGCGGTTCGTCCAGCAGCAGGAGGCGCGGGCGGGCCGCCAGGGCGCGGGCCAGGGCGACCCGCTGGGCCTGGCCGCCGGAGAGCTGGGCGGGCCTGCGGTGGGCGAGGTGGCCCACCCCGAGCCGGTCCAGCCAGCCCTGGGCCTCGCGCCGGGCCTCGGCGCGGGGCACGCCATGGGCGCGCAGCCCGTACGCCGTGTTGCTGAGGGCGCTCAGGTGCGGGAAGAGCGCCCCGTCCTGGGGCACCCAGGCGACGCCCCGGCGGTGCGGGGGGAGTTCGGTGACGTCGCTGTCGCCCAGGCGCAGGGCGGCGTGCGCGCGGGGCGTGAGGCCGAGGAGGGCGCGCAGGAGGGTCGTCTTGCCCGCGCCGTTGGGCCCGACCACCGCGATGGTGGTGCCGGGTCCGGCGTCCAGGGTGAGGTGGGTGAAGCCGGTGACGTCGGCGTGCAGCGGCCAGGGCTCGGGCGGGGCCGGCGCCTTCTCCGTACCGGAGGCCTCCCGGGCGCCGCCGGCCCCGCGCACCCCGGCCGTCTCGTACGCCCCGGACGTCCCGGACGTCCCGTCGGCCCCGTCGGCACCGTCGGGGCGGTCGGACACGGGACGGCGGACGGGTTCCCGGTGGTCGCGCGGGGTGCCGGTCCAGCGGCCCCGCAGCGCGATCAGGACGATCATCGCGATGGCGAGGAGCAGCAGCGACACGGACGTGGCGGCCTCCGGCGCGTCCTGGAGCAGCAGATAGACCTGGAGCGGCAGGGTCTGCGTGGTGCCGGGGAGGTTCCCGGCGAAGGTGATGGTCGCGCCGAACTCGCCGAGCGCCCGCGCCCAGGTCAGGGCGGCTCCGGCGATCAGCCCGGGGGCGACCATCGGCAGCGTCACGGTGAGGAACACCCGGACCGGCGAGGCCCCGAGGGAGGCCGCGGTCTCCTCGTACCGGGGGCGCAGCCCGCCGAGCGCGCCCTCCAGCGAGATGACCAGGAACGGCATCGCGACGAACGTCGCCGCGAGCACGGCCCCCGAGGTGTGGAAGGGGAGCGTGATGCCGAAGGTGTTCTCCAGCCAGGGGCCGAGCAGCCCGCGCCGCCCGAACGCCAGCAGCAGGGCGACGCCCCCGACCGTGGGCGGCAGGACCATCGGCAGCAGGACCAGCGAGCGGACGAACGCCTTGCCGGGGAACGGCACCCGGGCCAGCAGCCAGGCCAGCGGCACCCCGAGCAGCAGGGAGAGCCCGAGCGCCCACAGCGAGACCAGCAGGGAGAGCCGCAGCGCCTGGGTGGTGGCCTCGGCCGTGAGGTGGGCGCCGAGATCGCCCCAGGAGGTGCGGACCAGGATGCCGACGAGCGGCAGCATCAGGAACGCCACGGCCAGCAGGGCGGGGACCGTCAGCAGCAGGGGGGCGCGGGCCCCGGGCGTACGGCGGCGCACGGGACGTCTCATCGGTGACCTCGGGGGGCTCGGAGTGCGGTGCCCGGCAGGCCCGTCGGATCATGCGGTAGGGGCCTGCCGGGCGGGTGCGGTTACGGCTTCTGGAAGCCCGCGCCCTGGAGGATCTTCTGCGCGGCGGGCGTGGAGAGCCAGGCGACGAACGCGGCGGCGGCCTCGCTGTGCTCCGAGGTCTTCAGCGTGGCGGCCGGGTAGGAGGCGATGGCGTTCTCCGCGTCCGGGATCTCGATCGCGTCGACCTTGTCGGTGGCGGTCGCGGCGTCGGTCTTGTAGACGAGCCCGGCATCCGCCTCGCCGAGCGAGACCTTGCTGAGGACCGCGCGGACGTTGGGCTCCTGGGAGACCGGCTTCACCTCGATCTTCTGCGCGTCGAGGATCTGCTCGCTGTAGCGGCCCACCGGCACCTCGGGGGCGGCCAGGACGACCTTCAGCTTCGGGTCGGCGAGGTCCTGGAGATCCTCGACCTTCTCCGGGTTGCCCTCACCGGTGGCGATGACCAGCCGGTTCTTGGCGATGACCGTCGGCTTGCCGGTGTCGCCGGAGAGGCCGTCCATCGTCTTGGTGTCCGCGGTGACCAGGGCGTCGGCGGGGGCGCCCTGCTTGACCTGGGCGGCCAGTTCCTGGGAGCCGGCGAAGGAGAACGTCACCTTCGTGCCGGGGTTCGCCTTCTCGTACGCGGCCCCCGCCTCCTTGAAGACGTCCGTCAGGGAGGACGCGGCCAGCACGGTCAGGTCGGCCTTGGGTGCGCCCGAGACGGCGGAGGTCGACCCCGCGTCGCTGTCCTTGTCCTTGGCGGTGCCGGAGTCGTCGCCGCAGGCGGCGAGCGGGATCAGGAGCGCGGTGGTCAGGACGGCGGCGGCCGCACGGCGGCGGGTGATCGGCAGGGACATGAGGGTGGAGGCTCCTTGGATGCGTACGCGGCCGGCGGGCGCCGGCCGGGCGGGGCTGCGGTACGGGGGCGGCTCAGGTGCGGTCGATGTGCACGCTGGTCGACTTCACCCGGGCGGTCGCCTGCATGCCGACCTCGAGGCCCAGCTCCTCCACCGCTTCCCGGGTCAGGAGCGAGACGAGCCGGTGCGGCCCGGCCTGGATCTCGACCTGGGCCGCGACGTCACCGAGTTTCACCGCGGTGACGATGCCCGGGAACGCGTTGCGGGCCGAGGTGTACGGGGACTCGTCCTCGCCGCCCGCGCCCTGGCCGACCTCGATCGAGAAGGCGGCCAGCGCGCGGCCGTCGATCAGACGCCGGCCGGCCTCGTCGCGATGGGTCGCGACCCGGCCGGCGTCCGCCCAGCGGCGGGCGGTGTCGGGGCTGACCCCGAGAAGTCGTGCTGCCTGGCCGATTGTGTAGGACTGCATGTGCGACACGCTAGGGCAATCGGGCTGGCATTTACCATTCTCTGGACGATGATCCATCGCAGATGCGAGAGGTCTCGGAGGAATGTACGGGGCGCGCTCCGGACGGTACGGGGCAGCCGTACGGGCCGCGCCGGGGCAGCCGTACGGGCCGCGCCCGTCCTCCGGTCGCGGCCCGTGGTGGGTGTGTCGGTCCTGGGGTCAGGCCACCGGGGTCGTCGCGGGCATCTCGCCCTCGGTGGTGGTCACGTCGATCACGGTGAACGAGGCGCCCTGCGGATCGCTGATCGCCGCGAACCGGCCGAACGGGCTGCCCATCGGCCCGAACCGCAGCACCCCGCCGCGCTCGGTCGCCTTCGCCACCGCCGCGTCGCAGTCCGGCACGGCGAAGTACACGTTCAGGTACGAGGGCAGATCGGGCGGGAAGTCGTCGCCCATCGCCATCCGGCCGAGGACCGTCTGCCCCTGGACGTCGAACAGGGAGAAGTCGATCGAGTCGTCGTCGAACTTCCGCCCGGTGTACGGGAAGACGGCGGGGTAGAACGCGTCCACCGCCTTCGGGTCCCGGGTGAAGACCTCGCTCCAGCAGTACCCGCCGGGCGAGCCCATCTCCGTCTCGAATCCCTCGTGGGTGTCCGCCTGCCAGATGCCGAAGACGGCTCCGCCGGGGTCGCGGGCCAGCGCCATCGTGCCGAACCCGCCGACCTGCATCGGCTCCACCAGCACCTCGCCGCCGTTCTCGCGGACCTTGCCCACGGTCGCGGCGGCGTCCGGCGAGGCGAGGTACAGACACCACGCGGAGGGGCTTCCTTCCGTGCCCGGCATGGGCGGGGAGAGGGCGGCCGCCGCCTTGCCGTCCGCGTACGCCTGCGTGTAGCCGCCGAACTCCGCCCAGCTCTCGCCGAACGTCCAGCCGAGCACGTCTCCGTAGAAGCTCTTGGCGCCCTCGATGTCGGCGAACATGGCGTCCGCCCAGCACGGGGTGCCCTCGGGTTGTACAGCCATGGCGCGCCGGTCCTTCCCTGGGGGTTCCTGTCGTGGGTCCCGCCCCTACCGGCCAACGCTAGTCAGCCGGGGGCGGGACCGCGCGTCGGACGACCCGGGATCCGATTACGTACTAGTGCGTAAGAGGTGTGTCCTAGTGCGAAGGGAGGATGAGGTTAGGATCGTGCCATGTCCGCACTTCCCCCTCGGCCCGTGACCCTGACCGGGCGGCACGTCGAACTCGTCCCGCTGACCGTCGGCCATCTCGACGACCTCTTCGCGGCGGGAGGCGGCGACGAGGAGGTGTGGCGCTGGCAGGGCGGCCCCGCGCCGCAGACCCGCGAGGAGCTGCGCAGCCGCATGGAGCAGGTGCTCGGCAACGCGCAGTACGTGCCGTTCGCCGTCGTCCACCGCGGCAGCGGGCGGGCCGTCGGCTGGACCACGTACATGGACGTCGTGGTGCACGACGAGCGCCTGGAGATCGGCTGGACCTGGTACGGCCGGGCCCACTGGCGGTCGCCGGTGAACACCGAGACGAAGCTCCTGCTGCTGACGCATGCCTTCGAGGAGCTGGGCATGGGCCGTGTCCAGCTCAAGACCGACCACCTCAACGAGCGTTCCCAGGCGGCCATCGCCCGGCTCGGGGCGCGCCGCGAGGGGGTGCTCCGGCGGCACCGGCGGCGGCCGGACGGGAGCTGGCGGGACAGTGTCTACTTCGCGCTGCTGGCCGACGAGTGGCCCGCGGCGAAGGCGCGTCTCACCGCGCGCCTGGCCGCGGGCTGAGGGTCTGCCGGGTCACCCCCGGGACCGGTGCCGGGCGGGGCGCTCCTCGGGGGCGTGATCCGCGCAGTCGGGGTTCTCGCAGGGCCCCGCGCGCCATACCGGGACGAAGATCCCGAGGGACTTGTGGCGGTGGATTTCGGAGGGGACGGGCTGTTTGCAGGTCGGGCACATGAAAGCGGCCCGCTGCTGGGTCTCACGCTTTTTGCTGGCCATTTACTCACGATAGGCCGGGCGGGGGATTTTGGAAAGTCTTTCCCTTTGCTTTGCCGACGCCTTACTCGCCCGTACCGGTGTCGGACGGGTCCGTACCGCCCGTGCTTTTCGCCGGACGGCGCAGGCTCAGTGTCACCGACACCGCCAGAATCACGATGATCACCGCCAGGCTCACCAGGGACGGAATCTCCGGGATCGAGGTGCTGATCATTTTGTGGGAGGCCTGGAGGATGAGCTTGACCGCGATGAAGGCGAGGATGATCGCCAGGCCGTGGCTCAGGTAGTGGAACCGGTCGAGCAGCCCGGCCAGCAGGAAGTACAGGGCCCGCAGACCGAGGATCGCGAAGGCGTTGCTGGTGTAGACGATGAACAGGTCGTCGCTGACCGCGAGCACCGCCGGCACGCTGTCGACCGCGAAGATGAGGTCGGCCGCCTCGATCGCGGCGACCACCGCGAGCAGCGGAGTGGCGATCCGCCGCCCCTCCTTGTGGACGACGAAGTGCGTGCCGGAATAGTCGTCCTGGACCGGCATGACCTTCCGCAGCAGCCGCACCGCGAAGCTCTTGCCCGGATCGAAATTCTCTTCCTGGCCGCTGAGGATCTTATAGCTGCTGTAGAAAAGGATCGCGGCGAAGAGGAACAGCACGAAGGTGAAGCGGTTGACCACAGCGACGCCCGCGGTCAGGAACACGGCCCGGAACACCAGCGCCCCGATGACGCCGAAGAAGAGGACCCGGTGCTGGTATTCCCGGGGCACCTTGAAATAGGCGAAGATCAGCGCGAAGACGAAGAGGTTGTCGACCGACAGGCTCTTCTCCAGCAGCCAGGCGGTGGTGTACTCCGTCCCGGCGGTCGTCCCGAGGGTCAGGAAGACGACCCCGCCGAAGACCAGCGCGAGGCTCACCCACAGCGCGCTCCACAGCCCGGCTTCCTTGAAGCCGATGACATGCGCCTTGCGGTGCGCCAGCAGGTCGACCGTCAGCGAGACGACCACGGTCACGGCGAACACGATCCACAGCCACACCGGTACGTCCACGCCGGAGACCTCCCACTCGGTTTTTACGAGTGTGACCCGCCCGCTCCGTTGCCGCCCGCCGGAGAGCGCCGGGTGGCGGCCGCCACCGAGGCCATCAGCTCCGCGTCGAGGAACGAGGGATCGGCCAGCCGGGTGGCGGCGGCGTAGGAGTTGAACAGCGCCTTGGTGACCCGCAGCGCGGCCTCCGGGCGGCGGACCACCGGCTTCGCCCAGGCGGCGACCGCCTCGTCCAGCTCCGCCTCGGGCACCACCCGCTGGAGCACGGACAGCTCGTACGCCTCGGCGCCGTCGAACGCCCGGCCGGTGAGGACCAGCTCGCGCACCCGGGCCGCGCCCACCTCGTGGATCAGCCGGGGCAGCAGCCCGCCCCAGGCGGTCGGCAGCCCGAGCGCCAGCTCCGGCAGCCGGAAGCTCGCGGTGTCCGCGCCGACCCGCAGATCGCAGGCGAGGGCCAGCGCGAACCCCGCGCCGACCGCCTTGCCCTGCACCCGGGCGATCGTCACCGCACGGTTGCCGGAGATCGCCTCGCAGACCCGGCGGGCCTTCTCCCCGGCGACCCGGATGCCCCGGCCCCCGGCGTCCTCCTCCAGCCACCCCGCGAACTCGGTGCGGTCCCCGCCCAGGCAGAAGTCGTCCCCCGCGCCGCTGAGCACCAGCACCCGCACCTCGGGGTCCGGGGCGCCGAGGATGTCCAGCAGCTCGTCGAGCATCGCCTCGGTCACCGCGTTGCCGCTCGCCGGCGCGTGCAGCTCCACGTGCAGGACGGGGCCCTCGCGCCGGGTGCGTACCGTCGCGGCGCGGTCGTTGGACGTCAGGAAGTCGGGCAGCGAGAGCTTCACAGCGCCACGCCCAGCGAGGTGATGCGTCTGAAGACCATCCGGGGGGCGTACACCGGCGGCGAGGCGGTGCGCAGCGTGGGGAAGCGGTCCAGCATGCGCGCCAGCAGCGTCCGCGCCTCCAGCTTGGCCAGCGTGGCGCCCAGGCAGTAGTGCACCCCGCCGCCGAAGGTGAGGTGGCTGCCGCCGCGCAGGATGTCGAAGGAACCGGGATCCGGGTTGCGCCGCGGATCGTGGTTGGCCGCTCCGTACAGGACGTGGATCATGCTGTCCTTCTTGATGGGGACCCCGGCCAGGACGGTGTCCTCGGCGGCGATCCGGGTGTTGATGTGGATGGGCGGGTCGTAGCGCAGCACCTCGTCGACGGCCGCGTCGATGTGTTCCGGGTACTTCCGCAGCCACGCCCACCGGGCGGGGTCGGTCAGCAGGGCGGTCATCGAGGAGAGCAGCGTCGCGGTGGTCTCCAGCGAGGCGATGGTGACGAACATGGTCAGCCGGTAGAGGATCTCGTCCGCCCGCTCCCGGTCCGGCTCCATCGCGTCCCAGGTGTGGATCCACCCGGTCAGCACGTCGTGGCGGGGCTCGGCCCGGCGCCGGGCGACCAGATCGGTGAAGTAGCCGCGCAGCCGCACCGTCGCCTCGGCGGAGACGGTCAGCTGCGACTTGGTGGGCAGCAGCTCCTGGGCGAACACCTGGTTGTGGGTGATCTCCAGGATGTGCGGGTAGTCCTCGGGCGGTATCCCCAGCCAGGATCCGACGGTGCTGATCGGCAACTGCTCGCTGACGGTGGAGACGAAGTCCGCCTCACCCCAGCGGAGCTTCTCCGCCAGCTCGTCCAGCAGCCGGTCGGCGTCGCGCTCGACGTCGGGGGTGAGGCGTTCGATGGTGGAGCGGTCGAAGAGGTTGCCGAGCGAGCGGCGCTGGCAGGTGTGCTCGGGGGCGTTGAGCCGGGCCAGGGTGGTGGTCATCTCCCGGGTCGCGATGGCGTCCCACTGCTTGGAGTCGTCCTGCCGCTCCTGCCAGGCGAGGTCGGGGGCGAGCCAGTTGCGGCCCCGGAGAACCTGGCTCGCGGCGTCGAAACCGGTGACGAAATACCCGTTCCAGGGAGCGCGGACGACGTCACCCATCGTCCGCAGCTCCGCGAGTATTCCGTACGGATCGACCTGGCCTTCGGGGGAATTGAGTCTGCGAAGCAGGCCGATGACCGCGCGTCGACCGTCCGGGGTCCTGTTCGTACCGCCCGTGATGCTCACGCAGAGTTCCTTGACCTAGGCCCATGGTTACCGCCCTGAACCTACCCCTCCGGATATCTGCGCCAAGCATCGATCCATGTTGCCCCCGTCACATGCAATCGTCACAAATGCCCGTTTTCATACGCGAATTGTCGGCCTGTGAGTCATACGCGGAACACGTCGAGGAACGAACTCCACCAGCCCTTGTGCTTCTTGGCCGGCTCCCCGGCGTGACGGGGTGTCACCACCGGTGCGGGGGCGGCGTTCCGGTACGGGTCGGGCAGCTGGGCCGAGGTCTGGGCCGGCGGCTGCACTCCGGCCGCCGCACGGCGCGCGGCGGTGGGGGTGAACCGTACGGGCAGCGCGACCAGCGCCCGGTGGAAGGGGCCCGGCCGCCAGGCCACACCCGAGGCGGGCACGGCCAGCGAGAGGTCCGGGACGGTGTTGAGGATCTTCTCGATCGCGGTCAGCGCGATCAGCGTCGCGGGCGACTTGGCCGGGCACACGTGCGGGCCCGCGCCCCACGCCAGGTGGGCGCCCTTGCTGAGGGTCTGGCGGGCGTCGGTGAGCCCCGGGTCGCTGTTCGCGGCGGCGAAGCTGATCAGGACGGGGGTCTCCGCCTTCAGCACGACCCCGTCCAGCTCGATGTCCCGCACCGGGTAGTGCGTCGCGTAGTTGGCGATCGGCGGGTTGTTCCACAGGACGTCGTCCAGCGCGTCCTCGACGAGCATCCCCGAACCGCGCCGCTCGGGCGCGCCCGGCTGCTCGCCGGCGAGCATCAGCAGCAGCGCGTTGCCGATCAGGTTGCGCTCCGGCTCCACGCCCGCGCCCATCAGCATCACCAGCTGGTCCTTCAGCTCCTCGTCCCGCAGCCCCGCCGGGTGCTGGATCAGCCAGGAGGTGATGTCCTCGCCGGGCTGCCGGCGCTTGAGCGCGACCAGCTCCATCAGGCACTCGGTCAGCTCGGTGTTGGCGCGGAGCACGTCCTCGCCGTCGAAGATGGCCGACATCGAGCGGGTCAGCCGGTCGCCGATGTCGCCGGGGCAGCCGAAGAGCTGGTTGAACAGCAGCAGCGGCAGGAGCTTGGCGTACTCGTTGAGCAGGTCGGCGGTGCCGCGTTCGATGAACTGGTCGATCAGGTAGTCGGCGATCCGCTCGACATCCCGGCTCAGCCGGCTGCTGTTGAGCCGGGACAGCGACTCGGTGACCGCCTTGCGCAGCCGCAGGTGGTCCGCGCCGTCGGTGAACAGGCAGTTGGGCCGGTACACCATCATCGGCAGCACCGGGCTGTCCATCGGTACGGCGCCCTCGCGCAGCGCCGCCCAGCGCCGCGAGTCCCGGGCGAACAGCGCCGGGTTCTGCAGCACCCGCAGCGCCGCCTCGTGCTGCACGATCAGCGTGGCGTCCACCCCGGGGGCCAGCTCGATGGGCGCGGCGGGGCCGTGCGCCCGGAACCGGTCGTAGACGCGGTGCGGATCGGCGGCGAACTCCGCTCCGTACAGCGACGTCTGCTGCTGGTGCATGGGGCACCCGGCGGGGGCGCTGTACGGGGTGGCTCCCGGCGACGGGTCCATGTCGGCTTCCTCGGTGTGATCGCGGGGCCCGGTCGGCCCCGGTTGCGGGATACGTTTCGGGTGGGTCAGGCGGCGTGCGCCAGAAGGTGACGGACCAGCGTGATCAGGGCCTGCGCGGAGGAGTTCTGGTCCCGGGCGTCGCAGAAGACGACCGGGGTGTCCGGCAGCAGGTCGAGCGCCTCGCGCAGCTCGTTCTCGGCGTGCTGCGAGTACGGGTCGAAGCTGTTGACGGCCACCGCGTACTCCAGCCCGTACGTCTCGACCAGGTCGATGACGGGGAACGTGTCGGCGAGCCGTGCCGGGTCGACCAGGAGCAGCGCGCCCAGCGAACCGCGCGCCATGTCCTCCCACAGCTCCACGAACCGCTGCTGGCCCGGCGTGCCGAACAGATACAGCACCAGCTCGTCGCTGAGGGTCAGACGCCCGAAGTCCAGGGCGACCGTCGTCGTCTTCTTGTCGGGGGCGCCGCGCAGATCGTCCACCTGGGCGGCGGCCTGGGTCATCCGCTCCTCGGTGCGCAGCGGGGTGATCTCGGACAGCGTGCCGATCAGCGTCGTCTTGCCCACCGCGAAGTGCCCGACGACGAGGATCTTCGCCGCGCGCTGCACCGCGTCCGGCACATAGATGCTCTCAGCCGAACCGGACTTGGAGTCCATGCAACACCTCTTCGAGGATCTTCCTGTCAACGAGCTGGGCCGGCGGCGGCGCCTTCCGGCGCAGCAGGTGTCCCTGCTGGTTTAAGTCCTGGAGCAGCAGGCGGGCCACGCCGACCGGCAGGCCGAGGTGGCCCGCCACCTCGGCCACCGACAGATAGCCGCCGGAGCACAGCTCCCAGATCGCCTTGACCTCCGGGCTGGGGTTCGGCGGCGGCTGGCGCTCGGGGGCGAGGGTGACCAGGGTGACGAGGGAGAGGTCCTCCGCGTCGGGCAGTCCCCGCCCGCCGGTGATGACATAGGACCGGACGAACCCGCTGCTGACGCTGGACTCCTCGCCCGGCGCCGTCATATCTCGCTGCCCGCGTTCTGGCGGGGCGGCGTGGTCATCGCCTTCCCCAGCGCGGTGACCTGCTGCTGCATCCGGAAGGACATCGCCTCCATGTCCACGTCGGCGGCGGCGGTGGCGGCGAGATAGGCGCCGGTTCCGGCGGCGATCAGGAAGATCCAGCCGTCCTCGTACTCCAGGAGCGTCTGCCGCCAGCGGCCCGGGTTCCGGGTGCCGATGAAGGGGGCGACGGCCCGGCTGAGGGACTGCATGGAGCTCATGGCCGCGGCGACGGTCTCCGCGTCGTCCCGGCCGATCTCGCTGGAGTTGGCGAGCAGCAGTCCGTCGGCGGACACCAGGATCGCGTGCCGGGCACCGGGCACCTGGAGCAGATCGTTGAGTACCCAGGACAGATCGGGGTTCACTGGAACTCGGGTCCTTCCGTCGTCGTGTCGCGTCCGGACCGGGTGCCGCGCTGGAACGCGCCCAGTCGGGAGGCGGTCTCCTCGTTGCTGCGCACGGGCTGCGATTCGGCCGAGGGCACCGCGGAGACCGGGCTCTTGCGACGACGCTTCGGCAGCCCCCCGGCGGTGGTGGTGATCTGGGCCAGCGGCTGGGTGGCGGTGTCGGGGTGGGGCGTGGGCGGGAAGAGCGGGGTGGGCGCCGGGGCCGGCGCCTGCCACTGCTCCGCCTGCTGGACCTGCGGCGGGTGGGACACGGCCGCTTCGGGCGCTTCGGGTGCTTCGGCGGGCGCGGCGGCCGGCGGCGCCTCGGTGGTGAGCAGTTCGTCAGGGATGAGGACCACCGCGCGTACGCCTCCATAGGGGGAAACGGAGTCCACCGAGACCCGGAAGCCGTAGCGGGCGGCGAGCATCCCGGAGACGGCGAACCCGAACTGCGGCGGGATGCCCAGGCTGGAGACGCTGATCGCGGCCTGGGGGGAGAGGAGGGCCGCCGCGCGGTCCTTCTCCTCCTGGCCCATGCCGAGACCGGCGTCGTCGACGATGAGACAGACGCCCGTCGGCACGGCCTGGATGTTGATCTCCACCGGGGCGCCGGGGGCGGAGTAGTTCGTGGCGTTGGCCAGCAGCTCGGCGAGGACCACGGCGACGGGCTCCACCGCCCGGCTGACGACCGAGAAGTTCACCTGGCCGTTGACCCGGACCCGGTCGAAGTGCCGGATACGGCCCTGGGCGCTGCGGGCCACGTCGAAGACGGAGGCCACGGTCTCGCGCCGGCCGAGCCAGCCGCCGCAGAGCACGGCGATGCCCTGGGCGCGCCGGCCGAACTGACTGTTCGCGTGGTCCATCGCCATCAGGTCGGCGAGCATCCCGGGGTCGTCGCCGTACTTGCGCTGGGCCTTCTCGATCACGACCTGCTGCTCGTCGGCGAGGCCCTGGAGCGTACGGACGGCGGCCTTCAGGACGGCCTTGGTCTCCTCCTCGGCGTCCTTGCGGACCTCCGCGAGTTCGGTGGACTGACGCTGGAGCAGACCGTTGTGGACGACCCGGAGTTCGTCCCGCTGGTGCAGGAGCGCGTCGCGCTCGCCGCGCAGGTCGGCATGGTGTCTGCGCAGCTTGACATTGGTCGCGCGAGCCCGCAGGACGGCACCCACGGCGACCAGTGCTACGACAACCAGCGCCCAGATGACGGGGCCCTGTGGAAATGTCATGAGACTCACTTCAAGTGCCATGGCGGAAACGGCTTGACACCCCGTCAGGCGGCACGCGACCGGGGCTCTTTCGCCACGACCGTGCGCCGCTTCGGGAGGTGCCCCTCCGAAGGTGGGGCCGAGGAATTCATTCCTCCCGGAATGCCCCCATATGCCATCAGCCCACTGGAAGTAAGATGATCTTATCATCGGCCGCACGCTGAAATGTCAAGGCCGCCACGCCAGTTGCCACTTGACGCAGAACGTTCACATTGGGGAGACGCGGGGGAGGGGGTTCCGGCCCGATTCCCTTCATTTAGTGGGGAGTTGAGGGCACGAGCGCCCGGCGGCGACGCGAGCGGCGCCAAACCTGCCCCTGCCCCGTACGTCCCGTTCTGGTCCGTTTCCGGTCCGGCGCGGTCGACCGGGTGCGGCGCCGTCGCTCGGCCGGGGCCGGTGGAGGCGCGGGTCTCCTCAGCCGGGGCCGGTGGAGGCGCGGGTCTCCAGGGACCAGGCGTGCCGGCGGACGGTGTCGGGGGCGGCCCGGTCCGCGAGGATGTCGCAGAGCAGCTCGGCGCAGGCCCGCCCGTACGCGGCGGGGCGCAGATCGACGGCGGTGACGGGCGGCTGGGCGGAGCGCGTGGCGGTGCCGTCGACGCAGGACGCGACGAGCAGGCCGCCGCCCCCGCGCCGGTGGGCCGCCCCGGTGCCGCCGACCTCCCGGCCCAGGGCGGCCGCCGCGCGCAGGACGCCCGGGGCGGAGCCGTCGGGGGCGCAGATCACGGCGTCGACGGCGGGGTCGGCGGCGAGCAGCGCCCGGGTGGTCTCCTCGGCCTCGCCCGGGGTCGCCGCGAACGGCACGGTGCGCAGGGCCACCTCCACCCCGTGGGCCAGGCCCCAGGACCGGGCCGTCGCGCGCAGGGCGGTCGCCCAGGCGGAGGAGCCGGACGGGGCCAGGAGCGCGGGGCGGCGGGCGCCGCGCTCGGTGACATGGTCCAGGAGGGCGGTCAGCGAGGCGGCGTTGTCGCAGACCACGGCGCCGCTGGGGCCGGCGGCCGGGCCCAGGTAGCGCTCGCCGGTCACCACCGGGACGCCCGCGTCGAGGAGCCCCGGCACCGCGCTGTCGCCGACCTCCGGGTCGATCACCAGCAGCCCGTCGACGCGCGAGGCGATCCGCCCGCCGGTCGCCCCCGAAGGCGCGAGCAGCACCACGTCGAGGCCGTCCTCCTGGGCGCGCTCCACCGCCCCGAAGGCGAGGTTCATGTAGTAGTCCAGCCGGGTCGCGGTCCCCGGCAGGTGCAGCCCGACGGCCCCGGTGCTGGCGCGGCGCAGCCGACGGGCCGCGCTGTTGGGGCGGTAGCCGAGCTCCTCCGCCACCGCGCGGACCCGGTCCCGGGTGGCCCCGGCGACCCGGCCCGAGCCTTGGAGCGCGTCGGAGACGGTGCTCTTGGAGACCCCGGCGGCGCGGGCTACGTCGAGGAGGGTCACGGTCCGGGAGGTCACGGGGGTGAAGTCTAAGGGCTGTACCGGCGGGGAAGAGGGTTGCCGGAACGTTCCGGCAGGGTTAGATTCGAGGCGTGCCGGAACGTTCCGGCAACGCTGCTCGCGCCGCCCCCGTCCCCGCCCCGCCGGCCCTCCCCCAGGAACCCGCCATGCGTCTGATCACCGCGTACGACCCGCCCGCCTCCCCGACCCGGACCCGCCCCGCCGAGCGCGCCCCGCTGCGCGTCGCGGCCGTCCAGCAGCGCTGGCACCGCGACCCGGCCGAGCACCGCGCCGCCCTGCGGGAGGGCATCCGGCTCGCCGCCGCCGAGGGCGCCCGGGTGGTCTGCCTCCAGGAGCTGACGCTCTCGCCGTACTTCGCGGTCGTCCGCCGGGCCGACCACCCCGAGCCCGCCGGACCGGAGGAGCTGCTGACCGGCCCCACCTTCGCCTTCGCCGCCGAGGCCGCCCGCGAGCACGGCGTGTACGTGCACGCCTCGCTGTACGAGAAGGCTCCGGCGCCCGGCGGCGAGGACGACGGCCTCGGCTACAACACCGCGATCCTCGTGGCCCCCGACGGCACCCTCGCCCAGCGCACCCGCAAGACCCATATCCCGGTCACCGAGGGCTACTACGAGGACGACTGGTTCCGCCCCGGCCCGGCCGGTGACGACGCCTTCCCGCTGGTCACGGTCGAGGAGGCCGCCTTCGGCCTGCCCACCTGCTGGGACCAGTGGTTCCCGGAGCTCGCCCGCGCCTACTCCCTCGCCGGGGCGGACATCCTTGTCTACCCGACCGCCATCGGCTCCGAGCCGGGCTTCCCCGGCTTCGACTCCCAGCCGCTCTGGCAGAAGGTGATCACCGGCAACGCCATCGCCAACGCCACCTTCATGATCGTCCCGAACCGCGTCGGCGCCGAGAACGGCCTCACCTTCTACGGCAGCTCCTTCATCGTCGACCCCTACGGCCGCGTTCTGGCCCAGGCCCCCCGCGACGAGCCCGCCGTCCTCGTGGCCGACCTCGACCTCGACGCCCGCCGCGACTGGCTGGAGCTGTTCCCGTTCCTGACCACCCGCCGCCCCGACGCGTACGGGCCGCTCACCGAGACCCGCTGAGCGGGCCGGCTCAACCGGCCCTCGCGTAGCGGCTCCTGGGCCGGGCCAGGCCCAGGTGGCCGCGGAGCGTCGTCGTGCCGTACGCCGTGCGGAACGCCCCGCGCCGCTGGAGCTCCGGCACCAGACCGCGGGTGATCGCGGTGAGGTCGTGCGGCAGGACGCCGGGCCGGAGCCGGAAGCCGTCGAGCCCGGCGTCACGCCAGTCGAGCAGCAGGTCGGCCAGCTCGGCGGGCGTCCCGGTGAAGACCGCGGCGTCGGAGGCGAGCGGGGCCCCGGCCAGCCCGTCCAGGCGCGCCTTGCGGCGGGCGGCCGCGCCCGGCTCCTCGTCCAGCAGGACCAGCAGCTCCGCGAACCGCCGCAGCGGCCGCTCCCGTACGTCCCGGCCGGTGCGCTCCACCGCCGCGTCGACCTCGGCGAGCACCGCCGACGCACCCGCCCGGTCGTGCGGCGTGATGTGCACGACGTCCGAGGCGAGCGCCGCGAACGCGTACGGCGCCGAGGCATGCGCGAGGCTCACCACCGGCGGTGCGCCCTGCGGCGAACGCGGGGTGATCGAGGGGCCCTTGACGGAGAAGTGCGTTCCCCGGAAGTCGATGGGGTGCACCTTGTCGCGGTCGAGGAAGCGGCCGGTGGCCGCGTCCCGTATCTCCGCGTCGTCCTCCCAGCTGTCCCACAGCCGCCGCACCGCATCCACGGCCTCCGCGCCCTCCGAGAACAGCGGGCTCAGCCGGGCGGCGATCAGCTCCGGGCCGGTCACGTCGTCGTCGGTGAGCCGCGGGGTCGTACGGCGGCCGAAGTGCCGTGCGTCGGCGGCCCGGGAGGAGATCTGCGGCCGCCAGCCCGCCCGGCCCCGGCTCGCATGGTCGAGCGTGGCGATGCCGATGCCGACGTGGAACGGCTCGGTGTGGGTGACGTTCGTGGTCGGGACCAGCCCGATGTGGGTGGTGAGCGGCGCGAGGTGGGCCGCGAGCAGCACCGCGTCCACGCTGCCCCGGACCTGGTCGGTGCGGTCGTCGGGCCGGTGGAAGGCGGCGGACTGCAGACCGAGGGCGTCCTCGAAGGTGACGTAGTCGAGCAGTCCGCGCTCGGCCTCGGCGACCAGGGCGGCCCAGTACGCGGCCGAGAGCAGCGCTCCGGGCCGGGCGCCGGCCGCCCGCCAGGCCGCCGGGTGCCAGCCGGCGCCGTCGAGCGCGACGGCGAGGTGCAGGGGGGCGCGGGCGGGGGTGCGGGCGTGGGGGCGGGTGCGGGTGCTTGTGCCGGTGTCGGTGGCGGTGTCCGTACGGGGGACGGCGTCGGTACGGGGTCGGGTGCGGGTGTGGGCGCATGTGCCGGTGCCGGTGTCCGTGTCCGTACGGGTGCCGGTGTCGGTACGAGGGTGGTCGTCGGTCATGCCGGGGTCTCCCTCTCCTCGGGTGCGGCCCGGCGGGGCGTCCCGGGCAGGCCGAGGTGGTCCCGCAGGGTCGTTCCCGTGTAGTCCGCGCGGAACACGCCCTTCTCCTGGAGCAGCGGCACCACCCGGTCCACCACGCCGTCCAGGCCGCCGGGGGTCAGGTGGGGGACGAGGACGAAGCCGTCGGCGCCCCTGCTCTGCACGAAGTGGTCGATGGCGTCCGCGACCGTGCGCGGGCTGCCCACGAACGTCGGGCGGCCGCCGACCTCGATCATCAACTCCCGTATCGTCAGGCCCCGTTCCGTCGCGAGCCTGCGCCACTGCCGGGCCGTCTCGCCCCGGCCCGCGCGGAACACGGAGTGCCCCTTGAGGAAATGGGCGTCGTCGTCCGGCTCGATGTCGGGCAGCGGGCCGTCCGGGTCGTACGCGGACAGGTCGCGGCCCCAGACGGCCTCCAGATGGGCGATGGCGGTCTGCGGGCTCACCAGGTCGCGGCCGATCTCCTCCGCGTACGCCGCTGCCTCCTCGTCGGTGTCGGCGACGACCGCGTTGGCGGTGGGCAGGATCTTCAGGTCGTCCGGCGCGCGGCCGTAGCGGGCCAGCCGCCGCTTCACGTCCCGGTAGAAGCCCTGGGCCGCGTCGAGCCGGTTGTGCTTGCTGAAGACGACGTCGGCGTCGGACGCGGCGAACTCGCGGCCCGCGTCGGACTCGCCGGACTGGACGATCACCGGGTGGCCCTGCGGGCCCGGCGGGGTGGTGAACCGCCCCGCGATGTCGAAGTGCCGCCCGCGGTGCGCGAACCGGCCTGCCCCGTCCCGTACGAACTCTCCCGCCGCCGCGTCGGCGCGCAGGTCGCCGTCCGCCCAGCTGTCCCACAGCGCGCGTGCGGCGGCGAGGAACTCCGCGGCCCGGGGGTAGCGGTCGGCTTCCGCGAGGAAGCCGCCGCGACGGAAGTTCTCGCCGGTGAACGCGTCATGGCTGGTGACCACGTTCCAGGCGGCGCGCCCGCCGCTGAGGTGGTCGAGGGTCGCGAGCCGGCGCGCCACCTCGTACGGCTCGTTGAAGGTCGCGTTGACCGTGGCGGCGAGCCCCAGTCGGGTGGTGACGGCGGCCAGCGCGCTGAGCACGGTCAGGTTCTCCGGGCGGCCCGCGATGTCCAGGTCGTGGATCCGGCCCCGGTGCTCGCGCAGCCGCAGCCCCTCGGCGAGGAAGAAGAAGTCGAACTTGCCGCGTTCGACGGTCTGGGCGAGCCGGACGAAGGAGTCGATGGCGATCTGGCTCCCGGAGCGGGGATCCGACCAGACGGTCACGTTGTGGATCCCGGGGAGTTGCGCGGCGAGGTGGACGCGTCTCATGCCCGGCCCTCGTTTCCGGCTGTGGGTGTGGCTGTGGGTGTGGCTGTGGGTGTGGCCGGTTCCGGTTCCGGGTCCGGTGGCGTGGCCGTGATCACGTTCCGCCGGACGGGGAAGCCCGCGTCACGGGCGTACAGCACGACCGCGATCACCGGCAGCAGGAGCAGCAGGACGGCCCAGGGGAAGGATCCGCTGCCTGCGGCGTCGAGGAGGACCCCGCCGACGATGCCGCCGCCCGCCATCGCCACGTTCCAGAGCGTGACCAGCATCGCCTGGGCCGCGTCGGCGGACGCGCCGCCCGCGTCGCCCACGGCGGTCTGGAGCAGGGTGGGTATCCCGCCCCAGCCCAGGCCCCACAGCACGGCGGCGGCGTAGACGAGCGCGGTGGTGTCGGAGAGTACGGCCAGGAGGGCCGCGGCGACGGCGACCAGCAGGGCGCCCGCGACGGTGAGGCCGCGCAGCCGGTCGTGGATCAGGACCCCGGTGATCCAGATACTCGCCAGCGAGGCGGCGCCGAAGACCAGCAGGATCAGCCCGGTGGAGCCGCCCAGGCCCAGGTCGTCGAGGTACGCGGCGATGTACGCGTACAGGATGGTGTGGGCCAGGACGAAGACCAGCGTGACGAACAGGACCGGGCCCACCCCCGGGACGCGCAGGGTACGCAGCATCTTCGGCCGTTCGCCGCGCCCCTGCCCGGGGAAGTCCGGCACGGCCGCGGAGATCCACAGCAGGAGCAGCACGGTGAGCCCGGTCATGGAGAGGAACGCCACGCGCCAGCCGAGCGCGTCGCCGAGGAAGGTCCCGGCGGGCACGCCGAGCGACAGGGCCACCGGGATCCCCGCCATGGCGACGGCGATGGCCTTGCCCTGGAGGTGCGCCGGAGCCATCCGCCGCGCGTACCCGGCGAGCAGCGCCCAGGCCAGACCGGCCGCGACCCCGGCGACGAACCGCGCCGCCATCGTCAGTTCGTAGCTGGACGACACGGCGGTGACGGTGTTGGCGAGGGCGAAGCCGCCCATGGCGGTGAGCAGCAGCCGCTTGCGCCGCCAGGCGGCGGTGGCCGCCGTCAGCGGGATCGCGGTGAGGGCGGTGCCGATCGCGTAGACCGTGACCGTCTGCCCGGTCGCGGACTCGCTCACCCGGAGATCCGCGCTCATCGCGGGGAGCAGACCGGCCGGGAGCGTCTCGGTCAGGCTGGTGATGAAGACGGCGGTGGCGAGGGCGAGCAGCGCGAGCAGGGGGAGTTTCTGCTGCGGCCGGTCCCCGCTCCGGGTCTCCGGTGCCGCCGGGGAGGCGGCGGCTGCGTCGGGTGGGGTGCTCATGGGGTCTGCTCCAGGTGTCCGGGTGCCGGGATGCCGGGAGGCCGACTGTGCGCCGGAGGGCTTCGGGAAACCTTCGGGAACGCTGACGACCGGCCCCTTTCCCCGCATGTACGGTGGCGCGTATGCGGTTTGGGGTGCTCGGGCCACTGGTGGTGGGGGACGGCGAGGGGAACGACGTCACCGTCCCCGAGCGCAAGGTCCGGGCCCTGCTGGCCGACCTCCTCGCACACGACGGCGGCCCGGTCTCCGCCGACCGGCTCATCCATGACCTCTGGGGCGACGCGCCGCCCGGCAGGCCCGCGGGCGCGCTCCAGGCCAAGGTCTCCCAACTGCGCCGGGTGCTCGGCCGCGACCGCGTGGTGCGGCAGCCCCCGGGCTACCGGCTGCGCCTGGAGCGCGATACGGACGAGGTGGACGCCGACCGGTTCCGCGCCCTGGTGACCGAGGCCCGCCCCGTACGGGATCCCCGCGCGCGGGCCGCGCTGCTCACCGAGGCCCTCGGGCTGTGGCGGGGCCCCGCCTACGCGGACTTCGCGGACGCCTCGTTCGCCCGGGAGGCCGCCCAGCGCCTGGCGGAGCAGCGGCTGTCCGTGCTGGAGGAACAGGCGGAGGCCCGCTGGGAGGCGGGGGACCGGGTGCTGCTCGCCGGGGAACTGGCCGATCTCGTGGCCCGGCACCCGCTGCGGGAGCGGCTGCGCGCGGTCCAGATGCGGGCGCTCTACTCGGCGGGGCGCCAGAGCGAGGCCCTCGCGTCCTACGACGATCTGAGGGGCCGCCTCGCCGAGGAGCTGGGGGTCGACCCCGGGCCCGAACTCGGCGCCCTGCACCGGGCGGTGCTCCGACAGGACCCGCTGCTGATGCCGGGGGCGACGACGCTGCGCGGGGCGGGGCCCGGGGCCACGGATCGGGTGCGCCTCGGCGCGGATGTGGATCCCCGGGGGCCTCGGGGTCCGTTGGGGCCTCGAGTTCCGCAGGCATCGGTGGCACCTGTGGCACCTGTGGCACCTGGGGCAGCTGTGGTGCCTGAGATGCCTTCGGGGAACCTTCCGCTGCCCCTCACTCCTCTGGTCGGCCGTCGGCAGGCGCTCGCGCGGATCTCTCAACTCCTGGGCGGCGAACGCCTGGTGACCCTCACCGGGCCCGGCGGGGTCGGCAAGACCCGACTGGCGGTCGCCGCGGCCACCGCCGAGCGGGACCGTGCAGCGGCCGGCGGACCGGGGGACGGCGGACCGGAGGGTGGCGGTGCGGGGGGCGGTGTCTGGCTCGTCGAGTTCGCGGGTGTCCGTACGGGCACGCCCGCCGACCTGGCCCAGATCGTCGCCGCCACCCTCGGTATCCGGGACGACGCCCCGAGTGCCGCGCCGGGGGCCGGAGCCCTCTCCCTGCCGCACCGGCTGGCCGCCGCCCTGCGCGACCGTCGGACCCTGCTGGTCCTGGACAACTGCGAGCACGTCGTGGACGCCGCCGCCGGACTCGCCGAGCTGCTTCTGCGGACCGCCCCCGGGCTGCGCGTGCTCGCCACCGGCCAGGAGCCGTTGGGCCTGGCGGGCGAGGTGGTGTTCCTGGTCGAGCCGCTCCCGCCCGCCGAGGCCGCCCGGCTGTTCATGGAGCGCGCCGGGGCCGCGGCCCCCGGCTTCCCCCGTGATCCGGACGGGCCCGACCGCGAGGCCGTCGCCGAGATCTGCCGCCGCCTCGACGGCATCCCGCTGGCGCTGGAGCTCGCCGCCACCCGCGTACGGGCTCTGGGGGTAGTGGAGTTGGCGGCCCGACTGGGCGACCGCTTCCGGGTTCTGGCCACCGGACAGCGAGGCGCCCCGGCCCGCCAGCAGACCTTGCGGGCGGTGATCGACTGGAGTTGGGAGCTGCTCGGCGACCCCGAGCGCGTAGTCCTGCGCCGCCTCGCCGTCCACCGCGACGGCTGCGACCTCGCCGCGGCCGAGGCGGTGTGCGCGGGGGGCGGCGTCGCCCGGGAGGACGTGCTCGACCTCGTGGGGCGGCTCGTCGACCGGTCCCTCGTGGTCGTGGCGACCGGTCCCGAGGGGCCCCGCTACCGGCTCCTGGAGTCCGTGGCCGCGTACGCGACGGAGCAACTGCACGCGACGGAGGGCCCCGCGGCCGTACGCGAACGCCATCTGCGCCACTACCTCGCGCTCGCCGGGCGCGCCGAACCTCATCTGCGCGGCGCGGAGCAACGCCCCTGGCTGGACCGGCTGGACGCCGAGGCCGGGAATCTGCGGGCGGCCCTCGACGAGGCGGTGCGCCGCGCGTCGAGCGCTCCGGGGGCGGCGTGCGAGGCCGTGCGGCCGGCTGCTGCCCTGGCCTGGTGGTGGCTGCTGCGCGGCCGCCTCACCGAGGCCCGCCGGAGTCTGCACGCGGTTCTGACGGCCGTCCCTGGGGGATCGCCGGGCATGGCCGAACTGGCGCTGCTGCACCGGGCGTTCGCCCTGCTCACCGGCGAGGCCGCCGGGGCCGCAGGGACCGCCACGGCCGGGGCCGTCACGACCGGGGCCGCCGGGGCCGCCACGGCCCAGGCCGCCCGCACCGTCGCGGCCGGGGTCGAGGCCGCCGCTGAGGCCGTCCCAGACCCCGTGCGGCGGGCCCGCGCGCTGTGGTTGTGCGCGTACGGACTGTTCAGCGCGGGCGACACGGCCGGGGGTGAGGCGTTGAACGCCCGTGCGCTCGCCCTCTTCACCGCCGCGGACGACCTGTGGGGCACCGCGGCCGCGCTCGGTCTGCGGTCGACGCTCGCGCTCGTCGGCGGGGACCTCGACGGGCTCGGCCGCGACGGCCGGCGCAGCGCCGCCCTCTTCCGTGAACTGGGCGACCGCTGGGGTGAGTTGCAGACGGTGTCCCCGCTCTCCGCGCTCGCCGAGATCAGGGGCGGGTACGAGGAGGCCGAGCAGCGGCAGCACGAGGGCCTGCGGATGGCGCGGGAGCTGGGTCTTGAGGCGGAGGTGTCGGCCCGGCTCTCCGGCCTCGGCCGGCTGGCGCTGCTCGCCCGCGACTGGGGCCGGGCCCGCGACCTGCACGAGCGGGCGCGGCGCATCGCCGTCGAGCAGGGCTACACGTACGGCGAGATCCACTCCGGGATGGGCCTCGCCCTCGGCGCCCGCCGCTCCGGCGACCTCGACGCCGCCGAGGCGCATCTCCTGCGTATCCGCGACGGGTTCGCCGCCGTGTCGTCCCGGGCGGGCGACCACCTGCTGTGCGCGGAGCTCGGCTTCATTGCCGAACTCCGGGGCGAGGCGGACCAGGCCGCCGCGCACCACCTGCGCGGCCTGGCCGTCGCCCGGGTCCTCGCCGAGCCGCGCGCCCTGGCCCTGTCCCTGGAGGGCCTGGCCGGGGCCGTGGCCCTGACCGGCCGCGGGCCGGCCGCCGCCTGCGCCGCCCGCCTTCTCGGCGCCGCGGCAGCGGCCCGCCGCCGCGCCGGAGCCCCGCTGCCGCCCGCCGAACGCGCCGACGTCGACCGGGTCACGGTGGCGGCGCGGGCCGCCCTGGGCGTACGGGCGTTCACGGAGGCGTTCGACCGGGGCGGCCGGGGGAGCGCCGAGGCCGCGGTGCGCGAGGCGCGGGCGTTGCTGGACCGGCCCGCGCCCGTGCGCCCCTGAACCCCGACCCGCGCCGCGCGGCACGGGGTCAGCGCAGGGTCGTCAGCATCTCGGCGGAGAACGGGGTGATGTCCGCCGTGTGCCCGCGCAGGGTCTTCGCCGCCCACTCGGGGTCGGAGATCAGCGCCCGCCCGACGGCGACCATGTCGAACTCGTCGCGCTCCATCCGGTCCAGCAACTGCTCGATGCCGGTGACCTGGGAGTCGTTGCCCTGAAAGGCGCTGAAGAAGTCGTCGTCCAGGCCGACCGAGCCGACGGTGAGGGTCGGACGGCCGCTGATCTTCTTCACCCAGCCGGCCAGGTTGAGGTCGGAGCCCTCGAACTCCGGCAGCCAGTAGCGGCGGGTGGACGCGTGGAAGACGTCGACACCGGCCTCGGCCAGCGGCGTGAGCAGGGCGTCCAGTTCCTCCGGGGTCTTCGCGAGCTTCGCCTCGTAGGCGTCCGCCTTCCACTGGGACATCCGGAAGAAGAGAGGGAAGGCGTCGGACACGGCGGCGCGGCAGGCCGCCACGATCTCGGCCGCGAAGCGGGTCCGGGCGACCAGGTCGCCACCGTAGGCGTCGGTCCGCCGGTTGCTGCCGGACCACAGGAACTGGTCGATCAAGTAGCCGTGGGCGCCGTGCAGTTCGGCACCGTCGAAGCCGAGGCGCTCGGCGGCGGCCGCCGCGTCGGCGAAGGCGGCGATGACGTCGTCGAGGTCCCTCTGCGTCATGGCGCGCCCCTTGGGCTCGCCGCTGAGGGACAGGCCCGAGGGGCCGACCGGCTCGGCGTCCGGCACGGGCCCGGCGCCTTCGGTGCGGACCACGCCCACGTGCCACAGCTGCGGGATGATCGCGCCGCCCGCGCGGTGCACGGAGTCCGCCACGTCCGCCCAGCCCGCGAGCGCCGCCTCGCCGTGGAAGCGCGGGACCCGGTCGCTGGTCCCCGCGGACGGGTGGTCGACGTAGGTGCCCTCGGTGATGATCAGCCCGACGTCACCGGCGGCCCGCCGGGCGTAGTAGTCCGCCACGTCCTGTCCCGGGACGCCGTCCGGGGAGAAACTCCGGGTCATGGGCGCCATCGCGATCCGGTTCCGGGCGGTGAGGCCACGGACCCTGAACGGGCGGGAGAGGGTGTCCGCCGCGCGGGCCGCGGCGCTCGAGTCCGCCGGGTCCTTCACGGCTGCCGGGGCTGCCGTATCCGTCACGTCTGTCACGTCGGGTTCCTGTCCGTTGTGGGGTGGTCCACCCGGCCCCAACGCGCCCGCGCCGCAGGGGCATCCCGGTTTCGGCCCCGACGCGGGCAAAGAGTAGGCAAAGAACGGAGTCTGCCTCCGGTGCTCGGTGCGGTGTCCGGTGCGGTGCCGGTCCGGTGCCCGGTTCGGTTTCCCCGCCGCCCATGGCCGAGCGCTGCCCATGACATCCGTCATCGGGATCCATGACAGCCGCCACCCCGACGCGCCTTGGTTCCCGGGCAGGTTGGAGCCATGGCCACGGCGACCACAGGCAACCGGCCGCCCAGCGCACTCCACCCCGTGGCCCTGCACCCCGACCCGCCCCGACCCGGGAGGAACAGTTGAAGACCCACCGGACGACCCACCGGACGACCCACCGGACGACCCACCGGACGACCACTCTGGCCGCCGCCGGACTCGTCACCGCCCTCGCCCTGACCGGCACGCTCGTCATCCCCGCGACCGCGGCCCCGCCGGGAGCCGGGACGGCGGCCAGGACGGCGACGGCGACGGACGGCGTCACGCACGAGGAGAACGACCGCGTCCCCGAGGGGGCGGTCTGGACGCAGCACTACTTCCCGTCATCGGACGGCTCCGGCACCGAGCTGCACGCCGACGTCCTGCTGCCGGAGGGCCTGGCCAAGGGCGAGAAGGTGCCGGTGATCCTGACGGCGGGGGCGTACTTCGGGCACGCCGGGCAGATCGTCCCCGAGGGCCACGAGCGCTCCGGCCCCTCGGACCGGTTCCAGGACTTCGTCGAGGGCACCGACCTGTTCCAGGAGGGCTACGCGTTCGTGATCGTGGATACGCGCGGCTTCGGCGGCTCCACCGGCTGCCTGGACTTCGGCGGCCCCGGCGACCGGGCCGACGTCGAGGCCGCGATCGACTGGAGTGCGGGCCGCCCGTGGTCCACCGGAGCGGTCGGGATGTACGGCAAGTCCTTCGACGCGCTCACCGGCCTCATCGGCAACAACCTGGACCAGGACGCGCTCAAGGCCGTCGTCGCCCAGGAACCCGTGTGGGACGCGTACCGGCTCATCCACTCCAACGGCGTGCCCCGCCCGAACGTCGTCGCGACCGCCAGCACCTACAACGCCATCGCCGCGATGCCCGGGATGAAGGACGACGACGCCCGCTACCGGGCCAACGCCGCCTACGAGGAGAAGCACCCCGAGTGCTACACCGAGAACACGGCCGGCTACCGGATCGCCGACCCCGGCAACCCGTACTGGACCGAGCGCGACCAGGCGGAGAAGGCCAAGGGCACCGACACCCCGCTGTTCTTCACCCAGGGCTTCACCGAGTCCAACACCAAGCCCGAGGGCATGCGGGAGTTCCTGGCCGGTCACCAAGGCCCGCAGCGCGGCTGGCTCGGCCCGTGGGATCACGTGCGCGGCAACGAGAAGGACGAGGAGGGCCGGCTGGCCATGGGGCGTGAGGGCTGGTTCGAGGAGACGCTGTCCTTCTACGACCAGTACCTCAAGGGCGAGAAGCCGACGGCCGACCACCCGCCCTACGCCGTGCAGGACTCCACCGGCGCCTGGCGTGCCGAGCAGACCTGGCCGGCGGTGGACCGCTCGGTGACCGTGCCTCTCGGCAAGGGCGTCTACGTGGACAACGGCGAGGGTCCCGCCACGGGCAAGGCGTCCGGCCGGACACCGCAGCGGACCTCCGGGCCCGCCTCCCGCTTTGTCGTACGGTCCGAGCCCCTGGACCGGCCCACCCGCGTCACCGGCACCCCGAAGATCTCGATGACCGCCGAGGGGGAGGGGAACGTGATGGTCAAGCTGTACGACGTGGACGAGGACGGCAAGGCAGTCATGTTCGACGAGCAGGTCTCCCGGCTGGACGCCGACCGCCTGGACCTCGACCTCAAGTCGGCCGACTGGACCCTGGACGCCGGCCACACGCTGGCCGTGGAGATCGGCACGATCGGGACCGGCGACTGGCTGGACACCCCGTCGGGGCAGACCGTACGGATCGAGAACGCACGGCTCGAACTCTCCCTGGACGACCCGTCCGAGGACACCCCGACGGCCGGCGAGCGCGCACCGTACCTGGACACCTACCTGGGCCAGTACACGACCCGACTCCCGTCCGGCGCACCGGCGTTCACCCTCCCCGAGCCGAACGCACGGAACTGACGTACCGCGAGAGGGGGCGTTGTGCCTCGCGGCGGATGTCCCGCCTTTGTCGCCGGCTCCCTGCAGATGTGTCCGCAATCGGTAACCGAGGCATCCCGCGCGGGCGTTCGCGTGTCTAGATGGGCGCACGGCAGCGGTGGAGACGGCAAAGGGGCGGGCGGACATGGCAAAGCACAAGGGAAGGGCCTGGCACAGCCGGCTTCTCGCGGCGGCGCTCGGTGTGACGGCTCTGGCCGCCGCGACCTCGGTGTGGACCGCGCAGGCCGACACCTCCGGGGGACGGCCGTCGCAGGGGCGCGCCTCATCGCCGGACGCCCGGCCCGTGGCCGAGGTGGCGGCGGACATCGCGCACGCATCGGACCGCGGCGCCCGGGGCGTCAACATCACCATCGACGACGGACCGGACCCGGTCTGGACGCCGCAGGTGCTGGAACTGCTCGAGGAGCGCGGTGTGAAGGCCACGTTCTGCATGGTGGGCACGCAGGCCCAGGCGTACCCGGACCTGGTCAAGGCGGTCGTCGCGGACGGCCACCGACTGTGCAACCACACCGTCTCGCACGACACCACCATGGACACCAAGTCCGAGGCGTATCAGCGCCGGCAGATCCTGGACGCCGAACGCATGATCACCAAGGCGTCCGGGGGCGTCCGGTCGCAGTACTACCGCGCCCCGGGCGGCGCCTTCACCCCGTACAGCCGACAGCTCGCCGCGTCCCACGGCATGCGACCGCTGGGCTGGAACGTCGACACCAAGGACTTCGAACACCCCGGTGCGGACACCATGGTCGCCACCGTCAAGCGGGAGATCTCCAGTGGGCCGACCGTGCTCTTCCACGACGCGGGAGGGGAACGCTCCCAGACCCTGGCCGCGCTGCGCGAGGTCCTGCCCTGGCTGAAGGAGCAGGGCTACTCCTTCGGCTTCCCCGTGCGGTGAGCGGCGCGGTGGCCGCCGGTGGCCTCCGGCCGGTGGCGTCGACCTGACACGGGGTGCGGTCTTCCCCACCGGCGGAGGTCCAGGATCCGGTGGATCCTCAGTTGGTCCAGACGACCGGGCTGTCGCTGTACGCGTCGCCCTCGTCGAACTCGGCGGCCGCGATGGGCGCGGTCTTCGTGGCGGTGAGCGAGCAGGTCTCGTACGACGCGCCCTTGGTGGTGAACTCGCGGGGCGCGGTCTCGCGGTCGCACTTGCCGGGAAGGTCGCCGATCAGCACGACGCCCGTGCCCGCGCCGCCTTCCAGCGCACCGTCCAGCTTCAGCGACGCGTACGACAGGTCGGTGCCGCCGACGTTCTCCACCTTCATCTTGATGAAGTAGGGCGTCATGCCCTTCGCCTTGTCGCCGAAGGCGGCCATGTCGGACTCGGCGCCCTTCTCGATCGCCGTGACGGTGATCGCGATGGTGCCCTTCTTGTCGCTCGTGTACTCGAACGGCAGGACGGCCCGGTCGCCGACCTTGAGCTCCGTGCCGGGCGCGGTGACATCGCCGGTGGCCGGGGCGGCGTCGTCGCCGCTGTCGTCGGTGGGGCTCTCGCTGCTCGGGGCGGACGAGGTCGGGGCAGGGGCCGACGACGCCGGTGATTCCTTCGCCGCCGGCTCGCCGTCGTCGCCGTTGCAGCCCGAAAGCCCGAGCCCCATGGCGACCACAGCGGCCGCGAACGCGATACGTCGCTTGTGCACTACTACCTCACTGGTAACGAGAGCTGCCCCACAGGGCAGCTTGGAACGTTCGGTTGATTTCGAGAGCTGACCGGCACTCCATCCGGGCATGCCGGAACGGCTTCCCGACGGCGTTCCGTCGTTGACGCACACAGTGGCACATCGCGGAATACGTCAGGTACACGACGGGTACACACCGGGAACGCGGGCTGTGTGGTAGGGCTCAGTGGATCGTGTCCCGCACGGCGGCCGCCTCGCCGGCGAGCCGCCTCCCGGCCGTGCGGTCTCCCGCCGCCGCCCGCAGCCGGGCGAGCTTTTCGAGCAAACCGGCCAGCAGGTAAGGGTAGTTGATTCCCCGGGCCACGGCGATGGCCTGCTCTCCCCGGCCGATCGCGGCCGGCAGGTCATGACGCTCGTACAGGCGGGCATCGAGCAGGTCGATGAGAACACGGCTCTCGAACATGGGGTCGTGGAGTGCCCGCGCGACCTCGAGGCCCTCGAGGAGACGGCGGCGCGCCTGGGCGTACTCCCCTCGGGCCAGGTGGAGACAGCCCCAGGCGTGGGCCGTGTAGAACGCGCCCGACGACCCGATGTGCCGGGCGCAGGAGTCCAGCTCGGCGAACGACTTCTCCGCCTCCGCGTGCCGGCCGAGTGCGATCTGCGCCTGGCCGAGCCAGTAGGTGTCCCGCGCGATCAGGGTCCGGATCCCCTGCTCCCTCGCCCCGGCGACGATCTCCGTGAGGACCTCCACCGAGAGTTCCGCCCGGCCCGCCTGGAGATGGGCGAGGCCGACCTGCGAGTACGCGTGGAGTGCCGCCGCGGCCTGTCCGCCGGCGTTGAGCCGTTCGAAGGCCTCGCGGCCCGCCACGATCGCCTCGGTCAGACGTCCGTTGGGCACGAGGAAGAACGGCGCGTTGCTCAGGGCCTCCAGATAGCCCCGCACGTCCCCGATCTGCTCGAACAGGCCCATCGCCTCGGTGTTGGACGCCTCGGCCGGACCGTACCGCCGCCGGGTGTAGAGCAGACCGGCCATCGAGATGAGCAGCCGGGCGCGGCCCCGTACGTTCCCCGCGGCCTTGGCCAGGTCCATCGCCGTCTCGTAGCACTCGTGCCAGTCGTCGAAGTACCGCTCCGTCTCGAACAGCGAATGCCCGCCCACGGCCAGTTCCCAGCAGAGCTCGTCCCGGCCCAGCTCCGCTGCCTGTCGCACGCCTGCCACCAGCGCGATGCGTTCCGCATCCAGCAGATCCATCAGTGGCACGGACGGCGGCATGCTGGCCTCCACCCGCTCCGGCTGCCACCGGTCGGCGTCCCGCTGGTACATGTTCTGGCCCATGTGGTCACGGTCGGCGATGTCCGTGAAGGCCAGGAGCGCGCTGAGGGCGCGGACGACGGAGCCCTCCCGCGCCTCCGCCGACTCCTCCACTTCCGCGCGTTCCCGTGCGTAGGCGCGGGTCAGGTCATGGAAGCCGTAGCGCACCTGCCCGTTCGGTGCTCCGGTGACGTCGAGCAGGTGGATGTCGACCAGCTCGTCGAGGAGTTCCTGGGCGTCCCGCAGTTCGGTGTCGACCGAGGCGGCAGCCGCCCAGAGTGGGAAATCGGGTGCCTCCAGGAGCCCGAGGAGACGGAACAGCCGCCGTGCCTCGGGCCGGAGGCCCTCATAGCTCAGCCCGAAGCTGGCGCGCACTTCGAGATCGCGATAGCGGAGCGCGTCCAGCCGGTGCTGTTCGTCGGCCAGCCGCGACACGAGATCCGTCAGCCGCCAGTGCGGTCGTGAGACCAGGAGCGACCCGGCGATCCGCAGCGCGAGCGGCAGCCGCGCGCACAGCCGCACCAGGTCGGACAGTTCCGCCCGGGTGGCCGAGGTCAGCCGGGCGTCCCCGCTGTTGCGCAGCATGGCCAGACTGTCGGCCTCGGACATCTCGCGGAGCTCGACCCGGTGCGCGCCGCCGAGACCGCCCAGCCGTACGCGGCCGGTGGCGATCACCCCGCACGTACCGCTCGCCGGCAGCAGGGGAGCCAGCTGCTCCTCGTCGAAGGCGTCGTCGAGGACCACCAGGATCCGGCGTTCCGCGAGCAGGCCCCGGTAGAGGTCGGCGCGCTCCCGCGGATCGTCGGGCACCGCGGTGGGGGGCACTCCCAGCGCCCGCAGGAAGCGGCCGAGCACCGTGGCGGCGGAGACCGGCTGTGTACGCGCACCGTCGAGCGCCGCGAACAGCTGCCCATCGGGGTAGGCGGACCTGAGGCGATGCGCGGCCTGCACCGCGAGCGCGGTCTTGCCGACCCCGCCGGGGCCCGAGACCGTCACCACGGTGGCCGGTCCGTCCGCGCTGGGGTCCTCGCGGAGGACGGCCTCGATCTCCGTCAGTTCCGCGTGCTGTCCGCTGAAGTCGCCGAGCGCCGGAGGCAGCATCCGGGCGCCGGGGGCGGTCCGCCGCCCCCGCTCGTCGGCCGGGGCCGCCCGGTCCAGCGCGGGGTCCTCGGCGAGGACGGCCCGGTGCAGGTCCCGCAACCTCTGCCCGGGTTCCAGACCGGTCTCCCGGGCCAGGACGTCGTGGACCTGGAGGTAGGCCAGCAGCGCGTCCGCCCGCCGGCCGCAGCGGTACAGCGCGAGCATGAGCTGGGCCCACATCCGCTCGCGGAACGGGTGCTCCATCGTCAGCGCGGTCAGCTCGCCGAGGAGCTCGCCGTGCCGGCCGAGCGCGAGGTCGACGTCGACCCGCTCCTCGAGTACGCCGAGCCTCAGCTCATCGAGGCGCGTGGCCTCGGCGTGCAGCGCCGGGACATCGGCGAACCCGGCGAACGCCGGTCCCCGCCACAGGCCCAGGGCCTCGCCGAAGAGCTGACGCGACTGATCGCGTTCACCGGCCGCCAGCGCGGTCCGGGCGGCGTCGGCCAGATCCTCGAAGCGTGCCGCGTCCAGCTCGTCACGGTCGGCGCGCACCAGATAGCCGCCGCCCTCCCGGGCGATGCGGTCCGTATCCCCCTCGCCCAGGCGCTGCCGGAGCCGGTGGACGTAGGTCTGCACGTTCTTGGCGGCACTCTTGGGCCGCTCCCGGCGCCAGAGCGCCTCGATCAGCGCGTCATCGGCGACCGACCGGCCCCGTCGGCTCAGCAGGACTGCCAGGAGCACCCGCGCCTTCGGGGTGCCCAGTTCCAGCGGTACGCCGGCCCGCCGCACGGTCAGCGGGCCCAATACCTCGAAGTCCACAGCTGCCCCCTGCCTTCGACGCAACTGTAACGGCCGTCGGGCGCACCGGCCCGGGAGCCGCCGGGCGGCACGGCCGTCCGGCGTGGTGGGGCTGATGGGCCACGTTCGTGGCCCGCCAGTAGAGTGCGATGCTTGTTCGATTTCGCTGCGAGTGGGGGGAATGGCTGGTGGGAGCACAACTGAGAAGCACCGCACAGGAGTTGGCGGACGTGTTGTGGAAGGAACACACCGTGTACCGGGAGCGGTCCGGGGGGATGGTCGTCCGGGGTGAGCACGTACGGCGGTGGATCAGCCTCGCTCCGGCGGGCGGCCGGGACGAGATCCTCGTACGCGCGGGGCGCATCCTGGACGGCGGCACCACCGCTCCGGCGCGTTCGGAGGCCGTGGTTCCGCTCTCCGCAGGCACCGGCGTGCTCGCCGCGACCTGCCGACGCCTGCTGGCCGACGCGGCGGCCGACGCGGAGCGGGTCGCCCCGGGCCGGGCGGCATCCGGACGGTCCCGGGGGTCCCGGAAGTCCGGGCGCCGGAAGAACGGCAGGGGAAGGCACACGAGTTTCGGCTCATGGGTGGTCCTCGTCTGCGTGGTCGGCGTGATCGCCCTGTACGTCTACAGCGCGGGGACGTACCGCTGAGGCGAGCCCTCTCGCGCGTCGTGACCGACGGGTCGTGACCAACGGGTCACGGCTCCGGCCGCCCTGTGACCCAGGTCACACCTGCTACCTGTCAGGAATCGGGCCGCTGTTCCGCTCAAGTCACCGGGAAGCAAGCGAACCGACCGACAGGAGCATCGCATGAAGCACCGCATCGTCGTCCTCGGCGCCGGCTATGCCGGGGCCTATGTGGCCGGGAACCTGGCCCGTCGGCTGTTCCCGGCGGACGCCGAGGTCACCGTGGTCAACGCCGAGCCGGACTTCGTCCAGCGGCTGCGGCTGCACCAGCTCGCGGCCGGCCAGGAGATCGAGGCTCCCCGGCTCGCCGACGTCTTCGCGGACACGGGGATACGGCTGCGCCTGGCCCGGGTCACCGCCGTCGACCCCGAGCGCCGGGTCGTCGCCGTGGCGGACGCCGACGGCGGCGGCGAGCTCGGCTACGACACGCTCCTCTACGCGCTCGGCAGCCAGGTCGCCGACCACGGCGTCCCCGGCGTCGCCGAGCATGCCTTCCATGTCACCAGCCGCCCGGCGGCGGTGCGTCTGCGCGAGCGGCTGGACAGCCTGGTCGGGCGGGGCGACGGCGGGAACGTCCTGGTCGTCGGCGACGGGCTGACCGGCATCGAGACCGCCACCGAGATCGCCGAATCCCGGCCCGGCCTGTCGGTGACGCTGGTCGCTCGCGGCGAACTGGGCGCTCCGCTCTCCGCCGGAGCCCGCGGCCACCTGCGCCGGGCCTGCGACCGGCTGGGCATCGTCGTCCTGGAGCACACCGGCGTCGAAGCCGTCGAAGCGACACGGGTGTTGTGCGCCGACGGCACCGCCCCGGCGTCCGACGCGACCGTGTGGACGGCCGGGTTCGCGGCCGGCCCCATCGCCGCCGCCGCCGGCCTCACGGTCACCGAGACCGGCCGGATCGTCGTCGATCGCACCATGCGGTCGGTCTCGCACCCGGACGTCTACGCCGTCGGCGACAGCGCCTACGCCATCGGCGACAACGGCCGGCCGCTGCCGATGTCCTGCGCCTCGGCCGGCCACACCGGCATGCAGGCCACGGCCGCGATCCTGGGACGCCTGACCGGCCGCAAGATCCCGAACACACCCCTGGCCTACCACGGCAACCACATCAGCCTCGGGCGGCGGGACGGGATCCTGCAGATGGTCGACGCCCAAGCGGGGGCGAAGCCGAAGTACGTCGGCGGCACGAAGGCCGCCCGGATCAAGGCGGGCATCCTCCGGGTGTCGCTCTGGACCACCTCGCACCCGACGTTCGGGCTGCCCAGGCGCAGGCGCCCGCTGGCCGCCGCGACGGATGTGTCCGCCGAGAAGGCGATCGCGTAGCCGCCATGGACAGCACCGCCCCTGATCGCTTCGACACCAGCCGGTTCGAGGCCAGCCGCAACCGGCTGGCCTCCCTGGCGTACCGCCTGCTGGGCTCCGCCGCCGACGCCGAGGACGCCGTGCAGGACACCTTCCTGCGCTGGCAGGCCGCCGACCGGCAGCGGATCAGGGTCCCGGAGGCCTGGCTGACCAAGGTCGCCACCAACCTGTGCCTGGACCGGCTCCGCTCGGCACAGGCCCGCCGCGAACGCACCGTCGGCGCCTGGCTGCCCGAACCGCTCCTCGACGGCGACCCGATGCTCGGCCCGGCCGACACCTTCGAGCAGCGCGAATCGGTCTCCCTGGCCATGCTGACCCTCATGGAGCGCCTGCCACCGATCGAGCGGGCCGTCTACCTCCTGCGTGAGGCGTTCTCGTACAGCCATGCCGAGATCGCCGGGATCCTCGACATCGCCGAGGCCGCGAGCCAGCAGCACCTCCACCGGGCCCGGCGCCACATCACCGCCGCGCGCGGCGGTGGCGGTGGCGTCGGGCCCGGTGGAGGTGAACCCGACCCGGCGACCGCCCGCAGGATCGTCGAGGAGTTCCTCGCCGCCGCCTCATCGGGCCGCACCGAACAACTGGTGGCGCTGCTCACCGACGACGCGACCGCGATCTCCGACGGCGCGGGCCTGACCGAGAAGCTGCTGCGGTACGACACTCCGCGGCGCATCGCCGCCATCGCACGGGCCGGCCTGAAATCCACCCCCGCGAAACAGCGACGGGTCGGCGGCGCCTCCGCCGTCCACTACGCACGCGTCAACGGCGCCCCCGCCCTCCTCTTCGTGCCCGGCGGAAAGGTCGTCGGCGCCGTCACGTTCGACATCACCGGCACCAGGATCGCGACCGTACGCGGCATCGCCGCCCCCACCCGCCTCGTCCGCCTCACCGAAGCCTGGCGGCGGCACGAACCGGACGCGCCGCTCATCGCCGCGTGGTGACCGGCGTGGTGCGTGCGTGAGCATCTCGCTGTTTCCCGACCCGTCACGTCCTTCCGATACCGTGCGCCGGTGCTTCCGCCGGAGGCCGACAGGGGAGCGAGTGATGGGCGCGGTGTCGGGGCCTTCGGGCACAGGCGAGTTGAAGCGGCACCTGGGGGTGTTCGACGCCGTGGTGATCGGCCTGGGGTCGATGATCGGGGCGGGCGTCTTCGCGGCCCTGGCTCCGGCGGCCGCCGCGGCCGGGTCGGGGCTGCTCCTCGGCCTGGCGCTGGCGGCGTTGGTGGCGTACTGCAACGCGATGTCCTCGGCGCGCCTGGCCGCCCGGTACCCCGCCTCCGGCGGTACCTACGTCTACGGGCGCGAGCGGCTCGGCGAGTTCTGGGGCTACCTCGCCGGATGGGCGTTCGTCGTCGGCAAGACCGCCTCCTGCGCGGCCATGGCGCTGACCGTCGGCGCGTACGTGTGGCCCGGTCAGACGCAGGCCGTCGCGGTCGCCGCCGTGGTCGCGCTGACCGCCGTCAACTGTGCCGGGGTCCAGAAGTCCGCCTGGCTCACCCGCGCCATCGTCGCCGTGGTCCTGGCCGTGCTGGCCGCCGTGGTGGTCGCCGCTCTCACCGCCGGTGACGCGGACGCGGCCCGGCTCGGCATCGGTGACGACGCGAGCTTCGCCGGGGTCCTCCAGGCGGCGGGCCTGCTGTTCTTCGCCTTCGCCGGCTATGCCCGCATCGCCACCCTCGGGGAGGAGGTCCGCGACCCCGCCCGCACCATCCCGCGGGCCGTCCCGCTCGCCCTCGGCATCGCCCTCCTCGTCTACGCGGCCGTCGCGGTCGCCGTCCTGCTCGTGCTGGGCCCGCAGGGGGCGGCATCCGCCACCGCTCCGCTGGCGGATGCCGCACGGGCCGCCGGCGCGGACCGGCTGGCGCCGGTCGTCCGGGTGGGCGCCGCGGTGGCCGCGCTCGGCTCGCTGCTCGCCCTGATCCTCGGGGTCTCGCGTACGACCCTGGCCATGGCCCGCGACCGGCACCTGCCGCACGCTCTGGCCGCCGTCCACCCGAGATTCCAGGTGCCGCACCGCGCCGAACTCGTGGTGGGCGCCGTCGTGGCCGTGCTCGCCGCGACCGCCGACGTACGCGAGGCGATCGGCTTCTCCTCCTTCGGAGTGCTCGCCTACTACGCCGTCGCCAACGCCTCCGCCTGGACCCTCGCTCCGGAGGAGGGCCGGCCGAAGCGGATCGTTCCGGTCGTCGGGCTGGCCGGCTGCCTCGTCCTCGCGTTCGCCCTGCCGGTCCCGTCGGTGGTGTCCGGCGCCGCGGTGCTGGCCGCCGGCGCCGCTGCCTACGCGGTGCGGCGCGCGGTGACCGCCCGCAGGGCCTGACCGGGGCAGAACACGGGTCGGCCGAGCGTCCGCCCGGCGCTCCCGGCACCATGACGCATGCTGAATCCTGCCTTGAGGAGGGGAAAGCCGCATGACGCACACGACGACGCCCGACGGGGTCCGCATCGCCTATCAGGTCCGGGGCGAGGGGGCGCCGCTGGTTCTGCTGGCGGGCCAGGCGAACAACCACCACTGGTGGGACGGGGTACGTGACGACTTCCACGCCGCCCGCAGCACCCTCACCCTCGACTACCGGGGTACGGGAGCGAGCGACAAGCCCGACGAGCCCTACAGCACCGAGCTCTTCGCTCAGGACGTGATCGCGGTGCTCGACGATCTCGGTGTCGACCGGGCCGACGTCTACGGCACGTCCATGGGCGGCCGCGTGGCCCAGCAGCTCGCCGCCCGCCATCCGCACCGGGTGCGCGCCCTGGTCCTCGGCTGCACGTCACCCGGTGGAGCGCACGGTGTCGAACGCGACAACGACGTACGCGGGTCGCTGGCACAGACAGCACCGGGTGCGGCGCGGCAGGCCCTGCTCGAGTTGATGTACACCCCGGCCTGGCTGGCGACCCACCCCGGCCCGTACCGGACACTCGGCGACCCGGACATGCCCGCGCACGCCCGCCGCCGCCACCTGAGGGCCAGCAACCAGCACGACGCGTGGGAACTTCTGCCCCGCGTCAGCGCCCCCGCCCTGGTCGTGCACGGCAGCGACGACCTGCTCAATCCCGCCGCCAACGCCCCCCTGCTCGCGAACCGCGTCCCCGGCGCGCGCCTCCACCTGATCCCCGGCGCGCGGCATGCCTATTTCGAGGAGTTCCGCACCGTCGCGAGCCCGCTCGTCCTGGACTTCCTCACGGCGATGCCGCAGCGGTGAGGAGGGGCCGGGCGGCTCGCGGCCCTGCTCCTCCTCGGCCGGCCCCTGCCGCTCCGGCCTGCGGCCGACCGTGAACCCCGTGCCCTGTGTGGGGCCTGGGCGAGTCCGCACGAAGTTCGGTGAAAAGGATCACCGCCAAGTCGCGGGATGGGTACAGTCCGTCACCTGTAGCAGGGCCGTCGGCTGTGGGGCGAGGGGTGGGGCGGTGCGGGTGACACCGGAGGCCGGGGACAGGATCGCCGGCCGCTATCTCCTGCAGGAGCCCATCGGCCGAGGCGGGATGGGCGTCGTCTGGCTGGCCTGGGACGAGCGGCTCGACCGGCGGGTCGCGGTCAAGTGCGCGCGCCTGAACGACGATCGGGCCGCGCGACGGCTCATGAGCGAGGCGCGCAACGCCGGGCGGCTGCACCACCCGAACATCGTGGGAGTCTTCGACTTCGTCGACGAGGGCGCCACCTGCTGGATCATCATGGAGTACGTCCCCTCGCGCAGTCTCGCGCAGATCGTGACGGAGGGCGGCCCGCTCACGCCCGCGGAGGCCGGGTCGATCGGCTGCCAGATCGCCGCCGCGCTGGCGAAGTCGCACAACGAGGGCGTGGTGCACGGCGATGTGACGCCGGAGAACATCCTCGTGACCGACGAGGGCGTCGCGAGACTGACCGACTTCGGGATCTCGCGGGCCCTGTGGAGCGACGCCACGCACAGCACGACGGGCAGTGTGCGCGGCAAACCCCGGTATCTGGCCCCGGAGGTGGCCAAGGGGCAGCCCGCGGGCGAGAAGTCCGACGTGTTCTCGCTGGGCGCCTCCCTGTTCGCGGCGGTCGAGGGCCAGTCGCCGTACGGGGAGGTCGAACACCTCCTGGCGTATCTGGCCAGGGCCATCGAGGGGCACATCGAGCCCATGCACCGGGCCGGGCCCCTGCGCGGGCCGCTCACCGCACTGCTGGAGGTGGCGCCCGAGAGCCGGCCCGACGCCCCCAGTGCTCAGCGGCTGCTGACGCGCGCGGCGCCCCCGCCCCCGCACGTACAGGAGCAGTTGCACGACGGCGATACCCGGGACTTCGCGTCCCGCACGCTCCGCCTGTCGCGACTCCTGGGCCGCTCGGGGGACTTCACTCCCTTCATGCTTCAGCCGCCCCGGCCCGTACGCCGACGCCGCCGCCCGGTGGTGCTCACGGTGGCGGCGCTCGCCGCGGCGGGTGCGATCACGGCCGGTCTCGTCCTCTTCGGCCCGTGGGCCTCGGACGACGAGGGCGGCAAGGGCGGCCTTGCCGACGCGAAACCGTCGGTCGCGGCACAGGCCGGCGCCATCGGCGACGAGCGCACGGCGGACCCGTGCGGGCTGCTCGGCGCCGCCTCGTTGAGCCGCTTCGGCAAGACGGCACTGGACCCCGACTACGGAGAGGTCGACCGCTGCGACGTGCTGGTGCGCAACAACAGCGGTGACGACTTCGCGGACGTCGAGGTGAACCTCGACTCGGACCGGGACGATTTCCACGAGGTGCTCTCCACCCGCCTGGTCGGCAACGTCACGGTGGTGACCCTCGAGCGTGACGGGGAAGCCTGCGACCGGGCCGTCCTGACCTCCGACGGCAAGCAGATCCGGGTCCGCGGCAAGCAGCTCAACAAGGTGGCCCCCGACCCGTGCCAGCTGGCCGATGCCGCGACCGACCACGTGGTCGGTGTGCTGGCCGAGGGCCCGGTGCCCCGGCGTTCGCCGCCGCCGGACCCGAACTCCCTGGTCCGGCTCGACACCTGCACCCTGCTCGGAGCCGGCGATCTCGAGCGGCTTCCCGGCGTCACGGTGGACAACCGGGACCGCGGCTTCGGCTCCTGGGACTGCGACTGGTCGAGCGACGACGGCGACCGTGCGGTGGAGATTCAGATCAGCCGGGACAACTCGCTGGACGCCGACGACGGAACGCCGGTGAACGTCGCCGGGACGAAGAGCTACGCCGTCGCGGATGAGGCCGAGGACGACAGCTGCACCGTACGGACCCCGCACCGCACCTACACGAACGCGGTCGGCGACCGCACCACCGAACTCTTCCAGCTGACCGTGTACGCCCCGCAGCCGGCCAAGCAACTGTGCGACACCGCAGCGGAGTTCGCGGCCGACGTCGTACGGAACATCGCCCAGCGCCTGCCGGAGAAGCAGGAGAAGCCGGAGAAGCAGGAGAGGTCGGAGGACCCGGCGTAGTCGGAGTACCTGACGTACCCGGCGTACCCGGCGTACCTGGCGTAGTCGGCCCCCGGGCCGCCGCTCGGCGCGGCTTCTCAGCGCAGCGCGCTCCTGTGCTGCCACGCGGACCACGAGAGGTTCCACGCGCCGAAGCCGTTGCCGGGATCGACCACCCCCTTGGTGTCCTCGCCGGTGATCTCGAACGGGTCGCCCGGCCGCACCTGCGCGTAGAGCCAGGCCGCGTCCGCGTCACTCATGCCTATGCATCCGGAGCTCTGGTTGGCCCGGCCGAGGAACTTCGCGTTCCACGGGGCGGCGTGCGCGTACATGCCTGACCAGGTCAGCCGCATCGAGTGGTCGACCATCTTGTCGTAGGCGTTGCCGAGGCCCACCGTCTCGGAGTTCATGTTGATCGTGCCCTCCTTGGCCATCAGCACGGCTGTTCCGCGCCAGGAGCGCTTGTCACCGCCGGGGGTGCCGCCGGAGACCGGAATACGGCGGACCGTCTTGCCGTCGCGTGCGAGGGAGAGCTGATGGCGGTCGAGGTCGACCTTGACGATCTGCTGCGCGCCGATGGTGAACGCGGTGGTGTAGTCGCGGACGAACCAGCCGCCGTCCGCGCCCGAGTCGGTGCCGTTCAGCTCGGCGTTCAGCGTGATCCGGGTTCCGGGCTTCCAGTACGTCCGGGGCCGCCAGTCCACCCGGTCCCGGCCCGACCAGTCGCGGATCCAGCCCCAGGAGCCCTCGGTGTCGTTCGAGGTGGTGATCCTGAGCTGCCTCTCGACCTCGGCCCGGTTCCTGACCGGACGGTCGAAGACCAGGGAGACCGGCTGGGCGATCCCGACGGTGGCGTCGGCGCCCGGTCGCCAGTCGACCTTGTTGACCCGGTCCGCCGGAGCGGTGGTGAAGCCGGCCCTGGTGCTCCTGGCGGTGCCGCCCGCGCTCCGGGTCGCCGCCGTCACCGAGTACGCCGCCCCGGGCACGGCCTTGCGGTCGGAGACCCAGGACCGGCCGTCGGCGGCGACCTGGCCGGCCAGCCGGTGGCCCTCGGCGTCGGTGACGGTCACCGAGGTGAGGCGGCCGCCGGTGGCCGTGACCCGTACGGGCCGGCCGGCCGGGGCCTTCTTCCCCGCGGGCGTGACGGCGACCTTGACGGGTCGGTCCTCGGCGCTCCGGGTCACCTCGGCGGCGGGCGCATCGGCGGAAGGGCTTGACGAGCAGGCGGCGAGCGGCGTCAGCAGGGCAGCCACGGTGGCGCCCCGGACGAGGGAACGGACGAGAGAACGGGCTCGGGATCGGGCTCGGGATCGGGCTCGGGAACGGGCGGGCACATGAGTGAGGGACGAGCGGGACAACAGGACCTCCGGGAGAGCCATGAGCCGGGTGAGTGGTCGGCGATGTCGTGACTGTAGAGCCGGAAAACCCGAGGTCAGAGGGTATGAAGCGATGTGACGGCGACTGGTGAGGAACGGTCATGCTCCGGTCACATTCGGCGCGCGGAGCGGTCATGAACCGCTGTGAGCATCCTCTGCATCCCCGCGAAAGGCCGTCGGGGGAGCGTTCCCGCGACCGGCCCGGGAGGCCGGCGGAGAAGAAGAGGCCCACACCATGTCAGCGCTGCTCGTGCCGTCGTCGTCCAGCCCCGTGCACCGAGCACGGAACCAGGACGTGGCCCTGCGAACCATCACCGCGAAGACCTACCGAGCCTTCCTCGCGTCGCCCGCCGGCGAGGCGCTCGGCGCCGGATTCCTCCAGTGCCCGTCCTGGGCCGACGTCAAGGAGGGCTGGCGCTCCCAACTGCTCGGCTGGGGACCGGATCCCGAGGCGGGCGAACTGACGGGGGTGGCCCTGGTGCTGCTGCGGCAGTTCCCCGGCACCCGCAAGTACTTCGCCTACCTCCCCGAAGGGCCCGTCGCCGACTGGAACGCCCCCGACGTCGACGGCTGGCTCGGTCCGCTGCTGGAGCACCTGCGCCGCACCGGAGCCTTCGCCGTACGCATCGGGCCCTCGCCCGCCTACCGGCGCTGGAACGCCGCCCGGCTCAAGCCGCTCACCGGTCCGGGCCGCCGCCTGGGCGACGTCCTGGCCAGTGAGGTCGACCCGCTCGGCACCGCCGTCGCCGAGCGGCTGCGGGCCCGGGGCTGGCACCGCTGCGGCGGCGAGGGAACCAGCGAGGACGGGGACGCCCAGCCGCGACACGTCTTCCATGTGCCGCTCGCCGGACGCACCACCCAGGACCTGTGGTCCGGGCTCAACCAGGAATGGCGCCGCAATGTGCGAAGGGCCCAGAAGGAGGGCGTGGAGGTCGTGGTGGGCAGCGCGGCCGACCTCCCCGAGTTCTGCAGGCTGCTCGGCATCACCGAGCGACGCGACGGCTTCCGGCTCGGCCGCTCGCTCGCGTACTACCAGCGTCAGTACGCGGCGCTCAACGCCGAGGAACCCGGCCGGATGAAGCTGTACCTGGCCCGCCACCAGGGCGAGATCCTGGCCGCCCACACCCTGATCACGGTGGGCCGCCGGGCCTGGTACCAGACCGGCGCCTCGGCCGACCACCGCCGCGAGGTCCGGCCCTCCAACGCCCTTCAGTGGCGGATGCTGCAGGATGCCCACGCCCTCGGCGCGGACGTCTACGACATGCGCGGGGTACCCTCCACTCTCGATCCGGAGGAACGTGCGTACGGATTGTTGCGGTGGAAGCTCGGCACCGGGGGGCAGGTCGTCGAGACATTGGGGGAATGGGAGAAGGCATTGGGCGGCAGCGCCAACCACGCGCTTCACCGTGCCTTCCAGGCGTATCTGAAGCGCCGATGAGACAGTCGCAGCCGACGAAGCGGCCGACGGTACCGCCGACACCACAGGCACCACCGAAGCCACAGGCGCCACTGGCACCACTGGCACCACAGGCGTCACCTACGTCACCTACGTCACCTACGTCACCTACGTCTCCGAGAACCCAGACCGCCGTGGACCGTGCGGAGCCCACGAGGGCGGCAGCGGCGGCGGTCTCCGCTCCACGCGGCAGCGCCGTCATGGCTGCCGGATCCATCGTGGCCCGGACCACCGGCTTCGCCCGGTCCGCCGTGGTCGCGGCGGCGCTGGGCACCATCGGGCCGATCGCCGACGGCTACGCGGTCGGCAACGCCCTCCCCACCATCGTCTACATGCTGCTCCTCGGCGGCGCGCTGAACGCCGTCTTCGTGCCCGAGCTGGTCAGGGCCGCGAAGGAGCACGCGGACGGGGGTGCCGCGTACACCGACCGGCTCGTCACCGTCTGCGTCCTCGCCCTGCTGGCCCTCACCGCGGCCGCCGTGTGGGCGGCCCCCGCGATCGTCGACGCGTACACGGACTACAGCGGCCGGCAGGCGGCCATGACCACCGCGCTGGCCCGCTACTGCCTGCCCCAGATCTTCTTCCTCGGACTGTTCACGCTGCTCGGACAGGTACTCAACGCCCGGGGCCGGTTCGGCGCGATGATGTGGGCGCCGATCCTGAACAACCTCGTGGTCATGGCTGTCTTCGGCCTCTACCTGTACCTGGCCCTGGGGACGAGTCCGGGGGGCACGCTCACCCCGGCCGGGACCGCCCTGCTCGGCTGGGGCACGACCGCCGGTATCGCCGTCCAGACGATCGCCCTCGTCCCCGCCCTGCGCGCGGCCGGCTTCCGCTGGCGGCCCCGCTTCGACTGGCGCGGCAGCGGACTGACCCGTCCGCTGCGCGCGGCCGGCTGGCTGGTGCTGCTGGTCCTGGCCAACCAGGCCGCGTACTGGGTCACCACCCGGCTGGCCACGACCGCGGGCCTGGCCGGCGGCCCCGGATTCGGCGCCTACAACAACGCCTACGTTCTCTGGGTCGTACCGCACGGCATCATCACGGTCTCCGTGGTGACCGCCCTGATCCCCAGGATGAGCGCCGCCGCCGCCGACGGGGACACCGCCGCCGTGCGCCGCGACGTCTCCCACGCCCTGCGGGTCTGCGCCGCCGCCGTCGTTCCCGCGGCCTGCGCGCTGTTCGCCCTCGCCCAGCCGGTGATGGCCCTCGTCTTCGGGTACGGCAGGACCGGCGCGGACGACACCGCCGCGATGGCCGGGATCCTGATGGCCTTCGCGCCGGGCCTCGTCGCGCTGTCGGGTCAGTACGTGCTGTCCCGCGCCTGCTACGCGCTCTCCGACACCCGTACGCCGTTCCTGCTCAACCTCGTGATCGTCGCCCTCAACGCCGGACTGTCGCTGGCCGCCGCGCACCTGCTGCCGGCTCGCTGGGCCGTCACGGGCATGGCGGCGGCGTACTCCCTGGCGCTGTGCGTGGGCTGGGTGGTGACCGGCCTGGTGCTGAGCCGCCGCCTCGCCGTCGCCCGCCCGCTGCGGTCGACCGCCTCGGCCGCCCACGCACGGCTGCTGCTCGCCGCCGTCCCCGCCACCGCTCTGGGGCACCTCGCGGCCCTGGGCGCGGTACGGGCGGGGGCCCTGGCGGCCGCGGCCGCCGGCGGGGCCGCCGTCGTCCTCACCTTTGCCCTGCTCGCCCGTCCGCTGGGACTCGTCGAACTGGACGCGCTGTTCACGCGTCTACGTCGGCGAGGCACCCGGAAGTGACCACTACCCCCCCAGGGAGAACCGCCGATGCCCCGCGTGCTCCTCATCGAGGACGACCCTTCCGTGCGCGAGGGGGTCGCACTCGGTCTGCGCCGCCGCGGCCACGATGTGCGGGCGGCCGCGACAGGCGAGGACGGCCTCGACGCGCTGGCCGAATTCCGCCCCGATCTGCTGCTGCTGGACCTGATGCTGCCCGGAATCAACGGCGTACAGGTCTGCCGGCAGGTCCGCGAGCACAGCCAGTTGCCGATCATCATGCTCACCGCGCGGGGCGACGACTTCGACATCGTGATCGGCCTGGAGACCGGTGCCGACGACTACATCGTCAAGCCCGCCCGCCCCGAGGTGATCGAGGCCCGGATCCGCGCCGTGCTGCGCCGCATGGACGACAGCGGTCCGGGCCGCCCGGCCATCGAGGTGTACGGCGAACTCACCATCGACCGGGTCGGGCTGACGGTCACCAAGGCGGGCCGGCCGCTGTCGCTCGCCCCCTCGGAGCTGAGGCTCCTGCTGCATCTCTCCGCAGCCCCTGAGCAGGTGTTCAGCAGGCAGCAACTGCTGGAGAACGTGTGGGAGCACACCTTCCACGCCGACGCCCGGCTGGTCGACGCGTGCGTGGCACGGCTGCGCGGCAAGATCGAGCACGAGGTCGGCAGCCCCCGCTACGTCCAGACCCTGCGGGGCTTCGGCTACCGCTTCGGCCCGCTGTGAGTACCGCCTCCCGCCTCGGCCGACTGAGCCGGAGGAAGCACAGGGGAGCGGACGCACCGGACGCATCTGCTGTACCGGGTGGTTCGGGCGTACCGGGCGTACCGGGCGTACCGGGCGTACCGGGAAGGCTGGCCGGTCCGGGCAGGCCGGCCGGCGACGAGCGTTCGCGCGTGCGGGCGTTCGGCCTGCGTACGCGCCTGCTCGCCGCCTTCCTCCTGGTGGCCGCCGTCAGCGCGGGCACCACCTCCGCGCTGACCTACCGTGAGGCCCGCAACGCGCTGCTGAAGACGGCCCAGGACACGGCCGTCTCGACGTTCCGCGAGCAGATCCAGCAGTCGGGCTTCGGCCTGCCCGTCCAGGAGGAGGGGCTGGAGGACGTCCTGCGCGACATCGCCCGTAAGGGCAAGCCGCGCTCCTGGGTGGTGTTCGCCGAGTACGGCTCGCTCCGCGCCTCCTCGGGCGAGAACCCCGTCTCCACGGTCATCACCCCCGAACTGCGCCGCGCCGCGCTGGCCAACCCGTACGGCACCTTCGAGCGGGTCGTCAAGGACGGCGTCCCCTACCTGACGATCGCCATGCCCGCCGTGTTCAGGACCGGCCCGTACAACGTGCTGCCCAGCGGGCTCGTCCTGTACGCCGTCATGCGGATGACCGATGAGCAGGTCAACGTCGAGGCCCTCCTCATGGCCGCCCGGGACGGCGCCCTGCCCGGTCTGGCCGTCGCGCTGATACCCGGCCTGATCGCCGCGCGCAGTGTGCTGCGCCCGGTGCGGGAACTGCGCCGGGCGGCCAGGAGCATGGGCAGCGGCAGGTTCGACACCCGCATTCCGGTGCGCGGCAGCGACGAACTGGCCGACCTGGCACGGACGTTCAATGAGTCGGCCGGTCAACTGGAGGACTCCGTGCATGAACTGCGCGAGGCGGAGGCGCGCGCCCGCCGCTTCGCCGCCGACGTCTCGCACGAACTGCGCACCCCGCTGGCCGGAATGCTCGCCGTCACCGAGGTTCTCGACGAGGACGCGGACCGTCTGGACGCCGACACCGCCCAGGCCGTCCGGCTGGTCAGTGCGGAGACCGGCAAACTCGCCGTGCTCGTCGAGGACCTGATGGAGATCTCCCGCTTCGACGCCCGTGCCGCCGAGCTGAACGCCGACGAGGTCGACGTCGCCGAGGCCATCCGCAAGACCCTCCAGATCCGGCACTGGAGCGAGGACCGGGTGGGCGTCGAACTCCCCGCCGGCATCCGGGCCCGGCTCGACCCGCGCCGCTTCGACGTCGTGATCGCCAACCTGGTCGGCAACGCCCTGCGGCACGGCGGCGAGCCGGTCACCGTACGCCTGCGTACGGGGGAACGCCCCGCGGGAACGCCCGTGGTGATCACCGAGGTGGCGGACCGGGGCGCCGGTATCCACCCCGACTCGATTCCGTACATCTTCGACCGCTTCTACAAGGCCGAGACGGCCCGCACCCGCTCGGCGGGCAGCGGCCTGGGGCTGGCGATCACCCAGGAGAACGTGCGTCTGCACGGGGGAACGATCCGCGCGGGGAACCGGCCCGAGGGCGGTGCCGTCTTCACGGTCGAGATACCGCTGCACGCGGAGGAGGCCGCCGAATGAGGCGTACGCGGGCACACCGACGCGCGGCGGCCCTGGCCGCCGCGGCCGTCGTACCGCTGCTGGGCGGCTGCGGCATCCAGGAGACCGACGTCATCGAGGCGGGCGGCCCCGCGACCGTCGAGGCCTTCTTCAACCGCAACGACGACATGATCCTCTTCTTCCGGGCCCCGACGGGAGGGCTGAACCCCGTGATCCGGAGTGCCAGGCCCTCGCCCGGGTTCGGCGAGGGCTACGACGAGGTGGGCTCCGAGGACCGGAAATCCGGCGACCAGGCAGGCCCGGTATCGACGGAGCAGGCTGTTCTGGCGCTGCTCGGCGGCACGGCGAAGGAGGACAGGGCCGTCGGCCTGAGCACCGCCCTCCCCGCCGCCCGCCCCGGCGCGGCCGTCGAGCTCGCGGTCGCCCCGGACGGCACGGTCACGCTCCGTCTGCCCTTCGCCCTGAAGCCACTGGAACCCACGGCGCTGCGCCAGTTGACCTGCACGGTCGCCTACAGCCAGGAGGCCGACGGTCAGGTCGTCGTCGAGCTGGAGGGAGAGGACGGGGCATCGAGCTCCGACACCTGTGGCCTCGCCCTCGGCGGCTCCGGAGCTCCGGACGGGGGCTGAGTCCCAGGTCCCCGGCCCGGGGCCCGGTGCGGGAGGTCCGGGGAGCCCGGTGCGAACCGTCAGGCCGAGGACCCGCTGTCGACGACCAGGTCGGTGCCGACCACCGAACCGGCCGCGGGCGAGGCGAGGTAGAGCACCGCGGCCGCCACTTCCTCGGCCTTCGCGAGCCGCCCGAGGGGGTTCTCCGACTTCACCCGCTCGGTCCGGTCGGCGTCGGTCTCGCCGGGCCGCAGCGACATGGGGGCGGCGGAGGCACCCGGGCTGACCGCGTTGATGCGAATGCCCTGGTGCACGTGGTCGAGAGCGGCGGCGCGGGTCAGTGCGGAGACCGCTGCCTTCGACGTGATGTACGCGGCGAGGTTCGGGATACGCAGATGTGCGCCGAGGTTGGAGGAGATGTTGACGATGACCCCGCCGCCGTTCTCCTTCATGTGGGCGATCTCGTGCTTCATGGCCAGCCAGACGCCGGTGACATTGGTCCGCAGCACCGCGTCCCAGTCCTCCTCGCTCACCTCTTCGGCGGGGCCGGCGCCGCGGAGTATCCCGGCGTTGTTGACCGCGATGTCGAGCCCGCCGAAGCGGGTGACAGTCGCGCGGACGAGGTCCCGGAGCCGGTCGGAGTCGGTGACGTCGACGGTGATGGCGGCAGCCGTGCCGCCGGCCGCCTCGATGAGGCCGACCGTCTCGTCCAGGGACTGCGCGGTGCGACCCGCGGCGATCACGGACGCGTCCTCGGCGGCGAAGGCGAGCGCGATCGCGCGGCCGAGACCGGAGCCCGCGCCCGTGACGAGCACGGTCTTGCCAGTGAAGCGGTTCATTTCTCGGCAACTCCTCGTGAGTGGTTGATCAGTCGGTGCGGTGGTTCAGGAGGGCCGCGACGGCGAGGGCGGACCCCGTCGCGGCCAGGGACAGGGCATCGCTGCCGAGGGTGAGCAGGAGGGCGAACAGGACGGTCGGGCCGAGCTCCATCGCGCTGTTCAGCACCCCGCCCGCGAGCCCGGTCTGCTGCGGCGGTACGCCTTCGGTGGCGAGCACGGCGGCCCCGCCGAAGGAGGCCGCGGTGCCGACCGACAGCAGGACGAGGCCGGGCAACAGTCCGTACGCGTACGGGGTGTGCGCGTGGAGTCCGGTGGCGGCGAGGAGGATGAGCCCGGCCGCGCCGGTGCCGAGCCCCGCGGTCGTGATGGCTCCGGCTCCGTACCGGATGACCAGTGGCCCCGCCGCCCGCCCGGTGGCGATCAGCGCGACGGCGAACGGCACGAAGGCGGCCGAGGTCTGCGGCGGCGACCAGTCGCGTATCTGCTGGAGGTGGAGCGAGAGGACCACGAAGGTCATCGCGGTCCCACAAGCGCTCAGCGCGATGGCCGTGAGCGCGAGGGCCCGCCGCTGGTCGAGCAGGAAGCGGGCCGGCAGCAGCGGGTCGTGGGCGCGACGCTCGGCGTACAGGAACGCGACGAGCAGGACGACCCCGCCGAGCAGGGGCACGAGCACGCCGGCCGATGCCCACGGCCGGACGTCGGTGACGACGAGTCCGTAACTGGCGAGGGTGATCCCCGCGGTGGCGAGAAGCGCGCCCGGCAGATCGAGCGCCCTGCCCCGGTGCGGGGCGGTGTACGGCAGCAGCCGGGGCGCGAGGGCCAGGGCGGTGACCGCGACGACGAGGGGCACGGCGAAGGTCCAACGCCACGAGAGCCACGACAGGATGACGCCGGAGAGCAGATTGCCGGCGGTCGCGCCGAGCACGGAGAGGCCGCCCCAGGTGGCCATGGCCCTGCCGTACGCGGCGGGGGAGGGGTGGACGACGCGCAGCACCGCCATGGCGGCCGGCGCGACGAGGGCCGCACCGGCGCCCTGGGCGAAGCGGGCCGCGAGCAGGGCCCCGATGCCGGGGGCGAACGGGGCGGCGGCCGACGCCGCGGCGAACAGGAGGAGCCCGAGAGCGAGGGTGCGCCGCCCGCCGTAACGGTCGGCGAGCCGGCCGCCGAAGAGCAGCAGCCCGGCGAAGGTCAGCCCGTACGAGGCGCTGAGCAGAATCAGGTCCGACCGTTGCAACCCGAACTCCCGCCCGATGAGGGGCAGCGGCACAGCGATCGCGGCGAGCGTGAAGATCAGCGTGGTCTGCACGCTCCCGAGAAGGGCGAAGGCGTAGCGGTGCCGCACGGCGACGACCTGGGTGGCTCCCTCGGCGGTCATACCCTTCCTCCCCCTTCTCATATTTGACCGATCGGTCCATTATTCGGGCATGCGGCAGTCGCCGGTGGGACCGGCGTGATGATGGTGATTCAGTCCAGCAGGCTCAGCGCCTGCTCGGCCGCATCCCGCACCCGCGCGGGATCGCTGGACGCCTTGCCGACGACCCGCACCCCCTGCAACAGGACGAGCAACAGCCGCGCCAGCGCCCGCGGATCACGTTCCTCGGGCAGCTCGCCGCGGTCCCGCGCCCGGACGAGCGCGGACTGCAACAGCGCCTCGAGGTACTCCCAGCTGACCTCGACCCGACGGGTCGCCTCGGGGTCGTGCGGGGCCAGTTCCGCCGCCGTGTTGGTGATGAGGCACCCCCGCAACCGCCCCTCCGACGAGGCGGCCTCCGAGGCGAAGCGACGCACCAACGCCCGCACCGCGGGCAACGTGGCCCCCGGCCGGGCCAGTTCGGCGAAGAGGAGCGGATCACGCCCCTCGGAATACCGGTCCATGGCCTTCAGGTACAGCTCGTGCTTGTTGCCGAAGGTGGCGTAGATGCTGGCGCGACCGATCCCGAGGTGCTCGACGAGATCGGCGATCGACGTCGCCTCGTAGCCGCGCCGCCAGAACAGCTCGAGGGCCGACTGCAACGCGGCGTCCGGATCGAACTCCTTGGTCCTGGCCACATCGCAGACCCTAGGCCCAAGCAGAACGATCGGTCAAGAATCACGCGCGTCGCGGGGGAAGGTGCGACCCGCTGCGGACCAGTGGTTGAGGGGCCCTGCTCCGGGCGGCCGGGCGGCCCGCAGCCCGAGAATGACCAGGCACGCCACTCACCGGAACTCCCGTCGGAGCGGGCAAACCGGCATCTCCATCATCTCGTTCCGCCGGCAGACCCTCTCAGCTCTGCTCTCCCCAGCGTCTCAGGCACCATGTGTCGACCATCGAACGTCCAGGCGACCAGATCCGCGGAGGTGTGCACGCTGGATCCCAGGTCGAGGCCCCGGCGGGCAGCTACCCACTCCACAAGGGCCTGGGAATTCTCCGGAAGCCCAGTGAAGTGAACCAGGTTCGCGTACCAGATATCGCGGGTGAACCCGGCTTCGAACCAGGCGTCATCCGCCAACTCCTCCGCCAGATACTCGGCGAAGCGTTCGACGGCGTCGCCTGACGGAGAAGCGCACAGCATGACGCTCGCGGGAGTGAGCGTCAGCCCGGTCAGCTCCAGCCGGATGGTCCCCACCCGGTCGGACGCCTGGCGCAGCGCTGCCTGATATCGCATGAGCCGCTCGTCATCCTTGGGGACGATTGGCCGGTAACGCTCCAATGTGCGAACAGTGAAATGGGAGGAGACCGCTGCACCGGTGGGCCAGTGCGCGTTTCCCGCCACCGCCATGGCTTCCGCGGTAACGCGTTCCATTCGTCGGGAGACGGATGCGTCCGGCCGCAGGGCCACGGTGAGACCCCAGCGTCCGCCACCTTCCCTGGGCGGCTCCTGATGCGGGACATCCCCGGCCAGGAACGCGTCCCGCCCCCGTGCGAACAGTTCCGCGAACCGCGTGCTTCCCATATGCCTGATCCTGCCCTGCTGACCCGTCCAGATCCATGCCGGGTCGAGAAACAGGAACTCGGCTCGTTCCTCGAGGCCGGACCGGGCGAGTGGCCACGTGCGGCACCGGGCCGCCGGCCGCCCCGAACAATTCCGCTGGCACCGAGAGCGTTCCGACGACGAGACTGCCCCGGTGAACACCCTGCCGCCGTTGCCCGGTCCGCCCCCTTGGCCCGTACCGGACCCACGTGCCCGCGACGTCGCTCTCGACCATGCGGGCATGGACGCCTTGGTGGCCGACCTGGTTCTGCCCGGCGACGCGTCGATGTACGTCATGAGCGCGATGGAAACGTCCCGCGAACTCATCCGGCACGCCTCTTACCGATACGAGTTCGCCACCGTCGCCGTCACGCATTCGCTGATCGCCCTGGAGCAGGTCCTCACCGAGCGTCTGGCCATCGTCGAACCGGTCCAGGACCTCATCGTGCGGGCCGCGGACGCAGGGCTCATCCCGGTCGAACTCGCTGCCGAGCTCGACCGCAGCCGACTCCTGCGCGACAAGCTCACGCAGGGCACCGTGACGAGCGCCGCCCTCGGCCCGGTCAGGGCCATCACCCTGGTGCGTGCCGTCTTCGATGCTGTTTCCCTGCTCCTTCGTCCACCACGTGTGGCAGACGAGGCAGCTGTCGACCTGAGCGGAGCCCAGCCTGAAGCCCCTGAAGACCGACTCGCCCGGCTGTGGGAGGAACACCGGCGCGCCCTGTACCCGGACAGCTTTCGCGGCATTGACGTTGAGGGCGTGGAGCTGGTCGTCCTGGACGCCGATGTCGTCGGCCTCGTTCAGAGAGAGCTGAACGGTAGGCTCGATGACGGTGGCATTGCCCACCTCTGGGCTTGCATCGCCGACCTCGACAAGGTCGTGACCGTGATCAACTCGGAGTACTGCGCCTCCTACTTCGCGAGACTGCGGACGATGGCCAAGCTCGCGGCAGCCCGCTCCGTCCCCACCGCGACCTGACCCGTGGCGAAGCAGCAGTGGGTCCGGCATCATCCCCATGTGATGGTCATGCAACCCGTTCTGGAGCTCTTCGCTGCCGACGACTTCGCGCTCTGGCCGGTTGGCGAACACGCGTCATACGGCCACTTCGTGCTGAACGGGGAAACCGATCCGGCGGAGGTGGGCACAGCGGCTATGCGGATCGCCGCCGCCCTGGCCCTGGCCCTGGCACGGGCATGGGCATGGGCATGGGCATGGGCACTTGACCTTGACCTGGACCTGGCGCCCGCACAATGACCAGCTTCCTGACCCACCGAGCGCACGTGCACGACGCGCGCCTTCCCCTCCGTCCCCGGCACAGCGCGCTGCGGACCTGCATCACCCTCTTCGCTCCGTACGGCTTCCGGGCGACGTACCACCACCTCACGCTCAGCGCCGCGATCCCCCGGCGACTGGAGGCGGACCCGGACGCGCTGGTGCGGGCGGTGGAGGAGCTGCACGCGGCGCGGGTGCTGTGGCTCGCGCGGGCGGAGAAGTACGCCGCGCAACGCCGGGCGGAGAAGCGGGCCGGGCGACGGACGGTGGTGAACCCGCGACCGTGGTGGCTGCAGAGCCGGTGGGAGGGCCCGAACCGCGCCTGGTACGAGGCCCCGTTGAACCATCCGTCGCTGCGGCTGCCCGAGTACGTGCGGCGGCAGAACGCGATTCTGGACGGCGCCGTCTTCCCCGGCTGCCCCGCCTGCGGAGACGAGAGACCCCCGGTGTCGAACGCGACGGGGCACGGCTGGGTGGACCTCTGCCGTGGCTGTGCGTGGGTGCTGGCGCCATGTCCGTGTGGGCAGAGGCACCGGTTCGTTCCGGAGACCCCGTTGAACTGGAACGGGATCTGGCGGCGGGCGCACATGAGCGATGACGGCACGCCGAACCCGCATTGGCCGCCGGGCCAGCCGGGTGGATGCGGCACGAGGGGGGGCTTGAGCGTGGCTGATCAGCCGGGTGGTGCGCTCTTCACGGACGCGGATACGCGGTAGCAGTCCCTGCCACTCGACGTATTGCGCTCGTCGAGTGCGACCGTGTGGCCCAGGGCCAGGACGGCGGCCTGCCCCTCGACTATCCGGACGGGGCACCCCTTGCTGGCGGCTGCCTCAGCGCGTGGAGTTCAGCAGTCCGCCGACCACACGACGGACTGCTGAACTCCGGGGCCGTCGACGCGTACCGCGCCCGCCGTGTAAGCGGTCCAGAGTAGATCCTGGCACCCGAAGAAGGACTCCCCCCAGCTGTCCACCCAGACGTGGACGCGGGAGGCGCCGACCTGGGTGGCGTCCCACCATTCCCAGCCGCGGGAGTCCTCGTCGGGGTCGAAGCGGTACAGCCAGTCCAGCAGTTCCCATGGCCGGCCGCCCCCGGTGTGCTCCGCATACCGCTCGCGCCCGGCCCGTGCGAACTGCGGGGCCCGCTCCGGCTTCTGGGAACTCACAGCGGCGAACCAGTCCGGAACATCGCCGACCGGGAGACTCTCCTGCTCGAAATCCGCCGTGCCGCCCAGCCGCACGGCGGGTGAGATCACCGACCGCAGGCGCCGTTCGTACTCCACGGCATCCCCCTGAACGTCGATGACGAAGCGGGAGAGGACAGGGGGCGCGGCATCGGCACTCGGGCGATCCCGGAGCCTGCGGAGTTCGGCGGCCAAGCTGTCGCTTGTGTGCATCATGCGAGCTCGGAGAGTGCTGCGGGCAGGCGCCGGACGAACTTGGCACGACGGAGGTCGGAGAGACGAGGCTGTGATGCCATGCATCGATTATCCAGGTAGAGCCGACGATGAGCCGCTCAGACCACAGACACCACTCCTGCGAACAGGACACCGGCCCGCTGCCCCGGCGGCGGGGCCGATGATGCTCGCCCGCAGCGCCTATCCCGGAGATCAGTGGTGGAACTCGGCCGCCCCAGCACCAGCGTGAGGCCCACACCGACCTTGTGGAGCTCAACCTCTACGCCATCGCGGCCGTCGGTCCCCAGAGCCATGGGGCGGGCTCTTCCCTCCTGCAAAGCCGCGGTATTGCGCCAACAGGAGCCTGGTCCCTCTAACTTCAGCTGTCGTCGGACTGCCGTAGCCGCTGGATGCCTCCCATCCAGGGAAGTTCGTCCTCGAAGTCACACGCTGCGACGGCCTGTGCCTGGGCATCCCACAGGGCCTCGAGAATACGTGAAACGGTTCTCACCGCAGTGGTCTCGCCGTGCGGCGTCACCGGTTCCGTCTCGATGTGTACAGGCCACCGGACAAAGTCATCGGGCTGAACACCATTGGCTTGGGCGTCAGAATTCCGACGCACCTCGATTTCCATCTCGCCAACCGTCAGCGTGCGCCGCTCGAAGGCTCCACCGAAGAGACTGCCGAGTAGGCGCTGCGTTTCGTCGACCGTGATGTTCGCGACCAGGATCTTGCAGTAGGAGTATCTGCTCATGGGGATCACGGGACCCTGATGTAGAGGGGTGCCATACGGGCCTCCCCTGCGGATGATGGACAGATCAACCTCCATTCCCAGTTGCGCCTCCAGCGCCTTCCGTCGACTCCGTATACCGGCTTCGCCCGCTCGGATCTTCCCTGCCTCCATAGCGTAGAGATTTTTTCTCTCCTTGGCGCTTTCAGGGTTGGGTGTACCGAAACGCTCTCTGACGAACTGGTCGAACCTGTCCGAGTCGACACGAATTTAGACAACGACAGAGGTCCCGGTCACTGGCCGTGGCCTTTCAAAGAGAGGGTGACGAGAATCGAACTCGCGCTCTGAGCTTGGGAATCAGCGGTTCTTGGGCCACCAAAGGCGTCCTGTGCTGCGCTTTCCCATGAGACGGTTGAGATGGCTATGGTCTGTGGAGGCCGCACCTGACCGCTGCTGTCCGCTCTGCTGGGCACGGATGGGGCACGAGCAGAGGGGGCCAAGGGACCCTCAGGACCAAGCCGAGCAGTCCTCCAGCGAGATCTCCGCGACGGCCGCGTCCGCAACAGCCTCCAGGTCCGGAATGTAGGGGCGAACGTCGGGAAGCGGGGTGCAGAAGGTGACGTTGGAGGTGAGGAGGGCCTCCTCGGTATCGGCGAAGGAGAGGGAGACGTACGCCTTCACCTGAGTGTCACCGAACTCCTCCTGCGCTTTCCGCAGGCAGGCGCACATATACGCCAGGCACCTCCGGACGAGAAGGGGCGTACGTTCGTCCGGTGCGGTCGGGAGGTCGTAGTCGGTCATCCCCCTCCCGTTGATCGTCGTCTCCTCCGCGAGTCGATCGACATAGGTGCCAGGCGCCTCCGGACAGAGGTCGGTCAGCACGCGCCCACCAGTGGCCGTGCGGGACCACCCGCGTTCCACGATCTCAAGGAACATGGGGGGAATGTCCCGATCGCTCAGGTCGGTGATGTCTGTCGTCCGCAGGATCTCCCGCATCCGAGGATTGCTTCGCATGCCTATCCCTCGCCGAGTGCGGCGAGCCCCTTCTACGCCGAGGCCTTGGCTGCCGAGCCCGATGGTAACGGAGCAGTGTTGAAGGGCGTGGCCATCTGGGATAGCTCCAGATGTACGGGGCGTCTTTCCAGTCCTGTGCAGTGATTACTGCGGATCCTCTTTCCCCGTCGCCGAGTCAGGCACCTGAGACTCGTCTCCCCGGCGAAGCGCGATGCCGCGTGCACTCCGATGGCGAACTCCACCACCGGGCCATCGGCTGTATACGTCCTCCGGTGCAACTCGACGACCGGTTCACGTGCGTGCCGCACGACTTCGGGCACAGGAGGAGCGGGCCAAGAAACGATCGGGCGCGGAACGGGCACGCGATACGTAGACAGGTCCAGACAACAAACAAGGCCCGGGTCGATGACCTGGGCCCTAGTCGTGGAGCGGGTGACGAGAATCGAACTCGCGCTCTGAGCTTGGGAATCACCGGGTCCTGGGCAGACAAAGTTCCTTTGACCTGCATCTTTTGTTCGGGCAGGGCGAGGCTGGTGCGGACTCTGGACGCTGCTCTTGACCGCTGTTGACCGCCCCGAAGGGCACGGATGTGGCACGGGCCGGGGCGCGCAGCGGGACGGCGATGCGCCCCGCTCCGGGGTCTTTCCTTCAGTGTGTTCCCAAGCCGTCGTCGGAAGGCGACACCACTCCGGATTCGTACGCTGCGATCACCAGCTGGGCTCGGTCGCGGGCGGCCAGTTTGGACAGCAGGCGGCCGATGTGGGTCTTCACCGTGCCCATGCTCAGATGCAGGTGCGCCATGATTTCGTCGTTCGACAGGCCCCGCGCGATCAACCCCAGCACCTGGAGCTCCCGTTCCGTGACTCCGGTCAGCGCGGCGGAGGCGTGGCGGCGGCCGGAGTCCGGGTCGGGACGGCGCGTGAACTCCTGGATGAGGCGACGGGTCACGGAGGGGGCCAGCAGGGAGTCGCCCTTGGCGACGACCCGGAGGGCGGCCAGCACCTCCGCGGGCGGGGAGTCCTTGAGCAGAAAGCCCGCGGCGCCGGCCCGCAGGGCGGCGTAGACGTATTCGTCGAGGTCGAACGTGGTCAGGATCAGCACCCGGACGCCAGCGGTCTCGTGGGAGCCACAGATCCGCCGGGTCGCCTCGATTCCGTCCATGACCGGCATCCGGACGTCCATCAGGACCACGTCCGGACGGTGCAGATGGGCGAGCTCGACGGCCTCCGCCCCGTCGCCCGCCTCTCCGACGGCGGTGAGGCAGGGTTCGTTCTCGATGAGGATCCGGAAGGAGCCGCGCAACAACACCTGATCGTCGACCACGAGCACCCTGGTCACGTCCGACACGTCGGCCTCCCTGCGTCTCTTTCATCTCTCACACCATCGTCCCGGTGTCGTCCTGCGGCAGTCGGACGGAGACCGCGAAACCCCCTTCGCAGCGTGGGCCCGCACTGAACGTCCCGTCGTGCATCATCGCCCGCTCCCGCATACCGATCAGCCCGTGACCTGCCGTCCGTTCGGGGCCGACACCTCGCACGCCGTCGTCCGTGACGTCGATGCGTACTTCGCGAAGGTCGGCCTCGACCGTCACCCGGCAGCGTGTGGGGGCTGCGTGCTTTACCGCGTTGGTGAGGGACTCCTGAACGATCCGGTGGACGGCCAGGGCCATGCCCGCGGGCAGACCGCCATCCGGCAGCCGAACGTCCAAGTCCACCTCCACGCCTGCTCGTCGCGCTTGGTCGGCCAGTCCGCCGAGCGCGTCGACGTCGGGTGTCGGGCCCAGCGGCGCCGAAGGCGAGCCGGCGCGGAGCACGCCCAGGGTGCGGCGCATCTCGGTCATGGCGGCCCGACCGGTCTGTTCGATGACGCGCAGAGCGTCCTCCGCCTCCTCCGGGCGGCGCTGGGCCACGTGCACGGCGACCCCCGCCTTCACCACGATCAGGCTGAGACTGTGCGAAACGATGTCGTGCAACTCCCGCGCGATGCGCAGCCGTTCCTCGACGACGGCACGTTCGGCGCGGTGCGCGGCGTGGTCGGCCTCCCTGGCCCGCCGGGTCCGTACGGCGAAGCCTGCCGCCCAGCCGCAGCCTAGGACCAGCCAGACCATGGCGGCGACGCCGGCCGCCCCACTCCAGGTCTCGGCCGGGGTGACGACGGCCTCCCCGGCGAGGACCGCTGCCGCCGCGAGGGCGAGCGAGGCGGCGAGCACCGGCACCGAGCGCTTCGGGGGCGCGGTGAGAGCGACTGCGTAAAGGGTGAGGCCGACCGCGGCCCACGGCTCGCGCGTGATGTCCAGGAGGCTGGCGGCGGAGGCACCGACGAGGGCCGTCGCCGCGGCTGGTACGGGCCACGGCCGGCGGGCCGCGACCGGGAAGGCGACCACCGCGGCTACGAGCACGCCCGCCCATGCCGGTCCGGAGTAGTGGGGCTGCACGCCGTCGCCCGGCATCCGGGTGAATCCGACGTACACGATGGCGATCAGCAGTGCGGCCGCCAGGTCGAGCGTGAGCAGATGGATGTCGTGCAGCCGCCGGGGGACACGCATGGTCCGACCGTACATCGTCAACCAGCTCGCCCGACCAGGGTCATGAGAGCCAGTACGGCAGTGACCGCCACGGTCCAGCGGAGGGCCGTGGCCCAGCCGGGCGCCGGGCCGTTGCGCAGCACGGCAATGCCCAGCGGGACGAGCGCGAGACAGAGACCTGCGACGGCCGCCACCGACAGCGGCGTGGTGCCCTTGAGCACGCCGAGCGGCAGCGCGGCAGTTGCGGCCAGGGCCGATGCCCGGACGGGACCCAGCACATGCGCCCGCCAGGCTCCGGCAGCGAGGAGCAGCCAGCCTCCCATGATCGCGGCATTGAGGGCGCTGAAGATGTGGAAGGCGCCGTACGTCTCCCCGACGAACCGGGCGGCGGCCTCCGCCCCCTGCCGGTCGGCAAACTGGAAGGCGAGGTGGTCCACGCCGGCGTGGAACGTCCGGGCGAAGAGCCCCAGCATGGCGAGGACTCCGCCCCACAGAGCCATTCCGGGACTGCGACGGCCGATGCGTACCGCAAGCACGGCGAGGCCCGGCCACAGCAGGGCTGTCCCCGCCGCGAAGGCGCCGTAGGAGACCGCGACCAGTCCGGGGTGCTCGACGCGGGCGGCGAGCTGTTCCGGGAAGAAGAAGTGGAAAGGCAGCCGCAGCAGGACTCCGGCCCCCAGCAGCAAGGGCGCCACCACCAGCGAGACCCCGCCCACCCACCGCCCGGGAAAGGGCGCGTCGCCGTCCCACGCCACGGGCAGAAGTTGGGCCTTGGCCGGCGAGACGGCGCCATGTACGGCGGGTGTGCCCCGTGTTGTTGTCATGCCGTGAACGATCCCGGCCGAACGGCACCCTTCGCATCGGAGCACGGTCCGATCCTCCCGCCGCTCCCGCATCGGACCGTGGTCCGACGATCGGGACGACAAAGAAGCCCCAGGCCACTGGCCTGGGGCTTTTTCATGGAGCGGATGACGAGAATCGAACTCGCGCTCTGAGCTTGGGAATCAACGGTTCTTGGGTCACCGAAGAGGTTCTGACCTGCTCTTTCGCGTCGGCCGACATTGATGGCCATGGTCCATGGAAGCCGCACCTGACCGCTGTTGTCCGCTCCGCTGGGCACGGATGGGGCACGGGGTTGGCCGCGCGACTCCCTACCGAGGTACAGGCGCGGGGTGGGTCGACGGGTCAGAGAGCGATGATGCGGACTTGCTTGCCGCATGGCGACCGTGGGGTTGATGGCATAGGCGTACGGGTGCCCGTGCGGGCCGACGCCTTAACTCACGCCGGTGATCTCCGTTCGCGCGCAGGCGTATAGCCGAGGATTCTTCACTGGTGAGACCATTCGACTTCCCAATGCGCTTCGGCGAAGAATCCATCCGAGTCCTCACGGTTCTCCACCCAGTAATCCCCACATCCGTTGGAGAAGTCCGAGTCCTCGGCGAGGAGGATCAAGTAGCTGGGTGGGTTGCCAGGGAGTTCGTTGATCCTGACGAACTTTCCCAGTGTACATGTGGAATGTCGGGCCAGTGTTTTCCCTGTATGGAATCAGGATCCATGCGGAACTGTCGTAGTCCGTCCGCACTGCGGAACACTCCGCGATTCACTCCCTTTTCCGCATAGTCAGGGTGATGCGTCCGGCCGCATCGTGTTCGTACCGCGCCTGCCCAGCACGGGTGATGGTGGTGCCGGTGTACGAACGAGGGCCGGTGGTTGCGTGCCCCGGGTGGGAGGAAGGCCACTCGGTGGCGGACTGGTTGCCGGCGGGGTCATAGGCGTACGACTCGTTCCAGTTGACAGCCTCGACGGTGTCGACCACGCCGAGGAGAGCGTTGTCGGATCATCGATGTATCCGGTAACCGCCCCCACTCTGAGGGAAGGCTGTACCGATGTCACGGGACCAGGGATATCGGGTGCACCGGCTCAGGTACAGGACGCCGTGGCTGACCATCGGCCAGAGCTCGCGCAGCGACGGGTGCTGGTAAGCAGCTCGGGGAACGGCCGGATTGATGAGGTCCCTGCCGTAGGACAGCACAGCAGACCACGCTGCCGCCACGAACTCGGCCGCGCTTCGGGATATATCGTTGCTCGCAACGGTGTGATCACAGATCGTCAGGGGTTCCGTCGACGGCCGGCCCGCAACCGTCGGGAAGGCTGGCGGCGATCAACGCATAGGCCTCTTCGACGGTGTCGACCTCGCCGAGGAGGGACTTGTCGGACTCGCGACGCACTCGGTATCCACCCTTGGCCAGTGGGTAGGCCGTACCGACATCGTTTGTCCAGGGCCACCGGGTGCACCGACTCAGGTACAGGACGCCGTGGCTGACCATGGGCCAGAGCTCGCGCAGCGACGGGTGCTGGTAAGCAGCTCGGGGAACGGCCGGATTGATGAGGTCCCTGCCGTAGGACAGGGTATCGGACCACTCTGCTGCCACGATCTCAGCCGCACTTCGGGACTTTTCGTTGCTCGCCATGATTTTCGTTACCTCAAGTGTGTCGGCAGGTTCGACAGATCTGGTTGTATCTCGGGAATGTTCGGCTTGGGTACGGCGACTTCCTTGTATCCCCCCTCCTCGTTTCGGGTGTACCACTTTATCTCCTCCCACGGTCGCCCAGGACGTTCGTCATCGGGGTCTCCCCACGCGGCTGCCCCATCATAATTGCGTACTGCGTAGGCGACTTCGCTCATCTCCCATGCTGTGCCATGGCCTTGGCCCGGGTAGTTGTCCTCGTGCAGGGTGTTGAACGGAGCTCCATTCTGTGCCGCGTTCTGGAAAGCGTCCACAATATCCTCGGGTGAGCTCCAGTTTCCGACCCTGCCACTGCTGTTGGGCATGCCGTCGAGCGTGATCGACAGAGTGGTACCGCGATCCCCGATGGCCCCCATCACGTTGGTCATCCAGACCGGCCCGCTTTCCTCGACTCCGGCATAGTCGTCCCCGTTGTAGGTGTGGGCTCCCGGATCGCCGTTGGTGCGGAGATGCGCGGCGAGGGAATTCGAGGCAAAATCGGGCTTCTTGTTGATGCCCAGCGCCACACTGTGCCGGTGTTCCCCACCTCGGTGGGGGCAGCCTGCCAGTCCCAGAGGGTCGATCCACCGGGTCGGGTTGTCGACGTAGGTGACCGCGTTCGGGGCCGGGGTCAGACCGAGCGGGTCGGGGGAGAGGTAGCGGCCCGACTCGGGGTCGTAGTGGCGGTGTCGGTTGTAGTGGAGGCCCGATTCCGGGTCGAAGTACTGGCCGGGGAAGCGCAGGGGGGTGTACGCGCCGGCGTCGCGGTTCCATGACGTGGCTCCCCACAGGGCGGAACGGGTGCGCCACGCCACCTCGCCGAGCTCATCGACCAGTTCACGGGGCGTGCCGATGAGGTCGGTGATGATCGCGAAGAAGCGGCTGTCGACCTCCGTCTGGTCCACCAGCCGGCGTTCCACCTGGGTCACCGGCTTCACGCCGTCGTGGTCCCAGGTTAGGGCGACGGAATCCGGGGAGCCCGCCGTGGAAGTGATCTGTTCGCAGAGGGTGTCGCCGTCCCAGGTGAAGGTCACCTCCTCGACCACCGTCGCCCCGTCCTCGGCCAGGCGCTGCTTGGCTGAGCGCCGTCCCAGGGCGTCGTAGAGATAGCGCCAGCGTGTACCGTCCGGCGTGGTGACCGAGACGAGGCGGTCCTCCGCGTCCCAGCCGTAGTGCCAGGTTTCGGGCTTGCGGGAGAGGCGGGTCTTCCGGCGCAGGACCACCCGGCCCTGGGCGTCGTGCTCGTACCGGACACGGCCTGCGCGGGTGATGCGCGTTCCGGCGTACTCGCGCGGCCCGGAGGCGTCGCCCGCACCGGGCCAGGAGGCACTGGTCTGGTTCCCGGCCTCGTCGTACGCGTACCGCTCCGACCAGTTCTCCGCCGTGACACCGGTGACCCGGCCGTCACCGGAGACCTCCAGCCGCTTGCGGCCTCCGGCCAGCTCCTCGGCCGAAGCGAGATGGCCGTCGGGACGGTACGTGTACGTGCGGCGCTGGAGGACCCGGTCACCGGTCGTCCGGACGAGCTGGTCGATCAGGCGCCCCGCCGGGTCGTACGCGAGGTCGACGGTCAGCGCGTCACCGATCCGACGGCCGGTCTCGCGACCCGTCTCGTCGAAACGGAAGCTCAGTCGGTGGCCGGAGGCATGGAGCTCGGCCGTGCGACCGGCTGGGAAGGACCAGGAGCTGACGGCACCGGATGGGGTGACCCGGCGGGTGCGCCGCCCGGTCTCGTCGTAGGTGTTGACCAGTTCGCGGCCGTCGCACACCTCCCGGAGGATCCTGCCCGAACTGTCGCGTACGTGAGACAGCTCGCTGTCCGGGCCCGTCGATGAGGCGAGGCGGCCGTGGATGTCGTAGGCGAAGCGCGTGACGCTCCCGTCGGCGTCCTTGGCGGTGACCCGGCCCGCGAGGTCGCGTTCGTAGCGGACTGTCTGGCCGAGTCCGTTCGTACGGGAGATGAGTTGGCCGCAGGAGTCGTGGGAGTAGCGGAGATTACGGCCGTCGTAGTCGGTCTCCGCGCTGGTACGGCCTGCCGCGTCGTAGGTGTAGTCCCAGGTCAGACCCTGGGGATTAGTGACCCGGGTCAGGCGCAGCTCTGTGTCGTGGGTGAACTCCTGGCGTGCGCCGCCCGGTGTGGTGCGGGCGGAGACCAGATCGAAGTGGGTGTACTCGAAGCGGGTCTCGCCACCCGCCGCGTCGGTGTGCGCGAGGCAGTTGCCCTCGCCGTCGTACGTCCACGCTTGCTGCGAGCCGTCGGGGTCCGTCCGGCGGGTGAGCTTGCCCTCGACCGTCCACTCCAGTTCGGTGGTGCGGTCTTGGGGGTCGGTGATGCGCACCGGGCGTCCGAACGCGTCCCGGACGTAACGGGTGACCGTACCGAGCGGCCCGCGGACCGCCAGCGGCAGACCGGCCGCGTCACAGCGCAGCCGGTCCAGCGCGCCCAGGGAGTCGTCGACTCCGATGAGCTGGCCCTGCGGGCCGTGGGTGAGTCGGGTGGTGGACCCGTCCGGCCGGGTGAAGAGCGTCGGGTTGCCCCGGTCGTCGTACTCCTGCCGTGAAGTCCCGCCGTCTGCCCCGGTAACGGCGGCGAGCTGGTTCAACTCGTTGTACTCGACCTGGGCGACGGTGCCGTCGGGGTGCCCGACCCGGGCCGGGTTTCCACGATCGTCGTAGGTGTACGTGGTGGTACGCCCGAGGGGGTCGGTCCGGGACAGCAGCCGGTCGTACCGGTCGAAGCTGCGGTGGGTGACGCCGCCCAGCGCATCGATCTCCGCGACGGCCTGGAGCCGGTCGTTGAACTGGTGGACCTTGGTCGCGCCGAGGGAGTCCGTGTACCGGGTGGCGCGGTCGCCCGTCTCCGGATGGACGTCGTAGGCGAACGTGGACGACAGATAGCCGTCCGGGCCGACCGTGCGGACCACGCGGCCGACATCGTCGTACACATAGCGGAACGTGGAGTCGTTACGGTCGGTCCACGAGGTGATCCGGTCGTTCGGGTCGTACATGAAACGCAGCGGCAGACCGGACGAGTTGATGACGGCGTCGAGGTTGCCGACAGGGTCGTAGCCGTAGCGCATGACGGTGACGGGACCGTCCGGCGTACGCAGGGACAGCTCCCGTACGCGGGAGTCCTCGACGGCCAGGGCGACCCGGTAGCCCCCGGAGTGGACGATGGCGGTCGGACTGCCGTCCCCGAGGCGGGCGAAGTCGATCCGGTTGAGGTTGCGGTCCTCGATCTCCTTGAGCCAGTAGGCGGGGGACGCGTTGTACGGGCCGCCGCGGAAGGAACGCGTCAGACCGGAACGGGGATCGGTGACGAGATAAGTGGATTCGCCGTTGCTCTGGCCTCCGTGCCGCAGGGGGAGCCGTGGGCCCTCCACGGGGAGCACCCCGTCGTCGTCCTCGGCCAGGGGCAGCCGCGGATAGACGAGGAGCGAACCGTCCTCCCGGGACCACACCGCGCCTCCGCCGAGCAGGTCCAGCTCGATCCGCTCGTCCAGCGTTGAGGCCCAACTGCGGCCGAACCACTGGCCGTAGTGATAGCCGGAGAGATGGGTCCGGCGAAGGACGAGAGGAAGGACTCCGGGCAGGGCCAGGTCGGTCTGCGGCAGGGTCATCTCGCCGGTGGCGACGTCCACCGGGTCGTTCTCGCAGGTCTTCTTCTCCAGGGAGATCGCGTTGCGGCGCGGCTCGTCCTTGGCGTTCTTCAGCGCGTCGGCCTTGGTGCGGGTGGAGTTCCGGGGCGCATCGGGGCGCGGGCCGTCTTCCTTGTCGCCCTTACGCACCTTTACGCCCTTGGACATCATCTCCTTGATGTCCAGTTCGATCTTCTTCTGGTTCTCGGAGATGCCCTTGACCGCTTTCGGCAGTGTCTTGCCGAAGTGGTCGCCCATGGCCCTGTTGGCCTTGCCGAGCGCCTTCATGGCCTTGTCGATCACGGGGTCCAGGGCGCCTGCGATGTCGTCCTTGCCTCGACTTCGGCCATGATGCGTCCTGGCCTTGGACAGTTTCCCCGCCGTCTTGCCGTGAACGTCGACGCTGACCAGGTTGAGCTTGGTGCCCGCGCGGGTGTGCTCCGCGTGCTCGATGTGCACGCCCTTGCCGGGCGCGGGGCCGGGACCGTCGGCGGAGGCGAGTTGGAGGGAATCCTTGGCCCCCGCCACTCCTTCGTTGAAGCCCTCCTTGCCCGACTGGCCGACCTGGTTCATGTCGACGCCGTCCTGGAGGCCGAGCGCGTTGGCTCCGACCTGTACGGCGAGATCCGCGGCCATGTTCTCCAGCGCGGCGACGGCCGGCTCGGTCAGAGCGGAGACGATGTATCCGACGACCTCCTCCATGCACTCCTTGATGATCCGGCGGATGGCCTGCTGAGCGACCGCGATGGCCGCTCCGCCGATGAGCATGGACAGCCCGCCGGTCACCGGTATCAACGCCATGGAGATGCCCGCTTTGCCGGCGAGCACGCCCAGGTGGACGATTGCCGCGTACTTCATGGCCTCGATCGCCGTGGCCGCGTTGTCCAGGGCACCGGCGATCGTGCGAGCGCCACTGGCCAGGTCCTTTACGTGCTTGTTCTTGACCTTGCCCCAGTGGCCCTTGAGCGCGTCGAGGGCTTCACCGCTTCCGGAGGACAGCAGACGTTGCACGTGCTGGTTGGCAAGGTGACCGTCGTCCTCGACATCCTCGGCGAACTCCCGGAGAGCGTCGGCCATGTCCCGGTACGCGTCTTCGTCGACGTTCGGCCAGTTGATCCCGATGAGGTCAAGCATGGTGTCGGCCCAATCGGGCACGGTTACAGCCACAGCGCGAAGTCCCCCCGTGCAAAGCTGCGTTCACTGAATGCAGATGCGAATCAGGATCTCATTCCTGCACGGCGATACCAAGATCGTCTCATTCCGGCGTGCGCAGGCTGGCGGACAGCTGTGAGGTGAATCCGTTCACATCTGGCGACAGATTCTCGCGGCGAGGCGGTGGCGGAGGGGGGCCTGCACCTTCCGCGGGCGGCTGCCGGGCGTCCCCGGTCAAGGCGAGCCGTCGGACGGGCGAGGCCGCTGGCGGTCCGGGTCGCGCTGAGGTCGAGCCACCTCGTGCGGATCTGGTGCACGACGCCTGAAGTGGTCCAGACAACAAAGAAGCCCCCGGCCGCTGGCCTGGGGCTTTTTCATGGAGCGGGTGACGAGAATCGAACTCGCGCTCTGAGCCTGGGAGTCAACGGTTCTTGGGCGGTCGTTCCTGCTGTGACCTGCACGGTTGGCCGAGACGCACAGAACCGGGGCGGCCTCCATGCACCGTACTCGACCGCTGGTGCCCGTTCTGCTGGGCACGGGTGCACGGGTGCACGGGTGCACGGGTGCACGGGCGGAGGCGGTGACCGAGAGTTTCAACGGCCGAGTCCGCTTCGAACGCGACGAGAAGCGGCGGTCCGGGTGCCGCAGCGGCCGCTCAGAGGTGACCGTCCAGGAACTGCCGTACCTCATCGCTGGTCATGGGCCCCGTGCCGTGCGCCACCGCCGTTCCCTCCTTCAGGAGGAGGCAGGACGGGGCTCCGGTGATCCCGTATCGCTCGGTTGCCGCCGGGCAACGCGTGATGTCGGTGCGGACGACCGTCAGGCGGCCCGAGTAGGCGGCGGCGATGTCGCCCACGACGACATCCATCACCCGGCAGGGCTCGATTGCCTTGGGCCATGCCCCGGTGAAGTATGCGAGAACCGGAACCTTGCTTCTCCCGAGGATGAAATCGAACTCCGCGTCCTCACGAGGTCGGTGAACCAGTTTTGTCATGGGAGCTCCTGACCTCACGTTTCGTACTCCGTCCCATTCTCCATCGCGCGGTGTGCCAGTCGGCCCCGGCCGGTCGTCCGACCGGCTGCCGGGAGGGAGGTACGGGCCGCCGCAGGACGGCGGTGGCCCCTGGGGCGAGCGGCCCGGCCCCTTGCCACCACGACCGGAAAGCCGCCGTTTCCCGGGTCGTGGCGGCTTGGCACTGGGAACGGGCAGGATCTCCGGACGCTCGCGGACGCGGCGGTGGACGGGTGACGCGTCAGTCGACCCGGAGGCCGACCGCCAGCGTCAGTTCAAGGACCCGGTGTGGTGATGCGAGATCGGGAAACAGCTCTCGGAGCTGCGACATCCGGTATCGGACCGTCTGGGGGTGGACGAACAACTCCGCCGCGATCTCGGCCCGTCTGCCCTGGTGCAGCAGCCACGCCCGCAACGTCTCCTCCAGCCGACGTGCGGTTGCGGCAGGCAGGGTCTGCAACGGTGCGAGGGCTCGGGCGCGCAGGTCTGCGAACGCGTCCGCGTCGGCGCTGAGCACCAGGTCGGGCAGGTGGTCCTCGGTGTCGCGAATGTCAGAGGAAAGGGAGCGCGCGCGTAGGGCCCGTGCGTACGAGGCGGACGCGTGGGTCCATGGCCGTGCCGGGCCGACCACGGCGGCGCGGTCGGTCAGCTGCCGTAGGAGACGTGATCGGTCGGCATCGGGGACGAGGAGCACACCGGTGGCATCCGGCAGATCGTCGAGGACGAGGGTGCTCGGGTCGAGTGTCCGGTAGGCAGGCCGGGCTTGCGCCGCGGGCAGCAGGACGGCGGTCAGCGAAACCGGAGGCTGCCACCTGGCCCGTTGGCCGGAGGCCAGCAGCACGTCCGGGCCGGCGCCGGCGAGGAGGTCGCGGGCCAGGTGTTCCAGGTGACGCTCGTGGGCTCTGCCCCGGGCGGCCAGTTCGTCGGCGTGGCCCGCGGCGCTCGCGGCGGAGAGCTCGTCGATGTAGGCGAAGGTCAGCTCGGCGAACTTGGCGACCTCGGCGGCGGGCAGACCCGCGGGTACGGCACCCGCTGCCAGACATCGCCAGGCGACCCGGGCGCCGACGCGGTAGGCGCCGAGCAGGGCGTCCATGGAACGGCCGTCGCGCACCTCGCCGCGGCCCAGCTCGTAGGCGGCGTCCCCGGCGTCGCCGCCTGTGGCATTCCCGCTCGCAAGGTCCAGGTAGTGCCCCAGGGCGGTGCGGACGGCTCTGCGGATCGTGGCGCCCATGCGGCCCGACAAGGCATGGGCGTAGGGAGGAACCTCGTCGATGATCGCCTGGACGACTTCGTCGGCGGTGGTCTTGAGTGCGGCCCGGAGGGCGGTGACCGTCGTCTCATCCAGGGTCAGCTCGCTGGCCCTCCGGATTGCATAGCTCATTTTTTGTTCCCTGCGAACAATTCGGCCGACTGGATTTACGTCCTGTGGTCAGGACTTTACGCCGGAGGCGCAGCAAGCTGGAGTCATGACGAGTACAGCCCTCCGTGGCAGGGCGTGGAAACTGCTGGAGATGGTCACGACGCCGCTGCTGCCGTCGGACTACCTCGATCTGGTCAGCCCGCTGCGTACGGGCGCTGACCTGCGTGGGCGCATCGAGGCCGTGCACTCCGAGACCGATGACGCCGCGACTGTCGTGATCAGGCCGGGGCGGGGCTGGCGCGGCCACACAGCCGGCCAGTACGTGCGGATCGGGGTCGACGTCGATGGGGTGCGCCTGTGGCGTGCCTACTCCATCACCTCGCCGACGAACCGTCAGGACGGCCGCATCACGATCACCGTGAAGGCGATCCCGGACGGCAAGGTCAGCAATCACGTGGTCCGCAGGGCGAAACCGGGCATGCTGATCCAGCTCGACCAGCCGACCGGTGACTTCGTCCTGCCGCAGGCCAAGCCCGCCAAGGTGCTCTACCTGACGGCCGGCAGCGGCATCACGCCCGTGATGGGCATGCTGCGCGACATCGAACTCGACGACGTCGTCATGGTCCACTGCGCGCCACAGCCTCAGGACGTGATCTTCCGCAAGGAACTGCACAGCCTGGTCGCGGACAAGAAGCTTCGGCTCACCGAGGTGCACACCGACACGGACGGCAAGCTCGACATCTCCCGTCTCCAAGAGCTCGTGCCCGACTGGGCCGAGCGCGAGACCTGGGCGTGCGGGCCCGCAGGTCTGCTCGACGCCGCCGAGGAGCACTGGAGAGAGCACGGCGTCCATGAGCGCCTGCACACCGAACGCTTCCGCCCCGGCATCGTCGTCGCCGGCGACGGCGGCGAGGTCACGTTCAGCGTCACCGGCAAGACCATCGACGCGGACGGCGCCACGCCGTTGCTGGACATCGGCGAGGAGATCGGCGTGCTCATGCCCTCCGGGTGCCGTATGGGCATCTGCTTCGGGTGCGTCACGCCGCTCAAGGCCGGCGCTGTCCGCGACCTGCGTACCGGCGAGATCACCGAGGCCGAGCCGGGCGTCCTCATCCAGACCTGTGTGTCCGCCGCGGCGGGTCCCTGCGACATCGAACGGTAGGAGCACCTTGACCGCCATCGACCCCACCGCCCACCTGGCCGCGGAGCAGATCGAGGAACTGGGACGCGAGCTGGACGCCATCCGCGACGAGGTGATCGCCGACCGCGGCGAGAAGGACGCCGCCTACATCCGGCGGGTCATCTCGGCGCAGCGCAAGCTGGAGCTGGTCAGCAGGGGTGTGCTGCTGTTCTCGATCTTCCCGCCCGCGTGGCTGATCGGCACCGCCGGGCTGTCCGTGGCGAAGATCATGGACAACATGGAGATCGGCCACAACGTCCTGCACGGCCAGTGGGACTGGATGCGCGACCCGAAGATCCACTCCACCACCTGGGAGTGGGATCACGTCTCGCCGTCCGCTCAGTGGAAGCACTCGCACAACGAGCTGCACCACACGTACACCAACGTGATCGGCAAGGACAACGACCTCGGCTACGGCATCATGCGCGTCGACGAGGACCAGAAGTGGCACCCCTTCCACCTGGGCCAGCCGCTGTGGAACTTCCTCAACGCCTGCTTCTTCGAGTACGGCATCGCAGCGTACGACCTGGAACTCAGCAAGAACCTCTCCGAGCGCCGCCGCAAGAACCCGGAGTTCCGCGCGCGGGCCAGGGCCGTGGGCCGCAAGATCCGCAAGCAGGTGCTCAAGGACTACGTGATCCACCCGCTGGTCTCGGGCCCCTCGTTCCTCACCACACTTGCCGCCACGTTCACCGCGAACCTGGTCCGCAACCTCTGGACCCACTCGGTGATCATGTGCGGGCACTTCCCCGAGGGCGTACAGGTCTTCGAACGCCAGTCGATCACGGGCGAAACACGCGGCCAGTGGTACCTGCGTCAGATGATGGGCTCGGCGAACATCAGCGGCAGCAAGGCCATGCACTTCATGACCGGCAACCTGTCGCACCAGATCGAGCACCACCTGTTCCCGGACCTGCCGAGCAACCGGTACGCCGAGGTCGCGGTGAAGGTGCGCGCGCTGTTCGAGAAGTACGAGCTGGAGTACGTCACCGGCCCGCTGCCCAAGCAGGTGTTCTCCGCGTGGCACAAGGTCTTCCGGCTCGCACTGCCGAACAAGCAGCCCAGGGTCGGAACGCCGGACCGTGAGCAGGACCTCATCGCCGCCTGACTTCCCGCCGCACCTCAGCCGTTGGCGACGTCACTGCTGCGACACGACGGCCTGGTCGGCCGGCTTTCGCCGCTCGTTCGGTGACCGGTTCTACCTTGACGCGGGAGAGAGCCCAGTTCAGGCGAGGCATGTTGGTGCGGGTGTGGCTGACTTCCACGATGGTGTTGGCACCGATCACTAGGTCGGCTCCCATGTCGTGGAAGACCCGCAGCATCGCGAGGAGCTTGCGGTCCTGCGCGATCCAGGTGGAGAGCCCTTCCGAGTCCAGGGCGACGGTTCGAGGCGGCCGCTCACGCGGCGTCCGCGTCCTTGGAGGGGCCGGCGGAGCCGAAGATCTTCGCGCGGGCCTCGGCGAGCTCGTCGCCGAAGGGCCCGTGCTCGTCCTCATGGCGGCGAAGGTCCTCGCCCAGGAGCTGGTGGCGGATCTGGCGGGCTACGGCCTCCGCCACGTAGCCGGAGACGTTGTTCCGCTTCCTGATGGGTAAGGGAAAGGGCTTCACCAGCTACCTCGAAGTCGCGACTCCGGCCGCCTGGGGGCGGAGAGAGACGTGTACAGACCTCGAGCCGCCGCAGCGCAACGGCCCTCGGCGAGGGGGCAGGCGCCAACCCTGTCGGCTTCAATCTCACCACTGGGCTCGTGCTCACTCGACCCCCGGTAGCCTCTCGACAGCGTTCAGTATCGAGGAGGGGTGGGTCGTGACTGAGCAAGCATTCGGGATCGACAAGATTCAGCTGGTCAAACTGCTGCGGCGGGTGGCCGAGGGCGAGGCGCAGCTACCGGAGTTCCAGCGCGGCTGGGTGTGGCCGGACCACAACATCATCGGTCTGCTCGCCTCGATCTCTCGTGGATACCCGGTCGGCACCCTCATGTTGCTGCAGACCGGTGGTGACGTCCGTTTCAAGTGGCGGCCGGTCGAGGGCGCCACCCCGCCCCCGGGCACCGAACCGGACACCCTGATTCTCGACGGTCAGCAGCGGATGACCTCGCTTTTCCAGTCGCTCATGCTCGGTAAGCCGGTCGAGACGCAGAACCAGCGTAAGCAGCGGGTCACCGGCTGGTTCTACGTCGACATGGTCAAGGCTCTCGACCCTCAGGTGGACCGTGAAGACGCCATCCGCCTGCTGCCGGCGGACCGGGTGGTCCGCAGCTTCCGTGGCGATCTCATCGAGGACTACTCGACTCCGGAGAAGGAATACGCCGCCGGGCTCTTCCCGCTCTCCCAGCTCTTTTCCAACCGTGATTGGAGTTACGGGTACGAGGACTACTGGAAGGACCAGGGGCAGGATGGCCGCAAGTGGTGGCGGGACTTCGAGGAGGCATTTGTCCGGCCCTTCGATCTCTATCAGGTGCCGGTGATCGAACTAGGCAGGCAGACCGAGAGGCAGGCTGTCTGCCAGGTCTTCGAAAAGGTCAACACCGGCGGCGTCACCCTCACAGTCTTCGAGCTGCTCACCGCCACCTATGCCGCCGAAGAGTTCGACTTGCGCGACCACTGGAACAACGTGGTCCGGGCCGCGTGGAAGGAGCCGGAGTACCGCGTCCTGAAAGAGGTTGCCAACACCGACTTTCTGCAGGCCGTCACCCTTATGGCAACGGCTGCCCGGCGCGCCGATGCCGCTACCGCAGGGATAGACGAAGAGCGTCTGCCGCGCATCGGCTGCAAGCGCAAGGACATGCTGGAACTGGGTCTGGAAGATTACCGCCGCTACGCACCACTGGTTGTCCAAGGCTTCAAGGACGCCGCCAAGTTCCTCCGCCAGCAGTACCTCTTCGACACCAAGTTCCTCCCCTACGGCACCCAGCTGATCCCCCTCGCCGCGATCCTCAGCACGCTCGGCGTACAGGCCGAACCGGCCGGTGCGCAGCAGAAGCTGGCCCGTTGGTACTGGTGCGGTGTGTTCGGCGAGTTGTACGGCGGCTCGACGGAGACCAGGTTCAGCCACGACCTCCCCGAAACGGTGGGATGGGTACGCGGCACCGGGGCCGAACCCCGGACCATCCGGGACGCGCGGTTCAGTGAGAGCCGCCTGCTGACATTGCGCACCCGCAACAGCGCCGCCTACAAGGGGATCTACGCACTTCTGATGAAGGAAGGCGCCGTCGACTGGCGGACCGGTGAAAAGACTGAGATCACCGAGTACTTCGCGGAAGCCGTGGACATTCACCACATCTTCCCGCAGGCGTGGTGCGAGCGGGAGAACATCGACCGGGGCACTTACAACTCAATCGTCAACAAGACTCCACTGACCGGACGCACCAACCGCATCATCGGCGGGACAGCGCCCTCTGCCTACCTTCCCAGGCTCGCGAAGAACGCCGAGGTGGACGAGGACACCGTGGCCAACCACATTCGTACCCACCTGGTTGATCCCGCGCTGCTCGTCAAGGATGACTTCGCGGGATTTTTCGAAGCCCGGCAGCAGGCCTTGGTCGAGTCGATCGAGACGGCCACTGGCAAGGCGGTCGTCACTGAAGACGGATATCCCGCGACCGGTGTGGTGGACGAGGGCGACGAAGGCTGAATGTCCGCCGGGTGACGTGGCGGCCCCTTCTTCCCGAGCTGTCGACTACTTGCTGATCGGGCTCCTGCCCGTCAGTCGCAGCCGACACACGGACGGAGCCGGCCACGGGCAAGAGAGCGACGAGACCGGAGTCCGGTAAGCGCGTAGCCGTGCTGCCGGAGTTTCTGCGGAAGGACCTTCACCGGCACATGAGCCGGTAAGCCGAGAAGTGGTCGGACGGCCTGTTGTTCGTGGGGGAGAAGGAGGAAACCGCTCCGGCGCTCCACCTTCGGGCGGAAGCGGCGCAAGGCGCGGGCCCAGGTCGGCCTGCCGCAGAACTTCCGCCCACGCTCAAGGACACGATGGCCCGCTTGGGGCAGTCGACCGAACGGGCCGCGCTGATCTACGAGCACTCCGACACCGACCGGCAGCGCGAGGTGGCCGCCGGCCTCGACCAGCTCGTACGGGCACGGCGTACGGCGGCGGAATCGCAGGCATGGGGCACGGATGCGGCACGCGACACCAAGACAGGTCCAGACAACAAACAAGGCCCGGGTCGATGACCTGGGCCTTAGTCGTGGAGCGGGTGACGAGAATCGAACTCGCGCTCTGAGCTTGGGAATCAGCGGTTCTTGGGCTGCCAGAGGGGGCCTGAACTGGGGTTTTGCAGCGGGCAGGTGGATGGCCCCTTGTCTCTGAGAGCCGTATCTGACTGCTCTTGTCCGCTCTGCTGGGCACGGATGGGGTACGTCGACTGTGGGGCATCAGTCTGAGGTTCTGTGCTGGAGCGGGTGACGGAAAACGGAACGGGAGCCACCTGTGCTGCAGACGCTCCGGTGGCGCAGGCGTCAGGCCCAGAAGGCTTCGGTGACGACGATCTGGGGATCGGCGTGGCGCCGCATGAAGGTGTAGATGAGCCAGCCGCGTCCGCCGGCCAGGTCCACGATGTGGGGGCCGCCGGGGCTTGTAGAGGCCAGAGGTCGGACGGTCATCCAGTGCGGTAGCGAGGCATCGGCATCGATCCCCCGGAAGTAGGGGTCTTCGGCCGTGATCAGTTCCGCACGGGCACTCATGATCAGGTCACTGCCTTCGGCGGGCATGTTCTGGAAGTCGTGCTGCGCCTGCTTCGTCCAGTCCATTTGCCAAGGCGGCCCGAGTGGTTCGTCGATCACTCTCCGGGCTTCCTCTCAGCGGCTTCGTGCCGGAGGCGGCTGTACTCCTCCAGAAGCCGGATGGACTCCTCGGGGACCTCGGACTTGGCCGCGCGGGCTTCGAGGTCGCGAAGGTGCGAGTCGAGGACGGGACTCCGGGCGATGGCGTACTGCGTCCACCACAGGCGCATGAAGGCGGGCACCGGCGTGATGCTGAAGGCGTCGCCGATGACGCGCTTCCAATGCGCCTCAAAGTCCGGGAGAAGGTGCGGAGTGTGTTCCTGAATCGCCAACCGAAGTGCTTGAGGCGTGTATTCGGGCATGGGCGGCAACCGCAGGGGTTCCCCCTCGTACCCATCGAAGTGGAGTGCGTGGGCGGGCATGGTTCGTGCTCCTTGGTGTGGGGGTGGGTCAGGCCGCCTCGTGTCGGTCCTCGTGTGGCTGGCGCTCGCGGACCATCTGCTCGAACCACTCGGCCGGCACCAGGTAGGCGACCGTCTTTCCCTTGCGGGTGATGGCGGCAGCCTCGCCGGCGATCCGGGTCCGGTCCAGGATCTCGCCCATCCCCTTGCGCAGGTCGATGGTTGTGTACGTCTTCGTCTCCATATGCTGAAGCATATAGCAACTATCATAGTTGACATAGGTGTCCGTGGAGTGCGACGGCTGGAAGAAGCCAACGGGCACGTCGGGTGCAGAGCTGGCGCGGGGTGCCTGATCGGGCTTGTGGCAACAAAGAAGCCCCCGGCCGCTGACCTGAGGCTTTCATGTGGAGCGGGTGACGAGAATCGAACTCGCGCTCTGGGCTTGGGAATCACTGCACCTCGAACTCAAGGGTGGTTTGCCTGAGCTGCGTAGACGCGGCGATCTTCATGCTTGAACATCCCTCACAGTGACCGGCACAGATCGCCGGGCATGGGCGTTCCGGCACACGTCTGGCACGGCGGCTCACTGTCTCGACGTGTGGAGGGAGGCCCAAGCGAATGACTTGATCGCCTGACCGATCTTAGGGAAGTAGCCGTTCTTCCACTGTCTTCTCACCAAGTGGGGAGATGTGGACGGCTCCGGTTGGTCGATCATATTCGATGAGCCTTGCCTGATGTAGGCGATCGAGAACTCGTTTGTAATTGCTCATACTTCCTTGTTCTAGATCCTTCGCGAGCTTCTTATCGGATTGTGGCCCGAGCTCAGAATAAAGCAAAAGGAGTGTCCCATTTGCGAGGCTCATCGACGGATCGAGAATCCTAGCAACCTGGCCCACTTTCCAGATCGCCGGAATGGTTCGATCTGTTAGATTCTTTACCGCCTCGGCGGCCGTTGCGATATCAGTGTTATGGAAAATGCGAACCAGTTCCGCCATCACCCATTGCGCCGCATGGAGAACAAACGTTGCATCCATATGGTTGGCGTCTACTTCCCCACCAACGTGCCCCACGCCTCTGCGATTTCTCACGTCATAGAGAGGGATAAGCAGGCGGGGAATCGTTAAACGCGCTGATTCGGGATACGTTTTGGCTGCTTTGGCGAGATCTTCGCAAGCGTCTTTGAAGCGTGCTGGCTTCGTTGCTCGGCTTGGATAGCTGTCTCCAACGAGGTGCCCATTCAGGATGGAGTAAACGATCTCGCAGAACTTTCCTCCGTTCAACTCGGAGGCTTCCCAACGCCCTTCGCGGTAATTGCGCATGATCTTATTGAACTCGTCGACGAGCTCAGCTCTGAGTGAAGGCGGGAGGTTCCCTAGGGCGCTCTGCGCGTCGATGTTCATTTGGATCGCGTGGCTCCTAAGCCTTCTTGGCTGGCATGTCGTGCTCGACCCAGTCGCGACCTCGTTGGGTTGTCTTAATGGCTCTCATATTTGATGTGTCAAGCCAGTGATGCTTGCTGGATGTCACCTGAAGCGAATTTTCGGGATTGCTCGGATTCCTCCAGACGGCCTCCTTGTAGGCCGCCATCACGTGCCCGACGCCAACTTCCTCGAGTTCAAGAATTTGTTCGAAGTAGTAGACCGCCACTAGTCCCTTCATGTCAAGGGTGGTGGGCTGCTTCTCGTCGACAAATTGCTTGAAGGGAATTTTTCCCTCGGGGCGGAATCCGATGTCCTTGACGGCTGTCCAGTCGCGTTTTGGCTTCGCTTTCCTGCGCTTCTTTTCTTGGGTGATGACTTCGGGTGAAGCTGCTACCGTGCCCGTACCCCATTCTGCGTTGAGGGAGGCATCGCCGCTGGCGAATTCATGGGGCACGGCAGGGCTCTGATCGGTGGGTTCGACGGGGGCGTCACCAATCATTGAAATATTCAGCGCGCCCACTAGGGCGTCGAAAGCCTTCCTCTGGACCTCTTTTGAGGTGAAGGCGTTGATCGATTCCGCGATGCGCGGCATGGATTCCAGCAGCTTGTCGAACTCTCGCTCGCCCATCTGCCCCCCAGGGATCGTCCTTATGGCCTCTTGCCGGACTCGGTGCCCCCACCTCTGCCCGGCCCGCCAATGGTGGCCTCAACCGGAACTAACTGCAACCCATTCGGTCCGATTCGATTCTATGTTGTTTCAAATTAAACATCAGTTCGAATTAGGCGAGGTGGGCGCGAAGGTCGGCGGAGCGGCTTTGGAGCGAGTGATCATGGCCCCGTAAGCTGATGGCGAGTCGGGCAGTCAGTGGACGTGCCCGTAAAGCACGACGTTGGGGCCATGATCGTAGAGGCTCGCCCCAAAGAGGCTGCCTAAAGCCGTGGAGCCGACCGCCCCAGCCGCAGCGGGTTTCTTCCCCACCATGGTGCTCGCTCCAGCCGCGCGACCGGCGTAGCCGGGGAGCGCGCGGCGAGCGGAGCGAGTCGCCTCGATGAAGTAGGGAAAGTTCTACCGCGCTGGGAGCAGGTGTCCGGCGCAGCTTGTGTGCCGGACGTGGCCGTCGCCCCCGTTCAACCGGAGCGGTCGACGGCCACATCCGGAGGCCGTCAGGCCGCAGCAGCGGCCTCCCGGCCCCTTCGCGTCCGGCGGTGGAGGATCTCGTCGAAGGTGGCGCGAGCGCCCGTGGGATCGATGTAGTGCATCGCCAGGAGGGCTGCGATAACGGCGCCGACCAGGTCGTTCTGGACCTCGTCCCAGGTGTGGTCGTCGCCGCAGGTGGTGAGGCCCTTCAGGCCGTGGAGGGCGTGCATGGCTTCGCCGGCTTCCTCGGCGACCTTGCCGACCTGGAGGGCTTAGAGCTCCTCGTCGGGGAGGTGGGCGCCGGCTGCTCGGCAGACGGCGGAGAGCTTCTCGATGTTGTCCCACAGGGTGTCCACGTCGGACCTCCGATCGATGGGTTCGGCTATTCCTGTGCGGGTCGTCCGAGCTGGCGTACGGTCCATCCGGCCATGCGCCAGGCGTCGGCGTCGATGAGGTTGCGGAGGTCGACGAGGACCTGGTCCGCGACCAGTGGGGCGAGGGCCTTGGGGTCGGCCTCACGGAAGTGGGGCCATTCGGTGGCCAGGACGATCAGCTCGGCTGCCGCGAGGGAGTCTTCGAGGCTTTCGCAGTAGTCGAGTTCGGGGTGGCGGCGCAGTGCCGTGGGCACGGCGTGCGGGTCGTGGACGGTGACGGTCGCGCCGCGCTGGTGCATGAGCGCGGCGATCGCCAGGGCCGGGGATTCGCGGACGTCGTCGGTACCGGCCTTGAAGGAGGCGCCCCAGACGGTGATGCGTACGCCGTTGACGGGTCGGCCGAGCGTCTGCTCGATGAGCTTCAGCGCGGCGGCGGGTCGGGACTCGTTGACCTCCTCCGCCGCGCGCAGCATGGTCGCTGCCTCGTTGGCGCCCAGGGTGCGGGCGGAGGCGGTGAAGGCGCGGACGTCCTTCGGGAGGCAGCCGCCGCCGTAGCCGGGGCCGGCGTTCAGGCCGCCGCGGCCGATGCGGGGGTCCAGGCCGATGGCCTCGGTGAGCTGCTGGACGTCGGCTCCGGCGGCGGCGCACATGTCGGCGACGCCGTTGATGAAGGAGATCTTCATGCCGAGGTAGGCGTTGGCGGCGCCCTTGATGAGTTCGGCTGTGGCGGGGTCGGTCACGAAGAGCGGGATGCCGTTCGCGAGGAGGGGTGCGTAGACCTGGCGTACCGCGTCCTCGGCGCGGGCCGAGGGGACGCCCACGACGATCCGGTCGGGGCGCAGGGTGTCGTCGATGGCGTGGCCCTCGCGTAGGAACTCGGGGTTCCAGACGACCTCCACGTCCTCACCGGCCGGAGACAGCCGGGCGAGGAGAGCACCGAGGTCGCGGGAGGTGCCGACGGTGACCGTGGACTTCCCGACAATGACGGTCGCGCGGGTCAGGTGCGGGGCCAGGGCGCGGGCGGCGCCGAAGACCTGTCCGGTGTCGTAGCTCCGTCCGTCCGCGTCGATCGGCGTGCCCACGGCGAGGAAGTGGATGTCGGCGAACTCGGCTGCCTCCGCGAGGCTGGTGGTGAACCGCAGGCGTCCAGTGGCGGTGTGGGTGCTGAGGAGTTCGGGCAGGCCGTCCTCGTAGATGGGGCACTCGCCGGCGTTGAGGCGGTCGATCTTCGCCTGGTCCAGGTCCACGCCGATGACCTCGTGGCCGATCTCGGCCATGGCAGCGGCGTGGGGGATGCCCAGGTGACCACAGCCGATGACGGATACGCGCATGGGTCGACGCTCCTTTCCTTATCCCTCGCCCGCCCAGGGGAGTCCGGGCCGGCCGGGTGCGTCACGCTAGCGCCAACGCCCGGCGCGGCCCTCTTCGTGCAGGTGGATCAACCAGCGTGCTGTCTGAGCAGGTTGACGAGGGCGGGCAGGGCCTCGGCGGCGGTCGCCCGGCACACCAGGTCGCCGTCCTGGGGGCCTTCCAGCGGGTACGGCATGAACTGGCCGTCGCGCCAGAAGCCCTCCGGGTCCAGGTAGACGACCTGCATGCCGCGAGCGCGGGCGCGTGCCTGGACCTTGCGGCGGTCGGCGTGCAGGCCGACGACGAGAAGGGCCTTGGCACCGTCGACCCACTCGACATCGGGTACGGCCTGGTCGTACCGGCGCATGAAGCACTCGTCGAGCCCGGCCCGCGCCGCGAGGACGTCGAAGTTGTTGGTGATGACCGGGCCGACGAGATGCCCGGCGTCCTTCAGTTCCTTCAGCGCCCACATGGCCGGGGTCGGTTCGGCCAGGAAGCATGCGCGGAACATCTCCACGAACTCTGCCGTCTTCTCCTCCGGCTCTGTCAGCAGCTCGTGGAGGAGGGTGTCCGCTCTCGGGGAGAGGGTGAAGCGGTGTTCTCGCGGTTCGTGGCCTTGGCGGTCGGTGACCCGGTAGATCTCGTGAAGCCGGTGCAGGGGCGGGATGCCCGCCTCGACCGACGTACCGCAGCCGATCTCCACCTGGAACGGCAGCAGGTCCGCGAGGACGGACAGGTCCGGGACGCGGGTCGGCTTACCTGGGCGGTCCTTGCACCTGATCCCGGTGGAGAGGACGTTCCACGGCAGCTGCCGGACAGGGGGAAGCGGTGCGTAGGACACCGAGGCGATCTGCACGTCCAGGCTCCGGTAGCCGACGGGGAGGGTACGGCCGCCGCCGCGTCCTGGGGGTGGACGTCGTGCTCGGTGATCCGGCACTTCAGATCCCGACGTGTCCATAAGAACCCACCGGGAGCCTCCTTCCAGCCGCCGGTGGTCAGCGAGTCCCACAGGGCGTCGTGGTGCGCGTCGATCTCGGACGCGGGAGCGGTAGCGGAGTGGTAGAGGTACAGGTCGGTCAGGCCGATGGCCGGCGGGGCGGTGGTGGGGACCCGGCCGTACCGGTAGCGGTAGCGGTAGTGGATGATCCGCCGCCGGGCGTCGTCGGCGGCCGTCCAGCCGCTCTGGTCAGCCGTGGCCTTCTCCTGCGTACGGCGCCAGATGCCTTCCTCGATGTAGCGGGGGCGGTCGGCGTCGCCGAAATAGGTCTTCCAGACCTGCTGTTGGTCGGGGGTGAGCTGGTCGATGACGATGTACGGGATGTCCATGATCTCTCCCTGGAGAATCACGCCTGATGTTCCGGGTGCATGGCAGGTTCCGTTGGCCGGGAAGATGGGTTGAACGTCCCGGACAGCGGAGCGGAGTCAGCGGTCGGAGGGCGGGCTCGCGTCCGCTGAGACGGCGGCGGTCTGGTGACCGACGCCGTTGAGGAGCGGGGCGGCCTGCTCACGGAGTGCCCAGGCCGGGCCCACCAGGCCGGCGACCGCCAGAAGCGTGAGCGCGATGCCTCCGCCTTCGGGGTGTACGGAGCGCGGCGCGGCTTTTCGGGCGTGGCGTCGTCGAGCCCCATTCACGGGGTGCCGCCGAGGGTCTGTCCGTGTGCGTCGACGAGGCGGCTGGTCTGCTGGTGCAGCCACTCCAGCTCGACAGAGGTGAGGATGAGCGCGCCATCGAGGGTCGAGCCGTCATCCAGGTGGAACTCGATGGGAACCGATCCCTGCCGGGCCCGCGGGTCGTAGACCGCGTCCCGTCCGGCCGCGAGCGTGGCGTGGGTGGTCCTCACCGGCACGGGACTGAGCGTCGTCCCGTTGGCGGGGGCGGACCACGGGGCCCCGCCCCCGGGCGGACGCAGGTGGTACGTCGTAGCAGAGCCCTCACCAGGGAGAGCGACCACGACACCCACACGGCCATCGCGAGCGCTGTCCGTGGCGAGGTCGCCGAGCCGTGGAACGAACGGTGCTGCCGTACCTAACTCGGCACCCTGCGAGGGGAGATGAGAAGAGCGTTGTCGCGTCATGTCCCGAAGTTAGGGACAGGACGAGCCTCGAATATGAGCCGGAGGAATACGACCCCTATCCGTCCAGGTGAAAGCGGTCGGACATGTGCCGCAGCTTTTCCCTTGTGGCTGCTCGTTCGGCGTAGACGATGCTGCGGAGCGTCGAACGGGCGAGGGGGTGGTTACGTACGAGCTGCGGCGCGATGCGCTCAGCCGTCTCCAGCTCGGTGAGGGCCTTTGCCCGGTTCCCGTCCCACAGCCAGGCTCGTGCGACGTCCATGTGGTGGTGTCCCTGACGGGAGTTCGGCAGTGCCCCGACCAGGCTCGGGCTGGTGCGGCGGTTTATCTCCAGCGCTTTGCCCTGCTTGCCCATTTCCAGGGCCACGCTGATCGCGTGGATCTGCACGTTCCCGGCGGAGAACGTCAGTGAATGCCGGTCGTACACCGGTGCGCCGACGTACGCGTCCATGCGTTCCGCCGCGTCCTTCGCGTGTCCGATCCGGTCCTCCGCTTCCGATGGACGGCTGGCCCGAGCGGCGGAGATGGCCGCCCGAAGCTGAAGCGTGCCCCAAGCCCGCACGGCCAGTGGATGACCATGCTCGTACGGCTGTTGCACCGAGGCGATCGCCTTGTCCGAGAGGGCCAGAGCGTCGGTCCAGTCAGCGGTTGCCCACATGTCCCAGACGCGCATCCAGTCGGCGACGGCAGGCAGCACCGGGTCTCCCGACAGCCTGGCAGACCACGCGGCCCGTTCGCACGCCATGGCCACCAGCTCCGGGTGTCCGAGGGCGTGCGCGGCGGTGTGCGCGAACTTGCAGCACACGGCGTAAATGGCATACGCCTCTTCCCGCTCGTGCCCGTCCGAGTCCTCCGCCAGGGCGCGCGCTTCCCGGAACAGGTCCGGGAGAACTCGGAGGATCGCGACGTTGGAGGCGGTGTCCCGCAGACGGTGCAGCCGGGTCACCTCACGCCATAGCTGTGAGGCCGGTCGTGGAACCCCGTCGAAGACCGGAACGAGGTCGTAGCGGCGCAGCTCACGGAGGATCGAAGAGGCGGCGATCTGCCACTGGCTGTCGTCGGGAGAGCTGCTGTACGGGCGTCCGATCAGGTCGTTCGGATGGACGTGCAGCTCTGCGGCCACCTGGTTGAGCAGGCCGACCCGGTCCAGCTCGATCAGTCCACGCTCCATCTTCGACACCCAGCCCTCCGACTTCCCGAGGGCCGTCGCCAGGTCGGCCTGCGGCATGCCCAGCCGCAGCCTCGCCCTGCGAGCGCGCTTGCCGATCTCCTCGGCTTCCTCCAGCATCAGGACACCTCCCGGCCGCCGGACGATCCGGCGCGACCGCCGGTCTGTCCGTACAGAGTTCGTCTCCTGCACGGTACCCATGACGCGGCTTCAGCGTGAGACGAGCTGCAAGGACCGTCGGGGCCGAGGTCCGTGTACCGCTGTCCCGTCCTGAACGGCGAGTCCGAGACCGGAAGCCACTTCTGTCCGCCATCAGTGCCCAGACGGCCATTAGGCATTGATTCCGAAGCCGCCGGTGCCGAACGACAGCGGATCATGGGGATGAGGAACTTTCCACGTCGCGCACCGCCGGAGGCAGCCAGTGATCACCGTGACCGTCCTCCACCCTGGAACCATGGGCGCGGCGATCACCGCCGAGCTCGTGGCCGGCGGCCATGAGGCGCTGTCGGTGACCAAGGGCCGCAGTGAGAACACCTGGCTCCGAGGGAGAGAGAGGCCGGTGCCACGGCGTACGACTCGCTCGCGGAGGCGCTGTCCAGAAGCGCGGTCGTTCTCTCGGTCTGCCCACCACAGGCGGCGGAGGACGTCGCGGCGGCGGTGGCCGCGCACGGCTTCGCGGGGGTGTACGCCGATGTGAACGCCATCAGCCCTCAACGCGTTCGGCGCATCGCAGACGAGATCCGCCCCGGCTCCGCAGTTGTCGACGGTGCCGTTTTCGGTCAGCCGCCAGGCGAGGGGCGTGTCACACGGCTCTATCTCGCAGGGGCCGACTCTGCCGTCGAGCTGGTGGCGTCGCTGTTCACGGACTCTGCGCTGCACGTGTGCCGGGTCGGGGACACACCCGGTTCCGCTTCCGCGCTGAAGATGGCCTTTGCCAGCTACCAGAAGGCCGCTCGTACCCTCGCCGGCATTGCTCACGCGCTCGCCGACGCCCATGGAGTCGGTGATCAGCTCACGGCCGAAGCCGAGATCATGATCTCCGCGATCCTCTCCGATCCGGAGTACTTGCCGAATGTTGCAGCCCGAGCCTGGCGCTGGGCACCTGAGATGGAAGAGGTCGCCGATACCCTCCGCGCGGCCGACCTGCCCCCGGACATGGCCGAGGCCACTGCTCGGGTACTCGCCTTCTGGGAGCAGGACAAAGGCAGGTACGACTTGCCGGTCGCGCATGTCCTCGCTCAGCTCCGGTCAGGGAGGAGCACCTGGATGGGCCCGGACAACAAACAAGGCCCAAGTCGATGACCTGGGCCTCAGTCGTGGAGCGGGTGACGAGAATCGAACTCGCGCTCTGAGCTTGGGAAGCTCATGTTCTACCATTAAACTACACCCGCGAAGCGTGCCGGTGATCGGCGTTGCATCGTCCGACACTCTACCCCATGTCAGGCCCCCGGCAGCTGAGCCGTGGGGTCTTCGTGTCGTGTGCCCGGTGGTGAAGGGTGGGTGGACGGGGGTGTGATGGGCGGGAGTTGGGGGCGTAGCGTGAGTCGTCGGAGTGCCGCGTGGAGTGGCGTCCCGTTCATCCCCTAATGTGGCTTTCTCGTCCATATGTGGTTGGGGAAGGGACTTGATGGAGTCGATGGAGCGCACCGTCGTCCGCTGTGCCGAAGGGCATGTTTTCGCTACCTCGTCGTTCCCGATGCAGCAGCTCGGGGCCGACAGGATCGGGCCGGGGCGGTTGATCCGGTGTCCTCGGTGTGCCCGGTTGCGGCAGGCCGTGCCGGTGGCGTTCGAGAAGCGGTAGGCGGTAGGAGGAAGCGGCAGGAGTCGGTGGGCAGCCGCGGCAGGAAGACGCGCGGGGAAGCGATCGGCGGTCGGGGCCGGAGGGTGTTCGGCAGGCGCGCGGGTGGTCCGGTTGGGGCGGGCTCGCGCGTTCTGCGTATCCTCGGGACGTGCTTCTCTCAGACAAGGACATCCGGGCCGAGATCGACGCAGGCCGAGTCCGTATTGATCCGTACGACCCTTCGATGGTGCAGCCGTCGAGCATCGACGTGCGGCTGGACCGCTACTTCCGGGTGTTCGAGAACCACCGGTACCCGCACATCGATCCGGCCGTCGAACAGCCCGATCTGACGCGCACCGTCGAGCCGGAGGGCGATGAGGCGTTCATCCTGCACCCCGGGGAGTTCGTGCTGGCGTCCACGTACGAGGTGATCTCGCTGCCCGACGATCTGGCCTCGCGGCTGGAGGGCAAGAGTTCGCTCGGACGGCTCGGTCTGGTGACGCACTCGACGGCCGGGTTCATCGACCCCGGGTTCTCCGGGCACGTGACCCTGGAGCTGTCGAACCTCGCGACCCTGCCGATAAAGCTCTGGCCGGGCATGAAGATCGGGCAGCTGTGCCTGTTCAAGCTGACCTCGTCCTCCGAGTTCCCGTACGGCTCCGAGCGGTACGAGTCGCGGTACCAGGGGCAGCGGGGGCCGACGGCCTCGCGGTCGTTCCAGAACTTCCATCGGACCCAGGTGTGATCGATCATGGCTAGTGACGTGCGGGAAAACCTTACGTACGAAGGCTTCGGGCGGGCCGTGCGCGAGCTGGCGCAGGCCGTCGCCGACGACGGGTACGAGCCCGACGTCGTGCTCAGCATCGCGCGCGGCGGGGTCTTCGTCGCCGGCGGGCTCGCGTATGCCCTGGACTGCAAGAACATCCACCTGGTCAATGTGGAGTTCTACACGGGGGTCGGGACCACCCTGGAGATGCCGGTCATGCTGGCGCCCGTTCCCAACGCGATCGACTTCTCCGAGAAGAAGGTTCTGATCGCCGACGACGTCGCCGACACCGGCAAGACGCTCAAGCTCGTCCACGACTTCTGCGTCGACCATGTCGCCGAGGTGCGCAGCGCCGTCATCTACGAGAAGTCCCACTCCCTCGTGAAGTGCGAGTACGTGTGGAAGAAGACCGATCAGTGGATCAACTTCCCGTGGAGCGTGGAGAAGCCCGTCGTGCGGCGTGACGGGCAGGTTCTGGACGCGTAGCGCGTAGCGCGTACACGGGCGTACGTGACGAGGCCCCGGAGTGCGTCGTGCGCTCCGGGGCCTCTCGCGTTCTCTCTCAGATCGTGCCCAGCTTGATGATCGACAGCAGCGCGATCAGCTGGATCGCCGAGGCTCCCAGCGCCTTCGGCCACGGCAGGTCGTGCGACTTGCTGACCATCGACGTGAACAGCGCTCCGGCCGCCAGCCAGGTCAGCCAGCCCACGATCTGCACCAGGGAGTTCTCGCCGCCCAGGAACACGGCGAAGAGCAGGCGCGGGGCGTCGGTGATCGACATGATCAGCATCGACAGGCCCACCGTCGGCTGCCACGAACCCGTGCCGCCGAGCTGGCGGGCCAGGGTGTGGGTCACCGCGCCGAGGACCAGGCCGCCGAGGACGAAGCCGACGCCGGTGAAGAGGACGTACGGGACGGCCGTCGAGATCGTCGCGTTGATCGCTTCTTCGCGCGCCTGGTCGAAGCCGAACAGCGCCAGCAGGCCGTAGAGGAAGGTGACGACCAGCGCCGGGCCCCAGACCGGGTAGTCCCGCATCTGCCAGAACGTCGGCGCCGGGCGGGTCACGATGCCGGTCAGCAGGTCCTTCCAGCGCAGGCGCGGGCCGGCGGGCTGGGCGGGGGCGGAGCCGGCGTGGTAGGTCTGGCCGTTGCCGTAGGGGTCCTCGTCGACGCGGAACGCCTGCGTGTGACCCGGGTTGTTGGCGTACGGGTCGTGGGGCGCCGGGTTCGTGTACGGGTCGCCGAAGTACTCCGGCTCGCCGTGGCCGCCGTGGCCGTGAGGGGCCTGTCCTTGCCCGCCGTATCCTCCGTGTCCGCTCTGCCCGTGCCCCGCGAAGCCGCCGTCGTTGTACGGGGCGCCCTGCGGGGCTCCGTACGGCGGTGGGGCCGAGCCGTTGCCGGGGCCGCCTCCTGCCGTCGGCCACGGCTGAGCACCGTACGGCGGCTGTGGTGCCTGCCCTCCGTACGGCTGCTGCCGCTGCTGCTGCGGTTGTTGCGGGGTGCGGTTGTCCCGGCCGCGTCCGATCCTGAATCCAGCCACCCGTCGAACGTACCTGGTCCCCGGCGGTGGGGAGTGGGGCCCCGGGGAACCCGTCCGCCATTGCGGCCGAGCTGTGACATCCCCTAAGGGCTACGGGGAGGGGGAGTTCAGGGGAGGAACAGCGCTGTGGAGAAGGTCACCACGGGGTCCTTCGTGTTACCCGCCGGGTAGAGCGCGATCAGATCCTGCCGCTCGCCCCGGTACGTCCGCACCACCGTGTCCGGCTTGCCGTCGCCGTCGTAGTCGCCGTGGTCCAGGAGGGCGGTGCGGGTGCGGGCGGTGGTGGCGAGCGGGGCCTCGGGGAGCTTCTCCGCCGCGAACGCGTAGGCGCCGCCCGGCCGGGCCGGGCCCTTCGCGGAGCCCAGCAGCAGGGTGCCCTTGGCCGCCTGCCCGGGGGCGTGCGGGCGGGTGGCCGCGACGAGGTCGTCGTAGCCGTCCCCGTCGGTGTCGGCCTTGGGCTCGGGGGCGTAGAGGTACGGGCCGCCGTCCGGCAGCAGGTCCGCGCTGCGCGGGGCTCCGGTGCGGGTGAAGGGGCCGTGCAGGAAGGTGACCTGGCCGGCGCTGGCGGTGACCGCCAGGTCGGCCTTGCCGTCGCCGTCGAAGTCGCCGCAGACCGGCTGCTCGGGCCACTCGTTGCCGAACCGGGCCTTCTGCGGGATGCGTACGGTGACCGCCTTGCCCGTCAGGCCCTGCGGGGAGCCGAAGAGGATCTGGAGGGGGACCGGCGGGGCGCCGATGCCGTTGTACGGGGGGTCGGTGGAGACGATCAGGTCCGTGAAGCCGTCCCGGTCCAGGTCGCAGGCCGCCTCGGCGTCGAACGCGGCGGGCAGGGTGTCGCCGGACTTCGCCGCGTTCGCGCGGGCGCTCAGCAGCCGGCGGGCGGCCGGGTCCAGGGGGCGGTCGCGGTCGTCGGAGCCGTAGACGATGCCGATGCCCGGGTCGTCGCCGTGGCTGTCCTCGGGGGCCTTCACCAGGTCGTCGATGACCAGATCACGGTGGCCGTCGCCGTTGAAGTCGTACGGGACGCGGCTGCCGGTGCCGCGGGGGACGGGGATGCGCGCCGTGCCCGCCTGGGCCTGGGTCTGCGCCTTCGGCGGGGTGTCGCCGTTCTTGCCGCCGGAGCCGGAGCCGGAGTCGGAGTCGGACGTGGACGTTGACGTGGACGACGGTCCGTCGGCGGCCGAGGGGCTCCCGCAGCCGGTGAGGGCGAGCAGCAGGGCCGCGCAGCCCGCGGCGAGGGCGGCCGTCGGCCCGGTAGCCGTCGCTCTGGTCGTCACCGCTGCCTTCGGGTGCGTGAGGTGCGTGATGCGTGGGCGCACGGGGCCTCGTTCGTCGCTCGTCGTCGTCCGTTGTTGCTGTTGCTGTGCTGCTGGTGCTGCTGGTGCTGCTGGTTTTGCTGGTGTTCTTGTTGCCGTCCGGGCGTCCGGCGTCGGCGGCGCGTCGTTCTTGGCCCGTTCCCGGGTTCTCCGGGGCACATGATGCTCCAGATGTGTCGTCGCGTACATGTCCGAGTTCACATGCGGCGGTCGTCACGTCCCGGACGGCACGGAACGCGACGCCCCGGGCACGGAAAAGCGGCCGGTCCTGCCCCCGAGGCAGGTCCGGCCGCTCATCGCGTTGATGCGTTAGGTCACTTTGCCGGTTCGGGCTCCGGTGCGTCCACCTGATCCGGTTCGTCCGTCGGATCCGCGGGGGTCTTCACGGACTCCAGGAGGAGTTGGGAGACGTCGACGACCTGGATGGATTCCTTGGCCTGGCCGTCGTTCTTCTTGCCGTTGACGGA